>NZ_VANV01000050.1 GCF_022496765.1 Acidaminobacter sp. JC074 | reverse complement strand
TATATTTGCTCTCTTGATTTGTCATAGTTTATATAATAGACTTACATAAAATTATATGTAAGTAGGTGAAAAGGAAAAACACCACTATACGAAAGCCTCCCGGGAAGTTGGTTTTTCATATAATGGTGTCTCCAAAACTATGGTTATCATAACATTATATGAAGTAGTTTACAATCCAGAAGAAGATATTTTTAATCAAGAGTAAAGAATTGAGTTATTGTCCRGTCTGTAATACTGAGCTTTCTTACTATGAYAGTAGAATACGTTATGTGATTCATGACGATGGAAAAAAACTTAGATATGCATTCAGACGGCTTAAATGTAAGTGTGAATCCTGTARTCGAAGAATACATACAGAAATACCTGATTTTACACAACCTTATAAACACTATGCTGCAAGTATTGTTCAAGCGGAAATAGATGGATCTTGTAACTATTGTTCAGCTGAATCATCTACTATCAAACTTTGGAATAAACAGTTTAACAATAACTTAAATCGATTAGAAAATRTACTWAAAGCTGAATGGTACAAAGTTCTTAATAAACATTATCCGTTAACAGCTGATTCTTTACTCTCTAGATTCAGACTAAAAGAAACCAATTGGTTGACAAGTGTCACTCAAATTTGCATCAAAGGCCATCATGGCATTCCCACCCAGTTTGCATTTTCGCCATAAATTTTAGATGTTATTCTTACCTCATAAAAGTCAAGGAGGTAAGAAAATGAACAAAATTGAAACACCAGAAAGCATTGCAGGGAACAGACTGGTTATGATTACCCCACTCTTGGATGATGGTTTATGCAAGAGTGAGCTTAGTGTACTAAAAAAACAAATCTGTGGACACCACGATATCTCTTATCGTACATTAATGAGGTATCTACAAGCTTACTTAGAATTTGGATTTGAAGGTCTAAAACCAAAGACAGGTTTTAAGCGATCTAATAATAATTTGCCTGAGAACTTCGAAGAAGTTTTAGATCATGCTATCATTCTACGACGCGAAATTCCTTCAAGAAGCGTAAATGACATCATTCAAATACTTGAACTTGAAGGCATGATTGAACCTGGTACAGTTAAGCGTAGTACATTACAAAGACATCTACAATCAGCTGGCTTTGGTCAAAGACAAATGAAAATGTACAGTCAAAAAGGTGCTGCATCAAAGCGATTTCAAAAATCACACCGTACGGAACTTTACCAAGCTGATATTAAGTATGGACCTTATCTTCCAATCGGTAAAGATGGTGAAATGAAGCAAGTGTATCTGTCTGCAATTATCGATGATGCTACTAGATTCGTCGTTGCTGCAAAATTCTATGATAACCAGTCGGTAGATATCATAGAAGATTCCTTACGAATGGCAATAATGACCTTCGGAAAACCACAGAAGCTTCTAACAGACAATGGTAAACAGTACAGGTCTGAATGGTTGAAGAAAGCTTGTAATCGCCTTGGAATCAGGCTTATACATAGTAAACCATATGCTCCAGAAACAAAGGGGAAAATTGAGTTCTTTAACAAGAGAGTAGATTCTTTTCTTTCAGAAGTTGCTTTAGATAAACCATCTACGCTTGAAGAACTTAATACATCATTTGACCTATGGTTGCATGATTATTATCATTCAAATCCTCATTCAGCGATTGGAAATATATCTCCTAACACAGCTTTTCGTGGAGATAAAAAGTCCTTAGATTTTGTAAGTGCAGAAACACTATCTGAAGCATTTTTACGAACTGAATCACGTCGAGTCGACAAAATTGGTTGTGTTAGCTTTAAGGGTGATAAATATGAAGTCGGTACTCATCTGATGGGTCGAGAAGTAGAAATCTATTATGATCCAACTTGGGTAGATGAAATCGAAGTTCATCACAAAGATTTCAAGCCATTTAAAGCTAAAAAACAAGTTATCGGTGAAGATTGTTATAATGTCGATAAAAAAATGCTTAAGGCATTAGAACCCATAACAGCCAATGGTTCTAGGTTACTAGCAGCATTAAAAGTTAATAGTACTAGTGAAAAAGTGAATAAAGAAGTTGCAACTAGATTTAAGGATCTTGGAGGTGTAGATCATGTTTAATGATTACTTTGAAATGAAGAAAACACCTTTTATGAACGATATCGCATCTGATGCATTATATATGTCTTCTGAACTAGAAGAAGTGCTATCACGATTAAAATATGCAGCTGAAAATCAAATGTTTGTGATTGTCACAGCAGATGTTGGTTGTGGTAAGTCTACTTCCATCAGAAAATTCACTGATGATTTACCAGCAGATGACTTTGAGGTTCTTTATCTATCTGATTCTAAACTGACACCACGCTGGTTTTACAAAGGACTTTTAGACCAATTAGGCATTGAATCCAAATTCTATCGTGGTGATGCTAGGCATCAATTACATCAACAATTAGAACTTATACAAGGGGTCTATAAAAAGAACGTAGTGACCATCGTTGATGAAGCCCACCTGCTTGCAAAAGAAACGCTAGAAGAAATTCGATTCCTTCTAAACACTCGAATGGATTCACGTACACCTATGTCCCTAATTTTAGTTGGTCAGAAAGAACTCTGGGACAAACTTAAACTAAGGAATTATGCAGCTATAAAACAAAGAATTGATCTCATTTGTGAATTACAGCAAATGGATCGAGCACAGACAGAAGAATATATCCAAGCACATCTAAAATACGCTGATGGTGCAACTGATATATTTACTGATAAGGCAATCGATGAAATCTTTAGATTTTCAGTCGGTTCAGCAAGATCTATAAATAAGCTATGTACTCATGCTTTACTATACGCTTTTCAAAGAGCTAAACGATTAATTGATGACCATATGATTCGTACTGTTATCCAAGCTGAAATGCCTGGAGGTGGTAAACGATGATAACATTTGAGTTTAAACACATTATAAATACTAGAACCTATAAATCTATTGTAGATGTCTATTCAGACAAAGAACCCTATGAGTTCAATGTATCAGTTAATGGCAGTAGTTTTCACATTCTACTAGGTTCACATCTTGGAGGAAACTTCATATGTATCCCAAACTGGGAAATCGGTTGTGAGTTAGCTTCGTATTCTGATACATTTTGGAATTCAGAGAAACTAGATAAACACATCAATCCAATCGATTCAGAATGCCTAGCGTACACGATAAAAGAAATAAATAAAAAATTAGAGATGGAATAAGCCATGGTTCACCATGGTTTTCCACTCACAATAGTTTGGCAATCTAAGCAATCAACTATTGGCAAAAGTAGTGAGCAAGGCAAGGTCAGACTAAGAAAGCATTAACA
>NZ_VANV01000049.1 GCF_022496765.1 Acidaminobacter sp. JC074 | reverse complement strand
AAAGGGGCTGTCGAAAGTAAATAATTAACAAAACAAAAATGAACTATGAATCAGATGATTTATAGTTCATTTCTTTTATTTATCAATTGGTAAAAATTACAAAAAGGAAAAGTAGATCCGATGTCGAATCTACTTAGTATACATAGTATTACCCCGCAAAAAGTTTTACTATGTAAATCCAAACCTAAGGAGATTTTATCAAAAAAATGAATCCAAATCAAATTTTATTACCAATTGATGTTGTTACAGAGGTGTCAAAGAATGACCCAGTAAGAACTCTCTATGCTATTACTGAAAAATTAGACTATACCTTAATGAATATACAGTTTCCTGTTTATCATAATACTAAGTATCCTGGGAAATTACTCTTTCAAATAATTGTACTTGGTTACATTAAAGGGGTCTTTTCTTCTAGAAAAATTGAGGAATCATGTATAGATCGCATAAGCTTTAAATGGTTGTTGCAAGGAAAAAAAGCTCCAGACCATTCAACGATAGCTAATTTCAGAAAAGATGCTGCAGAAGTTATTGAAGATCTCACTAAACAACTGACACTTCTTCTGATACAGATGGGTGAAATAGACACATCAAACATATTTATAGAYGGTACAAAAATTGAGGCTGTGGCAAATAGATACACATTTGTTTGGAAAAAAGCAGTAACTAAAAATGATGCGAAAATGTGCGAAAAGATAAGAAAAAGCTTACGAGATATCAAACGTCGTTATTATCCAAGATATAAGTCAGAGTATAAAATTACCTTTAAGTATACATACAAATATCAAACAAAAAGATTAAGAGAGGTACTGAAATTACTGCATTACATAAAAGATAGAGAAGATGTTACATTTGTTTACGGTAAAGGTAAAAAGAAACACCAAATACAAAAAGACATTGAATTATTCGAAAGTTATCTTGAGAAACGTTTAAAGTATGACCAACATTATGAAAACCTTGGTAATCGAAATTCATATAGTAAAACTGATACGGATGCGATATTTATGCGTATGAAAGATGATCATATGATGAATGGACAATTGAAGCCTGGCTACAATATACAACTTGCTGTAAGTGGTGGATATGGTGTTGGATGCATGGCCTTTGATAAGGCAAATGACTTGCATACGTTGAAACCTTTTACAGATTATTTAATAGAATACTGTGAATTGATTCTACAAAGAATCATAGCTGATGCAGGCTATGAAAGTGAAGAAAACTATGTGTACTTAGATAAAATGAAACTAGAAAGTTATATCAAACCCAAAAATTATGAACAATCTCAAAACAGAAATTATAGCAAAAACATAAAGCTTAGAGAAAACATGAACTATAATTCAGAGGAAGATTTTTACMTATGCGCGGCAAATCGGAAGCTTGTCCTTGTAAATAAAATTACTAGGGAAAGTAAGTCTGGCTACATCGCAGATATAAAAATCTATGAGTGTGAGGATTGTAGAAACTGTCAGTTGAAAGCGAAATGTACACAAGCTAAGGGAAATAGACAAATTCAAGTATCAGAKAAAATGATTGAATATAGAAAACAGTCAACAGAAAACATTACTTCTGAATATGGCACTCAGTTGAGAATGAATCGTTCAATTCAAGTAGAAGGGTTCTTTGGATTGATGAAACATAACTATGGCTTTAGACGCTTTTTAACAAAGGGAATTAACAATATCGATAATGAATTCAGAATTATGATGTTTGCAGCAAACATTAATAAACTGCATACCAAAACCATTAATTTAGACTTAGGGTTAAAATTCTACGAAATTAAGGAGGAAGAACTAGARTGAAGTAGGTAAAAGTGAATCTAAAATATTTCAGAGGATWCTACCTCTTATTTATGATGCAAAAAAACACCTAAATTCAATGATGAATTCAGGTGTTTACTCATAATTACATCGGAATGCAGGGAAATAGATAAAATCAATCTATTTCAACACTCCCTTTTAATGGTATAATTCTTCGATTATGGCATTGAACTTGGCCATATCCTCTTCATCCATAATGTGTATAGTAGTTATTACTTCATTGTTTTCACCTTGGTGTGATATTGAAATATAATCATCACCACTTTCAATATTTAAAAGTGAATCTGCTAAATTTACATCTATCATGTAGTTTAATGTTTTTAGCACCTTTTGGTTTTCGCTCGCTAAAACACTTCCTAAAGGTTCCATCTTGAGCATGAAGTCGTAAATCATTTGAGTATCTTCTTCATGCAACTCTTCACTAGCATGTTGATGGCCCAAAGATATTATCGTTAAACTTTCAAACTGTTCAAGATATAAATCGTGATATGTGCCAATCGTTATTGATTCACTGGTACAGCTGATTAAAGAAATTAGTACAATAAGTGATGTGAAAAGTTTGATTACTTTCATAGAGCCTCCTGTTTTTAGTCATTAGATAATGAAATGATTACAAGCGGGATAATCATTTCATCACAAGTATGTGATTTTTATTAGTTATATACTAGCATATATGATTATTCTTGTTCAAGAATCGAGTGAATTAATAACTGCAATTAATGTACTTTTACAAATTTAATTCGTTTATATAGATATCTTTAACCAATGCATTTTTAATTCACTTTTTGCTGTCAATAAGGATTACAGTATGAACTAAATGACCTTACATAGGAGATGTTAATATCATCTGATATCAATATCTCCTATAAACTTGGTATATATATTCAAAATACAAAGTAAGTGATTTTAAATAATAACTATGATTGTAACGCTTATCAATATTTTTTTAGTTTGATGACGATAGAAAAAGTACGACCATCTTTACTCAAAGCCTTGATTGATCCTTGATGTTCTTCAATGATTGATTTGGCAATTGCCAAGCCAATGCCAAATCCTCCTGTCTCTGAGTTCCTAGAATCTTCAGCCCTATAAAATCGTTCGAAATATGTGTTATAACTTCCTTTTACCAAGTTTTGTGCATCATTGGTTACTGTTAAAATCACTTGACGATTGTCTGTTTTTAGAATGGTTTCAATATGGCCGTTTTTACTGCAATATTTGATAGCATTGCTCATTATAGTGGAAAAAGCTTTTTCAACAGCATCATAGTTTCCAAGAACTCGAATATCATCACTAATATGAGTACTCATAGTTTGACCACTAGCTTTTATAGATGGTTCAAAGCCAATAAGTACATCGTTTACTAGATCAGATAAATTAATGACGCTCTTTTCTAATCTTACTTCATCTTCGTCCATTCTCGCAAGGGTCACAAGACTTTCGCTTAATTGATTGAGTCTCTTTACTTGTTTTGAAATACTTTCAGTCCATTCACTTTTATTGTTCTCCATTTCTATAAGTTGTATATTGGTTGAAATGATAGTAAGTGGGGTTCTAATTTCATGAGATGCATCTGTAATGAACCTTTTTTGTTTTACATAGGCTTCTTGTATAGGCTTTAAAACAGGCTTTAAAAAAAGAATAACAAGTATTGCGACCAACCCAATGGCTAGAACAAAAATCAATAAACTTCCCCAAAGAAAACTCGTTTCTGATAATTTTTCAAAGGTGTAATCAAGAAAAAATACTTGATTAGAAGAGACGATAAGATATCGATAGTTTTCTACAAAGCCTTTTTTATCGCCGCTAGTAAGTTGTAGCTGGTCTACCAACGCTTGTACATCAATATCACTGTAAATGTTTGCATTTGCACTAGTGAGTTTCGTGATTTTCTTGTCATCATCAAGTAGTGCGTCAAATACTCTGTCAAATTCTCTTGATGGAGGTGCTTGATTGTTTTGTATGCCTGACTTGTTCATCACCATAGTTGAAACTTGTAATAAAGTTTCATCAGCTCTTTTTATGTTATTAGATATACTTATAACATTTACAGATATGAGTATAATTAAAAGCACAAAAGTGATAACAGATATTGCAACAATAGAAAATCTCTTTTTGAGTTTACTAATCATCTTTTTCCACCAATCTATAGCCAATATTTCTTTTTGCTTCAATTGTCAAATTAGAATGAAGTTTTCTTAATTTTTTTCTAAGATTAGAAATATTAACCCAAACAACAGAAACATCAGCATCGTGTTCTAATCCCCATATTTTCTCAAATAACATATCAACAGTAATATATTGATTTTGATTACTCATAAACATTTCAAACATTTGGAACTCTTTATTACCCAGGAATGTTTTTCCTGCTTGTGTAATGATTTCGTGGTTTAATAAGTCTAACTTTGTTTGATTCATAACAATCACATTTTCGGTACGTCCATGTATTTTCCTTCTGGTCATAGTACGAATTCTTGCCATTAATTCCTCAATGGCAAAAGGCTTAGTTAAGTAATCATCCGCACCATAATCCAAACCTTCTACACGGTCACTTATTTCTACTTTTGCTGTTAAAAGGAGTATAGGTATATCGATTTTCTTGCTACGAAGTTCTCTTAATGCCTCTAAACCAGATTTTATAGGCATCATAATATCAAAAATAGCAGCGTCATAATTACCGAGTAATATATAGTCCACTGCGTCTTCGCCATTATAGACTGCATCCACAGAATACTTGTTTTTCTCTAAGGCAGAAACGAGTGCCTTTGATAAATCTTTTTCATCTTCAGCTAGTAATATACGCATAAATGTCTCCTTATTTTATAGTTCGTCGTTTGATGGTGTGGCTAAAGAGCATGATACTTCTAAATTGCCATTTCTAACTCTTATTTCGTCTAAGAACTCTTTTTCGTCATAGCTATCTTTAAAAACAATATCATAAGTTAACCTAAACATGCTACCTAAATTGATAGACTTTGCGGATCTTAATATATGATAAGATGTAAAATCCTTCATAACATCTTCAAAGATATCAGTATAATCTAAGTTTTCAGGAACTGTGATTCGTACCGTTTTTCGTCTAGTTTGATTGCCCAAATCTGTAATTCTTGTATTTTCTAAAACAAACATGCCAAGAATAATAATACCCGAAAAAATTGTTGCATAAACAACATTACCCATACCACATGCTAATCCAATTGCCATTGATATAAAAACGATTGCAATTTCTCTAGCAGAACCTGCAACTGATCTAAATCTAACAAGTGAAAATGATCCTGCAACTGCAATTCCGGCTCCAATTGAACCGTTTACCATCATGATTATAACTGAAACGACAGCTGGTAGGATGGCAGTTGTTACAGCAAAAGATTTACTTACGAATTGTTTGTATTGAATGGCCATAGAAAAAAGTGCCCCAAGTACTAAAGCTGCAGCTATAGTGAAAATAAATGCTGGGATTGTCATTATATCTGTTTGTGTTGTTAAGTCAGTTATAAAATCCATAATACCTCTTTATGTCAAGTAAGTAATTCCAATACTTTGACATATCCTTTCTTTGATACAATTCCTATAGATTTAAGTCTTTGTACAGTAAATATACCTTTAAATCCATTTTTCCTCACAACAAATAACAGTAGTGTCATTTGATAGA
>NZ_VANV01000048.1 GCF_022496765.1 Acidaminobacter sp. JC074 | reverse complement strand
GTCTAGCACCTGCGTAAACGATGTTACCTTCACTTAAGAACTTCTTAACAGTGTCCTTACCAAAACCTGAACTTGCCCCCGTTACAATAATTACTTTTTTAGCCATTTTAAATTGCCTCCTTTTGCAATAATTTATTAATTTGTGTTCTTACATCAAACTCATCATCATTTTCATATCTAGGTGCGAAAGTGTTATAAGCAGCATTTAATGCTTCGTATCTCTTATTCACTCTCACAATATTGTGTGCATGTGCCACGCAGAAAAACTGATTTTCTTTTAATTGCTTCATAATAGTAGAAACAAACTTGTCTACATCCATACCTTTTAGGAAGCCATCTGCTAGTTCAGATTGAACCAAGCCTGGTATGATGAAAGAAATATTTGTTGTTTCAGACATTTCTTCTCTTAGAGATTCTGTTAAAGCAAGTAATGCATGTTTCGTTGAAATATAGCCTGATGCTTGAGGTACACCATTGAATAAACTGTTCTCAGATCCAACATTGTAGATTGCAGATGGTGCTGTTTGTAGATCTTCAGAAAAAACTTGAATACAGTTGATAACACCGTAATAATTGATTTCAAATAGTTTTTTGTAAGTCTTTACATCTGTTTGTAAGATTGGCTTTTGCTCTTGAGTGATACCTGCATTGTTCATTAAAACATCCACCTTACCATATTTTTGATTGGCGAATGATTTTAAGTTTTCAACTTCACTGCGTTTACTTACATCGCATGTTGTTCCGCTTGCTTCAATACCTAGTGCTTTTAGATTTTCTACAGCTTCATTAACTTTTTCAACTCTTCTTGAAGCAATAACGATTTTACCGCCTTCAAGTCCCATTGCCTTTGCGAATGCGTATCCTATACCAGTTGCGCCACCTGTGATGACGATAACTCTACCCATATAACTTAACATTGTTCCTCCTCTTTTTCTCTTTCGTGATTTCTTACATTAAGTATAGGACGCCAGAAGAATATTAACTATTGTTCAATTACAGATGGTTTTTGCCAAATTACTTGTAAAAGTATTTATTATGGTGATGAATAATCTATTGAATAAAGAACCCTTTGCATTTAAATAATGGTAAGATCACTTTTAGATTAACAAGTAGAAATTTGTCATCCAAGTTGATTTGTACTTAATACATTTTTGGAGATGTAGTTAAATCTTTATTCATAGTTTTTTCATGAAAGCGTTTTTTTCAAGGACTAAAGGACAGAATCATTTAAGATGTACTATACCAAAGCACATGGTAAAAAAAAATTTCATAAAAAAATGCTTGCACCAATGCTCATCATGGTATATACTAGGTGAGTATTATTTTTTGAGTATATAATGGAAACCCCGAAGGGGGTGTCTATCTAAGCTGAATCTATGAGAGGTAGATCATCCCGTTTTAGGGGATGGTCACCTCTTTTTTAGGTTAATTGAATATAAAAGGTGTGTTCTTATAAGATATTGTGAAAGGAGTTAAAATGGCAACAAAGTATGTTTTTGTAACGGGTGGAGTTGTTTCATCATTAGGTAAAGGTATCACTGCAGCGTCACTGGGTCAGCTGTTAAAGGCAAGAGGTTTAAAAGTATCGATTCAGAAATTTGATCCATATATCAACAAGGATCCAGGTACAATGAGTCCTTACCAGCATGGAGAGGTTTTTGTAACAGAAGATGGTGCTGAAACAGATCTAGACTTAGGTCACTATGAAAGATTTATTGATATCAACTTAAACAAGAACAGCAATGTGACGACTGGTAAGATTTACTGGAGCGTTATCACAAAAGAGAGACGTGGTGACTATCTAGGTGCTACAATCCAAGTTATTCCTCATATCACAAATGAAATCAAAGAACGCGCATTCAGAGTAGCCAACGAAGAAAATCCAGATGTTGTTATCACAGAAATTGGTGGTACGGTAGGTGACATCGAATCACAACCATTCATGGAGTCTATTAGACAGATCAAACATGATGTGGGTAAAGAAAATGTATGTTATGTACACTTAACTTTACTTCCTTACCTAGATAAGGCAGGTGAGCTTAAGACAAAGCCAACCCAACACTCTGTTAAAGAACTTCGTGAAATTGGTATTCAACCTGACATCATTATCTGTAGAACAAAGACAGAGATTTCTCAGGACATCAAAGACAAGATCAGCTTATTCTGTAACATTGAGCCACAAAATGTTATTACCAATATGGATGCAGAAACACTTTATGAAGTACCACTTATGTTAGAGGAAGAAGGTCTTGCTTCTAAGGTATGTAAGATTTTAAACATCGAGTGTAAAGCGCCTAAGATGGATGAATGGAAGAAAGTTGTTGAGATTGAAAAGAACCTTAAAGAGACTGTAAAGATTGGTCTTGTAGGTAAATACGTTGAACTGCATGATGCATACTTATCGGTTGCAGAAGCTCTAAAGCATGCAGGTTTATCAAATAACGTGAAAGTAGATATTCACTGGATTCATGCAGAAGAAGTCAACCATGAGAATGCTAAAGATGTCTTAAAAGATATGGATGGTATCTTGGTACCAGGTGGTTTTGGTGATAGAGGCGTTGAAGGTAAAGTTGCTGCTGCTACTTATGCTAGAGAAAACAAGGTGCCTTTCTTCGGTATCTGTTTAGGTATGCAGATTGCTGTTATTGAATTTGCCAGAAAAGTACTAAAGCTTGATGATGCACACTCGAGTGAGTTAGAGCCATCGACAACAAATCCTGTAATTGACTTGATGTTAGACCAGCATGATATCGAGGATATGGGCGGTACCATGAGATTAGGTGTTTACCCTTGTAAGGTTAAGAAGGGTACAAAAGCTTATGAAGCTTATGGTGAAGAACTTATTTATGAGAGACACAGACATAGATATGAGTTTAACAACCACTACAGAGATATGATAGAAGAAAGTGGTTTAATCATTTCTGGTATTTCTCCAGATGAAAGACTGGTTGAAATTGTAGAATTAGAAACGTCTAAACACCCTTGGTATGTAGCAGGACAATTCCATCCAGAGTTTAAGTCTAGACCAACTAGATCTCATCCTTTATTTAGAGATTTTGTTAAAGCTTCAAAAGAAAATAGATAAAAGACTAGCCAGAGTTCGCTCTGGCTTTTATAATAAAATAGGGTGATTAAAATGAAGAAATTTCTAAAGATAGAACACATCGTAATACTTATACTCAGTCTAATTGGTTTGTACTTAAGAGTTTACGTAATCCAGAACATTCCTACTGAGCAGTTGTATGACTTCTCAACTTATTATCATGTTGCGGATAATGTATATCAAGGTCTCGGTTTTACTTTCCAGGGCCATCCAATTGCTTGGCAAGGCATGGGCTACTCAACCATCTTAGGTATCTGGTTTAAGATATGGAGTACAAATGTAGAAATTTGTGCCAAGTGGTTAAATGTAGTCATGTCAATGGCAACCATTTATTTGGTTTACTACATCTTACATCAATTGACGAAAAGAAAAGGTATCATATTAGGTGCTACCTTAGGTGTCATCTTTATGCCGCAGCATATTGTTTATTGCAACACCATTGGGACAGAAGTGATGTCGGCTTTTGTACTAGCAGCTGTTATTGCCATTCAAGTGACTAAATTTGATTGGAAGTTTAAGTATCCTATACTCGGTTTGGCAGTTGGTATCATGTCTCTTGTAAAACCGTTCTTTATGGCTTATCCACTACTGCTTGCCATGGTAGAGTGGCTTAAGAATAAAGATTACAGGGAAACACTTAAGTTACTTGCATTAGTAACAGCCTTCATGGTTTTGATTATTTCGCCATGGACGCTCAGAAATTACAGGAAGTTTGGACGTATTATTCCAATTTCATATAACTCTGGTTTTAACCTATATATCAACAACAATCAAAATAATGTTCATGGCGGGTGGCAAAGTTTTGATGATATCTATAAAACAACAGAACTTCAAGCTAAGATAGATGAGCATTTAGACAATGGCTTAGAAACTGTTAGTGACAATGTTAAAATTGCCTCTAACATAGAACTGGACTTTAAGCCTGAAGCTCAAAAGTGGATTAGAGAAAATCCTGGAGAGTTCTTTAAATTAGGTGTAATTAGAGTACATTCAACTTACTTTAAAGGTGCATGGGACATGGAAACATGGGCTATGAATCAGTACCGAGCTGAACTTATAAAGGAACATCCAGAAGATCAGACTAAGATTGCCAGACAGTTTAACTTTATGGCGTCACTTTCAGATATATTACTCTATATCTCAACTGGATTTGGTCTTATGTTTATCGTACTAAACTTTAAAGCCATCATTGTTGCTATTTTTTCTATGAAGAAAAAACTCAATGACCTAACAACCATTGTATTTTTAAACTTATCTTATATATCTCTGGTGTATTTCGTTTATGAGGGACAACCAAGATACAACTTTATTGTATTGTTCCTGTTGATTATGGCTGCAGCCATAATCATGGATACTTACCAAGCCAACAAAATGATTACAAATGATTAAATAGATTTTTATACCAGTAAAGAGGACAACGTAAAAGTTGGCCTCTTTTGGTTTATTTCCTAACTTGATAGTGTTGTGTTGTACCGCCTGACCATATCTTTTCTTCTACTAGGACCTTGTTAAGTGACTGCCAGTCACCAAATACAATGTCTCCTGAAGAATCCTTATCGTCTATGCATACAATCAGTTCTTTAGCGTGTGGCAAGAAAAGTTCCCAAGTTGATTTACCTCCCCCTATAACAAGAAGTTCTTCTGAATCTTTATAGTCGCTTACTAACTGTGAGTAGTCGTTAATAAAAGTGACATTTTTGTTTGTTTTAGAATAGAGATCAGTCTTTTGAGACAATACATAAAACTCTTTATAGTTTTTCACAGAATCTAAGCATAGAGGTAGTGTGGTGTGACCAACTACCATAGAGTCTCCTGCAAAGATTCTGTCGATTTCTGCAATTCTGTCCTTGGACCAATTTGAAGCTCTTTCGAAATAATCGTCCAGATTAGAATGGCCGATGATATTATTTTTGTCTGTCATTATTACAAGTCGAATCATATATTTTCCTTTCAAGATATAAGCATTTTATTATGCTTTGATATAAGTTGTTCAAGTGATTGGGGGTGACTATAATAATAGCCTTGTATATTTTTCACGCCAATTTCTTGTAATGATCTTAATTGAGATGAAGTTTCAACGCCTTCTGCTATAACTCTAATATGGCATACATCTAGCATATGAATAAATTGACTCAATTTTAGTTTTGTTTCTGGATGTTTTATGAGTGGAATAAATGTTTTATCTAATTTGATTGTGTTAACTGGATAATTCATAAAGTGACTGAACTTTGAATAACCTGTTCCAAAATCATCTAAACCGATATTGATACCTAGATTGCTGAGTTTTCTGACTTTGTCATTAAGATGTTCTTGAGGAAAATTCAAAGAATTAGTTTCCGTTATTTCAAACTCTATGTGTTGAGGATTTATATTGTATTTTCTTAGAAGATGGTAAACATAATCTCGAAAACCGTTTTCTATTAGCTGAATGGGTGAAATGTTAATTGATAGTATAGGTGGTTGATCTGTTAGTTCGTTTAAGTGATGAAAATCTTTTAATGCTTTATTTATAATCCATTTGCCAAGCTTAATAATATATCCTGACGCTTCACATGCTTGTATAAAGATATCAGTTCTAATAGGTTGATCGTCATTATAAACACGAAGTAGTGCTTCATATCCAATAACTTGTTGATTGTAAGAGTCAACTTGAGGCTGATAAAGAATTTTATATATAAGTTTTTCCTCATCATAGTAACGTATTTTTCCATTTCTATTAATTAACATATAGTTTCACCTTTAGATAGAATAAGAATTACATCTAGCAATCGCTAGATGTAATTAATTTTAAGAATACATGCTGATGATAACTTTATCTGCCATTTTGTCAGGTAATTTTGCCATCATACCACCCATTTTAGCGTCTGTACCAACTTTGTATCTTGGCTTTGGATTCTTTTTGTTTACTGAATCTACAATTGTCTTTACAACTTTAGCTGTAGAAGGTGGGTTCTTATAAGCTTTTTCCATAGAGCCTAAGAATGCATCAACTGACTTCTTATAAGCTTGAGGATGATTGATTTCTCTAACTTTTTTCTCAGCTACTTCGAAGAATCCTGTATCCATAGCACCTGGTTCAACAATAACGACATTGATTCC
>NZ_VANV01000047.1 GCF_022496765.1 Acidaminobacter sp. JC074 | reverse complement strand
AATGATAGTATAACACCTGTGCCTGATTATGAAATTGCTATAGACGTTGATAAAAGGATTATTAAGTTAATTGTAAATGAGGGGATTCATAAACCCTATTTGTATAAGAATAAAGCTTTCAAAAGAGCTGACACAGCAACAGTTGAAATTGATCGAGTTGAGTTTAGTCGTTTGATTTTAGAAGGTCAAAACTTAAGTTTTGAAGAGTTATCGACGAATAAAAGAGATTTATCATTCAAGTACTTGGAGAAACAACTAGTTGATCATTTAGGTATCAAAGCATTAAGTTCAGATATTCTAAAGACGCTGGATTTATATTCAGGAGATGGAAATTTTAATAAAGCTGCTGAAATATTATCGGATGACAATAGCTTGCCTGGTATTGATATTGTTCAGTTTGAGAATAGTATTAATGAAATTTTGGATTGTGAGATTTATGAAAAAGTATCTGTTTTAGAGCAATTTGATAAAGCGATTTACTTATTTGAAAAAAAATATTGTTATGAGGAAATTGTTGGTATAGAGAGAGTTTCGGTTAAAAAAATTCCTTTAAGAGCATTTAGTGAAGCTATCGCTAATGCAGTAGTGCATAGGCAATGGGATATAAACGCATTGATTAGAATTTCAATGTTTGATGATAGGATTGAAATTGTATCACCTGGTGGTTTGCCTGTTGGTCTAACGGAAGAAGAATATATAGATGGCCAGGTTTTAATTTTGAGAAATCCAATTTTGGGTCATCTATTTTTTTGCTTGAGGTACATTGAGCGATTTGGTACAGGAATTCTACGGATTTTGCAATCATATGAAGAGGCAATAATTCAACCAGATTTCAAAGTATATACTAACTCAATAAAAATTATATTGCCTATTCTCAAGGAATACTCAGAGATTATGGATGTACTAACGATAGAGGAAAGATATGTTTATATTGCGATTAGAGAAAATGAAGCGTTAAGTAGAAAAGAGATAGAAGATTATACAGGATTAAACAAAACAAAAGTTATTCGTATATTAAATCAATTACTCAAGAAGAGTGTAATAATTAAAGTTGGGAGTAACAGGAATACAAGGTATGGATATAGAATTTGATGATGAGTTGTTACTAGTCTAGTTATTGTTAATTTAATTCTATAAATTGAAATTTGCTGATTAATGTTAAAAAGAAATTTAAGTATCAATCATTGTCCTATGGTCAGGGGCATGCTACCTGATTGTTTAACTTTCTATCGATAGTTTCATCAGTTCCTTGTTTCACAAGTAGTTTGTCTCAATAAACACTCGACACATGTGGACTAATGGTCACTGCTATCACAAGCATTAGGTGTGGTATAGTGTTGTACATATTGAAATTACTTAGATTCAATGAGATGAATAAATCTTATTGGATCTTTTGTTTTATAGTAAATCGATTGAATTAGGAGAAAATTGGGAGTAGAATGGAAGAGGATGGGAATGGTTATACATTTATCACTCTTTTCTAGTTAGCATACAATATAATATGAAACCGAGATTATGGGGGAAATATGAATAGAGAGCAAGCAAGGAAATTAAAAAGCGGACTAAAAAAAAGTCCATATAAGTTTAGAAATACGTTACAAAGTCAGATTTTAAGATCAAGTAGTGATGATTTAATTAAGTTGTGGAAAATTATATTAGAGGATCAAAAACTTCAGAAAATGGTAAATGCAAATTATTTACCTTCATCAATAGATGAATTTGGGAAAAGCAAATTTATGTTTGAACCAAGCGCAAACAACGTTGTAATTACTCAATGGGTAATTAATCTCATTATATTTTACTCTGAAAAAATCAATGGTTTCATAACTCTGAAAAGAAAGTATGAGAATGCCTTATTTTGCGAGAAGTACGATATTGCAGATAAAATCTTAGGTGATATAGAAAAGGATATTTGTATTTCAATGTGGTCTATTTGTCAAAAGTTTGTTCTAGAGGAAAAAATAAATGGACTTGAAGGAAATAAGCGACTACTATCTACTGTAATGAAAAAAACTGAGAGAAATCCCTTGTTAGCCATATTACTTGAGCATTCTAGTGTTAGAGCTGAAGAAAATATGAGTTATTTGAATTATCAAGATCAGGCTATAAAATATTTGCGATCATTAGAAGGTGACGAGATTATTTATAAGTACTGTGATTTAAAAATAAATAATGAATATATGTATTCGAGTGATGTTTTTGGAATAGCTCTACAATTGGATGCTCAGATGTCAATAATCGACATCTACGAATCTTTTATTAAGTTAATTCAATATGAGTCAATTAGCAATATTGATGTTATAGACATCACTGAGAGTATGAGTGAGTTTATTGACGATTTTAGGATTAGAAATCTATTGATACGTGTTAGTTCGTATGAGCAGTCAGATAACACAGTACTCAGCAACCAGGATTCTATTTTATATAAATATTTAGATATGTATAGTAAAGGCAATTACTCAGAATTGGCATGTGAGTATGAGAAGGAGAATCTTGAAAAAGACATAGATTTTCAGTCGCTAATTGTATATATCAAATCATGTTTGAATAGCAAGAGAGAAATATCATTAGAGCTTACAATTATTAAATTAATTGAGAATATTTACTCTGTTAAAGAAAGTTCTACTTCATCAGTTAATCAACTGTACAACTATTTAAAAATGTATAAAGAAACAAGATGGTACGACAAATTAAGAGGGTTCTTGAATCATAAACTTGAAGTGGAATCGAATGGAAATCTACATTACCTTTCCTTAATAAATGATTTGTACTTGTCCCCGAATTATGTAGAATTTATTGAGTCTGATAATGAGAAGATAAGATACTTAGATAGATTTGCAGTTATATCACCGATAACGGCTAGTCTATTTACATATAAGTATTCATTAAAAGATCATGATGAAATATATGAATTGGCTGATCCAATTAGAAGGACATTATTTGAAGCTGATGCAAATATATATAAAGGTAACTATCCTGTTGCAATTAGTAAAATGATTGAACTTAGTAATATGTTTGAGTCTGATTATAACAACATTTATGAGAAATCATTAGTTAGGCTTTTCAAAGCTTATTGCTTAAATGGTGATTATTATGAAGCTGTAAAATTAACAGTTGACACATATTTTACTAATAGTGAGTTGATAAGAAAGTTTGATACAAATAGTATAATTACAAGAGTGAAACGCACCAGAAATATTAATCTAAAGAAATCAATATATTCACCAATTTTTTGCTACATAGCACAACCATTAAACTTCAAAAACCAACGAGTGGTGTTATCTAATTTCATGGGACACAACAATTTTCTAGATTTTGATGATCTATTTAAAAGCGGGGGTTATGATGTAAAGTTATTATCATATTGTGTTCACAAAATCTGCACTTTACATTTTTTAAACCGCGAACCTCAATTTGCAAAAACCCCAGAAGAGGCAGAAGATATTAGAATTAAGCTTCTATGGAATCTCTTGGATATAGATGCTGAAAACCAAAAGCAATACTATGAAGAAATCTCAAAAATAATGTTAGAAAAAAGTATAAGGAGCAATATATCTAAAATAAACAAAAGTAAAATATCTGTAGAGGTGGAAAAAATTAAGTCGGAACATTACGATATCCTTAATGAGAATTTTGAAAAATATCTTTCTATGAAGGATTTTGGCGAGGAGTATAGGAGTGTTGATATAACAAGCAATGAATACATAGAAGATATTCTCAATATTGCGACAAAAGTTAAAGAGAAGATAAGGACTGATAAAAACTATAATCAACAAGTAATAGTTTTGAGAAAAATTTTAGTTCGAATTACAGAAGAGTTTTTATTTAATACAAAGTATGGATTAGATACTTATTTGAGTTCAAGAATCAGGCATGGATACTGTAGATATCAATTAACAGATTCGTTCATTGATTACAATCTACTTTCAAAAACTCGAAGTAATGACAGTAAAGATTTTGTTGAAAATGAATATTGGGATAGTCAGTTAATTGACAATGAAGTAGGGTGTTCTGATAAATTTAAGAGTTATATATCAACATTTACTGGACGTATAGAAAATAAGGTAAGTGAAGTGAAAGATCAATGGATAAAAATTCGTTATAAGGGTGATGATGAAGGTTTGTTGGATTTTACATTGTTCATACAATCCTTCCTAAGCTCTATTTTACTTTATGATGATAACTTTGATGATTTTGAGATGTTTTTCAATTATGTAATCAAAGAATTGTGGATATGGCTGGAAGCAAGTTTGGAAAAATTGAGAGATAAGATAAGATCAGAACTATATACTTATTTCATTGAGGAGTTAAATGCTCTTGAAAAGGATATTCAGTCTATAGAAGAGGACTTCATGAGAAATGTAAAGAGAGAAGTTCTTCAAAACATTAATTTATGTAAAAGAAAAATAGAAAATGATACCAAAGAGTTTGCCAATGTTTTGTATAAGAACGATATCACATACAAAGATTTCTATATGGATGCATTGGTATCAACTAGTACCGAGATTAGTAGCAAACTTAATAGTAACTTTAAAAATGTAAAGCTTAATAAGAAAATAACTGTTAACGATTTAGTTGATGGTAGACTTTTCCCTTATTTTGTTGATATTTTAACTATGCTAATTACAAACGCGAATGTCCATTCAGGTTATTCTGAGCTAAAAGATTTAGATATTGAAATCGGTATTGATTTGGTTGAAAATTTAGATGAGCTAGAAATTGATTATGAAGCACAAGAGATATCCTATGGAGGATCAAATAAGAGTCATGTAAGAATCTCTGTAAGGAATTCTTTAAGTCCCACTCTTGATTTAAAGGAAGTACAAGATAAAATCAGTGAAAAAATTGATAACCTTAGAGATAAAGATATTGTAAGAAAGCATAGTCGGTTGGAAGGTGGAACCGGGATTTATAAGATATATAATATTCTTAGATATAATATTTCCGGTAAATCCTTAATTGCATCACACGCTAATCCTGGCGAGTTCGTATTTAAAATTTATATCCCATATGAAACGGTAGTAAAAGGAGAATAATATGAGAATTCTTTACATTGAGGATGAAATAAGCAAGGCTAATAGTGTTATGAAAGTTATAAATGATGAATATCCACGCATACAACTATCTCATTGCAGGTCATACAATAGTGGTGTAAATATGATTAGAAATGAAAAGTTTGATGTCATTCTTTTAGACATGAGTTTGCCGATTTATGATGCTGACAAAGTCGAAAGTTATAATAATGAGTTTGAGACTTTTGGAGGTATCGATATTTTAGAAGAAGTTAATAGATTAGAGTTGGAGTCAAAAGTCATAATTATTACAGCTTTTGATGTGCTTAGTGATAAGGAAACAGAAATAAGTCTTGAACAATTAGACTTGAATATGAAAGATGAATTTCCAGATGAGTATATATGCTCGATTCATTACAATTCATCTTCACTTGAATGGAAGCGTATATTATTAGATGAAGTAAAAAAAATAAAAGGAGAATGTACAAATGTTGAAAATACTAATTGTTGATGATGAAAGTTATAAATTAAAAGAAGTTATGAAGGTTATTGATAAAATTTCAGAAAAAGAATTCATTGAAGTATACCATGCTTTGGATTTAAAGAAAGCAAAGGAATATTTGAGAAAAGAACAAATAAATCTATTGATTACTGACTTGAATATGCCTGAGGTTTTGGGACAGGATTTAAATCCTAATGGTGGATTTGAGTTAATTGATGAAATTATAGATAATGACTTTCTAAATAAACCGGAGGATATTATTATTCTCACAGAACTTGAATCATATGATGGGAAGAGCCTTTTTCAAGTATTGAAGTATGACGCAAATTCAACAGCGTGGGTAGATGTCATAAAATCAAAAATTGAATATATGTTAATTAGATATCAGCATTTGAATCATACAATACATCGATGTGATGTTGCAATTATTACAGCTGTAAAGGTAGAGACAGAAGCTGTTCGAAAACTTGATAGGAATTGGGAAAAGATAGAGTATGAGTTTGATCCAACTCTTTATTATAAAACAACTTTTGGAGATAACATAAAAATTATAACAGCACAGCAATCGGAAATGGGGATGTCATCATCTGCAACCTTAACAACCAAAATGATATCTCACTTTAATCCAGAATATATTATAATGGTTGGAATAGCTGCTGGGGTTGGATCTGGAAAAGAATTTGGTGATATAATTATTCCGTCTGAAGTATGGAATTATAGTAGCGGAAAATATGTTTCTATTGAGAGTGAAGAGAGAGATACTTCACCAGTATTAGATTTTATACCAGATCCTAGTAGTATTAAGTTAGATCCGAAAATTCTTGGGAAGTCACTTCAGGACTTCTCTCATGTGTTAAATTCGATAAAAAAATCTTGGGCAATTCCAGTTGAGAATGAGTTAAAAGTTGTAAGTGGACCAATGGCATGTGGTACGGCAGTAGTTGCAAGTAATAAGATAGTAGATGAGTTAGTAAAAAAACATTCTAGGAAAACATCTGGGCTTGATATGGAATCATATGGTATGTTCTATGCTGCTGTTAATAGTTTGATTAAAAAGCCTATTCCTATATGTATGAAATCAATTTGCGATTTTGCAGATGCCGATAAAGGTGACGGTTATCAAAATTACGCTGCATATACTAGTGCAAATTTTATGAAATATTTTATAGAATCACAGTTAGAGTTATAACAAATAAAGATATTGTTAAAAGAATGATAACTTCATATTATTCTTTTTTCTTGATGTGCTTATGAGTAATGATATATTCTGTAATAGCACTAAAAGTATTGATTGACCGAAGAAGGATTTGAGAGTATTCATACAGATTACATTATGTGTGATTTGACCAATTTGAATACAGGGATGAGCTTCTGGTTATATTATCCCAATAGGGAAATATAAACGAGAAGCGGAAAAACAATAAGGAGGAATTTCGAGAGTAACCTATAAATGGCATATTAACTGGCTTTGACTTTAAGCTGAGTCTATAAAGAAAGCAAATTTACTTAACCCTTGGTTTATTTGTCATGCAGAAAATGAAATAATCATAAAAACTTGAAATAACACCTCTTCAATATTTATACTTTGTAAAAATATTAAAGGGGTGATTTTTATGGCTAGAATGTCAAAAATGGATTATCAAATGCATTTACGAATGGAACAAATGAAATGTATTGGTGAAAGTCGTCATAATTCTAAAAAAGAATATATGGAGATGATGGGTAATCACTATTCTAACAGAACGATGGGGATTCATTCCCATTTATCTTACGATGCTATTAAACAGACCAGTATTGAGTTTATAGGACATCTAAGAAAAGAGTACAAGGATATAAAGGATATATCTCAAATCAAAAAGGAACATGTGGAAGATTATTTGAAGTTCAGACAAGATGATGGCAAAGCAGCTGCCACCATTAGTAAGGACATGGCAGCCTTAAACAAGTTGTTTAATCTTCATATCACGAAGAAGGAATGTGGAATCAAGAATAGATCATTCAAAGATATAACAAGATCTAGAGGACCAAAAGCACATGATAGCAAATACAATCCAAACAATTATGAAGAACAGATTACACTTGCTAAAGCATGTGGTTATAGAAGAGAAAGTGTTCTGGTGATTACACCAGAACGTTTTCTCTGGGAAAACGGATTGCCTTATAAAGTTTATTTGATTGAAAAAGGTGGTAAGGAGAGAGATGCAACTATTATAAAGGACTATCGTGAGAGCGTTAAGGAAATCTTGAAAGATAAGCCAGAAGGTGATCCTATGTTTAAGAAATATACGAGCAAGATTGACAACAATGCCTTTAGAAGAGAATATGCTCAAAATAGATACAGAGAATTGGTTAATGAGAAAGGCTTTGAAGATAAATCCTATAGAGGTTTTGATCCCGAACTATTAAGGAAGTTGTCCAATGATTTAGGTCACAATCGCTTGGATGTGACAATTTATAATTATTTATTGTAAATAATTTTATGTCATTTCTTGATTATCCTTCAGAAGTGAGTATAATACCTTTACAACAACAATTCAGAAGGGAGTGTGGTCTTATGAAGATACGTAGAGTATTTGACCAAACAACTGGATTTGATGAATTGTATGAAGGTTATTTATGCAGTCAGTTAAAGAAATTGATTGAGGGAGCAACACAAGAGCAGTATAATGAAGATACAACACATACTATACCTCGAAATGAGGTGGTATTATGAAAGCAGCCATTTATGTAAGAGTATCTACAGAACTAGAAGTACAGGCTTCGTCATTAGTCGCTCAAGAAGATCTATTTATCAAGTACATCATTGATAGAGGTTGGACTCTGGCTAAAGTATACAGTGACAGCATTACAGCAACCAAAGGTAATAGATCTGGCTTTGAGCAAATGGTTAAAGATGCAAAGGAAAAGAAGTTTGACATTATCCTTGCTAAGGAGCAATCACGACTTGCCAGAAACATTGGTACTTCAGCAGATTTTAGAAAGATTGTCATGAGCAATGATATTCATATCATTACTTTAGATGGAGGCATTAATACGTTAACTGGTGATGTATCTAAGTACGGACTTTATGCTTGGATCTATGAAAACGAATCAAGAACGACCAGCAATCGTATCAAGACAAGTTTAAAAACCAAGGCAGAGAATGGTCGGTATTTAAAAGGTGAAGCACCCTATGGATACAACGTATCTGACGGCAAGTTATATCCTCGTGAAGATGATTCTGTATCAGTGGTGCAACTTATTTACAAGATGTACCTAGAAGGTCATGGTAGGGATTCTATTGCGAAATACCTGACTTCTAAAGGATATCAGACACCTGCAATGCTAAAAGGCAAGAGGAATGCAGGAACTGTTTGGCATGGGACTACTGTCATGGTTATCTTGAGGAATCGTCACTACATTGGTGATTTGGAGCAGTGTAAGGAAACAACCAAAGACATCACTTTAGTCGGTAGAAAGAAACAGGCTGAATCTATTATTGTAGAGAACACCCATGAAGGTATTATCTCTAGCGCAGATTACTTTAGTGTACAAGCCATGATTAAGAATAGAGGTTTTAAAGTTCTTGGTCGTGCGACACCAAAGAAATCATTGTTCGGTGATATCCTACTATGTGGTGACTGTCATAAGAAGTTTTGGTTTATCAAGGCACAAAGAACTTACTTCTGTGGTGGCTACAAGAAACATGGTAAGACATTTTGTACAAAACACAAGATCAAAGAAGATGCGTTAATTGAGATTATCAGAGATGATTTAAGAAGATATGCTTCTAAAGTATCTGATAAAGAACAAGTCTATGCATTGATTGAAAAGAGAGTAAAGAAACTAGAAACTAAATCTAAACAGATGAAAAAGTCTTATGAAATGAAGAAGGCAAAACACAAAGAGGCAAAAGGTAAATTGATCCTTAGATATACCGGAGGAGATATTACCAAGTCAGAGTATGATTTAGCTTCTGAAGTCTTGGACAATCAGATGATTGAACTTGAGAAGCAAATGGTTTCTCTACAGGATGCATCTTCGATGAAAAAGTCCTTTGAACTTATGAAATCACAACTTGATTCTTATGAGAATTTCGATGAAATTGATCGTGAAGTCTTGAATCGTTTTGTCTCTAAGATTGTGGTGTCAGAAGATGAAAGTATTGAAATCACTTACAAGTTTAAAATTTAGTATAGGAAATATAGCAGTGACCGACATGCTACACACGTTGAGACAGTGGTAAAACTACAACGTCTAAATGATAGTATTTAAGCAAGTAAAAAGAAACTAGAGTAACGATTGGCTTTGTGGTTTTACTGTGAATTTCCTAATAAATTAACTCTAGAAGCAAAATGAAGTTATATAAATACCTTTTAAACGTCTATTTTTAGCCGAAGTAGACGTTTTTTTATTGCTTATTTTGCCTAGATGTGAATTTCCTAATAAATTAACTCTAGAAGCAAAATGAAGTTATATAAATACCTTTTAAACGTCTATTTTTAGCCGAAGTAGACGTTTTTTTATTGCTTATTTTGCCTAGATATGATATGATTATAGAGAGTTA
>NZ_VANV01000046.1 GCF_022496765.1 Acidaminobacter sp. JC074 | reverse complement strand
TATATTCTTAAGTTTGACCCAGGTGCAAAGACAACAGGTATTGCTATTGTAGAAGATGCCAAAGTAGAAGCAAAAGTTGTTTTTCTTGGAGAACTTGATCATCGAGCAGAAGTTATTAAATCAAATCTAGATGATCGTAGAAGTTTTAGAAAAAGTAGAAGAAATCGTAAGACTCGATATAGAAAACCGAGGTTCCTGAACAGGACAAGAAAAGAAGGTTGGTTACCACCTTCTGTACAATCCATTGTAGACAACATAGAAACTGTGACAGATCGCTTACATAAGTTATGTCCTATTAAGGGCATTAGAGTGGAGACGGTTCGTTTTGATACTCAGTTAATGGACAATCCTGATGTTTCAGGTGTTATGTATCAACGAGGAACTCTATTTGGGTATGAGGTAAGGGAATATTTGCTTT
The DNA here is from genome assembly GCF_022496765.1 of Acidaminobacter sp. JC074. GTDB lineage: Bacteria > Bacillota > Clostridia > Peptostreptococcales > Acidaminobacteraceae > JABXKX01. The sequence continues at coordinate 17,194 of NZ_VANV01000046.1, read as the reverse complement.
ACACTTCTAATCATAAATGTCAGTATTGTAAAGGTGAAAGTCAAGATCCCATCTTAGAAGTAGAACATATGGTATCAAGAAATAATGGTGGTACCAATAGAGTGTCAAATTTGACAATAGCTTGTAAGACTTGTAATCAAGAAAAAGCTTCAAGGAATTTAGAAGATTGGTTTGAAAGTTTGAAAGGCAGTCATAAGAAGATTGATCAGATCAGAGTTAAGTATATAGAACAAGTGCTATCAAAAGGAAGACCGGGATTCTATAGAGATGCAGCAAGAGTGAATACATCTAGGAAAACGACCTATCAAATGCTTGGCAGAAAAACTGAGAATTTAGAAGTTTCTAGCGGTGGTAGAACCAAGTTTAACAGAAGTAAGATGGGGCTAGAAAAGACACATTATTATGATGCTTTATGTGTAGGTGAGATACCTAAATCTTTTGAGATACCTAAGAATTTGAAGGTCCTAAAAATAAGTGCATGTGGCAGAGGGTCTCATTCGAGAACATTACTTGATAAGTATGGTTTTCCAAGAGCTTACAAACCAAGACAGAAATATTATCATGGATACAAGAGTGGTGACTTAGTCAAAGCGAATGTACCAAAAGGTAAGAAAAAGGGAACTTATTATGGTACTGTGTCTTGTAGAACAAGTGGCTATTTCAATATCAAAACAAAACACGGAACAGTGCAAGGCATCAATCATAAGTATTGTGAGTTGGTCCAGAAGGCAGATGGCTATAATTACTCAAGCTTCTCACCAATAATGCTTTCCTCTTACGACTGGATGTCAGAAGTATCCAGGAGATGAAATCATCGTTGAGTTAGGTCAAATCTTTAATAGAAGATTGAGAAAAAATGACCGCTTTTACTGGGATGGTGGCGAGGAGTTTGTAGTAGTATTTAAAGAAATTGACGTGCAAGAGGCAAAGAGACTACTAGATCAACTTAACGAGGACATGAAGAAGGCTTGTTATACCAGATATGGTCTAGAAGACCTTTAGTGGTGGTATAGTTTCTATAGACATCAATAAAGACGTGGATTTGGATAACTATATTTCTAAGGCAGATAGACTTATGTATCAGGCTAAGGAAAAAGGGCGTAACAGAATAGAGTTCAGATTAAGTGACAAAGGAGAAGAGCATTCAACGAGTATCTAGTAAGTTCATATTAATTCTTCAGCAACATATTCTGATGCTCTTGATTTAAGCATTCGATGTGAAGTAACAACATATTGTCGTGAAAGAAGTTCTAAGTGATTAGCCAGTACATTGATATGATCACTCGGACATCAGAATCTATTTAGACTTGAAGATGAGTACGTTGACTTCTATAACTTAAAAGACCTTACAAAGAGGTCTTTTAAAATCATATGTGTATAAAGAAGAAAACTAAGTGTTGCGTTATAATCTTGAGATCTTTGCTACTTACTTCGAAGCTAAAGATACAATCAAATGAATCTATGAGTTGTAAAGGAGATCTAAAACTTCTTAAATGGATATATCAACATACCGGGAAAGAGTTGATATGTTTTTCCTGGCATGGGTAGGGTGCCTATATGGATCTTTTCCTGTGGATATTTACCCTCAGCTGTAAAAGTATTAAAAAGCTTATCCCACCAAGGTACTGAAAAACCGAAGTTGGAGTTGGTTTCATTTTTTATTTTTGAATGATGAATGGTATGAAGCGCTGGAGTTATAAGAATCTTGTTGATCTTATGCTCCAGTTTTTTATTGATTTTTATGTTGGAATGATTAAACATGGCCAATAGATTTAAGGCAATTTCAAAACTTACAACTGCTAGTGGTGTGATACCAAATACTAAGATGGTAGCCACCTTGATGAAATTGGAGATGATAATCTCTAATGGATGAAATCTTAGACCTGAAGTAGTATCTAACATAGGATCAATATGATGCATGGCATGGAGTTTCCATAGAAAATCTACCTTATGAAAGAGCCTGTGTTGAAAATAGATGACCACATCCAGTATCAAAAGACTCAGAATGAACTCTAAGACAAATGGCACTTTTACGATTTGAAAAAGACCCAGCTTATTGTCTACAGCATAAATACCAGCCGTAAAAGGAATCAGGGGAATAAAAGTTAGTATGATATTGTTAAAGCCCACTAGGACCAAATTGGATATCATATACTTATAGCGATCTGATTCAAATTTCCTGCAAGGGATAATAAACTGTAGACCTGAACAGATCATTAAAACACTGACAAAGCTTATGGACCTTAATAAAGTCATAATTAACTCCTTAATAGTTTGATGGCTTCTCTAAATCTGATAAATACAGTAATGATGACCAGTATGGCGAAAACATAGCCAATGGCAAGAGCCCACTTTTCTAATAGAATCATCAAAGTGAAAAAGATGAAGGTCTCTGTTCTTTCAGTGATACCTGCCTGATAATAAAATGATTTTTCTGAATGGTTTTTAGCAAAAGAGCCTACTGTTAGAAAAACGGTCATACTCAAAACAAATGTAGAGGTTAAAACAAAAACCATGCTTGCGTATTCTGGGTGTTTGAAAAGTATTGAATATAAGATAGCAAGTTCTACAATTCTGTCAAAGGTAATATCTAAAAAAGCACCTAAGTCACTCTTTTGATTGGTCAGTCTTGCAACACTCCCATCAAGGGTATCTACTAAGCCTGAGAGCCATAAGATGATTACGGCAGGTATGACTAAATCCACGGCATTTAAAACTGCTGCCAGCAATCCAAGTAGAAGGGCAATGATAGTCAAATGTATTGGGCTAAGCTTTAGCTTTATGGTAAATCCAGCTATTTTGTTGATGGTAGGCTGGACGTATTTTCTTCCGTGTGTATCTAACATGTTTACTCCTCGTTTAAATGTTGTCTTTTTATGATGGCTTTACTGACAATGGATAAGATAAGTAAAAGTGCTATACCGATACCGACATAAGTAAATGTTGCTGAAAGGTTGTCTTGACCTGCTACAATAGCACCTGCTAAGGATACATAAGCGAAGGTACCTGGCAACATAAAGAGCCATGAAAAGAAGACGAATGTCAACAGCGGTATATCAGTTAAGCCATATAAATAGTTTTGTGCGTTAAATGGGAAGATTGGAACCAGTCTAGTGATGACAACCATCTTCCACCCATTGTTTTTTACACCAGTATCAAGTTTAACAAATAAAGACTTCTTTTCAAACCTTTTTACAATAAAATCTCTACCAATGTATCTGGCGATGATAAATGAAAGGCTAGCACCAATTGTCGAAGCAATGGAAACATAGATTGTACCTAATATAGGTCCAAACAATAGACCAGATAAGAGGGTAATTGGTACACCGGGTAGAAAGAAAATAGTTGCAATGATGTAAAAGATAATAAACACAATTGGTGCCAGTGGACCATAAGCATGGATCCTATCTTTGATGGCAGTCAGATTGTCTATACTGATGTATTTAAACAAGTCCAGGCCATAAAAGAGTATGGCTACTAGTATAAGTCCTATGATGAGAACAATCTTTTTCTTGTTCATGGTGACCTCATTTCTATTTTAAGAACAGTTTTTTTACCAAGTTCTTTTGCCAATCCTTAAAACTGTCTTTTAGTTGATTTAGTGCCAGACGCTGAAACAGTTCAGCTTGAGTCGGGTAAGGGACTGTCATGGACAAGAAGTCCTTTAACTTCATCTTCTTACTGATGGCAAGATTGGCAAGTGCTATTTGCTCGCCTGCATGTTCACTTACCATGGATGCGCCAACAAGGACCCCTTTTTTATCTGTTATCAGCTTTAAAAAGCCTATTTCTTCATGGTTGGCCTTTGCACGGTCATTATCTTTTAGGTGAATGAAATGACTGTCATAATCACCATGATTTTCGAGTTTTCCAATATGAGCGACTTCTGGCAGTGTATAGGTTACCCAAGGTACTCTTGTATAGTCCGTTTTTCTCTTAATGGGAAAAATCGTATTCTGTATAACAATAGAAGCCTGGTAGGATGCCATATGTGTAAATAGGTATGGTCCAACAACATCACCACATGCATAAATGGATGGACAGTCTGTCATGAGCTTATTATTTGTTTTGATAAAGCCTTTATCCAATGTTTTCACACCAAGGGCTTGAAGGTTTAGACCTGAAGTATTTGCCTGTCTGCCTAGAGCCAGCAGGATTTGATCGCCTTCAAGGATTTCTACTTGACCATCTTTTTCTATGTGAAGAAAAATGCTCTCCTCTTTTTTATCAACCTTAAGTATTTTATAACCTAATTTTAAATCAAGACCGTCCCTTGTTAACTTGTCCATCATAAGCCCGCTAACTTCTGGTTCCTCTTTTTTAAAGATTTCTTTTGACCTGCTTATAATGGTTACGCGAGAACCTAGATGTGAAAAGCCTTGTCCGAGTTCTAGACCGATAGGGCCCGCACCTAGAACAATCAGTCTTTTTGGTTTTTTCTTTAAAGTAAAGATGGTTTCATTGGTATGGTAGTCAACTTGGTTAAGCCCTTGAATATCTGGGATAAAGGGGCTAGAGCCAGTGGCGATAACGATGTTTTTTCCTGTAATCTCTTGGTTATTAACAAGGACTGTATGGCCGTCTTTGATAGAAGCGTAGCCTTCATAAACCTTAACACCAAGAGATTCGTACCTTTCTATAGAGTCATGAGGCGCTATATCTGAAATGACATCAGATACATTTTTCATGACATGGTCCAGTTGAATGTCGTAGTCCATGTGATTAAGTGTTTTGAGTTTTTTGGCCTTTTGTAGTGTATGTGCAGAATGTAGAAATGTTTTGCTTGGTACACAACCGTAATTCAGGCAGTCACCTCCCATTTTATGACCTTCAATGAGGGCTACTTTTGCACCAAGGTTGGATGCACCTGAGGCTACAACCAATCCAGCGCTGCCTGCACCAATAACTATTATATGATAATCGTATTTCATGTGACCTCTTTTCTTATTTGTTTATATTTTACTATATCGGTAGAGTATCTACAATGAATCTATATCTAATTCATACCAAACTTAAGTTTTTAAAAACAATATTCATGTTTTTTATGCCTCAGAGGCTGGAAAACGATTTCTAAATTTTCAAAAGGCTTGATTATTACAACTAAAATAGTATACTTTAAATGAAAGTAGTTAGAGGATTAATTTATGAAGATGATTAAGTATATAAGAAGTGAAATGAAAAACATCATGGAGAAGGATCCAGCTATAAAAACACCTATGGAGGTATTTTTGTATCCCGGTTTTACTGCCTTACTCTATTATAGGTTGTCACATAATCTCTACTTGAAAAAGAGATACTTTTTAGCAAGATGGGTGTCGCAACGTGCTGTCAAAAAAACAGGCATTGAAATACATCCTGGTGCAGTCATTGGTCAAGGTTTGTTCATAGACCATGGTCAAGGTGTGGTGATTGGAGAAACGTCAGTCATAGGTGATCATGTAACGATCTATCAAGGTGTTACCTTAGGTGGTACTGGTAAAGAAAGTGGTAAAAGACATCCGACCATTGGTGACAATGTCCTTATTAGTGCAGGTGCTAAGGTCTTGGGTTCTTTTACTGTAGGTATGAATTCTAAGATCGGTGCAGGTTCGGTAGTTTTAAAAGAGGTACCTGAAAATGCAACGGTTGTAGGCATACCTGCTAAAGTCATTAAAAAACATGAGGAAAGAGATATGACCGAATATACCGTGATATCAGGCAAGAAAAAATTTAGAAAAACAACCTGTGCTTAATGTATAATGGATTAAGGAGGATAATATGTCGCATATATTTAATGAAAAGCATTTTAAAAAGCTAGATAGTCCAGAAAGAAGAAAGATATTGCCTATTGATAAAGTCATTGAAAGCATTCAGTTAGATGAAAATATGATTGTAGCTGATGTGGGTTGTGGTATTGGCTACTTTTCTTTTCCTTTTTCTCAGACCGCTAAAAAAGTTTATGGTATAGATATCTCAGAAGTTATGATAGAGGAGCTTGAAAAAAGAAATAAAGACAAGCTTGTGATACCGATCTTAGGCGATTTTAAAGAAAAACTGAGTGAAAAAGTTCATGTCTTTTTTACATCAACGGTCATTCATGAGTTACCAGATTTAAAGCAGTTTACAAGAGATGCCATAGACAAGCTAGATGTAGATGGCAGACTGATTTATCTGGATTTTCAAAAGAAGGAAACTGGCTTTGGACCGAGTGTAGAAAAGAGGGTTGCATCTGATGATGTGGTCCAGTTATTTGAATCACTAGGTTTAAAAGATATTGAAAATATAGAATTAAACGATGTTTTTTACCTTGTTATTGGTAAGAAATAAGATATGCCTAAGCCTTTTGCTTAGGTATTTTTTATAGTCAAAATCGACCTAAAAATTTACTGTAAGTCTGTTTTATTTATCTATTTTATATGCTTTAATGAGATTAGACTAAAGGAGGGCTATATGAAGTATATTATTGATTTAGATGGTACCTTGTTAGATGGTGAAAAGGCCAACTTAGATGCTGTGGACTTTATTGCAAGTCTACAAAAGAAGGGGGCTGAGTTTGTGATTATGACCAATTCGGTAAAGTCCCCCCATTTGATAAGAAAGAGGCTTAATAATGTTGGTATAAAAGTTGAACTTTCTCAAATCATCAACCCCATAATAGCCATGAATATTTATGGTAAAAGACAAAACTACTCAAAAGCCTATGTGCTAGGTTCTAAGCTTGAAAAAGAACAAGTATCCCTTGAACTCGATGACCTTAATCCTGATCTGGTCATGCTACTAGATTTTGAAAAGGATGCTTTAGGATACAAGGAACTGCAAAAGACTTTTGAGTTGATGATAAGAAATGTACCAGTTATAACAGCATCAAAGTCAAAGTTTTATTTAAGAAATGGAGACAAGTTTCTAGATACAGGGTCATTTGTTTCTTTATTAGAATCTGCAACAGACCAAAGGATAGAAGTACTAGGAAAGCCATCACTTTCTTATTTTAAATCAGCAGTCGACTTACTGAATACCACTGAAGATAAAGTAACTGTAATAGGAGACGACTGGTCTACAGACATCTTAGGTGCTAATCAAGCAGGTTGTCACGGCGTGCTACTTAAGTCTGGCAAATATAAAAAAGGCGACGAAGAAAAGACAATTGTAAAACAATCAGTAGCTTGTTTAATGGATATAATAAAGGAGACTTAAATGAAATTTAACAGAAACCTAGTCATAGCCATACTTTGGCTGATATCAGCTACTTTGTTTACAGCATCAGCACTGGTTAATGATGTTAAAGTATTTTTCATCTTCTCAGCTCTATTTGCTCTTTTAATAAGTCTGTTACACTTTGTTAGGTATTTTAATGAAAGAAGGCAATCCAGTTGAAATATATGGGAGACAAATCCTATTGGGATCAAAAGTTTAAACAAAGAGGCAATAAGCCTTTAGGGCCTGATCCTATGTTGGTAGATCATCTTCATCTTTTAAAAAGAGGACGTCTTTTGGACTTAGCTTGTGGAGATGGTAGAAACAGTTTATATCTAGATGAGAAGGGCTTTGAAGTTACAGGACTAGATTTTTCTGATCAAGCACTTAAGAGGTTAGAATCTTTTTCAAATGGCATCATGACCTATCAGAGAGATTTAACATTAGCTTCTGCACTTGATGGTCTTGGCATTTATGACACCATTGTCATCAATCATTATAGGTTACCAAGTGATCTTATTAATAAATTGCCAGACCTGCTTTCGAGTCAGGGCACACTATTTGTTTCTGGTTTTAGTGACAAACATACACCTGATGGAAAAATTACAGTTGAAGATCTTCTTAGAATAGAGGATTTCAAAGGTTTAGAAGGTCGGATGAGTTTAATGAAAACTTTAGAGACGAAAGATGCAAGAGGGGACTTTATTACATACATTTTTGTATTAAATGATTAGGAGTGTGACGGGATTGTAACATATCTTATTAAAATGACATTTGGTGTACATATGGAGTACACACTTATTTGTTATTATTAAGTCAGAAGATAGATATCATAGTAAATAGATGATTTTACTTCAATCCCCCCTATAATATTTTATGCGAGAGATCACTTGGTGCGAATCAAGTGATTTTTTACGTCTTGAATAAAAAACTCTAGTTTAGAAAAATTTCTTAGAATGATTAAAATTCTTATGAAATTGTCATATATTTTCATCATTTTGACACAATAAGTACATATAAAGTACACACGAGGGTGTTACTATGTATTTAGAAGAAAGATATCATAGTAAATAGATGATTTTAACTTCAATCCCCCCTATTAATATTTTATGCGAGAAATCACTTGATGCGAGTCGGGTGATTTTTTATTTTTTGACAAAAGGTCTTTTCCCAAGAAACTTTTTAATTTTCCTTTGATGATGTATAATTAGAATAGGATTGTTGAAGAGGAGGCATAAATGCAAGAGTTAATGAAAAACAAGGTAAAAGCAATGCTGAATTTAAGGGATGAAAAAATCAAGCAAGGTGAACAAGCAATGGAAGTATATGTTCATGAAATTGGTTGGTTGGTTTTATTGCTTGAAGATGTAGAAGTTGTGACAGATAACTGGTTTACAAGTAACAGATACATAAAGTCTGATATATTATCTGATGATGAAGGTGTATCGGTGACCATAAAAAATGTCTATGTAAAAAACAAAGCATCCGTACATACAGAAAGCAATCCCAAGTACAATTTGATGTTTGATAAGATCATGTTATTTTCTGATCAAATCATTGCATGTCTATAAAAATTTGGATATCTCTTGATATCCTTTTTAATTGAAAAAATAAGGATTAAAATGATAATATTTTTACTAGCAACACTTGCTGCAGCTTCATTGACATCTGTGGTTTATGTAAAACATAAAGCCTATTTTAAGTCTGAAAAGGGTATGAAAGAAAAAGCCTCAATCCAAGACTTTAACACAGCTTTTTCTAAGATTCTTTCAGGTAAAGCTTATATCTGTTTAAAAGATGTAGGTTTTTATGATGACTATAGGAAAACCTATGACAGCATTAAGAAAAAGAAGCGAGTACATAAAATTGAGTTTTATAAAAACTTTCTTCTTAACTACGAGTATTTTTATAAGATCATTGAAAAGAACAATGAGGCTTATATAAATAAAGAACTAAATGATTATAAGGAGTTATTTGATGATTTAGATGGTAAGTCTTTAGACTTTAAGCAAAGAAGAGCGGTTGTAATTGATGATGACAACAGTTTGATACTGGCAGGTGCAGGTAGCGGAAAGACCCTTACCATAGCAGCAAAAGTTAAGTATCTTGTCGAGAAGGGTATCTCGCCTAAGGATATTCTTTTGATATCATTTACAAAGAAATCTTCTGAAGAAATGGAAGATCGCATAAAAAATAAGCTTGGTATTCAAGTTTCGGTTAAGACCTTTCATAAGCTGGGACTAGATTTAATTACGACCAAGTATCAATCTAGACCCGATATTAAGTCTAACCTGTCAGATTCTATAGATGACTATTTAAACAGAGAAGTCTATAAGAATAAGAAAAACCTCTATATGATTGTAGATTTTTTTGCATATTATCTTCAGATACCTAAAGAAATTGAAGACTTTGATTCTCTTGAAGACTATCATGAGTATAAGATGAGTCTTGATTATGAGACCCTTTCTTCCAAGGCTAAGTCTTCCTACATGGACAAGGGTATGCATGATATGAGGACAGAGAAAACTACTTTAAATAAGGAAGTGGTTAAAAGCTTTGAAGAACTTATGATTGCCAACTTCTTATTCTTAAACGGCATTAAGTATGAATATGAATCCTTATATCCATATAAGTCTAAAAAGCCATACAAGCCTGATTTTTACTTGCCAGAATATGATTTGTACATAGAACATTTCGGCATAAATGAAGAGGGGACTACGCCTCAATACAGCGAGCTTGAATCTAAAAAGTATTTAGATGATATGGCTTGGAAAAGAGACTTCCACCAGAAAAATAATACTAAGCTTATAGAAACATACTCTTATCTAAATAAATCAGGTGGTCTTTTAACTTATTTAAAAAAGATGCTTGATCAAGAGGGGGTTGTTTTTCGTCCACTAGATAGAAGGGCTGTCTTTGAGTCTGTATTTAACTACAGTGATAAAAGGTACTTAATGGACTTTAAAAAACTCATTGGCACTTTTATAGGTCTTTTTAAATCTATGGGTTATACATCGAATGATTTTAAGACAGTTGATGATTTGGCAGATAGGGAAACTAAGGCCTTTATGAGAGTCAGAAGTAAGTTGTTTTTTAGAATTGTAAAACCTATTTATGATCATTATCAACTCTCTCTTAGAAAGGCTGGAGCCATAGACTTTAACGATATGATAAACATGTCCACTAAAATAGTTTCAGATGGTGACTTAGACTTAAGCTATAAGTATATCATCATTGATGAATACCAGGATATCTCTAGATCTAGATACAAACTGATTCATGCGATCAAGGAAAAGACAGGTGCCAAGCTTCTCTGTGTTGGCGACGACTGGCAGTCTATCTACAGATTTGCAGGCAGTGATATTTCTTTGTTTACAGACTTTGAATCCTACTTCGGTAAGTTTACTTTGTCTAGAATAGAAAGGACTTATAGAAACTCAAGTGAGCTTATAGATCTGGCATCTGACTTTATTTTAAGAAACAAAGATCAGCTAAAAAAATCTCTTAAGTCAGATAAACACTTGAAGGAGCCCGTTCAAATCATCAGTCATTCTGGTGACAAGGTAAGGGCACTTATGTATGCAATTGAAAAGATTGTTTCAGAATATGGTCATGAAGGTCATATACTTTTAATTGGAAGAAACAACTCAGATATTGGTTTTCTTTCACATTCTAACGCTTTTACATATGATTCAGGTAAGATTATCTATAACAAGTATAAAGGTCTATCAATAGACTATATGTCTGCCCATCGCTCTAAAGGGTTAGAAGCAGATAACGTCATCATCATCAATGGAGAAAATGACAAGCTAGGTTTTCCAAATAAGATATCAGATGATCCTATTGTGTCTTATGTACTGACTAAACTAGAAGCCTATGATTTTGCTGAGGAGAGAAGGCTCTTCTATGTGGCTTTAACAAGAACTAGAAACAAGACATATTTGATGACCACTCATTTAAATGAATCTATTTTTATCAAAGAGTTTATGAAGACAGATGGTGTTTCTATTAATAAATCGCTTGTTGATAATACCCTTAAAGAAGTTTCTTGTCCTAAATGTTTGGTAGGAAAACTTGTTGAAAGGCAAGGTAAAAAGAGCTTTGTTGGTTGTTCCAATTATCCAGGATGTGATTTCACTTTGAATGATGCAAGCATTTTACGAGATACCAAAAGATGTGGCTGTGGTGGCTTTCTGATTAAGAGGTCTGGTCAGTATGGTGAGTTCTATGGTTGTTCTAATTATCCACTGTGTGAACATAAAGAAAAGGTAGATTAAAAGGTGCAAGGGCACCTTTTAAGTTTTTTGAAAAGTAAATATAACAAAATCAGTATCTGTTACAGGATAAAGTGGTAAGAAGCGATACTTTTGTTTATCACCATTTATATTTGTAGTAAGAGAAACATGATTTGGATTACCAAGTACTACTTGATTGGACCAGCCTTGTTCAAAATCTTTCATAGTAAGCAAATGATTGTTCATAAGGTCAGAGAACTTATCATCATGATATAGGGTAGATGAAGTATATCTAAATATTGAAATGAATGTTTTTCTAAGATCTTTGATATTTTCAATGACTTTGGTTAGTTCATCATCTAACAGTAAGTCAAAAAAGTGTTTGCCTGTTACATCTTTTAAGGCAAGGTTCGTTAAAAAGTTTTCGTTGGCATAAAGGATGTACCAATAGGCATCTAATACTAAAGCAGAGACAGAACTAAAATCGTCCAGTAGAAATTGAATGTCATCACTTAATTCACCACTTGGTTTACTGTCAATGATATTTTGATTGCTGGACAAAACCATAATATGATTGAGCTCTTCAGGCGTCATTTTCAAGGTTCTTCCAATTGACATCAGAACATCTACTGATGGATGCTGATACTGTCCTTGTTCGATCAGCGTATAAAGTGAAATGCTGATACCGCTTAATGTTGCAACTTCTTCTCTTCTAAGTCCTGAAGTTTTTCTTCTGCCGACTTGTAAGTTATAAACTTCGGGTAGTGTAGATTCTCTTTTCTTTCTTATAAATTGTCCAAGTGTTTTTAATGAGTCAATTTTTGTCATATGATTCTCCCTATTATTTTTTATGATACCATAAACTCACTACTTACTGAAAGTTATTCAGCTTGTTAAACTAAGGTGAAAGTGAGGAAATTATGAAAAAGAAATTATTTGTTTTATTATTGGTAATGGCAATCTTACTAACATCGTGTCAAGTGAGTGAGTTAGAGTTAGATGGAGAAAAAATGGTAGACCATTCATTAGATACTGCTGGTCTATATGGTGTAGGTTATATGAAGCTGTTTGTAACTGATGAAAGCCAAGTTTTTAATGCATGGGGAGAAAAATATGGGAATAAAGAACATCAAACATTCTTTAAAGAGCTAAACGCATTTGAGCCACACACTGTAGTCACTCAAATGTGGTATCCTTCTGCAAAGGTTAAAGAGGCACAATATGACCATTTGGGGCAAGAGCCGATGGCATCAGGTGATGATGTATATATGAGAGATTTATATATACAAGATGAATACTTCCAGAAAGAGCTTGCTAGATCAAGTATTAGTAGTTTAACTAGAAAAGATGGAAAAGATATGAGAACCTTGTTAAATGAATCTACAGAAGAGGAATTTAAGAAAATAACCTCTGAATTAGTTGATGAAGCACTAAATAGAAAATTAGACTCAAAAATGAACGCGCCTGTAGCTGAAGGCAAGTTTCCAGTTATTGTTATGGCCCATGGTTTAGGTGGCACAGGTTACATGTGGAATGAATCTGCTGAAGCCTTAGCCAGTCAAGGTTACATTGTAGTCGCACCTACTTTCGTTTCAGACGGTAGCATGCCTGAAGTGTTTTCAAATCCAAATTCTATTGTAGGAAAGAAGTCTGAGGAAGAGGTTCACGATTATTATCTAAAACTACAGAATCAAGGTAATGTTGTAGAGAACTTTTTTAAGTATCTGTATGGTACAGAGTTAGATATGAAAGCCGCTGAAGCAAGTGGTAGCTTTGATGAGATGATGAATCAGATTAAAGCTTCAAAAGCACCTGCAGATGGTGGTATCTTAGCGACTGAGATGATGGGGGATTTGTTTGACCAAAGAGTAAAAGATGTAGAAGCGATTATTGTTGATCTAAAAGTGATGAACTTAAAAGGAGATTTTGCTGGAAAAATCGATATTGATAGTATTGGTATGACTGGTCATTCTCTAGGTTCTATCACAACAATGGTTGCCCTTGAAAGACTCGATGATATCAAGGTTGGTTTAGGCATTAACAATGGTGTGCCGGTCAAATGGGAACCGGACGATTTAGAAGATAAAGAGATCACAAAGCCACTGTTTTTACTACATGGTCAAGAGGATGATTTTTTAGATTTAATATTTAAGAATGTTTGGCAAGACATGTATATACCTCAAGGTGGAGATATTAATAAAACTTATGTTTTAGCGGATGAACGTGTTAAGGCGACACCTGACAATCCAGACCCTATACTTACAGCTACTTATAATAGGGCTAATGGTCCTAAAATAGCTGTTGAAGTACAAAATTCTGATCACGGAAACCTAATTGAAGATACCTTCTCATACTATCCAACAGCTGGTGATCAAGATTGGAAAGTTACAATTGAAAAGCCGCGTATGTTGTCAAAAGGTTTACTCAATACAGGACTCTTTATAGAAAAGTTTAATCTGATTTCAAGTGAGAAGTTAGAAGATGGGTATATACTTAATCAAGCAGGTTTCATAAGAGATTATTATTTAAAGGCGTGGTTTGGCTATTATTTAAAGGGACAAGAAGAGTATTTTGAGTTTATATTTGATACACCTTTTGAAGAAGCCGTTAAAGTAAAATCAGATAATTTTTAGGAGTAGCTATGATAAGAACATTTGAAAAAAGTGATTTAAGTTCATGTATAGAGGTACATAGAGCTTCATTTAAAGAAGCGCCATGGTTTGAGCAATGGAACTACGAGGATTCAATGGCAAGATTAGTAGATATTCAAAATACACCGAGGTTCTATGGTTTAGTTTACTGCAACAAAGATCAGATTATTGGTGCATTATTTGGTCATGTGGAACAGATGAATGGCTTTCAGATTTTTTTTATCAAAGAGATGTTTGTGAAAGCTGGTGATAAAAATAAAGGTGTTGGTGGTAAACTTATTCGAGCATTAGAAAGACATTTATGTGAATGTAAGATCGAACATGTTCAGCTATTTACATCAAAAAAACATGGGATCGATAGATTTTATCTAAAACAAGGTTATGCAATCGATAATGACTTTGTGTTGTTAGAAAAGAGAATCAATGAAAACAATAATTAAAGCCTACGAGATAGAAGAGAATTTGACTTGGACCTATATTGGTGATGGTCATATGAATAAGGCTTGGGTAGGTGCGTTAGGAAACAAAAAATTATACTTTTTGAAGAAATATCGAACAAAAGATTTAAATATCATTTTAGAAGAACATTATTTATTATCTAAGCTAGATTCTACTTTAGAAATAACTGTGCCCATACCAATTGTAACAAAAGTGGGAAGTACAGTGGCTATTGAAGATGGGTCATACTACAGCCTCTTTCATTACATGGAAGGAAGAAAACTTTCTAGTCCTAATAGAAAAGAGGTTGTGCATCTAGCTGAGACCTTAGCCGAAATTCACTTATCACTTAGCAAGATAGAAAACAAAGGCATTAAGGAAGAGACTCTGAAAGTTGATAAAAAAATAATGTTTCAAGTGAATGCCTTTAATGTTGTTGACTTTAGGGCATGTGAGCGTATGGTAAGCGATTTGGAGAAGGCTTATCATCATTCAAAACATATCCTAATTCATGGTGATTATAGTTTTGATAATGTATTCTTCAATCCTGTGAAGTGTGACATAGAGGTAGTATATGATTGGGAGGAATCACAGTATGCTTACCCACTATATGATGCTTTGACTAGTTATCACTTTATTGGGTTAAAAGCCCCAGGTCTAGCAAGAGTATTTATTGATACTTACTTCGAATGCTTAATAGATACTGAGCTCAACATGATTCTTGAAAGCAAAGAAGATTTTCTTAAGTTTCTGTTATCATTTCATTATTATGAACTTGCTAAGATGATAGCTTGTGATGAAGATTTAGATTATATTGAACAAGTTTATCTATGGATGATGGATGTCTATGACAAGATTAGAGATAAAACGTAAGGCGCACCTTACGTTTTTTATCTTTTTTGCATTTTGTCATAGTTGACATTCTATTTACATAACGTGCTAATCTAATGACAAATGAGGAGGATTAGTTATGAAGAAAATTGTATTGGATGGTATGAATGTTTCTATTGAGGATATTGTAGATGTAAGTAGAAACAATGTTAGTGTCGTTTTAGCTGAAGAATCGATTAAGGATATTAAAGCTTCTAGGATTGTAGTTGACAAGATCGTAGCAGATTCTACAAGAATTTATGGCATTAATACAGGCTTTGGCAAGCTTGCAACAATAGCTGTTTCTAAAGAAGATAATGCTAAGCTACAGAAGAATTTGATTATGTCACATGCTGTAGGTGTTGGAGAAGAGTTTTCAACAGAGGTCACTCGTGCAATGATGGCCTTAAGAATCAATGCACTGGCTAAAGGCTTATCAGGTATATCTATGGAGACCTTGAATGTATTAATTGAAATGCTCAATAAAGGTGTTCATCCCATTATACGTCAACAAGGTTCTGTAGGAGCAAGCGGTGATTTATGTCCTTTAGCCCACATGGTACTACCTATGATCGGTTTAGGTATAGCTGAATATCAAGGTCAAAGACTTTCTGGTAAAGAGGCCATGGAAAAGGCTGGTATTAAGACAGTAGCTCTTAAGGAAAAAGAAGGATTGGCTTTAATCAATGGAACCTGTAGTATGATGGCGGTAGGTGTCTTAGCAACTTATGATGCCATTGTAGCTGTAAAAACAGCAGATATAGTAGGTGCTTTGTCGTTGGAGGCCCTTTTAGGTGTGATTGATGCTTTTGATGAAAGGATACATCTTGCAAGACCACAAGAAGGACAAATAACAAGTGCAAAGAATGTTAGAATGTTAACTGAAAAGAGTCAATTGGTTACAAAACAAGGAGAGTTAAGGCTTCAGGATTCCTATTCATTAAGATGTATGCCAGTTGTACATGGTGCAGCAAGAGATGCACTTGACTATGTGATCAAGACTGTTAGTATTGAGATTAACTCTGCAACTGATAATCCTCTAATATTTAATGATGGGGGTAAGGTAGATGTTTTCTCAGGGTCTAACTTCCACGGGGAACCGATTGCGATTGCAATGGATACACTAGCCATAGCAATTGCTGAAATAGCCAACATCTCAGAAAGAAGGCTTGAAAAACTTGTTAATCCAGCACTTAATAACGGTTTACCTGCTTTTCTGATTAAGAATGAAGGTCTTAACAGCGGTATCATGATGACACAGTTTCCAGCTGCAGCATTAGTGAGTGAAAACAAAGTTTTATGTCATCCCGCAAGTGTTGATTCTATACCAACTTCTGCAAATCAAGAAGATCATGTAAGTATGGGAACCATTTCTGCTAGAAAAGGTCACGAGGTTGTTAAAAATACCTTAACGGTTCTTTCTTTAGAGTTGTTAGCGGCGTGTCAAGCACTAGATTACAGAGAAAAGAATAATCTAGGTATAGGTACAGAAATCGCTTATAAAGAAGTTAGAAAAAAAGTTGATTTTATTTCAGAGGATTTGGTACTTTATTTAGAGCAAGATAAATGCATTGAACTTGTAAAATCAGGAGACTTCCTAAAGAAGATTGAAGAAGAAGTTGAGATAAAATAAAGGGAGTGTTGAAATAGATTGATTTTATCTATTTCCCTGCATTCCGAGGGAGTGTAAAATAAAGTGTGTAAATCAGAACTAAGGATCTGATAGCACACTTATTTTTATTGACTTTGTGTGCTACAATCTAGAAAGGACACAAAGGATGGTAAATGAAGTAATGGCGTCAAGAAAACAAAGAAACAGAAAATCAA
>NZ_VANV01000045.1 GCF_022496765.1 Acidaminobacter sp. JC074 | reverse complement strand
CCGAAACAAAGTTTAATCGATAAGCATTAACTTCCATATTAATTTTTGAAGTAGCTAACACTACTTCTATTAAGCATGCATTTTTTTAGTTAGACACAAATTTTGAAAAAATTATCATGAATCACTTGACTTCATATAGTACGTCTCTTTTATTATTAAACAATCTCTTATGTGTCTTTATATTTACCCAGTTTTTGACTTTAGAAAAATTTTTAAGCAAAACTCCAACTAAATTTAATACAATTAAACTAGAAAATGGGCAAAACTAATTTACTCTAAGCAGATAAAAACTTTAGGTTCAGCTTTAACTTTTGCAAACATGTTTACAATTCAAGTTTAATGCCTGTGATTTTTTCGATAAGTTCTAGCTGTTTGTTAACTCTATAAGGTGCTGTTCTATATTTGCCACCTCTTTTAAGACCTTGACCAAGATCTCTTAAACAATGAACAACTGTGTAATAATCAAGTTTATCAGGATTAAGAGATCTTTTCTTTTTATAAGCCCTTAGGTATTTGTCAGTGAAATCATCGAGTTTTTCCCATTCAGATTCTTCTACATGTAATTTAGAGTTGATTGTTAGTATATTTACAGTCAATGCTACATCATGTTCTGCTTCACCTAAGGAAAAATGCCAATCTAGAATGCCATTTACCTGCTTGTCTTTTACGAGAACATTATTTGGATGAAAATCTCCGTGGCAAATTGAAATGTTTGGTAACTCAGGTTGATTGTCATACAACCATTTCTCAATTGACTTATCTTTTATTTGAAGATTTTCTAGAGCAACCCCAATAGGATCAAACAGACACTTATCTAGATAACCTTGCACTCCAAGATAATCTTTTAATGCTCTAAGATCACAATTATGTATTGCGACATGTGTATCTGCAAGCATACTCGGAACTACTTCAGCCGCTTCTTCCCACATAACATGCCCAGCTATGCAATCCATAATTACAAAAGAGCCATTAAAAATCGAAATATCATCAGAAGCTACATGAACCTTTGCTACTGGTATCGATGTCAGAGCAAGTGCTTTTTGAACTTCTGTGTCATAAAAAAAACTTTCTTGATCATATGTAGGATGATTGATTCTAAGTATCATAAAATCATGAATGGTCTTATCTTTGATATTCAATCGAAATTTATATACTCTAGATTCGAAACCTGCAAATATCTGTTGTGGTCTATCCCTATACTCTATGGAATCATCATTGTAATGATCCTGGAGAAAGCTTAAGAGTTTAACTTCAATTGCTTCTAAATCCTTACTTGTTACATTATCCAAATAAAATCCTCCTTTGGTCTCTTGCTTCGATACACCACAAGGGCTATCTGTATATAGAACATATTATACCATGGTCAGTGATTCATTAATATTTTTAAACCATTCTCTACACTTATCTTATCAATAAACAATTGTAAGCCAAAATGTAATTCTTATACCAAAGGGATAAAAGAAAACTTCTGATATTTTGCATTATCAGAAGTTAATAACTGTTATAAACCTTTTTCATTCAAGATACTTCCCCATCAAATGTCGTATGTATCCAGGTGTAGAAGCAAAGTAGCTATCATTAAGAAGCTTTTCTAAATGAGTAAAGGTCTTACTCTTCCTCAACTATTTTATAGATATGTCCTGTATAATCGATGACATAAATCTCACCCTTCTCATCTCTTCCAAATGAGGCTATTTTAAGTTGTGTCTCCAGTAGTTCTTGGACAGTCACTTCTTGCTTTTCATCTAACCACAGACCCCAGATCTTCCCGCTGATAAAATCACCATAAATGTAAACACCATATAAGGCGTCTAGTTTATCTCCATAATAGGTAAAACCTCCAGTTATGGATTTGCCTATAGGATGCTCATACTCCCAAACAGGCGGAATTAAATCGCCAGCGAATTCTAAATTCTTATATACTTTTGTACCTTCATAAATGGACCAACCATAATTACCGCCTGATACAATGATATCTATTTCCTCAACAGCATCTTGTCCTACATCAGCAGCAAGTAATAGATTTCGAACCTTGTCAAAACTAAACTTCCATGGATTTCTGAGACCATAAGCAAAGATCTCCTGCCTTGCTCCCTCAGTCCCAATAAAAGGATTGTCTTCAGGAATGCTATAGCCGTTCTCTTCTACATTTATCCGCAATATCTTACCCAATAAATTACTTAAATCTTGTGCATTGTTTTGAGGATCTCCACCAGAACCACCATCACCACTTGCGATATATAAGTAGCCATCAGGACCAAACTCTAAATGTCCCCCATTATGATTGCTAAAGGGCTGTTTAAAGCTAAGAAGTTCCAAGTGGCTATCCATATCTACAATGCCTTCCTTGACTTCAAGTGAAGCAACAACAGAATCTGTTTTATTGGTATAACTGATAAATATTCTTGGATCTAGAGGGTAACTTGGATGAAATGCAAATCCGAGTAATCCTTTTTCTTGTTTGCTCACATCAATTAGTGACTTCACATCTAAAAAAGTCATTTGAGAGCCATCATTGACGTTTACTTTTAGAACAAGTCCATTTTTCTGAACAATATAAACATAGTCTACTTCTTCACCTTGACTTGTTAAATGAAGAGGTGTAACAAAATCAACCGTATCAAATACTTTCACCAGCTTATAAGTTGCCGGATTAAAGCCTCTTTCGTATAACTTCTCTTGCTCAGTTTTTTCAACAATGACCTCTTCAACTTCCTCTACTTGATCAACTTCTTCAACAGTCGTATTATTAGCTTCCTCAATAGGACTGTTTTCTTCTTGTATTTCATTTGTAGGTTCGCTTATATTTTCTCCTTGACTTGTAAGGGATTCATTTGGGCTTGAACAAGAAACAAGTGCAAATATCACTATAATAACAAAATACTTTATTTTATTCATCTTAATGCCTCCTATTTCATATAGTTACTAACTATCTACCTAATATAAAGCATTTTAAACTTAGATATGAAATCAACAATCAGATTGCTATATCTATTATTAACAATAAAATATTTTTTTTAAGTCCAAACTACAGGAGGTTATCCAGATAACTGGTTTAAAATTTCAGATGCTTAAAAAGGCTAATAATGGGTATATATAAGAGTGGAGAAGGTGATATTATGACAACTCGATTTATGTCCTTAGATAGTTATCACTTACAGCTTCTGAGACAAAATGTATCTAGTATTCGTCAAACCGTAGATTCTTTCAAACAACTAGAAATT
This sequence comes from Acidaminobacter sp. JC074, assembly GCF_022496765.1. Taxonomy (GTDB): domain Bacteria; phylum Bacillota; class Clostridia; order Peptostreptococcales; family Acidaminobacteraceae; genus JABXKX01. The sequence goes on along the minus strand of NZ_VANV01000045.1, from coordinate 20,270 downwards.
GAAAAGGCTTATGAGCCTACAGTTAACAATTATTCTTCCATTTCTCAGATCGGTAAGCAGTTTTCGTCTTACTACCAAGACATAAAAAAAACAGGCAACGAAGATGCCTTAAATGGTCTACGACAAATTGCAATAGACATGTCTACTAATAATGATCCCAATAGATACTTGTCACTCACTGAAGACCTAGACGCCCTCAAAGAAAGCGATTACGATCAATACATCAATTTCTTTGAGACTGCTAACAGCGTGGGAGATCAATACCACGACCTAGGCTCATGGCTTGATACTTTCACGAGCATAGATGATACCGAACAACAAAGTCAGTTTATAGATACATCCAGAGAATTAATAGAATCCGAAGGTTCTGCACTTGAAGTCAATTCTATGTTCTCTGATTTCTTAGAGACCGTTCAAGAAGTCACAGAAGATGAGGATGACTCCACATTGGATGAGTTCTTTAATGAACTATCGGAAAGTAACATCACAGAGGACTATCAAAATATCATTGACACTTATAATGAAAATAACACCGATGCTTCTTAATAAACGCATAGTAATCATGTGTTTATTTTTTTTGCTCTCTTTCTTTAAAACTAACCGAGCTCTTCTAGTCACTGGCAATAGCTATAAAGCTGACATATTATGAATCTTTTTAATTTCACCAGTTTCAGCTTTAAGCAATCCCAATATAAATTAAGATTATAGATGACTCTTACTAATATTAGCTTTTTTTACCAATAGTGTCTGGTTTGCAACGACTTCAAAACCATGTTTAGCATATAAGGCTTGTGCCTTTGAGTTGCCTTTAAGAGCGGACAATGTCATAGTCTCATACCTAGCATCTCCAAATACCACTGATATGGCTCTTTTTAGAAGTTTTTCACCATAACCATTTCCCTGATATTTTGGGTCAACTGCAAGTAACTCAAGTTCGTTGTTGATCACCTCAAGTACACCTAGGAGTGTTTGATCTAGATAGTATCCTAATAAAGTATGATTAGAAGCACTTTCTTTAAATCCTCTGATAGCTGTTTCTTTATTCTTTTCATACCAATTATATGGTTTTAGAGACAGCTCTTTTCTAATCGGCGTAAATGCCTTACCTAACAAGTCTATGTACTTATTTGCCTGATCATGCGAATAAGGAATTAGAGAAATATCGACATTATGTGTAAATACATTTGTCCTGGATAAACTCATATTGAATGACTGATAAAGCATCTTAAACCCCTTTGAATAAAGCTTACTGATGATTTCATGATTATCAGAACAGATAAAAAAGTAAACGTCTTCTTGCTCATTCTCTATATAACTCACTACATGATTAAGAATTGAGTTTTTAAATTCCATGTCTATAGTCTGTTCATAGGCTATTCTTATACCATATCCAGCATCAGATTTCTTAACATACAAAAATCCACTTCCTTCACCTAATACTTGTTCAAAGACTATAGAGCCCATTTCTAATGCCTCAACATACTCATCATATGCATTCAGGGAAATCTTACATAAGTTCTTTTCTTTAATATTATTCATCATATCCTCTTTTTTTGCCATTAATCCTTCATTGATTATGACTAGCTAGCCTTTAAATCCTCTTAACTTATTTTATGATATAGGGATCTTCATATGTACCTTGTCCTTCTAAAGAATCTAACTTGTGTCCAGTAATAACTAATGCTGGTACCACACCAATTTCATCAGATGCTGCAATCCAACTGGCAATATTACCTTCAGGATAGCTCGTTCTTACTGCTACAGCTCTTTGTGGATAAGGTGTTCTTAACCAATTTTCATAATAGTTACCAGAACTCCTTAAGGTATCGAAATCCTTCTTAGCACTTGCAGTAGCTTCTTTTTTGTACTCCAATCCCTGATTCTGAACAAGTTCAGCTAACTCTTGTATAGACAAGAGAAAAACTTTATCCTCTACAAATTCATAGTAAGCTGAATCATAATTCAAAACGGAATTATTTGGTCCTTTGTTCCATACATATTTGTGTAGCTCCTTACCACCAGCTAGTGTTTCAAATGTATCATACGATAGAAGTGTTTTATGACTGACATCTTGTATATATGTTTTTTCCATCTCGGTAAAATTTGATAGGAAACCCGGTTCTGTATCATAAGCTCTTTTACCTGGAAACACACTAGATTTTGTTGGTGAGTTTTTATAAGTTACATGGCCGTCTGCATTTAACCAGGCTCTTAAACTTGACTCTGACCACCTACCGCTTCCAAAAGCCTCAACTCTTTCTGTTTCATCAACTTCTTTATAGGTTTCATTAAAAAAGTCCTTATCTTCATCGTATAAGTTAAGGTTTTCACGAGTATAAAAAACATGACCACTTCCAGCAGCATCAAATGATTTGAAATCAATAATTTTATCTGACCATAAGGTATAATTATATTCATTCACATCAATAACTTGCCATAATATTGCTTCCTCATTATATTGACCATACAATATGTAGTCTCCTACATTTGCATCTAATCTATATTCAGTCTTGTTTTGACAACCGATTAAGATTAAACAAACTAAAACAATTATCACTTTTTTCATTTTTCCTCCCAAGTCCTAATACATTTATCTTGAACAGTCATTTTCTACAGACTATTTGACCAGCTATAACAGTTTTAAAACAAGAAGTCCTTACTCTGAAGTTTCATGACAAGAAACTTATGACCATCATCTATATCTTCACCGCACTCTTTAAAGCCTAGTTTTAAAAATAGCTTCCTAGCAGGTTCATTAGCATGATTCGTCTCAATACAGATTCGCTTAAACATCATGTCTTCAAATAGATACTTAATGATCACCTTTAAGCTCTTAGTGGCAACTCCAGTATGCCAGTAAGACATTTCACCGATTATAATTCCCAACTCAGTCTCACTCTTTTCTGCATCAAAATCAAATATGTTTATGAAACCAATTGGATAGCCAGCTGAATCATCAATCATAAAGTACCTGTATATATTCTGATTCGAAACGTCATTAAACACTTCCGACTCAAAATTAATGCAAAATCTATTACATTCTTCAATTAATGAACTTGCATCATTTGGAAGAACTCTTGGATCAAACTTATTGACTCTCTTATCAACCCACCAATTGAATATGCTAATTAGGTCGCTTTTTTCAATATCCCGGATAGTAATTTGAGAATCCTTAAAATACAACATAATACCCCCCCATTGTATCTTTAGCACACATCATCTAATACAAGATTATCAATCTAAGATGCATGGCCATACCAGTCTTTTACTTTAAACTCATAACTCAAATAAGCCTAATGTTTAATAGTAATTATAAATGATTACAAGACACCTGAAAACTAAGCTTATATAATACTAAAGCTCCTACTAAAGCAAAAAAACAGCCAAAACAATCGAATTTTATGTAATTCAATCATCTCAGCTGTTTCTAAATCGACAAATCAACTCGAAAATATATTTTTCTTTAGTATTACTTTTTACCACTCGATATTAAGTAAGCATCTTTATACTTCTTGTTAAATAAATAGTATTCAACCAACTTCTTATCAATATAACTTAAGTAATGATATTTTCCATTTTCTATGATGCCTTTCTTGAATTCTCTTAACTTTACCAAGTATGTTTTATCAGAAAGATAATCCCTGTTTTCCAATCTATGCTCAATTAAAGACGTCATGCCTAATTCGATGACATGGTCTGCTGTAATTGAAGTCGATATTTTTTCTTTTACATACCAAAGTAGATCTGCTGCCTTTTTCTTATCCTTACTTAAATGATACTCACATTCAATTAAATAATGAGTAACACCGTGTATTTTTCCATCTGAGGCCTTGTCATAATTCTTAGCCAAATTACAGTATTTAAAGAGTGATTCTGAATCTGACTTCATGTATGCAATATTTGCCTTATTAACATAGGAATAATAAATAAAAGAACAAGCATACTCATCTGTTGTTCTTGATGAAGTTATCAACCTGATATTCCTATCATAATAACCTTCTGCTTTTTCATAATCACCTATGATAACATATATTTCACCAAGCGATAGGTTTGCATATGCCAAGCCCCTAAAATTTCCTTCTTCCAAACACAAGTGTAAACTCATCTTAAGAGCTTCTATAGTATCATTATACATGCCTGATGCAATTAGAATCTTGCTCAGTTCTTTATAAAAGCGCCCATGTGGTTCATGTGTTATTGCCTTATCAATAAAATATTTTTGTTCCTCCAACGACTTTGAAGAAATCGATTTTAAGAAATAGAAAAATGCTTGCTGGTCTTTACTTAATAGTTGCTCAATTGAAGTCATTAAATCTTGAATATAAGGAAGCTCATCGTTACTTGACTCATTATAAAGATAATAATGATACTCTATTAGATAGAACTCAACTATAAATGGTGAATATATGTACTTCTCCTTTTTTTTAATTAAATCGCCGAACAAGTCAAATGCACTTCTAAGATCATAAGCATACACATATTCTTTGTATCTATTCAGCTTCTCAATATCAGACTCACCAAAATCTTTAATGCTGCTATATTGTATCCCCAATGCTTCTAACAACAATAGAATCACATCTTCATTTGCATGAATTTCTCCATTCTCGATTTTGCTTAAGTAGGAAGTTGCGCAGATACCTTTAGATAAGGCTGATTGAGTAATATTTAATTTTTTTCGATTTATTTTAATTAATGCTCCTAATGCCAGTAATTGACCTTGCTCGTGGATAATCGATTGAATATTTAAAGCCATTCTTGCAGTACCCTCCTATTCATAAAGTCCTTAATAAACTAGACTCCTAAATCATTTAATCTAAAGTCAAGTCTTTGTTAAATGGTTCTAATCCTGAAAGTTTATATCCTCCATCTTTGATGATTACAATTTTATCATGAGCAACTGTAACAACACTCAGTTCTTTTATTTCTTCAATCCGAAGTGTTAAATCCTTATGAATATAAGTATAGGCTTTGTTAATATCATGAGTTCTCTTTATTGAGATTTCATTATCTTTAGCAATAATTTCCTTACCATTTTGGTTGTATACCTTGATATCTTCCATTTCAGAATATCCAGTGTCTCCAATTGCAAAATGTGGTCCAATTTTTTCCATCAACAAAGGATTAAGCTTATCAAAAAGGTCATAATGCTTTATAACACTATATGCATATGTATTTGTGCCTATAGCAAACTCTCCCATTGGAAGGTTTTCAATTGACTCTAATAAGTTTTCTTTAACATAAAGTCTATTTTTTTCAGTATCCTCAAAGTTATTACAGTTATAATCAGAAACGACGCCATCATCAAACTCTAATTCTAAATGTTTGTAATGCATACCATCTACATAAATACTTGGAAAGTGAATTATACCACTAGTGCCATTTAGTTTTGGTGATGTGAACACCTCTCCTAAAGGTATATTTGCATCCGAACCACAATTAAAGAATAAGGTTTCCTGATTAGGATTATTCAAGTTTTGCATATTTACTTTAATATTGGTTCTATTCCCCCTGCCTCCAACAACATGAATGAATTCAGCTTTATCAAGTTCATTGATTAATATCGACTGTAATCTCTCATTTTCTTCGTTACTCATTTTATTGATATCTATAAAATGTTCAAATACTTCTAGAAAATCTTTATGGATCTCTATACATGGCAATCCCATCAAGCTATAGTTTCTACTCTCCTCAGGTATGTACTTTTCTCTTAATCTGAAGAAACTACTATTCATTGTTTGTTTTATCTTAGCTTGACCATCACTATACTTAGGTTTTACATCAATAAAAGACAAAGGTTTTATAGTTTCTCCGAATCGAACGATTTTAAAATTGCCAGAATATTTAAGAAGCTCCGCTTTGTAAGCTTCAAAAAATTCTGCCATATCCAGCAAATATTCATCTAGATGATCGTCACTTAAATAAAATGCATCATCAGTATTATGATCAAATTCAAATTGATTGTTGATTGGCCCAGGATGTATGTATGCGATATAAGGACGATAACCTCTATCCAAAATTGTATTGTAGAGTATGCGTGTAAATCTTTCTAAGCCTAAAAAAGTATGTATGGCCATGCCAGTTCTAGACCCTCTTTTTAAATTATTTCTAGTAAACGATCTCATATAAGCTTCAAAATAGTATTCAGCAAACTCCTTTAGCTTAATATCAGATATTTGATTGATTGCCTCAACCATCTTTTTATCATCATCAGTTACATGTAAATTCAACTTGTACAAATAATCTGTAGATGATAGATCATCATTAAGAATAACCGATTCAATAAGCTCTCTTTTCATACCATAGTTCATATAAATAAAATGTTTGAGTGTAACACGCTGATATGAATGACTAAATGATTCGAAACTTCTTAGCAGATCATCATAGTTTAGGCTATTTGATCTGTACTTACTTTCGATTTCACCAATAAAAATTTTGTATTTCTCAATAAAACTGTGGTCCACTTCAACTAAGTTGTTACATGGGAGTATGAGTGAATAGATTGTCGATAACAGGATGCCAATTTCTCCAAAGGTCTTGTAGCAGTAGTGAGGATTGGCAAATGAATCAGAATAGTTTTCTTCTAGAAAAACACTGTAAAAGTTCTCATTAAAATGCTTTAGAAGTTCAAGATCATGGAGACTTTTCATTCTATTCTCAATTAATAACACTTGTGTATTTATAGATTTAAAATATTGATTTAAGTTCATCATTCTCTCCTTATACTATTTGCTTAATATCATTCTAACACATGGCATGTGCAACAAATATAGAATCTACGATTTAACTCATACTAGTATGGGTAGCCTCTTTAAATCACATTGCATCTATGTGTATATCAGCATTTTTTTCTACAGCTATTTATGAGCTAAATCTGTAATATTTTAAACTATATATTACAAAAAAGTTTTGAGAAATTAATCTCAAAACTTGATTTTAATACTTTTAGGAGTAATCACAATAGTTTAAGCTTCACTCTATTGACCTAACAAAGTCTTGATCTGATCAGATGCTGACTTCACCGCTTCTTCAGGTGTTTTATGCTCCTTGAAGGCATTTTGTAACTCTACTTGCAAGATGTTGGACAATTCTGCATAGTAAGGCGACTTAGGTCTTGGATAAGCATGTATGATTGCTGGGTACATATCTTCCAAGAAAGGCATAGCTTCCAATACTTCTTCGTTGCTGTAAAGGGTCTTCAAACTTGGAATGTGGCTCAGTTCTTTGGACATCAAGATCTGCGAATACTCGCTGGCTCTGAACTTGGCAAAAGCAACGGCTTCTTCCTTGTGCTCAGAAAATGCCGACACCATGACTTGCCATCCGCCAAGAGTCGAGTAACTTTCGTTGCCCTCGCCACCTGTCGGCAATGCTGCAATCCCGACCTTGTCCACGATTTTTGAGTTTTCAGGATCCTGAGACTTGCTCCATCCTGACGGCCAATCTCTTAGGAATACCATGTTGCCTGAAAAGAAAACATCTCTTGCATCGCCACTACTGAATGTGATGACGCCTTCTGGTGTGATATTCTCAGCATTAATCATATCCACCATTCGTGTAACAGCTGCAACGGATTCCGGCGAATCGAATACCACTTTACTATCTTCGTCCAATACATCGCCACCGTAACTCCATACGAATTCCATTAAGTTACAAGTCAATCCTTCAAACTGTTTCCATGAGCCAGCATACCCAGTCATGTCTCCACCTTCTTTGGACATTATGTATTCCGCTGTTTGAACCAGCTCATCCCAAGTCGTTGGAACAGACTTGTTGTATTTCTCAAGTAAGTCTTTACGGTAATACAACATACCTGTGTCTGTTCTATAAGGAATACCATAATAGTGACCTTGATATAGGTTGGCGTACATAGCGCCAGGTAAGTGGGCATCTATTTCCTCTTCGGTCATATAGTTATCCAAAGGTTCAACCCATCCAGCCGCTGCAAAAATCGATGGCCAGATAACGTCTGCATCAAAAATATCCATCGCCGTGTCTTCAGCCTGTAGCACTTTTGATATCATCGTCAATTTCTCGCTTGTATCCGGTGGCAATTCAATCAAGTTCACTTTCACATTTGGATGTAACTCTTCAAAAGCTTTGATTATGGCATTTCTTTCACCTTTTTCATCCGGATGTGAATAATAGTTCAACTCCACAATTTCTTGTGTTTCTTCAACTGTTTCTATACTTTCTTCTGTCGGTGCCGGGATAGTCGATTCCTGTTGCGAACACCCCGCCACCATACCCAGTGCCAACGCGAGCATCATCAATAACGATACTGGTGATTTAAACTTTTTCAGAGTAGTCCTCCTTTAACTGTAATTACATTTAAGATAATAACGTTTTTTTACATCAACCTAACAACTTTTATTTTTGTTTCTTGTCATACATATCTTTGTCAGCCTTCTTCAAGAGATCTTCCAAGCTTTGATCTTCCCTGCCGTAGTAAATGGCGTAGCCGATGGAGATGCTCAGTTTCTTACTCTCTTGGATCTCATCGATTCCATCCGGCAATGCCAACCACTGACCAATCTGTTTCCTGTAGCTGTCCGTCTGATCCATACTTTGTTGGATTCGACGGATAACCTTTTTCACCGTCTCTTCGTCTATGGCCGGCAATAATATGATAAACTCGTCGCCACCATAGCGAATCAGTATGTCCTCGGCAGATGTCACCGATATAAAGCGTTTGACCACATCTATCAGTATCTTGTCGCCGATGTCATGCCCAAAGGAATCATTGTAATATTTGAAATTATCCAAATCCATAAAGAGGATACCAAAAGCCCCCATGGCTCCTGTCTTAACCTCTTCCATCAATTTGTTGGCTTCCACATTCAACTGACCTCGGTTGAGTATACCTGTCAAGCGGTCCACTGTCGCCTGTTTATAAAGGGCTTCATTTGCCTTGTTTAACTCCATGGTCCGTTCCTCGACAAGGTTCTCTAGTTCCTCGGTATGCAACTGGATGCGTGCCCGCATCTTGTTATAAGCAGCAATCAAGGTCTTTATCTCTTCATTTTCCTGTAGTAAGGACAATTGGCCCTCAAAGGCCTGTTCGTTTTGGGTAGACGCAGTTAACTCCTGTATAGGCTTCACGATACTGGTCGTCAAATAAATGGTGACCCCTATGGCGATGACTAAGGCTAAGCCTGCCGAAATCGCCAGCAAGTCGCCCAAGCCGGCACTCTGATGGAACATGTCCTGTTCTACGAAAGTAATACCTAGTTTCCAACCTGGTGTGTGCTTGACAGTCGCAAAGGTATAGCCACGTTTGACACCGGTTTCGGAATGCCAATAATAGCCGGTCCCCTCATCCCAAGTTAGGATATCTTCAAAATTCTTAGCGTTGCCCAGTTCGTCGTTTCTGGGCAGGTCCTTTATGTTGGTATAGGTTTCAAAAGCCACATCAGGGTGAGCGATGATCATCCCCTCGCGGTCAACGATCCATCCAAAGCTATCACTGATCAGCTTGGTGTTTTCTAGTTCCTTGGACAAGCGCTTAAGGGGAACGCTGGCTTCAACTACCCCGATTAACTCACCCTCCTTGTCTTTCACCGCAACACTGATTTGCACGACGGGCTGTCTGAGGAGAAGGTCCCAAATAGGATCGCCGATATAATAATCAGGTGTGTCAGGTGCAACATGCTTGTAAAAAGCAATCTCCCTAACTCTTTCGTAACCCTTGGCATAAGCCAGAGCCCTGCCTTTGGTGTCTATCAAAAATATGTTTTCAAAAAAGATCCCATCCGCATTCAAATAGTGCTTGATGATCTCATCGACGGCTTCTTTGTCGAAGGCCTGTACGCCATCTTCAATAGCCATCCCCTGCAAAATCACTCGGTGGAACAACAAGCGGTCACCCATTTCCTTAGCGAAAGAGCGTGTATTCTCCATAGCCTGATCTGTCGTTAACTCATTGAATTGTCTTGTGGTGCTATACATAAACATAGCTGATAAAGCTGTAATTGTTATGGTAAACAGCAATATGTATACAAATAAAAATTTACTTCTAATGCTCTTGAACATAGCCGCACCCTCTTCTTTAATCCATGTTATTTTAATACCCAATTTCAGTGGACCTATGCAATAGACAATCCAAATTTGAAATAAGTGTTCCAAATCCATGACATGATTTTTACGATTTGTTTTAATTATACCATCATTGTACAGAAAAATCCTTATTATCAAACTTCTACTTTATTAATCAGCAAGTATTTGATCATTGTCCATTGAAAATAGAAAACTCCCTTTTTAATAAATAGCGATAACTTCTACTACTGATTACAAAGGGAATTTGCTTAATTGCTGTATTTCCAAGTAAATGTGAACTTCCTGAAAAATTAACTCTCGAACCCCAATTATGGGGTTTTTATGCTTTTGAGGACAAGAAATCTAGTATTTCATCTAAACTTTTGTCGCTCTTTTCAAATGCATTAATCAGTTCCTTGCTTTCTAAATCATGCTTCTTTTTCATCAATGTTTTCAGATCATTTAGAGCTGCCTCGTATCTATCCTTTATTTTCAAAACTACTTCTTTTTGCTTTTCAATTTTCTCGTCGATTGTTATCTGTCTTCTTGCCATTTTCCTCTCCTTACTCCACTAAGTTTATTTTTTCATTGATGCCAATTGCTTGATCTCTAATATTTCGCTCGGTCATATCAAATGCTTTTAGTATTTTCTTTTGGGTTGCAGTTACTGCATGGCCTAATCTATAAGTTCCATCTATTTGYCGTATCATCTCTATCTTTTCAAGCTCTTTAAGTGCTGCTGGAACAGTCATATAGTTATTCTTTTTATTGTTCTTCTGCATTTGATCYTTTAGATGCAAATAAAACTTATTCCTGATTATCAGCGCCACAAACTCTATAAAAATCTTATTATTAATTGACTCATTCCCATGAACTCTAAGACTTCTATTACCCAAGTATGATTTATCACCTCTAAAAAGTTTTTCTGAACCATCACGACTTTTATAAAAATCTATTGCTTCTTCTGCAGTCATCTCTTCTGACGTTATTATTATAAAATAGCCACAAAGCTTGATTTCACTGTCTATCACGTCTTGTTTTTCTCTTGCAAACATAAAAGTTTTTTTGTCATTTTCTTCATGATAAATTGGATCAAAGTATCGGCAGAAAGAACTTGGACACTCAAAACCAGTTTTTCCTTCTTGCTGTTTTAAATACTCTGCCATTCGATCTATCTTGTCTTCTAACTCTTCTCGCTCAGCAACTCGCTTTCGTTCGTTATAATAAATATGAAAAAATCTATCTTTTTCATCTGATGGAAATAATCTTTCTTTTATTGTAGTACCACTCAGTTTATGACCACGGATACTACTGCTTCGATTCTCTTCAAATGTACCCTTCACTTCTATTACTAACTGACTAGCATACCTCTTCATTCCTTTCATCATAATAATAAACTCATAACCATGCTTATCCATATAACGAATATTTTCTTTAGAGAAATAACCTCTGTCTAAGATGAAACCTACATGTTTGTATCCATATCCARCACTTTTCTCTAACATATACTGTAACTGCGATACATCAACGATACTCCCTGGATACATCTCATAAAAAACTGGTTCACGGTTGTTTGTATCATAGGCTATAGAGTAGTTAAAAATCGGCTTATTTTTATCATCTTTTGCATGACCTATCTCAACAAAATCTACATCACCAGCCTGACAATTTTTGTTCGTAGAATCATATGATATGTATATTTTTTCTCTATGGTCTTTTCTTGCATTCCATCTATTAAGAAACTCAATACTTTGATCTTTCTTTAATCCATTGATAAAGGATGATACTTTAGAATCGCTATATATGCGCATTTTATCGGTAAATAAAGGATGGTTGTATGCATAATCTGGATAATACTGACCAGCATTGTTTTCAGCAATAATACTATAAATTGCTAGATCTAAGAATAGACCACTTTCTTTTCCTATAAGTTCAGATAACATCTCTTCTAATTTATATTCTGTTATTATCTTTCTAAGAACCATAAATGCTCCAACCCTAAGACAACCACTTCTAAAAGACTTATCTTTCTCATCTGGTAACGTAGCCTCTGAAACATAAACCATATAATTTTTATTTGGAAACATCATAGAAGAATCATCTTCACAAGCTTTTCCGATTGTTGTACTTTTGGGTACGCTATACTTTTTTTCGGGGTGATAAACTCTATCTAGTTGATAATAAATATATGTTGTTCCTTTAATTTTTTTACGTGTAATTTTGCCTTTTTCTCTTGGTATTTTTACTCTAACATCAGAATACATAGCGCCTCCTTTTATAGAGAGTTAATTAACTCTCTATAATCATATCATATCTAGGCAAAATAAGCAATAAAAAAACGTCTACTTCGGCTAAAAATAGACGTTTAAAAGGTATTTATATAACTTCATTTTGCTTCTAGAGTTAATTTATTAGGAAATTCACAATAAATCATCTGATTCATAGTTCATTTTTGTTTTGTTAATTATTTACTTTCGACAGCCCCTTTATGAAAATTTCAATTAAGTTTATTACAAACTTATAGCAGTCATTACACTTACTTATTTGTTGAGTCTATAACCAGCTCCCCAAATGGTCTCAATTAAATTTAATTCTTTTGAGTCCTTTAATTTTTCTCTAATTCGATTGATATGAACAATTACTGTAGCACTATCACCAATAAAATCATAACCCCATATTTTTTCAAATAGCTGATCTTTTGAAAAGACAATATTGGCATTTTCAGCAAGAAATTTCAAGAGTTCAAACTCCTTATTTGCAAGTTTTATTTCTTCTTTTCCTATATATACCTTCCAACTCATAGGTTCAATTCTAATATCTCCAATTTCAACAATATCAACTGAAATCTTTTTTTTCACTAACCTCTGATACCTTTGTATATGAGACTTAACTCTTGCCACTAACTCTGCTGGATCAAAAGGTTTTATAATATAATCATCCGCACCCAAACCTAACCCTCTAATTTTATCAATCGATTCAGTTTTGGCTGTAACCATCAATATAGGTATATCAATTTTTTCACGTATCGCTTTACAAATTTCATAACCATTTACACCTGGAACCATAACATCAAGTATAATAAGGTCGAATTTGCCTTCTAACGCAATATTTATTGCGTTTAAACCATCATATAAAACCTCAACATCATAATCATTAATCTCCAAATAATCTTGCTCTAGCATTGCAATATCATAATCATCTTCGATCACTAAAATCTTATACATTTAGACCTCCTTATAACTTGGCAAATATACTTCTACAACAAAACCATTATTATTATATGCATCTATTCTCCCACCATGTCGTTCTATTATTTGCTGGCAGAGATACAAGCCTAAACCACTTCCTTCGATGGAGTTGTTTCTTGATTCATCGCCTCTGTAGAACTGTTCAAATACCTTCTTTATTTTTTCCTCATTCATGCCAAGTCCATTATCAGCAATCGTTAGAACAATAAAATCATCATTCACATCTAGCGATACATCAACTTCAATGCTTTCTACTAAGCTATATTTGATACTATTCTCGACAATATTTGTGATAACTCGATGAAACTGATTAGGATCTATTTCACATAATAGTTGATTCTCAGTTTGACTAAAAGTGAATTTCACTTTATCTATAAAATCTTCTTGCTTCGATTCCACAAGATGTCTTACAACAGATCTAAGATCAATTACTTCAAAGTTAAAAGGCATTTTTTTAGATTCAATTTTAGAGTAGAAATACAATTGATTGATTAACTGTTCCATTTCCTCAGCTTTTTTATATGATATTTCTATATATTTACTTCTTTTTTCTGGAGTATTAGCGACACCATCTTTCATTCCCTTTAAGAAGCCTTTAATCGAAGTCAGTGGTGTTCTCAAATCATGAGATATTCCTGAAACCATGTCCGTTCTGGCCTTATCATAAGCAGTGTTCTTTTGCATTTCCTTAAGTAAATACTGTTGCATCTCATTAAATGTACTACATAACTTTTCAAATTCAAGTTCACCAGAATACTCTATTGTTTCAGTAAAGTCATCTTGTTCTATTCTTTTTACGCCTGCCATAAGCAAATCTACTGGTTTCATTATTCTTTTTACCATTTTGTTAGTAAAAATATAACTGACAATCATTAATGAAAAAATCAACAATACACCTAAAATCAAGAAATTTATAATAAATAGCTGTATCGTTTCTGTATTTACATTAATTACTTCTTTCTGGTTATATCCCTTAACAGCATAAATACTTATAACTTTATCATCATAAGATACATTTCTTCTTAATATAGTCCAAGCATCTCTTTGATATATTGAATATTCTTTATGAGCGGATTTCAATGTAAAAAAAGATTCAGCTAATCTCCCCAGCTCTTTTCTAGTTTCAAATACCAAATCATTCCCATCTATTACAGCTAGATCATAATCATATAAACTTAGTTCATCCTTTATAGAATTCCAATCTCTCTCAATGTTGTTTTCTAATATTGCATGGACATAAAAAAGATTGGTATCGATATTTTCATCATTTCCTAAAGATCTAAGTAAATCTCTACTGAATAATGCAACAACAGCAAAAATAATCGTAAAAAATGTAATTAGTGAAACTAAAACAATAAATGCATTTGATTTTTGTATTAATTTTCTTATTGTCATTTTTCCTCCAATTGATAAGCATTCACTCACAAATAAAAATTTTTCAGTTACTAAAACTCTGATATTCATTGCCAGTATAAAAGTAAATAAAAGAAATACTATTAAGTATCGGTGTTTGTAGGTTTATATACCCTTATCTCAACAGAATAATTAAAATCATCCAGCCAACATTCACAATGTTAGTCGCTAACAGCTCAAGCACTATCACATTTGAATCAATTATATTTTAATGTGTTACATTGTTATTAATTGATTAAATACGGCATTAAGTCCAAAACTGTAAGTAGCTATACTAAATGGTTTCATTAACAATATGATACTTGTGTATTTCTTGAAAGTTATCTTTGTTAAACCAGCCAGATAACATAATAAATCATCCGGAGCTATTGGAATAAAGATCATGAACGCAAACCATTTGTCAAAGTTTTTCAAATTATTAATTATCCTTTTATACTTATCATAATCTTTCGGCTTAGTTAATCTCTTCACTATTTCAGAACCATACCTTCTGGACAAGAGAAATGCAATCAGCGATCCGAGTGCTATGCCTACATAATTATATATAAATCCAAAAATCGGACCATAAAATATCACACCTACAAGACACCCTAGACTTCCAGGCAATATTGGAATTACAACTGATACTGCTTGAATAACAATAAAAACAATTATAGAATATACTCCAAACTGCGCTAAAAAAGTATTCATCTTTTCTTCTGATGTAAACAATTCCTCTGAATAACAATATGCCATAAATGCAATACAAAGAATTAACCCAAAAACTGTTGCGATGTTCATGATATTGTTTTTATTCATTTTAACCTCCAAAAGCTAAATCCATTCCTCAACAGATACAAATCTCTTTTTACGATTATGCTCAATCAAAATCTTATGATATAGCTTATTCCATTGTCTTGACACATTTTCCCTTGAGTAATATGCATTACCTAGTCTAGATTTACTCATTGCAGTTTCATAAAATACATTATCATTTTTCAATGTTCTTATTTTATTTGAAAAAGTATTATTATCACCTTCAATGTAAAAGCCATCTAAAATCTCCTTATATATATCTAGATTCCGCAATAAAATAGGGATATTCACACTCATAGCTTCTAAAATTGCCATTGGAAATAATTCGTTATATGATGGCATAAATAATACATTTGAAACATTATATACGCCATTCATTTCTGAGCGATCAATGATTCCAAGAAATTTTACATTCGAAGGTGGAGATTCTACAATTTGCTTAAGTTCATGATATCCATCTGTAATAGCTCCAAAGGAAAAACCGCCAGCCCAAACAAATTGAATGTCAGGATTTTTACTTGCTACATCAATAAAATCTAGAATTCCTTTTCTAGTTTGGACTTGCCCAACACCGAGTACAGTAAATTTATTTTCCAACTTATATTTAGTCCTATATTTTTGAACAATGTCGTTGTCCAAAGGATAAAATTCTTTTTCAGACACATAATTGGGGATACTAGATACTTTATCTGGATTAATCCCATACGCAACTAATTTTTCTTCAAAATATGGATTAACAGTAACCAAATGGTCCATTCTCTTATAGAAACTGAGTATATATTTATCAAAAATTTTTCTTACCATACTAGGCAATTTCAAACTGCCATCAATTGTCTCTGGAAGAAAATGTACAAATCCAAGTTTTACACCTGAACTCTTTGTGTAACTATGGATATAATGTTTCAAATCTATTGTATGATAATGAGTAATATCACTTGTTCCATCAGCATTTACCTTAACATGGAAATCATCCAACTCTCTAACTAAGGCTACCGTTTCTAAATATGCAGACCCAACTCCCTGTCCTTTTACTTTGTCTGCACTTGATTTCATATTAATAGTTATCATAAGTTCTCCTTTTCATTGATTTTATGTTAAATGATACTCCTAAGAATGATAGATTATCTGTAAGAACGTAACTTCCTTTTTCAAAACATATGCCATAAATTTAAAACTATTTTACTTTAACATCTAAAGGCAAATCACACTTTAAAACCTATATGGTTCGATATTTATATATTTACATCATTTATCATATTCTTTTATTAACTTTTAGTATTTCATTATCATGCTGCAAATCTTTTTATAGATTTTCCTCTAATTACTTGAAGGTAAAGTCTTTCCATTGCAATTGCAAAAGCTTCCTTTGAAAATTCTCTAGAATAATCAAGAGCATTTTTAGCCATGAAACTTTTTTTTGTTTCGTTATCTAAAACAAGATTTGCATAGTATTCAAAATCTTCAAAAGTCTCATATTGAAATCCATTAAAATGATCCATTATTACATTATCAAGGCATCTATCTTTCCTACATAGTGCCGGGGTTCCACAAGCCAAAGACTCAAAATAAGTTAATCCTTGAGTCTCACTTGTCGATGCACTAATAAATAAGTCAGCTAACTGATAGTATTCATGTACATTATCAGGTTTAACTTTGCCAGTAAACTTAATTCTGTTCTCTAATTTATGGATTTTGACTATCTCCTCAAGTTTAGGACGTTGCGGCCCATCTCCAACAATCAAAAGAGTAATTTTTTTATTACTCATTTGATGAACAAACTGTATAAGTTCGTTTACATTTTTTTCTTGAGCCAATCGGCCCAAGAATAACATAATAAAATGATCTTCAGGAATACTATACATTTTTCTCATCAATCTTTTTTCATTATCTGTTATCACATCTTTGTTGTTAAAATCAACTCCTGTAGGCACAACTTTTATAGGTTTACTTACCTTGTAATCAATAAGAATATCTTTCACTTTACTAGTTGGTGCAATAACCAGATCATTAGAATTCATTATCAACTTAGATATTTGTCGAATAATTAGCTTATTAAAGGATTTTCTACCTTTAATATAATGAGCATAATCTTCATATATCGTGTGATAAGTATGCACTTGAGGAATTGACAGTTTTTTTGCAATTTTCTTTGCTATATAATAAGTATTTACTTCTGATTGCGAGTGTATTATATCTGGAGACCATTCAATAATTTGATTTATGATATTCCTACCAAAAGATTTAATCATTCTCGCATCAGGATACACTTTATCTAAACCAAAAGATTTCAAGTAATAAACATTTTCCAGTTCAATATGCTTTGATTGTTTCAGAGTTAAAACCTTAACATCATGTCCAAGATATTTCAGTTCGTTATACAAACTTAGTACCGAAGTAACAACACCATTAATTGTTGGTAAATAACAATCAGTTGTAATCAATATTTTCATACGTATCTCCTCTTTTCTTACTTTATATATTAATGAGTCGCCCTAAACTGGGTATTTTTAAAAAATAAACAAAACATAAACTATGATAAGCAAAAAAAGACATCGTGAAAACCACGATGTCTCAAGATATTTATTATTTAACCGTCCACAAACTAATCCTATTTCACATCTACTTTTTTGAAATGAAAAAGTCCTCCAGATACCGATAATATAACATATGAAGCTGCAGTAATACATCCTGTAAATAGTATATTTGTCTCTAAAGGAACTGACATAACTGCATTAATTGTACCTTCCAATGATAGGCTTGTCACTGTAACACCATAGCTGCTTAATAAGAAGCTTATCACAGTTAGCAAAACAGGTACTAAAACAACTATACAAATATTTATTGATATTACACTTGCACTATTTCTAGCTGAAAAACCTACTGCTACAAATAATGTGGTATAGGCCATAAATAGTAGCCACGTAACAAATAACATACTCATTAAATCCATTATAGCAATTGTAGAATATCCAATGAGAATAGAGCCTAGAACGTATAATGTAGTATTTAACGCAATGAAGATGATTGTTACAGCTAAATAAGATACTAGTAATTTTACAATAAAAACACTCGTTCGAGATGCTCCTTTCGAAATATAATTTTTCATTGTTCCATACTGAAACTCACTTGAGACAAAAATAGAAGTAAAGATAGCCGCTACTATAGATAAAGCAGGAATTCCATAACTAAAATCCATTAAATCCACTGCTGTCATTGACAACTGCTCGGTTGTTGCATCAACATCAGATGCATTCTCACTAAATGCAAATGCTAAACCAAAAGCAAATAGAACCACTATTAATATACTTACCCAAAATGCTTTTGATTTTTTTAACTTGTATAATTCAGATTTGAACATCATCATGCAATATTACCTCCTACTAACGTCATAAAATATTCTTCCAAGTTTTGGTCTTGTACAGAAATCGATTTTACATCGATATTATTGTTCACCATCAATCTAACGATTTCAGGACATTTATTAGCATCTTCAAATATAATTAGGTCATCATTATCCTGATCTGTTTTGATTGTTATATGTTCATGCAACAGCTTCAATGCTTCTTTTGGCTCATTAACATTCAACCTAATCCCTTTTCCCCCCTTAGAGTTCAACTCTTCGTTACTAAACTCCTTTATAAGTTGTCCCTGGCTGATTACACCATATCTTGTTGCGAGTTTTGATAACTCATCTAAAATATGGCTAGATACTAAAATCGTTAATCCTAACTCCATATTCAATTTTAGTAATAAATCTCTGATTTCTTTTATGCCTAAAGGATCTAGCCCATTCATCGGCTCATCGAGAATCAAAAATTCTGGCTCGCCTAACAATGCAATAGCAATCATCAAACGTTGTTTCATTCCAAGCGAAAAATCCTTTGCTTTTTTATTTTCTGTTTGTGATAATCCTACCAAATACAATAAATCTGAAATAACTTTGTTTTTTCCTAATCCAAGTAGCTTGCTATATACCATCATATTCTCGGTTGCTGTCATATGAGGATATAAAGCTGGGCTTTCTATTGTACAACCCATTCGCCTTCTCGCAAGCTCAAGATTATCACCCTCAAACAATTCAATGGTCCCAGATGATGGTTTTGCTAGACCACTTATCATCCTCATGAAGGTTGTTTTTCCAGCTCCGTTTTGTCCAATCAAGCCATAAATATCACCCTTAAAGATATTTATATTTACTTCATTTACAGCCTTTTGATCTCCGAAGACTTTACTTAGTCCATGTGTCCTTAAAACCTTTTTCATAATCTCTCCTTATAATAATCTAAAAATGTAATGAGTTACATGTTCTTGACCTCTATCATAGGTCTATTTTAGTATTCACGAATAAACTCAAGCTTACCGAAATATAAACAGTTAATAAATCATACTTATAATATTAATACTTCTTCCGTTAATCTTGTACTTGGCACATTGAATACATCAAGCAACAAACATATAAGATAATACAATTACTTACAGAAATACTGAAATTGCATCTGATATTTTGTAGTTTTCATCTTCGTATAATAACTATTACTATCATTATTATTCACGTAAAAAACCATGCGGGAGTATGTTGTTTCTGCCTAATAGATTTGTCATTGCCTAGCTCATAGGCATTGTCTTTAATCATGTATATTTGCTCTCTTGATTTGTCATAGTTTATATAATAGACTTACATAAAATTATATGTAAGTAGGTGAAAAGGAAAAACACCACTATACGAAAGCCTCCCGGGAAGTTGGTTTTTCATATAATGGTGTCTCCAAAACTATGGTTATC
>NZ_VANV01000044.1 GCF_022496765.1 Acidaminobacter sp. JC074 | reverse complement strand
TAGACTTAGAAATGGTTGAGAAAGAAGCAGCTGATAAATCAAGACGTGTTTTTAGAGGAATCTTTATAACAACAAAAGGGATAATAAACTCAGATATCAATGGTAGTTTGAATATCCTAAGAAAGTATTTAGGTCAAGAAAATATTCCCAGGTTGATTATATCGATGAGGGATAAGGGGTTTCGAGATAATCCTTTTAGACTACGTGTAGTTTAATATGCTATTGTATCTTCGGGTAGAATAGAAGCGTCAAAGACGCCTTTCTTGTTCAAATTCTCTATAATAAGGCCCTAATTATAGAAGTTATAATTTAATTAGTTTGATTATGTTTAGGGAACAAATATGAAGAGATGTTAAAAAAACGTAAAGTTGTATTTAGAAAATACACCTTTTATTAGGCGAATTTTCATAATATACTGAAAATTACATAGGGGGTTTTTATGATAAACAAATTTTTAAGCAATATTGATCAAGTAATTATTGGTAAACAAGCAGTGGTATCAAAGGTATTGATTGCCTTATTGGCTGAAGGACATGTACTTATTGAAGATGTACCAGGTGTCGGTAAAACAACACTGGCAAAAGCTGTCGCTAAGTCAATAGACTGTTCATTTAGTAGAATCCAGTTCACACCTGACTTGTTGCCATCAGATATATTAGGGGTTTCTGTTTATAATCAGAAGGCACTAGATTTCGTCTATAAAAAAGGACCTATTTATGCACATGTTGTTTTAGCAGACGAAATCAACAGAGCATCACCAAAGACTCAGTCAAGTTTATTAGAAGCCATGGAAGAAAGACAAGTTACTATGGATGGCAATACTTATAAGTTAGAAGAGCCATTTATTGTTATGGCCACTCAGAACCCAATTGAGTATGAGGGCACTTTCCCACTACCAGAAGCTCAATTGGATAGATTTATGATAAAGATTCAAATAGGTTATCCTGAAGAATTACATGAACTGCGTATATTTGATAAGATTGATCAGCAAATTAAGGCAGAGGATTTGATGCCAGTTTTAACTGCAGAGGAAATTAGAAATATGCGTTCAGAGGTTTCAAAGATACACATGGCTGAGGAAATTGAGTCATACATCTTTTCAATCATTAGAGCAACTAGACAAAATGATGACATCATTTTAGGTTGTTCTCCTAGAGCGGCAATTGCACTTTACAAAGCTTCTAAGGCAAGAGCTTATACAGAAAACAGGGACTTTGTTATTCCAGAAGATGTACAAATACTTGCTGCAGATGTCTTGTCTCATAGAATTGTTTTAAAACCAGAGGTTAAATATAAGGGAGAAACAGGCAGGTCCATGATTGACAAAATCATGAATGTCACTAAAGCACCTAGAATGAAGCAAAAGTAGGTGACTATGAAATATCTAAAACCAACACCTTTAAAAGGTTATGGTTTGTTAGTAATTCTGACATTGACATTAATTATTTTAACAGGTGGGGAATTCTTTTATTTCCTATTGGCTGTAGAAATCACCACCATCGTCATGATGTATATGATTGTCTCTAGAAACAGCAAGAAAATTTTGCAGTTTTTAAGCATTGGTGAAGATGAGATAGAAGTTGGAGATCAGGTAAGGGTAGAAGTTAAATCCAACAATACCAGTATCATGCCTGTTGCCCATGCAAAGATTCAGTGTAGAATTTACAACAACCATAATGAAATGGTATTTCCTTCAGAGAATATCTTTTTCAATCCATATCAAATAACCAACATTAGAGAAAACTTTGAAATAAAAACCAGAGGGATATTTACTACTGGAGAAATCAGAACAGATTATTCTGATCCGCTTAGACTTTTCAGACGTTTAAAGGTCTTTGAAAAAGACATCCAATTGGTGGTTTATCCAAAAGTTACAGAACTGGATTATTTCTATATGCCTAACACAGGTTATATTGGTACAAAATCTGTGGCCAAAAGTGGACATGAGGATTTTTCAAGTTTAAAGAAAGTAAGAAAATATGCTCCAGGTGACAGTTTTAAGAAGATTCACTGGAAAGTGTCTTCTAAACGTGGTGAAATGTTCGTTAAAGAGTATGAAGCCACATCTTCTACAAAAATGACAGTCTTTGTAGATGCCTATAGTGGCCACTATGAACATGACCATAATCGATTGATAGAAGACAAGGTAGTGGAAATTGCCGCATCTATTACCAAGTATGCTTTAAAGCATAATGATGATACATCTATGATGTACCATGTAGATAAACTTGTTCAAATAGAAAGTCGTGATTTATCAACTTTCCCAACTGTTCTAAAAGAACTGGTAACCTTTGTTGCAAAAGGTGGGATTACTTTTTCTGAGCTCTTAAATCAAGAAGCTAAAAGACTGGAACAGGGTTCTTTTGTTGTACTCATTACAACGACAGTTACTGAGCTTCTTATTCAAACTCTATTAGGTTTGAGAAGAAGAAGTTTTGAAATCAGTGTAATCATTGTCTCGGATGAGGAGACATCTTACGATATGATCCAGGCTATGGGGGTACACATTTATCAAATCCATCCTGAGGACGACCTTAAAGAAAGATTGGAGGCCTTCTCATGATAAAAAGATATTTTAATGTTTTAGAGCCTAAAGCCATATACTTTATTGGTTTTCTGTTAAGTTTCCCACTAGCTTTGATTGCAACAAATTCTATACCTACAAGAATGGAGTTTGAACAGTTATTCTTGATTGGCATCATTGTTTGGACAGTCTTGTATTTCATTAAACCCATCAAATCACATCTCTTTCATGGCTTTATTGTCATTCAGTTTATGTGGATATATGGTTTGGGTAGGGTTTTATCGCCCTTTATGCAAGAAGGTTTTGAAACCATCTTTCCAGGTGGTCTTTCAACGGCAAACTTTATTCATGAAAACTTAGGTGGTAAGTTCTTTTCTGAGTTTATTTTCTTTATAAGAGATTTCTTTTTAGAGAACTTAGAAGTCATAGATGAGTTTTACTTTAACCTTTTTAATGTTTTGATTTTTGCTTTTTTCATGGCACTTGTTATGAGATTAGTAGAGAGTCGCGTGAATTGGAAGTATTTTTTAGTCGCTGGCTTTTACTTTGTGATTGCATGGTTTATCTATGTCTCTAGCCTAAAAGGCTATTTTACACTTTATTTCATAGGTCTTACAGTATACAAGCAGTTTAGAATCTATGAAACTCAAGTAAATAATGCCAAGGGCCTTGGTGAACGTACCAGGTATTATAATTACTCCTCAGCTATTGTAGTGGGGACGGTTATCATGGTTGTGGTTATTTTAGTTTCTAATGTGGTTCAATATATCATGCCAACAGAAACATTAAATGAAACCATTCATACCTATATACCTAATATAGCGACTATTAGAAATGACTTTAAGAAACTTGGTCAAACCAAGATATTCTCGTTTTCATCAACTATCTATGCACCTAATGGCAACATGCTTGGAGGTCCAATTATCGATCGTGACTATGATTTAATTATGCGTGTCAAAGCAGATCATGGATCCATGTATTTAAGAGGACGTACAAAAAATGTCTACGATGGTTCACAGTGGCTTACTGATTTTGATACTTATTCAAACAATATTTACAGGGGTGTGGTAATTCCTGAGGAACACTTAGAGGAAATGATCATTTATCCTGAGTCTATCATTACCAGAACAGTCTTTTCACCATATAAGTATTACTCTTCAAGTTTTACCATTGACAGAATTTATGGTAACGATGACAGCATCGTTTATAGAAAAGCAAGTAACAGAATAAAAACAGAAAGATATTCCGTTGAGTACATCAATCCAGAATATGTTGGTGAATATGACCTGCTAGATGAAGAAAAAAGAGAATTATATATGGCTTATCCATCTGTTGGCTTAAACCAAACAGAATCTTTAACCAGAAGACTCTTAAGTGGCATTGATGATCCCTATGAGAAGATGAAAACCCTTGAGCGTTACTTAAGAGATAACCATAGGTACACCTTAAGTACAAGAGCGGTTGATACAAGTGAGGACTTTGTTGAAAACTTCTTATTTGATGAGAAAGAGGGCTACTGTACCTATTTTGCCACTTCACTTGCTATCATGGGTCGTATGGCTGACATTCCAACCCGTTATGTAGAAGGTTTCTTAACCAATGACTTCGAAGATGCCGATGGCCTGTATGAAGTTGGTTCTAACCGGGCGCATGCCTGGGTTGAGGCTTATATCGAAGGCATGGGTTGGGTTCAGTTTGAACCAACACCAGCCTACTTAAATGGTGATGAAGTTGAGGAAACTGACGATACATTTATTCCTTCTGAAAACGAGTCAGCTCCATCTACTGAAGACATTGATGATCGAATGAGAGAAGAAATTCTTGAAGAAGGTGGTGTCATCGCTACAGAAGATACGATTTCTCTTGGTGACATCATGACTGTTATATTCTACTTGGTATGTTTCATAGGCTTGTTCTTACTTGTCGTACTAAAAGCCAAAAGACTTAGAAAAGATATTCATGATGGTGACGATACTGAAAAAATAAACAGACGTATTCACTATGTTTTGTCTATGTGTCGAATTATTGATGATGATATTGATCCTTCAACACTTCCGAAACAAGTCATTTTAAAGAATGCCCAAACCATACAGGTAGATGTAGATTCACATGTTCTGCAGATGATTGACCAATCACTTTATAGTGACAAAGTCTTTAGCCAAGAGGAATTTGAAGAGTTTAATAGATTCTTTGAGTTGTTTGAGTTCAGGTTGAAGAAAAGAATTACTTTTATCGGTCATATGATGCACAAGTATCTGATGAACAGTCTCTACCATAGGGATTATTATATTTAATTGATTTACCTCTACATTTAGTAGAGGTTTTTCTTTAGAATAGTATTAGGAGGATGATAAATGAAAATTATATTACGTGAATTGTGTTTAGACGACTTAGACAGCTATAGATTATGGAATTTACCAGATAAACGCCACCATGATTTTAATGGACCTTATTTTGGTAGAGACACTGTAGAGGAACTAGACGAAAGAATCAAAAAAATGAGAACGAGGCTGAATGATGGTAAGTCTGCAAGAGACAATATGTTGGCCATTGTTAATGAGGATACAGATGAATTGATCGGTACAGTCAGCAAGTATTTTAAGTCTATTGAAACCGATTGGTTGGAAGTTGGCATTGCCATATTCAATGAGAATTACTGGTCTAAGGGTATTGGTTATCAAGCTCTGAAACAATGGATTGACTTGGTTTTTAACATGCATCCTACTTTTGTTAGACTTGGTTTAACAACTTGGTCAGGTAATATAGGCATGATGAAGCTTTCAGAAAAGCTTGGTCTTAAACAAGAAGCCTGCTATAGAAAGGCAAGAATCGTAAATGGCCAGTATTATGACTCCGTTTCATATGGTATCTTAAGAGAAGAGTGGTTCGATGAAGATAATAAATGATGAATTAACAATTAGAAGTGCTACAAAGGCCGATGCTGATCTCTTGTGTACTTGGTGGGCAGATGGCAAAGTAATGGCCCATGCAGGTTTTCCAAATGGTCTTAAAACAGATAAGTCAAAGCTTGAAAGCCAGCTTATGAAACAAAGTCAGATGAGTCAGAGAATGATCCTTGATTATAAAAATGAATCTATCGGTGAGATGTCTTACAGGCTTGAAGAAGGGGTTGCAGAGATTGGTATTAAAATTTCTAATTTCGACTATCAGAATAGAGGGCTTGGCAAGGTTTATCTTTCTATGTTAATAGACTATTTGTTTAAAGAGATAAAGGTTGAAAAGATTATACTGGATACCAATCTTGACAATAAACGTGCACAACATGTCTATGAGGAACTTGGATTTAAAAAAGTTGCCGTCAACGTAGATGCTTGGAAAGACCAGTTAGGTAAGCTGCAGTCTAGTGTCGACTATGAACTTAAAAGGAGCATGTATGAGACTCTTTCATGTGAGTGAGGAAAATGATATAGAGCTTTTCAAACCTAGAATACCACTTAGAAATGATTTAGGACACAAGAGACCTTTGGTTTGGGCAGTTAACGAAAAGTGTTTGGTCAACTTTTTCACACCTAGAGATTGTCCAAGGCTGACTTATCATATAGGACCTAGGACTTCCGAAGAGGATAAGAGATTCTTTTTCTCTGACACGGACCATGTCCTAGTTATCGAGCATGGCTGGTTTGAAAGAATGAAAAACACAAAACTTTATATATATGAGTTCCAGACAGATAATTTTATCTTGCAAGATGAAATCGCTGGCTATTATGTCAGTGAACAAGTTGAAATCCCCATAGCTTGTTATCAAATAGATGACTTATTTTCAGCCTTGATGGAAAAGCATGTTGAAATTAGGATGCTGCCAAATTTATGGACTTTAAGAGATCGGATTGTAGCTTCGACTTTGAATTACTCACTGTGTCGTATGATTCATGCAAAGGAGAGACATGAAAAAGTATAATATCATTCTTGTATATGATGTAGAAGAAAAACATGTTCTTATGTGCAAAAGGCTGCTTGAGCCTTTTAAAGGTCAGCTCAACTTAGTGGGTGGAAAGATAGAAGCTATAAATCATTTAGAAGAAGCCTACCGTGAACTTAATGAAGAAACAGGCATATCAAAAGCTGATACCAGTTTGCGTCATTTTATGGATTTTACATATCATTATTACGACATTCTTCTAGAGGTTTATGTAGGAAAACTTAAACATCCTGTTGACTTGATTGAAGAAGTGAATGCTTTAGAATGGGTATCTCTTAGTGAAGATTTTTTCTCTGAAAAGTATGCAGGTGATGGGAATATTGGCCACATTTTAAAGCAAATTGAATACGATAAAGAAGAAATACTAAAGACATTGTAATACATGTCTTTTTTACTTTTAAAAGTAACTGATAGATTGTACAATAGATATAGAACAAAGGAGTTACTTATGGAAATGATGAAAACACCACCTCATGACATGCGTGCAGAACAGTCTGTACTGGGTGCCATGATTCTAGATAAAGAGGCTATATTAGATATTGTAGAAATCATAAAGGCAGATGATTTTTATAGAAGTGCTCATTCAGAAATCTTTGATTCAATCATGACTCTGTATGAAAAGAACGCACCTGTCGATATGGTTACACTTGGTGATGAACTTACAAGACGTGAAGCCCTTGAAAATGTGGGCGGTATTGAATACTTAAATGATTTAACAACTGCTGGTATCATTACAACCAATGCCAAGTATTATGCAAAAATCATTGAAGAAAAATCTATGTTAAGACGTTTGATTAATGCTTCTACAGAAATCTTAGAAATGGGCTATTCAACTGAAACAGCTGAAAATGTTTTAGAAGTTGCCGAAAAATCTATTTTTGATATTTCTCAAAAGAAGAATAGAGATGGTTTTTCTTCAATTAAAGAAATTCTTATAGAAACTTATGAAGCGATTGAAAAAGCCTATGAATCTACAGAATCAATCACAGGACTCTCAACAGGCTTTAGAGACTTAGACTTTAAGACATCTGGTCTTCAGAGGTCAGACCTTATATTAGTTGCAGCAAGACCTTCCATGGGTAAGACGGCTTTCTCTGTAAACTTATGTCAGAATGTAGCTACTCAAAATGAAGGTGCCAGCGTTGCCATATTCAGTCTGGAGATGGCCAAGGCTCAGCTTGTACAGAGAATGCTTGCAACACAAGCTGGGGTTGGTTTAGGTAAGATTAGAAATGGTGATTTAACACCTGAAGACTGGGCAAAATTAGCGAGTGCATCTGCGCCTCTGTCTGAAGCCAAAGTCTATATAGATGATACACCGGGTATCACCATCATGGAAATGCGTGCCAAGTGCAGACGTCTTAAGATGGAACAAGGCCTTGATATGATCATGATTGACTACCTTCAGCTGATGTCTGGTGGTGGAAAGCAACAATCGAGAGAGCAGGAAATTTCTGAAATTTCCAGAGGTCTAAAAGGGATTGCCAGAGAAATGGATTGTCCTGTTATCGCACTATCTCAGTTATCTCGTGCCCCTGAACTTAGAGCAGACCATAGACCTATTCTATCTGACCTTAGAGAGTCAGGTGCCATTGAGCAGGATGCCGATATCGTAATGTTCTTATATAGAGATGAATACTATTTCAATGATTCTGAAAAGAAAGGTATTGGTGAAGTTATTATTGCCAAGCAAAGAAACGGTGAAACCGGTACAGTTGAACTGGCTTGGTTGGGTGATCTTGTTAAGTTCGTTAACTTAGAACGAGGCGATGAGTAATGATTATATTGTCAAAGCTTCTAAGAGATGATGTACCTAAAATGATGGCCTGGGGCAAACATACAGACCCTAGATTCTATCATTACAACTTTGACTTAACCACACAACGTGGCTTTGATCTATGGTATAAGTCTAAAAAGAAAATATTTACTAGAAAAATATATAAGGTAGAAACGCCTGATCATATCATGGTTGGTTTTATTACCATAAAAAATATAAAGTGGTCCACAAAATCTGCAGAGATGGGTATTGTTTTTGATCCTAATCATTTATCTGAGGGATATGGTTCTCAGGGCATGGAAGCCATATTTGAAGAATTTTTTGAGGTTTTAAATATGGAGCGTTTATATCTAAGGGTTGTCAAGTTTAATAAACGTGCACAAGCTTCTTATTTAAAAGTTGGCTTTAAGATTTTTAAAGAAGAAGAAGAAATTTTTGAAAACCAACTTCTAAATGATCTTCTTTATAAGCGCTATGATGATTTCTTTATGGTAGGTGATGAGATGTGGGCGGATTATATCTTTATGGAAATGACAAAATCTGACTATTTAAAGCTTAAATGTTAATGTTTTATAGATAAACAAATGATAATATTCGTATAAAACTGAACGTTTATGTATATATTCAATAAACATTCGGAAAAATCAAGGTCTTGCATTGACTTAGGTGGGACCATTTGTTATGATGTCTATGGGTTACAGAAAAGATTCCCTTAGGCATTTTTTCTTGTCATGAATGTGTATTTAGAAAGTTTATACTTTCTTGTAACTATAAAATTTCGTTAAGCGAGGTGCATTATGTCGACTGTAGTAATCGTTGGTTCACAATGGGGTGACGAAGGTAAAGGTAAAGTTATTGATTATTTAGCTTCTGAAGCAGATGTTGTTGTAAGAGGTCAAGGTGGTAACAACGCTGGTCACACAGTTGTGGTAGGAGATAAGAAGTACGCGTTACACTTAATTCCATCAGGTATTCTTAATAAGAAAGCAGTAAATGTTATTGGTAATGGTGTTGTTTTTGATCCAGAAGGTTTCTTAAAGGAGATCGATGGTTTAGAAGCAAAGGGTATTGATACTTCTACAATTAAAATTAGTGAAAGAGCTCACGTAGTATTTCCATATCATAAAGAGATTGACCGTTTAGCTGAAGAAGCAAGAGGAAAATCTAAGATTGGTACAACTGTAAAAGGTATTGGACCAACATACATGGATAAAGTGGAACGTTCGGGTATTCGTATCTGTGATTTAATGAACGAAGAAGTATTCGAATTAAAAACACGTGCTCAAATTGAAGCAAAAAATCAAATCATCACTAAAATATATGGTGGCCAGCCATTAAATGCAGACGAGATTATCGCAAACTACAAAGCTTTTGCAGATAGAATCAGACCATATGTGGCTGACACGACTGTTATTGTTTATGATGCAGTTAAGGCAAATAAAAAGGTATTATTAGAAGGTGCTCAAGGTACTTTATTAGATATTGACTTTGGTACTTACCCATATGTTACATCATCTCACCCGATTTCAGGTGGTTTTGCAATTGGTGCTGGTATCGGTCCAAATATGATTGAAGAAGTAATTGGTATCACAAAGGCTTATACTACTAGAGTTGGTAAAGGTCCATTTGTTACTGAATTAGAAGATGAAACAGGTGACAGAATCAGAGTTGCTGGTAACGAGTTTGGTACTACGACTGGTCGTGCTAGA
This sequence comes from Acidaminobacter sp. JC074, assembly GCF_022496765.1. Classification (GTDB taxonomy): domain Bacteria; phylum Bacillota; class Clostridia; order Peptostreptococcales; family Acidaminobacteraceae; genus JABXKX01. The sequence continues at coordinate 16,277 of NZ_VANV01000044.1, read as the reverse complement.
AGATGTGGTTGGCTAGATCTTGTTATTGTAGATTTTGCTGCTAGAGTTAATGGTATGACTTGTATGTCATTAATGTTATTGGATGTATTATCTGGCTTTGAAACATTAAAGATCTGTACGGGTTATGAGTACGAAGGTCAAATTATCAAGCACTTCCCAGCTGACTTAAATGTTTTAGCTAAGTGTAAGCCGGTTTACACGGAGTTACCAGGTTGGAAAGAAGACATTACTAAGTGTGAAACTTATGATGCATTACCAGCTGAAGCTAAAAAATATATTGAAACGATTGAGGAACATGTTGGTATTCCAGTAAAGATTGTTTCTGTAGGTCCAAAGAGAAGTCAAACAATTATTAGAGATTCAATTTATAGAGCATAGACCGCAGCGCGGTCTTTTCTTTTTTTTGCCTAAATGCTAATATAGAAAAGAAAGAGAGGTCAAAATGCCTGAAGATAGATTGAATAAGATAAGTTGCAACAATTATAGATGTGAAGTAGAAGTTTTTCTGGAGATAGTATCTGGCAAGTGGGTATCTTTAATTCTTTGGGAGCTTGGACATAGAGGCACGCTTAGGTTCTCGGAACTGCAAAAGTCTATACCTGGTATTACACAAAAGATGTTGACCCAGCAATTAAGGCTTCTAGAAAAGAATGATATTATTTCTAGAACAGTATATCCAGAAGTACCACCTGTTGTAGAATATACTATGACTGAAATGGGTGAAAAAATAATGCCAATATTTGAAATGATGGATATTTGGGGCAAAGAATATGTGCAAAAAAGAACCGAGTAAGCCTACTCGGTTTTTTCGTGGGCGGATAATTTCATTCATAAATGATTATCCGTAATATGAAACTTTAAATAGCTCTTTCATTTGAGCGACAGAAACTTGTCTAGGATTTGTACCCGTACATGGATCGTTTACAGCATTTTCAGAAATTGAATCTAAGTTGTCTAAGAAGAGTTCTTCATCAATACCAAAAGCCTTTAACGAACTAGGGATGTTCATTTTTTTATTGAGATCATTTACAAATTCAATTAATTGATCAACCAATTCTTCCTGACTACCGGTAAAACCTAGTCTTCTTGACATGTCAGCAAATTTTTCGCCAGCTGTTTCTGCATTAAATCGAATAACATGCGGCAGATAAATTGCATTTGCACAACCATGAGGTACTTTAAATAAGGCACCCGTCTTATGTGCCATAGAGTGGACAATACCTAATATGGCATTTGAGAATGACATACCTGCTAGACACTGAGCCAGGTGCATTTTTGCTCTTGCCTCTTCATTGCCTTCATAAGAATTTAGTAAGTGTTTTTGAATCATTTCAACTGATTGCTTAGCCAGTGCATCTGTTAATTCATTTGAAATTGTTGAAACATAAGCTTCGATAGCGTGCGTTAGTGCATCCATACCAGTATGGGCAACTAATTTTTCCGGCATAGTTTGAGCCAAGTCCGTGTCTACAATAGCCATATCCGGTGTGATGTTGAAATCTGCAATGGGATATTTGACATTGGTTTCATGATCTGTAATAACAGAGAATGATGTCACCTCACTACCAGTACCTGAAGTTGTTGTAACGGCAATAAATCTTGCTTTTTTTCTTAACTCAGGTAAGTTAAATGGTTGAGCGGCTTCTTCAAATGTAAAGTCTGGGTTTTCGTAGAAAATCCACATAGCCTTAGCAGCATCCATAGGCGAGCCACCACCTAAACCGATGATCCAGTCAGGTTCAAAGTCTCTCATCATTTTGGCACCTTCAAGAACTGTTTTCACAGTTGGGTCATTTTCTACACCCTCGATACGTCTTGATTCAATGCCAGCTTCTTTTAAGTTGTTTTCAATTTTTTTTAAAGCACCATTTTTCTTGGCAGAAGAATCACCAAGTACAATCACTGCTTTTTTACCTTTAATATTTTTAAGTTCATCAAGAGCATTTTCACCGAAGTAAACATCTCTTGGAATTGTAAATCTAGCCATAATTACCTCCTTTGAATGTATGTATCGCGAATACATGATTTATGATATAGCCAATTAAAGAGTTTGTGAAGAAGGCACTTTTTAGTCATGTAGTTACTAAATGGTAAGTTATGCAAATGATAAAATGATACAAGCTAGATAATGCAAGACTTAGAGATAAATTACGGATTTAAAAAGAAATTTGATTGTATGATTTCATTATTAGGTATCAATAATATAAGGAGGGCCTATGAAAAGATATTTAGTAATTGGATGTGCAACTTGTGCGACACACGAATTTATGAAAAGTCAGACTGATGAAGATAGAAAAGAACTTATGAATCGATGGATGACATGGAAAGAGAAGTATCAAGAAAATGTTGTAGATATGGGATCACCTCTTCTTGATGGAACATCTGTTAATGTAGATGGTATGTATGATTCATATAAGCAAATTGCAGGTTATATGATGATACAAGCAGAGGATAAAGAAGCAGCTCTGACTGTTTTAGAGGCGTCACCCTTGTATGATTTTAAAGCTGGTGCTTATTTTGAGATATTTGAATGTATGATGTAGTTTGAAATCCACTCCATATATGTGAAGTCTTCTTCTTAAAATGATGTCAGCATTATGAGCTTTACTTGCATATAGAAAAATATATCAATAAAATACTACAATTTAAACCTATAACATGTGTTGACAAGCTATAAGGTAAGTGTTAGTATTCTAATTGACAAGTTAATACTAGATTATTGGTGTACTTATCTAAGTACTTAAAAGGGAAGTTGGTGAAAATCCAACACGGTCCCGCCACTGTAAAAGAAGAGCGATATCTAAAACCACTGTAAATATTATGGGAAGGTAGATAAAGCAATGAAACTTGAGTCAGGAGACCTGCCAGTAAGAAAAATGCTGTTAAACCTCACGAGGATGAGAAGGTATTATCACGAGAACGTGTAATAATGCCCTTTAGAATATAAAGGGCTTTCTTTATGATGGAATCAGCATTTTATGCTGGTTTTTTTGCATTTTGGAGGTGTGACATGAAGAATTTTAAGGCTTTTATTGTAATGAACATAGGACTATTTATTATGGCTGTAGGCTTATCTGTTTTTTTAATACCAGCAGATCTTGCTGTTGGAGGTGTAACGGGTTTGGCTATGGTCATACAGCATTATGTGCCCAGTTTGAATATAGGGATATTAATGTTGGTTTTTAATGTGATCTTGTTTACACTTGGTTTCCTTATTATAGGTAGTTCATTTGGAGGTAAGACCATTTATTGTAGCTTTGCACTTTCAGGTATGATTGGCTTGATGGAATGGCTTTTACCATTGCAAGGACCAGTGGTTAACGACATCGTATTAAATCTTGTATTTGGTATTGTTATTCAGGGAATAGGTATGGCCATTGTTTTTTATCAAAATGCCTCTACTGGAGGTACAGATATTATTGCGAAAATTTTTAACAAGTTTACAGGACTTGATATTGGTAAAGCTTTGTTTTTGTCAGATTCACTGATTACCCTAATGGCTGCTGTTTGTTTTGGTTTGACATTAGGATTATACGCTTTTATAGGGATCTTAATTAATGGCTTGATAATTGATAAGGTAATTGCAAACTTAGATGCTAAAATACATGCTGTTATAGTTACAAATGATACTGAAGTTATATCAGATTACATACATGAAACATTGTCTAGAGGGACAACTTATTTACATGGAACGGGTGGCTATTCTAAAGAGGATAAACAGATTATTAGTGTTGTCCTTAACCGAAAGGAATTTGCGGAGTTAAAGCATTTTATAAAAAGACAAGCACTGGATGCATTTATAACGATGAATGTTGTGGATGAAGTATATGGAGAAGGATTCAATTTAGCATTACAGTCATAGGAGTGGATTATGGTTAGAGAATTATATGCGGACTTAAACTTACTTTATTTAAAACTCTTTCAATATGAGAAATATATGGGGTCAAGTATGATTGAACCAGTGTTTGATCGAGTGAATGCAGATATTGAAACACTTCAGAATCAGTTTAATAGGAGATATTCCTTGTCTGACATGCAGTTGTTTGAATTGCTTCAATTAAGTGACTTGAAACCTTTCTCAAATTCGAACAAGGTGTCTTTAAAAGACTTACTTGAAGAAGACTGTCAACATATAGAAAAACTGAAGCAAAGGATATACATAGTATAATTTCATAAACTTCATATTTTTTTCACACACTTTTCTTACATTTGAGGACTAAACTGTAGATACAAAGATGAAAGGAGAGCAACATGAAAAAAATTATTACATTATTATTGGTAGGTTTGATGGTTATGGCAGGATCTGTAATGGTATTTGCTGAGGATACTGCAACTGAAATTGGTGAGAGACCTGTTAGAGAGGAAAGACCAGTTAGGGAAGAAAAATCACCTGAAGAAAGACGTGCACAAGTTGAAGAGTTATTTGCAACATACAACCCTGATGGTTTAGCAGCTTTTAATCAAGTAAATGAAGAGCACAAGGCATTTCATGAAATGGTTCAGGCAAGTAAAGATAATTTAAAATCAGAAGTCATAGCTGCGAGACAAGCTATACGTACTCAATTGGAGAATGGCGAGATTACAAAAGAAGAAGTTCTAGCTATGAGAGAAGCGACTAAAGCTGATAGAGAAGTTTTAAAAGAAGACGTTGCAGAAATCAAAGCTTTAAAGCAAGAAGAGAATGAAGCCATTCAAGCAGAACTTAAGGCTGTTAGAGCATCTTTAAGAGAAGCATTAAAAGCTGAGTTAGTTGATGAAGCCTTAGTAGCATCACTTTTAGATCAAATGGTTGATCTATTAGAAGACCATGTTCAAGTTGATTACAAATACTACGATATGATGCAGTCTCTTAGAAATTCAGAAGAAATATAATCAATAGACGGATTTTCCGTCTATTTTTTACATACAATTTCATGATCAATCCCCCAAGAACACATGAGTTCTAAAATCGGCATAAGGGACTTGCCCTCTTTGGTAATCTTGTATTCTACCTTAGGAGGCACCGTCTGATAATCATGTCTGGTAATAAGACAATCATTGGCCAGTTCTTTTAACTGCTGACTCAACATCTTATTTGAAACACTTGGAATGTAGCGTCTGATTTCGCCATATCTTTTAGTACCGTATTTGCCTAATTGCCATAATATGAGTGGCTTCCACTTACCGCCCATCATTGTTAAAGTATACTCTATGCCACAGTTTTCATTTAAAGAATTCATCATCATATCCTTTCGTCTGTTAATTAAATTATAGCCCATTTAGGACAAAAAGAAAGTATGCACTTTTAGGTAACCAGTTACTTGTAGGTAACTAGCTGAAATGCATACTTGGATTTAATTAACCTGATTTTTAATTTGACCATTTAAATAAAAGTTTAGATTATCGACAGCCGTATCCATGAGTCTGATTCTGGCTTCTTTTGAAGCCCAGGCAATATGTGGTGTGATGATGACATTATCAAGATCCATAATTGGATGGTGGTGTCTTGGAGGTTCTACTTCTAGAACATCAATAGCAGCCGCATAAATCTTGTTCGACTTTAGATATTGATAGAGGTCTGCTTCATTAATAAGACCCCCTCTAGATGTATTAAGGATAATAACTCCATCTTTCATCTTTTCAATAGACTTTTCATTGATCAGCTGATTGGTCTCTTCTGTTAAAGGGCAGTGGAGTGAAATGACATCCGACTGACTTAAGACTTGGTCTATGCTGACGCAGTTAAAGCCTTCTTTTATTGATCTGTTGTAGGCGATGACCTTCATACCAAAAGCTTCAGCCAACCTATAAACACATTGTCCAATCTTGCCAAGTCCGATAATGCCCATGGTCTTATCTGCCAGTTCGATTATGGGCTTTTCAAAGAAACAGAAATCCTTGCTTTCATGCCATTTACCAGATTTAACTGCATGATCGTATAGACCAACATTTTGGCATATTTCCAGAAGAAGTGATATGGTGTGTTGAGCCACTGTTTGAGTACCATAGCTAGGTACATTTGTAACTGTGATACCATTTTCACTTGCAGCTTGAATATCTACAACATTGTAACCTGTGGCTAAAACACCAATATATTTTATGTTAGATCCTTCAATAATGTCTCGATTTAATGGTGTTTTATTGGTTATGACGATTTCTGCACCTTCTATCCTAGATGCAATAAGTTCCTCAGGAGTCCTGTCATAAAGTTCTACATGACCAAGGGCTTCAAAGCCATGCCAGTCAAGGTCACCTGGATTTAAGGCATAGCCGTCTAAAATTACTATTTTCATAATGTCTCCTTCTAAAAAAACATTATCAGAAGATAATGTTAAGGTGTAAACTTAGCGCCTCGTGTCGAGGCTATTAATATAGCTTGTTCCAAATCTATTTTTGTATCCTTCATTTTCGTATGAACAATATTACCGTCAAACTTTGAACCTCTGATATCAGCTTTTACAAACAAAGTTTCTACAAAGCGTGCACCAACAAAGAGACATTCTTCAACAGAAGTTTGTGTCATATTGGTAAAACCAAAATCACTACCTGAAAAGTCTGTTCCCGAAAATTTCTTTTTAGAAAAATCTTGTTGTGAAAGATCGGTATAAGACCAATCGCCACCATGGATATCCACCAGCGAAATATTGGTGTCAACAAAGCTTGACCCCGTTAGTTTGCAATCTGTGAATATGGTAGAAAAGAAATCGGAAAACCTAAAACTACAGTTTAAAAGTGCTGATGTTTTAATGGTAGAACCATTGAATTTACAACCTCTGAACTGACATTTCTCGAAACGACAATTGGATATATCTTCGAATTCAATGGCATCAAAAACACATTCAATATACTCAATACCTTCTATGTCTTCAAAATCGTCATAGAAGGTTTCATACATGTATTGATCTACTCCCATCTTAAGTCCTTTCCATAAAATGCAATGAATTCATAGTTACCAAAGAGTCTAGATGTGATTCTCTCTGAATAGTTTTCACTCAGTTGCATAGGTGTAAAGTTCGTAGAAATAATGGTTTTCTTATCTTCTAAAAGTCGCGTGTTGATGATGTTAAAAAGTTCTGTTGTTGAAAAGGAGTTGATCATTTCTGTACCCAAATCATCGATGATTAACAAGTCACAGCTTATGAGCATATCATATTGGAATCTCATTTCCGGTGTTTTCTTGTTTGAGAATCTGTAGTGACTGATGGTATCAATGATTCTGAAAGCCGTTTGATACAGCACAGTATGATTCTTATCTAAAAGAGCTTTGGCAATACAGTTACACAAGAAGGTTTTGCCAAGACCGGTTTGTCCATAAAATAAAAGATTGTTTCTGGAGTTATCAAAGTTATGTACAAATGATTCCGCTAGGGACAAGACTTCCTTCATATGCTGTCTTGGTGTTGTTTTGTATTTGTCGTTATACTCATCAGAAAAGACATTCAAATCAAAGCTAGAGAAGTTTTCTCTATCTAGGACATCTGTGATGTTGGAATGTTTATAAGAGTATTTAATCATTTCTTGTTTGTAACATGAACATGGCTTACCGTCTACAAAACCTGTATCTTCACACTTGTCACACTGGAAGTGTAAACTCAGGTAATCATGCGGAATATTGTGTTCTGTTAAAGAGATAGCACGTTCTCTTTTAAGCATTTTAATTTCTTCTTCTATGGCTTTCATTTCGAGCTTGGCTGTATCTGGATGTTTTATGGCAGCCATGGCAATACCTAAACCAAGTTTGTTGATATGTTTATCAATTTCTTTTATTTTAGGTATACCTTCGTATATTTCATGACGTCTGCTTTCAAGGTCTCTTTGAGCTTTATCACGTCTTTTTTGAAAAATGAGTTTGAGTTCACGGTTATCCATAAGGTCTCCTATTTTTTAATGCCTAATTTACGTTCAAGTTCATCATTTGAGTATTTTTCTCTTTGATCAAAATTGTGGAACTTGTTGGTTGTTTTTTTCTTTGGCGTATTACTTTTTTTATTGTTTTGATAAGATTCATATGCTTCAAGTGTGGTAACGCCTTGCTTGAATAAAGACTCAATGGCCTTGTGCATATAGTTCATATTGATGTTAGATGTTCGTTTGGATGTCTCTGTTAATACCTTTATGATGAAGTTGATATCCAGTTTAAAGTCATCCAGCCAGATGTCCATAATTTCTTTATCACCAGCTGAAGGCATCTTGTTGGCATAGCCAAGTGTTCTGTAAATAGCCTTGTAGTGCTTGTAGTGAGATTGGCTTTTTGCAAAGTGTTCATCCAAGTCATTAAGGGTTAAAATGCCCTGGTCATGCCAGCCTCTTACAACTTTGGTTATGTAGTTGATGTGTTTGATTTCACGGTCTTCTACAGAATATTTAAAAGCTGCAACAATGATCTTCATATCAATGTTGTCCTTGTAAATCCAATCCAAGACAATGTTTCTTTCATTAGGCACAAGTTGACGTCTCATAATTTGATCGATGGCATAGAACATCTTTTTGATCTCAGGATTTTTACTTGCTTCTATTAAGTTGATGTTAGCCTTTGTCTGTGATTTTGTACTTGTTTTATTGGTATACATATTCTTTGCAACAAGTTCTCTAAGTGATAAAAACTCTATATCATAGGTATCGCCATTGGTAATTTTTTTGACCACTTTTTTACTTTCCCAAAAGTCCCAAGACCTAAAGACATCTTCTAGTGGAATATTGAGGTGTTTGGCGATCGTCTCATGTGTAATTTTACGTTTTCCCTGTTCTTGACTGTACTTAAAGCCTAGTAAATAGACCTTTACAGCAGTACCATTGCCCATAGGCATAAAATCGTTTATAAAAATATTTTCAATAGATGTTTCACCAAAATCTAAATCAGTTGTCTGTTTGTAAAAACCCATAAAATCCTTCTTTCTAAATATCTCTTATTATAGCACAAAGAAAAAAGAATTATTAGACCAGGTTTGTTAATTAAGAGTAAATAACTTATACTAAAGTGAGTAAAAAAAGGAGTGGTTATGACGTTAAATGTAGTCTATTTTTCACCTATAGGATCTACTTTAAAAGTGGCAGATTATATAGCAGAGGGCATGGATTTTCAAGTGACTTATGTGGATTTAACAGATCCAGTAAACAGGCAAAATGAATTAGTCTTTTCATCTGATGATATTGTTTTGTTTGTATTTCCGGTTTATGCAGGCAGGCTTGTTAGAATTCCCAGATATTTTTTCAAGAGAATCAAAGGTAATGGTGGGCGTGCTGTTTCAGTAGTGACATATGGCAATAGGGCCTATGATGATGCTTTGTTAGAATTAACTATGCTTGTAGATCAAGCTGGTTTTTTACATCTTGCTGCAGGTGCTTTTGTGTGTGAACATGCTTTTGATAATGGTCTTGCAACCTCTAGACCAGACAGTAAAGACGCTTTAACTGCCAGGTTATTTGGACAGAAAATTAGAGCAAATATTGATGAGAATAAATCATATCAAAACATCACTTCATCTATACCAGGTCACTATCCATTCAAAACAAGATTCCGTCATGATTTTTCCGGCCCCTTGGTTCCTTCTACCTCTGATAAGTGCATTGTGTGCGGTAGGTGCATGGAGGCTTGTCCGGTATCTGCCATAGATCAGAAGAATCCTAAAGTCACCGATTCAAAGACATGTATCACTTGTTTTAGGTGCATCAGAATGTGTCAGAAAAATGCTAGAAAAATAGAGCTTTCAGACTTTGATGACCATGCGTCTTGGCTAGCTGAAAACTATAAATCCAGAAAAGAACCTGATATATTTCTGCCTTAACAGAGGGTGAAGATGTGAAATTTAGAGTTTTTCTGTGGGTAATTGAAGTTTTAAGGCGGATTTATCCACATAAAAAGTTCAAAAATGACTTCCCCTGTGCTATAATATATATGTTAAAGACTAGATTGGGCTATTAGGAGTATACTTGATGAGTAAAAAACGAAAGAAACACTCGCAAAAAAAGAAAAATAATACGCATAAGAAACAGTCGTTAAGCAGGTCTGATAAGAAGAAGAGTCGCTTCTCTTTTCAAACCGTTAAGGATTTTTTTAACGATATCGTAGATAAGTTAAAAGGCATCAATTTTAATGGTGCTATTAATACAAGTAAGAACTATGTCATGAATCATAAAAAAGGTGTGATTTTTACACTAGCCATGACCATGACGGTTGCAGTATTTTATTTTACAGTGGTTTATCAACCAGAAGAGGCCGCACCAGTTGTCAGTGTCAACTTTAATGAAGAACAGACCTCATTTTTAGATGATGTAGAAAGTGAAATTGGTGATGTACAGACTGAAGTCGAAACCGTTAAGCTTGTTTTAGAAGCATCTGAGCCTACAGAGCTTAGTGAGACGACAGAAGTTTCAGAATTAACTGAAGAAGTCATTGAACCAAGCATTGATGTCATTACATCTGCAGATGTAACAGGTGACAAGGTTTCATTAAAAGTTCTTGAAGAAGATCCTGTATTTGATTCAGTTGAAAAATCAATGATGGTTGGTATTGATATGTATGCCATCCTAGTGGACAACAATGAAGTTGCCTATTTTGAGACAGAAGCTCAAGCTCAGGAAATTTTAGATGCATTAAAGGCTAAATATTTAGCTGAAGGCGCAGTAGAAGAACGTGTTATCTTTAGAGAGTCTATTACCATCGAGCAGGTTAAGAGAAACATCTTTGATTGTAATGGTTTTCAAACACCTGAAGAAATCATGGAGTATATTGTAAAAGGTACAAACGAGCAACGTATTCACACGGTTTTAAAAGGTGAAAACTTCTGGGTAATTGCAGAAGAGTATGAACTTAATGTTCAAGATTTAATTGATGCCAACCCTGGTATTGATGAAAAAAGATTACAAATTGGCACAGAATTATCTTTGATTGTAGCTGAGCCGATTATCAATGTTGTGACAATTTCAACTGTTGAAAGAATTGACCCTGTACCTTACGGTAGAGAAGCCAATGTTTTAACAGACAAATATTATGAAGGTGAATACAAGACAAAGGTTGCCGGTAAACCTGGTGAAGCCGAAGTTATTGTAGAAATGTACATGGAAAATGGTAAGTTGATTGGTGAAAAAGTTCTTGAGCAATCAATTATCAAGGAACCTGTAAATCAAGTAGTTTATCAAGGTACAAAGCCTGCACCACCTGCAATAGGTACAGGTACTTATCAAAATCCAACATCAAGAGGTTACATTACTTCAAGATTTGGTCCTAGATCATTAGGTTATCATACGGGGATAGATATTGGTATTTCATCTGGTACTGAAGTTTATGCAGCTGATGGTGGTGTTGTTACATATTCGGGCTATAAAGGTACATATGGTAAGTTGATTATTATCAATCATGGTGCCAATAAAGAAACTAGATATGCACACAACTCATCTTTAAGAGTTTCAGCTGGTGAAAAAGTATTCAAGGGACAGTTAATTGCCTTAAGTGGAAACACTGGTCGTTCAACGGGTCCACATTTACACTTTGAAATCAGAGTAAACGGTAATCCAATTAATCCAATTAATTATGTATCGTATAGATAATATTCATTAATTATGTTTCATACAGGCACATATAAATGTGCCTTTTTTTAAAATTAGAACTTAAATTCTTACTGGTCAAGTTACTTTTAAACCAGTAGGTACAAGGAGGTTTTTATGAGAAAAAAGATACTTGTAGTAGATGACGAAAAATCAATCTCAGATATTATTAAATTCAATCTTTTAAAAGATGGTTATGATGTAGAGGTTGCTGAAGATGGTGATGAAGCCTTAAAGAAGGTTTATTTGATCCAACCGGATTTAATCTTACTAGATGTTATGTTACCAAAGTTAGATGGTTTCCAAGTCTGTAGAAAAATCAGAGAATCTTTTAACACACCTATCATCATGTTAACAGCAAAAGAAGAAGAAGTAGATAAGGTACTTGGCTTAGAACTGGGTGCTGATGATTATATTACAAAGCCATTTGGTATGAGAGAACTGCTTGCAAGAGTAAAGGCTAACTTAAGACGCGTTGATATCGATAATTCTGATACGTCTTCATCTAAGTCTGTTCAAATAGAATCAGGTAATCTGTCTATAGATTTAGAGCGCTATGAAGTTAAGAAAGAAGATGAAATCATCGAATTGACACTTCGTGAATATGAACTGCTTAAGTTTTTAGCAACGCAGGAAAATCAGATATTTACAAGAGAGCAACTTCTTAAAGATGTTTGGGGTTATGAATACTTTGGCGACATCAGAACTGTTGATGTAACCATTAGACGTTTAAGAGAAAAAATTGAGGATGATTCATCGAGTCCTAAGTTCATCATGACCAAACGTGGTGTAGGTTATTATTTCAGGAGGTTATAATGTTTCGAAGCATTAGATGGAAGTTTGTAACCATCTACTTCATCCTTGTATTAATCGCCATGCTTATAGCCGGAATATTTATATTAAGAGAAGTTGACGACCTACATATCAGTACGGCGAGTCAACAACTTGAAGGGGTCAGGTATAATGTTATGCCTGGCCTTGAAGAAATTATGGAGCTTTCTACAAATGAAGAACAGGTTAAATCAGTCATTGAAGATAATAACAAAATAGATTTAGCCATAGGTGAGGAAATCTGGATCATAGATGACAATCGATTTGATGTGATTGCTTCTACCAGTGCCAATGATCCTAGCTTCTTAAAGGAAGACCAATATATCAATCTAATTATTCAAGCAAGGCAGACAGGAGAGAAAAAAGAAGTCATAGCACGTGGAAATAACGATCAGCGTTCTATGACCCAGGTTTATCCCATAAGATATCGTAATATTGATAATACAGGTTATCTAGTATTACGTAGAAACTTAAAAGATGTAGATTCTACTATAAACAGAATTCGAGAGATTATTGTTCAGGTCATTATCGCCTCATCTCTTGCAACTATAGTACTTGGATTTATTATTTCTAAGTCTATTTCAGATCCGATTAAAGATATTACTAGAAAAGCAGTTTTAATGTCAAAGGGTAACTTTGAGCATTACGTTCAAGTTAAATCTAACGATGAAATCGGTGAACTGTCTGAGACATTTAACTTCTTAACCAGAAGATTAAAAAAATCATTAAGAGAAATTTCATTAGAAAAAACAAAGGTAGAAGCCATTGTTAATCATATGACCGATGGTGTTATAGCGGTAGATAACAACCACCATATCATTCTGATGAACCCTAAGGCCATTGAGCTTTTAAACTTCGGTACAGAAGGTTATTTTGAAAGTGATTTTGATAAGTTGATTGAACCAATCGCTGAATCTTTAACATACAACAAAATAGCTTCTGAAGAAGGCTGGATAGGCTCACAATCTATCAGTATCAAAGATACAATCGTCAAGTTTTCATATGCACCTTATATGAATGACCAGAATGAAAAGACCGGTATTGTTTATGTTCTTCAAGATATTACCGATGCTGAAAAACTAGATGCTATGAGAAGAGACTTTGTTGCCAATGTATCTCATGAGCTCAAGACACCTCTTACAAGCATTAAGTCTTATACAGAAACTTTAATGGATGGCTATGTAGATGATCCAGAAGTTCAAAAGCAGTTCTTGACTGTTATTGATTCTGAAGCGGAGCGTATGACCAGACTGGTTAGAGACCTTCTGCAATTATCAAACTTTGATTCTCACTCTATTACCTTCTACAAGGAATACAATGATTATCTCGATTTGACAAAAAAATGTATTACTCAACTACAAATGGCTTCTTCAAAGAAAAATATTGAAATCAAGTTATTAACAACAGAAAAACAACTAGTTGGTGCATTTGATCTTCATAGAATGGAACAAGTTTTTATCAATATAATCTCCAATGCAATCAAGTATACCCCTGAGGAGGGGGCGGTAGAGATTCAAGTTCTCCGAAATGACGACGATTGTGTTGTACAAGTAAAGGACAACGGGATTGGTATACCAGCGGATGATCTGGTTCATATATTTGATAGATTCTACAGAGTTGACAAGGCAAGAACTAGGAATGCAGGTGGTACTGGTCTAGGACTTTCCATTGCAAAAGAGATCATTAACGGCCATGACGGGCGTATAGAAATCGAAAGCGAGTTCGGAAAAGGAACCACAGTAACTATCAGTATTCCACTTGATGTTATAGACTTTTAAATGTGCTGTAATACGACTGTAATAAATCTTGAGTTTGACTTCATATAATAGCAAAAATAGCCGCTAAACCGTTTAAAWCAAACGGGTTGGCGGCTTTTGYTTTTTTCATTTTTATGTAGTTCTATTCTATTGATTTTGTAGAAGATTGCATTTTTTTTATATCATCTAAAGAAATGTATTTTTTATTGAATTTRATATCAGTTATGTTTTGCATTTCACTCAAGATTTCATCATAATATCCAGCCTGATAGTTATTCATGTTCAGATGCATCACATTAGCGTTATTTAGCGATTGGACAATTTTATCTACTGAATACTCATTACCAAGTTCTTTTTGTAATAGCCTTAAAATGACAAGTGATAAGAAACAAGTTAGAAAATGAGCTTCAATCGAATCCTCTGTCCTAACATACACAGGTCTTGTCTCTAAAGAAGATTTTGTTACTCTGAAGCTTTCTTCAATTTTCCATAATCCTCTGTATCGCTCAATGATTTCAGAGTCTGGCATGTCTAGTTCGCTCGTAACAATAGAGTAGTAGCCATCATATTTTTCTTCTTCTCTAATTAGTTCCTCATTAAGTGTTGGTTTGATATCATCAGCTTTTGTCAGTTCACCGGTCTCTTTATTCATCTTTAAGCCTTCAATGTATTTCATTGCGCCGTAGTTRTTTAAATCAGTATAGCTGAGTTTACTATTTATTACCTTAGTTGCTTTTGCAATAATTTCATTTCTTTTATGTCTTGCTCTGTCAGCATACTTCTGAGAGAAAAATGCGACATGTTTTTCTTCGATTGGAACATCGACATYTTTACCATTTTCATCTTTCACAGTAATAGTAGTCGGCATAGTTCTAGACTTGATTTTAAAATTCTCACCAATATTTTTATATCCTACTTCAGAAAGTACAAACTCTTTGACTTCTTTAGGTGCTTTAGTTCCTCTGATTGATCTAGAAAAAATATAACCATCACCTTTAATGATGTTATATGCCTTATTGGATCCAGAGTTTAAACCTTTATCAGCAACAACAATAACTCGTTTGAGATTGTAATCTGCTTTTAGTTCTGCCAAGACAGGTAGCAGTGTATTAAAGTCGGATGTGTTCCCGCTAAACAGCTTATAATTAATMGGAATTCCAGCATTATCAAGTAAGAGCCCCATCTGAATGATTGGCTTTCCTTTCTTGTCTTTTCCCATACCTTTACGAATTAAATCTGTTTGTTGATCGATGTGAAAGTAATAATTGGTCACATCGTAATAAACGTTATTAACATCTCTACCATAAATCATAGAAATGTTTTCGTGTAAATCAAGAAGAAGTTTTTCTTTGAACCTAGAAAAATGACTAAACGACCTATACATCTTTTCTATAGGGAAAGTAAAGTTTTCAAAATAGGTATCTTTATTTTCATAAGCTGCTTTTTTAGAACCAGGATGGAGTATTCGTTCGTAAACAAGCAGTTTCAWGATGTTATTTAAAGGGAGCTTTGCATCTAATCCACGCTCTCTATTAATCCAAAATTGATGTATACCAAGTCGGTGGTATAGCCAGCTTAATGCAAGATATCCGATAYTCTTAAAGTTATTCTCACCCATTTCCAAAATTTCGTTTTTATTTAGCTTCAGCTCAATAATACTGTTTTGTTCTTCTTCTGACGTCATTTCTTGAGCCACATGTGTGAAATGTGCGATAGGATCAGTATATTCTTGTTCTAGTTCATCTAAGTATCCAATCTTCATAACTTGTTTGGACTTAGGCTTCTTGCTAATAGGATCGCGATAGCTTTTAAMAATAGATAGGAAAATCCTACCGTTAGCTCGTTTATCTTTCTTTAAAAACATTGAAAAACCTCATTTCTGTCTATTAATATTATACCATAGAATTACATAGAAGTACAAGAAAAAGAATTGAAATTTGACAAAAAAATAAGCTGTGATGATGCTGTTCCAACGAATAGAATGCTGTTAGTTATTAGAAATAGCCGTCAAACTCGCGTGGATAATAAGACTTATGTGGATGCGATTATCAGTTACAAACTAGATCCTACAGAGACTGAGTTTGAAACTAACTATCAAAAGCTTTATTTTAAGTTTAAAGACAAGCAATTAATCATTGGTGAGTAGTTTTATTATCAAAATTAAAT
>NZ_VANV01000043.1 GCF_022496765.1 Acidaminobacter sp. JC074 | reverse complement strand
TAACATTTATCAGAAATAATTATATTTGGGTCTTTTAAATCTAGTAAATCTCGTATAAAATCAGTATTAGGCATGAGAGTTCTCCTTTATATTAGTTTTTGTGGTGATTACATTATAAAGTATATGAACTTCTCATGTCTTATTTTTTTGTAAATAAATAATGGTGTGAGTTTTCACCCACACCAAAAATTATGGAACCTTTTTTTATGTTTTCAGAAAGTTATTTTTTTTATTTGACAAATGCGAATACGTGTTATATAGTTTAGGTATAACGTTAAACCTAATTAGAAAGTGATATGATGGCTACTATAAAAGAAATAGCAAAGTTGGCTGGTGTTAGCCCAATGACAGTATCAAATGTCATTAATAAAAAACATAATAAAGTCTCAACAAAAACGATTGAGAAGGTAGAGCAGGTTATTAGAGATTTAGATTATGTACCGAATATGTCTGCAAGAACATTGGTTTCAAAGAGTTCGCATATAATTGTTTTAATAATTCCTCAAACTCTAGATGATGATCCTGATAAAGACTATGCCATGCATAATCCATTCTATGGTGAAATGATTAACAGTATTGAATACAATCTTAGGATTAACAAGTATTACATGATGTTAAGATTTGTTTCAGAGGACGAGGTCTATGTAGAGTCATTAAAATTATGGAATGCAGATGGTGTAATTGTTCTAGGTACAGATCAAAATCAATTTGATCTTAATCTAAAAAAATTGGCTATTCCTTTTGTAATGATAGATTCATATGTTGATGATGCTGAGCGTTACTGCAGTGTTGTGAATGATGATAGAAATGGCGGCAAGCTTGCTGCTGATTATCTATTAGATAGAGGTTGTGAAAATCTTGGTATTGTTTGTACAGATATTTCATCAAAAGGTGTATCACAAGAAAGATACAATGGTTTTGTAGAAGGATTAAGTCT
Source organism: Acidaminobacter sp. JC074 (assembly GCF_022496765.1). Taxonomy (GTDB): domain Bacteria; phylum Bacillota; class Clostridia; order Peptostreptococcales; family Acidaminobacteraceae; genus JABXKX01. The sequence goes on along the minus strand of NZ_VANV01000043.1, from coordinate 26,488 downwards.
TAGAAATAAAGAGCTGGAACAAAAGCATATATTTCTTGGGTATCCTTCCTATGAGTATGGACTTAAGATATCAAAAGCAATTGCAGAAAGTAATTTAGATGGTGTGTTTGCCTTTTCTGATATGATGGCATTTGGCATCATTGAAGGTTTAAAAAATCTTGGTAAGCGTGTACCTGAAGATATATCAGTTATTGGTTACGATGGTCTGTTTGTAAGTGAAATTAGTAGTCCTAAGCTTACAACCGTCAAACAAAACATCTATGAGAAGGGTAAGGCAACTGTCGATTTGATGTTGAAAGTTATTAAAGATAAAGACTATATTGATAATGTAGTCCTACCTGTTGGTTTATTAGAAAAAGAGTCAGTAAAATGATTTTTTTTTAGACGATGGTATAACGTTAAACTAGAAAGTGAAAGTGTACGATATTGTGTCAAGTAATAGAAATTTACATAATTACTTGAGTAATATAAAATTTAATAGGAAAATGAAGGGAGAAGATGTATGAGAAACTTAGTTAAAATCTTGATATTATCACTTGCTATGATGTTGGTATTGATTGGCTGCAGTGATTCAACCGATGGTTCAGGAGATGATGGTGTAACTACGATAACATTTATGAACTATTCATCATCAGGTGCAAATGAAGAGACACTAATGAAAATGGTTAATGAGTTTGAAAGTAAAAATCCAAACATCAAAGTTGATGTTAGAACATATGGTTTTGGTGATTACTTCCAGCAGCTAGCAACAACAATTGCTGGTAATTCTACACCAGACGTATTTGAGTTGAATATTGAAAACTTTAGAGCATATCAAAGTAAAGGTGTAATTGCACAAATAGAAGGTGCTGATACTTCTCAAATACATCCTACAACTCTTAAAGCATTTGCAATAGATGGCAAGCAATACGGTTTACCAACTAAATTTTCTAATGTAGTGATGATCTATAATAAGGATTTATTTGATCAGGCTGGTTTAGGATATCCTACAAAAGACTGGACATGGGATGACGAGTTAGAGGCAGCAAAACAGATTAGAGCCTTAGGTGAAGACTACTTTGGTGTATTTAGACCAATTCAAACGTGGGAGTTCTACAAGACTGTCGAGCAAAATGGTGGTTCTATGATGAATGACTCACAGACTGCTTACACAATCAACTCAGATGAAAATGTGCAAGCACTTCAAATGATGATAGACAGAATCAATGATACGAATGTAACGCCTAATGCAGATCAAATGGGCGGTATGGGTGACTGGGATCTATTTAAGTCTGGTCGTTTAGGTATGATTGTTACAGGTATCTGGGCATTCCCTGATTTCACTGAAAATTGTGATTTTAACTGGGATATCGTTGTAGAACCTGGTATTGATGAAAAAGCAACACATTTCTTCTCAGATGCGATAGTAGTTAGTGAGAAATCTTCTAAGAAAGAAGCAGCAGTTAAGTTCGCATCATTTATTTCAGGTAGTTCAGAAGCAGCAAAAATCAGGTTAGACGCAAACTGGGATTTACCAGTTGCATTAACTGATGATGTGACAGAAACCTACTTAAGTGTTACACCACCAGAAAATAAACAAGCGGTAATTGATTCATTAGATTATTTAGTAATGCCGCCATCTTTAGAAGATTTTAGTGCCATTGCAGATACATTAGGTAGTTATTTAGAGCAGGCGCTAGCTGGTAAAATGACACCTAAAGAAGCATTAGATAAGGCACAAGAGGATATTTCATCTAAATATCCAGTTGAGTAATAAATAAGGCTCTTCTCCTAGAAGAGCCCTATCTTTGAAGGAGGTCAGATGAAGCTATTTTTGACAAGAAACTATAAATGGGTATTGATTTTCTTAATTCCCAGCTTATTAGGATACCTAATATTTTCACTTATTCCAATGCTCTCAACGGTATACTTAAGTTTGACATCTTGGGATATAATCAGTGGATCTCCAGAACTAATAGGATTTGATAACTTTATTCAGGTTTTTACAACTCAAGAGTTTTATAATGTCATGGGTAATACCTTTAAGTACATCCTCATCTATATTCCATTGATGATTATCACATCCTTATTTGTGGCCTATTTGTTCAACACGGATGTAAAGGGTGTCGGTTTTTTTAGAGTACTCTTATTCATTCCAGTGCTTACTTCCTGGGTAGCTGGTGCTATGATTTGGAGGACTGCCCTGAGTACACAATATGGGCTTGTTAACAACATATTAGATATGTTTGGCATCACTGGACCAGGTTGGTTGACTGATACAAAATGGTCAATGGTTTCCATTGCTTTGGTCAGTGTTTGGAAGGATCTTGGATTCTTTTCGCTAATCCTCTTTGGTGGTTTAAGAGGAATAGATAAGTCTGTCTTAGAAGCTGCTAAAGTTGATGGCGCTAACAGTTGGCAGGTATTTAAGAGTATCACATTTCCTTTGGTAACACCGACTTTATTCTTTGTAGTAATTACTGCAATCATTAACTCCTTCCAGTTGTTCCCTCAAGTGATGGTTATGACAGAAGGTGGACCACTCGGATCAACTCAGGTTATGGTTGAAAGAATATATAATTACGGTTTTAGATATTATCAAATGGGTTATGCTGCAGCTTTAGCAGTTGTCTTATTTGTTATTATATTGGTCATTACATTGATTCAAATGAAGTTACAAAAAAAGTGGGTGTACTATGAATAAAAATCTTAGATTAAAAAATTATACAGTGATTTTCATTTTAATGGGTATCACCCTGGTTAGTTTGATTCCTTTCTTCTGGATGATTTCAACTTCCTTAAAGGACAGTGGAGCTATTATGTCTATCCCGATTGAATGGATTCCAAAAGAAGTATCATTTGATTCATATGTAAAAATATTTACTAAAATACCTTTTTTAAAGTCACTAGGCAACAGTATTTTAATCACTCTATTTTCCACAGTAATAACGATTTTATCATCAAGTATGGCAGCTTTTGTTTTTGCTAAGTTTGATTTTAAATTCAAGAAGCTACTATTTACACTTTACTTGGCAAGTATGATGATTCCAATTCAGGTGACAGGAATTCCAATTTTTATTATTTTAACAAAGTTAGGCCTTACCAATACTTATTTGGGTGTCATTATGCCATCGGTATTTAATGTATTTGCTATCTTCTTACTAAGACAGTATATGACCAATATTCCTGATGCTTATATTGAAGCAGCCATATTAGATGGTGCTAACTTTGTACAAGTATATAGAAAAGTGGTTATGCCCATGAGTACCATACCTCTTACTACCTTATTCGTAATTAATTTCATGAATTATTGGAACGACTATTTCTGGCCTTTGATTGTTTTAACAAATCCGGATAAAATGACTTTACCAGTTATCTTGAGTAAAATGAACTCGCAGTATGCAACTGAATACAACACATTGATGGCAGGTGCTTTAGTATCTTTAGTACCGATATTAATTGTTTATGCATTTTCACAAAAGTACTTTATTCAAGGGCTTCAAGAAGGAGGCATAAAATAATGAAATATCCTGGACTTGCCTATATAGGAAGTGGCAAAATGACTGGTCTTTATGGCTTAAATGAAACCATACATGATCAGAAATCTATAGGCTTACAGCATTTATATATAGATGATTATCAAACAGATTTTATCTACTCAGCAACAAGTGTTGTTAAGTTAGATGACAAGTGTTATTACGGTGATAGGATTAAACCACGAAGTGGTCATCCAATAAAAAGAGAAAGCGACAAAACTTATTGTAAAGAGGGCTTTTCATTTGTAGATGAGTTTTACTATGACAGGTTTAAAAAGACTGATTCAGTTTATTGTATGGATGACTACCACTTTGTTTTTAATTGTGAAGTGACTAATACAAGTGATGATGTTTTAGAAGTAGAAGTTGCGTGTCTTGTCATAACAACAGCGAATGATTTTAGTTTAAGTAAAAGTGGAGATAATGTTTCTATAAGTACAAGAGGGAAAACACTATTTATTTCTTCAAAGGAAACGGATATGACCTGTCGTGTTTCAAAAGATGCACCAAGTGGATTTATGTATCACGGGATTCAAGATATATTATTTGGTGAAAACGAATTCATAGGAAGTAAGATTTCAAGCAACGAACCTTTAGCGGTATCTCTATCAAAAAAGATATTATTACATCCAAATGAATCTTATAATTTTAGCTGGAGCATTAGCACAAAAGATCATAAGATAAACTATGATAAATCTTTTATAGCTGCAAAAGACTATTGGTCAAAATGGCTATCAGAATCAGAGTCTAGTGTAGAAAAAGAGATAATAAACAACTTAATTGCAATTAAGGCAATCAACATGAAAGGCTTTATACCTGCTGATTTAACAGGCCATTATTTTGCCAGTGATGATGTTTGTTTCTATGTAAGAGATGCGCTTCATGGTGCTAGAGCTTTTTTATATAGCGGTCACTACAAAGAGTGCAAGGAAATTGTAGATGTCGTCTCAAAGTTATCAAGAAGAGATAATCACGAGATTTTCCAAAGATACAACTCAAAACTTTTACCTGATGAAGGGGCTAATAATAATGTCTTTTCACAAATAGATTTTATTGGTTATTTATTGAGACTTGTTGCGGATTATTATCACCTTACTGGAGAGTTACTAATTGATACGGATGAGTTATTAAGAGAAGTTATGATACTTGATGATATTCCAAGTAAAAAAGGTTTGTATGGTCCTGAAGGTGGCGTGAATGAGGGGGTTTATGGCCCAGCTTATATTACCTCAACAAATATCTTCATTGCAGGTGGACTGATGGGTTTAATTGAAATTTTAGAAAAACTTCATAAAGAAGAGAGTCTTGACTACATCTTAAGAAAAGTAGACAAACTTATAGAAGGTATAAATGGGACCTTTTTAGAAGATAATTATTATGGATATGGTTACGTAGATTATCACGATCAATTGGTCAAGCGATATGATACACCTCAGTTGTTTGGAGCAAGCTTAGGTTATCCTGTAGATGAAAACTACAGAAAAAGCTTTTACACTTTAACAGATATTGCAACGTATCATGGATATGGTTATGGCTATAGTGAGCAAGAATACCATGACGGACCTTGGGTCTTTAACACATCATTTGCAGCACAGACAGCTTATATTCTAGGAGATAAGGCGCTTTATGATCATATTATAAATTGGTTGAATGATCATAAAAACAAGTATGGTCTACTGCCTGAGGCCATTGATGCCAGAGATGAAGAAAGGTCTTTTATCAACCCATTGATGTGGGCAAATGCAGAATATATCTGTGCAAAGTATTCAAATGTTATTGCGCATCTTAGAAATGGAGGAAGTCATTGATTTTAAACCAATATAGTTTAGACTTAAATGAAGTTTGCAGTGTTGAAGACATCAAGATAGATTTTGGAGAATCAATTCTTATAGAAACATCTTATGACAAGGTTTATGGACTGGGCGAAAGATACAACACACTTAATCATAAGGGGCATAAGGTTGTTAATGTTGTAGAAGAAGTTTTCTGTAATCAAGGGGATAAAACTTACTTTCCTTTACCTTTTTTTATGTTAGATAATGGTTATGGTATATTCATTGATACTAAAAAAGTTATTAGTTTTGATTTTGGAGAAAACATTAAAATAGAGCTAGAAGACCGTGATCCATCGACTTTGTATTTACTAAAAGGTTCTTACAAGGAAATGATTAAAGATTTTCTAGAACTAACTGGTCAAACTAAGAAAGCACCCAAGTGGGTATTTGGCCCTTGGATATCAGCACATCGCTGGAACTCACAGGCAATAGTTGATGATGTCAGAACCAAGTTAAAGGATTTAAGAATTCCTGTCACTGCAATGGTTTTAGAACAATGGTCAGATGAGGCAACTTTCTATATTTTTAATGGTGCAAAATATCCAGATAAACAGTATCTAAGTTATGAGGACTTTGACTTTAGTGAGTCGCCATGGCCAAATCCTAAAGAGATGGTTGATCAGCTCCATAAAGACGGCATAAAACTTTTGTTATGGCAGTGTCCTGTTGTAAAGTATATACCGGACGATGAACCCTTTAATGCACGCCATGAAAAAGAGTGGCAGTATACTAAAAAAAATAAGATGGTTATTCAAAAGGGTAAAAAAGCATATGAGATTCCTGATGGCAACTGGTTTAATGGCTCTATGATCCCTGATTATTCCAACAAGGAAACTTTAAGCTGGTGGTTTAAAAATAGACAGTATCTTATAGATATTGGTGTAGATGGTTTTAAGACTGATGGTGGTGAGTTCATCCATACACATGCTTTTAACTGCTTAGGAGATACTCATAAGGCGCTTAAAAATAATTATTCCCTTGAGTATGTAAAAGCTTATTCAGACTTCTTAGGAAAAGACAGGGTTGCTTTTAGTCGCGCAGGCTATTTAGGGCAACAGGCTTATTCTCTTCAATGGGCAGGTGATCAAAAGTCAACTTTTAAAGAGCTTCAGTCAGTTTATAAAGCAGGTATTAATGCCAGCTTGGCAGGTCAGATAAATTGGGGTTTTGATATTGCAGGTTTCTCAGGTGAATTACCATCGGTAGAACTTTATTACAGATCCAATCAAATGGCTGTCTTTACACCCATTATGCAGGTACACAGTGAACCTGTAGGCGGTCAATTTTCAGCTGTAGATCCTATAAGAAAGTTCAACAATGAAAGAACTATCTGGAATATGGCCGGTGATGATCAAGAGCTCTTAAATGATATTAGAAGCTTGTATAACTTAAGAATGAATCTTCTTCCATATACTTATTCAGAGTATTTAAAAGCTCTAGAAGAAAAGACCACATTGATGAAACACATGAATATTGATTATGAAGGTACTTATCCTGAAAGTCAGTATGTATATGGCGACTTAATAATAGCCCCAGTATTGAAAGAAAACCAAGATAAACTGGAAGTTAAGTTTCCTCCGGGCAAGTATTATAATATATTTACCAATGAAGAAGTAGTTGACGTACACATCGAACATGATATTGGTTTGAATGACCTATTTGCATTTATAAGAGAAGGCAGTGCTTTGGTTACCCAAAATAGTAGACTATTCGTTACAGAAATTAATAATAGTCTAGATTATAAAAGCTTGCATTTTAGCTTGTATGGTGATTCAGGTTCCTATAGGTTTGTTGATGAGAAAAATGATTTCATAATTACTTGGCATGATGAGAACATTAAAATTCAAGGTAAGAAAAACCTAGAGGTATCATACGAAATGATAAGGTAACTTAGTTACTTACAGATTTTGATAAGCATATAAGAGCTGGTTTTTATGTAAAGAGAACCAGCTCTTTTATATTTATGTTTATAAGAAATTATGCTGTATTAATTGTATGATGTCTCTATAGCATGTTTGTAACAGTGTTATATACACAGATTGAAACATTAAAGATTTGTAAGACAATTGACTTTATAAATGAATCTTGTAAAATGGTTTCAAGGAGGACGTTATGCAGCAAACATTTCAAGCATTTTTAGATGAACTTCAGTTGATTACAGCTGAAATCGATTTACATTACTATGACGGTGTAAGTAACTTTTTTAAGGTTATAGATGAAGATAACAATTACTACGAAACTATCATTAAAGAAGAGAAAAAAGAAGACAACAAAAGAGTCTACAAGTTATTTGTAGATGGGCTGACTGTTGGAGAAAATTATTATATAGTAGATGAGCATTTTCTGAAGGTACCACTAGAGTACAGATATGTGGTAAGAACATCTGTATTTGATGAGTTATTCTATTATCCAGGGGATGATCTAGGTGTGACTTATCATGAAGATTATTCTGTATTTAAAGTATGGTCACCAGTTGCTTCTAGAGTGGTACTGGATTTAGAAGGTCAGCTTTACAATATGAAAAGAGAAGACAAGGGTGTTCATACGATTAAGGTAGATGGAGACTTAGACGGTAAAGCTTATGAGTACCTATTAAATATCAGTGGCGACTGGAAGAGAGCTACAGATCCATATGCACTTTCTTCTACACCAAACCATCAAAAGTCAGTGGTTTTAAACACAAATAAGTTAGAGATCAATCTTAGAAAAGATGGCTTGAGTCCACTAGACCAAAAGACAGATGCCATTGTATATGAGCTTCATGTCAGAGACTTTTCTTCAAAGCCTTCAAGTGGTATTAAAAATGCTGGTAAGTTTTTAGGTTTATTAGAAGAAAATACTAAGAATGATCGTGGTGACATGACTGGCTTAGACTATCTAACGAGTTTAGGTTTTACTCACCTTCAGTTGTTACCGGTCTATGATTTTGGTTCTGTAGATGAACTGAATCCTAAGGAGATGTACAACTGGGGTTATGATCCGATGCAGTACAATGTACCAGAAGGGTCATATGCATCAGATGTAAATGATCCTTATTCTAGAGTTTTAGACTTAAAGAGAACCGTAGCTGGCCTACATGAAAAAGGTCTTAGAGTCGTTATGGATGTGGTTTATAACCATATGTTTGATAGATTTACGACTGCCTTTGAAAGCCTTGTACCCTATTACTACTTCAGAATAGGACAAGATGGTCAAATATCAAATGGTTCATTCTGTGGTAATGACTTTGATTCTACAAGACTCATGGGTAGAAAGTACATCCTAGACAGCATTAAGTTATGGATGACTGAGTACGGCATTGATGGCTTTAGATTTGATTTAATGGGTATTCTAGATGTGACGACTATGAATCAAATCGCTGACCTAGTAGAAAGCATTGATCCATGTGCCATGGTTTATGGTGAAGGGTGGAACATGCCAACACTACTGGATGATGCTGAAAAAGCAACCATGATGAACCAAGATAAGATGCCTAAGGTAGGTCATTTCAACGATTTATTCAGAGATACCATCAAAGGTGGCTCAATGGAAGATCAAGCAAACATCAAAGGGGTTATGTTAGGCAACCTAAAACAATTAAGTCAAGTACCAAATCTACTTTTAGGTTCACCGACAAAAGAAAAAGAAGACTTCTTTGATGCACCTTGGAAGTCTGTCAACTATGTAGAGTGTCATGACAATCAAACAGTATTCGATAAGATGAGACTTTGTGAAGTAGATGATATCCTAAAGAGACAAAAGCTGATGATTGCAACAACCATGTTCTCATTAGGTATTCCATTTATCCATGCAGGACAAGAGTTCTTAAGAACCAAGCAAGGTGACCACAACTCATACATGTCTTCTGATACAATCAATGGCCTAGACTGGAATAGACGTACTGATTATGAACATGTTGTACAATTTACAAGAGATGCCATAGAACTTAGAAAAGAAACACCTGAGTTTAGAGTCATGACGTACAACGCTAAGTTTAAAGACAAAACTAAGAAACTTAAGAAACTTGTAGAAATAAGCTATGATAAGGATGTAAGACTTTTAATCAACTTATCAAGTCAAATGCAAGATGTAAAACTAAAGAAAGAAACAGTGGTTTTCCACCTTGAAGGTAAATGCAACATCAAAGACCAGTATTCAATGGAACCATTAGAACTAATAGTAATTAAGAGGGATTAATCTCTCTTAATTTTTTTATTATACAATTTACAAATTTTACCATATAATAAAAGTGTAAGCTTATAAATTTTATATTAAGTCTATTTGTAAATGCTACTACATAATTTCTAATATGTGGTATGATTAGGAGGGATTATGAGAATCATTAAGAAAGAACATTGTTTATTACTTGCCTTTAAATACGATCCATTTTTAGTAGCCTCAATTAAAAAAATTAAGGGAGGATTTTGGAATCCACGCGAAAAAGCCTGGCAGTTTCCTCTTTCTAAGTATCAGGAACTTAGTCAGTGGATGCATATGATTGAAAATCCATGTGTTGAAAAACATGAGCGCATGGAAATCCTTAGAAAATACCTAATTAGAAAAGGCTACTCAAGAGCAACAATAAAAAGTTATATGATGCATTTTGATAAATATCTTTCTTATTCAAATAACTCAGTAGACATTGACAGGATAAACGATTATATAGAAGATACCATAGCCATAAAAGAATTGAGTTATACCTATGTCAACCAGTTTGTCAGCGCCATTAAACTCTATGCGAAAGTATCTCAAACAACATCACTAGATAATCTAACAAAGTTAGAACGGCCAAGAGGAGAGAAGAAACTTCCAAAGGCAATGAGCCCTCAACAGATAAGTCGTCTATTTAAAGAAACAACAAACTTAAAACATCTGACTGGGATGATGCTTGCTTATTCAGCGGGCTTAAGGATCAGTGATGTTGTTAACTTAAAAATTGAAGATATCGATACTGAAGGCATGCTTATTCTAATAAAAGAGAGCAAGGGTAATAAAGAAAGATATGTGCCGCTGTCAAAAGTTATGAAAAAACAGCTTAATAACTATTTTGAAGTCTACACACCTAAGAAATGGGTTTTCGAAAATATTAATGGTGACCATTTAAGCACAAGAACGTTTCAAAAGGTCTTTGCAACAAGTAGAGACAAAGCAGGACTTAAAAAGAGTTTAACTTTTCATTCTCTAAGGCATAGCTTTGCCTGCGAGTTATTAGAATCACAGGTAAACTTAAGGTATATCCAAGAAATACTTGGTCATGAATCTTCTAAAACAACAGAGATTTATACACAAATATCGGTTAGACATTATCAGAAGATTAAAAATCCTCTAGACTATTTAAAGTCACTATATGACGGGGATTGATTTATTCCACGCTCCTATTGACATTGAGCCTCTAGTGACATGTTTCATGCCATTTAGCCATCAAGGTTAAAAATGATGCCGTCATGTGACCATAACATGTCACTACTCATTATCAATAGGCTTTCGCGGCATAAGAGGGTCGGATAAAAAGTCGTTTAGACCCATAGATTAATCACCATATAAGAAGAAAAAGACAAAAGGGGTATATGCGAACTATGCATAAAAAGTAGTTAGCCGAAATTCTAAAATTAAGAAATAAATGATGGATTGGGATTTGCATTTTATTAATAAGTAAATTAATTATTGATATGACTTCATTTACAAAGGAGGTAATATGTTTAAAGAATTAGAAATAGAAAACTGGAGACAATATGGTAATGTGAAATTAGATTTCCATAATCGTCTCACAATTATAACTGGAGCAAATGGTTCTGGAAAGACAACATTACTTAGTATTCTTTCTAGTCATTTTAATTGGGCTACGATATTCAGTAGTTCAATTGAGAGGAGTAAAGAGTCTGGAAATCTAGAGTACATTCCTAATATTAAGATCAATAGTGAAAATTATAGATTAGCGAATATTGAGAATCCAAATAGGAGATATGCTATTGGTACAATAAAATACTCCTCTAACCAAACACATGAGATTTCAGTACCGTCTCATGTTGGGAATGTTTACGCGCCTATAATAGAAAGAAAAGAGGCTATCAATGGTCTCCATATACCATCTCATAAATCAGTATATAAAAAAAATACTATTTCAACTATTCCAACATCTCCAGTGAATAATAATACAGTATTGGGTAGATATTCACATTTAGTAAGAACTGCATATACTGAAGGAAGACAAAAGGATGCACCTAATACCCATATGAAGGAGACACTTATTTCTCTTGCAACATTTGGATATGGTAATCAAGTGGTAAAACCGAATGAGAATTCAATCAGATTATTTGAGGACTTTCAAGGTATTCTGAAAATCATGCTTCCCAAAACACTTGGTTTTAATAAACTTACAATAGAAGTACCGGAAGTTATTCTTTCAACCGATTCAGGAGATTTCTCAATTGATGATGTTTCAGGAGGGATTGCAGCTATTATTGATATGTCGTGGGAAATATTCCTTATGCAAAAATGTAATGATAAGTTTGTTGTGACTATTGATGAACCTGAAAATCACTTACATCCATACATGCAAAGAACTTTACTTCCAAATCTATTGAAGGCGTTTCCTGAAGCACAGTTTATAATCGCATCTCATAATCCGTTTATAATTAGCTCTGAACCAGATTCAACAATTTATGTTTTAGATTATGATGACAACAGTAAAGTTAACAGTCTTCGTTTAGATAATTCAGATATTTCAGGCACCTCAAATGATATTTTAAGAGAAGTCCTAGGTATACCTTCAACGATACCAGTATGGGCAGAGAATAAACTTGCTTCAATAATAGCAAACCTTCGTGGAAAAGAATTATCAGTTCAGTCTTACGCAGAGTTAAAATCACAATTAAAAGCAATTGGATTGGAAAAATATATACCGGATACATTAAATAAAGTTATGGAGGAATAGATTTGATTAGATTATATAAAATCAAGGAACCTCAAATTTTGGTAGACAATAAGAAACATTGGACGCAGGAATACTTGAATTTAATTAAAGAAGATAAAGAGATACCTAAAGTTATAAGAAACAGATATAGTCAACCCGAAATAAAAGAACAGTTGATCATAGAAACACACGGAAAGTGCGCGTATTGTGAAAGCAAATTACGACATGTTTCAAGTGGAGATATAGAACATATAGAACCCAAAAATAAAGATGCGCGACCAGACTTATATATCGAATGGACAAACTTAACATTAGCTTGCGAGAGTTGTAATCGCAAAGGTAAAAAAAAATATTACAATCCTGATTTACCGCTTATAAACCCATATGTAGAAGAGCCAGAGGATCATCTAATGATTTTTGGTAGTATGATTTTGGGACAACCAGGGAATGATAGAGGTGCAATAACAGAGAAAATACTCAAGTTGAACAGAGCTGAGCTTCTAGAACGTAGACAAGAGAAAATAAGGTTAATTGAAGTTAAGGTCAACAATTGGATGAAAACCAATGATAAATATCTAAAGAAAATATTAAAAGAGGAATTGATAGAGGAAATAAGTCCTGAAAAAGAATATTCGTCAACAATAAGAAGTTATCTAAAGCATCTTGAATTTATCTAATTAAATACAGAAATAGCATTACATTTATACATATGGATTTCACCTTTTAGAAATTAGGCTAACACTACATCTGCGCAAGGGTCCAAATGCTAAGGATAGAAGATACGATTCGTGTCTGATGACACTCTAGATACATGATGAAGTACTTGGACCACATGCTCTCGCTGACCGAGTCACGCCGGCTCATTAGCTGTTCACTGGCTCACAAGCATGAGAGCTTAGTTGTATCGCTCGAACACTTCGCAGATGTGCTTCCGTCAGATGAAATTCTTATTTGAAAGGAGAATACTTTGGTTCAAAATATACCTATGAAATGCGAAATTTGTAATACAGTTATTTTATTTAGATGGCAGATTGGTCATATTGAAAGAGCACCTGTAAGAATTGTATGCCCTGAATGCCACACAAATTTAGAGTTTGTTCTTCTCGCAAGTCAAACAGAGATAAAATTAGGATTAGAGTCTAAGAATGTTTTAAAACCAAACAAAAACGAGCAGCCTTTATATTTTGCTGAGATATCATCAGAATTACTAACATTAAAAACGAGTGATAAAGCACCTACTTTAGGATATACCCCATATTTGAGGACTACAGATATATTAGGCGAGAATAGATATTTTAGGTTTTATGAGCATCTATCAAGTGGAATTTATGCATACAATAATAGACTAGATGCCTATAAAAGAATTAATGATTTGTATTATACAAGAAAAAGTAAGTATCTTACAAAGGAACTATTTAAACAAACTGAAAATGAAAACTCTGATTATGATATCAGTTCAATTCAAATCGCTAAGAAGCTATATAAATACAACATGAAAGTTTATGAGAAGTTTTCAAAAGTAAGAGCACTAAAGAGTTTACATGAAAAGTCATTAGATTTATTAGCAGATATAAAGTGTAATCATAGTGTAGAGTATAATAATTATTTGAACAATATTATTACTTTCAATGCATTACATGATATTGAAAAGCGAATCTATAGAAGTTGCAATTCAATACTTGATCATTTCCCATCTTTATTACCATCAATAGTTTTAAGTTATATAAGTAAATCAAGACGATTGCCTATATATGAGCAATTAACACTAACAACTGCGAATTTCGAAAATATAAAGGAAATTTATCAATCAGTATATGAGAATATTATGTTTGTTTATGATTTGCTTATACCACTAAATAACATAATCCAAAGAAATAATTACGATAGCTTCGATCAAAATTTGCTATTTAAAAATAAGCCTATAAAAAATATTAATCAGTTCAGTAAACTAAGTAAAGGTAATAAGATAAAGTTTTTGGAAAAACAAGTTAGTTTTGATACTATAATGCCTAAATTTGAACGAAAAATACGAAATGCTATAGGACATGAATCGTGGGATTATAAACCATTTGATAATATTATTGCTTTTGAGAATGATGAAATACATTTACTAGATTTTGTATTTCAGTGCTGGAATTTATTCGAGCATACAGTTGCAGTTTATCAAGTTATACAAGAGATCAAGCAAGACTATATACAAATAAGAACATCATCTAACACTGCATCTGAGCAGAGGTCCATAGGTGAGTGATGTGAGAAGTAAGAATTAAAAAGAGTAGTTACATGATCTTGTTATCAAGGACACACCATTTCACTAACCTAGTCACCACTGCATTAGTCCAAATGAATTGGACATGAGCAGCGGTTGTAAGTTCGAAGGCTTCCGTTAGATGTAATTAACGTTTGAGATATTATGTCTCAAAAATATTAGACAGAATAGGAAACTGAAAGGAGATATAATGGAATTTAAATTAGAAAATTGCAATAATATTGATTATGCAAAAATTGAAGTAACAAAAGGAAAGTTAAATATAAAATTAGCACCTAATGGAACTGGTAAGAGTACTATAGCTAAAGCTATTATACTTAAATCTAGTAATCCTGAAGGGTTAATTGATTTAATGCCATTTAAGTTAAAAGCAGAAAATCCTGAAGAACAGAATCCTAAAGTTGAATGGTCTGAAGAAATTAATAGTATCATGTGTTTTGATGAGGATTATGTTAAACAGTTTAATTTTAAACAAGATGAGTTATTAAGTAATAGTTTTGACATTTTGATTAGGAATGATGAGTATAAGATAATTGAAGAAGAAATTGAGTTACTTATTAGAGAAACAAGAAAAGTGTTTACAAACAATGAAGAACTGGAAACCTTGATAAACACTATAAAGGAGTTAGGAAATGCTTTTAAGTTAACAAAAAGTGGCGTATCTAAGGCTTCTTCTGGTATGAAAGGTTTGGCAAAAGGGAATAATATTGTACACATTCCTGAAGGTTTAGAACCTTATAAACCTTTTATACAATGTGATGATAGTGTCAGTTGGGTAGATTGGCAAAAAAAAGGTTGCACTTTCAGTGAACTTTCAGAGGCATGTCCTTTTTGTACTTCAGATACAACTGAGAAAAAACAACAGATACAAAAGGTATCGAAGGAGTATGACAAAAACACTATAAAGAACTTATTGACGATTTTAACAATTATAGATAAGTTAGGGGATTATTTATCAGATGAAGCAAAGAAGAAGTTAGGGAACATTACTAAGTTAAAAGACGGTCTTGAAAAAGAGCACGAAGATTATATTGTTAGCATTAAGAGACAGATTGATAACTTCATTTTAAAATTAGAGAGAATCAGATTATTGTCTGGGTTTCAATTCGAAGAGAGTGAAAAAGTTGCAGAGATATTACCTAAATATAAATTGGATTTAGAATACTTTTCAGAACTAAATTCTACTAAAATGAATGAGGCTATATCTCCGATTAATGAAGCCATTGACTCTGTTATAGAAAGTTCTGGTAAACTTCAAGGGAAAATAAACATACAAAGGAAGAAGATAAAGACTTTAATAGAAACACATCAGAATGATATAAATGATTTCTTATCATATGCAGGTTATCGATATAAAGTTGAGATTATTGGTGATGGAGTAGATTCAAAACTAAGACTTAAACATCTTGATAATAGTGAAATATTAAATGGTGGAAGTCAATATTTAAGTTATGGAGAAAGAAATGCCTTCTCAATTGTTTTGTTTATGTATGAGTGTTTGTCAAAAAATCCAGAAATGATAATTTTGGATGATCCTATTTCATCTTTTGACAAGAATAAGAAGTATGCAATACTCGAAATGCTTTTTAGAAGAGATTCATCTAAGTGTTTGAAGAATAGAACAGTATTAATGCTTACTCATGACGTAGAACCAATTATTGATACAGTGAAATCATTATCACAAAAATTTAGTAATCTAATGACAGCTTCATTTCTCAAACTAAGGAATCATCGAATTTCTGAGTTAATAATTAATAAGAATGATATCATGACTTTTCCATCAATATGCACATCAGTAATGCAATCTGATAAAGATAATATTACGAAGCTCGTTTACTTAAGAAGGAATACTGAAATATTTGATGGAAGTGGAGATAGTTATCAAGTGTTATCTAATCTATTACATAAACGTAATGTGGCAATTGATAATAGAGAAATGAAAGATGAAAATGGTGAATATCCAAGAATGAGCGATTATAAGTTTAACAATGGATGTGTGCAAATATCTAAAGACATTTGTGATTTTGATTACATCCAAATATTAAATCGGTTAAGTAATGTAGACGAGTTAAAGGAAGTCTATACTTCAAGTACTAATGGATATGAAAAACTCCAAGTCTTTAGGTTGTTTGAGTCAAAAGATGTAAATTCCGTAATTCAGAAATTTGTAAATGAAACCTATCATATTGAAAACGAATACATATGTCAATTAGACCCATCTAGATTTGATACTATCCCAGAGTATGTAATTAGTGAATGTGACAAAATTGTTTCAGAGTTAGTTTAATGAAGGTGATGTCAGGATTGCAACGAAAACTGGAACTTATACTACATCAGAGCAGAGGTCCAAATAAGTGAATGATAGAAAGAATAGATAGCATGAAGGCTTAAGATAAGAATTTGAGAGTACGCTGGACAAATCCTCTCATGAACCGAGTCGTTCATTTCATTAGTCCAAGCAAGTTGAACATTAGCAGTTCTCTGTAAAGTTCGACGAAATCTATGATGAGCTTCCGTTAGATGACAAAATTACAGAAAGGAAAGGAGTTTTATGGTAAATATTACTTTTGACATATCAGTACCTGCTCTAATAAGTGGTGCGATAGGAGGATACATTTCATATATTATTTCAAAATCATTAAATAGACATTCTCATCAAATGAACCTAAGATATGACAAGTATGATGACTTTGTAGGTACAGTTAATCGCATCAGAGACCTAATTGACATTGTTTATATGGAAACCAAAATGATATTTGTTAACTATAGTCCAGGTAGTAGTTTTGAGCATAAATATATGAATAGATTCAATGATATCTTAGATTTATCTACAATTTTTTCGCAAAAAGTATGTGATTATGGAAACCTGTTTGATGTAAATGATTTTAGTTATAGTGATATATTGAATGTTCACAGACCGTTACTAAGCATTGCTATGAGAATGGAGTATATCAAGAATCATCCCGAATCTTATAATGACGAAGAAGAAGAGCTTAGGCAACATCTATCAGAGTTTGAGTCAAGTTGGGATGATTTAAGACCAAAGTTAATTAATATATACAGGACTGCTCAAAAGAAGATGAAGAAAGATTACAGTTAATTACAGTTATTTAGCTATAAATTTCTTACTTTGCTACATGAAAAGGGTGGTACTAACTCCCAAAAATATTAAGAGTATCTTCCCCAATCTCTACTAACATGCCATTGAGGTTCCCAGTGAACATAATCACCAGGCTCAAAGTTTCTACTAGTGAGACTAATTGTAATTACTTGATTTGGAAGGATTGATAGATTGTGATTACCATCAGGACTATCAAGATCATAGAAGTGGAATCTGTCTTGGCAGTCCCTGTATCTTCTACTGGGACCATAATCAAAAGGAACACATAGTCTTGAAATAATCCCTTTTTCATTTGAGTTAAATGTCAGATTGACAAGAACCCTATTATTTATTGCTCTGACTAAACTATTATAATGAGTCATTATTTACTTCCTCCAATTGGAAGTTAGCACCAATTCCACTATAATACAAATGGATAAAAAAGGCAATTAAATCAATCTAAATGCATAAAATTGTCAATATAAGCCACAAAAGTCGTCTAACACTACATCAGAACAGAGGTCCACATAAGTGAAAGTAGAAAGAATTGAGAGCCTGTAGGCTTAAAATAGAAGATGAAAGAATGGTGGACAAATCGTCTCACTTACCTAGTCACTTATCTTATTAGCTGTTTGCCGGCTTACAATTATGAGAGCAGTCGCTATAAAGTTCGACGAAATTTCTGATGAACTTCCGTTATGCATCACTATTTTGGAGATAATATGAATGAATTACTAATACTTTTTAAAGAAAATTACTGTGTAGAGAACATATATAAGCGAAACATAAAAAGAAAAGTCATTCATTTTGCATTACTTATGTTATATGATGTTTTTGCCTATATATTCCTAGCTAGTCTAGGTTTTATTATCCTAATGTTTTTTATGAGCAGTCATTTTTATGAACCATTTATAATGCAATATGTAATGATATTTGGGTTGTTCTTTATTTCTCTTAATAGAGTAGTGCTTAAGGTGACATTAAATTATAGAGAGAATTGTATGATAAAGGATTATGCGAAGCTTTACACCTATAATCTTGAAGAATTTGAAAGTAAAGTTGAAAGAGAATATGTGAGAAACTATTTGATTGAGAATAGATTGTATGGAATATTAGAGATCACTGAACTTGAGAATCAACTTGATAGAAAGATAGATACGAAAGTTATCATAAACAGACAAAAATTTAAGCTAAGTAGTTTTATAATAACAATCATAGGTACTCTAGCAATAACATACTTTTTCTCTTCAAATTCTGTTAAGGAACTCATAGCTATATTAAATGAAAATGGATTCCAATTTGCTAACATTCTAGCTATTTTACTATTATTTGGTGTGCTTTACTTAGTAATAAAATTTATAGAGTTCGTCATCGAGAAATTGCAAAATAGTAATTTGCAAATCCTAACAGAGAAGTTGAATAAATATGAAATACATTTAATAAGAATATTGAAAGAGGTTAGAAAAGAACTTATCCAAAATATTAACGCATAACACTACATCTGAGTAAAGGCCACTGATTAACAAGTTGTAGCGATGGATTGAAGTGCGGTTAGTAGCGCAGTTACATATGATTGATTTATGGACAAATCCGTTTCCTAATCGAGTCAACCTGCATTAGTCACAGCAAGTTTGACATGAGCAGAGGTTGTAATTTCGAAGATGTCACACTTGTGCTTCAGTTGTCTGATAGCTCTTAAGGAGAATTAAATTGATTAAAATACACAATCTAGCAAGAGACTTCAATAGTTATTTAGCTAGACTAAGTGAAGAAAATCTAAATGAGAGTAAAGAAATATGGGAAGAAGTTTGCTACTTCAATAATGAAGATGTCTACAATCATATTTATGATTTATATAGGAAAATTGACTCATCAATTAAGTTATCAGAAGAAGCACTTAAAATCATTAATATAGATGAGTTGTCAAATAAGATTTATAGTATATCAAGTAGATTAGAACACAATATGGAAGATATTCTAGCTGTTTTTCAAGAACATGGAATTGTACTAGATGATGAGAATGAGTTAAACGTTTATATTGTTGTAGGAAATGGTACAACAAATGCCATAGTGACTGGATATCAAACAGCTTCACTATTCCTATTCGTAGAATCACTTCCTGATGCAAAATATTTCAAGATATTATTGGCACATGAATTGTTTCATGTTATGCATCGACATAGCAAACCATGCCAAATTGAGGAAATACAATTAGTAGATTTATTGATAAGTGAAGGATTAGCATGTTCGACTTCTAAAATTATGAATGATGGGTTGGAGATATCGGAGTATCTAGATTTTAATAAAGGGAACTACGATGAAAGTAGACTCAATTTCATTAAAGATAAACGAGAACAAATCAAGAGAGATTTCACATCTAATGACTGGGAAGTAATAAGAAACTATATTTCATATGGAGACTTTCAGCACCATAGAATCGGTTATGATATTGGATATCTTGTTCTACAAGAGATGTTAAAAAAAGATAATATTAAGACAATTATGGAAATGCCATTTGATTATGTTAGGAGTATTTTTATTAAAGAGTTTGATTATCTCCTTAACAGCACAGATAACACTACATCTGAGCAGTGGTTCACAACAAAGTGAAATGAGTAGTTTCCATTGAAAGGAGCATCTACATACTCTAGCTATCATGGACTCACCCTTTCACTAACCGAGTTACCACTACATTAGTCACAGCTAGTGTGACATGAACAGAGTTTGTAAGTTCGAAGGCGTCACAGATGCGTTTCCATTATACGCAATAAAATTTGAAGGAGGAAAAATGAACCCAATAGAAGTAATTTTTTTAGAACGAACTAATGGAAGTGAAGTAGGAACTAAATTTCCAGGTTACTATGAGTATAGATATGAAATTAATCCTAATAAACTGTTAGAATGGGCTTTGAAGAAAAAGTTCCTTCAGTGTTCAGATGTAAATTTTAATGTGAGCAAAGCAACAATATCTGATCTTAAACCTATTCTGAACGAGTTCGGTCTGAAAACAACAGGGAAAAAAGCTGACTTAGTTAAATCTCTTTGTGAAAATGTTGAACGAAAAGCATTAGAAGAAAGATTTCCACAAAACTATTATCAGTTGACGGACGAAGGAAAGAAAATAGTGGCTGATAACGAGTATGCAGTTTTCTACCATAAAAATAAGTATCTTGTAAATGAAATCACGTTAGAAAAGTTCTTTAGAGCAGTAGCAAGTGATAAAGAGAATTATCTTGAAACTGCAATTAAAATTATAAATGACAAATCATGGGATTATCGTAACTCCGGAGATTGGGGATTATATCGAAATACATTCCTTGCAATGGCAGATTTACACTCGAAGAAAAAAAATTATGAAGAAGCATTAAATAGTATCTCGAAAATATGCATTTTGGATTTGAGCGGTCTTGGCAACAATAACTCTTTTTCAAAAAATAATATTTTCCTCGCACCAGGTGTATTTAACTTAGTTGATAAATATGGTTCTAAGAATAAAACTGATATTGGACATTTTGCTCAGTTGAATGAAAAAAATTTCAAGGAGCTAGCATTACCAAGATGCAAACTTAAATTAGATGATATTAACGAAGTTGTCATCACATCAATTAATGACTTTGAAGCGGGAAATGCATTAATTAAAAAGAAATTGAGAAGCAATATTAAGACAAAAAAAATTCAAGTGAACAAGCATGTTGTAATAGAGCAAAAGGATAAAGGAAGAAAGAAAAAATCAGGTTTAACTGCTATTATCAAGAATCTGTTAAATATATAAATCTAAGAGCTCATAACACTAAATCTGAGTTAACCTAGCTCAGGAATTGGATTGATACATCTAGTAGCACTGTGTGTCTGTACATATACAATTGTGGGACTCATTGACAAGTCAGGTTACTAATTGTGTCACCACAGTATTCGTCATAGCAAGTGTGACATGAACTAAAGTTGTTAATTCTATGACTGTTCAGAGGAGTTTCCGTTATACAACATAATACAGGAGATAAATATTATGGAGAGAATGTTTGACTTAAATATTGAGACAATCTTAGAAAATTGGACTGTAAGTGATGCTTTACGTGAAATTATATCCAATGCATTAGATGAGCAAGCACTTACAAATACAGAAGATATTAAAATCTCAAAAGATATGCTTGGTAACTGGCATATAAGGGATTTTGGACGTGGACTTGAGTATAATCATTTTACTCAAAACGAAAATGAAGAAAAATTGAGCCATCCCAATCTAATCGGTAAGTTTGGTGTTGGATTGAAAGATGCACTAGCTACATTTGACAGAAACAACATAGGTGTAAGAATTAAATCAAAACATGGTGATATCTCATTAACAAAAATGACTAAACATGATTTCGAAGACATAACAACTTTGCATGCAAGTATAATGTGCAACGAAGACATTGATTTTAAAGGTACAGAATTTATCTTGAGCGATATTGACGATAGCGATGTTGAAAAGGCAAAACAGTTATTCATAAAGTTTTCTAATAGCAATGTTCTTGATGTCACAAAGTATGGTGAGGTTCTCGAAAAGGGATCTGAAACAGCGTATGTATATATAAATGGATTAAAAGTAGCTGAAGAAGACAATTTCCAATTTAGTTATAATATTACTAATGTTGATAAAAAAATTAAAAGAGCTTTAAATAGGGAGCGTTCAAATGTTGGGAGGAGTGCTTACTCAGATAGAGTTAAATCAATTTTATTGTCATCTTCAACTGATGAAGTCGCTCAATCAATAGCAGAAAATTTAAAGGAATATACAAGTGGCAATCTATTTGATGAAGTTAAATGGATTGATGTTCAGGTTCATGCGATTAAGATTCTTAATACTAAAGGTAAAACCTTGTTCATATCTAGTGATAAGGTAATGACAAAACCTGAATTACTTGACGATGCTGAAAGTGAAGGATATAAAATAGTAGTTGTACCAAACAATTTATATGAAAAAATTTGTGATATTACTGATCTCAATGGAGATAGAATAACGAATACAGAGCGTTTTTATGATATTTACAATGAGAGTTTTGAATTTGAGTTCATTAAGACTTCTGCACTCAACAAATCTGAAATGAAAGTATATCAATATAAGAGTGATATTATTAGAATGTTTGGGGGAATGCCGCGGAATGTAAAAAGAATTGAAATCTCGCAGAATATGAGGAAAGATTACTCTGTGAGTTCAGAAATAAACGGCTTGTGGATACCAGATCAAAACATGATTGTCATCAAGAGAAAACAACTAAAGTCTTTAGAGTTATTTTCAGGGACGCTTATGCATGAGTTAGTTCATGCTAAAACAGGAACCAGTGATGTCAGTAGAGGGTTTGAGAATCATCTTACAGAATTGATTGGTAAATTATGCAATGAAACTTTAGAAAAGAAAAGAAGAAAAAAATTCTTTGGATTATTTTAAGTTGAAGTTTATCGAATAACACAACATCTACACCAAGTTGGACAAAACTTTTGAGATTCACTTTATTGTATTAAGTTAGAATCGTTGAGAATACCAGTGGGGACATCCTCTTATTTACAGAGTCAAAAAGTATAAGTAAAGGCAAATGTGACAAAAATAATGCTTGTGAGCTCGAAGATCTTGTTACTACTGCACCATTTTGAAAAGTACTAACTTAAGGCAGAGTTTTTTCCATATAAATATTAGGAGAGTAAAATGAATGAAATATATAATGAGTTTACTATATGGTTAGAAAAGAACTTTATTAATCTAGATGAAGCTGATATTAGTTTGTATTGTTTTACTTATATGAAGATGATACATCGTATCATGTGCAGTTGATAGGGTCATCCACTACACCTGAAGATGATGAAGATGATTGGGTGTGCGATGAAATATATTCTATTTATGAAGATTTTTTTATAATAAAAAAAGAAATAGCAGGTGATAGTTGGGAGTACGGATTTGATTTTTCAGGTAAACTAGTGAAAAAATATCTAGAAGATGGCAAGTATTCTAATATCTTTAAGCGAAAGAACTGCTTAGACATTGGATTTGTTGATGGAGATATAGATATTATTTATTAGCAGTTATAGTAGACATGACTTTAACTATTTTGGATAGGCTATCTCACTAAATGAGTCTCCAGCTTATAAGCTGTTCATGGTTTGCAAGCAAGAGGACAAGATGTATGTTCTAAGACTCTAATCAGTGGCTGGAAGATGAAGTTGAAACTAATTTATGAAAAGGATACTTTTGATATATGGAATTTTTTGATGTTATTGATGATAATGGCATAAAAACTGGAGAAGTTGTAGAAAGAAAAAAAGCACATAGACTCGGTATCTGTCATAGAGTTGTTCAAGTATGGGTTATAAACTCAAATAATGAGGTGCTTTTACAAAAAAGAAGTCTGACTAAAGATACATATCCAGGTAAATGGTATGTATCTCTTGGTGGTCATATTGCAGCTGGAGAGGATAATTTTCAATCGATTAAAAGAGAATTTATGGAAGAGTTAGGACTAGACGTTTCAGGTATGTCAAACGATATAAAGTATCTATTTACTTTTAAAGAAGTTGAATATCTCAATGACGGAGAATTTATTGATAATGAGTTTTATGATGTGTATTACTTGAAGGTAGATTTTAATCTTGATGAACTGGTACTACAAGAAGAGGAAGTTGCTGAAGTGAAGTTTGTGTCATTTAAGGATTTTAAAAAAGCGATTTATGATCATGATGATACCTTTTGGATACACGAAGAAGGTTTTAAGCTTCTAATTGAGAAACTGGAACAGTTACTTTTTTAACATAGATTTAGGCTTCTACTTGATTTGTTGCAGTCCTTTAGCACTGGTAGATGTTAAGTATATGATTGGAGATCATTTTGATAAACAAGATATTTATAACTGCAAAACCAAGAATGGGTAAATCAACAGCAATTAGAAAGATTGTAGATTTATTAGGAAGAGAAAATTGTACTGGCTTTTTTACTGAAGAGATAAAAGTAGCTGGTAAAAGAGAAGGTTTTAAAATTGTTACATTAGATGGAAGAGAAGGTATATTAGCCTCCACTTCTTCAAATAGCTTTGGAATGTCAACACTTGCTTAGACAGTTTTCTTAAGGTGTAAAAATTTGTAAGTGGTTGGGGATAAATATCCTAATGATGAATGTAAACGGATATTATTGTACCAATTCACATAGTCAAATAACTCACGCTTTAATTGGTTTAAATCCTCAAAGACATATTGATAGACAAACTCTTTTTTAAAAGATTTAAATGTCGCTTCAGCTACTGCATTGTCATATGGACAACCCTTTTGGCTCAATGATCTATCTATATTAAAAGTTTCCAATAAGCTTTCTATAGTATTATTCTTGAACTCGTTTCCGCGATCGGTGTGGAAAATTTTGATTTTATGTAAGTCGTGTTGGATTGTTGCAAATGCTTGATAAACAAGTTCTGCTGTTTTATGTTTTCCTGCACTATAACCAATAATCTCTCTATTAAATAAATCCAAAATCAAACAAACATAGTTCCAGCTGCCATTTACACGAACATAAGTTAAATCGCTTACAATTACATTTAATCTGTCATGGTCATTAAACTCTCTGTTAACTTTATTTTCAATTTTAGCCTCGTTTACACTTGGCTTATGTGGTTTATATTTTGCAACTGTATATGTTGAAATAAGACCATTTTCTTTCATTATACGGCCAATACGACGTCGTGATGCTATAATGCCTTCATCACGCAATGCTTTACGAATTCTTCTAGTTCCATAGCATTTTCGATTAGCTTTGAAGATTCTGATTACATCCTTTGTAAGAGGATCAATAACGGGTTCAGTTTCAGTTTTTTGTAGTTCGTAATAGTAAGTACTTCTTGATATTTTTAGGACGCCACACATTGCTGATATCGAGTATTTATCCTTGTTAGAATTGATGATAGCTACTTTCGTCCTATTATCAGCGCTGCTTGCTTTAAAATATCATTTTCCATTTCAAGTTGTTTATTTCGTTTTCGAAGCTCAATGAGTTCTTTCTCAAGATCTGATAAGTTATCCTTAGATTTAAATGACCCATTTTCTTGATGTTGTTTAATCCATGTATCGAGTGTAGAAGCATATAAATTATATTCAGCTTTAATTTCAGCTTTTGTTTTACCATTGAGATAGAGTTGGACTACTTGTTCCTTAAACTCGGTAGTAAAATTTCTTCTTGGACGTCTTTCGTTTAACATTACTTTCTCCTTTTCTGGTCTTATTCTATATGACCTTAAGGAATCTGTCCAATTAAGTGTAACCTATCCACTTAAATCGATTAGGAAGATATGGAATAGAGCTTGAGACTTTTGAAGACCTATGTTTATCTTCAATAAAAGATATACCAAAATCTAAGGGGTATATAATCATTGATGAAGTTGGACCAATGCAGTTACTCTCAGAAGATTTTAAACAAGAGTTGATAAATGTTATTTCTGAAAAGAGTTATGTAATTGGAACGATTTTCTATGAGAATCATCCTTGGATAGATATGTTTAAGAATCGGGATGAAGTTGAACTAGTTGAGATAACATTAGATAACAGAAATAAGTTGCCGTCTCAAATTGTTTCAAGTTTCATAACTAAGAATGAATAATTAGTAATCTAATGCATTATGTATACTATCACTAATTAGAGATTCAACGGAGAAAAACCTTATAATTGACATATTAGCATGGTGATTATAAGACGTACTATATGAAGTCAAGTGATTAATGATAATTTTTTCAAAATTTGTGTCTAACTAAAAAAATGCATGCTTAATAGAAGTAGTGTTAGCTACTTCAAAAATTAATATGGAAGTTAATGCTTATCGATTAAACTTTGTTTCGGTACTTAATAGTTTGAAAATTACTCTAACTA
>NZ_VANV01000042.1 GCF_022496765.1 Acidaminobacter sp. JC074 | reverse complement strand
CCTACAATCTTCATATGTTTACTTTGAAGTTCAGCAATTTGATTATTGTAAGTTGCAATTCTACTTTTTATTACATTACCATCAATTAAAATCTGATCCAATGATTCCTTAAATGTTAGGGCTGCTAAATTTGAAAYACCTAAATCTATAGCCATCACTTCATTTGTCTTCCTTAATTTAGGTTTATCAATTTCATAAACTACTTTCACTTCATACTTACCATTGGATAGTTTCTTTAATATCGCAGACTTAATATTTTTATCTGACAAAAWTAAACTGACTTCCTTTGGAAGATTAATCTCAATGCATYTCAAMTCTTTCTCTTTTTTCATCACTTTACCAATCGATAGCAACATAGTATCGTTCTTTAACCTGACAGCATTCTTTAAAAATGTTGGTGTCATCTGCCTGTTCTCRTGTTTATATCTGGGCATCGATGGCTTTTGATTGTTTTTAGGATCTTCCTTATACAGATCTAACAATGCATAGAATGAAGACATATCTTTCATACACTGCTTTATTGCATGAATGTAWGTATGCGCTTGTAGATAACCACATCTATAATGATCTTTAAACTTATCATAAWACTGATTCTGCGTAAGATAATTATTYTGATGATATTCATACAAAGTCATRTTATAAAACTTGCCCATGTGAATACTAGTTTCATAAATAGTATCATCAAACTCAGAATCAATATTTACATGAAAAGAATATGCTAATTTTAAAGACTTTGCTTTCTTTTTCTTAACACGTTTTGTTCCCATTATTTACCTCCTCTTAACTATGATTATACATCATAACCTCAAAAGAAGCAAACGTTTGTTCGGTATCGTTTTATTACACATAGTATGCCTTTTCAAAGTTGATTTTATATCAACAAGTGCATTTGTAATATCTTTCCACCACAATAATAATGAGTATTTGCAAGGCATACAATCATGTTTAGAAATTTTAGATCAATACAATCTCCTAAGCAATAAAAAACAAATACCATATATAGTGTGATTCTGTAAACCTCAAGCTATATACGGTATTATAGTACTTGTTCACAAAGCAGCAGATACTACTCCATCTCGATGAAGACTTCTCTATTTTAAACTTATTTGGTTAGTGTCTTATATTCAAATGTGGTTAAAACGGATGGTTTATTTACATTATTCCAGTGTTTGTGATTAAATAATATCAAATTAATATCACCGAACCAAAAATGTTACTCTTTTTTAGCTTACTAGCCTTCCATTTTGCCATAGGATGATTTACTACATTATTGAGTATTTTATCATCCTCAAATAGTAATTCTGGAGAGTACTCGCCATTATTAAACCTTGTAATGAAATCCATTTCACAGTCAGTAATCATCATTAAATCCTCAACAAAATTTCTTACTTCCTTTAACGCATCCTCTAAAATGAATATCTCACCTTTTTTCAAGACTGGAACTAGTTCTCTTAAGATACTATGTTGATTTAATTTATCAGCAGCTTTCAAATCAAACTTGCCGTTAATCTTTTCACTAGTCAACACATGATAAAATATGACAGCTTTCCTTAACTGTTCTTTTGAATCTCTAAATATATCATTTTTAACAAGTTTATATACATCATAGAGATCTCTGGCTGCTGCACGATTATTCAATGCATTTATTTTACTACCATAAATTTCAATACTATTAAGTGAGTTAACTGGATTTTCCATGCCAAACTCTTCTGGTAGAACAAAACGACTTTCTACATCATAAAGATGTGCCCTCATAACATAATTAATATCAAACTTAATATTATTTTTGTTACCACCTGTATTTATATACGTAAAATAATATGAATCTAAAACAAAGGATTGCCTATCACTTTTCTTCCTCAAATACCCTTGTTCTTCCATAAACCTAAAAATCCTATCGCTTATTTCCTTACGATCCTTTTTCATGTCATCAACACCAACATTTATCGTATAGTCCAAGTCTATATCCACCGATAATCTTGGAAGGTTGAATTCCAATAAATTAATGGCTGTTCCACCTTTTAAAGCTAGCCGGTCTCTAAGCAAATCATCTTGATTAAGAAACTCTAAAACATCCATTAATCGAAGGACTTTTTCATATGTATCTCTATTAAATCCGTTTTTTGCAGCCCTTTTACTCAAGTATTTTTTATCATATAAAATCATCAGGTTCTCCATGTCCATCTTTTATCAAAATATACTCTTCGGGTATCACCAATTTCCACCGATCATTGTATCTGCCTTCTCGCCCCCCCAGTAAATAACGCACACTATTCCCTGATTTTGTTTTACACATTTCAAAAAAATTATCTCCAAGCTTTTCACCCACATAGTAATTCTCAAGAAAATATCCTACTTTTTGATAAAGCACTTTTTTGTCGTAAAGCTCTAAATACTTAATTAGCTTTTCCTTATTAAGTCTTTCTATGCTTTCTGTGATATTAATAAGTTCTTCAACACCAGCAATTTTTGATAAAAAATTTACACTATCAATATAGGTTCTTTCTACATCAGTAACCTTAATCCCTTCAGTATTCCTAATTTCAACAACACCATCATCAAAGCCCGATTTAACAAACTTGTATGTTATCCCTTCAAACTCAAATGTATTAAACCTTTTATTCGATGAAACATACACAATATTATAAACCTGGTTTGCCATCCCATATAGCTCAAATGCTGTATGGTATGCTACAAATGAGCTATCATTAATTGCAGTGGCTATTTGATATTTATTGGCTATTACGTCCCCGGTGGTTAAGTCAATACATGTATATAAATCTTTTCTAATCCTTACAACATAATTCTTTTTAAGCCACCTACTAATCAATGAAGTTGATGTACTTTCATTACCAGTAATAGCCGTCACATCACCTAAAGAAAAAGTTATTTTTTTCGCTAATCGTTCATATTCTTTCATTTACTTTACTTCTTTCTTGATATTACTTGTTTTTGAGCTTTATCTAACTATTTTTAAAGTTACTTTAATTATACGCTAGTCATACTCATTTTCAAGCATGATTATGTTTTTTTTAAAGTAAAGATAAAAAAATAGAGCATCTTTTAAAATCATAGATGCTCTGACTTGAATATTTGATATTTAAATATTCTATAAACTTAAATATTATAAAAAATAAACCTAATGTAAATATATGGTGATAATACGGTTAATTAGTGATAACATGAATAGACTTGCACTACCCCACTCAATAAGCTTTAATTAATATGTGGTGTTTTTAAGTACTTTCACATCTTCTTTAGTCCATTCATTACTCATATTTCACCATTTATTCGTCTCAAAAGCTATTCTTGGAGCCAAAATGGAGTCATTTACATCTTTCACTTTTGGGGAAGATACCAGACTACAATACTGCATTACAACTTCAGTTTATTAGAACGGTGACCCATCAATTTAGAACAATTACACATATAACTTATTCTGCATAGTATAATTATAAACTACATATTTCAATAGCGATATTATGCAGTTTATAGTCAGTCATTCCTTATATAGGCGGTACTTCTACCACCTCCTACTTTAGTTATAAAACCTTCTTTTAATAATTCAGACAATGCCTTCTCTATTGTCGTAACACTAATATCAGGACACAACTTTAAGATATCAGATTTGCTAATTTTACCAAGTTTCGTTTCAAAAACATGCTTCACTCGTTCAGATTTTGACATCCCTTTGTTCCTCAAAGTTTCAACCCTTGAGGAGAATTCTCTATATGCTCCTAATAATATTCCGAGATAATACTTAACAAAAGGTTTGTAGTCATTTGAGTTTTCATGCCATCCAATTGAACTAATCTGTAATGTATCATAATAACTATCTTTCGTCTTTTCAATTAACATTTCAATACTAATGTACTTCCCAACAATATACATATTTTGATAAAGAAGTAGTAGTGTTAATAACCTGCTCATTCTTCCATTTCCATCATTAAATGGATGTACACATAAAAAATCAAGTATAAAGACAGGGATTAACAACAAAGAATCAACGCTTTCTTTATTCATTATCTCAACAAATTGATTGCACATTTGTTCCATTGTGTCTTTTGTTAAGTATGCAGCTACAGGTACAAATCGAACTTTTTTTTCACCTAACTCATTCTGTTCTTCAATAATATTATCTGCATTCTTATAGTTACCTCCGACGCCACCTGAATTGTACATATATAGATCGCGATGTAACTGCAAAATAATGTTTGATCTAGGTATGATATAGTCATAATTTTCATGAATCGTGTTTAAAACTTCTCTATAACCAGCAATTTCTTCTTCATTTCTATTTCTCGGTTCAGTTTTTTCTTCTACTAACTCATCCAACCTTTTATCAGTCGTATATATCCCTTCTATCCTATTCGATGCTCCTGTACTCTGAATTTTTGCAACTCTTACCATTGCTTCCAAAACATCAGGATAAGATTCCGTATATAGTTCTTGCTTACCTCGATATTCATGAAGTTCAGTCAACATTCTAATGATTTCCTTATCAAATAATTTTTCATCAATATTGCTATAATCAAACACTCTCATTCTGCACCTCCTAGCTATATTCTGCATATATTGTATCACATAATATGCAGAATAACTAACTAATATGCAGTTTATTTGCATATTTGAAGTCTCCAATATAGATGCACACTACACTACTTATCAGAGTTTATCAGTACTTGAGTGTAAAAAATCCCTGTCAACCATTACGATTAACAGGGATTTATAATGAGTACTAAATGACTCCAAAATATCTATAGAATATAAATAATACTTGTAACTCAAAACATGAGATAACATCTAAAAACACATTGAATAACTACAGTGTTAAACTCTACTTATTCCCATTCGATTGTACTAGGTGGCTTAGAAGTGATGTCATAGACATCAGTTCTACAGTTTTAAAAAATTCACATTTGACAGTTAAAGAGTTATAACTATCCTTTTGTATAATAAGTATTTCTACCTGAGCCACGTCTTATAAGTACACCTTCTTTACAAAGTTTTGAAATAATTTCTCTTGTTCTCGATTCTTGAAGACCTAGCAACTCTTGTATTTGTTTTGACTTAAACTCTCCATGTTCTTCAGCATATTTTATAATAGACTCTACATAATCATTATTTGCCACCAATTTACCGACGCTATCCGACGATTTTCCGACGCTATCCGACGGTAGAGTGTTGAACATAAAAGTCACTCTAATGAAATTATCTGATATCTCAAAAATACTCCTGTCATAAACACTTAAAATCCGCTCCATACCAGAACCTAATTGCTCAACAAAATCCATATCCTTAAAAATACGCATTAAAACTTTGTTTCTAGGCTTTGAAACACCTTTAAAAAACTCTTCCTCAGTCATTCCTAAAGGAATGCCCCCCATTGATGTAATTACTAAACGATCTGAGAATATTTCAAACACTGGCGGTACTTCGTTTGTTGCATAGTCATTATGAACAATAGCATTTATAACAGCTTCTCTCAATGCCCTTTTATTTACATTTCTCCATTCATCACGTTGGGCTTTCCCTGAAATCTTTGTATGAGTTGTGTTATATACATCTAACTTATCTAAAACACGATCTACTGCCTTAATTAATGAGCAATATCCATACTCATTTCTTTCAATCAAATCAATTTTGTTTGTACCATGGTAAACCGCAACTTTTATTGAATTTGCATTATTATCTGCAAATAAATATGCATTGTAATTAAGTTCACCATCCTTATTATAGAACTCTAAGTTCTCTAGAAAAGCATCAGTGATTGTAAAACCTTTTCCTCATAATAAATTTTCAATTGATTAAAGGTCAGATTATGCCTAGGAGACACTATATTACTCAATGAATTTCTAGTTCTTTTGGAGTACATCTCTTCTATCATCTTCCTAGTCATAGGTTTCTTTGCATTTCCAACTCCTATATAACACCCCTTCTCTGATTGACCATATTTTTTAATATGGTAGGGTTTTTCAGCACCACTTGCAATAATAATTTTAATTATATACTTACCATCAAGCATTTCTGTTACAACATCAAATAAGCCTAAAATTGAAGGTGAAATACTATCATTTAACTGATTAGTAATCCTCAAGACAGTATTGTCAACGCTTTTTACCCCTATAATATCACCACTATCATCGATACCAATATACAAATATCCGCCATCCTTAGAGTTTAAAAATGCAACCACCTCAGCAATATCTTTTTCAGAATATTCTCTTTTAAATTCAGTATTATAATTTTCAATAATCTTGTTCATATTAGCCACCTTTAATTTTATTATACATGCATATGATTAATGTAACAATTAGATAATAGAAAATCATTTCAAGTTCTCTGCTCAATATCTGCTATATTAAATGATTTTAAAAAGCGGTTATGATAAACACAAGTTTAGTGTGTAATCATAACCGCTTATCTTTACTTTTAATCCATCAAACCATTGATATTACAGTCTATTCCCATTCAATTGTAGAAGGAGGTTTAGAAGTGATATCATAAAGGATTCTATTAACGCCATCTACTTCATTAACGATTCTTGATGAAATCTTATCTAATACGTCATATGGTAGTCTTGCCCAATCTGAAGTCATACCATCTACTGATGTAACTGCTCTGATACCAATAGCGTGAGTATGAGTTCTTTCATCACCCATTACACCAACAGTTTTTACATTAGGTAATGCAGTGAAGTATTGCCATACATCTCTTTCAAGACCAGCATTCTTGATTTCTTCTCTAAGGATTGCATCTGATTCTTTTACTAAGTAAAGCGCTTCTTCAGTTACTTCACCCATGATTCTTATCGCTAAACCTGGACCAGGGAAAGGTTGTCTCCAGATTAACTCTGGGTTAATACCTAACTCCAAACCAGTTTGTCTTACTTCATCTTTAAATAAGTCTCTTAGCGGCTCACAAAGTTTGAAGTCCATATCTTCTGGAAGACCACCAACGTTATGGTGAGACTTAATAACTTCTGCAGTATCTGTACCTGACTCGATGACATCTGGATAGATTGTACCTTGTACTAAGAACTTGATACCTTCTAACTTGTTTGACTCTTCTTCAAACACTCTGATAAATTCTTCACCGATGATCTTTCTCTTCATTTCAGGATCAGATACACCTTTTAGTTTACCTAAGAATCTATCTTTTGCATTAACTCTGATAAGGTTCATATTGAACTCTCTTCCGAAAGTTTCTTCTACTTGATCACCTTCGTCTTTTCTCATCAAACCATGATCTACAAAGATAGCTGTAAGGTTATCACCAATTGCTCTTTGAACAAGAATTGCTGCTACTGATGAGTCTACACCACCTGATAAACCGATGATAGCCTTTTGGTCACCAATCTGCTCTTTGATTTGCTTTACAGTTTCTTCAACAAAATTAGCTGTTGTCCATTCGCCTGTACAACCACATACTTCATATAAGAAGTTGTTGATTAAGTCTCTACCGAATGGTGTATGCTCAACTTCTGCATGGAACTGAACGCCATATAATTTCTTTTCAGTGTTTCTCATAGCACCAACAGGCGTTGAAGCTGTAGAAGCAGTGATTTCAAAACCCTCTGGAGCAGTTTCAATATAGTCAAAATGACTCATCCAACAAGTAGAACCATTTTCTACACCCTTGAATAGTTGGTCATCTTTTTTGATTTCTAATTCGATTTTACCGTATTCTCTTTGGTCTGCATTAGCCACTTTACCACCTAATACATGTGACATTAACTGTGCACCATAGCAAATACCCAATACAGGAATACCTAATTCAAATACTTCTTTTTCAATACTAGGTGCGCCTTCTTCATAAACAGAGTTTGGACCACCTGTGAATATAACACCATTTGGCTTCTTTTCTTTAATAGCTTTTAATGCATTTTTGTAAGAATAAACTTCTGAATAAACTTTTGCTTCTCTAACCCGTCTTGCAATTAACTGATTGTATTGACCACCAAAGTCAACTACAATAATCATTTCTTTGTTCTCCATGATTTCTCCTTTTATACGTTTATTTGATAGTTAGCCGGCTCTTTAGTAATTGTTACATCATGAGGATGTGACTCTTTTAAACCAGCACCTGTTATTCTTACAAATTGTGCTTTTTCTTGTAATACTTCAATTGTTTCTGATCCACAGTAACCCATACCTGATCTTAAACCACCAACTAGTTGATATACAATTTCCTTTACAGGACCCTTGTAAGCAACACGGCCTTCAACACCTTCTGGTACGTACTTCTTAGTGTGGTTTTGGAAATATCTATCTGAAGAACCTGATTCCATAGCAGCTACAGAACCCATACCTCTATATGACTTAAATTGTCTACCCATATAGATGATTGTTTCACCTGGTGACTCTTCACAACCAGCAAATAAAGAACCTAACATAACTGTGTTTGCTCCAGCTGCTAAAGCTTTTACAATATCACCAGAGTACTTGATACCACCATCTGCGATGATTGGCACACCGTACTTATCACCAACTTCAGCACAGTCCATAACAGCTGTTAACTGAGGTACACCGATACCAGCAACAATTCTAGTTGTACAAATTGAACCAGGACCAATACCAACCTTAACACAGTCAGCACCAGCTTCAATTAACTCTCTAGTACCTTCAGCTGTTGCTACATTACCTGCAATGACATCCAAATCTGGGAAAGCTGTCTTGATTTCTTTAACAGCATTGATGATGTTCTTAGAATGACCATGAGCTGAATCAAGAGCAATAACATCTACACCAGCATCTTTAACAGCCTTTACACGATCCATCATATCAGGACCCATACCAATAGCAGCACCAACTAAAAGTCTACCTTTTGAGTCTTTTGCTCTATTAGGGTATACAATAACCTTTTCAATATCTTTAATAGTAATTAAACCTACTAGCTTACCAGCATCATCTACAAGTGGTAACTTTTCAATTTTATGTTTTCTTAAAATTGCTTCTGCTTCATCCATTTTAATACCAGCATGAGCTGTTACTAAATTTTCAGAAGTCATGATATCTTTGATTAATTTATCATTGTCCTTTTCAAATCTGATATCTCTGTTAGTAATAATGCCTACTAGGGTATTATCATCATTGACAACAGGACAACCAGAGATTCTGTATCTTGCCATTAACTCTAATGCCTCTGATACATGATTGTCTGGACATAAAGAAAATGGATCTACAATAACACCGTGTTCACATCTTTTTACCTTGTCTACTTCTAGAGCTTGTGCTTCTATTGACATATTCTTGTGAATAATACCAATGCCGCCTTCTCTAGCGATAGCAATTGCGAACTTTGCTTCTGTTACTGTGTCCATTCCTGCACTTAAAATTGGAATATTTAGTTGAATGTTTTTTGTTAGTTGAGTTTTTAAACTAACCTGATGGCCTAAAATCTCTGACTTCTGTGGGACCAATAATACGTCATCATAAGTTAAAGCTTCCTTAATAATTTTATTACGCATGACACTCTCCTATCTTGTATTTTACACACCATTAAACTTGATTTTCGTCAAGTGAATTTAATTTGTTTTTCACACTCTTTGTTAATATTTTATATAATATAACCTTTTAAGTGTCCCTTGTCAACATGAAAATGTATAAAAACTTTATAAGAAAGGTTAAATTTTCTTATAACATTATTATTATAACACAGACTGCATATATATTCATTTTATAACAAAGGAGATTTCAATTTAGTCCCTAATAATTTGTAGACACACGAAATAATATCCGATAAAATAGAATAGCATATACAAGGAGGATTTATGTTATTTAGACATTTAAAAGAAATCATGTTGAAGTATAAGTTCAGATATATATTTGGAATTATCTTCATTATCATATGTGATGGTCTTCAATTATTTACACCAGAAGTACTGGGTAATCTAACCAATGATATCAATACAGGTAGCCTTACAGAAAAAGCTATCTATAATTATATTTTCTTAATTATGATATTAGCGATTGGTGTTGCATTCTTTAGATTTTTATGGAGACGATTTGTAGTCGCAGCATCAAGAAAAATTGAATATGATCTTAGAAAGAAGTTTTTTGGTCATTTAGAGACTTTATCTATGTCTTACTTCCATACCCATACAGCAGGTTCACTCATGGCCCATGCAACCAATGACATCACAGCTGTCAGAAACTCATTTGGTATGGGTGTTGTTATGATTGTAGACTCAAGTTTTTTAACCTTATTTACAGTCTATCGTATGATCACAAATACAGACTTAACCCTCACATTACTGGCACTTATTCCAATGCCATTTATCGCTATTTCAGCTTTTGTACTGGGTGGTGTGATACAAAAGAGATTTAGGTCTGTACAACAAGCCTTTGAAAATATTACAACAAAGGTTCAAGAAGCCTTTTCTGGCATCAGAGTCATCAAAGCTTTTGCAAGAGAGAAAAATGAAAACCTATCATTTAAAGAAGTCAATGATGATAATTTTAAGGAAAATATGAAACTGGCTAGAATGCATGGTATCTTATTCCCTCTTATTATGTTTATATCCACCTCAAGTTTAATCGTTGCAATTACACTGGGTGGTATTATGGTCATCGACAACAGACTGCCTTTAGGGTCTTATGTGGAGTTTTTACTTTACTTAGGTATTCTTACTTGGCCGATCATTGCCATTGGCTGGGTCGTCAATGTCCTCCAACAAGGTATCGCATCACTTAAGCGTATCAACATCATCTTAGATGCTGAAGCAGAAATTAAAGATCATGAGCATGCCGAGTATATTGAAGACTTGAAGCCGGTTATTGAGTTTAAAAACTTAAACTTTACTTATCCTAATACAGATATACCGGTTCTTGAAAATGTATCTTTTAAAGTTGAAGCTGGTAAAACACTGGCTATCGTTGGCAAAACAGGTACCGGTAAAACAACCATTGCCAACCTAATGATGAGGCTGTATGACAGCAACCAAGAAGAAATCTTACTAGGTGGTGTACCCATCAAGCAATTACAGTTAAAACAAATCAGAGAGATGATCGGTTATGTACCACAAGATAATTTCTTGTTCTCTACTAAAATAAGAGACAACATTGCTTTTTCTAATCCTGACCTATCAGAAGATAAGATCATAGCAGCCAGTAAGATAGCCCATGTCCATAATGAAATTCTTGGATTCCCAGAAGGCTATGAAACCTTACTAGGAGAAAAAGGTATCAATTTATCAGGTGGTCAAAAGCAGCGTATTTCTATAGCACGTGCCATTGCAGAAGATCCAAAGGTCCTTATACTAGATGATTCCTTATCAGCTGTAGATACAAAAACTGAAGACAGTATTCTTAGATATCTTCAAACTGAAATTGCTGACAAAACATGTATCATCATTGCTCATAGAATTTCAACCATTAAAGATGCAGACGAAATCATCGTACTTCATGAAAACAAGATCGCTGAAAGAGGTACACACGATGAACTTGTTAAACTGAACGGTCTTTATAATGAAACTTATCAGAAGCAATTACTTGAAGACAAAGTTAACAGAGATTAGAAAGGAGGCTTATATGGAAAACAAAAGACATGAAAAAGAATTCGAAAAAATATTTGATATAAAGCTCCTTGTGAAATTACACAGGTTTACAAAACCATTCTACTGGATATTAGCCCTTAGTATTTTGGCGGTCTTTTTATCATCAGTAGGCGACTTGGTAAGACCTTATTTAATGAAAGTGGTCACAGATGACTATGTAACAGCTTATAAAAATGAAATGTTTGTATCACATGAATCCTTTAATCATAAGGAAGAGATTTTCTATGATGGTTCCTACTACTTAAGAGACATCTTCTTAGAAGACATTGAATCAAAAGAGTATGCTAGCTCAAAACAACTTATCAAAGACGGTGATAACTACATTTTATTAGATGAATATACTTCTAAATCCATTTCTGATAAGGACTACACTTTAAAAGTTGATGGTCGTGATGTGGTATTAAGATTAAATGATACATCTAAAAGCATCAGTGGTATCCTACTGACAGAGGAAGAGTATCAGTTATTTAGAGAAAAAGATATTTCAGGGATATGGTATGTGACTTTTCTACTGGTTATCACACTTATTGTTTCGTTTGTATTCCAGTATGTCCAAACATTGTC
This sequence comes from Acidaminobacter sp. JC074, assembly GCF_022496765.1. Lineage (GTDB taxonomy): Bacteria > Bacillota > Clostridia > Peptostreptococcales > Acidaminobacteraceae > JABXKX01. The sequence goes on along the minus strand of NZ_VANV01000042.1, from coordinate 17,610 downwards.
ACTTAACTATGTTGGACAGAAGGTTGTTCATAGGATTCGTGAAGAATTGTTTGACCATCTTCAACATTTATCTATGTCCTATTATGAAAAGAACCCTATTGGTCGTTTGGTAACTAGGATTACCAATGATATGAATAATATCAGTGAATTTTACACCAATGTCATCATTACCTTTTTAAAGGACTTTATCATCCTACTTGGAACAATGGGGATCATGGTAGCACTTGATTGGAAACTGTCACTCCTATGTTTCTCGACTCTACCAATTGTTATCTTTATCTCTTTTGTATTTAGAAGACTGGTTAGAAACAATCAAAGAGTCATTAAAATTAAGATTGCCCAGATCAATGCAACCTTAAGTGAAAACATATCAGGTATGAAAATCATTCAGCTTTTCAATCAAGAAAAGCATATGTTTGATTCATTTGACGTCATCAACACAGACCATCTTAAAGCATGGTTAAAGCAAACCAACATCTATGCTATTTTGAGACCGTCTATGAACTTGATTTATTCCATTACCTTATGTTTCTTGGTTTACTTTGCTGGTAGTGACTTTATTTCAGAATCTGCTAAAAATGTTATTACACCAGGTTTGTTCATTGCATTTATTACTTATATTCAGCAGTACTTCAGACCTATATTTGACTTAAGTGAAAAGTTTAATATCATGCAGGCTGCTATGGCGTCACTTGAAAGAATCTTTGTTATTCTTGAAGACAATGAAAAAATCATTAATGATCCTAAGCTGGATCTGGATCAAGCTTTCAAAGGCTCTATTGAGTTTAAAAATGTAGACTTTGCTTATAATCCAGACGAACCTATTTTAAGAGATGTATCCTTTAAAATCAAGGAAGGTGAAACCATTGCCATTGTCGGTGCTACAGGCTCAGGTAAGACCACCATCACATCTTTGATTTCTAGGTTCTATGATATTCAAAGCGGTCAAATAGAAATTGATGGTTATCCTATTAAAGATATTGATTTACAGTTTTTACGTTCACAAATATCGGTTGTATTACAAGATGTTTTCTTGTTTGCTGGCTCTATAAGAGACAACATCACCCTCGGTGAAGAAATGACTGAAGAAAAAATCAAGGAAGTTTCTGAGTTTGTAAACGCCAATTACTTTATTGATAAACTGCCTCAAACGTACGATCATATCCTTACTGAAAAAGGTTCTACACTTTCAGCTGGACAGAGACAGTTGTTGTCATTTGCAAGAGCGCTTGCTTTCGATCCATCTATACTTATATTAGATGAGGCGACATCAAACATTGATACAGAAACAGAACTTCTTATCCAAGATGCTATTACCAAACTCATTAAGGATAGAACGACCATTATCATTGCCCATAGATTATCGACCATCCAACATGCAGACAAGATCATTGTGATGCATAAGGGGCAAATTTGCGAGATGGGTACCCATCAAGAACTGCTTAAGAATAAGGGCCGATACTACGACTTATACTTACTACAATATCAAGAAGAGCATGCTTCATAAAAAGAGCTCCATTGCAAAGGCAATGGAGCTTTTATTGGTATGAAAACCTGTTTTCATAAGTAACGAAGCACTCGATGTGCTGAGTTCTTATTTAAATACACTATGCTATTTTCTTCATGATATCAGCACGCTCTAGCGGCTTAAACAGTAAGGCAAATACAACCACAGAAATGATTAACTCTATACCTAAATAAGAACCATTGTAGATTGTTGAGTAAAGCACTGGATTCATGCCTTCTGGAGCATAAGATGCGAATACAACCACACCTGAGATAACATGGCAAACAAATCTTAAGGCAATACCAACAGTGATACCGATAGAACCTTTTGCAAATCCTTTACCAAAGAAACCAGCAAATCCTAGAGCACCAAATGCAATTGGATAATCAAATAATACTGATACAGGATGGAATGACCACTTTGGTCCTAAGATAAATTGAATCAAACCATATACCACACCAACAAAAATACCATTCTTTGGTCCCCATCTATAAGCATAGATTAAAATTGGAATCATAGAACCTGGTGTTACAGAACCTCCTTGAGGCATTTTCCAGATTGTAACCAAACTTAAGGCATAAGCTAGCGCCATCATAACGCCTGCTTCTACAATCATTTGCGTTTTTTTATTCATAATAAGTCCTCCCTAAGACAAGTCAAGTACATACTCGACATACTAATACCCATGTATTAGCAAAAATAAAATAAAACCATACACGAAAGTGTATGGTTTGTAAGCCTTGATACACTTTCCTACGCTGGTGTTAACCAGATCAGGTTCAAAGGGTCATACCGTAGTACTCTCAGCTTTCGCTCCCCTAGTGATATTACATAGCTATCATAACAGATTTCTTATTAAGAATCAACTACATCATGCCTGGCATACCACCCATCGGCATAGGTGGTGCAGTTTCTTCAGATGGAATGTCAGTAATTGCAACTTCAGTTGTTAATAAGGTTGCTGCTACCGACGCAGCATTTTGTAAGGCAGAACGCGTCACCTTAGTCGGATCCACAATACCTGCTTCTAACATATCCTTGTATTCATTTAAACCAGCATCAAAACCTACCATACCAGCTTCACTTTTTAACTTCTCCACAACCAGTGAGCCTTCACCACCAGCATTAGATACAATTTGTCTTACAGGTGCTTCAAGGGCTTTAAGAATGATCTTAGCGCCAGTCTTTTCATCACCTTCTAAAGTTTCAATTAAATCCTGAACGGCTTTCGTTGAACGAATATAAGCCGTACCACCACCTGGTACAATCCCCTCTTCAACGGCAGCTCTAGTCGCATGCAAAGCATCTTCAATACGAAGTTTCTTTTCTTTCATTTCTACTTCTGTTGCTGCACCAACATGGATAACAGCAACACCACCTGAAAGTTTAGCAAGTCTCTCTTGTAACTTTTCTGTATCAAACTCAGAAGTCGATTCTTCAATCTGACCTTTGATTTGATTGATTCTTGCATTGATGGCTTGTATATCGCCACGACCTTCTACAATAGTCGTATTTTCCTTGTCCATCGTTACAGTTCTAGCAGATCCCAGTTGATCAATAGTTACTTGCTTTAGATCAATACCCAGTTCTTCACTCATAACTCTTGTACCAGTTAAGATTGCAATGTCTTCTAACATAGCTTTTCTTCTATCACCAAAGCCCGGTGCCTTAACAGCAACAACTTCAAATGTACCTCTAAGTTTATTCACAACAATGGTTGCTAAAGCTTCACCTTCAAGATCTTCAGCAATAATAACCAACTTTAGATTTTGCTGCATGGTTTGCTCTAAAATTGGAAGAATCTCTTGTAAGTTTGTAATCTTCTTATCTGTTACTAAAATCAATGGATTAGAATAAGTAGCAACCATCTTATCTGGATCTGTAACCATATATGGTGATATATACCCTCTATCAAATTGCATACCTTCTACTACTGATAACTCAGTTTCAAAAGTCTTTGATTCCTCTATAGAGATAACACCTTCTTTACCCACCTTTTCCATTGCATCTGCAATTAAGTCACCTACAACTCTATTGGATGCTGAGATTGCAGCAACATTTGAGATAGATGCCTTGTCTTCTACTGGTGTAGAAAGTTCTTTAATATTTACAACTGCTTTTTCTACAGCCTTAAAGATACCATTTCTGATCATCATTGGATTGGCACCTGCAGCAACGTTTTTAAAGCCTTCTTTAACGATGGCTTGTGTTAAAAGCGTGGCAGTAGTCGTACCGTCACCTGCTACATCATTGGTCTTAACAGCTACTTCTTTAACCAGTTGAGCACCCATGTTTTCAAACTTATCTTCAAGTTCTACTTCTCTTGCAATGGTAACACCATCATTGGTAATCAGAGGCGCACCAAACTGTTTATCTAAAATAACATTTCTTCCCTTAGGACCAAGTGTGATTTTAACTGCATTGGCAAGCTTATCAACACCAGCTTCTATTTTCTTTCTACCTTCTTCACCATATAAAATATCTTTTGCCATACTATCCTCCAATTACTGCTAATAAATCAGTCTCTTCTATAATAATGTAGTCACTACCATCTAATTTAATTTCTGATCCCTTATACTTTGGAAATACCACACGGTCTCCTACTTTTACAGTCATTTCTACTAAGTTGCCATGACTCACTTTGCCAGGGCCTACTGCAATAACTTCTGCGATTTGAGGTTGCTCTGTCGCTTGACCCGGCAGGATAATACCACTCTTAGTTGTGGTTTCTGCTTGAACTTGTTTAATTAATACTCTATTACCTAATGGTTTTATATTCATGTGAACCTCCCTTATACCTTATTATATGTAAATCTCAACTTATCCAAATACATTATATAAAATTTTAATTTCTTTTCAAAGAAAAATCCCCTATTAGAGGATTTTATTTTGAATTTTCTATGATATTTACCCAATCGATGGCTTCTAAGTAATAGTTAGAAACATCCAAGAAATCCAACATAAACGGGTCAATTAATGGCTTAATTTCTTCCCATTCACCTTTCTCGTAGTGCTCAACGACAATCAAGAGATCTGTATACAAACCTTCCTCTTTAAAAAGTGCCTTAATGATTTCATCATCAAGTGGGATATCTGTAATGATTTCTTCCATTCTTCTGTCTAATATGACATCTGCAAGTGATAATAAGCCTATTAGAAAACCTTCAGATGCATGAGACTTAAGATGGGTCTGCTTCAACATGGCCTCTAACATCTTAGCACGAATCAAGGACATACGTGTTAACTCTTTCGGTTGGTCATCCCCTACATCTCTGATCATCAATAGTGAGAACCATTTTTTTAACTCTTTAAAACCCAACATGGTTAAGGCATGTCTAATGGTTGTAATCCTATTTCTAGAATAAAAAGCAGCTGAGTTTACCAGCTTAAGCAGTTTAAAGGTTATGGAAAAATCCTTCTTTACAATCTGCTCTAACTCATCATAAGACGGTTCTTCCTTGTTAAGTTCAGATAACAAAAGCAAATATGTATTGTTAAAAACCCTAAAATCATTGCCCGAAACAAGGACTGGCTTAGAAAAAAAGAAACCTTGGAAATAATCATAGCCTAAACTGATGGCTTCTTCAAACTCATCTTTTGTCTCTACTTTTTCAGCTAAAAACTTCACATTGTATGTAGAATATTTCTTAACCAGTTCTTCTCTTTCTCTAACCGTTGTTGAAAGAAAATCTACCTTGATGATATCTACAAGGCCTATGACATCTTCATAAGAATAGGAAGAATCAAAATCATCTAAGGCAAGCACATAACCTTGGTCTTTAAGCATCTTACACTGGTTAAGGAAAGTTTCATCCGGAATAACATCTTCTAAAATTTCAACGACTAAAATCTCATTAGAAAACATTTTTGGCAGTTCATCGTCAATGGTGTCTTTGGTAAAGTTAATAAAGGCCTTCTTGCCGCCTAACATATTATCTAAACCCAAATTAACTAGGGTGTTAAACACAACTTCACCGGTCTTTTGACTGCCATCCTTATCATCGTTAAAACCGTGTTCAGAACGATACAAAAGTTCATAGGCAAATACGTTCATATTCTTATCAAATATAGGCTGTCTTGCAACATGTACATTCATCACTTACCTCACTGTAAACACACCTCTGGCAATTCGTATTCTACACCTACTATTAACAGATTGTGTTCCTTCATTAAATCCCTAGTATAAAGTTCTACACGCCCTACAACTTGCTTGACAATTTTAACTTTGGGTCTGAGCGGAAAACCTAAATCCACATCTTCTACAACGCCAATTTCATTATTGGTCAGTCTGACAACTGTACCGACAGGATATGGAATTATAATTTTTACAAATTCTTGGACAAGTTCTGCATCTAGCTGTTTGACACTGGCCACCATCATCCTCTCGTTGGCCTCTTGTGGATCAAGGGCCTTTCTAAATGGCCTGTCAGAAGTCAAAGCATCATAGACATCACATATACTTACTATCTTTGCAAGTTCAGAGATTTCATCGCCCTTGATACCATTAGGATAACCGCTGCCATCTACCCACTCATGGTGCTGTAAAACAATTAAACGGGTATGGGCATCAATGTCAAAGTTGTCTTTTAGATAGTCATACCCCTTTAAAGGATGAGCATGAACAATGTCTTTTGCCTCCTGGTCCAGAAATTCCTTCTTTTTTAGTATATCATAATTTAGGAAATTATAACCAATATCATGCAATAAAGATCCAATGGCAAGAGTTTCTAGCTTCTTTTGATTCAAGCCAAGCTTCATACCAAAGATAACACTTAAAACCGCCACATTGACAGAATGCTGATAAAGATAGCCATCTGAGTTCTTGATGTCCACCATATTGATCTCTTGGTGTTTCTTATTTAAAAGTTCCGACACAAGATCAACTGCTACCTTAGACATATTTCTAGTCGTCTGGTACTCCATTTTTCTAGCTTCTTTAAGGTTAGAAGACGATGGTCTAGCCAGTCTCTCTAGGTATCTTTCAAAAGAATCAAATACATTTTTAACTTCTTTAACCGATTTAATTCTAAGTTCTGCTGAAATGATGTCATCTATAATGTCATTACTTAACAAATCTGTTATATAAACGGAATCATAACCAAGCTGATTCAGTCGTTCTTTTCTAATGTCATTAAGCTCTGAGCCTTGTTTAGCCAGTATTTTTCCATCACTGTTATAGACGGATTTACCCAGCTTAGCCCCTTTCTGTATTTTTTCAACTGGTACTCTTCTCATAATTCACTCCTTCTATGGATATATACCCAAATATAAAAAAAATGCACTCGAAAAGTGCATTTAATTTAATAATCTTTATGCATACCATACATATCCATAATCTTGATGGCCGTTTGCAAACTGTATCTTTGTTGCTCGTCTTCAAGATTAGTACCTGTGATTTCTTGAATTCTATTCACACGGTACAAAACAGTATTGTAATGGGTAAATAACTTTTCAGACATTTTCTTTAGGTTACCATTGGCTTCATAATATACCTTCAATGTCTTAACAAGTTCTGTATCTTTCTTTTTATCATACTTAACTAATGATTCTAAAGTTTTTTCATAAAAATCTATCAGTTCATCTTTTAAATCTGCATGACAGAAAATCTTATATATGCCAAGGGCATCAAATTCAATGATTCTAGTTTGTACATAATTATCAGAAGCCATAACCGCTTTTTGAGAATCTTTTAAAGATCTGTACATATTGTCGATACCTGTATAAATCCTACCGATACCAATAACAAATCTTAAATTGACCATCTTTTGAACAACCATTTCCTCGATTTGCTGACTCAACATACGAACTTCATCTTGAGGATTTTTCTTATCCTTTAACATAAAGACCACATTGATTTGAGACTTTCTATTGGCAACCAAATAAACAAGGTCCTTGCTTGTACAGTAGGCATCCACTAAGTACATCACCTTTGAGATATCCCTGTTGATATGTTCAAAGTCATCCTCATCTGATTTTACACCGATTGTAAATGTACAGTAGTCTGCATCTTTATCAAACTTATAGTAATTGGATCTTTCAATGGCCTTTGACTTCCTAATTTTATCGTTAGAAATCAGGTCATCGAAAAACTCAACTTTGTATTTGTTTTCAATTTCTTGAATAGATATTTTCTTTAGAAGCTCTAATGCAATAATTGATGAAGCAGATTCTAAAACTTGAATATCCGTTAATCTGATTTCACTGTTGCAGTTGGCTAAGAAAATATTACCGTAAACTGTGTTTCTTGCTATAATTGGAATCGCATAAACATCACGCTCTTGGTTTTCTATGGTAATCTTATACTTGGTTGTACGTGTATTTTTATTTGAAATGCCGTGCTTCTTAAAGTAAGCGTCAATTTCTGCTTCTCTTCTAGAACATATGTCATAGTTCTCAACAGGGCATACAATTTCATCAAAATAATAGTCTTTGACGATGATGTTGTTACCGACTTTATCACTTAAGTCTTTGGTAACATCTAAAATAGTACCACCCTTTAAAAGAAGCTCCATCATATCATTATGAATGGCTTCAACGCGTCTAATGACCTTTGACTGCTTGTCAAAAATCTCCTTTAGAATAGGCTCCATAATATCTGCAAAAGAGATATTGTAATCTAACTGAATAATTGGCAAACCAATTTCATCTGCTAAACGTAATAAATTTTCATCTAATGATTTCAGATAAGGCTGAATTTTAATCGCAATGGCTTCTACACCACGGTTCTTCATACCAGTTAATAGATCTACTTGTTCCTCGATTGTTATATTTCCAAAATGGACAGCAGTTGTCAGTAAAAACTCACCTTCTTCGATCCAATTTAAAATTTCCAAATCCGCCATGATGTTGACACGTGTAATGATGTTATCTAGATTGTTTACGCCAGCTATGACTTGACAAGATTTTAAAGGCTCCAGCTTCATTGCTTCAGCCAAAGAAATTCCTGTTTCTTTTATCAATTTGCCACCTCTTCTAACATGTATAGTTTTTAAAGTACTTTGTTATTATATTATAAACCATAATAAAAAAAAAGTAAAAAGTCACATCTTTTTTGTGTAAAAAATACAAATACGCCGCTTTTTGATAAAAAACGACGTAAAATATTAGTCTACTATAAAACCAGCTTCCTCAAAAGTGATCATTTCATCATTCATGTAGGTAGCAGCTTCGATGATATTAAACATCAAAACAGCTCCTGTTCCTTCACCTAAACGCATGTTCATATCCAGGTAGGTTCTTAAACCAAGCATCTCACTTGCCTTAGATGCACCCAGTTCCAAAGAAGCGTGTGAAGCAAATAGATACTCTTTGACTTTTGGTTCTATCAAAGTGGCAATTAATGCTGAAGCGGTACAGATAAATCCATCCACCACTACAGGTACACCATATGCTGCACCAGCAATCATAACACCAGCCATACCGCCAATTTCAAGACCACCCACTTTTGAAAGGATGTCTATGCCATCCGATGGATCTGGTTGGTTTAATTCTATACCTTTTCTAATGACGTCAGCCTTATGTTTTACTTTTTCCTGAGGTAAGTTGGCTCCGACACCAGTAACTTCACTCGGATCAAATCCACCAATCACTGATACAATGGCAGAACTCGGTGTGGTATTGCCTATGCCCATTTCACCAGTTGCCAAAAGCTGAACACCTGATTCAATGGCCTTTATAGCCACATCAATACCAGCTTCTATAGCCCTAATGGCTTCTTGTCTAGTCATGGCAGGCCCCTTAGTGAAATTGTCAGCACCATACTTGACCTTTTTATTAATAACAGGTTCCTTGACCTCATTATCAATCCCCACATCTACAACAATCACCTCTGCTCCGACATGTTTAGATAAAGCACAAACCCCTGTTAAACCCCGTGTCATATTCATGGCCTGAATCTTTGTAATGTCCTTTTTAGATGTGGCAACGCCTTCTTCAATGATACCATGATCTCCAGCGCAGACAATGACTGCTTTTTTTTCAACTTTTGGATGAATTGTCTTCTGAATACCTGCTAATCTAACAACAATATCTTCAAGTTTGCCCAAACTCCCTTTAGGTTTGATTAAAAGGTCCACTCTATTTTGACAAAGTTCTTCATATTCTTTACTGCGATGCTCTATTTTTTCTAATGTATCTTGTAAAAGTCCCATAACACCCTCCAGTCATTTGGAAAACTCATTCATTTAATAAGAACAAAGCACATGGTGTGCAAAGTTTTATAATAAGAACTCAGCACATCGAGTGCTTCGTTCTCTATGAAAACCAAGTTTTCAAACCAATCATAAAAAGATTCATGCATAAGCATGAATCTTTAATGTCATTCTAGCACAGGTTTACTAATGTGTAAATTAGTAGTTACCTTGAGCATGCATAGCTTCAGCAACTTTTACGAAACCTGCAATGTTAGCACCAGCAACTAAGTCATAACCGAATCCATACTCTTCTGCAGCTTTCTTAGCATTGTCATGGATGTTCTTCATGATTTGTTGTAATTTAGCATCTACTTCTTCTTCTGTCCATGCCATTCTCATTGAGTTTTGTGACATTTCTAGAGCAGAAGTTGCAACACCACCTGCGTTAGCAGCCTTAGCTGGTCCAACTAAAACGTTGTTGTCTTGTAAGTACTTAAGTGCATCGTTAGTTGTAGGCATGTTTGAACCTTCACATACAATACCAACACCATTTGCTACTAATTTCTTAGCATCGTCTAAGTGAATCTCATTTTGAGTTGCACATGGAATAGCGATATCAACTTTAACGCCCCATGGCTTTTCACCAGCGAAGAACTCAACGCCAAACTTATCAGCGTAATCTTGTACTTTATCGTTACCGCTTGCTCTCATAGTTAATAAGTAAGCGATTTTTTCTTCTGTGTTAACACCATCAGCGTCATAAACATAGCCGTCTGGACCTGATAATGTTACTACTTTACCACCTAATTCAGTGATCTTAAGTGCAGCACCCCAAGTTACGTTACCGAAACCTGATAATGCAACAGTTTTACCTTCAAATGTATCGTTAGAAGTTGCTAACATTTCTCTTGTGAAGTAAGTTACACCAAAACCAGTAGCTTCTGGTCTGATTAATGAACCACCGTATGTTAAACCTTTACCAGTTAAAACACCATTCTCGAATGCGCCTTTGATTCTTCTGTATTGACCATATAAGTAACCGATTTCTCTACCACCAACACCGATGTCACCAGCAGGAACGTCTACGTCTGGACCAATGTGTCTGTAAAGCTCAGTCATGAATGATTGACAGAATCTCATAACTTCAGCATCTGACTTACCGTAAGAATTGAAGTCAGAACCACCTTTACCGCCACCGATTGGTAAGCCAGTTAAAGAGTTCTTAAAGATTTGCTCGAAACCTAAGAACTTGATGATGCCTAAGTAAACTGATTTATGGAATCTTAAACCGCCCTTATATGGTCCAATTGCTCCATTAAACTGTACTCTGAAACCTCTGTTTACTTGTAAGTTACCTTCATCATCTACCCAAGGTACTCTGAAAATGATTTGTCTTTCAGGCTCAGAAATTCTTTCAAGGATATTAGCTTCTACCCATTGTGGGTTCTTTTCTAATACTGGTGCTAAAGAGTGGAATACTTCTTCAACTGCTTGTAAAAATTCTGGCTCTGCACTGTTTCTAGCTTTAACACGTTCAAATACTTCATTAATGTAATTCATGTTAACATCTCCCTTTTATAATAAGCATTTACTTTATATAAAGATTGATAAATATTTATCAATCAAAACAACCGAATTTATCAAAAAACCTATGATTTTACAGTTTTCAAAAGCCCCCAATTGATGTCAAGTAGATTATCTTGACGCAAACTGTAAGGAAAAGGTTTTCCCTATTGCCATATCTCGCATCGGCTTGTTAAAGTTTTGTTTTTCTTTTCTCCTGAATCGTAACATACCTAAAAAAGATTGTAAACAGGTTTTTTCAATCTTTTTTTATACGTAAAATTCACAATTTTCTGACAACAGGCTACTTGTCCTCAAAACCAGCAAAATGAACACTTTTAACATGTATATCAATATTGATTACATTCATTTGTGTCATCATTTCCAGATGCTTTTTAATATCAAAAAGCACTTTTTCTGCAGTTTTGTTAATATGATATCCAAATTTGATAATTAAATCGACTTCGACTTTAAGCCCTTCTGGCTTCTTATTGATCCTAATTTTAGTATATTTCTCAACACCTTCAGTCAGTTTTATCGATTGTGAGACGATTTGAATCAAAGTTTTATTAGATATTGTATATTGACCGATTTGACTAAAGGTTGGTCTTACAACCGACTTTTCAATAATTTTATCCGACCTGCCAAAAACACGCGAAAAGATCTTTAAGGTATCTAAAAAATAACCTGAGAAATCCTTTTTAACTTCTACAGTCGGTAAAGGAATAACATGTTTACCATAATGCATACGGTGAAACTTAGCCGTCTCAATTTCTGCTTCGGTAGAAACATCCTCAATCATAATGATTTCATCAATAGGGTCTATTTCTAGATTCCTTGCTATCTGATGAACCATTTTTTCTGATGTGCCAATAATCATTAACTTGTCAGGATTGATTTCTTTAATTTTATCTCGCATTTCAATACGAGGATCTTCATGATGAAAAATGGCTCTTTTTACAGCTGCAACTTTTGTTTGTTCTCTCTTGGCAGATGAACCTATGATTTTTCTCTGACCCGATATTAAAATACCATCATCTATCAAATATTTGATGTGTCTTTCCCTACAGACGTTCATCGCCTTGTAAGACTTTCCGGTGCCACTTTTTCCAACTAATGCAAAGACTTTCATATTACCTCTTTCTTAATAACACCTATATTTTATTACCCTCAAAAGCATATGTCAAATCATGAAATTTTCCGTCATTTACAATATGACAATTTATTAAAAACCCAGTAATATACTGGGTTTTAGCTACATCACCAATAAAGAATGATTCTCATTTTACTTTGGTGATTTTCATTTTTTTTTACACCATTCAAGTTGTCATCAAATTAATATTAAACTATAATCAAGGGGAATTAAAAAACTAATAAGGAGGATTTATCATGGCTTATAAAATTACAGATGCTTGTATCTCTTGTGGCGCTTGTGAAGGCGAATGTCCAGTTAGCTGTATTTCTGCTGGCGATGCTGCATACGTTATCGATGCTGATGCTTGTGTAGATTGTGGCGCATGTACTGGTGCTTGTCCAGTTGACGCTATCGTTCAAGGTTAATTAAATTTCAAAACACCCTGTTCTTAGAGCAGGGTGTTTTTTACGTACTTAAAAAGCTCAAGGCAAAATGCCTTGAGCTTATTTCATATAATTGGTTTGTTGTATCTTTGATAAGAACTTAACGATGGTCTTTTCCTCGTTAATGGTCATGTCTTTTAAGACGAAGTCTAAAAATACTTCTTCATGTTTACCATAAGACTGCATGATATCAAAACCCTTCTCACCTAAAACTAAATAATTTGAACGTTTGTCATTTGGATTATCTACACGTTCAATGTAACCTAGAGATATCATTTTCTTTATAATACCCACCAGCTTATTGCGTCTAAGTGGTATCACATCAAATAAGTCATTCTGCGTTACACGATCATTTTCTTTTAAATGTTCAAGTAGCATAAGTTCTACAGCACCAAAATGCTCTAATTTCCTATTTTTATCACTGGTAATACGCGTTTCATAAACCAACATCAGTTGCTTCATAATACGCTTAATGTCTTTTTGGTAAACAGACATAAATCTCCTATCTCTTCACGATAACCGCTTCACCCATACCGCCACCGATACAAAGTGTCGCTAAACCGTATTTAGAATCTCTCTTCTTCATTTCATGTAATAAGGTAACTAAGATTCTTGCACCACTCGCACCAATCGGATGACCAATAGCAATAGCACCACCGTTAACATTTACCTTGTCAGTATCTAATTCTAAATCAGTGATTACTGATAATGCTTGAGCTGCAAATGCTTCGTTGGCTTCAATTAAATCAATGTCCTTGATTGTTAAGTCAGCCTTTTTTAAAGCTTTCTTAGTTGCTGGAATTGGACCAGTACCCATAATCTCAGGTGCAACACCTGCAGATGCATATGAAACAATTGTCGCTAACGGCTCTACACCTAACTCGTCTGCTTTTTCCTTTGTCATAACAACAAGTGCAGCAGCACCATCGTTGATACCAGACGCGTTACCTGCTGTTACAGAACCCTCTCTGTTAAAGGCAGGTCTTAACTTACCTAGGCCTTCTACACTAGCACCTTTTCTAATGTATTCATCTTCTTTAAAAACAATTGGATCTTTCTTTCTTTGTGGAATTAAAACTGGTACAATTTCCTCTACAAACTTACCTTCAGCTTGAGCTTTTTCAGCTCTATTTTGAGAAGCAACAGCTAACTCATCTTGCTGGTCTCTAGTAAAACCATACTTTTCTACGATATTCTCAGCAGTTACACCCATGTGATAATCATTAAATGCATCCCAAAGGCCATCATTAACCATCATATCATAAAGTTGTCCATCACCCATTCTCTGGCCCCATCTTGCCTTAGGCATAAGATATGGCGCTTGTGACATAGATTCTGTACCACCCGCAACAACAATATCATTGTCACCCGCTAAAATAGTTTGTACTGCTAAAGATACTGTTTTAAGACCTGAACCACAAATCATGTTGATAGTCGTTGCTGGTGTATGGTTTGATAAGCCTGCTTTTAAAGCAACTTGTCTAGCAACACCTTGGCCTTGTCCACCTTGTAATACACAGCCAAAAAATACTTCATCAACAGTTTCTGGCTTTACCTTAGCTCTATTAAGAGCTTCCTCTACTACTGTCTTTCCTAAATCAACGGCACTCACTGATTTTAGTGAACCACCAAAAGAACCAACTGCTGTTCTTACAGCACTCGCAATTACGATTTCTTTCATTTCTGCCTCCTTTAATAACTTTATCCTCGAAACTATTATATCGGTATAATGAAAAAAAGCCAATACTTTCGTATTGACTAATGATCTTGATTCAAGAAATAAGATAAAGTAAAGAGGTTTTCAATTAAATGAATGTTCTCTGCTACTACACCTTCTTTAAGTTGTAAATCGACTGGCGTAAAGTTCCAAATCGCCTTGATGCCATTTTCACATAGAATATCTGCAATGTTTTGTGCAGAGGATCTGCTGGTACAGACATAAGCAATGTCTATATCATTTTCCTGAACATACTTGCCTAACGCATCTACATCACGTACTTCCACATCATTGATTTTCAAACCAATCAGTCTAGGGTTAACATCAAACATAGCTTGAAGATTGTAACCAAAACGACCGAAGTTCGTATAATTCGCCAGTGCTTGACCTAGATTACCAGCACCTACAATCACTGTCTTGTATTCGCGGTCAAGTCCCAAAATTTTACCGATTTCCTTGTACAATGCTTCTACATTGTAACCATACCCCTGTTGTCCAAATCCCCCAAAATTATTTAAGTCTTGTCTGATTTGTGAAGCTGAAAATCCGATAATTTTACTTAGTTCCTTAGAAGATATTCTATTGATATCTCTGTCCATTAATTGACTTAAGTATCTATGATATTTGGGTAATCTTCTTATTACCGCCATAGAAATTTTATTTTCTTTCATACACTCACCTTTACAAAATTCGTTGACTTTTGCAAAAATTATATCAAGATAAATTATTTTTGTCAATCTTATCACAATCTTTGTTCACTTTAATAGTCAATTATGTTAGAATATAATGAACATTTAGGAGGCAATTATGGTAGTTTTATCATGTACAGATATAGATAAATCCTTTGGCACAACTGTCATTTTGGAAAAAATATCATTCTCAATCAATGCAGGAGAAAAAATTGGACTCATTGGAAAAAATGGAGCCGGTAAATCCACATTGTTTAAAATATTAACAGGCGAACTCGAATACGATGCAGGTCATCTCTATCACCATAAAGATGTCAGCTTAGGTTATTTAAAGCAGACTGCAGCTTATACAGAGGAAACAACACTCTATGAATTTTGTCTAGAAGTCTTTAGAGATGTTATTGAATTAGAAGAACAACTCAGACATTATGAAAAAGAAATCTCTCGATTGGCAGATCAACCAGAAGCACTCGAAAAAGTCATGGCAACTTATTCAGCACTGACAGATGAGTTTAACGATATCAATGGTTATGCCTATAAAAGTGAAGTCAGAGGTGTACTCTTTGGATTAGGCTTTAGTGAATCTGACTTTGAACGCCCTATCAGACAATTCAGTGGTGGCCAGCAGTCTAGAATCTCTATTGCAAAGCTTTTGTTAACTAAGCCAAATATCCTTCTACTGGATGAGCCTACAAACCATCTAGACATTGAAGCAGTTAAATGGCTCGAAGGTTATTTGAAATCATATGTGGGCACCATTGTCCTTATTTCCCATGATCGTTATTTTCTTGATCAAGTGGTTAATAAGGTCTTTGAAATTGAAAACCATCAATTGATTTCTAATCCTGGTAATTATACAGATTTTGTTAAGTTTAAAAAAGTTTATATAGAATCTCTGCAGAAACAATTTGAAAATCAGCAGCGTTATATAAAAGAACAAGAAACACTTATTAACAAGTTCAAAGAACGTGGTACTGAAAAACTGGCTAAACGAGCTCGAAGCCGTGAAAAGAGACTGGATATGATTGAAAAAGTCGATCAACCTGTTCAGGACAACACCAGAGCCAAGCTAAAGTTTTCACCAAGACTCAATTCAGGTACCGATGTTTTGTTTGTTGAATCTCTAAGAAAAGACTTTGATACAACTGTATTTAAAGACGTCAGCTTCAATATCTATAAGGGCGAAAAAATTGGTCTTATAGGTAGAAACGGTGTTGGTAAAACAACTCTATTTAAAACTATTTTAGATGAATCCTACAAAACTGAAGGTCAACTGACTTATGGCCACAATGTCCATATTGGCTATTTTAGTCAGGACCAAATGGAACTAAACGAGGACAACAACTTGGTAGAAGAAATTTCTGATACCAATCCAAAACTTACAGAAACAGAAATCAGAACATTACTGGGTTCCTTCTTATTTAAAGGTGACGATGTATTTAAAATTGTCTCTAACCTAAGTGGTGGTGAAAAAAGTCGTTTGGCTCTTTTAAAGCTTATGTTATCCAAGGCAAACCTCTTGCTTTTAGATGAGCCGACCAATCACTTGGACATTATTTCAAAAGAAGCATTAGAAGATGCACTGGAATCTTATGATGGTACAATACTTTCTATCAGTCATGACAGATACTACTTGAATAAGATTTCTTCTAAGATCATTGAACTGACACCTGAGGGTGTTAATGAATACCTTGGTAACTATGACTATTACACCAGTAAAAAAGAGCTGCAGTCATCTCTAGACACACCATTTGAAGAAGTGACTGTCACAAAAACACAGTTAAAAGAGCAAAGAAAAAAAGAAAAAGAAGAAGCCAAACTTAAAAGACAAAAGAAACTGGCCTTCGAAGCTTTGGAAGCTAGAATTCAAGAATTAGAGACTAGAATTGAGGAAATCGAAGCACTTATGTGTGACGAATCGGTCTATTCTAATCCAGAACGCTCAAAAGAGTTGCATCTTGAGATAAATACTCTTAAAATAGAGTTAGAAGAAAAATATGAAGAATGGGAAACATTCGTTTAAAGGAGAAAATAATGTTTGAAAAAGTGAAAGCTATCGTTGAATATCAACTAGATCTAAAAGATCCAAGTATCATTACAAGAGAAACAAGATTAAGAGAAGACTTAAAAGTAGATTCTTTAGATGCTGCTGAGATTATCTTAGCAATTGAAGATAAACTTGATGTAGAAATTCCAGATGAACTCATGATGAACGCTAAGACAGTTGGCGAAATCATGGATTATTTAGAAGCAAACTACTAAAAAAAGGATTGAGATGGGTTTGTCAAGTAAAGTGTGTAAATTTATTTAATTTAGATCAGTGATCATTTATTGACCACTGATTTTTTCATTTGTTTATTTAAAATCAAACAGTTAAAATATGGAAATGTATAATTGGGGAGAACCCATGGAATATCATTTAAA
>NZ_VANV01000041.1 GCF_022496765.1 Acidaminobacter sp. JC074 | reverse complement strand
GAAATCAAACGGAATTTTTGGGCCATTTCTTTCGAAATGGTATGCTTGTATTTTGCTCATACTGTTCAGTTTTCAATGTTCTACATCGCTTGCAGTTACTTAGCTCAGCGACTTTTTAATAATATCATTTCTCTTTCAAAATGTCAAGTAAATTATAAGTTATTTTTTAATAATTTTCTTATTTATTTTTTCTTACACATTTCGTTAAATCGAATGATTTTTTAAGTTGCTGTGTTGTAACAGCTTTTATATAATATCAATTTAAAAGCCAAATGTCAACAACTTTTTTAATTAATTTCATTAATGTTTTTAAACACCAGAACTTAATATTTTTGGCTGCTTTACTCAAACAGCTTCCTAATAATATCATCATATATTAGACAAGTCAACACACATTTAAATAGTCGCAATATTTTCATTTGCACAAATAATAGGACACAAATTACTGTACTAAATACAGACGAGCGACTGTCCCTTTTCTACCCTCTTTTTTGGAGCTAAAACAAAAAGAACTCGATAAATCGAATTCTTTTACTTTTACTTATGCTTCCTCTAATGATAAGAAGTAATGTTTATTTTGAATTTCAAACACTTTGTATCTTCCCATATGTTCTCTTGCTATAACAAGAATTTCTTCGCCATCCTTTTCAAATAGATGACCTCTACCATATACATCCGTTAACTTCCAACCATTCATTTTCATCTCTTCAGTAAATAATTGATCAGGCTCTGTATTTCTCATGATATACATCAATGATTTGCACGAAACTCTATGTATATTTTTACCACCAAATTCAAGATTAAATATACCAATGGTTAAATCCAACAACTTTGCTTCATAGTACATTTTTGCCAATGTTGCAATAGCCATCACAGCAACTGCAATCTTAAATATTTTTTTCCATGTGTTGTTCTTCTTCATGCACCCTCCTATCTGTTAATACCATTATAATCAATTTTACTATTAAATAAAAGCTTTTCAAATTACAATTCTATGTCATTTTTCTTTTACCCAATATAAGAAAAAGCAAGCATAAAATGCTTACTTTCTTTTTACATTAGCTTTTTCTACAATAGACTTTCTACCTTTTTTCTTTTTCTTGAATGCAGCCAATACAACTTCTGCTTCTCTAAAAGGTAAAGTAACAAATGAGAAAGACTCTAATACCTTGATATCACGGATAAGTTTACTTTCAATTTTCACTTCATTTTGAATGAAAGCAATAAGTTTCTTAACATTCATACCGTTTTCTTTACCTAAAGCGATAAAGAGTCTAGTCTTACCCTTATTCTCTAACTGAACTTTTCTGATCTTGTTATAGTTTTTCGCTTCTAATTCATCTTTATAGTTGCTCTTTAAGATAGCACATAATACATCTTCTGGATCACCTAACTCCATAAGATTTTGAGCCATTTCTCTATAAGCATCAAATCGACCATTTTCTATAGAAAAACGCAGTTCCTCCATGATACGGTTCTTTTTAATTTCAATAATATCATGTACATCTGGAATTTGCTCTTTACGAATATCTGTTTTCGCAATTCTTTGAATGTACATTAATTTTCTATACTCATCCGGTGTCACGAAAGTAATAGCTGTACCTTCTTTACCTGCACGACCAGTTCTACCAATTCTATGAACATAAGACTCTGGGTCTTGTGGCAATGAGTAATTGATTACATGTGTTAAATCATTAATATCTAAACCACGTGCTGCAACATCAGTAGCAACCAAAACATTAATTTGCTTTGACTTGAACTTTCTTAAAATTCTTTCACGTTGGTGCTGTGATACATCACCATGTAGTGCATCTGAATCATAGCCTCTTTCGATTAATCTCGAAGCCACTGTATCTACATCAACTTTTGTTCTACAGAAAACAATACCATAAAACTCTGTTTCAATATCAACAATTCTACTTAAAGCTTCAAACTTATCGTTTCTAGAAACTTCAAAGTAAATTTGGTCAGTTAAATTAGTTGTTAATTGTTGTTTTTTAACTCTAACAATATCATACTCACCCATAAACCTCTTAGCAATAGCTAAAATTTCAGGTGGCATCGTTGCAGAGAATAACAACATTTGTCTGTCTTCGTGAGCATGAGTAAGGATATTTTCAATATCTTCTCTAAAACCCATGTTTAGCATTTCATCAGCTTCATCTAATACAACATACTGAGCTCTATCAAGTTTTAAACTCTTTCTATTTAAATGGTCTATAATTCTACCAGGTGTACCAACAACAATATCTACGCCTTCTCTTAATCTTCTTAACTGTTGAGAAATTGATTGTCCACCATAGACAGTTGCAATCTTGATTTTACGATCCGTTTTAAATGAGTTCATTTCATCAGCAACTTGAATTGCCAATTCTCTTGTAGGTGCAACAATAATCGCTTGTACATACTTCTGATGCTGTTTGATTTTCTCTAAAATAGGTAAACCAAATGCTGCAGTTTTACCTGTACCGGTTTGAGCCTGACCAATAATGTCTTTTGTGCCACTTAAAAGTAGCGGAATTGTTTTCTCTTGAATTGGAGTTGGTTCTTCAAAGCCTTTCTTTTCTAAAGCTTTTAAGATATTCTCGGATAAACCAAGCTCCTTAAATTTAATCATCTTTTCCATAAATTCTCCTTCGTGTAAAAAAAATCCCGATCTCGCGATCAGAATTTTCGTTTTCGCTTTATATGCTAAAAACATTATCAAAGCTTACACTCAGGCTCGTATAATCAGATAATATTCTCAACACGTCTCAACATTATATACCCCTGAGACATTTAAATCAAGCATTTTTTTATTTCATGTAAGTTTGTATCATCAAACGGTCTACTATGTCGATATTAGTTCCTGACATAGGCACCTTATCAATACGATACTGTTCTATGTTACTAAGCTCTACATCCGTAGACAATTCAGCAATATTCATGACACTGCCTTTTTTTAATCTTACAACTTGAATACCCTTGGTATTCTTAGTCGTTTTTTCACTGATTAGCTCAGTATTTGCAAGTACCAATCGAATTTCGTCCGGTGCAGTATATCTACTAAGAATCAAATCACTTTCTTCTTTAAAGTAGAACAAGTTAACCAAAGGTGCAAAATCCGAATAAGCTTTAACCAGCCTCTTACGATTGGTTTTAGTCTCATAACTAGATAATGGTACTCTGGCAAGTTTTCCATTGTTAAATGCAAAAATCATAAAGCCGGAGTAATCAGTCGTTACTACCATATAAAGGATCTTCTCATCTTGCTCTAAATCTAAAACATTAGGTAAATACGTTCCCAAAGAAGAAGCTTTTGTGTTATCAAGCTCATAAGCCTTCATCTTATAAACATTGGACTTTGATGAGAAGAACAATATGTCAGATTTATTGGTTGCATCAACTTCTTGTGCAATCTCATCATCATCTTTTAATTTATGTTGGTCATTACCTCTTAAAGACACCAATGTTATCTTCTTTATATAGTTATGGTCTGTAAAGAATAACTTACAATTGTAGTCTTCAATAAAGCTTGTTTCATGATGTACTTCAATCTCATCAGCCTTAACAATAGAAGTTTTTCTATCTTGACCATACTTCTTCTTGATGACTTCTAGTTCTTTTGCGATGATTTTCTTGATTCTAGCATCACTCTTAGCGATTTTCTTTAAATCTTCAAGCGTCTTTTCTAAATCATCAATCTCGCCAGTTCTTTTAAGAATATACTCCTTGTTGATGTTTCTTAACTTAATATCAGCAACATATTCTGCTTGAACTTCATCAATTGAAAATGCATTCATTAAGTTTGGAATAACTTCTTTATCTAATTCTGTTTCACGAATGATCTTAATAGCCTTATCAATATCGAGAAGAACGCTTCTTAAACCATAAAGCAAGTGCAACTTATCTGAAATTTTATCGATATCATAAAGCGTCTTGTTTCTGATACAACCAATTCTAAATTTCAGCCACTCAGAAATAACACCTTTAACCCCTAATACCTTTGGCTGTACACCAATTAAAACATTGAAGTTACATGCAAATGAATCTTCAAGTGCTGTTAATTTGAAAAGTTTGGCCATAAGTTTGTCAGCATCTATACCGCGCTTTAAATCAATGGTGATTCTTAAACCTTTTAAGTCTGTTTCATCACGTACATCAGAAATTTCTTTAATCTTACCGTTTTTAATGTTTTCGATGATCTTATCAATAATCATCTCCACTGTAGCTGTATAAGGAATCTCTGTAATCTCGATACAGTTATCTTTCTTCATATACTCATACTTTGATCTGATCTTAAAAGAACCTACACCTTTTTTATAGATCTTATCTAATGTATTGTAATCGTATATTAAATTACCGCCTGTAGGAAAGTCTGGCCCCTTGATAATCTCATGAATATCAAATTGCTCATCTTCCATATACGCAATTGTAGCATCACAGACTTCTCTTAAGTTGAAAGAACAAAAGTTACTTGCCATACCAACGGCAATACCCTTATTAGGATTTACCAGGATATTTGGAAAGGCCACCGGCAGAAGTGTCGGTTCCTTAAGTTGACCGTCATAGTTATCAACAAGCTCCACAGCATTTTTATCAATGTCTTTAAAGACATCTTCACAGATTGGCGCTAGTTTAGCCTCTGTATATCTGGAAGCAGCAAACTTCATATCACGTGAAGTGATTTTACCAAAGTTACCTTTTGAATCTACAAAAGGATGTAAAAGTGCTTCATTACCTTTTGTCAAACGAACCATGGTTGCATAAATAGCTTGGTCACCATGGGGATTGAGTTTCATGGTTTGACCAACGATATTGGCAGACTTAGTCCTAGCGCCTTTAATTAACTTCATTTTATACATCGTATAAAGAAGTTTTCTATGTGATGGCTTAAAACCATCAATTTCCGGAATCGCTCTCGAAACAATTACACTCATGGTATAAGGCATGTAATTGCTCTCAAGTGTCTCCGAAATACTACTTTTTATAATATTCATTTATTACTCCTAATTAATATCCAACATATCTAAATACTTGGCACCATTTTCTTCAATAAAAATCTTACGACCTTGAATATCATCACCTAACAAGGTTTCAAACATTGTCACTGTTTTTTGAGTTTCTTCCCTATCAAATCCAACAAGTTTCCTTGTCTCTGGTGACATGGTTGTTTGCCACATCATTTCAGGATCGTTCTCACCCAATCCCTTCGAACGTTGAACATGAATAGAGCCTTCAAGTGGTTCACAAATATCATTTTTTTCTTTGTCAGTATAAGCAAAGTATGTTTTACCTTTGTTGGTTATTTCATATAATGGTGTTTCAGCAATAAAGACTTTATTTTCGTCAAACAAAGTTGGTACCAATCTGTACAACATAGTCATAATCAAAGTACGAATCTGGAAACCATCGTAATCGGCATCGGTACAAATGATAACTTTATCCCAATTTAAATTATCTAAATCAAAAGTCGTTAAGTCTTTATTGTGTTTCGACTTAATCTCTACACCACATCCTAATACCTTTAAAAGGTCAATGATAATCTCACTTTTGAAAATTTTATCATAATCAGCTTTAAGACAATTTAAGATTTTACCTCTTACCGGCATCAAGGCTTGAAAGTCAGCATCTCTAGCAAGTTTACATGAACCGAGTGCCGAGTCACCCTCCACAATATAGAGCTCTCTTCTAGATTTGTCTTTGGTTCTACAGTCGACAAACTTAGCCACACGGTTGTTCATATCAACCTTGCCACCGAGTTTTTTCTTTAAATTAAGACGTGTTTTTTCAGCTTTTTCACGGCTTCGCTTGTTAACTAAAACCTGATCAATAATCTTTTCAGCTTCAATCTTATTTTCAATAAAGTAAATCTCTAACTTAGATTTGATCAAGTCAGTAATAAACTCCTGAATAAACTTATTATTGATGGCCTTTTTTGTCTGGTTTTCATAAGAAGTCATTGTTGAGAATGAGTTAATGACAATTACCAAACTGTCTTGTACATCTTGGAAAGATATTTTCTTTTCACCCTTGGTGTACTTACCAACCTTTTTAATAAACTTATCTATCTCATAAATAAAGGCATTCTTAACAGCCTTATCAGGTGCACCACCGTGCTCTAGATAAGATGAGTTATGATAATACTCTGTTAAGTTGACTTCATTGTTAAAGGAAAATGCCAGTTCAGCCTTTACCTTATAATCAGGTTTGTCTTCACGATCTCGACCACGGCCTTCTTCAGTGTAGTACATAACCTCAGTAAAGTTCTTATCTTCATTGACTTCTTTAATATAGTCTACAATACCATTTTCATAACAGTACTCATATGTTTCATCTTCAAACTCATCATATAGCTTAAAAATAACACCAGGATTTACAATGGATTGTTTTTTCATAACATCCTGATAAAAAGATAGTGGAATCTGAATATCTGTAAACACATCTAAATCTGGTTTCCATTTCTGAATTGTACCAGATGCATGCTCAAAAGGCTCTTTTTCTAATTTACCTGCAGCCTTGCCTTTTTTAAAGTCAATAGAATACTTGATGTTGTCCTTGTACACCACAACTTCCATGTACTCAGAAGCATATTGGGTTGCACAGGCTCCTAGACCATTAAGACCTAAGGAGTATTCATAGTTCTCACCATCGTTATTATTATATTTACCACCAGCGTATAGCTCACAGTAAACCAACTTCCAGTTATATTTTCTTTCCTTTTCATTATAATCCAGAGGAATACCACGACCGTAATCACGGACAGTTATGGACCAATCATCATGTCTTGTTACCTCTATTACATTACCATGTCCTTCTCTTGCCTCATCTATCGAGTTTGAAAGGATCTCAAAAAAGGAATGTTGACAACCTTCTAAACCATCGGAACCAAATATTACTGCTGGTCTTTTTCTTACACGATCAGCACCTTTTAAAGCAGAAATACTGTTATTACCATAGGCATCTTTTTTCTTACGTACCATTTATACACCTCAAATTTCTATTTGCGTCTTGAACGCCATTTTTATTTTACTAGATATCGAAAAGAAAATCAACCGCTAGTAGAGAACGTACGTTCACGTCCAACATGTAGTAGGGATAATTTCTTTAAAAAATTACTTGATTCGACCTTTCACATATGTTACACTAGTCAAAATACATCGAAAAATCAAATACATTTGTCCGCCATACACGGACAAAGGAGGTCTTTATGAACAATAAATATATCTTAGTTGACAAGTCGGTATTACCTGATGTCTTTGAAAAGGTCATAGAAGCTAAAGAAATAATGAAGTCCGATGAAACCTTGGGCGTCTCAAAAGTTGTAGCTATGGTTGGCATCTCTAGGTCGACTTATTATAAATACCATGATAAAGTCTTTCCACTAATTGAAAGCAATGTAGAGAGAAAGGCAACCATTAACTTGCTACTGTCCCATAAGTCCGGGACCTTGTCCTCACTACTTAGACATATTGCTTCTTGTAATGGCAATGTATTAACCATTACTCAAGATGCACCTGTAAACAGTGCAGCAAATGTAAGTATTTCATTTGATGTCAGCAAACTTAACAGTACCTTAGAACAATTACTAACTAACTTAAAAACTATCGAAGGGGTTTCAAAACTGAAACTCGTTGGCGTGGAATAGGAGGCAAAAATGACTTCAGTGGCATTATTAGGATATGGAACAGTTGGATCAGGTGTATTTGATCTTATAGAAAAGAACAGTAAGAACACATTACAATCATATGATGAGTTTATAAACGTCTCACATGTACTTGTCAAAAATATTAGAAAACATCAAGATAATAAACATTATGGTCTTTTTACAGATTCCTATGAGGACGTATTAAAGTCTGATTGTGATATCGTCATTGAAGTTATGGGAGGCATTCATCCTGCATATGAATACATTAAAAGTGCTCTTATGGCAAGAAAGCATGTCATTACAGCCAACAAGGATCTGATCGCAGAACACGGTGAAGAGTTGATGACCTTGGCTAACAAGTACCATGTAACCCTTAATTATGAGGCAAGCGTTGGTGGCTCTATTCCTGTTTTAAAGACGATAAAGGAGAGCTTGGCTGCTCACCCGGTTAAAAGCATCACAGGTATCTTAAACGGTACAACAAACTACATACTGTCAAAGATGTACAATGAAAACATTTCATACGATGTGGCTTTAAAGGCTGCTCAAGATGCTGGTTTTGCAGAAGCAGATCCATCATCTGATGTTTTAGGTTTTGATGCAGCTAGAAAACTGTCAATTCTTACTCACCTGTCTATGAACAGTGTTTTGAAAGTAAAAGACATCCTCATTGATGGTATTACAAACCTAGATGAGAAAGATATGGCAATTGCCAAAAAGCTTGGTTACAAGATTAAGTTAATCGGTAAGTCTATTCAATATGACCACTGTTTACATGCTTTTGTTAAACCGGTTTATGTACAAGCCAACTCGATGCTTGGTTTAATAGACAATGAATACAACACGGTACAAATGGACTTAGATACGATTGGAGAAATGACTTTTTCAGGTAAAGGTGCTGGTAAACATCCAACTGCAAGTGCCATTTATGGCGATATTCTAGACATCCTTTTAAATGAAAAGAAAGTTCTCGAACCAGCTACGAAAAGACCAAAGATCTGCCACTATGCACAAGGCAAACACGAATGGCTTGTTAGACTCTATAGTCTTAATCAGCCAATTAACCTTGAAAAAATCCTTAAGTTTTTCACAGATGGTAATATGGAAATCAAAGACTTTGAAAATCCTAACGACTTATCATTTACAATCAAGGGCATCTCTGAATCAACTTTGTTCGAAATCATTCAGAAACTGCAAAACCTAAACATTATCTCTGTCTCAAAATACTTTATGATACTATAAAAGATGCCCTCGGGCATCTTCTATTTATGTATGATAAAAGGTTCCATTTCCTCATAGAGTTCTTGAACATCATCATTTTTTAGTTCAATAATACGTCTTGTCTGCATGTCATCTAAAAGACCATCTAAACCATAGTAGGCTTCAAAAAGTTCATCAAAAGAACCATCTCTAATCGCTAGCGATAGGCCTTCTAAAACGCTTTCATATAAGAGGTTGTTGTCCTTTGAGACAAAGAAAACTCTGAAAAACGGATATCGGAGTATATAAGCTTCATCTAATACAATCTGATCGTATTCATCATAAAGCTCCAATAGTTTTTTTGCCTCATTTGCACCTAAAGGCATGACATCAAAACGACCATTGTTAAGCATTTCAAAGGCAGATTCTAAAGACTGAGCTTCAGTAACTTCTAAACCATTGTCTCTAAGGATGACCGTGTCCGCCCATCCTAGACCTTGTCCAAAAGTAAATGTCGACAAATCTTCTATAGATTCACTCTTTATAAAGTCATCCTTTATCGTCTGGTTAATCAAACATATCCTCATGCCATTTAATCCCTTATCAATAGGAATATAAATAGCTCTTAAATCTGCTTCATATTCCTTTTGATAACCAAAGTCAGCGATGGATATTTTACCACTAGATATTTCCTGTCTGATTCTATCATTGTTAACAAGTGTATCATCAAAGGTCAACTCATAGTCAACACCTGACTTGTCTAGAGCAAGAGCCAGTACCTTGTAACCAAAACCATCTTCACCTTCACCATTGATATTTGGATAAACAACCTTCATAATATCAGATTCAGAAGACACAATCTGGATCATAGGTACAACATCACTTGCATCAGAAAAATCATTCTGATCGATCATACAACCCACTAAAAGTAC
Source organism: Acidaminobacter sp. JC074 (assembly GCF_022496765.1). GTDB lineage: Bacteria > Bacillota > Clostridia > Peptostreptococcales > Acidaminobacteraceae > JABXKX01. The sequence continues at coordinate 25,786 of NZ_VANV01000041.1, read as the reverse complement.
ACAGAGTAAGATAATTAGTAGCTTATGCATAAATCCCCTCCATTTCTTCATACGGAAAAACCAGGGTAAAGACTGCCCCATTGTCAGTATGGTATTTAATAGATCCATTTAAGGTAGTCGAAACAATGTTTTCTATTATAAACAAACCTAAACCACTACCACCACGACCTCGTTTTGTTGTAAAAAATGGTTCGAATATTTTATCCGCTATGTCCTCTGCTATACCAGAACCGTTGTCTGTATAAATCATACGAACCTGATCATCTATCACTTTTACCTCTATGGTCATTAATGGCGATTGACAATCTTTTAAACCATGGATGATAGAATTCATCATCAAGTTTGTCAAAATCTGAGTAATGGCACCAGGATAAGTATAGAGCTCGAGTGATTCATCCACATACACTTTAACCTCAGCCTGAATCTTTTTATACTCAGGGTGAATACTTTGAACGACAATGTCAAAGTAATCTTTTACATTAAAAGTTTGCTTGACTTCATCAACTTGATCAACAGCAACTTTCTTAAACCCTTCTATTAAAGTAGCCGCTCTCTCTAAGTTTATGGTGGATATACGTGTACTTTCTTTTACCTTGTCCAGAAAAGACTCAAACTCTGACTTTGTTAAAGTATTGTTCTTAAAGCTTTTCAGTATCTTATCCAGTAAAGATTCCATAAATGTAGATAAAGTTAAAGTCACTCCAATTGGTGTGTTAATTTCATGGGCAACCCCAGCAACTAATTGTGAGGTCAATACACGTTTAGCATTGTAAATCAGCTCTTCTTCAGTTGCCTTTAGAGTGATCAAAGTCTTTTCAAGCTCATCGTTTCTTACAATCAGTTCCGCTTGGGTTTCTTGAATGGTTGATAAAGATGTCTCAAGCGCCTTGTTCACTTCCTTTAGTTCCAAAGTCCTTTCATCTACTTTGATTTCTAGTTCATGATTCATCTTTTCTAGGCGGTCCGTCAGCTCATTGGCTTCTTGTTCAGCTTTTTCTAGCGAAAGCCTCATATGGTTAAAGCTGTTGGCAACCAGACCAATCTCGTCCTCTGTACCTACATCTATGGCCTCAGAAAACTCTTGTTCAGCGACAGCATCCAATCCCTTGGATAGAATGCTTAATGGCTTTGTAATACGCTTACTTAAATAATATACAAAAACAAGGGTCGCCATCATAACAATCAAAGTGATGATGATATTGTTCATCAGCTGTCTTCTTAACATTTCATTTTTATGATAGAAGGTAAAACCAACTCTAACCTCAGCTATAGGATTGGGGCCGTATCTTACAAAACTTTTTCTTTCAATGATATGACTGGACTCATAAGCAATACCAAATTCTTTGCGTTCAAATAATACTGTACCATTTAAATCATGGACATATATATAGGCCACGTCATCATCTATAAAGAAGGCATCAGCAAGCTCATTGATGGCATTGTCATTATAATGCCATACCCCTTCTGACAAGCCTAAAGTAATCACATCCGTATAGACATCAACTTCATTTTCAAACTCAGATATCAATCTTTGTTTGGTACTATTAAATTGAGAAAAACTTAAAAATGTCAGTGCAAGCATAATTAAGCACCCTAATGGTAATGCAAACTTAATCCATATCTTGTTTATTTTCATGTATATCTCCTTATTACCACCATTATAACAAAAAAAAGAAAGTAAGATAATTACTTTCTCAGTCCTAACATCATATAAATAGTTCTTTCGGAGATATTGGTCGTATGATCGGCTATTCTTTCTAAGTATCTACCTATCAGTAGCAGAAGGACAACTTGATCTTTTAAGTCTGAGTCCTCAGATAACATGGCAAGCAGTTCAAGGTATATACGTTCATAAATCATATCAACTTCATCGTCACGCTTGATAACCTCTCTAGCAAGGTCGACGTCTTCATTTGTAAAAGATCTGATCGCCTCCTCTATCATTTCTGAACAGATGACTCTCATCCTCGGTAAATCCACTAATGGTTTCACAAAATTTCTTCCATTGTTTGCTATAACAACCTTGGCAATATTAACGCAGTGGTCTGCAATTCTCTCTAAGTCTGTTATCATCCTAAGAATGGTTGTAATTCTTCTTAAGTCACTGGCAATTGGATTTTGTGTAGCTATCAAGTCGATACAGTGATCCTCAATATCTAGTTCCATCTTATCTATTTTATCATCAGATGCAATGATTTTTTTAGCCAAGTCTAAATCTTTATTCTCTAAAGCATGCATCACATCCTTAAGCATTTCCTGGACTAAACCCGCCATTTGAATAACTTCACTTGTTACATCTTTCAGTTCCTGCACATATACATTTCTCATGACTCACTCCTATCCAAATCTTCCTGTTATATAATCTTCAGTTTTCTGGTGTTTAGGGTTTTTAAATATGGATGTTGTCTGACCATATTCAATCAACTCACCCATCAAAAAGAATGCTGTATTATCTGAAACACGTCCAGCCTGCTGCATAGAGTGTGTCACAATTATGATTGAGTATTCTTTTTTCAACTCCATTATCAACTCTTCAATTCTTAATGTTGCAATCGGATCTAATGCAGAAGTCGGTTCGTCCATAAGGAGTACTTCTGGTTCTACTGCAATGGCACGCGCAATGCAAAGTCTCTGCTGCTGACCACCTGATAAGCCTAAAGCACTTTTTTTAAGGCGGTCTTTTACTTCATCCCACAAGGCTGCTGAACGTAAGCTTTTTTCAACAATTGCATCCAATTCTTCTTTTCTCTTTATGCCATGTGCCCTAGGACCATAAGCAACATTGTCATATATGCTCATTGGAAATGGATTAGGCTTTTGAAATACCATACCAATTTTTTTACGTAGATCAATCACATCATATTCCTTTTGAATATTTTTATTGTCCAAAGTGATCTTACCTGTGTAATGACAGGTTTCAATCAAGTCATTCATACGATTAATGGTCTTTAAGAATGTTGATTTACCACATCCAGATGGGCCAATTAAAGCCGTAATTTTGTTTTCCTCTATATCAATATTTATGTCTTTTAAAGCTTGAAAAGTCCCATAGTGTAAATCTAGATTTTCAACGCTTATTTTTGCTTGTCTCATCCTGCCTCCTAATATAAGCCGTTTCTTCTTTCAACCCATCTTGCAAATGCCTTTGTTGAAAGATTAAGCACTAACACAACCGCCAAGAGTACTGTTGCTGTTGCGAATGCTTTTTCAAATGATATACCTTCTTTTGCCAAGTAATATAAATGTACTGATAAAGTACGTCCCGAATCCATGATGGAAGTAGGGACTCTTGCAACCATACCAGCGGTTAAAAGTATGGCTGCTGTTTCTCCAATAATTCTACCTACCGATAAGATTAATGAGGTCACAATACCTGAAATAGACGATGGTATTACTACTTTAACAATGGTTCTTATCTTTGTAGCTCCTAGACCTAATGAACCTTCTCTATAAGAATCCGGCACCGTCTTTAATGCTTCCTCTACTGTTCTTATAATAGTAGGAAGTATCATAATAGAAACGGTCAATGCACCAGATAAGAGTGAAAAGCCCATCTTGTTGATGGTTACAAAGAATATCAGGCCAAAGAGACCATAGATGATCGACGGAATTGAAGCCAGACATTCTATTGAAAATCGAATGATTCTAACTAGGCGCCCTTGCTTAGCGTATTCTACTAGGTAAATAGCACTTAAAATACCAAGGGGAGCTGCAAGTAAAAGAGCAAGTCCAATGATATAAACCGTTGAGATGATCATGGGTACCAGGCCCTCTTGATCGCCATCACCAAATAAGAAGGCTACATTTAACTCGCTGATACCATTTAAAACCACATAAGCTACAATCCATATCAGAATCGCACCAGTAATACCACCCGCTGTCCATATAAGAAAAGTGGCAAACCCATCTTTTAACTTTCTCATTAACTTGCCTCCTTAGTAATGAATCGTAATGAAATGTTGAGTAGTATGATAAAGGCAAATAAGACCACACCTGTTGCAAACAAAGCTTCCTGATGAAGACCTGTCGCATAAGACATTTCAACTGCTATATTTCCTGTAAGTGTTCTTACTCTACTCAGTAGGCTCTCAGGCATAATTGCCGCATTACCTGCTACCAAAAGTACTGCCATGGTTTCACCTACGGCCCTGCCAACACCTAAAATCACACCAGCCAAAATACCAGATCTAGCTGCTGGTAGTAAAACTTTAAAAATAGTCTGCATCTTAGTGGCTCCCAAGGCTAAAGAACCTTCTTTGTATTCCTTAGGGACTGTTTTTATTGCATATGAAGAGATATTGATGATGGTTGGTAAAATCATAATGCCTAAAATAATGATTACTGCTAACAAACTGTTGCCACCATTTCTAAACACATCGTCAATCATTGGCAAGATCACAATCAAGCCAAAGAAACCATAAACCACAGACGGTATTGCTGCTAATAGATCAACCATGGGCGTTAAAATACCTGCTAACCATTTAGGTGCTACTTCTGCAATAAATATTGCCGTCAAGAGACCAATCGGTACCCCTACTACAATGGCACCAAAAGTCGCATATATGGATGCAACAATCATAGGAAAAATTCCAAAAATCTTTGCACCTGGTTTCCACTTCATTCCGAATACAAAATCAATTAAACCAATTTCTTTTATTGCTGGTAAACCTTTAGCTAAAGTAAATCCAGCAATTAAAACCATACTAACAACTGATGTAATAGCAGCCAGCATAAAGATCGTTCTTACGACTTTCTCAACAATTAATCGATTGGGTCTAATTGTCTTTCTAGGCTTCATTACTATTTTTTTCTGAGTAATTGTCTTTTCCATTTCTTCCTCCTGCTAATCTAAAATCATTATAGCGCTGCAATGTAAGTCGTGTATTAAATGAAAGTAAAGTTTATGTAAAATGGTATCAGTCAAAAAAAAGAAAACCCGCTCCTTAGAGCGAATCCCCTTTTGTTAGTATATGTTACTTAGCAGGAACCTTCTTAAATAATGCTTCATTCTATCTGCCAGTAAGTAATAATCTACTTGCTTGGAACCCATTTAGATTTAACAAGTTCTTGACCTTCATTACCTAAAGCGTAGTCTAAAAATGCTTGTACTTCAGGTGTAACAGCACCTTTTGTTAACAATAAGAATGGTCTAGAAACCTTGTAGGAACCATTCACAATGTTTTCTACAGTTGGATCAATACCGTCTACTTTTAGAGGTTGAATTGAATCATCAAGGTATGATAAAGAAACATAACCAATTGAAAGTTCTTTTGAAGCAATATTTGCCTTAACTGCACCATTACCATCAGCAATGATTGCATCGTCTACGATTAAGGAGTATTTATCGCCAGCATCATTTTTTGCTTCTAAGTCCATGATATCATCAAATGCACCTCTAGTACCTGAACCTTCTTCTCTTGAAACAACAATGATCCTTGCATCTTCTCCACCAACTTGGCTCCAATTAGTGATTTCGCCAGTAAAAATTTTTGTTACTGTTTCTTTATCTAGTTCAGTCAGTGGATTAGATGGATGAGTGACAACCGCAATACCATCGTATGCTAATACATATTCAGTTAAACCATAGTCGCCTTCAGCTTCTTTTAAGTTTCTAGATGCCATACCGATATCGCCTGTACCATCATTAGCAGCATTTACACCTGCAGTAGAACCGATACCTTGAATATCTACTTTTATGTTTGAGTTTGTCTCTTCATATGCTTTTGCAATCATTTCAATAGCTGGTGTTACAGAAGTTGAACCGACTACACTGATTGTTACACTTTCTTTTTCTGAACCACTTGCTTCTTTTGTTGTTTCTGATGAACTACCACAGCCAATCGCCGTAAGTGTTAACATAGCTACCATTAATAATACAAAAATCTTCTTCACTTTAAATTCCTCCAATAATTTTAACTTCCCTGCTAAAATGCATGTCTCTTGTTTACATAAAGAAGTATATCAAGATTAATTGTTAAGTTCGTTTTCTCTATGTTAATGGTATGTTAAGTCATGTAATCATTGTATTAAGAAAGCCTAGACTAAGTCTAGGCTGAAAAAGATAATATAGTAAAACCTACATATAAGACAATGACCATACTCACTAGCCAGTAGTTCCATGGTGATATCTGTGTGGTTTCATATGTTTTTTCTATCTTATAAGGAAGCTTCTTGAGCGTCTTCATATTGATACGTTTTTCTTCGTCTTGGTGCATAACCCTGATGCCTTTGTAATCCACATGGGTAATCTCCATTGGTACTTCCTTAAGAACAATGGTGTCTCCTGCTTCAGCGGAAACATAATCAGATTTTAACCAGTACATCAAGGCAAAGAGTATGATGCCCGCAAATGCTGACATAATGATGAAAACAAATAGTATCTGCAAACCGCTTTCATCAAGCATAGTTAAAGCCATGTCCATCTCCTCAGGTGTTGCTGTTTCCTGATTACTGGTCATCAACAGACTACCGATGAAGTTAAAGGTACCATGTGCAATCATACTCGGATATATAGAGTTTGTTGTATAAACCAACCAGGCTAATATAATACCTAAGAAAGTCGGTAGTAACAAGTTCTGCACGTTAAAGTGGAAGATACCAAATAAAATGCCTGTTATAAGAATAGCTTTAGTCGGGGACATTTTTTCCCTATAAGCACTTAACATCATACCTCTAAAGAAGAACTCTTCACAAAGACCTGGTGTCAATGCTAATAAGAAAGTCAGGATAAAAAAGTTATTCGCACCAGAAGTCTCACCTAAATCCATGGTCTGTATTTGAAACAAGTCCAGTTCCATCAAAATGATGTTCATGACCAAGTTTAGCATATAAGCTATAGGAATAGCTGCTAGGGTGATTAGGATTGTTTTAAAAACTGTTGACCATTTAATAGGATTAAATCTAAACCTTTCCTTTATAGATACACCTTGTATCTTCATGGTCAGAACAATCGGTATAAAGATGATCACATATTGAATGATGATAATAGACCATCTAAAGCCTACTTCTAAATAAGCCATTACAAAGCTACCTATTATAAATAGGAATGCAAGAATCATAAACAATAGATTAGCTGTTAACAAAGAATGCTTTTTTGTTTCGTTCATGACTGTCCTTTCTAGATATTGCTGCCATATAGGTTTAATAAATTGATATAACACTGCAGACCATATAAAAGTGCTTCTTCATCAAAATTAAACTTTGAGTTATGAAGGGGTTTGTCAAAACCATTGTCTTCATCTCTAATGCCTAAGAAAATAAAGGCACCCTTTCTTTCCTTTAAAAAGAAGGAAAAATCTTCAGCAATCATTTGAGGTGGAAAATCTACCACTTCCATGTCCTTGCACGCCTCTCTAATTGCATCTACTGATGATGCATGATTGACAACCGGTGGATACATGGTTCTAATTTCTGATTCAATCTTACAATTAAATGAAAGTTCTAAACCTTTAGCAACTTCAAGCATCCTAGTTTGAATTAAGTTATAAACCTCTTCTGAGAATGCTCTTGTTGTTCCTTCAAGTCTGACATGTTCAGCAATGATGTTTCTTCTTTCACCCGCTTCAATGCGTCCAACTGTAACAACACCAGCTTCTGTTGGATTTACATTTCTTGATACGATCGACTGGAATTGACTGATCATTTGAGACATAACAATGGTTGCATCATTGGCAGTATGCGGCATCGCACCATGACCACTCTTAGTATAAATATCAAAATCAAACTCGCCTGTCATAGCCATAACAGGTCCTTTGTTAACGGCAATAACACCTGTATTAAAATCAGGATGTAAATGGATACCGAAAACTTCATCTATTTGATACTTGTCTAAAAATCCTGTATCTATCATTGGCTTTGCACCACCCGGTCCCTCTTCAGCTGGTTGGAAAATTAAAACCACATCAGAATTCAGTTCATTTTTATGAGCCATTAAATGCTTAGCTAATAGTAAAAGCATGGTCATATGTCCATCATGACCACAGCCATGCATACGACCTTGATGCGTTGATTTGAACTCTATATCATTTTGCTCACTTAAACTTAAAGCATCCATATCCGCTCTAAAGGCAATTGTTTTGCCATTTTCAATCTTATTTCCTTCAATTTTTGCTATAATTCCTGTTTTAGCGATATTTTTTTCATAAGAAATGCCATTTTCATCTAAAAACTTGCATATATACTCACTCGTTTTCATTTCCGAATATCCAATTTCAGGAATTCTATGCAAATCTCTTCTCAATTGTATTGCCTGATTCAGATAAGCCTGAACAGTTTGATTTAAACCCATTTTCCCTTTCTCCTTTTTTTCAAAAAAATAATTGACTCTCACTTTATATAGTGGTAGTATATATATAATTTATTATTAATGCAAATGAATATTTATTCATTCTATGTATATTCTATTATGATTATAACATATAATGAATGAATATAAATAATATCTATGGAGGTCAAAATGAAAAAAGTTAACATTGCTGTCGTAGGCGCAACTGGTATGGTTGGCCGTACATTCTTAAAAGTACTTGAGGAAAGAGATTTTCCTTATAACAAAATCTATTGCTTCGCTTCCAAACGCTCTGCTGGTACGAAAGTCAAATGCAAGGGCGAAGATATTATTGTAGAAGAATTGACTGAAACTTCGTTTGATCGTGATATCGATATCGCCCTATTTTCAGCGGGTGGTACGACAAGTGAGAAATTTGCACCTATTGCTGCTTCTAAAGGCGTTATAGTTGTAGATAATTCATCACATTTTAGAATGGACAAAGATGTGCCATTGGTTGTACCAGAAGTCAACCCTCATGCTATTTTTGAACACAAAAACATCATTGCAAATCCTAACTGTTCAACAATTCAAGCTATGGTTGCCTTAAAGCCATTACAAGAAAAGTACGGCATCAAGAGAGTTGTGTTTTCAACTTACCAAGCAGTATCAGGTTCTGGTGTAAAAGGGGTTACTGATTTAGAAAATGGACTGAAAGGTTCTTTAGAAACAAACTGCTACCCACACCCTATTGCTAACAACTGTTTGCCGCACATTGATGTCTTTATGGACAATGGCTATACAAAAGAAGAAATGAAAATGATCAATGAAACCAAGAAAATACTTGGAGATGATTCACTAAAGATTACTGCCACTGCAGTACGTGTGCCATTATACGATTGCCACAGTGAATCTATTAACGTAGAACTCGATGGATCATTTGATATTGAAAACGTATTTGAATTGTACAGAGATTACAAAGGCATCATCCTACAAGATGATGTAGCTAACAATGTATATCCACTAGCAACAACTGCTAAAGGAACAGATGATGTTTATATAGGAAGAATCAGAAGAGACTTTAGCTTAGACAACGGTTTAAATATTTGGGTTGTAGCAGACAATATTAGAAAAGGTGCTGCAACAAACGCTGTTCAAATTGCTGAGGTCCTAATCACTAGATAGGAGTTATTATGTCAATTTTTACAGGCTCAGGTGTAGCCATTATCACACCTTTTACAGAAAACAACGAAGTCAACTATGAAAGAGTAAGAGAACTTATTGAGTTCCATATAACAGAAGGCACAGATTCTATCATTATTTGTGGTACGACAGGTGAAGCTTCTACCCTTGATGATATCGAGCATAGAGCTCTCATCAAATTTGCAGTTGATGTTGTTAACAAGAGAGTACCTCTTATAGCGGGTACAGGCAGCAACGATACAAATCACGGTGTCCATTTATCGGAATATGCTGAAAGCGTTGGTGCTGATGCACTACTATGTGTGACACCTTATTATAACAAGGCTTCTCAGGAAGGTTTATACAGACATTTCAAAGCCATGGCTGATGCAGTAGATATTCCAATCATCCTATATAATGTCCCAAGTCGTACAGGATGTGGTCTTTCAGTTGAAACTGTTAAAAGACTTTCAGAATTAGATAATATAGTTGCCATAAAAGAAGCCAGCGGCAACATCTCTTATGCTGCTGAAATCGCAAGACAAGTACCAGACTTTGATATCTATTCAGGCAATGACGATATCATTGTACCGATACTTTCACTTGGCGGCAAAGGCGTCATATCAGTTGTTGCTAATATCATGCCTAAAGAAACCCATGATATTGTCAGTCTCTTCCTAGAAGGCAAGGTTGAGGAATCTAGAAATTTACAGTTACAAATGAACGAACTGATTAATACACTCTTTATTGATGTAAATCCTATACCAGTTAAGACGGCTATGAATATCTTAGGTTACGAAGTCGGTCCTTTAAGACTACCACTTTGTGAGATGAACAATGCTGATACTGAGATTCTAAAAGAAGTCATGTCAAGATACACTTTAAAGGAGTGGTCAAATGTGTAAAATAATGATCCACGGTATGGGTGCTATGGGAAAAATGGTAGATGAATACTATGACGGTGAAAAAATCTACTTTGATCCATCTACAGATAACCTTACAAATATAGATGCTTCATTTGATGTGATTATAGACTTTTCACATCATTCGGTCATTGTTCCCCTTTTAGACTTTGCTAAAGAAAATCAAATGCCGCTTGTTATTTGTACAACAGGTTTATCTTCTGAAACAGAAGAAAAAATTCTTGAATATTCTAAAGAGTTTCCCATTTTCAAATCGGGCAACATGTCTTTAGGTATCAATGTCTTATTAGAACTTGCCAAATTAGGTGCGAAAAGTCTCAAGGGTTTTGATATCGAAATTATTGAGAAACACCATAATAAGAAAGTCGATGCTCCAAGTGGTACAGCATTTATGATAGCAGAAGCCATCAAAAGTATTCAGAACCTGACACTAGAACATGGCAGAGTTGGAACGGATGCTAAAAGAAAAGACAATACCATTGGTATGCATGCCGTCAGAGGCGGTACCATCACAGGAGAACACACAGTCCTTTTTGCAGGTATAGATGAAATCATCGAATTAAAACACCAGGCAAGTTCAAAGGCGGTTTTCGCCAAGGGTGCTATTGAAGCTGCACTATATCTGGTTAAGAAAACAAAGGGATTATACAATATGAGTGATTTATTAAAAGGAGAACTTTCATGAACTATGATTTAACAAATCCATACGAGATTGCAAAATTTATAAAAGAGACTGTTAAGTCGACACCAGTAAAGGCTTACATCAAGGGGCCTATCCAGGAAGATGAATCGGCTATCAAATTCTTTGGTGCAGGTAATACTTGGACCCTATTCGGAGAAAGTGATGACATTCTAGACTTTATCGAAAAAAATGAATCTATTATAGAAGATTATGTTTTAGAAAACGACAGAAGAAACTCAGCAATTCCCCTTCTGGATCTTAAGAAGCAGAATTGTAGAATTGAACCAGGTTCTTTTATTAGAGACAAGGTAGCACTAGGTAACAACTGTGTTATTATGATGGGAGCAGTCATCAATATAGGTGCTTCCATTGATGACAACACCATGATCGATATGAATGCTGTGCTTGGTGCGAGAACAACTGTTGGTAAAAATGTACACGTAGGTGCTGGCGCTGTTTTAGCAGGTGTTTTAGAACCACCTAGTGCAACGCCTGTCATTGTAGAAGATGGCGTTTTAATCGGTGCCAATGCAGTGGTGCTTGAAGGCGTTAGAATCGGTAAAAACGCAGTTGTTGCAGCCGGTGCCATTGTTACCAGTGACGTACCTGAAGGTGCAGTAGTTGCAGGATCGCCTGCAAAGGTTGTTAAGCAAAGAGATGCGAAAACAGATGAAAAAACAGAGTTACTTGATGATTTAAGAGGTTAGGAAATCCATTTGGATTTCCTCTTTTTTTTCTTGAAAATCATGTATTATAAACACTGGACCTTAAAAGCAGCCATTCAAATGGAATGACTGCTTTATTTTTAGATTTATCTCCCTACTTCACTTCTTTTTAAGTTATCCATATTGTTTAATACTCACGTACATCTTTCAAGTTGTAGGGTCATCTAAATCGAGATTACTCGTCCCCTCATTGAACAATATTATTATAACAAATCAGTTCAATAATTATTACTTTCTTTGTGCTGCACCTCTCCCCTACATCTCAGAAAACTATAAAAGATGCCTATCATTAAATGAAAGGCATCTAATTTGACGAACAATGTTTATTAATCTATAGATCTCTTTTTGAGTAAATCACATGAACTATTACAACTTGTTTATCCTTCTGATTTACACGATAAATAATAGTAAAATTATTTATGAACAACTGTCGATACCCCTTATAAGCAAACATTCCTATCTTTCTTTCAGTTCCACGATATGGCAGATTCTCTAATGAAAAGATTGCAGCCTCTAAATCATCAACAAGTTTTAAAGCGGCGTCAGTATTTTGTAACCCTAAAGCAATGTATTCATAAATCGAATCAATATCATCCAAAGCTTTCTGCTTTAACATTACTTTATATCTATCCAAAATGCTTCCTCCTAAGTGAATCAACAGCATCTCTTGCATCTATTAACACATCATTACCATCATTCTCTGATTCAATAATAGCGTTATCTACTTTGTTCATCTCTAGTAGTTGATCATATGTCTCCATACTCATAACAACCATATCTGCGTAGCCGTTTTTAGTAATAAAAACTGGTTCTAAATCAGAATGACAAATTTCCGAAATTTCAGTTGTGTTTCTTAGTTCTGTTATTGGCTTAATCTTAGGCATACCACACCTCCCTTGTACTTTATTATAACATAATTATGTACAAAACTCTATTCAATAGTCGCTCATAAGATATAAGTATGCCCTACATCTCAGAAGATAACTTTCAGTTATGTACCTTATTATTCGTCAAACAGATTTATATGATAAAATAAAATATATATAAGCAATATTATGATAATTTTCACATGAGATATTCAATATACATGGAGCTGGACTAATTGATTTACATTCTTCAAATGAATCATTTCAAGAATATTATTGTTCACATTCTTTATAAGTTTATATTAGGGGAGAAAATTATATGTATACACGAATTGAAGCAGTTGAAAAAATCAAAGCTTTTGTTGTCAGTCATCAGAAGATAAGTGCCGCTTGGGAAGGTGGCTCTATTGCCACTGGTTTTGATGATGAACTCTCTGATTTAGATTTATGCATGGTCTGTAAAGATCCAGACAAAGAAAATGTCTTAAGAGACTTGATCGCCTTCTTAAGAGAGACCTTTGGTCAAGAAAATATGTATCGTTTAGAAGAACCGACCCATCATGGCTTTTCACAGGTTTTTTTTAAGACGAAAAATACACCAGAGTTCTTTTATGTAGATTTTGTTGTTATGAGCGAAGAGCAAGAAGACAAATACATAGAAGCAAACAGACACGGTCAAGCAGATATATGGCTTGAAAAATATAAGCTCGATAATACCGATAGGCCTGCTGAGAAAGTTCATCAAGTCTGTCAGTCACTATTTAACAAAACAATCCAAGCAGATTTCTTGATCATACTTGAACTCAAGAAAGCATTACACAGGAAGATGTTTTCAGAAGCATTCCCAGTTTATTACGCGTTCTTAACCCGTTACCTAATTGTCCTTTTAAATATCAAACACCGACCTGAAAAGGCTGATTTTGGCCCTAGATACATCTATAGGGATTATCCTGAAGAAGACTATCTATTAATAGAAAAGGCTATGAAAGTATCCAATATAGAAGAGTTGAAAGCGTCTTCTTACCTTCTACTTAATCTTTATGACAAACTAAAAAAAGACTTATCCACCTTATATTAGCCGTCTAATGACGGCTAAAAAAAATTTGCCCTTAGGCAAATTTTAAACTTCTTTATAAATAACAACTGGACCAGCTTCAGATAAATCTCCAAGCTTAGGTACTAGTCTTTTGAAATGTTCACTTTCAAAATGTTTTTCTAAATGCTCACGCGTCTCCCATGATTCAATGTAAGAAAAGTGACGAGGATCATTTTCATCCTGAAAGATGTTGTACTCAAGACATCCATCTTCTTTTCGAGTCAACTCAATCATTTCTCCTGCTAAGGCCATAAAAGCCTCAAGCTTATTCTCATCAATATATTTTTCAGCGACAACTTTAACCATAATTAGTCCTCTACAAATGCAAAGATATGATCGATATTTCTATAATGATCTTTATAGTTTAGACCATAACCAACAATAAACTTATCAGCGATTGAAAAACCGCAGTAATCAGGTGTAATGTCTGCTACTCTTCTAGATGGCTTGTCTAAAAGTGTACACGATTTGATTGATTTAGGGTTTCTAGCCTTTAACAACTTAATTGTCTCATACATTGTAATACCAGAATCAACGATATCATCTACTACTAAAACATCAAATGAAGACAAGTCTTCTACATCAATGTCCTTAACAATCTTTAACTCACCAGTTGATTCCTCTCCATGACCATAACTTGAAGTAATCATAAATTCAATGTGAACTGGTACTGACATTTCTCTAACTAAATCCGCTGTAAAAATAAAGCTGCCTTTTAATAATGAAATAGCCAGTAAATTTTTCCCCTCGTAATCTTTAGATAACTCAGCACCTAATTCTTTAACTCTCTTAGCGATATCTTCTTTTGTAAGTACCACTTCTCGTCTTCTATCTTCTACGTTCATTCTTTCCTCCACATTTTTTATAACTACATACCCAAGTATGTGCGTTTTAAATTATATAATTGTATCTTAACACACTTATTTTTCATATTTCTATATGAAAACCTTACAATTAAAATAAAGAGAAAAATAAGAAATCAGTCAAAATTAACGGACTTTTTCCAATTTTTCACTCATTTTTGACTTTTTATATCTCCAGACATGTAAATTATCAGAAAATTTAAGCTTTTCAAGCAGTTTCGACTCTTATTTTTGTAAAAATATCGCTTGTTTAGGAGTATTTTTTTGGTGTAAACTTAAGCAAACATTGATAACAAGAGGAGGAAAACGATGTCATCATTAAGAACTAAAAAAGCAGTTTCAAAGGAAACTTTTGCATTCTTAATTATATTTGGTCTTGGATTTGGCTATGTTGCTTCAGTAATGGGACTAGATAAAATGTTTTCAACAATTATGGAAACTTCACATGCTTTACTATTAGACACTGTATTTCTAATTATGGCTATCGCTGTTATTGCCGGTGCATTTTCAGCATTATTATCTGAATTTGGTGTTGTCGCTTTAATCAACAAGATTATTTCACCAATTATGAAACCTATCTATGGTTTACCTGGTGCAGCATCAATCGGTGCAATAACAACTTTCTTATCAGATAATCCAGCCATTATTTCATTGGCAAAAGACAAAGGATTCTCTAAATACTTTAAGAACTATCAGACACCAGCCCTTTGTAACTTAGGTACTGCCTTTGGTATGGGTCTTATCCTAACAGTTTTCATGTCTACACAAGGACCAAATTTTGCTTTACCAGCATTTTTAGGTGTTATGGGTGCTGTTATCGGTTCTATTGTCAGTGTAAGAATCATGTTACACTTTACTAAAAAATATTATGGCGTCACCAAAGAAGACATCAACAATATGTCAAACGAGGACTCATTTACAAATACAAGAGAAATCAGAGATGGTAATGCACTTGAACGTGCTTTAGAAGCCATGCTTGAGGGTGGTAAAAACGGTGTAGACTTAGGTCTTTCAATTATACCTGGTGTACTTATCATCTGTACAATCGTTATGATGTTAACATTCGGTCCAGCTGAAACCGTTGATGGTGTGGCTGTATTTAAAGGAACAGCATTCGAAGGCGTTGAATTGCTACCTAAACTCGGTGGTTACATTTCACCGATTCTAGAGCCTTTATTCGGTTTTAAGTCTCCTGAAGCTATTGCTTTTCCAATCACATCATTAGGTGCTGTAGGTGCCGCAATGTCATTGGTACCTAAGTTCTTAGCAAGTGGCTTAATTGGTGCAAATGAAATCGCAGTTTTCACTGCAATGGGCATGTGCTGGAGCGGTTACTTAAGTACACACGTTGGTATGATGGATGCACTTAATGTAAGACAACTTGTAAACAAGGCTATCCTATCACATACCATTGGTGGTCTGGTAGCTGGTATTTCAGCTCACTACCTATATGTAATTGTATCTAACTTTATATAAAAAACGACCTCAAAGGTCGTTTTTTTAGTTATTCTACTTAATTAATGACACCAGTCCTGTTATAAATTGCTTGATGTTGATGGTGACTTTAACTGATTCATTTTTTCTTATATTGTCCATGGCTTTTCGAACTTCTGTAAAACCAAATAATGTGGAAGCATATCGCTCAAATCTGTAGTTAGAAAAATCTTCTAAACCAAGATGGGCTACATTAACAAGGGCTGTTTGAATCGTTCTCCTAACTCTTTGCTCTATGGCTTTATAAGATGACGATCTCTTCACGCCATTCTTAACATACATTTGACTTAAGTACTTATACATCTTGGTCATCTGCACATCTTTTTGATCTAAAATGACTTTATTAATGATTTCAATGATATCTTGACTGCCCTTTTCAGAAAGAATACCCAGTTCTGCAAAGATGACATTCACTTCGTCTAAGTAGCCTTTTTCCACTTCAGCTTGACCAGCAGATTTGTTTTTTGAAAGGGTCTGTCCAATTTCTGCAATCATCCTTCTATTTCTTTGAGAGTTGATCACTCTTTTGGTTACAGAAACAACTTCAATGACGTTGATAGGCTTGTTGATGTAAAAACCAATACCAGATTCATAAGCTTCTGAGATCATTTCAGAATCACTGACTTGGCTGATCATAATAAAATCAATGTCTTTGTACTTATCACGAATAGACTTTACAATCTCAATACCATCAACTTCAGGTAAAAGTAAGTCAATAAAAACGATGTCCGGTCTAAACTTTGGAATCATGTCTAGGCCGTACTTACCATCTTGAATGGTATCAATGACCTCTCCTAGATCATTATCTTCTATGATATTTTCTAACATCTGACAAATACCTATGTCATCATCTATAATTAAGAATCTTTCTTTATTCACTATTTCCTCCGTCACATAAGACTTTCTTTGCTACACGTATATGAAATTGAGTATAGTTACCCGCTATTGACTCAACATCTATTTGACCATCTAAAGACCTTTCTACAATTTGCTTGACATGAGTAAGACCAATCCCTGTAGACATCTTGCCTGTGGCCTTATCAAACTTAGTAGAAAAACCAGGTGTAAATATGGCACCTAGATGTTTTTCCTTAATGCCCGTACCGTTATCTGTCACATAAAAATCAATCATATCATCATCCATTTCCACAGATACTCTCACCCATCCTTCATCCCTGATAGCGTCTATTGCGTTGACAATTAAGTTATTTAAAACACTTAAGAGTGGTGAGTAATAAAATATTGGAAATGTTTCTTCATTGTCTAACTCAAATACGATTTTCTTGCCTGTTTTAGCAATGTATTTATCTGTTACATCCTGTAGGATTTCAAAAACTTCATCGGAGTCCTTATACTTTGAAAACCCTTGGTCTGGAATGACATTTCCTATGCCTGCGATGATTCTGGCATAGTCTTTTTTTACCTCATGGATCCCTTTTGAAATACCGAGGATTCTATTTCTCATATCTATAATATCTGGTTGATCTAAGTGTAAATCTGGTTGATTAAGCTTTCTATATAAGGCAAAACTTTCTTTCATAGACTGTTCAATGTCGTCCATCGACTTTTGCATAAAGAAAATTTCACTTTTAATATTCGCACGCATCATGACAAACTCTTTATATTTCTCTCTTTGTTCCTTGTTGATGATAATCAAGTAATATACTTTTTCTGATAAATACAATAAATAAGAAATAGTTGCCCTGATGATGCCTGTAAGCACAATACTTATGGATAATAGCTCAGGTGAAACAACCCTAAACTCTCCTCTTACAATTAACTCAATAGTATTAGCACCAACATCTGATAAGGCTATAATCACCAAACATACAACGGGTTTGGATACAACTTCTCTTGCATTTAAAAGTTTAAAGAACAAGCCAAAGAATAAATAAAATACGACAGAAGGATAATGTGCAATTAACAAATCCACTAAGGAGTGGGTCTGAGGTACAACATCTAAAACCATTCTAAAAACAAATATAGACAAGCCTGTAAGTGTACAGGTTAAAACGATTGGTATTTTGTTAAACCTTAATAGAAGTACCGATAAGGCAATGATGCCTAACGATACTCTAAAGTCAGTCCCAAAGGGCTTCATATATAGTTGTCCCAAGATGGTTGTTGCCAGTACGACCAATAAAACCAGATGATTCCTGTTCTTCTTCATTTAACACCTCATATCTATTCTACAATTAAATTTATTTTTTTTCAAAAAAAGTATTCCATTTTTGTAACACGGCGATTATAATGCAATTAAAGTGAGGTGATAAGTTTGATATACTCACCAGAAACTGTTTACTTTATCGCTTATGCAAAGTTATCTCATAACATACCTGCAGGCAAAATGCTTGAGACTGTTGGGGTCGGATTGATCATCAACAGACACACAGGTGTTATAGAAGATACCTCTTGCACCCTGTTAACAGATGAAGCCAAGCAATTTCTAAAAGAGATCATTGTAGGTTTTAACCTACACAATCAACCCATTGACATGCTATTGGATAAGATTGCTGACCGCTATCATGGCTTTAGTCAAAAAGCCGTTTGTGTTGCTGTTAACAACGCTTATGAAAGATACATTCAGTGGAATAACAATTAACTGCTTTAATCGTCGTATAAATGTAACCCATTTATATATCACGTATTAAAACCCAGTACATAACTTGTTTAAACAAGTTTTTTGTGCTGGGTTTATTTTATTTGGAGGAAATTATGGAAGCACCAAAAAATCATGTATTCTATCGATCAAACAAATGGTCTTATCCTAAGATCGTCAAAGGTCAAGGCATCTATCTCTATGATGAAAAAGGTAATACCTACATCGACGGCTGTTCTGGTTCTGCAGTTGCCAACATCGGTCATGGCAATCACGAGGTAGCTGAGCTTGCAAAAGAACAAATCGAAACCATTGCTTATACACACCTATCGAGATTCACTTGTGATCCTATCGAAGCATGCGCACGGAAAATTGCAGACCTAACACCTGAATCTTTGAATCATGTCTACTTTGTCTCAGGAGGCTCCGAATCCACAGAAGCCGCTATTAAAATGGCAAGACAGTATCATTATGAAAAGAATCCTCACTCTCAAAAGTGGAAGGTTATCTCTAAAAGACATTCTTTCCACGGCAATACCTTAGGCGCACTTTCCATGACAGGGATTACTGAGAGAAGACAAGTATATGACCAAATGCTGATTAACTTCCCTAAGATTCCTCAGTTTTATCAGTATAGAAATCAATGGTCTACAGATTGGTACCATACAAGCTTGCAAGCAGCTTTAGCTTTAGAAAGCGAAATCCAGTTCCAAGGTGCTGAAAATATTGCTGCCTTTATTTCAGAACCAGTTGTTGGATCAGCTGCACCAGGTGTTTACCCTCACCCAGTTTACTTTGAAATGGTAAGAGAACTATGTGATGAACATGACATCATCTTTATTATGGATGAGGTTATGACAGGCTTTGGTCGTACTGGTAAGATGTTTGCCTGTGAGCATTTTAATGTGGAACCAGACCTTTTATGCATTGCCAAGGGTATGAGTGCTGGCTATGCCCCAATTGGAGCGGTAGTTGCGTCAGACAAAATCTTTAACACAATTATGACAGAAGGTTCAGGTGCCTTTAAACATGGTCATACTTACGGTGGTCATCCCCTTTCTTGTGCCGTGGCATCTAAAGTCATAGATATAGTACAAAACGGTTTGGTTGAAAACTCAAAAGAAAGAGGCAGGCAGTTACTAGACCTATTACAAAATCTATACAAGCTAGATTTTGTAGGTGATATTAGAGGCCTCGGACTCATGATTGGCATAGAATTTGTATGCGACAAAGAAAACAAACTGCCATTTAAAAGAGACATCAACTTAAAACAACGGGTAACTGAAAATTGCTTAAAAGAGGGCCTTGTCGTTTATCCAGGCTCTGGTACCTACGGTCATACAGAAGGTGACCATATATTAATTGCACCACCACTGATTATTACAGAGGACCAGGTCCTTGAACTATATAAAAAACTAGAAAAAGCTTTACTTACAACTCAAGAATCATTAAGAAAGGAAAAATTATGGATAAGCTCATTATCACCGTCGCACCAACAGGCAATGTACCGACAAAGGCTTTAAACCCCAATGCACCAATTACCAATGAGGAAATTGTAAAAGACGTTTTGGCATGTGAAGCCCTTGGCGCCAGCATTGCCCACCTACATATTAGAGACGAAAATGAACAACCGACAAGCGACAGACTGATTTATAAGGACCTCTTAGACAAACTTAAAAAGAGCGGTACTAATATCATCACCCAGCTTTCTACTGGTGCCAGAGGTGGTAAGAACACAATAGATTATAGAAGTCAGATGCTCGACTTAAACTGTGAAATGGCTTCTCTTTCAACAGGGTCATCTAATTTTCCAACCTCTATTAATGGTAACAGTCCTGAGCTTATAGAAGCTCTGGCATCTAAAATGCTTCAAAATAACATCAAGCCAGAGATAGAAGTATTTGATACAGCTATGATTAAAAATGCCAACTATCTAGTTAAAAAAGGTATTATAAAGCCAAATCTTCATTTTAACTTGGTTATGAATGTACCAGGTTCTATGGCTGGCACGCCAAGAAACTTGATGTTTCTAGTAGAATCACTACCACAAAATTCTACTTTTACGGTTTCAGGTATTGGTAAATCTCAAATTCAAATGCTTACCATGGCTATTCTATTAGGCGGACATGTCAGAACCGGTTTAGAAGATGTGTTAAAGATGGACCAAGATCATGCCAGCAACACAGAACTGGTTAAACAGGTCATAGAAATTGCTCGAGCTGTCAAGAGACCAATCGCCAATCCAGATCAAGCTAGAGAAATATTAAGTTTGTAGAATTTTCAGAAAATTAAATAGAATTTTGTTACATTTTGTAGGATTTAATAGACCCCCTTTTATACTTATTAAGAAATCATAACAATTTATAAGGGGGGGCTTTATGAAGGAAAAGAAAATGGGTCTATCGACCAAGATATTTATTGGTCTGATACTCGGTATTATTACTGGTCTTTTAATGTATGTCGTTAAAGGTCAGGCAGGCGAAACAAGTTCAATTGCAGGTATTATTGACAACTTCTTTATCGGTTTTGTATTTGAATTAATTGGTGGTATTTTCGTTAATGCTATCAGAATGATGATTGTACCTTTAGTATTTGTTTCATTAACATTAGGTGCTGCATCAATTGGTGATATCAAGAAATTAGGTAGAATCGGTGGTAAGACAGTTGGTTTCTACTTAGTTACAACAGCAATCGCTATTTCAATCGCTATCTTAATCGCTACAGTTGTTCAACCAGGTGTTGGTACAGCTATCAGCTTAGAAGGTTTAGAGTATACACCTAAAGAAGCACCAAGCATCGCTTCTGTATTTGTAGACATGGTTCCAAGAAACCCTATTGCTGCTATGGCATCAGGTAACATGTTACAAATCATCGTATTTGCTTTATTAACGGGTTCTGCCTTAACAATCTTAGGTGACAGAACTGCTAAGATCACAGCTTTATTCGAAGAAGCTAACGTATTAGTTCTTAAGTTAGTTGAAATGATTATGTTAGTTGCACCTATTGGTGTATTTGCATTAATCGCTAAAACAATGGCTACTCTAGGTTGGGCTATGATGCCTAAACTGATCATGTACATGCTATGTGTAGTAGGCGCTTTATTAATTCATGCTGTATTTACTTACCAAGGTATCTTATACATGTTTACAAAACTAAGCCCTATCCAGTTCTTTAAGAACTTCTACCCAGCTATGACAGTTGCATTCTCTACAGCATCTTCTTCTGCTACATTACCTGTAACAATTGAAACTGCTGAAAAGAGATTAGGTGTTTCACCAAAAATTGCCTCATTCTGTTTACCTCTTGGTGCAACCATCAACATGGATGGTACAGCAATCATGCAAGGTGTTGCAACAGTATTTATCGCTCAGTTATTCGGTATTGACTTAGGTTTAATGGACTTCGTAACAGTTATCGTAACAGCCACATTAGCTTCTATCGGTACTGCAGGCGTTCCAGGTGTTGGTCTACTCATGTTATCAATGGTACTTGTTCAAGTTGGTTTACCAGTAGAAGGTATCGCTATTATCATCGGTATTGATAGAATCTTAGATATGTTAAGAACAGCTATCAACATCACAGGTGATGCATGTTGTACAGTTATCGTTGCTAAAGGTGAAGGCGAATTTAATGAAAAAGTTTATTATGAAGACAGTGACGTTAAGGATAACGAAGCTGCAGCATAATCCCAATATACCTTTAATAAAAAAATCAGGACATCATGTCCTGATTTTTTATAGTTTTTCTTTTAAAAAGGATTATAATTTTCCTTATCAACTAAAGGACCTCTCTTTACTTATCTAATAATTCCTCAATAACAACTTTATAATATGTACATTCAGAATTTGGAATAGTTTTGATTGGTGGGTCAACATCTTCACAAAACACCATAGATTGACCTACAATAATTAGCGATAAACACATAATTGAAAATAACTTTTTAACTACTTTTTTCATTTAAACCTCCATTAGCTCCTTTAACCTCTTAGGGTATTTTTTTTCCTCATAGCTAGAAAGTAATCTAATTATTATCTTATAGTATTTGTTCGACAGATACATATCAAGTTCGTTAACCTTTATATCATGTAATATATCAAATAAAAAAACTGTCCTATCTAAGTCAATTAAGAAATCTAATGATTCGTCGATGATTACCAAACTATTTCTTGTAGACATTGAATTCTCCAAGGCGAGTTTCAGATACGATTCTGCTTTCTCCAGCTCATTTATCATAATTAATCCATGTGATATATTGGAACAAATCATGTCAAACTTCTTCTCTTCATAGTGCTTATTCTCAATCAAACTTTCCGCTTTACATATCTTAGACCTTATTAAATCAATATCTCGAAAAGCATAACTTACATAAACCTTATTAAGGTAATTCACATAGGAAAGGAGCTCTAGACTCTCTAGTCCTTGATCATGAACATCATTACTAAGTCTATCTAAAGTCATAATTGCTTTATCTAAGTGCCCAGTTTCAGATAATAAAGATGCTTCAATCAACTTTATTTCAGCATGTTCTCGTAGGCTTAGATAAGACAAACTCCCCTTATACAATTCTAAATACTTTAAAGATAACTCGAAATTTCTAATTCTCTTATAGAACAAAGATATGTTGTAATATACATTAGGATGTACTTTCAGAGATAAGTTTTCTGTAATAGCAATCAGCTCTTCATATTTATCAATAAGTCCCTGTACACGTTCGCATCTGTATGCCAAATCCACACATAATGATAATGTAGCTTGATACTCAAATATATTTCTACTATTTATAGTTTTCTTCAAATAATCTAAAGACTCATAATAATAATTTAACTTCTGTTTGTAATAAGAATCCTCTATAGCATCAGAAGTGTACTTGATTATATAATACGATAGCAAACTTAATTCTATCTCTCTTGCAGCATAGATATTGTCTTTTGCAGCTTCTAAACAAATCTTATCTGAAGACTGGTCTAAAGTGAAACATAGTTCATGTGCCTTCTTTAACAACAAATATTCCTGATTATCCGTTAACAAATCTTCAAAATCAGCTTCTGGAAACACTTTTTTTTCCCATGAAAAATATATAAATTTCTTATATAACATCAAGGCCTTTTGCCTTGTTAAAGTCGTTTTTCCTTTTTCAATTGTACTCAACAAGCTATAAGAAAGATTATCTTCAGAAAAGTCCTTTAAAGATAACTTAAGTTGTTTTCTAGCCTTTCTTATCATCATACCTTGATCCATAATACACTCCTCTCTCAAATATTTTAACATAAAGATAAGATGATGAGAATAAATCAATAATAGCAAAGAGTAAAATAATATACAAGATTTTTTCTTAATATTTACATAATAATTTTAATATTAAAATTTTATTTACTTTTTTTTGTTTTTAGGAGTATTATGACTTTAGAAACGTTTCTCAATAGGATATAATTAAAATCGAATGGAGGAAAAATGAAAAAGAAACTTTTAACAATTACTCTTGTTTTTGTATTAATCTTCACACAATCACTTACAACAGTATTTGCAGAAGAAAACAACTCTGATGAATACTACAGTGAAACAGAATACTTTTACGGTGAAGATGCGGCTAATCTAAACATTTTTAACTACAAAGAACCTAATGAAAATCTCAACTTAGACGCGAATATTCTAAGCGCAAAAAATAACATAGTAGAAAATTTTTCTAAACCAGTAGTAGTAGCCAAAAAAAGGGTCTATTATTACAACAAATATGATGAAAAAAATAACTTAATTACAAGCAGGCTAATGAATAAGAATGAAGTAATCCAATACAAGATTACTGAAAGTTACAGAGCTTTACCTCTAACTTCAACATTATCTAAAGGATTTCTAACGCCCGATTCTGAGGAACGAGGAGCATGTGACTTTTACCTTGGTGTTTACGAACTTAGTGATGGATCATATGTAGTTCAAGCTCACACCGATTGGCCAAACGAGTACAATGCAATCGTCGGGGGAGAAGTTTATCCGCATAACAAAAGAGACTTTATATCTTTGTCATGGGGTGGATACGATGAAGCATTTACAGCGAAAAGTAAGAATTTCTATGGTAAATATTATGATGGTACCTCTATCTCAGGTTCAAGAGAAGAATCACATGCAGATCGCGGTTACATATGGAGCTTCAACGAACGTAAAAATGGTACATTATCTGGATCGGGTATTAAAAACTGTTTTGCTGAAGCTAGATTAGAAAGAAAATACTCACAAAGCGAAGGCAAAAAAACATGTGTTAATGCAACATATATACACACATGGACTAGGTTTGCAGGAAGTCCAAAATTTTCAATATCTGGTGGAGTTCCTTCTATGGAAGTGACCAACGATTCTTATTCTTGGCCAATCGAATTATCAGTTCCAGGTTTATATTACTAAGTAAGGAGATTTGATGAAGAAAATACTCATAATTACAGTAACTCTATTGTTTATAGTGATTATTATATATAACAACTCCCCACATAGAAACATAATAACCAAAACATATGTCCAAGAACTTATAGGAGTTGACAAAGAAATATTAAACTATAGAGAATATGACAATCTATTAACTGTCTTTTTTAGAAATAGTCAAAACAATCTTGGATTTTCAATTTACAAAGAAAATATGTTGGGAAAACATAATCTTGTTCAGAGTAGTAATCAATTTAAAAACCTTTTCAAAGGTACATTGACTAGAATAAACAAAAAATACTACTTACTTATAGTAGGTATAAAGAAAAATGCAGAGCAACTTAATTTAGAGTATTATAGATTAAACGAACCAACACTCAGTAATAGCTTTAATTTCCAATTACAAGATGATTATTATATTATTATTAAGGAAATTAAAGATCGAATAACAGCTCATGTAGAATTAGAACAATTTTATACTTTTTATGATGAGCAAGGAAACGATATCACATCAAAGTTTATAGATGAATAAAAAGGGAGTGTAAAATAAAGTGTGTAAATCAGAACTAAGGATCTGATAGCACACTTATTTTTATTGACTTTGTGTGCTACAATCTAGAAAGGACACAAAGGATGGTAAATGAAGTAATGGCGTCAAGAAAACAAAGAAACAGAAAATCAA
>NZ_VANV01000005.1 GCF_022496765.1 Acidaminobacter sp. JC074 | reverse complement strand
TGTTTAGGTGATAGATACTAATAGGTCGAGGACTTGACCAAATAACGGCGTAGCGTAAGCGAAGTCGTATGAGCGATATCACGCAAGTGATTAGCGAAAGAGAATTGTAAAGCTTGAAATTCATATATGCAATCTTCAGAGAATATCTGAATTAAATAGRTGACTTAATAAGTCATGTATATCTGGTAACTATATCACGAAGGCTACACCTGTTCCCATCCCGAACACAGAAGTTAAGTTTCGTAGAGCTGATGATACTTGGTTGGAGACGACCTGGGAAAGTAAGACGTTGCCGGTTTAAAAAGCAGTTTAAGGAAATCCTTAGGCTGTTTTTTTATTTATTTAATAGGATAATACAATTTTTACATATGCATGAATTAATTATATTTATAGATTATTAGTGATGTATTTTATGAGGCTTAAATAAATAGCAAAATGCTCATAAGAAGAGAGCCTTTTGTCTATTTAGTCATAGATAATTCAACAATATAGACACCACATGTATCAATTGGTATCGCTATGTTTCTAATAATTACAATACTTGTTCATTTTATGACTCAGTCAATTGACAGGGAGTTAAATGTGGGTTAAAATATAGGTGCAATTTAATGACATAGTACCATAGGGGTATAACGTTATTTTTACATTCGGAGGAAATTATTTTGGACCTGTTTGATCAGAAGAAAGAAAATAAATCATTAACCTCACTCATTTTTGATAAGATAAGAGAAGATATACTCAATGATAGATACTTGGCTGGAGATAAAATTGTCGAGGCTAAATTAGCTGAAGAATTAGGTGTAAGTAGAACACCAGTTAGAGAAGCATTAAAGCAATTAGAATTGGATGGTCTTGTTGACAATATTCCTAACAGGGGTGTTGTTGTTAAAGGGATCTCTAATCAAGATATTCATGATATTTACACAATACGTGTTGCAATTGAAGGTATTGCTGCAAGATGGGCAGTTGAAAGAATGGATGAATCTGATGAGTCTGTGATTGATGATCTCAAAGAGATCTATGACTTAATGGAGTTTTATACATTTAAGAATGATACCGACAAGTTTTTTGAGCTAGACACTAAGTTCCATGAAACAATTTACATGGCAAGTAAGAGTAGATATTTGGAGCAAGTATTAAGAGACTTCCAATTATTCATTAAGACAACTAGAAAAAAATCATTATTGGTTGATGGTAGACCTAATTATGCATTAGGTGAACATAAGGCTATTTTACAAGGGTTTATAGAAAAAGATGCTGATAAAGCATATGAAGCAACAGTTAGACATATTGAAGGTTCTAGAAATAATGCAGAAAGCTTTAATAATAGATAAGTTGTAGTTAAGACTATCTTAGATAGTCTTTTTTTTTAGAATGGAGACATAAATGGAAATCAATTCAATTGTAAGTGAAATTAAGAAGTTAAAGAGAGAGAAGAATGCTGTTATACTAGCTCATAACTATCAAATTCCTGAAATTCAGGATATAGCTGATATTGTAGGTGATTCTCTCAAACTTAGTGAAGAAGCAGCTAAAACAGATGCAGATATTATTGTATTCTGTGGTGTGCATTTTATGGCTGAAAGTGCTAAGATACTTAGTCCAACAAAAAAAGTACTTTTACCGGCTATTGATGCAGGTTGTCCTATGGCAGATATGATCACAGGTGAAAAACTACGTGCTTATAAGGAAGAAAACCCTGGTACAACAGTTGTATGTTATGTAAACTCTTCTGCAGAAGTTAAAGCAGAATGTGATGTTTGTGTCACGTCTTCAAATGCCTTAAAAATTGTTGAATCATTAGATTCAGATAAAATTTTATTTGCTCCAGATAGAAATTTAGGTAACTATATCAATAAGAAATTACCAAACAAGAAAATGGAATTATGGAATGGCTTCTGTATTACACATGAACGTGTAAAACCTGAAGAAGTTGCCATTGTAAGAAATAAAAAGCCAGGTGTTCAGGTAGTGGTACATCCTGAATGTAATCCTGCAGTTGTAGAATTAGCAGATTTTGTAGGTTCTACATCACAAATTTTAGCCCACATTAGAAACAGTGAAGACAAAGAATTCATTGTAGGAACAGAAATGGGTATTTTACACACACTTAGAAAAGAGAACTTATACAAGAAGTTTACTTTATTATCACCTGCATTAATTTGTTACAATATGAAAAAGACGTCATTAGAAGATGTTTTACATGTTTTAAAGACTGAAGAAAATGAAATTACTGTAGATGAAGAAATTCGTGAGAAGGCGTATCATTCATTAAATAGAATGTTAGAATTATCAAAGGGGTAAGAAATGACAAGTATGCAACCAGCTTATGATGTAATCATTATCGGTTCTGGTATTGCAGGTCTATTTACTGCAATGAAACTTGATTCTAATAAAAGTGTATTGGTCGTATCTAAAGATGAATTAAAATGTAGCAACACCAACCTGGCTCAGGGTGGTGTTGCTGTAACATTTAATCCTCATGATTATAATAGTCATGTGGAAGATACACTAAAAACAGGTTTCAACCATAATGATGAGAATCGTTTAAAAATAATGGTTGAAGAAGGCGGCAGTAATATAGAAGCCCTCATGTCAATGGGGGTTCATTTTGATTGTGATGCTGATGGTAATTTATTACTGACTAAAGAAGGCGGACACTCTAAAAGAAGAATTGTTCATTATAAAGATACAACAGGTCAAGAAATTATTCGTGGTCTTCTTGAAGCATGTCTAGAAAAGGATAATATCAGTCTTAAAGACCATATTTTTGTTACCGATTTAATATGTGAAGATGATCAAGTACAAGGTGTTAAATTAATTGTTAATGATAGAATAGAATCTGTATATGCCTCTAAAGTTGTTATAGCAACAGGTGGTGTTGGTGGTTTGTATGAACATACAACAAATGCAAGCATTGCAACTGCTGATGGTATTGCAATAGGCGCTCGTATAGGTGCAGAAGTGGCAGATATGGAGTTTGTTCAGTTTCATCCTACAGCTTTGAATAAAAAGGATGATGCGCACTTTCTTATATCGGAAGCCGTTAGGGGTGAAGGTGGTATTTTAAGAAATGAAGCTGGTGAAGCTTTTATGGAAAGATATCATCCTCTCAAGGATTTGGCACCAAGATCAGTTGTTTCCAAGGCTATTATTGAAGAGTCAAACAAACAGGGCAATCAAAATATTTATCTAGATGTGACACATTTACCTGAAGATTATATAAAAAATAGATTTCCCAATATATATATAAAGTGTTTATCTTATGAGATAGACATGATTAAAGATTTAATACCAATCGTCCCTGTTCAACATTACATGATGGGTGGTCTTAAAACAGACGCTATAGGTAGAACAAATATCAAAGGTCTTTATGCTTGTGGTGAAGTGGCATGTACGGGTGTTCATGGAGCCAATAGAATGGCTAGCAACTCTTTATTAGAGGCCATTGTCTTTGCAAATCGGGTTGCTGAAGATATCAATGTAGCCGAGGTCATTGTACCAGATTTAAAGAAAAGTTTTGAGGCAATTGACGACTCGTCTTGTATCAAGTCTCATACTTATAAACAGCAATTGAAGCATATTATGAGTGAACATGTTTTTATATTCAGAAGTAAACATGATTTGATTTATGCACTAGAATTAATTGAAGGCATGAACGTGGATTTAAGTAAGAAATGTAATTCACAAGAGGCTTTTGAATTAAGGAATATGATATTTGTTTCAAAGCTGATTATTAAAGCTGCAATTGCAAGAGAAACATCTCTGGGCAGTCATATCATTGAAGGAGAGTAAGGATGTTATCAAATTACAAAATAGATCCAATAATTATTAGAGGGCTTGATGAAGATATTAGCTATGTAGATATCACTTCAGATATCTTGTTATCATCAAAAGACAAGTGTCTTGCTGAGATGAAGACAAAGGCTCAAGGCGTTGTTGCTGGTTTACAAGTCGCTAAACGTGTTTTTGAATTAGTAGATCCTGATTTAGAAGTTGAACTCCTTGCAGAAGATGGGGATTATGTAGATAATCAAACTGTTATTTTTAGAGTAAAAGGTTCTTCTAGATCGATTCTAAAAGGGGAACGTGTGGCATTAAACCTTATGCAAAGAATGTCGGGTATTGCTACAATGTCATACCAATATGCTAAGGAAGTTGAAGAGTTCCCAATGCGCGTGGTGGATACAAGAAAAACAACACCTGGTTTAAGAATATTAGAAAAATACGCAGTAAAGCTTGGTGGGTGCAGCAATCATAGATTCAACCTTTCTGATGCAGTTATGATTAAAGATAATCATATTAAGGCAGTCGGTTCCATTACAAAGGCTGTTGAAATTGCAAAAAAAGAAGTGCCTCATACTACTAAAATTGAAGTTGAAGTAGAATCACTAGATCAATTAAGAGAAGCATTAAATGCAGATGCAGATATTATTATGCTTGACAATATGGACAATGAAACCATGGCTGAAGCTGTGAAAATAAATCAAGGAAAAGCCATTTTAGAAGCATCTGGCAATGTTACACTAGAGCGTTTAAAAAGTATCGCTGAGGTAGGTGTTGACGTCGTTTCTGTAGGAGCACTGACACACTCTGTTACAGCATTTGATATCAGTATGAATATAGTAAAATAAGTTCTTATGAGCTTATTTTTTTTTCTTTAAAAGCTTCACATGGATTACCAGATGATTTTAAAACAACCTGTGACGGCATGGCATATGATTTAAATCCGAAGAACTTACAGCCCCTTGGTTTTTTAGGATCCCATGTGACATAGTAGTAGACACATTTCATACAATTGATTCTCATTATTTCTCCTCATTTAATTCGTTCTTGATTTATAGTATAATATATTTAGTTTAAAAAAACTATACACAGTCAGGGATATGTATGTGTATAACTTTTATTTTGTTAGGGGTTATCAACATGTTAATAGGTATTTTTGATTCAGGTATGGGAGGTTTAAGTGTTTTGTATGAAGCTAAAAAAAGACTTCCTAATGAATCTTTTATATATTTTGGAGACTCAAAAAATGCTCCGTATGGTATAAAAACTAAAGAAGAAGTCATTGAAAGATGTATAGAAATTTGTGATTATTTAATGACACGTCATGTAGATGCAATCGTTGTAGCTTGTAATACAGCCACAAGTGCTGCTATTAAGGTCTTAAGGGACAAGTACCCTATACCTATTATAGGCATGGAACCAGCTTTAAAACCAGCTGTAGAGTCAAATAAAGGCAAGGCAATAGCAGTCATGGCGACACCTATGACTTTAAAGGAAGAAAAATTCAATGATCTTTTAAACAAAGTGGCTTCTTCAACAAGCGTTTATAAGGTACCTGCTCCTAAAATTGTTGAGTTAATAGAAGAAGAAATGCTTGAATCAGAAGAAATTTTACCAGTCTTAGAAGCGTATTTTAGAGATATAAAAGACAATATTGAAAGTGTTGTTTTAGGGTGCACACATTATCTATTTATAAAGGATTTTATCTATGATCTACTGGGTCAAGATATAGAGCTTATTGATGGTAATCTAGGCACTGTTAATCAATTAAAAAAGAAACTGTTAGAGAATAACTATAAGTCAGAAGAAAATAGATTTGTTGAAATTATCAATTCAGCCGGTAAGAGCAAGGTAGATTTATCAAAAAAATTATTAAAAGTATTAGAGGAGAAGTATGGAGATAACTGAAAAGGAAATAGAAATTATTGATAAAAAGCTTAAAGAGCTGGTAGAAGAAGAGATTTTAACACCCAAACATGAGCAAATTATACGTTTACGATATGGTATAGGCTGTGATCAAGCTGATTTTAAAATGATGTTAAAGGTATGTCGTTTAAAGCCAAAAGATATGAAAAATGAACTACTGATGGCTGAAAAAAGAGTGTTCAATATATTAAAGAAGAGAATGTAGAAATAGAGCTGAAATCAGCTCTATTTTTTTAGGTCATTTATAAATTGTTTCATTTTTTCAATACCAGTTTTAATGGTTTCCATATCAGCAGCATAAGTGATTCTAACATAATCATCTAGTCCAAATGCTATACCTGGAACAATAGCCAACCTATAATCATCAAGTAGTCTATTACAAACTTCTAAGGAGAAACTATCAGGCGTATCTATATAAGCCTTTAATTTAGAAATATTGATAAAGACATAAAAGGCGCCATCCGGTCTAACGATTGACAAGTCCTCAATATCTTCAAACATTTGAATGACTTCATTTCTCCTACTGTGATAAGTATCGACCATGTGCTTTGTATCTGCTTCACAGTTATTAATGGCTTCAACAGCAGCCCATTGTGTGATTGTAGAAGGATGTGATACCAAATGGCCCTGTATAGCCGACATGGCTGATGCAAGTTTTTTATTAGTTGCTGTATAACCTAATCGCCAGCCTGTCATCGAAGCTGACTTTGAAAGGCCATTGATTGTAATCGTCATATTTTTTGCTTCTTCTGATAAACTTGCAATAGAAGTAAAATCATCATCAAAAGTAATTTTTTCATAGATTTCATCAGCTAGTATGTAGATTTGATTTTCAATACACATCTTAACAATTGGTTCTAGTTCTTCTTTTGTATAAACGGCACCAGTTGGATTGGATGGATTAGTTATAAATACAGCTTTTGTCTTATTAGAGATTAAAGCTTTTAACTCTGCAGCTTGTAGCTTGAATGAGTTTTCCTCTTTTGTGTTAACAAATACTGGTGTACCATTTAAAAGTTTGACCATCTCAGGATAAGATGTCCAATATGGTTTTGGAATAATAACTTCATCATTTGGATTTAAGATAGCAAGTAGTGCATTGGATATTGCATGTTTGGCGCCACTTGTCACAACAATTTCATCAAGGTCATAAGAAACATGATTGTCCCTCTTTAATTTATCTACAATAGCCTGCTTTAATTCAAAAAGACCTGAAGCCGAATCGTATTTAGTTTTGTTAGCATGAATCGCTTCAATAGCAGCTTGTTTTACCTTGTCTGGTGTAAAGAAAT
The DNA here is from genome assembly GCF_022496765.1 of Acidaminobacter sp. JC074. Taxonomy (GTDB): domain Bacteria; phylum Bacillota; class Clostridia; order Peptostreptococcales; family Acidaminobacteraceae; genus JABXKX01. The sequence continues at coordinate 267,943 of NZ_VANV01000005.1, read as the reverse complement.
CAGGTTCCCCTATACTAAGACTTGTCACTTCAATGCCTTGTCTGTTCAGTTCTTTTACCTTTGTACTGATACCAATCGTCACTGATGGTGAGATGATGGATGTTTTATTTGCCAACATGTGCTTGCCTCCAAATCATTAAGTTTTTATAACAAGTCCAGCCATTGTAGAATATGGTATTGGATACTTGTTATAATAAGATATCTAATATAGTATCATAATTTTCTTGATAAAATAAGTCTTTTTTTGATAGGTGAGGTAATGGATAAAGTTTTGATGACACAAATAATTGGTGTATCTCTTATTTTTGTAGTAGTGGTTATAGTGGCATTAGTCAATATTTTAAGAATCAACTATCATTTGAATAAAAATGATAAGGAAAAAGAAGCTGAAAAAAGAAAGACTACAAAATTATACGATGTTAATAAGAGGAAAAAATCTTGAAACTGTTTGATCAATTGACCGCCATCAAAGATGAAAACCTAGTATCTTTTCATGTTCCAGGTCATAAATATACTGAACTCTATAAGCCATATTTAGACCGTTTGGATAGTATTTTAGACATTGATGTGACTGAAATACCTGGTACAGATGATTTGTTTGATCCTGAGTCCTGTATTAAAGAATCTCAGGATGAGTTGTCCAATCTACTAGATACTAAAGAAAGCTATTATCTTGTTGGTGGCACCACATCGGGAATATATGCCATGATCATGTCAGCAGTTCAACCTGGTGATACGCTTTTGGTTGCAAGAGATTGTCATCGAGCAGTTTATGATGGTCTATTTTTAGGTCAGATAAATGCAGTTTATATCAACCCGATTATGGCGTTTGGTATTCCTATGGGGATTACGCCTTCGCAGGTGGAAAAGGCCATTCAAGCTCATCCGCATGTCAAGGGTTTGGTTTTAACTTATCCTAATTATTATGGTATTGGGAGTGATTTAAAAGCAATAAAAGCTGTATTAGATAAGTATAATATTATGCTAATAGTGGATGAAGCACATGGCGCTCACTTGTTTTTAAGTTCAGATTTAATGCCTTCGGCTCTTGAGATCGGAGCAGATATAGTGGTGCAGTCTAGCCATAAGTCTTTACCTGTTATGACCCAGGCTTCTGTACTTCATTTAAATTCAGATAGAATATCACAGAATAAGTTGGAAATGATGTTAAAACTGCATCAAACATCAAGTCCATCTTACCTTCTGATGTCTTCATTAGATATTGGTTATGACATATCTAAAAAAGAAGGCAAAAGATTGATGGAGAATCTTTTAGAAGAAATCAAGAGAATAAAGAAAAAACATAAGTTATTTCTAATAGAAGAGGATTTACCTGACGGATTTTCTTTGGATCCAACTAAGTTAACTTTACTTGGTAGTAAGTATAATATTGATCCAATTTCATTTGAAGAAATGCTGAGAATGAATGGCATTCAAATAGAATTTTCCAATGATAAAGTAGGTGTTTTAGTAACCAGCATTATGAACACTCAAAAGGACTTTGATTATTTAATCAAAACAATGGAAATGTTGAAATTTAAATGTTATAGTGGTATAGATACAATTGTCTATAGTGACACTTGTATGCCTAAATTATCAATAAATGAAGCTTATTATGGCGTTCATAATCAAATAAAATTGGAAGATGCTTGTGGCAAAATCGCCGCACAATATATCATACCTTATCCACCTGGAATACCTTTAATTATTCCTGGGGAAATGTTCGAAGAAGATAAGATAGAATTAATAAAAGAGATGTTAGCAAAAAAAAATAATATTAGTGGTATTGAATCTATGAGTGATAAAATCAATATCCTTGCTGACTAGGAGGAAAAATGAAACAAGAATTATTGGAATGGATCAAGTCGATTGTTTTTGCGGCTGTTTTTGTGTTTGTACTACAATTGTTTGTTGTACCAACAACTATATATCACACATCTATGGTACCAACCTTACAACCTAAGGATATGGTGGTTATTCAAAAGACTAAGAATGTTGAAAATGGGGACATTATTGTTTTTAAATCGGATATGACTTTTGGTGAGTCAGGCGTTAATGAACTGCCTTTTTACAGACGATTTTTTGTCAATGAAAATACAAGAAAGAAACTTATAAAGCGAGTAATTGCAGGCCCTGGTGATAAGATTGTTATTGAGGGTGCAGATGTTTATGTAAATGATGAGCTCTTAGACGAACCATACATCAATGATTCTGGTTATGACACAATTTTCTTTGAGGAAATTCCAGAAGGCTATTATTTTGTAATGGGGGATAACAGACGATTCAGTATGGACAGTAGAAATCCTGATATTGGTTTGATAGAAGAAGAAAGAATTGTGGGTAAAACGACTTATAGGATATTCCCATTAGACAAAATTGGAAAGATAGATGAGTTTTAATAGAGTAATTGGACATGAAAAGACATGTGCATATTTTAAAGAATTAATAAAAAATGAAACCTTACCTCATGCAATCATGCTTGAAGGTATGGTAGGTGTGGGTAAAACGACTTTAGGATCTGCATTATCAGCCTCTGTCTTATGTGAATCTAAAACAGGTGATGCTTGTGGTGTATGTAGGTCATGTTTAAAAATGAATCATGACAATCATCCTGATTTTATGGTTATTGAGCCAGAAGGTACACAAATAAAAAACGCACAAATTGAAGCTTTTCAAGATTTTATCAATATAAAGCCTTATGATGGACAATATAAGGTTGTTTTAATAAAAGATGCGGATAAGATGAATGCTTCATCTCAAAATAGAATTTTAAAGACACTTGAGGAACCGCCTTTGCATGTTGTGATTCTTATGTTAACAACCAACTCAGAAGCGCTATTACCGACGGTTCTGTCTAGATGTCAAATTATTAAGTTGAATGGCCTTCATCAGGATCTTGTATTGAATTACATTGAGTCAAATCATGAAACAGATGAAGCAGAGATAATCGCTAAGTTAGCGGATGGCTCTATAGGTAAGGCGATTGACTACATAACGTCAGAAAGCTTTAAGTTGATCCAATCTCATACAGAGGAAATTCTTCAGGCAATTCATACAAATGAAAAGGCCAAGTTATTAGAGCAATTATCATACTTTAATGACGAGAAAGAAAACATTCAGAAGATACTGGATTATATGATATTATGGTATAGAGATATACTTTTATTCAAGCAGGCTAAAGCAAAGCATTTATTGATTCATTCAAGATCGCTTGATGTGATCAAGAAGTTGGCAAGAAACCTATCTTTAAATAAGATAATAAATAATATTGAAGCAATTGAGCTTACAAAGAAGAAGTTAAGACAACATGGACACTTTGATTTAACGATGGAAGTCATGTTGATTCAATTATTGGAGGACTAAATGGTTACGGTCATTGGAGTAAGATTTAAAAAAGCAGGAAAAATATATTATTTTGATCCTGATAATATTGATACCTCAGAAGCCAAACACGTTATTGTTGAAACAGCAAGAGGTGTAGAGTTTGGTAATTTGGTTATCAATAAGCGTCAAATTCCTGATGATGAGGTGATTGCACCTTTGAAGAAGGTCTTAAGAGTAGCAACAGAAGAAGACATAAAAGTTCATGAAGAAAATCAAACAAAGAAGGCTGAGGCATTTAGCATTTGTTTAGAGAAAATCAAACATCATGAATTAGAAATGAAACTGATTGACGTTGAGTATACTTTTGATAACAATAAAGTTATTTTCTATTTCACATCTGATGGAAGAGTTGATTTCAGAGAGTTAGTAAAAGATTTAGCATCTGTTTTTAGAACAAGAATTGAACTTAGACAGATAGGTGTTAGAGATGAAGCAAAGATGTTAAACGGCATTGGATCATGTGGTAAGAGACTTTGTTGTGCTAATTGGTTAGGTGATTTTGAGCCCGTATCTATTAAGATGGCTAAAGATCAAAACTTATCTTTAAATCCAACAAAAATATCGGGTATTTGTGGTCGTTTGATGTGTTGTTTGAAGTATGAACATGAAGTTTATCTTGAGCTTAAAAAAGGCATGCCTAAAGATGGTGAAATGATAAAAACACCTGATGGAAAGGCTATTGTTGTAAACACTCAAACTATCAGAGAGCTTGTAAAAGTTCGTTTAATTGTAGGTGAGGAAGATGGTAAGCCTGTTTTAGATGAGGACATTACTGCTTATAAGAAAAAAGATATCAGAAGAATAAGAAGAAACCCACCTCAGAAGAAACAACAAAAAGAGCAAGGGAAAGAAACTAAAGAGCAGGGGTAACCTGTTCTTATTTTTGGAGAAAATATGTTAGACAATGAACGTTTCGATTTGATTCAGAAAAATGGATTTGGAATCATTCAGAATAAAAAGTGGTTTTCATATGGTATTGATGCAGTTCTGTTAAGTCATTTTGCCGAGATTAAAGATGGTGATAGAATCATGGACATGGGAACGGGTACAGGCATCATTCCATTACTGTTATCACTTAACCATCAAGTGGATAAAATCTATGGTATAGAAAAGCAAGATCAAGTAGCCGATATGGCACATAGATCTGTTAAGAAAAATAAGTTAGAAGACACTATTGAAATCATTAAGGCTGATGTCCTTGAGCTTAAAAATAAGTTTGATGCAGGGTCATTTGATGTAATCGTCTCTAATCCACCTTATTTTAAAAAGGGAAACGCCCTTATAAACAATGGTTCTGTAAAAGCTCAATCGCGTCATGAAACAAGTGGTGATCTTGAGGACTTCATTAAGACTGCAGCACTGCTACTAAAAAACAAGGGTTGTTTTTATATGGTCCATCGACCAATGAGATTAGTTGACATCATATACTACTGTAGAAAACATAATTTGGAACCAAAAACTTTACAATATGTGTATCCGCATTGTGATAAGCCACCGAACATTCTATTAATTAAGTGTGTAAAAAATGGTAATCACGAGTTAAAACATAAGGAAAATCTATACGTTTATGATAATAACAGGGATTACACACCTCAGATTAGGGAGATTTACAGGAATCTAAAAATTGATGTATTCTAGGAGGAAGTATGGAAAACGGTAAGTTATATATTTGTCCAACACCTATAGGAAACTTGGATGATATGACAATTAGGGGGGTAAACACCCTTAAAATGGTAGACATTGTTGCAGCTGAAGATACACGTCATTCATTGAAACTTTTAAACCATTTTGAAATAAAAAACAAGCTGATTTCATACCATGAGCACAACAAAAAAAGCGCTGGAATTGCCTTGATTGATAGGTTATTAGAAGGTAAAAATGTTGCCTTGGTGTCTGATGCTGGTATGCCTGGTATTTCTGATCCAGGTGAGGATTTAGTGAAATTATGTATCGAAAATGGTATAGAAGTAATTGCCCTTCCAGGTGCATCAGCAGTGGTAACTGCTTTAGCTGCTTCAGGTTTATCCACTCGATATTTTCACTTTGAAGGTTTCTTAGAAAAACATAAGAAAACAAGAAATGAACGACTTGAGTATCTTTCAAAACTCACTTCTACTTTGGTATTTTATGAATCGCCACATAGACTTTTGGATACTTTAAAAGTCTTTCAAAAGGTGTTTGGTAATCGTCAAATGGTAGCAGCCAGAGAGTTGACAAAAAGGTATGAAGAATATGTCAGAGGAAGCATAGAAGACTGCATTCAACACTTCAGCACGGCAGGTGTTAAGGGTGAGTTTGTTCTATTAGTCGCTGGAAATGACGCTGTGGAAGTTGAAACTTTTGACACAAGCATTGAAGAACATTTGCTTGAATTGATGGCTAAGGGACTGACAAAAAAAGAAGCGACCACCGAAGTTTCAAAGAAAAGAAAACTTCCTAAAAAGGAAGTTTATCAAGTCAGCATAAATCTAAAAAAATAAGCCTCTTTAGAGGCTTTTTTTCTTCTTAAAATAGAGTAAATAAAATCTATGATTACTTTAAGTTACCGATTTCTTCGATACAGCTAGGGCAAACATTTTTTCCCTTAAGGTTTTGAACACCTTTAGCTTGACCACAGAAAACACATGCTGGTTCGTATTTTTTTAGAATGATTGTGTCACCTTCAACAAAGATCTCTAAAGCATCTTTTTCACCAATCATTAATGTTCTTCTCAACTCGATAGGAATAACGACTCTTCCAAGTTCGTCAACCTTTCTTACAATTCCAGTTGATTTCATGTTACATCCTCCTCTTAGACAAATTTCGACATTGATACCATACCACTTCACTATTAATATTACAGAGCATGAAATTAAAAGTCAACGTAGTTAGATTCGAATTATGGTTTTCTTAGAAAATAACAAGTTGGTTGCTCATTGTAATTGTACCCATGAAACTGATTTCTACTCATATTTTTGTAATATTACCATTTTTCTTCAATTTTATTCACGAAAAGTATAAATGTTTGAATATTCAGTTATCTGTGGTATAAGTATATTAAGGGGGATCTATGTTTAATATCGATGAGATAAAATATCTTTGTTCATTGGATAAAGGTACATTTTATTTATCACCTAGAAGTACATACGAGTTTCTAATATATGGTGATATTGATCATTTTGAAATAATGATAGAAAGTGATTTAGATGACTGGATTAAAGATCAAAAGCTTTTGGAGTACAAGTATGTAGAGGATTCTCTTGAAGTTATTTATTTTGATGAGTTTTTTCATTTAAAGGTAAGAAGTTTAAAAGGTCAAACAATAGAAGAATATCTTAAAACTTTTGATTTTAATCTACATGCTGTTTCTATAAAAATATCCAAAGAAGTGGAAAAAAACGCATTTGCTTGTTTTAAGGAATCTTGTTATTCATCCTGGGTTGATCCCTTTAATGTAAAAGATTCTATTAAAGAAGGCTTTATTAGGCCAATGCATTATAAAGACTTAGAAAAAAATGGTGGTAAAGTTTTTAAAATGGTCCATTATATGATGACCCATCATTTAGATATTGAACAAGAAGTAATAAAAGAAATGAAGAAGTTAAACTATGAGGTAAATGCTTCTGTTTCAGATTACTTTTTTGACTTAATCAACCAGAAGAAGTCCTATCAATATATTAAGTTGTTGGATGAAGTTGGCTTGATAGATGCGACCTACCCAATTGTAGACGCCATGAAAACAGTTGGTACTTGGTCAAAGGGGTTAAGAAATCTAGAGAGTTTTGAAATGATGATGTCTGATGAGGTGTATTTTAGTGATGGTGTATATAGGGATATAAAAAGGGCACTAGTTTATAGATTTAGTTGTGGTTTGAATAAATACCAGTTACTCAAATTTTCCCTACTATTTAAAGATGCTTATCAAGTCATGGCATTAAAACTAAATGCACCTGAGAGATATGAAGACTCATTTAATAGTTTCTGTGATTATTTTGGCTTTGATGAGGAAACGTGTCAGTATTACAGTCAAGTGATCAAAAGCTGTGGTGATTTGGCTATTGATATGAATAAGAAGCGTATTACATTAGAAGAGCAATACGACTTTTATGATGAGTTTCAGGATCAGACAATAGAAGTCCTTTTAATCTATTATGTTCAGCAAATAGAATGTGAAAACAATAAACAGATTAAAGACTATGTGGAGTATTTAGTAAGAGGCTATATCAATAAGTATTGTGAGTTGCAGTCAATAAACAATACCATTACGACCATGGATATCGACAGGCATGCCCTCAGTGATGTTTCATTAACACTCTTAATTGAAGATGTAAAAAAGAAAATATATTATGGTAACATGCGTTATGATAGAAAGTCTATCATAAGACATTTACAGAAAATGATAGATGAAAAGAGTAGCTGATGCTACTCTTCTTCGTTAACAGTTTCATTTGATTCTTTTGTAAAGAACTTATCATAAGCTCCTTTTGCAATACTTGCAGTATGGAAAATTGATGTCAATCCATCAACAACAGACTGATTTTCTTTAACAACCTCTGTGACAGATTCAGTTGTTTCAGCAATGTTGTCCACTGTGCCTCTGAACTGAGTAATATCATGTGCAACTTCCTCAGAAATGGTATTGACATTCTGACTGATTCCAGGTGCTTCTTTTAAAATGGCATCTATTTCTTTTCTGTTGTCTTCTACAACAGCATTGATATGTTTCATCGAACTATGGAGTTTCATAAGTATTTTAATGATGTAGATAATCATAACAATAAGTGCTATATATACACCACAAACCAGCAAATCTTTAAGCGTAAACGTAATAATTGTATCCATGATAGCTCCCTTCATCTTTCTTTCTAATAATATTATACAATGTAGTCATAAAAAGTACACCTAAAAATTCTAGTATGTTATGATTATGTAGGAGGTGTGTGATGAAATATTCAATATTCTACGATGGATCTTTTCAGGAACATGAAGGAGACTACTTTAAAGTTTATGATCCTTCTAATGGTAATGTCTTAGGTGAGGTTCCTAATGCATCTGAAAGTGATATGGAAAAAACAATTGAATCAGCCTATAAGGGATTCGAATTTTGGAGAGACAAAACAGCTGAATATAGGTGCGATTTATTAGAAAAATTATATGATCTGGTTATTGAGGAAAAAGAGAATTTAGCAAAAATCATGACTATGGAGAATGGGAAGCCTTATTTGGAGTCTTTAGGTGAAATTGTTTATGGTGCAAATTTTCTGAAATGGTACAGTGAAGAAGGTAAAAGGATTTATGGCCAGTTTATACCTGCTTCTTCGGAAAATAAGAGGATAATGGTCAGAAAGCAACCTGTGGGACTTGTTTATGGTATCACCCCTTGGAATTTTCCTTTTGCAATGATTACTCGTAAGCTAGCACCAGCGCTTGCTGCAGGCTGTACATTCATTATTAAGCCAGCAGCTGAAACACCATTAACAGCTCTCAAGTTCTTTGAACTTGTAGAACGTGTAGGTTTTCCAAAAGGTGTTTGTTCCTTAATAACTGGCGATGCTAAAACATTGACGGAAGTCGCTATGAAGGACAGCCGTGTAAGAAAGATTACTTTTACAGGTTCTACTGCTGTAGGCAAACTTTTGATGAAACAGAGTAGTGAGACAGTTAAAAAGATATCATTAGAACTTGGTGGTCATGCACCATTGATTGTATTTGATGATGCAGACATTGATAAGGCGATAAAAGGCACCCTTGCTTCAAAATTTAGAAACTGTGGTCAAGTTTGCATTGCAACCAATCGTGTTTTGGTTCATGAAAAGATACATGACTTATATCTTGAAAAACTGACTGAACAAGTTTTAAAGATGAAGATTGGCAACGGGTTTGAAGACCAAGTAAAAATAGGCCCTGTTATCAATAAAAAAGGTGTCGATAAAATTGATGGTCAAGTTAAGGATGCTATCGAGAAGGGTGCAAAGCTAGTATGTGGTGGTGAAAGTAAACATGTGGGGGATAATGATGATGTGGGTCATTTTTATAAGCCTACCATTTTAGATGGCGTTACAAGAGACATGGCAATATTCTATGATGAAACCTTTGGACCTGTTATTCCTGTGATTACATTTAAGGATGACCAGGAAGCCATTGATCTTGCAAATGATACTCCATATGGCCTTGCTTCATATTTCTTTACAGAATCTATTTCAAAAGCCTTTGTAGTGGCGGAAAAATTAGACTATGGTATGGTTGGCTTAAACACAGGTGCTATATCTGCTGCTCAAGCCCCTTTTGGTGGTGTTAAGGAGAGTGGTATAGGAAGAGAAGGTGGACATTTTGGTATTGAAGAATATCTTGAGACAAAGTATGTATGCCTTGAAATATAAAGAACTCAGCTAATAAGCTGAGTTCTTTTTTTTATACTACAAATTCTTGATTGTTAATAACGATTGAGTTTGCCTCAATAAAAATATTTGAATCATTAAACTCAAGTACGAAGTTAGGTATTGAAACAGCGACATTTTCATCTTCTGTATCTATGAAATCTGTCGATTGCATACCGCAATACATGATGTTGTTCAAACTCGTATTTTCTGTATCTTCTTCTATATCGTGATCTAAGTAGTAAAACGAGGTTACTTCATTAAAAACAATTTCATTAATTTCCTTGCTATTTTCAGTAAAATTCAGTTTTATTGTATCGTTCTTCGTATCGATTTGAAAGCGATCGATAGGCATATTTGTTATATCTGAAAGTAGCGGTGTTACTTTACTGTTCATATATATCCTTTCTAATCTGTGATTCTTCTCATACATACTATATCATTTGTATTTAAAAAGCAAGAATATTTTTCTATAATATCATTGACAAAATTTGACAAATTATTTTCGTTATGGCATACTTTATTTACAAAATATGTAAAAGAGGTGTGTATGTCTGAGGCAAATAATCTGGCTAAGGTTCAACAACTAAGCAAAATTGCAAAAGAAAATCCAAAAGATATTGAGTTTATTAGAGATCATCTCACATTAAGAAACAGACAAATTTTTGATTCAATTTTAAAAGAAAAAAAGGTAAAAGCCAAAAAGGCACACAGAGTAAAAGCATCAAAATCAGTAAAACCTATGATGGTGACAGTTATGAATGAAGCAAGACTTGCCGCTGAGTTGTCAGTCGCACTTGCTAAAAACAACAAAAACAAAACCATCGCAATCTTAGATGCTGACCGATTTAATCCTAAGCTCAATACCTATTTAAATGCAAAATCATATATCAAGTCTGTTTATACGCATTTGGATTTTCAAAGAACAACAGGACTTAATCTTTTAATTGATGCATCTCATAAACATGTCTTAACCAAGAAATATGCCCAGCATCTTTCCCTAAGGGTAAAGGGCTATAAGAACATCCATTATTTTTCTGGCAGTTACATGTTAGAAGATTATGAGTATTATAAATTAGAAGACTTTAGGCAAATAATCAAGTTCCTTAAAAGTACTTACGACTTGGTAATTGTTCATACTAATGATTTTATTTATGATGCTTTTACAGTTCATAGTTTAATAGGTTCAGATGTTAACCTAATTCCATGTAAGGGGCTTATGCATGATGTTAAGGAGAAAACAAAATGTATGACATTTTTAGAAAAGAAGCAAAGAGTGACTTCTGATAAGAATATCTATGTTCTCTTTAATCACGATAAGAAAAGACATATTAATAAGCGCTTGTTGAATCAAGCCATGGATGAAAAGTTTTTAAGTATCTCTTATTTAAAGCAACGTGATGTCGATTCAAGTCAATATAATTTGACAAGGCATATGAAAAAAAGAGTCTTAAAGGAGTACAGCCAACTGATGAAAAGTATAGACCAGGTGATATCATGAGTTTGATTAAAAGTCATCATACCAAGTTAGATTTTAATAATGCCTATGACCGCAACATTTCTATCGACGTTATCAAAGAGATTGTTACATTTATCATTAACAAACACGCTTCTTTAATAGTAGACATAGAAACCAAACAGGCCAGTGCTGAACTTTTGAATCAAGAAATTGTTAGATACTTAGATGATTCAAGACAATTTCAAATGAATCGTGATGAAGTTATTTCAGAAGTGATGAATTATATGTTTGGATATGGTATCTTACAGAAATATGTGGATGACCAGGAAGTAACAGATATTGATGTCTGTCGCTACGACTTTGTCATTATAAAAAAGTATGGACATAAGGAGATTGCCCCCATTCAGTTTGCAGATGAGCTAGAATTCACAAACTTCTGCAAGCTGATTATTATACGAAATGGTGGTGTTATCAATGAATATGACAGCCATGCCCGCGTAGCAGACCAAACCTATAGAATGAGAATTAATGTAACCATTTCTCCAAGAAATGTGATGGGTTCGTCTATGACCATCAGAAAACATAGACTATCACCATATGATTTGACCCAATTAAGAAATATGAAGATGTTTGATCTCGAAACGGAAAAGCTGCTTAGAAAGTTGATGGTCATCCCTTCAAGAATTTTAATTGTCGGTAAAGGTGCTTCTGGTAAAACAACTTTATTAAGGGCTTTATTACATGAAATACCTATAACAGAGCGTTTTTTGGTATGTGAATCAGATACAGAACTCTATCCTGAAAATCCAAATTTTATTGTCCAGAAGGTTAAAGGACTTGGTAAAAGGCAAATTGCCTTAAATGAGCTGGTAAGGGACGGCCTTACCATGTCTCTAGATGGCTACTGCATCGGCGAGTTGGTCGGCAGTGAAGTGAATGAGTTTATTAAGGCAGGTTATACAGACCATAGGATATTAGGTACATTACATGCCTTAGGTGTTAAAGAAGCCATACCAAGGATGATTTCAATGATGGATACTCATAAGAAGAACATAGAATCCTTTATTGGAAAATCCCTAGATATCATCATTTACATGAAGAAGTTTAAGATTGTAGAAGTAGCTGAGGTCTATTATAAGGAAGACATTTGTTTTAATACACTGATGAAGTTTGATATAAAAATGGAGACACCATCTAGGTTAGAAGGAGAATTTCATCACTTATCTCAATTAAAGGCATCATTAAAAGATGAAATTGGCAGGCGGTATTTATGATAAAGTTTGTATTAGCATTGACTTTTATGGTCATACTTGATTATTTATCTCAAAAGGAGTACAAGCCCCTTTATTTAGAGGTTAACTCAATAAGAGTAAAATCTTATCTAATTAGCAGGTTACAAAGTAAGATGGCATTAACATCACGTTTGGCTACTTTCTTGAATGTCTATAGCCTAATCTTTATTGTGGTCATGCTTTTTATCTATTTTTTTTCAATGAGTTTTTTCATAACAAGACTTTTGATACCGAGTCTTTCTATGGGGCTACTCTTCGCTGTTATCCCCATTATTTACTTAGAGCTAAAAGAGCAGTCTTATCATAATCAATTGTCTCTAGAAGTGACCAAGCTCATCAGCTCATTAACAAGATGGGCGATTGTAAAAGAAGATGTCTATTTTTGCTTTGCAAAATCAGTGGATCAAGTAGAAGGGCCACTAAAACTTTATATCAATGACTTTCTTATGCAGGTTAAGTATTCAGGACATATCAATTTTGCCTTTGATCATATTATTAACTTTACTCAGCATGAACTTTTGAGAAATCTGATGATCAACTTACAACAGACTGCCTATTGCAAAGGGGATTTAATAGGTATACTTGAACGTTTAGAAGAGGAAAGCTATCTGATATTTGGCGAACATGAAAGAAGAAAAACGGATACCTATTTTGATAAGCTGGCTATTTATTTTTCAATTATCTGTGTCTTAGTTATGACGGTATTTATTTTAACCATCAATGTCAGAATGAGATCTTTTTATTTAGAGACAAGTGTGGGCAACCATATCTTATCTGTCTTTTCACTACTATTTATTGTAGGTGTTTATCTGGCGAGTAAAATCACAAGTTTTAATTACTAGGAGGCTTATGTTATTAATTAAGTTTATTATCCTTATAGCCATATTCACCCAAGTTATATTTGTCAATCAGTTATTAACACTGAATCATCATAATTTTGATAAATATACGCTAAAGGTGAACATTCACTGGATTGTCATTGGTCTTTCGACAGCACTGGTTATTATACATTGGTCGTTATTTATTCTCTTACTACTTATTTATGCCTTAGTCTATTCCTACCATCAGAGTTGGATGATAAAAAGAAAAAAAAGATTGATTGAGTTCTATGGTTACAAAATATTTAAGTTTCTGATTAACCAAATATCATCAGGCATCTTGGTCAGTGATGCCATAAAATCCATGTATAGAGTGGTAGATGAAAAACACCTGAGAAAGACACTGATTGATGTATCTGCATATTATGCTAAAACCAGTGACCTCCTGGTATCATTGGATATTTTAAAAGAGAATTACAAGGGAATGGAAGTGGACACCCTGTGTATGGCAATTGAGCATGGTATATATACAGGCACCAATTACGATACTCTAAAGAAAATGGAACAACTCTTATTTAAACGCTATATAAACCAGATTAAATTAGAAACAAGATGGCGAAAAAAAAGATCCATATTGTCGGTACTTCTTTTGTGCAGCATCATGATATTTATGATTGCCATACCCGTTGTAATGGATATGATGGATGCTTTTAACCAAATATTTTTGTATTAGGAGGAATTATGTTTAATTATTTGTTTATAAGATTGAAAAACAAACGTGGAGAATTGGGGATAGGGACAATCGTCAGTGTGGCCATAGCTATTATAGTTGCTGGGTTTGTCTTAATTCCTGGCATGAGAGGTTTCGCTCAGATGGTTCTAGATAGCATGGATGCCTGGTGGCAAAATACTGTACAAACCAGTATCTTTCCAACAACATAATGGACGTATCTAGTATCTTAACCATGTCACTTGTCCTGATTATTCTATTGGTATTTATTGTTTTTGCCTTGGAGCTTATGATTCCCATACAGCTTAAGTTTGAGATGAATGGTATCTGCAGAGGTTATATATATAAAATTGAATCCAATGGCAAATTGTCAGAAGAGGAATCCGATAATCTTAAAGCTTCTTTAGAAGCAATTGGACTAAAATCTCCATCTATAGTAACAGACAATACCGGCAATAAATTTGGAGACAAGGTGACTTTATCAATTACATGTGAATACACTCACGATAGGTTGATTAACCTATATCATAGATCTGGAGAAACATTGGAACTTAGTTATGAGAGAACATACTTCATTAGAAAAATTGAAAACTAAAAGGGGAGAAAGCAGCATTTTGATTATACTTTTAGCTGCAGCAATCATTATTTTTCTAATCCTTCCACTGGTTGCCCTTATGTTTGATAAGGCCTTGGTCAAGCTAGCCATACAAACCATAACAGACGAAATTGATCTTCAAATGTATCAAGTATATCAGTATCTGGACATAGAAGAACTCAGCACAAAAGACCTGATCTTAAAAGGAGATATGGTATCGGCTCTTAACCAGGCCTTGGTACTGGAACATCCTCAAGTTAAGTTTATTGACGTCCAGTCCATTCAACTTGAAAATCGACTTTTAGTAATGAAATTTGAACTTAAGTTAAATCCTACATTGTATAGAGAAATCTATGCTTTAGATAAGACCTATAAGTTTGATTATTTTATGAAGATGCCTATAAATGGAGAATAAAATGAAGAAAATATCTGTGAAATTAATTGTTTTGATTGTGGCTTTTGTTTTGCTGACAATTTTAGAAATGGTTATAAATGAAGACAAACCGGAAACCGAGATGATTGCAGTTTACGTTGCCAGTGAAGAAATTCTTTCTGGTACACAAATACAGTCCTACATGATAGAAGAAGTTTCTATTCCAAAACATCTTTCTTCTGCTTATATAGCCACAGGTCATATTAATGGTTATACCACAACCACCTTACAGCCAGGTGAGTTTATATACAGTCATCAGTTATCTGATAAATCACCTATTTCGCTTATGGAAAATGAAAGAATGATCACCATTAAGTGTTCCGTTGTCGAAGGCAATGGGTGGTTATTTAAAATCAATGAACTTGTAGATGTTGTTATGGTTCATAAAGATGGTCGAGTCTTAATAGAAGATGCTAAAGTCTGTAGGCTCTTTAATGATGAAATGGATGACTCCATGTTACAATATATGTCTTTAGTCGTGAATACAGAAGCATCATATAAGTATTATGATAATTTGTCAAAATCACAAGTTTATATTTCAAAGAAACATTGATTTCAGAATGGATTGTCACTGATTAACCATATATGATACAATGAACGTGTATCTATAACAAACATGGAGGTTATATGGATAACGTTCAGGTACCATTTTATGATGAACAATCATTAAAGCAATATTATAATGCCTTAGAATATTTGCCAATATATGTTGTGAAATTAGATCTTGACTTGAATGTCGTTTGGGCCAATCGATTTGCTAAGGATTTAGATGAGAATTTGTTAAATCATCGCTGCTATAGAAATTTTAATCCTGATATGGAACAGTGTACTTTCTGTCCAGTGGTTAGAGGCATAGCATCAAAGCAAACTGAAATATCTTTGATAGAAATAGTTGAAGAATCTGATAAAATATTTGAGGTAACAGCAATTCCGTCATTTGATGAGGAAGGCAATATTGATGGTGTTTTTGAAGTGCGAAGAGACGTTACAGTCTTAATTAATCATCAGAAAACAAAGCATGAACCTAAATCTAAAAAAGTTAAGGATGAACGTTTTTCTGCAGATAACTTACTGGATATAGTAACAAATGAGTTAAGAGAGCATTCAGAAAATGTACTTGAGTTACATACAAGACTAGGGTCTGGAAAAATGTCTCAAGATCAAAAGTTAAGTTATGCCAGTATGAGAACATCAATTGTTAAGATGCAAAACATCATGTCGAATATCACAATGATGCGTAACCTAAACAAGGGCATCATAAAATCAACCAAGAAGAAAATGAGCTTGAAAGATCTTATTATAGAAAAGTTTGATTACTATAGAAGTAAAGCAGATTTTAATGGTAATAATTTCGATTATAAGTTTGATTCAAGTATTCCTGCAAAGTTGGTATTTGATAAGACTAAAATTGATTTGATTTTATCCAATCTAATTGATTATAGTATGACACATACAACAAATAGATATATTAATTTACTTACTGCACTTGTTGATGAAAGTAATGAACAAGTTAAAATAAGCATAAAAATAAAAAATGTCGGTTCTATCAGTATCCATGATACTGTGGAAAAGGATCACGAAGTATATGTACGTAATAATTTAGCGCTCAGTGTCATTAAAAATTTAGTTGAAAGTTTAGACGGTCACTTTAAGATGACACCAGTCAGTGGTTATGGTGTTGATATTGAGTTGACGCTGGTAATGAAGAAACCTTTTACAGCTTCTAGGTTACCGATGTTTAACAGGATAACGCAAGAACTTAGAAGTAAAAAAGAGCGTATCATCTTGTCTGAGCAAACAGGTAAGAAGAAAATTCTGGTTGCCGAAGATGAACCGATTGGTAGAATTACTTTAGAGCAGATGCTAAAAAATGATTTTGAAGTTATCTTTGCTAAAAATGGTAAGGTCGCTGTAGAAAAGTATTTTTCGGAACAACCTGATTTGGTTATCATGGATATTATGATGCCAATTATGAATGGATTTGATGCATTCGATCAAATAGAGAGAAATTCTATAACAAGGGTACCGATCATAGCATGTACGGCCAAGGTTATAAATTCTGAAAAGGAATATTTGAAGAGCTACGGTTTTGATGATTATATTGCCAAACCCGTCAATCTTAAGACTTTAAGAGAGATGATAAATCGTCATATATAGATGCTGTCATCTTTTCTTTCAGTTAAAATGAAAGGAAATAAAATGAAATTTAATTTAATAGCAACTGCAACTTTTGGTATTGAGGCCATTGTTGGAAGAGAACTGAAATCTCTTGGATTTGAAGATGTAGTTGTTGAAAATGGTAGGGTACTATTTACAGGTAATGAAAGAGATATATGTAGGGCTAATATGTGGCTAAGAACTGCTGACCGTGTCTTTATACAGGTGGCTGAATTTAAGGCAACAACATTTGAGACCTTATTTAATCGTGTAAATGAGATTCCATGGGAAAATTATTTGCCTTTTGATGCTGAGTTTCCTGTGAACGCAAAGTCAGTAAAATCTAAGCTATTTTCATTATCAGACATACAGAGTATTTCTAAAAAGGCAATTGTAAAAAGATTGGGTACCTTATATAACAAAGATTGGTTACCTGAAACTGGTGCTAAGTATTCAATACTTGTAGGCATCTTAAAGGACACAGTAACAGTAAGCATAGATACATCGGGTGTTGGACTTCATAAGAGAGGTTACCGTGAGCAAGGTCACCATGCACCTTTAAAAGAAACACTTGCTGCTTCTTTAATAAATATTTCTAGATGGCAAGGTAAAATCCCATTAATTGATCCTATGTGTGGTACGGGAACAATAGCTATAGAAGCTGCCTTAATCGGTAGAAATATTGCACCGGGCTTGAATAGGAAATTTGACTTTGAACAGTGGTCTATCATACCTGATGATGTATTTAAGGCTGTTAAAAAGGAAGCTTATGAAAAGATAGATTATGATGCACCTCTTCATATTGAGGCATACGATAAGGATCCGAGAGCCATCAAAATTGCACGTGAAAATGCTGAAATAGCAGGTGTAGAAGAGGATATTCATTTCCAAGTAAGAGATGTTAAAGATTTAAGTTCTAGTAAGAAATATGGTTATATCATTACGAATCCGCCTTATGGTGAGAGATTAAATGAGTTAGAAGAAGTTCAAGAGCTGACACGTGTGATGTCTAATAGATTTGAAATGTTAGATACATGGTCAAAATATGTTTTTACAGCATTTGAAGATTTTGAGAAATTCTATAATAAAAAATCTACTAAAAATAGAAAACTCTACAATGGTAAGTTAAAGTGTTATTTCTATCAATACTTTGGTCCTAGACCACCACGAAAGAAGGATTAAGGTGGCAAGGAGGAAAAAGCCATTATCTAAAAGATTGGCTTCATTAGGGTTGTTTGTTGTTGTTGCTCTATTTGTGTTCAATTTTAACTTCTTGTTAAAGCAAACTTTGATCTTATTAAATATTGCAGATTTAAACTGGACTTCAATTAAGAAGATTGATGTAGAGATGGACCAAAACCTTGAAAAGGAAGCTGTTGTTTTTGCCTATAACAATACTGTAATCGTCAGTGCCAACAATGAAATTAAGTTGTATGACGAAAACGGTGATATGATTAATGCTAGAAAAATTACTTCCGACAATACTAAAATTATTGGTATGGATGAATATTTTGCTGTTGCAGACTTGCTTCAAGGTAACATCTTCATATTAGACTACACAGGTAAAACCGTTGGACAAATTGATAATTTAGGTTCTATACAGGATATCATTTCTACCAGTAACAACTATTTTGTTGTAATTACCCTAAGCAATCAGTTGAATGTCTATGATTCTCAAGGTGTTTTAAATTCTAATGTACAGTTGCCAGAAGGAGAGCTTTTAGGTTTAGATTTATCTTCTGATAAGGCCCAGGTTATTACAACTATATTATCTTCTGATAAGTATCAGTACAATTCAAAAATCATCACTTATAGTATGAAGGATAATCTGATGATAGGCGGTCATAATAATTATAGCAACATTGTCTATGGCGCTAAGGTTTATGATGACCATATTATGATAGTTGATACAGGTGGCCAGCATGCTTATAGGATTGGTGATTCAGAGGATTACACTTGGAGTATTGAACGTGAGGGTGAGCTTCAGTATTTTGAAATTGATCAAAATGGTTCTATTTATGAGTTAACAAAAGTAGAGAATTTTACAGATATAATATTCAGATTAAGTGCAACAACAAAAGATGGTAAGGAAATATTCAAAAAAGATTTGGAACAACAATTTACTAAAATTGTATTAACACCGGGTAAAGTTTTATTACAAAACGACCGTATTCTTGAAATATATTCAAGTGATGGTATACTTCTAGCATCGTATGAAAGTAACAAAAAGATTAATGATGTGGAATGGCTAAATTCTGAGAGATTGATAATCGAGTGTAATGATTATACTGAAATCTTAGAATTGGCTTATTAGAGGTTGATATGAATTGGTTAGATTTTGTTATAATAGGTATTCTGGTTATCAATGTTGGTTTGGGTTGGTTCAAAGGTTTGATACGATCTGTTGTGAACTTAATAAGCATTGTGGCTGGTTTTGTTTGTGCTAAGATGTACCATATGGAAATGTACAGAGAGCTGAATACCCGTTTTGATCTATTAAATAAGCTAAAAACAGGTATAGCAGATACTTTTAGTCATGTGGAAATGCCTGAACTGGCAGATGCTAAGTTGATGACAACCGATCAGTTGACAGGCCAATTACCAGAATCAGAGGTGGTTTCATCTTTGATCGAAAATTTTATTAAAAGCGATCAGTTTGAGGCGGTTATTCATAGCAGTGTTGATAATTTTTCAGAAGCTTTTTCAACATGGTTGTCTGATAAACTGCTTATAATCGTTTCTATGTTTACAATCTTCATATTGGTTTATTTGGGCATTAGAATTATAGGTTATGTTCTAAATTCTCTCTTCCAGCTGCCTGTACTCAAGGGTGTAAATAAGTTGTCGGGTCTTTTATTTGGCTTGGCAAAAGGTATGTTTTTTTCAATGTTATTGGTTATATTTATTGTTCTATTAGGACCAATTATGAGTAATTTAGGACTTGTGGAAACCTTGGAGAATTCACAAGTTGCCATATATTTTTATAAGTACAATATTGTTATGATGATATTTGAAGGATTAATTTAAGGAGGCATTATGCAAACAACTGTAGATGCAAGAGGACTTGGTTGTCCAGTACCAGTAATCAAAACTAAAAAGGCTTTAGAATCGATTGAATCAGGCAATGTATTAACAATAGTTGACAATACAACTGCTAAGGAAAATGTAACAAAACTTGTCAAAAGTCTTAATTATGAATTCCATGTAGTAGAAGATAATGGTGAGTTTTACATTGATATTACCAAAGGTGAAGGTGTAGAAGTAGCTGTTAAAGATACAGGTAACTTCTTTGACTCTGTTGTCGTATGTGGTTCAAATAAGTTTGGTGAAGGTGATCCAGACTTAGGAGAAATTCTTATAAAGGGTTACTTCTATACATTAAGCGAGTTAGATGTGGTACCTAAGGCAATTATTTTCTTGAACTCAGGTGTACATTTAACAACAACAAACTCTAAGGTTTTAAAAGATTTAACAATATTAGAAAGCAAGGGCGTAGAAATTATCTCTTGTGGTACATGTTTAGATTTTTATGATTTAGCCTCTGATCTAGCTGTTGGTGGCGTATCAAACATGTATACCATTGTAGAGCATATGAACAACAGTAAGAAAGTGATCAGAATTTAATGAGTTATTTAGTAATTACATTTGAGTCGACGCACAAGGCAATTAAGGCAGAGAAGCAATTGGCATCTTTGGATGTAGAAATCATTCCGACACCACGTCAGTTAAGTGCCAATTGTGGTATTTCCATTAAAGCTCGTGTTGAAGACTTGGAGCAAATAAAAGAGAAGATGGAAGGTTCATACGGTGATATGAATCAAGCTTATGAAGTACACCAAGAAGATGGTGCACTTACATTTAAGAAACTTTAGGAGGATTTATGCCACTTAATTTACTTGTAGGCGATGTTATCACAACTAAAAAAAATCATCCTTGTGGCAGTCATGATTTTGAAATCATGAGAACGGGTATTGATTTTAGAATAAAGTGCTTAGGTTGTGATAAGCAGATATGGATTGAAAGAAGAAATTTAGAGAAAAGAATCAAGAAAGTTGCCCGTGGTGAAGCGTCTTTTACCAAGGATCAACTCGAGATAAAAAATAAATAAAATAATTGTTGAACTCATGTGAGTTTAGTGATATAATATTGTGGCGTAATAGAAAAGACTATTACTCTCTGCTCCAAATCAGGAGCCAATTAGACCATAGGGAGGTGTAAAAATGAGAAAGTATGAAACGCTTTTCGTATTAAAGACTAATATGGAAGAAGCTGCTCGTGTAGCGTTAATCGAGAAATTCACTGGTATCATTGCAAACGACGGTGAAGTGACTAACGTTGATGAGTGGGGTTCAAGAAAATTAGCTTACGAGATTGAAAAACTTACTGAAGGTTACTATGTATTAGTAGATTTCAAAGCTAATCCAGAGCTTCCAAGAGAACTAGAAAGAAATTTCAAAATCTCTGATGATGTTTTAAGATACGTGGTTATTAACAAAGAAGAAAAGTAGGGGGCCGAATGAATCAAGTCGTATTAATAGGACGTTTGACGAGAGACCCTGAATTAAGATTTATCCCTAGCAGTGGTACAGCTGTTGCAAGATTTGCAATTGCTGTAAATAGAGAATTTAAGCGTGAAGGTCAACCGGATGCTGATTTCTTTAATATTGTTGTATGGGGTAAGTCAGCAGAAAATTGTGCTAACTACTTAAAAAAAGGTAGATTGGTAGCAATCAATGGTAGAATGCAAAACAACAATTATGAAGATAAAAATGGTGTTAAGCATTATACAATTGAAATTCATGCAAACAGAGTACAGTTCTTGGAGTGGGGCGATAATAACAACAATAATAACGCCAGACCACAACAACAAGGCGGGTACAATCAAGGTTATAATAATCAACAAAATTATAATCAACCACAACAACAACAACAATATCAACCGCAACAACAGAATAACCAAGCTCAAGATGATTTTGGTGGATTCCAAGCGATTGATGGAGACGATGATATTCCATTCTAGAGAAAAAGGAGGACAGAATAATGGCTTTTAAGAGACCTGGAAACAGAAGAAAAAAAGTTTGTCAATTTTGCCAAAACAAAGATTCTCAAATCGATTATAAAGATGTAAAGAAATTACAAAGATACCTTTCTGAAAGAGGTAAGATTTTACCTAGAAGAGTTACTGGTACTTGTGCTAAGCATCAAAGAAAACTTACAATCGAAATTAAGAGAGCTAGAGTTATGGCTTTATTACCATTCGTTAAGTAATTAATGTAGACCGATATTTAATATCGGTCTTTTTAGTTGTAAAAAATCTTTGACTGAGGTCATTTTTTTTAATAAATGAGTTGGTATTTATCCCTTTTAGTATTAAAGTAGATATAAGAAAGGGGACTTAATATGTTTGGTTCAAAAGAGAAGAGATTTAAGATCCTTCATGAGGAAGGTGCAGTATCTGTATTCCGAGTGATACAGGATACTAAAACTGGCGTGAATTATTTGTATGCTGGCATAAGCAGTGGTGGTGGTATAACGCCTTTACTAGATAAAAATGGTGAAGTTGTTGTAACAACTGTAGAGGACTAGAATGAAAATAAAACGTGTAGAAAAAATTAAAGAATTAAATTACTTGCATGGCTATAGAATTCACTATAAAACTAAGAATGGCCAGGATAAGGCATGGGAACTTGTCTCGAGAGGCGATAAGAAGAGGCTGGACAAGGAACTCTTTGACAATCATTCTTATACAGATGGCGCTATGGTTTTTGCAGTCAATGAGGAAAAAACACATGTTGTCATATTAAGAGAGTATAGAGTATCGGCTGGCAAGTATATCTATATGTTACCTGCTGGATTAATCGATCATGATGAAGATATAAAAGATGCTGCCGTCAGAGAGTTTAGGGAAGAAACGGGTTTGAAACTCTATCCTGAATATGTCGAAAAAGAACGTTATACTTCTGTTGGCATTATCAATGAAAAGGTCAATATAGTTTATGGTAGATTCTCTGGTGAGCCAACAAAAGCTTATCAAGAGGAGAGTGAAGATGCAGATATCTTTATAATTGATAAAGAAGAGGCCATAAGGATTTTAAATGAAGAAGAAGTTTCAATTAGATCTGCCATGCTTTTACAGCAGTTCTTTTCAATACATCCATACTTTAATGGTTAAGACATTCTTAGGAGTGTCTTTTTTTGGTTAGAAATTTAACTATTAAAAGACTATAAAATGATAGATTTTTGAGTCAATTAGTTATATTATATAATAGTTATAAAATATAACTATTAGGAGGTAGAAATGAATACACAATTAATTGATGATGTTATTCGAGTCATGCCGGTACTACATAAAAGTTTTTTTCATGGTATTAAGAAAACGGATTTTAGAAAATACACAGGTATTTTAATGCATATTAGTGATAATGATGGATATTCTATGTCGTATTACTGTGATAAGATGTACATCTCTAAGCCCAACTTAACCAAGGCCATAGATGCATTAGCTGAAGATGGATTTGTTGAAAGAAGAGAAGATCCTGATGATCGTAGAAAAACAAATATCTATGTAACAGACAAGGGTAAAGAAGAGGCAAGGAGTAAGTGGGAAGGTTTAAGAAAACATGCCTTAGAAAGACTGAGTGTCTTGAGTGAAGAGGAACTCGAAGAACTTCATGTACATGTACTGGGTATGCATAGAATATTAGAGAAGGTTTAGGTGGTATATGTTTAAACTGTTTAAGAATTTAAAACCTTATTTACTGGGAGTAGTCGGTGTGCTTGTTCTGGTATTTATACAAGTTATGTCTGAACTTTACTTGCCAACATTAATGGGCAATATTGTAGACAATGGTATTGCCAAGCAGGACATCAACTATATCTGGAAAACAGGTGGTTGGATGCTTTTAATCACCCTAGGTGGTACGCTTGCAGCACTAGCAGCTAGTTTTTTATCATCTCGTATTGGTATGGGATTTGGTAGAGATTTAAGAAATAAAGTATTTAGGAAGGTAGAATCGTATTCGCTTCACGAGTTTGATGAGATTTCTACACCTTCACTTATCACGAGAACAACCAACGATATAACTCAGGTTCAGAATGTTGTCACAACCATTTTAAGAATGTTTGTTAGAGCGCCAATTATGGCTATTGGTGGTATCATTATGGCAGTTTCTAAGGATGCAACATTATCTTTGATTCTTGTCGGTGTTGTGATTGCACTTGCGGTGATTATAGGTATCGTTGCTAAAGTCAGTTTGCCCCTATTTAAATCTATGCAGAAAAAAATAGATAAGTTGAATATGGTTGTAAGAGAAAGACTGTCAGGCGTTAGAGTTATTAGAGCTTTTAACAGGGTGGAAAATGAAAAAACTAAGTTTAAAGCTGCCAATGACGATCTTACAGATACAACGATCAGAGTCAACAAGATCATGGCACTTTTGATGCCTTTAATGATGCTTTTAATGAATGTAACGACCATAGCAATTATGTGGTTCGCATCTTATAGAATTGATGCTGGTAACATGATGGTTGGCGATTTAATTGCCTTTATCCAGTACGTGATGCAAATCATGTTTGGCCTTGTCATGACGACCATGCTATTTGTACTTGTACCAAGAGCTTCAGTATCTGCAGTTAGAATCAATGAAGTCCTAGATAAGGATCCAGATATTGTTGACAATCAAAAAACTGTTGAGTTTGAGAAAAAAGGTCATTTGGAATTTAAAAATGTTTCATTTAAATATCATGGTGCAGAAGAAAATGCCATTGAGAATATATCCTTTGAGGCTCTTCAAGGACAAGTAACGGCCATTGTAGGTGGTACAGGGGCAGGAAAGTCAACCTTAGTTAATATGATCCCTAGGTTCTATGATGTATCAAGTGGTCAGGTACTACTGAATGGTCAAAGAATTGATCAGATGAGTCAAGCTCAGTTAAGATCGAAAATTGGTTTTGTACCACAGAAGTCTATCTTGTTTACTGGTTCCATAAAAGATAATGTTGCCTTTGGTAATGACAGTCTTTCAGATGATGATTTAAATCATGCTTTAGATATTTCTCAAGCAGAGTTTGTATATGAAAAAGAAGAAGGAGTAAAGTCTCAAATATCCCAAGGTGGTACCAATGTTTCAGGCGGTCAAAAACAGCGTTTATCAATTGCGAGGGCGTTAGCTAAGAAACCTGAAATTTATGTCTTTGATGATTCTTTTTCAGCCCTTGATTTCAAAACTGATGCCAAGTTAAGAAAGGCTTTAGAGGAAGAAACGAAAGATGGTACTGTTATTATTGTTGCACAGCGTATAGCAACAGTGATGAATGCAGATCAGATACTCGTATTGGACAATGGTAAAATAGTTGACTCTGGTACGCATCAGGAGCTTCTAAATATGAGTGATGTCTATAGAGAAATTGTTTACTCTCAAATGGGAGAGGAGGAAGTATCATGACAGAAAAAAATCAAGAAAGAAAAAGAGGCAGAGGGCCCGGTCATGGTCCAGCAATGGGACGTCCTGTAGAAAAAGCCAAGGATTTTAAGGGAACCTTAAAGAGACTTTTAGGATATCTTAAACCGAGAAGGGTCCAGTTGATCTTTGTCATTATTTTCGCAGTGATTTCAACCATATTTTCAATTGTAACCCCTAAGGTATTAGGACTAGCAACAACCAGTTTATTTGAAGGATATTTTGCCAAAGCTCAAGGGTTAGGTGGTATTGATTTTTCATATATTTTCAACATCCTTTTAATTGTGGGGATACTCTATTTAATCTCCTTTGCCTTTTCATATCTTATGCGATATATCATGGCAGGTGTTTCTCAAAATACCGTGAGAACCCTTCGTGAGGATGTCAGTAGAAAGTTAAGTCATTTGCCTTTGAAGTTCTTTGATTCTAAAGCTCATGGTGATATTTTATCAAGAGTCACCAATGATATAGATACGGTGAGTTCAACTTTAGAACAGTCTATGACTCAGATGATTACGGCAGTGATTACCATCATCGGTGTTATTGTTATGATGTTATCTATAAGTCCACTTTTAACATTGGTTGTACTCATTACTTTACCTATGAGTATCTTTATTACTAGAAAAGTGGCTAGTACATCTCAAAAGTATTTCAAAGCACAGCAAAAAACTTTAGGTCAACTCAATGGCCATGTAGAGGAAATGTACACAGGGCACCAAGTTGTAAAGCTATTTAATTATGAAAAGCAGTCTATAGAGGATTTCGAAAAAGTCAATGATGAACTTTATAATGTAAGCTGGAAAGCTCAGTTTATTTCAGGTATCATCATGCCTTTGATGACACTTGTTAACAATATCGGTTATGTATTTGTTGCTGTTGGTGGCGGTATTATGGTTGCTCAGCGTGGTATGGCTATTGGTGATGTTCAGGCCTTTATTCAATACTCAAAATCTTTTGGTCAGCCCATTGTTCAAACGGCTTCTATTGCCAACTTGATTCAATCGACAGTTGCTGCTGCAGAACGTGTTTTTGAAGTACTAGATGAATTAGAAGAAGAGTCTTTAGAAAAGGGCAGAGAGTTAGACCAGATACATGGTGATGTAAACTTTAATCATGTTAAGTTTGGTTACAGTGATGATAACATTCTTATGGAAGATATGGACATCCATGTCAAGAAGGGTCAGACAGTCGCTATAGTAGGTCCGACAGGCGCCGGTAAAACAACTTTGGTGAATCTTTTAATGAGATTTTATGATATACATGAGGGTTCTATCACTGTAGACGGACATGATATTGTAGACTTTAACAGGGGCTATTTAAGAAGTCAATTTGGTATGGTTCTACAAGATACATGGCTTTTTAATGGCACCATCAAAGAAAATATAGCCTATGGCCGCGAAGATGCGACAGACCAAGATGTTTACAAGGCTGCAAGGGCTGCTTATGCAGATCATTTTATCAGAACACTGCCAGATGGCTATGATACTGTCTTAAATGAAGATGCAAGCAACATCTCACAAGGACAAAAGCAGCTTTTAACAATTGCTAGAGCTATTCTTGCCAATCCATCTATATTAATTTTGGATGAGGCAACTTCAAGTGTAGATACAAGAACAGAAGTATATATCCAACGTGCCATGAACAGATTGATGGAAGGAAAAACCAGCTTTGTTATTGCCCATCGGTTGTCTACAATACGTGATGCTGATATAATATTAGTAATGAATGAAGGTACAATTATAGAACAAGGAAACCATGAGTCTTTAATGAATCAAAATGGTTTTTATGCTGATTTGTACAACAGTCAATTTACAACAAATACAGCAGTTTAGAAAGGGGCCCAGTGATGGATTGGAAAAAAGAATTAGAAGAAGCACATCAACTAACTAGAGATCGACGTTTTGAACTAGCAGCTACCAAGTATAAAGAGATTATAGAAGGTAGTGAAGGTGAACCAGTGTATCATTATTGGGCAATCAAACACTTTGCTGATATTGTTGGTATGTTGTTTATGAAAGATTATTTTAGAGCCATCGATATGTATCAAAAGATCATCAATGAATATGAAGAAGAAGATGGTTTATATGAGTGGTGTCAGGTAGATATGGCTAAAACCTATATGTTATGTGGTATGGAGATGTTTGAGTCATATGATAACATGATGGATATGTTAGAGCCGATTGATAACCATATGGCAGAATACATTGAAGGTATGAAAGAAAAAAGAGATGATTACTTTACGGATCGTGCAGAAGTCATCTATAAGAGTAGAATGTAGGAGTGGCTTGCCACTCCTTGTTTTTTAGCGATTTTCGTCCATGCCGATATTAGCCAGTTCATCTGCACGGTTGTTCATCTTAATCAGATACTTGTAATCCTCTAAGTTGATGTTTCTCTGTGTGATGAACTTCTTATACCACTTGTTGACTTCAGCTGTTTTGTTGACATCTAGATGACCCTTGACCTTAAAGAAGGTGACTTGGTTAAAAGAACGAACCAGATCTAGAAGTTCAACCCATAAAGCCTTGTTTTCTACAGGTTGCTTTTTAGAATTTTTCCAGCCATTTTTTTCCCAGTTGACATACCATGATTTTCTGAAGCACTCAACGACATAAGCGGAGTCAGAATACACCTCAATGTTGACACTTTTATCTGTGATCAACTTCATAGATTCTATAACACCTAAAAGTTCCATAATGTTATTGGTCGTATTTTTATCACCACCATAAATTTCTTTGAAGTTTTGACCGTATTGTAAGATGGCACCATAACCACCTACATTGGTTTCATGTTGATTGCCTGAACAGGCACCATCTGTATATAAATATATTGTTTTCATATTTCACCTCGACAATATTATAACATCAAACCATTTGCAAGTATAATCGATTTATCATATGATTATACATGTTAAGATATTTCCTAGGAAATAAAAGGAGCTTAATTGAAAACAGTAAACTTAGATTTAAGAGATAACTATAAAATAGTGGTTATCAGTGATGTACATGGCCATAAAGACCATCTGGATATGTTACTAAGAAAACTCCAATTAGATGAAGACGATATTCTTATCATCCTAGGAGATTTTATCAATAGGGGAAGAGACTCTCTAAAAACCTATGAATATATTAAAAATCTCTCTAAGAGGAAAAATACATATGTTTTAAAAGGCAATCATGAATACTTTATTCATACCTGCATCAAAGATAAGGATAAAATTGAAAGACTTCATGACTTTCTAAAAGAAGAATACTATGAAACTATAGTTGGTTCGGTACTTGATGAAAGTGATCATAACATACATACCATAACAAGTGATGAGCTTTTGGATTATTTTGATAGTCATGAGGTGGTGGCTTATCTTGAATCATTACCCATCTATCTAAGAGCAGACGGCCATGTGTTTGTACATGGTGGTTATGATGAAAGTTTTAAAGAGGAAGGTAAGTTCTTAAAATATGATTTTTATAATGATCTAAGTGGTATCAACAAGGACAAGATAGTAGTTGGCCACTGGCCGGCAAGTAACCTGAGATTTCATGACCTTTCAAACGTGCCCTACTTTAATGATGAAAAGAACATCATATTTGTTGATGGCGGTTTAGGGGTTAAAAAGACAGGTGAGCTGAATGCACTTATCATTAGCAAAGAAAATGGTAAGATAGAGTATACTTATGACCAGTATCATGATTTTATAGAAGGCACTATTATAATGGAACATGCCTTTAAGCACGAACCTCTTGTATATGTTAATTTTCCTCATTATCAGTTTGAGTTTATAGAAAAAGGCAAAGAGATGTCCTTGTGTAAACACAGCCATTCAGGCATGGTCTTTCATGTTTTTAATGGTTTGCTCTATGAAGAGGATGGTAAGTATAGACTAAAGACCAATTACATAAATAGGTTTTTAGATTTAAAAGTTGGCGATCAAGTTTATGTATGTGAGTGCTTTGAAGATTGTGTACTCGTTAAATACAAAGATGTTTTTGGATGGGTCAAAAGAAATCAAATTCAAATAAAAGGAGACAATTGTGGATAGATATGATTTAACAATTCTAAAAGAATTGCAAGACAATGGAAAACTGAGTATAGCTGAGCTAGGACGTATGATAGGTCTGTCTACAACAGCAACCAAAGAACGTGTTAAAAAACTTGAAAATGAAGGTGTTATCAAGGGTTATTCTGCTATCATTGATGCTTCAAAGGTAGGCTATGATATGACAGCTTATATCACTGTACCAGTTGGTAATTTAGAAATAAAGGAAATGGCAGATAAATTATCTTCTATGGAAGAAATTGTGGAATGTCACAAGGTAACAGGTAATACTTGTTTTTTAGTAAAAGTGCGCGCAAAAAATTCAGCTCACTTAGAACATCTGATAGATATGATTAATAATTTTGCCAAGAACACATACACTTATCTTGTATTGTCTACTGCCAAGGATGATCAACGTGTTATTTTAGATGAAGAAGCATTTGATGAAGCCTAGGCTTCATTTTTTGTACCAATATCTGTAGGAGGTTTTCATGAAAAAGATTGTATTGTTGATGGCTCTATTTTTAATGGTAGCTTGTCAAGCAGAGGAAATATCTGATCCTATTGTAAGCCAAGTTTATGAAGAAGATGCCTATACTGATTCTGACTTGGATGAGTATAAAATCGATGCGGTATTAGATGATGAAAAAAGAGTGATTGATGTGAATCAAGTCATCACTTATACCAATCGGGAAAATGTTGATCTAGATAAGCTGTATTTTCATCTGTATCCCAATGCCTTTTCTAAAGAAGCTCAACCATCTATAACAGGTAATACAAAAGGTGTAGAAAACTTTGGCGCCATAGAAGTATCTTCTATTATAATAGATGGACAAGTTGTTGATTTTAATAAGGGGCCAACACTGACATCCATTTATGTACCATTTGACTTTAAAATGGGTCAAACATATAAGATAGAAATGGCCTATCAAGTTAAAGTATCCGATACATCAGAACGCTTTGGTTATGATGGTGGTATTTATAACTTGGGAAACTGGTATCCGATCATTTCTGTATATGATGAAGACGGCTGGAACCTAGATCCTTATTTATCAATTGGTGATCCATTTTACAGCGACATGGCCAATTACGATATACATATAAGTGTACCGAGTGATTTTATTGTTGCAGCTTCTGGTTATACCATAGAAACGCTTCAAACGGATCTTTTGACTTATCATTTTAAAGGTGACAGAATGCGTGATTTTGCCATGGTGATTTCTGATCAATTTGAAATCATAAAAGAAAGTGTTAATGAGACGGATGTCTATCTTTACTATCCAAAATCTTTAAAAAAGCACAAATGGCTAGATGATGCACTAGCTTACGGTGTAGACAGCATAAGACTCTTTGAAGAAGTCATTGGTGATTATCCCTATAAGACATACAGTGTTGTATTAACAAATTTTCCATCAGGCATGGAATATCCAGGTTTGGTTTTTATTTCTAAAGGTTACCTTTTAAATTCTCAAGCTTCTTTAAGAAATGTCATTGTTCATGAAACCGTACACCAATGGTTTTACAATATAATAGGTGATGATGAAATAGACGAAGGTTGGATTGATGAAGGCTTAACAACTTATTTTACAGCCTATTATGAGAAAGAATTAATTGATGAGGATACTTATAATACCACTATGGAGAGATATCAGTCACGAGTGGATGCTTATGGCTTTGATGATATCGTTGTCGCCAAAACATCTTATGAGTTTGACAACTGGAATGACTATGGTGTGTCTGCATACTCAAAGTCAGCCCTTGTTTATCATGAGTTGTACAAGGCTTATGGAGATGATAAGGTGCGTGAGTTTGCAAAGTATCTTTATGAGAATTATGCCTATAAAATCTTAAAAGAAGAAGATTTAAGACAATCCATTGAAAGTGTATTTGGCCAAGAAGCGGGTAAAATACTAGATACATGGTGGTATTGACTTGACATATTGTTAAAAACGCACTAAACTACCTATAATATAAAAGTATGCTATGCATACTTTTTTTCAGTGAGGTGACCTATGAGAGACATAGAAGAATTAAGAAAAGATATTGATGGTATTGACAGAGAGCTTGTAAAGCTGTTTGAAAAACGTATGAAAGTTGTAGAAGAAGTGGCAACTTATAAGATCGCTACAGGCAAAGCCTTAAAAGATCCACAAAGAGAAGCTGCTTTGATTGAAAAAAATGTAGCATTATTAGAAGATTCAAGATTTGAGAGACTTTTGAGTGTCTTCTTTAAAGATATTATGGAATACAGTAGAACACATCAGCAAACTTTGATGACAGCAGTAGAAGACCAAGCACATGACCTTAAGAAAAATCCTATAGTAGGTTATCAAGGGATAAATGGATCTTTTTCAAGCATTGCTGTAAAGAAATTCTTTAAAGAATCGTATAGTACTCAATCTTTTACGACTTTTGAAGAAACTTTTGATTCATTGTATAATAATCAAGTAGATTATATTGTTTTACCAATTGAGAACAGCTCAACTGGTGCTATTAATGAGGTATATGATCTATTATTAAAATATGAAATGCAAATAATAGGAGATGTCTATTTAAATGTTAGACATAATTTGATTGGACAAGGATCGATTGATAAGATTCAAGCGGTTTATTCTCATGAACAAGGATTTAAACAGTCTAGAAAGTTTTTAAGTGATTTTGATTGGCAGCATTTTTCTTATTCTAATACTGCAGAGAGTGTTAAACATGTCAAAGCCTTAAATGACGAGACTTTAGCAGCCATAGCGAGTGTTGAGGCTGCAGAAGCTTATGGGCTGGATGTATTGGTAGAAAATATTCAGGACCATGATTACAACACAACGCGCTTTGTGGTTTTATCTAAAAAAGCCTTAAATGATGATCTTTCTAATAAAATCAGTATGGTTATCAGATTGTCGCATGAGCCAAGATCACTATTTAATGTATTGGAGTTGATTGCAAAATCAAACATCAATATGTTAAAAATTGAATCAAGACCTATTCCTGATAAGCCATGGGCCTATATGTTTTATATTGATATTGCAGGCAACATCAATGATGAAAAGACCAAAGAGACATTAGAACAAGTAAGACAAGCATGTCATTCTGTCTTAATACTAGGAAACTATTACAGTAGAAACGGAGTTAGTCAATGAAAATAGCATTAATTGCACATGATACAAAAAAACCAAAGATGATTCAGTTTGTACAAAAGCACCATGATATTTTAAAAGATCATGACTTATGTGCGACAGGTACTACAGGAAAAAAGATAAATGAAGCCAGTGGTTTAGAAGTGGAAAGATTTTTATCGGGTCCAATTGGTGGCGACCAGCAAATTGGTGCAAGGGTAGCCATTGATGAGATTGATTTGGTGATTTTCTTAAGAGACCCTTTAACAGCACAACCACACGAGCCAGATGTTCAAGCACTTTTAAGAGTATGTGATGTTCATCAGGTACCTCTTGCTACCAATGTAACGTCTGCAGAGATATTATTATACGGTATGATCCATAAAGAAGAGTGGAAAACTATTAGAGATGCATATTAAGCCGACTTAGTCGGCTTATAGTCGTTTTTGGTATATTATTCTAGCTTAGACTTCGATACACTTATATTGGAGGTGATTGCTATGAAAGACCACATATACAAAATTTTGATTTTCCAGGTCGACAAAGCTAATGAAATGATAAGATCATGTACACATAAGATTCATGTAAATCATCAGTTTTATAACGATAAAGGCGAACCATCTTGGCAACTTCATTCCAATAAGTGTCATCATGGCAATCTTTTTTGTAAGTAAGAACTCACAGGCTGGTCGCAATAAGTTCCTGCTCGTAACACAGAGCCAAAACTTTATGAAACCTGGACCAATAAAAAACGCAAGACTAGATTCTTGCGTTTATTTCTTTTATTAACTTCTTTTTACTCGGTACAGTACCTTTAAATAGAAGGTCTCCATTTATAACCAGAGT
This sequence comes from Acidaminobacter sp. JC074, assembly GCF_022496765.1. Taxonomy (GTDB): domain Bacteria; phylum Bacillota; class Clostridia; order Peptostreptococcales; family Acidaminobacteraceae; genus JABXKX01. Next base: position 234,267 of record NZ_VANV01000005.1, on the reverse strand, counting down.
AGGTGTTGTCATCACACCATAGGCAACGATGGATTTTAAATCCTCTACCTTATCAATTTGGAGATCTAGTTGCTCTTCTTCTTTAATTTCTTCCAGCATTTTATAGACCTTGTCACATTTTTTACAACCCGTTCCTAATACCTTTATAATCATAAAATTCTCCTTTTTTTCATTATAACATGGATGTTAAGGAACTTAAATATGGATAACCTGTGTATAAGTCTGTGTATAATGTGGATAATAAAACAAGTGTTCGATTAGAAATGTTGAAGTTATCAACAAAAATTGTTAGTAAACCTGTACATATTGTGTATAAGTAGTGAATAAGTCATATATTTTGTGTATTGTATACATTATTAAGCTGTTTTTGAAGTGAATATGTGGATAACTTTTAAAAACCATGTGTTGTAAGAAACAATCTACTGTGATATAATTCACTTGTTAATTAAATAGAATGTTTAAGGTGCCGTAAGGATAATAGGGAATGAGGACGAGCCTCAGCAGCCCCCGCTACTGTAATTAGTGATAAACACACATAACCACTGGATTTTATCTGGGAAGGGTGATGTTTAGATGAACTAAAAGCCAGGAAACCTGCCTTAATCAAACAAATCAGCTTCGGAGGGAAGTCGCGATTGGTATGAAATAACCAAGCTGATTTTTGTCAGCTTTTTTTATTCCAACGCAAATAGGAGGAAAAATGAAGAAGTTAATCAGTTTACTATTAGTAATGATGATGGTATTTGCATTTGTTGGTTGTGGTGCCAATGAGGCAAATGAAACAAATACAGTAGAAAACACAGAAGTTGCAGAAACAACTGAAGAGGTAGCTGAAACAGAAGAAGCAACTGAAGAAGTAGAAGACGTTGTTGAATCTTACTATCCTGTATCTCTTACAGATGGTATGGGTAGAGAAGTAACGATTGAGTCAGAACCTATGACAGTAGTTTCTTTAGCACCAAGTATGACAGAATTGGTTTATGCTTTAGGTTTAGGTGATCGTTTAGTTGGTAGAACAGACTACTGTAACTTTCCTGAAGCAGCTTTAGAAGTTGATTCAATTGGATCATTAAGAGAGCCAAACTTAGAAGCAATTATAGCCTTAAATCCAGACTTAGTTTTAATGTCTACACATGCTAGTGAAGAAGTATTAGCCAAATTGGATGAAGCTGGATTAACAGTGGCAATCTTATTTGCACAAGAAAACTTCGATGGCGCTTATGAGATCATTGACCAAGCAGGTATGATTTTTAACGTTGAAGAAAATGCTACAGCTTTAGTTGATACAATGAAGGCTGATGTAGCAGCTGTCTTAGAGGCTGTTAAAGATGTTGAGAAAAAGACGGTATACTATGTAGTTGGTTTTGGTGAGTGGGGTGACTATACTGCTACTGGCGATACTTTCATTCATGAAATGTTAGAAATGGCTGGCGGTACAAATATCGCTGCAGACGGTGAAGGTTGGTCTTACAACTTAGAATCAATTATTCTTGCTGATCCTGAATATGTAATTTGTTCTCAAGTAGGAGATACAAAGACAATTTTATCTGAAACAGAAGGTTATATGGAGTTAACAGCTGTTAAAGATGGTAAATTAGTTGAAATTAATCAAGATTTATTATCAAGACAGGGACCTAGACTTGCAGAAGGTTTAAAGGCAATTGCTGAGTTGTTACATCCAGAATTATTTCAATAAAAAATAATGACTAGGCTTAGCCTAGTCATTCGCATTTAAGAGTTTAATAAAATTTCCTATTTTTAGAAATATTTGAAAGAAGATGAACATGCAAAGAAATAGAAAGAATTATCTACTGATACTCATGATGATTGTGGCACTGTTTTTTACAATTGTTGTTGCTTGTGTGATTGGGTCGGAGCCGATTCCCTTATCACAGTCTTTAAGGTTGATTTTAAATAAAATTCCACTGATTAATCAATTCATCAGTATTGAGGACATAGATATAAAAGTTCAAAACATCATTTATATTGTAAGAATTCCAAGAATCCTAGGTGCTACCTTGATTGGTATGGCCTTAGCGGGCTCAGGTGTTGTTTTCCAAGGTGTACTTAGAAATCCACTTGCTGAACCTTATATACTTGGTATTTCCTCTGGAGCTGCTTTAGGTGCAACTGTCACAATCGTGACAGGACTATCATTTACTATTTTTGGTTTAACATCGGTATCCATTGGTGCTTTTATTGGTGCTATTTTAACCATGGTATTGGTTTACAATATTGCAAGAGTTGGCATGAAGACATCTATAACGACCTTGTTGTTATCAGGTATTGCGGTAAGTTCTTTATTACAGGCACTTGTTTCACTTATGATATCTTTAAATAGAGACCAGGTGGAGAGAATCATATTTTGGACAATGGGGTCTTTATCTTCAATAAAGATGAGTCACATTGATGTGGTTTATATACCTATTTTAATCTCATTGTTGATATTTTTATTTTTCTCAAGAGACCTCAATGTTATGCTTTTAGGTGAAGAGAGCGCGACGTCTATGGGAATAGATGTTGTGATTCTTCGAAAGATACTATTGGTGGCAGCATCAGTTGCTACAGCTTTTTCGGTTTCAATCAGTGGTATTATCGGATTTGTAGGTTTGATTATACCGCATGCCATGCGTTTAGTTGTTGGACCTAATCACAAGTATTTAACACCAGCTTCACTTTTATTTGGTGCTATTTTCTTGATTGTATCTGATACAATTGCAAGAACTATCATTGCACCAGGTCAGTTGCCAATAGGTGTTATTACAGCAGTTGTTGGTGCACCATACTTTATATTCTTATTGTACAGAAATACCAACATCAGCAGGGGGTAATATGAGTAGAATACATGTTAATCAAGTAAATTTTTCATATGACCAAAAGCAGATTCTTCATGACATCACATTGGAGATGGAGAGAGGTAAGTTTACGGGTATCATTGGACCAAATGGTTCAGGCAAAACAACATTTGCAAAATTGATGAGCAAGCTCTTAAAGCCTGATGCTTCTACTGTATACGTAAATGATCAAGATATAAATACCATTAGGATAAGTGATTTGGCTAAGGTGATGGCTATGGTGCCACAGGCCAGTCAGATCAATTACGACTTAAGTGTTTATGAAGTGGTCATGTTAGGTCGAACACCTCATTTAAAGAGATTTCAAAGAGAATCTGACTATGATTTGAACTTAGTAGAAGAAGTGATGAAAGAAACCGATACTTGGCAGTACAAAGATCGTATGATACACCAATTAAGTGGTGGTGAAAGACAGAGGGTTATTATTGCTAGGGCTCTAGCTCAGGAACCCGAGATTCTTATATTAGATGAACCTGTTACCTACTTGGACATCCATCACCAACTACAGGTGATGTCACTCATAAAAGAACTATCCAATAAAAGAAATATGACCATCATTACCATTTTGCATGATTTAAATTATGCTTTAAAATACTGTGATCATGTTGTTTTGCTTTCAGAAGGACGCGTCTTTAAACATGGACAGCCTAAAGATGTTGTTACAAAAGACCATATAAAATCGGTTTATAACATAGATGTTAACATCATGGATCATCCAGTAACCAAGCATCCAATGGTGATCTTCTAACTCTCGAAAGAGAGTTTTTTATTTTTTTGTTGACAAAGTGCACTAATGGGGTGTACAATGAAGTCGAAGTACAACATTGTCCACTAATGTCCAATATTGTACAAGGAGGTAAAATGAAAATTTATACAGTAGATGAGGTTGCTGAAGTTCTAGAGGTTTCAGTAAAAACAATAAGACGTTATATATATGCTGGAAAAATTGGTGCTTCTAAGATAGGCGGCCAGTGGCGGATTAATCAAGACCAATTAGATGACTATGTGAGGTCTACATCAAGTGAGCATGTATGTAACAACAGTTGTCATTCGGAAGTATCTCAAGATGATTTTTGCGTTTTTATGGATACAGATTATTTTTCTTCTGAAGACAAGTTGCAGTTATGTACCATTATAGATTATTATTCTGACACGGTAGAAGAAATCACCAAGCTGTCAGAGATACTTTCAAGAGTTGTCACAGAAGATGGTGTAAATGGTGGTCAGGCAAGGTATAACTATGTATATGACCAAGCACTTAATCGTGCAAGATTTGTCTTATGGGGAAATGCAAGCTTTATTGAAAAAGCGACCGGTCTTTTAAGACCATTTGAAGGAGGTTCTCATGCATAAGGAGTTGATTGTTGAAGGCATGTCTTGTGCAGCATGTTCATCATCTATAGAGCGTATACTCAATAAAAAAGATGCAGTGAAAGAGGCAAGCGTTAATTTAACTACCAAAAAATTAAATGTAACTTTTGATGAAGGAGCCATCAGTCTCGATGACATTAAAACAACCATCGTAAAAGCTGGTTTTGAGCCAGTAGATATTGTTGAAAACAAAACCGTTGTTATGCCCATAGATGGCATGACGTGAGCAGCTTGTTCTTCGACAGTTAGTCGAGTTTTAAACAAGGCTGAAGGTGTTGTGTCTGCAGATGTAAATATAGCTACAAATAAGGCCACCATTGTTTACAATCCAAGTAAAATCAGGATTTCAGAAATGAAACGCATCGTAACAAATGCTGGTTATACGCCACTGGATATTGAAAAGACACTTTCAGTTAATAAAGGCAAGGACGAAGAAAAGCGTCTGTGGAATGAGATGAAAATCGCAGCAGGTTTTACCATTCCTTTACTGATTGTTGCAATGGGTCCTATGATAGGTATGCCCCTTCCAAAAATTATATCGCCGGACCATAATCTAAGTTTGTTTGCAGTATTACAGCTTCTTTTAACATTACCGGTTATGTATGTCGGTAAGCATTTCTACACAAAAGGTTTCAAAGCTCTAGTAAAGAGATTGCCTAATATGGATTCCTTAATAGCCATAGGTACATCAGCAGCTGTTATCTATTCTTTATATGCAACGATAATGATCATCATGGGTGATCGTCACTTTATGCACAGTCTATATTATGAAAGTGCTGCGACTATTATTACATTAATCAAGTTAGGTAAAACTTTAGAACACAGATCTAAGGGTAAAACAACAGCAGCTATTGAAAAATTGATTAAGCTTCAACCTAAAAGAGCCATGGTTTTACAGGACAATGAGTTTGTAGAAATGGCCATAGAGGAAATTGAAGTCGGTGATATTGTATTTGTTAAACCAGGTGATTCTATACCAGTTGATGGTGAGGTTATTGAGGGTGAGTCGAGTGTGGACGAATCCATGTTGACAGGTGAGTCACTACCAATCGATAAAAATGTTGGTTCAAAAGTAGTTGCTGCTAGTATGAACAAACATGGCAACATGAAAGTTAAAGTTACAGCTTCACATGACAAGACTGTTCTTTCAAATATCATTCATCTGGTAGAGGATGCTCAAGGAAAGAAAGCACCAATTGCTAGACTTGCTGACATAATTTCTGGTTACTTTGTACCAGTGGTAATTGCCATAGCACTTGTTTCCTTTGCTGCTTGGTTTATTGGTACTTCTGATTTAGAATTTTCACTTAGGATATTTATAGCCATTCTTGTTATAGCATGTCCATGTGCACTTGGACTTGCCACACCTACAGCCATTATGGTTGGTACTGGTAGATCGGCTGAATATGGTGTTCTGATTAAATCAGGTGAGGCGCTTGAACAAGCACATAAGATTGAAACAGTGGTATTAGACAAAACAGGTACCATAACAGAAGGTAAAATGACGGTAACGGATCTTGTATCTACCATCAGTGAAAAAGAACTGCTCTATTATGTTGCATCTGCTGAACAAGGTTCTGAACATCCGATTGCAAGAGCAATTGTAGAATATGCTAAGGAAATGAATATTAGCCTATCAGATGTTAAAGGTTTTAAGGCTTTACCAGGCTATGGTTTAGAGGCAACACTTGATTCTAAGAAACTTGATATTGGTAATGAGAGATTGATGAGGAAACTGGGTATAATGTACCAAGTAGACCATGAATGGGAGAGAATTGCCTCTCAAGGTAAAACACCAATCTTTGTTGCAATTGATAATGAGTTTGCAGGTTTTATAGCTGTAGGTGATACATTAAAAGACACTTCTAAAGATGCCATTAAGGCTTTAAAAGAAATGGGCATAAAGGTTGCCATGATTACTGGTGATCATCAGACAACTGCCAATGCCATTGCCAAGGAAGTTGGTATTGATGAAGTCAAAGCAGAAGTTTTACCAGAGGATAAATCTGAAGCGGTTAAGTCATTCCAAGAAAACAGTGTAACTGCCATGGTGGGAGACGGTATCAACGATGCGCCGGCACTTGTACAAGCGGATGTGGGTATAGCTATTGGATCTGGTACAGATGTGGCTATAGAAGCTGCGGATGTTGTACTTATAAAAAACAATCTTAATGATGTTGTAACGGCTATTAAGTTGAGTCGGATGACCATTAGAAATATCAAGCAAAACTTGTTCTGGGCATTTTTCTACAATGTTATTGGTATTCCAGTTGCCGCTGGCCTACTCTATTTATTTGGTGGTCCGCTTTTAAACCCAATGATTGCAGCTGCAGCAATGTCTTTAAGTTCTGTATCGGTTGTTTCTAATGCACTTCGCTTAAGAAGTATGAAAATATAGGAGGAATATATGAAGAAAACAATGTTAATTGAAGGAATGATGTGTGGTCACTGCACAGGAAGAGTGACTACAGCCCTAAATGCACTTGAGGGTGTAGAAGTTTTAGAAACAAGTGTTGAGAAAAAACATGCAGTAGTAGAAACTGAAGTTTCTAATGAGCTCTTAAAAGAAGCTGTAGAAGACATCGGTTATGATGTTATAGACATAAAATAAGGCGGGATTTCCCGCCTTTTACTTATTTACTTAATTCAATAAACTCGTCAATTTCTGCACAGATTTCATTTAATGAAGTTTGCCAGAATGATTTATCAGTGACATCAATGTCCATTTGCTTAGCCACATCTACAACATTCATTTTACCAGTAGAACGTAGTAAAGTGTTAAGCTTAGGTACAAATGACTGTCCCATTTCTTTGTACTTAGCATAAATACCCTTTGCAAATAATAGACCAAATGCATAAGGGAAGTTATAGAAATCAAGATCAGGAATATAGTAATGCGTCTTGCACATCCACATGTATGGGTGTCTAAACTCTGGATCTAAACCATCACCATAAGATTCCTCTTGAGCTTCTAACATGAATGTCTTGATTTGGTCTGGTGATAAAGGACCGCCTTTTCTAGCTTCAAATACTTTTGACTCAAATAAGAATCTAGAATAGATATCTACAATAACTTGAGAGTAACCTTGAATGGCAACTTCAAGAATAGAGAATTTAGATTCAGGGTCTGCATCTTTTAGTGCGGCATTTTTTACAATGGTTTCACAGAATATTGAAGCTGTTTCAGCAAGTGGCATTGGAGAACCAATGTTTAGTGGTGCTTCATTATATAGATTGTAGTTATGGAAACCGTGTCCCAGTTCATGTGCTAAAGTGATGGCATTGTTAAGTTTGCCAGTATAGTTTAAAAGAATTCTAGATTCTTTAAGACTGAATAATCCTGCACAGAATGCACCACCAGACTTTCCTTTTCTAGGCTCCACATCAATCCAGTCATTGTCAAAAGCTGTTTGAGCGAAGTCTCTCAGTTCTTCAGAGAATGTAGCGAACTGCTCTAGTACAAGTGCCTTTCCTTTTTCATATGGGAATGTAATATCACTTGATCCCATCGGTGCAAAAATATCATAGAAAGGTAAGCCATTTTTATGACCTAAAAGTTCCGCCTTCTTCTTATAGTAAGCTCTGAACTTAGGGAGTGCATCCTTCATAGCATCCAACATGGCATCCAGTGTTTCTCTATTCATATATGAGTTGATCAATGTTTTTTCTAGTGGAGAGTCATAGCCTCTTAATTCATTTAAAGTTAAACTTTCCCCCTTGATACCATTAAGAGCTGTTGCAGAAACTTCTTCGTTCTTTTTATAGACTTTCATTTCTGCATGGTAACCGGCCAAACGTTTATCAGGATCTTTTTCAAAAGCTAGATTTCTGATTGCCTGGAGTGGCATGACTTCAGTTTTACCGTCGATTTCAACCTCCTCTGTCATACCAGAAGATATTTTCTTTTGTAATGTATCAAATGATCTTGAGCCTGTTTGTCTCATCCTTTCAATGATACTTTCAGTTTTTTCATCTAATGCATACTTTTCATTTTTAAGGATATTTTTAAGATAGAATTCATAAGTTTGAATAAGGTCAGACTGAGAAAGCATCTTATCTAAATCTTTAGTAACCAGCCATTTGGCAAACATAACTTGCCCAGGTATCAATAAGGCATTTAAACTTTGTATCTTCTGAAAACTGTTAAGTGCAGAAGCATTTGTTGAGTCTGTAGAAAAAGATAAGCTCGAAAAAGATGCAACTGGTGCAATTAAGCTTCTCATCGTTTCATTTTCTTTTAGATATGTTTCAATGATTTCTACATCACTTTTATCACTAGCCAAGAGCTTTGTGATTGTTTCAGTAGTGCCTTCAGCCTTAGAGATCAGTGTTTGAAGGTCATTCTTAAATTTTTCATCTTCGAATGAACTGTACAGTCCATCAAGATTCCATGTTAAACCCATAGTGTCCTCCTAATTATTTTTGTATACGAAATATTACTCTATAAGTCTATCTCAAATGACAGAAAAGTTCAATTATTTAAGAGGAAAACAAAAAAAGAAGACATGATCTGTCTTCTATAAGGTATGCTTTGGCATTTCAATGATGACTTGAAAGAATTTCTCATTAAAGACTTCTATTGAAAGATGTCCCTTGTACTTGTCCACAAGCTTTGTAATAATACCTAAACCTAGTCCATGATTCTTTGTATCTGACTTCGTTGTAAAGCCGTCTAAGCCAAATTTTGAAGGATTGTCCTCCTGAATAAAGGCATTGGTAATAACAAAGACATAATCTAGTTGATCCTCGTTGATATTGATTGAAATCATCCTTTCAGATTCTTTAGAGATTTTCTTATTGGCTTCAATGGCATTATCTAAAAGATTTGAAAAGATGGATACAATATCAATCACTGCATGATGGGCAATTGTGAGTTCAGTTGTGCAGTGATAATCTGTTTCGATTTGATGGTCTTTTGCTGTGTCTAGTTTGTTGTAGATCAAGACGTCGAGTTCATCAGCACCTGTATTGATACGTCTAAGCTTCTTATCTGTTGAATCTATGTACTGTTTTGTATAGTCTTCAAGCTCATCATACTTGTTGTTTTGCACCAGTTCATAAATTACCATAAGATGGTTTTTCATATCATGTCTATGTTGACGGTACATCTTTAAGTCGCTTTCTAGATATTGATACTTTAACAGTTCAAGTTCTATTTTTTCATGTTTTCTATTAAGAATAAAAACCTTTTTTAAAAGAAAAAGCAGAAACCAGTTTGTCAGTAAAAAGATGCTGATCAAAATGGGGCCTATCAAAATTCTCTTATTATCCATTTGCAAAGAACCTGCTGTAATGGCATAGGTCATGACAAGTGCAAACAATACAATGACAGAATAAAAGACGGCGTATCTATAAAGTTTTGTTAAATTTTGATTTTTTTGCATAAGGTCACCTAATTATCATGAGATCTTCACCGTAAATAATATGGCCAGTGAAGTTTTCTCGAATTTCATCTAAAATTTTTTCTTTATAAATTTCATTGTTCTTATCCATATCCTCATCAAGAATATGTTCTTGCATAAATAGTTGGTGATAGAGGACCAGCTTTTTAGGCTGGATACTTTGAGCGATTTTGCCCAGTTCTAAACCTGATGTATGAACACTGCTGTGATACTTTTGCCACTGAGGGCTTCTTGTTTTTAGGCCACCAGCATAATAAACTTCATGGACCAAGATGTCGCAGCCACTTGCAAAATCTATAAGTTTTTTACTTGGGGCCGTATCACCTGAGATAACAATGGTTTGGTCTCCTGTGAACTTAAAGGCGTAGGCTTCTAAGTTTCCGTGGGGGACTAAAATCGCTTCAACCTTGATATCACCATCATAAATGATGCCTTCATGTAGATCTTCTACTCTGACCTTATAGCCCTCTGTATTGGCTTTTTCTAAGCCATGTATTCTTTCATGAATATCTCTTTCATAAGCTTTAAGGAGATAAGCAGCCATATCATCTGTTCCCTTTGGACCAAATAGCTTTAAAGGCGCCCTTCGGCCTAAAATCCATGGGGTGATGATCAAGTCACTTAGACCGAGCGTATGGTCTGAATGCAGGTGTGTAAGAAAGGCCGTATCAATTTCAGAGATATTGTAACCTGCTGCATTGATGCGTCTAATTAAGCCTACACCAAAATCTACTATATAAAGTTTTCCATTATGATCAACACCCACACAAGGACCAGAACGGTTTGGGTCTGGATTGGGCGTGCCTGTTCCTATTAAAACGACTTGCGTCATGAAATCCCCTTTATATTTCTTATTTGACTATATTTTACCAAGTTTTTTCTGATATAATAAGATTAGTTATATTTATTATATAATATTTTTCACTTTCATGTCACCTTAATTCATTTTCGTGTCATATTTGAAAAACAATTATAAATGTCACCTATAATGTAATTAGAAAGATTCTTAAAGGAGGGATGCAGAATGACAGTTAACATTCTAGGTTTGTCGATACCACTTAGTGTCATCTGGATGATTATAGCCATAGGCTTTGGTTTAGCAGAAGGATTAACATTAGGATTGACATTTATTTGGTTTGCAGGAGGCGCACTGCTTGCGATGATTGCAAGTTTTCTAGGATTACCAATTTTCGTTCAAGTCATTGCTTTTATTGTAGGTTCGGCATTGATGCTTATCTATACAAGACCAGTTGCCAAAAAAGTATTAAAAATTGGCGCAACTAAAACAAATGTAGATAGTTTGATTGGTAAAGAGGGTATAGTAATTAAAGAGCTAAAACCATTTGCATTAGGTCAAGTAAAGGTAAAAGGTCAAATTTGGTCGGCAAAAGCTTGTGATGACGAAGCAATTGCAGAGAACGAGAGAGTTGAAGTGGTTAGCATTGAAGGGGTAAAACTCATTGTTAAACCAATGGATTAAAGGAGGTTCATATGGCAGGATTTATTTCTATTGCAGTTATTGTAGTTGTATTGATTGTATTAATTGCATCAAACGTAAGAGTTGTTCCACAGGCTCATGCATATGTAGTTGAGAGACTTGGTGCTTATGCAGGTACTTGGGATACAGGTCTTCATATTAAGATTCCACTAATTGATAGAGTGGCTAAGAAGGTTGTATTAAAGGAAAGGGTAGTTGACTTCCCACCACAACCAGTTATTACAAAAGATAACGTTACAATGAAAATTGATACAGTAGTTTATTACCAAATCACAGATCCAAAGCTATATGCTTATGGTGTTTCTAGACCAATCGTTGCTATTGAAAACTTAACAGCAACAACACTTAGAAATATCATCGGTCAATTAGAACTTGATGAAACATTAACATCAAGAGACTTAATCAATACTCAAATGAGATCAATCCTTGATGAAGCAACTGATCCATGGGGTATTAAAGTTAACCGTGTGGAAGTTAAGAACATCTTACCACCTAAAGACATTCAAGAAGCAATGGAAAAGCAAATGCGTGCTGAGCGTGAAAGAAGACGTGCGATTCTTGAGGCTGAAGGTACTAAGAAATCTGCAATCCTTGAGGCAGAAGGTCGTAAAGAAGCTGCTATCTTAGATGCAGAAGCGAGAAAACGTGCTAAGATTCTTGATGCAGAAGCGAAAAAAGAAGCTGAAATCAGAGAAGCTGAAGGTCATGCTGAAGCAATCAGACAAGTACAACAAGCGACTGCTGATGGTATTGAGTTCATTAAGAAGTCAGATCCATCGCAAGCTGTTATTGCACTTAAATCATTTGATGCAATGACTAGAGTGGCTGATGGTCAAGCAACTAAGATCATCATTCCATCTGAAATGCAAAATCTTGGTGGTTTAGTAGCATCAATTACTGAAGTTGCTAAAACAGCAAAAGAATAAGATCACACTTTAAACACTCTAGTTTTCTAGGGTGTTTTTTTGAAAGGAGACCCTATGATTACAGGTACACACACCATGATATTTTCTAAGGATGCAGCTAAGGACAGGGCTTTTTTTAGAGATGTTTTGAAGTTTCCTTATGTAGACAATGGTGGTAATTGGTTGATCTTTGATCTTCCAAAAACAGAAATGGGTATTCATCCATCCGACTCTGAATGTCATGAAATTTATTTTTTATGTGAAGATATCAATGATTTCATTGATGAGATGAAAAGTCATGGCATTCTTACAAAAAATAGACGAGATGAACCTTGGGGCAAGATTATAGACATTGAGCTACCTGGTGGCAGCACCATGATGATTTATGAACCACTCCATAAAAGACCCAAAGCTTAAATCGATGATTTAAGCTTTGTATTTTATTTGACCACCTAGAATGGTCATATGAACTTTTGATTTGAGTATATTTTCAAAGATGTTGCCATCTAAAATGACAAGATCAGCTAAAAAGCCAGGCAGTAACATGCCTTTTTTATTTTCTTCAAAAGATGCATAAGCAGATTCAGCTGTATAATTGTAAATAGCATCATATACTGAAATAGCCTGGTCCTTAAGGTAGCCTGCTTGAGGTGTACCATCAAGGCCTTTTCTTGTTACCGCACAGTGAATGCCTTTGATGGGGTCCGCTGAATCAACGGGTGCATCAGAACCAAAAGACATTCTAAGGCCCAAGTCTATCATCGTCTTCCAATTGTATGATGTGTCAGCAAGCTTTCCTACTCTGTCATAAACAATATGAGCATCATAGTCTAGAAAAATTGGCTGAACATAAGCCATTACATTTAGTGCTTTCATTCTCTGAAGTTGGTCTTTAGAGGTAATTTGGCAATGGACAATACCATGACGCAATTGATGGTTAGGTTTTTTTTCTTGAGCATATTCAATGGCTTCTAAAGCAGAATCAAGCATCTTATCTCCAATACAATGTATGGCTGATGCTATCTTGTTCTTATGAGCGAAGTAGACATATTCATTGAGTTCGTCCTGTTCATACATGTGAATACCCGTTTCATCAGGTGCATCTGCATAAGGTTTATTAAGCCAAGCAGTACGACCACCTAAAGAACCATCACCAAGAATTTTTAGTGGGCCAAACTTAAAGAAGTTGCTGCCTTTATTCTGTTTGTAGCCAGATTCAACCTGATGCTTTAAAATATCTATGTTTCTAAATAAGGACTGTTCATAAACTCTTACAGACAGTTCATTCTCCACATCAAGTTCAATAAGACTCTCTAAAACATCCGGAATAAGTGACTCTGAAAATACACATAAGTCATCACTTTGGACAGAAGTAATTCCCAGTGAGTTCAGATAGTGAGCTCCTGTTTTAATCCACAACTTTAAGTCGTCCTTTGTAGGTATTGGCATTTTTCCAGTAACCAGTTCAAGAGCATTTTCCTTAAAGACACCATTTTCATATTCACCACCATCAATCAGCGTTTTATCTTTAGAAAAACCAAAGGTCTCTAGTAGATGAGAATTACAAGTTGCCACATGACCACAGGCTCTTCTTAAAAACAAGTAGTGGCCTTGTGAAATTTGATCAAGATCATCAGCAGTTACAATCTCTTTTATATCGAAGTTATCTTGATTCCAACCCCTGCCTACAACCCAATCATTTTTCTTTATTTGATGTGTTTCGAGATACTCTTTTGTGATTTTAACGACATCAGCCTTACTCTTAGCACCTGACAAGTCCACTTGACTCAGTGATGCACCTAATCCTAATAAATGAATATGACTGTCATTAAAGCCAGGGAAAACATCCCTTCCTTCTAGGTCGATGACCTGGGTTTTATCTGTTTTTAAATCAATGACTTCCTCGTGACCAATGGTATGAATTCTGCCATCCTTTATTGCTATAGCTGAAAAAACATCGGATTCATGTCTCATTGAAAATATACGTCCATTATGTAAAATTAAATCCATATATTTACCCCCTATGGTATAATGATACTTGAAATATCTAATGAATAATAGGAGATTTTATGCGCCTGGTCAATTTATTGAAAATAGGAAGACTGATGGTTTCTGTCATCATGTTGGTTTCAATTGTTTCTTATACTTATATGAGCAAGTATTTGGCTTTGCCTAGACTGGATCTGATTGTGACAAGTTTTTTAAGTGTATTTGTTTTTTTACTGGGTCTTCAATATCACTTAGAAAAAAAAATGGGCATAGTGGCCATGTTTTTAATGATTTTTTCAATCATGATGCTTGTTATGACTATTTTGGGCTTTGTTTTGTAATGTTACAAAGAAGTTACTGATTTAAGGATTCTTGACAAGGCTGTTACATTGGACATTTTTCTTATAAATGGTGTTATACTGTTTGTGAAAGGAAGGTGACGAGTAGATGTTAACAGTAGTATTAGTGGCAGTATTTATTTATTTGGAAGTTTCAGGACGAAAGGCGTCGAAAGGCACTGGAACAACATATAATTAAAATTTACTTACATAAATGAAAAAACACCACGCGAGTGGTGTTTTTTCTAATGAGATTTTTAGGAGTAAAAGAGAAATTCAAAATGAATTTTCAGCTATCACTCTTATAATACCCAATGATATTTAATAAAATCATTTTTTTGAAATTTTTTTAAATATGTTATAATTTTTTTGGAGGGACTATGGAAATTACAAAAAAAATGATAGAAAAATCAAACGTCTTGTTAAAAAACAACAATTTAATATCAAACCTAAATGATATTTATTCAGAAATTCCCAGCGGTAAGTGTAATGGGTGTGCCAAATGCTGTGTAGAATCGGTTCATGCATTTTATGTAGAGTTTCTAAATATCTATAAATATGTACAGGACAAGGGCATGTATGAAACGATTATGAAACGTATAGAAGATCATTACTTTAATGAGCTTGTTGTTAAACAGGCATGTCCCTTTCTAACAACTGAAAACACTTGCATGATCTATGAAGTACGTCCTTATGTCTGTCGTTTATTTGGTCATTCTACAAGACAAGAACATGAAGCGAATTATCAAAATATCCTTGAACAAAATCTAGAAGCGGATGCCTACTTTTTTGAAACATACGGTGTGCATTTGAGTCAGGAAGTTATTTATCATAAAATTAATTTTTGCCAGGCATTTAAGGCAGAAAAACCAATTTCACAGAATGAAAAACTTAACTTGATTGACCGCTTATTTATGTTGGATACCCAATTTTTAATGGCAGATATTTTGCCTGAGGAAATGCTGAATATGAGTATTACCAACTGGTTTATCTATACTAAGTACTCTGAAGACCAAGCTGGCGAAATGAGAATAAACCAATTGCTAAATGGAAAATGATGTTAAACAAATCGTGATTAAAAAACGTTGACATAGTTGAATATAAGATGTATAATTATTGAATTTTCAGAAAATAAATGTTATAATGACTCTAGGTATATTAAAGGGGTGATTATATTGGCAACAAGAGCAACACTAGGTAGTATCAGAAAACGCGTGGAGGCTAATATCGGTCAAAGCGTGACATTAAGAACACACAGTGGACGAAAGAAGTATTATACAAAACAGGGCAAGGTTATAGCGACATACCCGAGCATCTTCGTTGTAAACATTGATTGCGGCAAAGAATCGGAACGACATGTTTCTTATACATATTCTGACTTGTTAACTTCTACTGTTGAAATCACTTTGGATGATTCCAAACAAGGGTTATTGGCTTAGACTTTCTTATGAAAGTCTTTTTACTTTTTTGCTTTAGGTGTATAATCTTTTCGGAGGTGGCTATGGAAATACCTAATTGGATGTATGATAAACCCATTGCGCATAGAGGTTACTTTAATGAAGCGTCACCAGAAAACTCTTTAGGAGCCTTTCAGAATGCAATTGATAGGGGATTTGCTGTGGAACTAGATGTGCAGATCTTAAAAGACGATACCTTGATTGTTTTTCATGATGAGAATTTCAAGAGGATGACAGGAAAAGACCTGTCTATTTATGAGGCTACCTATGAAGATATAAAAGATTTGAGACTATTGGATACCGATGAAAAAATTCCACTCTTTGATGAGTTTCTCGAATTGATAAGAGGTCAGATTCCTTTAATGATAGAGTTTAAAAATGAAACCACTTCAAACCGTCTAGAAGAAAGAGGTTATGAGGCACTAAAGTCCTATCAAGGCCCCTATATCATTCAATCCTTTAATCCTTTATCTGTTTGGTGGTTTAAAAAACATGCACCTCATATAGTGAGAGGTCAACTGTCCTATGATTATAATGATGCTTCCTTCTTTAAAAGGTGGTTTTTATCAAATGTTTACGGCAATATTGTTACAAGACCTCATTTTGTGATTTATGACATCAAAGCTTTGGATTCTAAAGTCATCAAGCGATTGAAAAAAAGATCAATGCCGCTGTTTTCATATACTGCCAAGTCTCTAGAATCTTATAGGTATGCCATAGACCAAAGTGTACCGGCCTGCTTCGAAGGATTTGATCCTGAATAAAGATACAATCTTAAGAATATTTATTGACAACTTATAAAAATCATACTATACTGGATACAATTTAATAGAACTTATCAAGAGTGATGGAGGGACTGGCCCTATGAAATCCGGCAACCAGCAGTAAAATGTATGGTGCTAAATCCAGCGGTGTAAACCGAAAGATGAGAAAAATGATTACAGAGAACTCTTCCTTTCGGAAGAGTTTTATTTATTTTCTCGGTTTGGTTATGTTAGTAAATACCCTTTAGAGGAGGCTATCGTGTTAGAGAAGAAAATTAGAGATAAAGAGAGTGGGATCTTGTTGTATGGTTTAACGCCACCTAAAAAAAAGACAGAACATGAAAAAGTCTGTAGAATTGCTGAAAAACAGATGACAGCAGTAGAGTCCATTGGCGTAGACGGGCTGGTCCTTTATGACATTCATGACGAAAAAGATAGGATTGATGAGGAAAGACCTTTTCCTTTTCTAGAGACAATCGACCCGGTGGTTTATTCAAAAGATTATATGCATGACTTAAATGTTCCTAGAATTGTTTATCGTTGTGTTGGCAAGTACTCATCTGATGATTTATGTGATTGGTTACAAGACCCCAATAGATTTGATCATTATTCAGTCTTTGTAGGTGCAGCATCTAGTAAACAAGAGGTACCTTTAAAGTTGGGGGATGCCTATGATTTATACAAGGCATGTAACAAGAATTTGTCCTTAGGTGGTGTTTGTATACCCGAACGTCATATTACTAAGGAGAATGAACATTTAAGGATGATTAAAAAGCAAGAGAATGGTTGTCAGTATTTTATATCTCAAGCCGTTTATAATGTAGAAGCAGCTAAAAACTTTCTATCAGACTATTACTTCTATTGTAAAGAGACAGATACTGAGATGGTACCCATTATTTTTACCATTTCACCTTGTGGGTCTAAAAAGACATTAGACTTTATGAAGTGGCTTGGCATCAACGTATCTAAATGGTTGGAAAATGATATTTTAAACTCTAGAGATCCATTAGAAAAGTCTGTAGAAATTTGCATTGAAAACTTTGAAGCCCTATGGCAATATGCGAAAAAAAGAGAGATTCCAATCGGCTGTAATGTTGAAAGTATTTCCATTAAAAAATCAGAAATTGAGGCCTCTGTTGAAATGGCCAAAGCGATCAAAAAAATCATGGCATAATGGATAAGGCTCTGATATAATAGCCGAGAGGTGTATTATGTTATCGACTAATAAGAAGGCAGATATTCTGCTATTTATAACAGCTACAGGCTGGGCCATGTCTACAATCATTATTAAGGTTTATGCGGACAGTATTCCTATCTTTCATATTATGTTTGGTAGGTATATTTTAGCCCTTTTGATGATCAGTGTCTTTAAGTGGTCAGATATAAAAAAGATTAAAAGAAGTGATGTTTTACCAGGTATTGTGTTGGGCTTTTTTACTTTTCTAGCCTTTACCCTTGCCATTTGGTCACTCAGTCATACAAGTGCTTCAAAGTCAGGTTTTCTAGTGGCTATGTCGGTACTCTTTGTACCAATTGTGACCACCTTTATCAATAAGAAGCTACCTAATAAGTGGGTAACCTTCTCAGTCTTTCTATCAATAATTGGCCTGTATTTTATTTCGGGTATGAATGGTGGGTCATTTAACTTTGGTGATTTACTAGCGCTTTTATGTGCGGCATCATATACAGCCTATATTATGATTATGGATAGACATGCCAAGCATATTAATGAATCCATATTGGTTTTTTTACAGTTCCTTTTAGTGACCATCCTATCTGTGATAGGTATGCTGGTCTTTGAAGATGTTCAAATGAACTTACTTATAGATGCATGGGCACCCATACTTGTCATGGGTATCTTTGGTACAGCTATAACTAATTTTGCACAAACAACAGCTCAGAAGACAGCATCACCAGAGAGTGTGGGTCTGATTCTTCTAGGTGAACCCCTTTTAACATTGGTTATGGCGGCTGTATTCATTAAAGAGCAAATCCTTTTAAGTGGCCTATTCGGTGCTGGTCTCTTACTTGTCGCCTTAGTGATCACTGTTTTAAAGGATGTTTAGCAAAAAAATAAAAATACTCAAGAAATGGGTTGCGGTCCAATTCTTGAATATTCTTATCAATATTCAGTTTTAATTCATGTTATTCAGTTGTATTTACCCGCTTGATATCGGTAGTGGCGATATCTTGTTTATACCTTAAGTATACTTTGTTCAATGTAGAATTCAAATGATTCGGCTATTTAGCCGTATATCTGATTATTTAGCCGAATTCATAGTTTACTTAGCAAAAAATTTCATGATTGATGAGTTGGTAGTGATGGTTCTTGTAAGAGATCCATCCTTTTTTTTGCATCTTTTGCAAGGTTCTAGAAAGAGACGTTCTTTGAATACCAAGCTGTTCGGCCCATTCTTTTTTGCTGATTGCAAGCTCAAAAGACATGGCGTTTCTTTTCTTCATTTCACTTGTCAGGTAGTGAATTATCTGGTCTTCTATGGTTACAAATTTGATTTGTCTTATATTAGAAGAAAGAATATCACTTTTACTTGAAAGGTCTTTAAGAAAATGAATTAAGAAATGCTGGTTGGTTTGACAAAGTTCTAAAATGGTCTCTTTTGAGACATATGAAATGACACAAGTTCCCTTGGCTGTTATGGTCATTGGGATGGTATTGTCATTACAAAAAAGACGATTACCACCAAATGTTTGGCCAGGAGAAAAGTCTGTGATGGTCATCAGCTGACCCTCTTCGTTGATATATTGCATCAAAGCTTGTCCTTCTAAAACAATACCTAGTCCATCAACTTGATCACCAGATAGTTTGATAATGGCTTTATCAGAGTAAGTTTCTGTATGGTAATTGATACTTTCTACATCTTTAAACATGTCTAAATCATGAATTGTCATAAAATATCCTCCAAAAGTTACCGCAGTAACTTTTATATCTGTGTTCTCATTATATACTTTGGTTAGGAGGTAATCAAATGACAACATTAATTTTAATAGGGATAGCCCTTGTGTCTTTTCTTATATCCATAAAAAAAGATAAAACGAAAACACTCGATTCATTAAAACAGGCAAGAAAGATGATGAAAAGCATGTTATCAGACATTATTGGTATCTTGCTTTTGATTGGCTTAGTACTTGCTCTGATTCCATCAGAGATGATAGAAAAACTGATTGGAGGAGAAACAGGACTGATAGCTGTTATTGTTTCTGCACTTGTTGGCACAGTGACTTTAATACCAGCTTTTGTGGCCTTTCCACTCATTGGCTCTTTAAAGGCAAATGGTGCAGGTATTATGGCTTTAACGGCTTTTTTAACAACACTGACCATGGTGGGTTTTTTAACCATGCCTCTTGAGATTAAGACCTTTGGTAAAAAGTTTACACTAGTAAGAAATGCACTTTCATTTACATTTGCTATTATCATTTCATTGATTATGGGGGTGATCCTATGATAAAAAAACATAAGATTCTAATATTTGCCTTATGCTCATATGGCTTAGTTTTAATCATGTCACCTGAAAAAATCTTACCAGCACTTGGTCAAAGCAGGTATTATTTTCTTGAGATGCTTCAGATTTTACCAGCCGTATTTATTTTGACATCGTTGATTCAAACATGGGTACCGACCAAGGTAATTATGAAATATTTTGGAGATGGTTCAGGCATAAGGGGCTATGGTATTTCTGTTTTAATTGGCTCTTTATCAGCAGGTCCCATTTACGCTGCCTTTCCAGTGTGTCAGACCCTTTTAAAAAAAGGTGCCAGTATAAAAAATATTGTTATTATTCTATCTACTTGGGCAGTTGTAAAGGTTCCCATGCTTATTAATGAAGTCAAGTTTATGGGATTTAAGTACATGATCATCAGATGGATTTTAACAATTGTTGCTATCATCATAATGGCCCAGTTAACAGGTTTATTGGTTAAGATGAAGGACATAGAGTTTTCTAAGGAAAAAGATCTGATAGACGAAGCAGCCTGCATATTATGTGGCAAGTGTCTTCATGCTTTTCCCGATAAAGTTCAGCTTGTAGATGGTAAATATACTTTAATAGGTGAGTCGACTGATGATCTAAGATCAGTCTGTCCTATGGGGGCAATAAAGTAATCGATTTGTGAAATAATGTTGAGGTCATTTTGGTGGTTGTGGTATAATAATCTTAATCTATACAAATTAAGGAGGAATTATGCCAAGACCTACAAAATGGCGAAAAATTTCATTTGTTCCAGAACATACATTGTTTAAACCGTGTGGCATACCAAAAAGCAAGCTTGAGACCATCATACTAAAAGTAGAAGAATTAGAAGCCATACGATTAAAGGATACAGAAGGATTAAACCAAATGGAATGTGCCGAAAAAATGTCGGTTTCGAGGCAGACCTTTCAAAACATTCTAGAAAGCGCAAGGCGTAAAGTTGCAGAGGCTTTAACGACAGGTAAAGGCATCCATATTACAGGTGGGAAATATACTTACAATATATGTGATTATGTTTGTCAGACATGTGATCATGAATTTTCACTTAATGTGGAAGGTCAGGCAGTATGTCCAGTTTGTGGTTCAAAAGAAGTTGTTTGTGCTAATAAAGAAGAGTTTTGTAGGATGAATTGTCCCAAAAATGAATAATGTGGTCAGCTTGCTTAGCGAGCTGATTTTTTTGTAGTAAAAAGGGGTACAATTGATGTAAGGAGTTAGTTTATGAAAAAACAATTAAAGCAGTTTCAATTATACATTTTAATGATCTTCTTCTGGATTGTACTAAATGGCAATGCTGATTTAGCGACCATTATTTCTGGAACCATATTTTCTGTGGTAATCATTAAGATGACTTACCATATTATGTTTGAATTGGATGACAATATTCTTAAGTTGCCACCTATTTGGCGTTTTATTTGGTTTGGTTTTATTGTCTTGATCTCAATCATAAAATCTTCTATTTCACATGTCATTAGAATATTAAAGAACGAGCAGGACTATGTAACCTTTGATGTTCATTTGGATACGAAAAATGCAGTCATCATCACTTTGATTGCCAATGCTATTACAATGACACCCGGCACAATCACCTTAGATGTAGAAGACAATATTCTAAAGATTGTTGGTTTTAGTCGCTCAGAAAAAGATGTTAGAGATATGGTTAATGAGATACTTTCTTATCAAAAGCCATTCTTATATAGGAGAATATAATGTTAAATACAATGATGCTGGTCCTTTTGATTTCTATAGGCATCGTCTTTATTAGAATGATACGAGGCAAAAACATATGGGAGAAACTTTTATCTTTAAACTTAATCGCAATTATGATTGTTATGATCATTATTACATATGCTGTAGAGTACCAAATTGAATTGATTATGGATATTGCCATAGCCTATTCTATCATTGGCTTTTTATCTTTGATTCTCTTAGCTAAGTTTATTGCAGGAGGTAGAAAATGATTGTTAATATCTTATTGGTTTTAGCCATGTTCTTTGTTATGATGGGGGCCCTAGGTATCAATACCATGAAAGGTCCGATTCCAAAACTCTTAACCTCTTCTTTAATAGATGCCATGTCTATGATTTTACTGATCATAGCCTTAATATTAAAGTCAGGTTTTAATAGTATGTCTATAAAGTTGAGTATTGTTCTTTTGTTTGTGATGTTAACCAATCCCGTTATCAATCACGTGATTACAAAAGCAGCTTATGAGGAGAGCAAAGATGATTAAAATAGCCTTGATGCTGTTGTTACTTGTGATTACAACAGTCATAGTCATAGAAAAAAATAATAAGAGAGTCATTGTCTATTTCTCAGTGTTCTCATTGATAGCTGCATCTTTGTACTTCTATAATGATGCACCAGATGTAGCTTTAGCTGAAATTGCAGTTGGATCTGCATTTATTCCCTTAATATTTTTAATCACAATATCCAAACAACAAACCTTTACCGTGATGATGAATACAGACAAGGAATTCATTTACGAGGATTTATTGGTTGAGTTTTGTAAAAATGAAAACTTGAAGCTGAAATTGATCAATGCAAAAGATGTTTTTGATGATGAAGCCAAAAGTATACATGGTGCATTTAGACGTCAAGACATCGATATCATTGTTGATTATAACAAGAAAAAGAAGAGATACGATATGACATGTAAGGAATCGAATGTTATGATTGAGCGTTTTGAAAAAATGACTCAAAAGATTCATGGTATAAGAATCATACGTACAGTCGATGAAGAGACCATAGATTAGGAGAGGCTATGAAAAGAGTGAGAGGATTTTTAGTAGCAGTAGTTATCATATATATGATGTTCCAGATTATGTGGCATATCAATGGTGATTCTCTTGAATACAATACATCAAGTCATACCTACTATGTAGAAAATGGTCTTGAAGAAACCAGTTCGAAGAACCTTGTAACGGCTATTTATTTGGATTATAGATTATTTGACTCTTTTTTTGAGGCAAGTATATTATTGGTTGCAGTAACGGGCATTGCTTTTATGGCTATTAAAGATGAGGACTTACTATGAATTATTCTAAGATTTTAATAACAGTTAGCCGATTACTATTACCTTTTTTACTGCTGTTCTCCATTTACATTATTGCAAATGGTGATACATCTGTTGGCGGTGGTTTCCAAGGTGGCGTTATCATGGCGACTTCCTATTTACTTTATTACTTTATTATTGGTATGCATCCATTCAGTATCAACAAAATGCTGAAGATAGACAAGTATCTTTTTGTTGCCTTGCCTTTGGTTATTCTAATTGGCTTTCTAACGACGGGCAAGTTTTTTACCAATATGTTTCCCATGGATTTTCCTTATGCTATTAGAAGAACCTATCTGTTAATCTTAAACTTATTGATTGGTGGGAAAGTTGCTATTGGCTTTGTTTCCTTATTTATTATCTTTATAGAGGAGGGTAACTCATGATTATTGACATTATTTTGGCTCTTGCAATCATTGGTGTTGCACTCTATGGCATATGTAATACAGACAATATCATTAAATCAATCATATGCTTTAACATCATTCAGGCGGCCATTATTTTACTCTTTATCCTAATGGCAGGCTATACCGGTAATGATATTCCAATTATCACTGAAACGGTAAAAGACATGGTTGATCCTTTGCCACAAGCACTTATGATTACAGCAATTGTTATCTCTGCCTCAATCACCGCACTGGCACTTATGTTTTCTGTAAAGATTTTTCACTATTACGGTACGCTTTCTTGGCGTGAACTTGGCTCTAAGGACGTGAAAAAATGAATCAGTTTATATTTTCCCAGATATTAATTTTTACACCCATACTGATATCTGTTCTTATTTATACATTCAGTAAGCCTTGGGTGTCGTATTTGGCTTTTCTGGCACAAAGTATTATCACGCTCGTTATGATTGAGTTTTGGCAATACAGTTTGACACAAGGTGTTTTGAAGTTTACCTTAGGTGGTTGGTCAAAGATGATTGGTATAGAGTTTAAAATTGACAATCTCAGTCTGATCTTTATGACCATGGCAACCATTGTGTGGTGGGTTATACTCATCTATGCTTGGCAGCAGAAAAAAAATGACTATAAGTTTCTTTTTTTCCTGATGTTTTTAGAAGGTTGTTTTTTAGCACTTGTGCAAGTCAATGACTTCTTTACCTTGTTTGTTTTAATTGAGGTTATTACCATTATTTCATCCATACTTATTATCTACAAAAAAGATGGTATATCTCTAAGAGCAGGCTTATATTACTTGTTATTTAACAGTATTGGTATGACCCTTTATCTCTTTGGTGTGGCTTTAATTTATTTAAAAGTAGGCACTTTAAACATGTCCCTGATT
The DNA here is from genome assembly GCF_022496765.1 of Acidaminobacter sp. JC074. Lineage (GTDB taxonomy): Bacteria > Bacillota > Clostridia > Peptostreptococcales > Acidaminobacteraceae > JABXKX01. The sequence goes on along the minus strand of NZ_VANV01000005.1, from coordinate 209,858 downwards.
AAGGCACAACTGATTGGTCAGGAATTTATGGCTGTAGACTACTCCATCATACAAGTTTCATTTGCATGTTTTTTTGTATCTATGTGTGTAAAAGCGGCCATGTTTCCGGTATATGAGTGGCTGCCACGTGCTCATACAGCAGCACCATCTTATATATCAGCCCTTTTATCGAGTCTTCTTGTTAAGACCGGTGTATTTGGTTTGATCAGGATTTTAGATGTATATAGAATTGTAGATGTATACCCACTTATTTTTTATTTAGGATGTTTTACAACCATTTCAGGCATCATATTTACCATTAGTCAAAATGATATAAAGGGTATTTTAGCCTTTTCGACCATTTCACAAATTGGTTTTATTTTAATGGGGATAGGGGCCAACTCTGATATTGGAATGACAGGCGCTTATCTTCAAATACTGAATCACTTTGTGTTTAAGAGCCTTCTCTTTCTTGGTGCTGGTATCATCATCAATGATTATGGTGTAAGAAGGGTAACTGAAATTAGAGGTGTCTTTAAATCTCATACGGTCCTTTCCATATGTATGGTTATAGGCCTACTGTCCATAACAGGGGCGCCTTATTTTATTGGCTTTATCTCTAAAAGCATGATCAAGTTATCCATTGAATCTCAGCTGCAGCTCAATCTATTTAGAATTGTCAGTCTGGGTTCCATTATCTCCTATATGAAGTTTGCTCAAATATTCTTTGGCGAACCTGTAAAGAGGAGAAGAAAGAACAAGGGACAACATTTTTCTGTCATCTTTATGACGTCCCTTTGTATAGCTTTGTTCTTTTTAGAGCTGGAGATTCTTGCACCGATTCTAAGTATCAATGATCCTGTAAGCAGTGATGTCATTAAAAGCATCGCTTATATTAAAAAATCTTTTTCTGACGGTTATTATCTGTTGGAGTACTTAATTTACTTTGTCATTGGTTTTGTTGTTTATAAGCTATTCATCAAGCCGAATGATAAAGTCATGCACTATATTAGACATTTTAGAATCAGTTTCCAAGATGCCATAGTCTCTTTGCTGGTATTCTTAGTTCTGGTCATTCAGTATTTATAAATGGAGGAGATGATTATGAGACTTGTATATAGGAAGGATGTGAGCATATGGACCCGATGATTTATTCACAAGCGCTCATTTTTGCGCCTATATTGGTCTCAGTAATGATTTATGTATTAAATAAAAAGTGGTTTAATTATGCTGCTTTTTTTGCACAGTCTGCAGTATCTTATTTGCTCTTTAGATTGTGGCAGTTTGTTTTAGACAATGGTATCATTACCTTTACTTTAGGTGGTTGGACCAGCGATATTGGTATAGAGTTTAGAATTGATAATCTCAGTTTGATCTTCATGACCATGGCAGTTATCATTTGGTGGGTCGTTTTAATATATGCTTGGGAACAAAAAAAGGGAGACTTTAAATTCCTATTTTTCCTCATGTTTTTAGAAGGCTGTTTTATAGCCTATGTACAAGGCAATGACTTTTTTACCTTATTTGTTTTGATGGAAATCATCACAATTATATCTGCCATTCTTATCTTGTATAAAAAAGATGGTATTTCTTTAAGGGCAGGTCTTTATTATCTACTCTTTAACTCTATAGGGATGACCCTTTACTTATTTGGAGTGGCCTTAATTTACTTAAAGGTTGGGACCTTAAATATGTCTATAATAATGGATTATTTGGCTTCTCATGATTTTATGAGTGCTCAGTTCTCTGTTGTAAAAATATCTTTGGCCTGCTTCTTTGTATCCATGTGTGTTAAGGCAGCATTACTTCCAGTATACGAGTGGTTGCCGCGTGCACACACAGCGGCACCGTCACATATATCCGCTCTTCTATCAGGCCTTTTAGTAAAATCAGGCGTTTTTGGTTTGATCAGAGTACTTTATGTATATGATGCTGCAGAGATTTATCCTCTTGTCTTCTATTTAGGATTTTTTACTGCCATCACTGGTATTTTCTTTGCAGTCAGCCAAAAGGACATTAAGGCCATACTGGCCTTTCATACCATCTCGCAAATTGGTTTAATTATAATGAGTCTTGCAGCCAACAGTCACGTGGGTAATCTAGGTGCTTATATGCATCTCTTTAATCACTTCTTGTTTAAGTCACTACTCTTTTTAGGAGCAGGCATCATCATCAATGAATACGGCTATAGAAGAGTGACAGAAATTCACGGCATTTTAAAGTCACATCCACTCTTGTCTCTGAGTATGTTCATTGGTATTTTTTCTATAACAGGTGCGCCACTCTTTGTCGGTTTTCATAGTAAGCTTATGATAAAGAATGCCATGCCTAATGAATTATATGTCAACTTATTTAGGCTTGTCAGTCTAGGAACGACTGTTTCCTTTGTGAAGTTTTCTCAGATTTTCTTTGGTGAGCCCTTAAAATATAGAAAGATTGGTAAGGGTCAACAATTTGGCGTGCTAATCTTGGCCGTACTGTGCATTGTCTTCTTTATAGTAGAACTTGATATCATTGAACCGATTATGTCTATAAACGGTAATTATACTCAAGCTGTTGCAAATAAGGTTAACTATGGGAAAAAAGCCATGTTTGATAATTACTATATGCTTGAATACATTGGTTACTTAGTTACTGCTTTCTTTATCTTCAAGGTCTTTGTTAGACCAAAATCCAAGTTCTGGCATGCGCTTCGTCACTTTAGAATGAAGTTCCAAGATGCCATAGTATCTCTTTTACTATTTTTAGTCTGGGTCATAAATTTTCTATAAAACACTTTCAGGGCACAGCTTGGGCACATGGCATGGTTATGATGTACATGTAAACAAGATATGAAAGGAGTTTTAAAATGATTAAAAAAGCAAGTATAATTGCATTAGCATTTTCAATATTAGTTTCAGGTGGTGCTTATGCAGAAACAAAGGCAGTAAAATTAGAGGATACTACAGTAGATTGGGAATACTCATTTGTTGATGAAAAGGATTATCTAAAAGATCTTAATGTCAACAAGGATGATATGAAATCGCTTGAGAAATTGTTTGATGAAGCAGTAAAGCTTGATCAAAAGGGAGACTTTGAAGCATCGATGAAAAAATGGGATGCTTATAATGAAATCTTAAGTAAGTACATAAAAGATGGATTAGTTCATAACTGGGAAATGGAAAGAGATTATCTAAAAGATATGGGCTTATCAGATAGTCAGCTTTCAAACCTAGAAAAACTATTTAATGAGGCAGTCAAAGATAATGGTAAGTGGGATGCTTATCAAGCAGCATTAGAGAAGATGTTACCAGAGCTAAACGAGACAATAGCAATTTCTTATGAAATGAAATGGGAAGATGAAGCTGCTTGGCTTAAAGATCTTGGCCTTCAAGACAAAGAAATCTCTACCTTAAAAACACTATTTGATCAAGCAAAAAAAGATGATGCAAAATGGGATGCTTATTACAAGGCATTAGAGGACTTAATGCCAGAAGCGTTTAAGCCTGAGCCTTATACATTTGACCAAGAAAAAGACTGGTTAAAAGAGATGGAGATTTCATCAGATGATATGCAAGCTTTAGAAAAAATATTTAATGAAGCTCTTAAATTACAAGAAGCTGACAAGTATGACCAAGCAGATAAAAAATGGGATGACTATTATAAGATTTTAGACAAGTATCAAGATGCATTTATAATTGAACCTTCTATGGAAATGAAGTGGGAGGATGAAGCGTCATGGTTAAAAGATTTAGGATTAGAAGATAAAGAAATTTCTAAACTAAAGACTTTGTTTGAAGATGCTAAGAAGGACGAGGATAAGTGGGAAGCTTATCATAAGGCATTAGAAGAGTTAATGCCAGAAGAGTATAAGCCTGAACCTTATTCATTTGATCAAGAAAAAGAATGGTTAAAAGACTTAAAGCTCACATCTGATGATATGACAGCTATAGAAAAATTATTTGATGAAGCTGTAAAGTTAGAAGAAGCTAGCAAGTATGATGAAGCCAACAAGAAGTGGGATGACTACTACAAGATTTTAGATAAGTATGAAGGTGCTTTTACAATCGAGCCTGTTATGGAAATGAAGTGGGAAGATGAAGCGGCTTTTCTAAAAGATTTAGGTTTAAATAATGATGAAATTTCAAAGTTAAAGGTTTTGTTTGAAGCAGCAAAGAAAGACGATTCCAAATGGGAAGCTTATTATGATGCTTTAGGCAAACATGATCTTGTTACAACCTGTACAGCTGAGGCTGCTGAAGCAATCAAGTGGGAAGACGAATCGTCTTGGTTAAATGAGCTAGGTCTTAAAACAGATGACTTATCAAAATTAGAAAAGCTTTTTAATGAAGCGGTTAAGTTAGATTCAGAAGGTAAGTATGACGATGCTTATGATAAATGGGATGCTTATAATGAGATACTGGGTCAATATTTAAATGAAACAGATGCATATGAAATAATGGATTAATATTTAGAGTCGGATTTTCCGACTCTAAAAGTGGTATTTGGAGGTTTGTATGAAAACCATTTTGGTCATTGAAGATGAAGTGAAATTAAATGAGATAATCTGTGATTACTTGCAAGAGGCGGGCTATAAGACACTTTCGGCTCTAGATGGGGAAGAAGCGCTTGAGCTTTTTGAAACTGAAAATGTGGATGGTATTATTCTAGACATTATGATACCTAAAATCGATGGTTGGTCAGTCTGTAGAAAAGTTAGAAAACAGTCTGGCATTCCAATTATCATGCTGACAGCACGTGGAGAAGAAGATGACAAACTCATGGGCTTTGAACTTGGTGCAGATGAGTATGTAACCAAACCTTTTAGTCCAAAAGTTTTGGTTGCAAGAGTTTCAAGATTGATTAAAAGAATCACTGAAACAGCAGTGACTGAAGGCAATCTGACTTGGAGAGGGATTGTCATAGACCTAGATGCCCACCAGGTAAAGGTAGATGATGACCAGGTTGAGATGACACCCAAGGAATATGATCTCTTAAAGTATCTAGTGGAAAACAAAGGCATCGTCCTTTCTAGGGAAGTGATTCTCAACAAGGTATGGGGTTATGACTTTTATGGAGAATTAAGAGTGGTGGATTCTCATATAAAAAAAGTAAGAAAGAAGATTTTACCTTATAGTGACGGTATAAAAACTGTTGTTAAGGTTGGCTATAGAATGGAGAACTCATGATAAAAAAATCTCTAACGGCAAAGATATTTGTCTTTGTCTTTGTCTTGTTTTTTGTTCAATTGTTCATACAGTTTGGTTTTCAAAAGTTTTTTTTGGCAAGCTATTATGAAAATGAAAAAATCAAGAATGCAAGCGTTTCATTTGATGAAGCTGTAAAAAAGTTTCAGGAGACTGAGGACTTGATGGACCAGGCTGGTATCCTTTATGACTATATGAATACGACTGATGAACCTATCTTGGTATTTGGAGAATATGGTGATATCCATCAGGCTTCTTATCTGACTTCTTTTGAAAGGACCATTACTGTTGAAATAGAGGGTAGAAGTTATATTTTACCTTTTTATGATAGCGTGGAAGCAGTGGCTATAACAGAAGCTGGTGTCATGGAAACCATTGACGCAAGCTCTTTAAATACCTTTGATTCAGATTTGATTGGTCAAGAGGCCAAGGTTTATGGTAGCGAATACAATGGCGTATTTGAGCCATATGGTATGAATATCAATGGGATTTATTATGATGTTTATGCCATGATATCTGCTGCAAGTGACATTGAGTTTCCTCAGGTTACAGATGAAATCTATCAAGCTGATACGATAGAGACACTAGCACAAGATGAAAATGATTTTATGCATGAAGTAGAGAAATACGGCGTCGTGATAGACTTTAAGGAGAGATTTTTAAGTCAAGATTTTCAAGATAAGATAAGCGACTTAAATAACTATTACTACAATGACCTATATGGTATGGACTATCAGAACAGTGATTATAATTTCTTAAGTGCCGACATCAAATATGATGGTATCCAATATACTGTGGTATCTGTACTGTCTTTACAACCGATTAACGAAGTCATTGATATTCAGTCTAAGTTTCAGTGGTACCTGGCTGGATTTATGTTGCTGCTCATATTGGTAGTTTCTTATGTATTTTCGAAGGTTATATCTAAACCTATTGTCAAAATATCTGAAAATACTCAGGCTATTTCTAATTTGGATTTTTCAGTTGTTTGTGAAGAAAACCGTCAGGATGAAATCGGCAGACTGGGTCAAAGCATCAACATACTTTCGACTTCTCTTAAAGAAAAGATTGATACCTTAGAAGACGAGATAGAGTTTGAACGCCGTCAGGAAAAGATAAGAAGAGAATTTGTTGCAGATGTTTCTCATGAGTTAAAAACACCTCTTGGCGTCATCAGATCTTATTCAGAAGGCATTAAAGATGGTATTTCAAAAGAAAAAGCAGACTACTACCTGCAGGTTATCATTGAAGAAGTGGATAAGATGAACGGTCTTGTTCTCGATATGCTTGAGTTATCAAACTTGGAATCCGGAAAAAGTTTAGATCTACAGACCATCAATATGAAAAGACTGATCAGTAATATCTTAAGAAAGTACGAACACATCATACCTAATTTACAGGTCTCTATCAGCTTAGAAGATACACTTGTAGATGTAGATGTTAAGCAGATGGAAATGGTGGTTCAAAACATCTTATCCAATGCCTTTAGGTATGTAGATGAAAGAAATATTATCAATATCAGCCTGATTAATAATGAACTTTTAATTGAAAACTCTCATGAGTTTTTAAAAGAGGATGATATGAAGAAGCTATGGGATAGATTTTACAGGATTGAAAAATCTAGGTCTAGAGTTTTAGGGGGCAATGGTTTAGGCCTTTCTATCGTCCAGAAAACATTGGAACTGCATGACTTTGAATATGGTATAGAAAACACATCTTTAGGTTTCCTTTTTAAAATCCGTTTTTAATCAGTAAAACGGGGTATTAACTTGTAAGAACTCTACAAAAATCATTGGCTGATCTTTAAAGCATTAGTCAGAAGATAGGTTTAATGATACAATCAATACAGTTAAAAGAAAAGGAGAAAATTATGAAAAGTACAGCACATATTAAGCCTGAAGGCGTTGAAATTGCAGAAACGGTCTTATTACCTGGTGATCCACTAAGAGCGAAATTCATAGCTGAAACTTTCTTAACTGATGTTGTTCAGTTCAATACAGTAAGAAACATGTTTGGTTTTACTGGTACATATAATGGTAAGAGAATTTCTGTCATGGGTTCTGGTATGGGTATGCCTTCTATTGGTATCTACTCTTGGGAGCTTATCAATGTATTTGGTTGTAAGAATTTAATCAGAATTGGTTCTTGTGGTGCCATGCAAAAAGAACTTAACTTATACGATGTAGTTATTGGTATGGGTGCTTCAACAAACTCAAACTATGCAAGCCAATACAACTTCAACGGTACTTATTCAGCAATCGCATCATGGGACTTATTAAACAAGGCTGTGAAGGTTGCAGAAGAGAAGAATACACCTGTTACAGTTGGTAACATCTTATCATCTGATATCTTCTACAATGCAGATCCTAACGCTATGAAGCCTTGGATGGATATGGGTGTTTTAGCAGTAGAAATGGAAGCTGCAGCACTTTATATGAATGCAGCTAAGTTCGGTGTGAATGCATTATGTATTCTAACAGTTTCAGATTCTTTAATTACTCATGAAGAAACGACACCAGAAGAGAGACAAACTGCATTTACTAAAATGATGGAAATTGCCTTAGAATTGGCTTAAGAGATCGAAAGATCTCTTTTTTTTATAAAAAAAAATCCCAGTAGGGATTAGTGGACATCGCCATTACACTTATCGCATACACCCTTGATGTATGTGTGATATTCTTCTAGTGAAAAACCTTGAAGTGATGGAATGTCAGCTGTTGATAAATCATAATTGAAGTCATAAACCGTATTACATTTGATACATTTAAAATGACCATGATGGCTTGTATCAGAATCATATCTTGCTTCATTATCTTCAATTAACACTTGAATGGCAAGCCTGTGTTTAACAAACAAGTCAAGTGTGTTGTAAACAGTTGTCTTTGATAGAGTAATAAGCTCATCTGATAATGCGTTATAGATTTCATCCACTGTTGGATGAGACCTGTATGTGTTTAGATATTCATAGATTTTTACTCTTGGTAAAGACGCTTTTACACCATGCTCAGCCAAGTGTTTCTTTATTTCATCAATTGACATTTTCATGTAAGCACCTTTCCTTTCTTATCATTAATCTAAAATTGTTATTATTACAAAATGGTACTAATAATATTTTACACGTCTTAATTGATCTTGTCAAATAAGGTCTAAAAAAGGGAATACATAACTGTATTCCCCTAGATATTATTAACCAAAGTATCTCTTTAGTAAACCTCTGAAACCTTGACCATGTCTAGCTTCGTCCTTAGCCATTTCATGTACAGTATCATGAATAGCATCTAAGTTTAATTGCTTAGCAAGTGTAGCTAATTCTTTTTTACCAGCGCAAGCACCATGCTCAGCTTGTGCTCTTAACTCTAAGTTCTTCTTAGTAGAATCAGTGATTACTTCACCAAGTAATTCAGCAAATCTTGAAGCATGATCTGCTTCTTCAAATGCATATCTCTTGAATGCTTCTGCAACTTCTGGGTAGCCTTCTCTATCAGCAACTCTAGCCATAGCTAAGTACATACCAACTTCCATACATTCGCCTTGGAAGTTTTGTCTTAAGCCTTCTAAGATTCTTTCGTCAACACCTTGTGCCACACCTACAACATGACCGTCAGCAAAATCTGCTTCTTCGTCTAATAAGTTGAACTTCTCAGCTGGTGCGTTACAAAGTGGACACTTTTCTGGTGCTTGATCACCTTCGTGGATATAACCACATACTGTACATACATATTTCTTCATTTTAAATTCCTCCCGATAATCTTAAGTTATAGTCTGAACATACGCCCATGTATTATTCAGCAACTGTGAAAAATTCTTTACCTACGCCACAAATTGGACAAACCCAATCCTCTGGAATATCTTCGAAAGCTGTACCTGGAGCGATACCGCCATCTGGGTCACCTACTACTGGATCGTAAATATAGCCGCATGGTTCACATAAATAGTTTTTCATAATAGTACCTCCATATGTATAGTTTGTTTTTCAAATTTGTAATGATTACAAATTAATAATACATATGATTTTACTATCTGTCAACAGGTTTTTAGAATTTTTATAAAAAACTTTTCTGATAATAAAATAACATCCTATCTTGGATGTTATTAGGCTTCTTTGAATGTCATTTATCACCATTTGATATTGGGATAAGATTCTATAAAACGCATTTTACTTTTAATGAACTCCTCTAAATCATTTAGATATGAAAAGAGAGCTGCTTGTTCAATAAAACCCTCTCTGTCATCTGGCAGGGGAAGATTCTCAAACACTTGACGAATAGCGTTTAACTCATCTAATAAATCTTTGGCATCATTTTCAGGACTAAAAGCTCTTGCCATCTTATAAGTGTAATCACTAAGTAGTCTTGCCTGTCCTTGATTAATAAAGGTTTGGTTCAAATGCTCTCTCATGATTTTGATTCTATGTGTTTGATAGAGCCTTAATTGAAAGTACTCCAAATAATAGGAATAGTCTTTTGAATAGTAGTTTGCCATTTGTTCTTTGGCAATTTCTCTGGCCACTTTTATCTTTTTAACCAGATTATCCAGATCCAGTTCTTCTTCATCAATAAAACAGAGGTTATTGATGTTCATACTTAATGCATGTAGGTTTTCTTTAATTAAATGATCGATCTCACCCATTAATTCTAATATTCTTTTTTCCTTTTGAGGCACATGAAAAGAAAGTATTAGGCCAATGACAACACCAATGAGAACTAGAGTGAATTCATTTAAAAAGTGCTGCATGGTCACTTCAGAATATACTAAAAGGTGAGAGGCTAGGACGATATTGACGATTAAGCCCTCTCTCACCTTGAACTTATAAGACAAGGGGGTAAAGACTGCAATGAAAATAAATAAGACTCTTATGTTGTAGCCTAGGATTTCAAACATGGCATATTGTATGGATAAGCCAATAACTGCTGCAATGAGTCTTCTTACAGACACATTCACAGATGATTTTTTTGTATCCTGCAGGTTGAGAATTGTAATGATGCCTGCTGAAATATAAAAATCGAGGCCTATAAACTTGGCAAAAAGTGCTGCTGCTACAAATCCTATAATTATTTTAATGCTTCTGTACCATCTCATAATCTATCCTCACATGTTTAATAGTAAAATAGCTGCTGCTATTGTATTGATTATATTAAGCCCTATTGATAAAAGCAAGTGGTGATTAATCAGTGATGGAAAAACCTTGGTCTCTCATGTTTAAAGTACAAGATATCTGTTAATATTAAATATAAAGAGGAGTAAAGATGATTATAAAAAATAGAAATTTAAACTTAAAGCAAATTGCAGAATCCGGTCAAACCTTTAGATGGTATCCACACTCAGAGGGGTATGTGATTGTGGCCAATCATGAAGTCATATATGCTAGGCAGCTAGAGGATGGTATTGAAATAGATTCTGAAGATCCTTATTGGTTAGACTATTTTGACTTAGAAAGAGATTATCAAGACATAATCAATCATTATAAAGGCAAGGATGTTTTTTTAGATGAGGCCATGGCTTATGGATGGGGGGTAAGGATCTTAAAACAAGACCCTTTTGAAATAATCGTATCTTTTATTATTTCTGCTAACAACAACATCAAGAGAATCACATCTGCTATGGAAAAGATTTCTCATTACGGGACTTATCTGAAAACCATAGAAGGCAAAGACTATTATGACTTCCCAAGTCCTGAAGATTTGATACAGGTCACAGTAGACGATTATAGATTGTGTGGTCTAGGTTATCGAGACAAGTATCTCCATCAACTGATTCAGGATATAACAAGTGGAAACATTGACCCATATGCTATAAAAGATTTGTCAGACAAGGAACTAAAAGAGACCCTGCTACGTCTAAAGGGTGTTGGTGAAAAAGTGGCCAATTGTATTGTATTGTTTGGTTATGACAGAAGTGATGGTTTTCCTATAGACACTTGGATAAAAAAAGTCTTAGACAAGAAATATGGTGTGACGAAAAACGAGACGGACTTCATAAAAAACTACTTTGATTACTATCCAGGTATCATACAACAATACCTTTTCTTTTATGGAAGGTTCATAAAAATTTAATATATTTCAGTATGTTACAGATAGGCTAAAAGACTGTTATTTAAAAGGGAGTATGCTACAATTAATTCGATTAGAGGAGTGATAAATATGAACATATATAAATGGGAAAACCACCAAAGTATTATTGAAAATGAAGACATTGTAAAGTTAATGAGATTGACCATGTTTAATCCAACTGATGGTAGAATCAAATCAGCTGTAGATGGCATCTATGGTAAGGAACAGGGAAGATTTTACGTATGTGAAGAAGACCAAATTATAGGGATTGTTGGCGTTAGAAGAGTAGACAATGCTTTTGTTGAGATTATGCATTTAGCAGTAGATGAATCTCACAGAAATAAAGGAATTGCGAGAGCCTTGATCAAGTATGTTAGAGATTCTGAACGCGTGGACGAAATCATTGTCTCTCCAGAAGAAAAAGACGTAGCATTCTTTAAGCATTTGGGCTTTAAAGTAGAAGAAGAATATGACCAGATCACAGATGTCGTGAGATTCATTTGTCGATTAAAGGGTTAAAATGGAGTAATTATGAGTGAAGTAGAACGTTCTGAATTGAAAAAGAAGCGTATTCAAAAGGGAGTTTTAACGGGTTTTATTATTGTTGTTTTAATAGCAGCTTGGCTCTTTATCGTTAAATATGGCATTGATATGAGTAAGAAATACATTGATGATGCCATGTTGCGTGTTGAAATGAGATCTTTGGAAAATCATCAAGCATTGGTTGAAGAAAATGCTTCATTAAATGTAGAAATTAAAGACTTAAACACAGATATCGAAAACTTAAGATCTCAAGTGGAGAACTTAAATGAAGATATTCAGTTGTTCTCATTGGAGGTAAATTCTCTAAAATCATCTATTGACACCATTGATTCAAGTGTTACTAACTCTGTAGAAATACAGGCAGAAATAGGCACTAGAATTCAAGAACTAGAAAATAGGTTAGAAGAGTTAAAAGATAGTCTAAATATCCTATTGGAGGCCCCAAATGAATAAGGTTTGGGTCTTTCTATTATTCTTACTGGCACCTGTTATTGTCTTAATAGTGGTTTCGAAATCTTATGCTGACAACTCACAGCTAGGCATGTACGAACACTATGATGAAGTGATTACATATGAGACCATTGATCCAATAGATACTGAAATAGATGAAGTATCTGCGGATTTGAGGGCGCTTTCTATCAGGATGACAGATATTGAAACCGTGGTGGACCACTTTGAATCAGTATTTGCTGAGTTTACAAGTAAAATCAATCAAACCATTCAAAGCAGTAAAGATCAAAAGTATTTATCAGATGATATTTACGAACAGCGTATTACCAAAGCACTTGGTGAACCCATTGATTTCTATTTAAGTGATACATCTGAAATTAAAATATTTGAGCTGGCTGAATTGGGTTATAGAGGTTATATCGCAAAGATCAAACTCTTTGATTCTGACGTCTTTAAACTGTCCTTGGCTCAGGGAGAAAACGGCAAGTTAGAAACGACATCAGATGCCGGTCAGAGAACGGGTGCAATCTTAGCCATAAACGGTGGCGGGTTTGGTGCTGGTAAGGTAAATGGACAAATCGTATCAACTATGATTGGTGGTGCAGTCGTTGATGGCAAAGTCATTCAGGAATTTGTACCTAAATCAAATGAAGACTTGTTCTTTGTTGGCATCAACAGACAAGGTGACCTTGTAGGTGGTGTACCAAAATCTCATGAAGAAGTTTTGGCTATGAAGCCTTATCAAGGGGTCAGTTTTATTCCTATCCTCATTCAAAAAGGCGAAAAGATTGAACTGCCATCTACATGGGCGAACACCAAACATCCTAGAACCATTATCGGCCAATATGCCAACGATGACTTAATTGTGATTGTTGTAGACGGTAGACAAGGAGACTACTCTGCAGGTATCACCTTAGAGAGACTTCAGGACAAGCTACTGGAATTAGGCGTTAAAGATGCTTACAATCTAGATGGCGGTGGCTCTACAGCTATGTATTTTAAGGGTCAGATTTTAAACAAACCATCTGATGGTCATGAAAGACCTGTAGCTAATAATTTTATTGTATTACCATAAGACCGAAAGGTCTTTTTTTTCTTTATAAAGAAGTTATTGGTATTTTCTTGAATAGACTTGAAGGAAAGACGCTTTAGATATTGAACTTGGCTATGTAAAGTGCTATGATGCTTGTGGGAATAAATTAAGGAGGTCACTATGTTAAAAAATATTACGTTAAACCTTGAAGCAATAGAGGCACTTCATTTCTTCTGGATTGCTGCAAGCGAAAAGGATCATGTAGATGAAAAGTTCTTTCATGATTTAGGAGAGATGGATGCAGTAAAACTTATTTATGATGATGAGTTTAATGCAGAATCTGTAAGAAGAGCACTTTCTGCTATTAAAAACCGTGAGCCATTTGATGGTAACAAGGTTGAGAGAAAGTTCTGGAACTTAAATATGTGGGCAATGGAAGATCTTGAGTTAACAGCTTCAATGATCACACCTATTAAAAAGTTAAACTTAGATGCTATGGTAGATAAGTTATCAGATTCAAAGTATGAAACATTAGAAGTATACTTCTCACCAATTCACGATGATGAATACAGAATCATCGATAACAAGCTGTTTATTAACTTCTTTAGAATTAGAACAAGCTTTGTTGATGACAGTGTCATGATCGGTGATATTGAAATGAATCAATACATTCAAGAAAAGTTACAAGAAGTTTCAAAGTAAGCTTTAGACACCAGTTCGCTGGTGTTTTTCTTTCTTTTAAAGGCGAATCCTATTATTTTTGTTTTTTCTTCAATTTATTTGTATTATGTTGAAATTTTTCTTGTATAATTCATCCAAGTGTGATATTCTTCGAAAGGATATTATTTAATTTTTTGGAGGATAAAATGAAATCATTGATTCAACTTGTCGATTATATCGTCAAAGCAGGTAAGTCTAAGACTGAAAAAACTGCTAGATTACTTATTTTACAAGGTATCTTAGCTGGTATGTTTATTGCAACAGGTGCAATTGGTTACTTCAAGTTAGTAGCTTATACAGCTGACCCAGGCTTAGGTAAATTCTTAGGCGCTTTAGTATTCCCTACAGGTATCATCGCAATCTTATTATTAGGTAGTGAGTTATTTACGAGTGACTGTATGGCAATACTTGCTGTTTACAAGAAGGAAGTAAAATTAGGTGCCTTTATGAAAGTACTGGCTATCGTTATCTGTTCAAACCTTCTAGGTGCTGTTATTATGGCTGCATTAAGTACAGGTGCTGGTATCTTCAGTGACCATATGCTAGAAATTGTTGCAAAGGTTTCTGTAGCTAAGACAACTATGCCAATTAGTCAGATGTTTATTTCTGCAGTACTATGTAACATCATCGTATGTTCAGGTGTTATGATGGCTTACAGTGCAAATGATGTTACAGGTAAGATTTTAGCAATTTGGTTCCCAATTTGTGTATTCGTTTTAAGTGGTACAGAGCATATCGTTGCAAACATGTTCTACTTATCAATGGGTTACTTAAATGGTGCTGAGATTACAATCGCTGGTATCTTAACAAACTTCGGTGTTGTAACATTAGGTAACTTTGTTGGCGGTGGTATTTTAATCGCAGGTGTTAACTACTTCAAAGGTAGAGAATTAGCATTATAATATATAATGAAGCTTGATCTAAATGATCAGGCTTCTTTTTTGGTTTGAAAACTTGGTTTTCATAAGTACTAAGCACTCGATGTGCTGAGTTCCTACTTTGAATCTATCATACAATTGAGTTTTTTTGGAAATATGATATGATTATATAGATGATAAAAAAATGCATCAGAAATAGTTGTGTATTCTGTCGCTTTGAAATAGGATGCTTTTGATAATGAATAGGAGTTAAGAGAATGGTTACACATAACATTGACTTAGTTGGTTATAATAGGGAAACAGATACAGTTCATTTGATTATTATGGATGAACAGAACTGGGACAATGCTGGCAAGCACATCGATGAGTTACAGGAAAAAATATTAGGTTATATTGCCTTTGTTGAAAATGGCGCTTATGATCATAAGTATCCTGAAATGTACAATAAAGAAATCATCATTGAGGTTGTCTTTGAATATGATCCAACTAAAGAGGGCCAGGCTTTCTTATCTCAAATTGACCAAGTATTAAAAGATACGGGTTATCAAATCAAGTTTAGAAATTATACATCGCTTTAGCGGTGTTTTTTTAGTATTATCATAATTTTTATGTCATAAATCAGTCAAATCAATATATACTTTTTTAGTCTAAATTATACCATAGGTATAATTTTTTATTTTATAGTATAAAATGTGCGTCCTAGTTTACATTATACTATTGTGATATGTTCATAAATAAGTGTTCATTATTGATACCATAAATAAATACTACTACAATAATATACTCGAATTATTTATAATTTTAGAGTAAAACACAAAATATAGTATATAAATGTGATTATCACTCAAATTATTTAGTATATATTCAATTATTAATTATATACAAAAGATTGAAGTGTGCTTTGAGTAGAATTAACTGAAAATAAAAAATGTTTTGTCTTTTCAAAAAAGTTAAGGTATTATTAAATTGTAGATGAAATAGTTATATTTATACCTCAATTTTAGTTGAATAAACTATAAATTATAGTATAACTGTTATCATCGTATTTGGGGGGGAGGAAGAATATGTTACGTTTCATTGGGAGAAGAGTCGTAATTGGCATTGTCACTTTGCTGATTATTGTGACGCTTACTTTTCTACTTGTAAACATGGCACCTGGTGATCCGGTTTCGGCAAAAATCAGACAGCTGCCAGACAGTGCAAGAGAAACCATTGAAAAAAAATATGGACTCGATAAGTCCATGTTTGAACGCTATATCATTTATATGAAAAACCTTGTGCAGGGTGACTTGGGTGATTCATATATATATGTAGGACGTTCAGTCAATGAAGTTATTGCGAAAAATGCACCAGTTTCTGGTCGAGTAGTAGGTTTGGCAATTGTTTTTCAGTTGATAATAGGCTTGTTCTTAGGTACAATGGCGGGTCTATTTAGAGAAAAAATTGCAGATCAGGTCATACGGATAATGGTTGTTATCAGTATTTGTATACCGAGTTTCGTATTTGCAGCACTCTTGCAGTATTTTGTAGCCTTTAAATGGAAGCTGACACCAATCTTTGGTTGGGGTGATCCAATTCATTATGTGATGCCTGTAATTGCAATGACAATTGGTGGCTTGGCTGGTTATACAAAATATATGAGAAACTCAACCATCGGCGTTATTAATGAGGATTATATTGTAACAGCAAAGGCAAAGGGTGTTTCTAAGGGGCGTTTGATTAGAAAGCATGTACTTAGAAATGCATCTATTCCAATCATTACCATGTTGGGATCGTCTTTAGCAGGTTTATTTGGAGGTTCATTCATACTTGAATCATTCTTTGGTATTCCTGGTTTAGGTTCCTATTATGTTAAGGCGGTTCAAGATTCTGATTACAGTATGATCATCGGTATGACCGTGTTCTTTGCAGCATTTTATATCTTCATTCTAATAGTTGTAGATATTATGTATGGTGTTGCAGATCCAAGAATACGTATTGCCAAGGGTAAGAACTAGGAGGCATGATGGCAGAAAAAGTAGCAATTGAAATTGAGGAAATGGATGATGCCTTTGAAATCATCGGGTGTGAAGATTTAGATTCTGAACTGATTTCTAAACCTAGTTTGACATATTGGAAAGATGTTTGGAGAAGATTTAGAAACAATAAGTTAGCATTAATCGGTCTTGTTATGCTTGTGATTGTTGTGTTTTTCACAATATTTGGTCCTGCAATCACAGGTTATGACTATACAAGAATGGACTATGAAATAAAAGATCAAGGACCAAGTGCTGAACACTGGTTTGGTACAGACCAAGCTGGTAGAGACTTATTTACAAGAGTGTGTGTAGGCGGTAGAGTTTCAATCATAATCGGACTTGCATGTACAGCTGTTATGTTCTCAATTGGTGCTGTATTAGGTGGTATAGCAGGTTATAAGGGTGGCGTCGTAGATGACATCATCATGCGTGCAGTTGAAATCATTGTTTCGATTCCGTATTTGGTTGTTGTAATCATACTATCCATTACACTTGGACGAGGCATGTTTTCTTTGATATTAGCCATGACCTTAACTTCATGGGGTGGTACCACACGTCTTGTAAGAGGCCAGGTACTACAGATTAAAAATCAAGAGTTTGTACTTGCATCAAAGGCCTTAGGGGGCAATACAAAAAGAATCATTGCCAAGCATTTATTACCGAATGCTATGGGGATCATCATGGTTTCGATTACATTCTCGATTCCGATGTTTATCTTTAGTGAAGCGACACTTAGCTTTTTAGGTATAGGTATACAACCACCACAAACATCTTGGGGTGCACTGGCTGCATCTGGTAGAGGGTCTTTGATGTTCTATCCACATCAACTATTTTTCCCAAGTTTGATGATTGTATTTACTATGTTGGCATTTAACTTAATAGGTGATGGATTGACAGATGCTTTAGATCCGAAGCTTAGACAATAACGGAGGTCATATGAAGATTTTAGAAGTTAAAAATCTTAGGGTTTCTTTTAATACATATGCAGGTGTCAATCAAGCTGTAAGAGGTGTGAGTTTTCATTTAAATGAAGGTGAAACTTTAGCAATAGTTGGTGAGTCGGGTTGTGGTAAAACAGTTACTTCAAAATCAATTTTGAGAATTCTACCATCACCACCTGCTTTCATTCACGAGGAATCAGAAGTTTATTTAGAAGGTAGAGAATTAACAAGCATATCGGATAGAGAAATGGTTGGCATTAGAGGATCGGAGATATCTATGATATTCCAAGATCCGATGACATCTTTAAATCCAACTATGAAAATCGGTGAGCAAATAGCTGAATCGATTATGATCCACCAAGGCAAGTCTAAAAAAGAAGCTATCGGTGAAGTGGTTGAGTTATTAGATCTTGTTGGTATTCCAAATCCAGAGGCAAGGGTTAAGCAATACCCTCATGAGTTTTCAGGTGGTATGCGTCAGCGTGCTATGATTGCTATAGCCCTTGCATGTAATCCTAAAATTTTAATAGCAGATGAACCTACAACGGCTTTAGATGTAACCATTCAAGCACAAATTATGGAGTTGATTAAATCATTACAGAAGAAGCTTAATACAGCGGTAATTCTTGTGACACATGATTTAGGAGTTGTTGCAGAAGTCGCAGATAGAATTCAAGTTATGTATGCTGGTGAAATCGTTGAAACCGGCACATGTAGAGATATATTTTATAAACCTAAGCATCCATACACATGGGCACTACTTAAGTCTGTGCCAAAGTTAGGTACTGAAAATAAGTCAGAGTTGTATTCCTTAAAGGGTACCCCTCCAGATTTATTAGATCCTCCAAAGGGATGCGCATTCGCAGCAAGGTGTGAGTATTGTATGAATATCTGCAGGGAAAAAACACCTCAAGTGACAGATATCGATGGTGGACATCAGGCAGCTTGCTGGCTTTTGCATCCTAAAGCACCGGATATCAATTATCAGGTAGAGTCATATACAGGAGGCAAAACATGTTAGATAAACAAGTGTTGGTAGAAGTACGTGATTTAAAAAAGCACTTTAAAGTAGGAAGAAAGCAGATACTAAAAGCAGTAGATGGTGTATCTTTTGATATCAATCTAGGTGAAACACTAGGCCTGGTAGGCGAATCTGGATGTGGTAAAACAACATGCGGCAGAACCATCATGGGACTTTATGATGCAACAGAGGGTGAAGTTTACTTTAAAGGTGAGAAGATACATGATGTCTCAGCAAAGGAAAAATTCAACTTAACAAAGAAGATGCAGATTATTTTTCAAGATCCATATGCTTCATTAAATCCAAGGATGACCGTTGGTGATATCATTTGTGAAGGGATTGATATTCACCAAATGTACAAGGGTGAAGCTAGAACAAAACGTCTGCATGAATTACTGGACTTGGTTGGTCTGAACCAAGAACATGCTTCTAGATTCCCGCATGAATTCTCAGGTGGTCAAAGACAGCGTATCGGTATAGCAAGAGCCCTTGCTATAGAACCAGAGTTTATTGTATGTGATGAACCGATTTCTGCTTTAGATGTATCGATTCAAGCGCAGGTAGTTAATTTACTGATTCAACTTCAAGAAAAATTAGGTTTAACTTATTTATTTATAGCTCATGATCTTTCTATGGTAAAGCATATATCAGATCGAGTGGGCGTTATGTATATGGGACATATGGTGGAAATGACAGCAAGTGAAAACTTATATGAAAAACCACTACATCCTTATACACAAGCACTATTATCGGCGATTCCTGAACCGGATCCAGATTATAGCCAGTCTAAGGAGAGGATTCAACTAGAGGGTGAAATCCCTAGTCCAATCAATCCTAAGCCTGGATGTCGATTTGTTTCAAGATGTCGTCATGCAAAAACAGCATGTCATGAAGTAACACCGGTTATTAAAGAGGTAGAACCGAATCATTTCGTTGCATGTCATTTATTTGATTGTTAATAAGCATAGGCTTGTTATATATGAAAAGGGGGAGGAAATAGTGAAAAAATTTGGTATGATGGTACTCGTGATAGCGCTTATCTTATCTATGGTATTAACAGGATGCGGTGGCACTGATAATGCTGTAGAAACTAACACAGGTACAAATACGGCGACAGAGACAACAGAATCAACGGCTAGTGGTTCAGAAAGTGATTCAACTTCTGATAGTATGGCAATGGACAGTGTTCAAGAGTATACTTATTCTCACGGTTCAGTTGTAACGGGTTTAGATCCTCATAAAACAGGTTCGATTCCAGTATGGGGTGTTCAGGCGCCAATTTATGAGAACTTAGTTAGATACGTTGTAGCAGCAGATGGTTCTGCTTCTTATGAACCAGGTGTGGCAACTGACTGGAGTGTTAGTGATGACGGTCTTGTTTGGACATTTAACTTAAGAGATGATGCTAAATGGGCAGATGGTAGTCCTTTAACAGCTCATGACTTTGTTTACTCATGGCAACGTGTATTTGATCCAGAAGTAGGTTCTGACTACGAGTGGATGGTAGACGCTATGATCAAAGGTGGCGGTGAGTTTAACAGAGGTGAAGGCACTAGAGAAGAAGTTGGTGTTACAGCTCTTGATGATCACACACTTCAAATTGAATTAAATATGAAAGTATCTTACTTCTTACAAGTTGCTTCATTCCCAACTTATAAGCCGGTAAAGAAAGACTTTGTTGAGCAGTTTGGTGATGAGTATGGTTCATCTCCAGAGAAAACTTTAGGTAATGGTCCATTTATGGTTTCTGAATGGAACGAAGGAGTTGATTTAGTTTATGTACCAAATCCACATTATTGGGATGCTGAGAATATTTATTTAACAAAGATTACTAGAAAAATTGTTAAAGAGCAAAATCCTAGAGCTCAGGCTTTAATGTCAGGTGAAATTGATGCTGCTGGTATCAGTGAACCAGAATGGCGTTCAATGTTAGATTCAACGGGTCAATTCGTTTATATCAATGAAGCGGGTGCAGATGTAGAATTCTTAATGTTCCAACAAAACAATGAGTTCTTAGCAAACAAGAAGATCCGTCAAGCTTTATCTATAGCTTATGATAGAGAAAAGAATATCAAAGAAGTTGGTGATGACTTCGGTTTCCCAGCATATTCAGTTGTACCTACAGTTATGCACTGTGGTGAAGAATTATACATTGATATTACAAAGGGGGAGAACGAGCACATCAAAACATTGATCAAGGAAAATCCAGATCCAAAAGCATTGTTATTAGATGGATTAGAAGAACTAGGTTATGATAGAGATCCTGCTTTAGTAGACATCACATTACAAACTAGAGGTACTGGTGAGTTCTCTAAAGAAGATGCAGAATGGTTAAAGCAGTTATGGAAAGATACTTTAGGCATTGACCTTCAAATCGAATTAACTGAGTGGAACATCATGTGGGATAACGTAAGAAACGGTAACTATGATATCGCTGTTGGTGGTTGGACTGCAGACGTTGATGATCCATCTAACTTAATTGATATCTTCCATACAAGTCCTAATACAGGCTACTACCATGGTGGAAAAACTGGTTGGGCTGGCCCTAAGGCTGACGAGTTTAATGCACTTGTAGAAAAGGCAATCAACACTTCTGACTCTCATGAAAAAGGTTTAATCTACATGGAAGCAGAAAAAGTATTATTAGACGAAGCTGTAATAGCACCTAAATACTTTGGTGAAGTATCTTCTTACAGAGCAAACTATGTTAAGGGATACTATTCAAACTCATTTACTTACATCGATTTCAAAGGCGTGTATATCGATGGTAAAGAATAAACACATTTAAAACATTACCCTGTAGAAAGGCTGTCTTAGACAGTCTTTTTACATTTTGAGAATATTTACATATTAGTTGCATACCATACTGTGAAAGTATAAAATATAGAAAAAGGAGGTATTTATGAATAATTTGATTGAAACAGTAAAAGGACTTGTTGTTACATATGGCATGAAAGTTATCTTATGTTTACTGTTCTTAATTATTGGTTTAAGAGTCATTAAGAGTATTGTAAAAAGAGTAGAAAAGGCACTTGATAAAAGGGACATTGATAAGACGGTTGCAAAGTTTGCAGCTTCAATGACTAATATTGTTTTAAAAATTTTGTTAGTGATTGCTCTTGCTGGTACCTTAGGTGTTAAGGAAACATCTTTTGTTGCTGTGCTAGGTGCTGCTGGTTTTGCCATTGGTATGGCTTTACAAGGTAGCTTAGGTAATTTCGCTGCAGGCGTGATACTTCTAATTTTAAGACCAATTAAGATTGGTGACTTTGTAGAAGTGGCTGGTATGACTGGTTCTGTGTCAAGTATTCAGGTATTTTCAACTGAGTTAAAAACACCTGATAATAAGACCATCATTATTCCTAACGGTTCGATTATTGGCTCTAACATTATCAATTACTCAGTAGAACCACAAAGAAGAGTTGATTTCACTTTTGGTGTAGATTATGATGCAGATATAAAAACAGTAAAAGAACTATTGGTATCAACGGCTAAATCACATGATTTGGTTTTAGATGATCCAGATGTGTTTGTCGGCTTAGCAGAACTGGGTGATTCATCAATCAATTTTGTTTTAAGAGTTTGGGTAAATGCACCTGATTACTGGACTGTTTTCTTTGATCTAAATGAACAAGTTAAAGAAAAATTAGATGCAGCAAACATTGGGATTCCATATCCACATATTCAAGTTGTTAATGATTAATGCATTGCAATTACTAGAGCAGACGAATTTGTCTGTTCTTTTTTTATACAATGATGTGATATAAAACAACACTTTTCGCTGATATTAATTTAACAAAAGCATTGACATGATAATGATAATCAATTACAATCCTAATGAAAGTGATTATCAACTAGGAGGAATCAATGAAAAAATTAATGAGTATGATAATGGTCGTAGCTATGATATTTGTATTTGTAGGCTGTGGTCAAAACAATACAGCAAGTGAAACTGTAACTGAAGAAGCAACAGAAACAGCTACAGAAGAAACGACTGAAGAGCAAGTAGTAAATATCTATACAGATCGTCATTACGATACAGACCAAGCTTTATATGATACTTTTACTGAAGAAACAGGTATTCAAGTAAATGTTGTAAAAGCAAAATCTGATGAATTATTGGAAAGACTAAAAATTGAAGGTGAAGAAACTGAAGCAGATTTAGTTGTTACATCTGATGTTGGTAGATTATATAGAGCACAAAATGAAGGTCTAATTAAGCCTTTCTCATCTGAACTTATTAAAAGTAATGTACCAGAAAACTTAAGATCTACTGAAGATTTCTGGACAGCACTAACAGTAAGAGCGAGAGTCATTGCTTATGCAAAAGACAGAGTTAACCCAGAAGATCTTTCTACTTATGAAGCTTTAACAGAGCCTGAGTGGGCTGGTAAAGTTGTTATCAGATCTTCAAGCAATATCTACAATCAATCTTTAATGGCTTCATTTATTGCCTTAAACGGTGAAGAAGCTGCTAAAGAGTGGGCAATGGGTATTGTAAACAATATGGCTAGAACACCAGAAGGTAATGACAGAGACCAAATGAAGGCTGTTGTTGGTGGTGTAGGTGATGTTGCAATTGTTAACACATACTATGTAGGTAAACTATTAAACTCATCTGATGAGTATGAAGTAGAAGTAGGCAACAAGATTGGTGTATTCTTCCCTAACCAGGAAACAAACGGTACACATATCAATATTTCAGGTGCAGGTTTAACAGCACACGGTAAAAACAGCGACAATGCTGAAAAGTTAGTAGAGTTCTTAACAAGTGAAAAAGCTCAATCAGACTATGCAAGTGTGAATTATGAATATCCTGTAAACTTAGCTGTAGAGCCATCTGAGCTTTTACAAAGCTGGGGTGAGTTTCAAGTTCAAGAAATCGATTTAGCCTTACTGGGTAAACACAATGCTGATGCAGTTAGACTAATGAATGAGGCAGGTTGGAAATAATGAAAACATTAAAGGGGCATGGTCCCCTTTTTCTCATATCAACAATTATTGTTCTTTTAATATTACTCCCTACATTTACCCTTATAGGTGAGCTTTTTAGTCCTATAGGTGAAAACTGGCATCATATTAAAGAGTTTTTATTAAAAGAGTATATATTAAATACCTTAATACTTGTCCTAATGACAGGCCTAATCACTGGTGTGATTGGTACATACTTGTCTTGGATGCTGAGTCATTATGACTTTAAACACAATAAGCTCTTATATATTATTTTATTTTTACCAATGGCCATACCACCCTATATTGCCGGCTATGTTTACGGCGGCATTTTTAACTATGGTGGTACACTAGAAAGACTCTTTATGAAATGGGAGCTTGCGCCTATCAGGTTGGATATTTTGTCTATACCAGGGGCTATATTTGTATTTTCAATTTTTCTGATGCCATACGTCATATTGGTTACAAAGTCATTTTTTCAAAGATTACCGGCTTCATATTTTGAATCAAGTTCTTTACTTGGTAAGAGTGCCAGCCAGACATTTATGAAAATCATACTACCTCTTTCTAGGGGAGCCATTATTGGTGGTGTGGTGCTTGTTATGTTAGAAGTTTTAAATGATTATGGTTTGGTTAAGTATTTTGGTATTCCAACATTTTCTACGGCTATCTATACCACATGGTTTGGGCTCGGAGATGTATCAAGTGCTATCAGACTTGCCAGTATTCTTATGGTTCTTGTGATTGTTATACTTTCGTCAGAACACGCCTTAAGAGGTAGAAAAAGAATTTCTCTTGCTAGAGCAAATGCTAAATCATATATTAGAAAAAAACCGAGCAAATTGTCTAAGCACATTTTCTTTTTGATCTATATTTTATATGTTTTAGCAGGTTTAATTATTCCTCTAATGCAGTTGACATCGTGGGCCATGATGGCCTTAGATACCGTTAATGTGGAAGGCCTTATAGAAACCTTTAAGGACACGGTATTAATGGCTTCTATCGTCACAGTATTGGTTTTAGTATGTGGTCTAATTATTGGTAACTTTAACAGACTTGTTAAAACCAAAATATCCAAAGCCTATGCTAGAGTCGTGGTGATTGGTTATTCTATACCGGCTTCTATTATTGCCGTTGCAGTCATGATATTTTTTATAAGTTTTGATAGAAACTTAGGTTGGTTATATGACCTCTTATCTTTAAAGAGTAACTTTTTAATGGGCAGCCTTATTATGCTGATATTTGCCCTAACACTTCGTTTTATGGCCATTGGTTTTAACTCTATTGAAAGTGGTTTTAACAAAATGGGCAACAAGTATTACGAGGCTTCTATTTTGCTTGGTAAATCAGGCCTTCAGACATTCTTTAAGGTTGATTTTCCACTCTTAAAGCCAGCGCTTTTAAGTGCTATGATTTTAACTTTTGTAGATGTCTTGAAGGAGCTGCCTTTGACGCTCATTTTAAGACCTTTTAACTACGATACTTTGGCAACCAAGGTATTTGTCTATGCAGGTGATGAAATGATTCATGAAGCCAGCGTATACGCGCTTATGATTATTGGACTGAGCGCAACAGCACTGATAATCATGCAATATATTTTAAAGGAGAGAAGAAATGCTGAAAATTAATGATATATCATTTAAATACCATGGTGCAAAAGATTTAACATTAAAAAATGTTTCAGCATTTGTAGACAATGGTGAAATACTAGCAGTTGTGGGTCCTAGTGGCGGAGGAAAATCAACTTTACTAAGGCTTGTTTCTGGTTTGGAATCACCTAAAGAAGGTCATATTTTCATTGATGATAAAAATGTGACATCCATGCGTCCGGAAAAGAGAAACATCGGTATGTTGTTTCAAGACTATGCCTTGTTTCCTCATTTGACTGTAGAAAAGAATATTGCCTATGGTTTGAAAGGGTCGATGAAAAAGAAGCGTGTTAAAGACATGTTGGAGCTTGTGGATATGCTTGGCTACGAGAAGAGATATCCTTATGAGCTAAGTGGTGGCCAGCAGCAGAGGATTGCCCTTGCAAGAGCCTTGGCACCGGAGCCCAAGATCCTTCTTTTAGATGAACCCTTTAGTAATTTAGATACTGAGCTTTTATCAAGTATCAGACATGAGCTGTTTGAGATTGTAAGAAAGCTTAAGATGACGACGATTATGGTAACTCATAATAAAATGGATGCAGAATATGCAGATAAAGTCATAAAAATAGTGGACGGAAAAGTAGACCAAGCATAGCTTGGTCTATATTAATATCTGTATCTCAGTTCTATATTTTTCAGGATTTCCCTTTAAAAGCATACCTGGTCCTTTTAAGTAATGCTCTCTGATCTTAGATTTTGCTTCTAGGTCATTGTCTTTAATATAATCGGTTAATACCTTATAAGAAAGCGAAAGCTTGTCATAGGGTCCAATATGCATAAGAGAAAGGGCCTTGCCGCCAGGAATTGTTTTAACCTCAATATCTTTGTAGGCCAGTTCTCTTTTTAGAGGTATACAAACTTCTACAGTCGCATTTTCTTCCTTGTAGTCTTCATCGTGATAAATAGAAAATGGTTTGCCAGAAAAGTTGTTTTTTACAGCTTTAAAAAGTTTGCCTAAATGTATGCCAACATCTTGGTACTTGCCCATGTAAGTGATGGATGCAACCAATTGATCCTCAACAGTGATGGTTTTTACAGTCTCTAATTTCATGGTGAGTTCCTCCTCAAAAGATTCAAAATCATCAATCCTTGCTTGCAGTTTCTTATAATGATTGATCTTCTCTTGAATCATTTCATTTTTTTCTAGTAGATAATACTTCAGATCAGTTTCATCTTCATACTGAGACAGGATTTCATGAATCTCTTTAATAGAAAACTCAAAATCCTTGAGAAGGACAATAAGCTTAGCGGTCCTGTAGTTGTCGTCATCATAATAACGGTAACCTGATGGCTCTACATAGTTAGGGACTAAAAGATTAATTTCATGATAATATCTCAGTGTTTTAATAGACAACTGAGTGACTCTAGAGAATTCTCCAATTTTATACATAAGGCGCCTCCTTATCATTAGTATAATCTCTACAGGTAGGGGAGAGTCAAGAATTTTAATATTCTGAATATTTTCAACCCCCTTGACGAGGGGGTCTATATTTTGTTATTATACCCCCTAGAGGAGGGGTGTTATGAAAAACTCACATATGAAATGGTCATGGATCTTCATGGTCTTATTTTTAACATTATCGATTATTGATTTTAGGTTTGGTATTCTAGGTTTTATCTGTATGGGTGCACCAATTTATCATGCACTTAGAGGAAGAGGCAAGATTCATTGTGCCAAGTATTGCCCAAGAGGGTCTTTATTAGCAAGATTCTTAGAAGGTATCAGTTTAGGTAAAACAATGCCGAAATTTATGAAGACTAAGAAATTTAAGAATGCTTTATTGATCTTTATGTTATCCGTATTTTCTTTAGGCATGTATCACACAGGTGGAGATCCTGCAAAGATTGCTTTTACCATGTTTAGATTTATGACATCATCATTAATTGTAGGTATTATTATGGGTGTCTTATTCAAACCAAGATCATGGTGTGCTGTATGTCCCATGGGTTATGGAACAGTTTTAATCGACAAGCAAATGAAAAAGAAAAATCCTAAAGTCGTCTTTAATACCAAGTAAAGACAGACTTTTTTTCTTTTTTGCCATAAAAATGCCATATTAATAGGTATAATGAGATTAAGAGGTGTAGTTTATGAAAGAGAAAATACTCGTTGTAGATGATGAAAAAGACTTAAGGCTGGTTATATCGGATTTTTTAGTTAAAGAAGGTTATGATGTTTTAGAAGCAGCAAACGGTGCTCAGGCACTAGAAGTGCTTTATGAGCATGAAGATGTCAAATGTGTGATACTTGATGTCATGATGCCGGTTATGGATGGCTGGTCAACATTAAGAGAAATAAAAAAAGACTATGAAATGCCTGTCATCATGTTAACGGCAAGGACGCAAATCGATGATGAAGTCTTTGGTTTTGAACTAGGAGCAGACGACTATGTGGCCAAACCCTTTGTAGCCGCTAGATTGATGGCAAGAATCAAGTCTGTTTTAAAGAAAAATCATTTGGTATTAGATGGTGTATTCAAGTTTGAAAATCTAGATTATAATAAGGTGTCTTGTGTCTTGAAAATATCAGATGAGGTTGTTGAACTGACACCAAAAGAACATGAACTCATGCAGTTTTTTATCTTAAATAAAAACATTGCCTTATCAAGAGAAAAGATACTAGACCATGTTTGGGGCTTTGATTATTTTGGCGATTCTAGAACTGTAGATACCCATATAAAAAGATTGAGAATAAAACTAGGTGATTATGCAAGACTCATTAAGACGGTCAGAGGCCTAGGTTATAGATTCGAGGTTTAAATGAAGAACTCATTTTCAATATCCTATAAATGGGCCATGATCTTAACAGTCATGGTCGTAGTTCTACTATCAGTAGGTCTTTTGATCAACAAGTTTTTCTTTTATGATTATTATTTAGCCCAAGAAAAACATGAGATACATGCTTTTGCTGATAGTATCAATGATAATTATGGTGATACAAAAGAAGTGGTTAAACTTATCAATGAGTTTATAACTAAAAAACAGGCCAGTGTCCAGTTGTTTTCTGAAAACCAGTCACTGGAGTTTTCATTTAATCTCTTCATGAAAAATGAATGGCAAGGTAAGGGCAATGGTAGAAATAATAGAAATACCATCAACCTGCCTCATGGCATTAAGGTTGACTTAAGTGATGAAGGCTATGTCTTTTTTGACTTTGAACACGATGCCATAACAACCCAGCTTCTCGGTTTGGTTTACAAGCTTGATAATGGTGATATTTTGCTTGTGACAACACCTTTTGAAAGTCTAAATACAACAGCAGACATTGCTATGAGATTTAATGTCTATATCGTCTTGGTTCTTTTAGTGGTGGCAATCATTATTGTTGTATTGATGGCTAGGAAGATGACCAAGCCAATTATTCAGTTAACGGATATGACCAGTAAGATTTCTGAGTTGGATTTTACTGAAAAGTTTGAAGGTCATTCCAATGATGAAATACAGTCATTAGGTGAGAACATCAACGCAATGAGTCAGGCCTTAGAAGGTGCTCTAACTGATTTGCAGCTTGCCAATGAAAAACTCTTAGAAGACATCAAAGAAAAAGAAAAAAATGTGGAGATGAGAAAAACACTCATTGCCAACGTTTCTCATGAGTTAAAGACGCCAATAGCTCTTGTTATGTCTTATTCAGAAGGATTGAGAGAAAATGATGTTTTAGATGATGAAAAGAAAGCTTATTATTTAAATGTTATTTCAAATGAAGCAGAGCACATGGACAGACTTGTAAGAGACTTGTTAGATCTTACAGAGCTTGAGTATGATGCCTTTGAGCTGGATATAAAATCACTGGACTTATCTTCTCTCATTGATGAGATTATTGATAGATATGCTTATCTAATCAGAGAAAAGCAAATAAAGGTACAACTTGACAAAGATGATATAATAGAAATATCTGGAGACAAGAGAAGGTTAGAACAAGCCTTAACCAACTTGATTGTCAATGCCATTGAATATACCTCAGACCAAGGCCAGATAACAATTGAGGTTTCGCAGGAAGATAAGACAAGGGTTGTGATTAAGAACACTGGCAGTCGAATCAGAGAGCAAGATTTTGAAAAGATCTGGACATCGTTCTTTAAGTCAAAAAACAAAGAAAGAAGAATAGGCGGCTCTGGAATTGGCTTGTCCATAGTTCGTGCCATAGTAGAAAAACATCAAGGTTCTTATGGTGCTTATAATGAAGACAACGGTGTAGCATTTTTTATTGAAATTTAAAACCCACATATGTGGGTTTTATTGTGCAGATTTGTAATTGTCATGTACTTGGTTAACATCAAGATCACTCAATAAATTGTAGCTTATCCCATTGGTTCTTGAATTTAAAATCATGCCTGAAAAATCATGAGAAGTAATATCTATCATATGATCACTAAAGAAGATAACAGTATTAATGCCGAGACTACCATATATTTATACAAGATGGACGCATTTCTTTATACATGATGGATATCTTTTATCATACAAGAAGTTTAGCTTGCTGTGCAAGAATGACAAGTGTCCAGAAAAAGTAGAATTGACATAATAATTCTGAACAAACATCGTTAAAATTCTATAATGATATTCATGAAAAAACGCACTCACATATGGTCGGTTCATCCTACCATAAACGATCAAAATGAAAGTAATGACAAAAGAAAAAAGTAGCTTCCGCTACTTTGCTCCATATATTTCATAATAAGCTTCAATGCTTTTTTTCATATTGTCATCGATGATTACTTGGCCATCAATTTCTCTATTGTAAAGGTAGTCGACAACTTCTTCCATTGTTACAATAGCACAAGTCTTGAAGCCAAATTTCTCTTCAAGCTCAACTAAAGCTGTTTGCTCGCCTTGACCCTTTTCCATTCTGTTTACAGAGATGATTAGCCCCATAACGTCTACGTCTGCCTGAGCTTTTAAGATAGGCATCGTTTCGTAAATCGATGTACCAGCTGTAGTTACATCTTCAATGATTAGTACCTTTTGCTTGTCCGCTAATTTGCTACCAAGTAAAATACCTTTATCACCATGGTCTTTTAATTCTTTTCTGTTAGAGCAGTATGAAACATTCATGCCAACTTCGTTTAAAGCGATGGCAGTTGTAACACTTAAAGGAATACCCTTGTAAGCAGGACCAAATAAGATATCAAAATCACCATAGTTCTCTTTTATAGCTGTTGCATAAAATTCACCAAGTTTTTTTAATTGCTCACCAGTTTTATAGTTACCTGCATTAATAAAGAATGGTGTTTTTCTACCACTCTTAGTTGTAAAATCTCCAAAAGTTAGTACATTTGAATCGATCATGAACTTAATAAAGTCAATTTTGTATTGTTCCATATTACCCGTCCTTTCTCGTTGTATGAATTTATCTTGAAAAGTATACAACACTTTTTTAAGGAATGCTAGAAGAAATAATTGAAAAAAACCACAAATTGATTTTAGGTTGCCATTAAATTGTCACAAAAGAAGACTATAATGTATTTACAATATGTAGGAAGGTCATGTGGAGAAATCACAAGAAGCTTCTGATGATGCCTAGCATCATTAAACAAGAGATATAATACTACCCCAAATCTAAAAAGAATGACGTCTGTCATTCTTTTGCTTTTTTGAGTAATTGTCTTTTATTATTCAGGGTAGTACAAAATCATGTGCAGGATACTTAAAGTCTCAATTGGATTGTCATAAGTATGTTTAACATCCGCTTTAAACTTGATGGTGTCTCCTTTCTTTAAGTGATATTCTATACCGTCGACTGTCATTAGGAGCTGACCATCAATAACAGTAATAAACTCCTGAGAATTTTCTATATGAGCCTCTGCTTCAAAATGTGCGCCTGGATCAAGTTCAATCTGATATGTTTCAAATCTCTTCTTAGGATCAAATAAAACGATTGGATAATTTCTGTAGCGGCCAGAATCGCCTGTAAGAGGTTCTCTATTTTCAAGTGATATGATTTCTACGTTCTCTTCTGGTACGTTCATTAACTCTGTAAATGATATTTTAAAACCATTGGCCAATTTCCAAACAGTCGAAATAGAGGGATTAGATGTGCCTTTTTCTATTTGTGATAGCATACCTTTACTGATACCAGTGAGTTTAGCAACCTTATCTAGACTCATTTTCTGTTTGGTTCTAAGCTTTTTCAAGTTGGCACCTATGACATTTTTATAATTATCCATAAGACTCCTTTTAATATATTAAACATTTTGTATTGTATATTAAACGTAAGTTTGATATAATGACTATATTGTTTATTATAACACACAAATTTGAGGAGGTATATCTATGAATTATTTATCCTTTATATCCTATGTGTTGATTACGACATTCACACCAGGACCCAACAATATCATGTCTCTGATCAATGCAGGTAAGGCTGGCGTGAGAAAAGGTCTTAAATTTAACGTTGGTGTGTTTTTTGGTTTTACCATTGTTATGTTACTTTGCGGCGGATTTAGTCATGTTCTAGGCCAAATGCTGCCTGTTGTAAAGCCGATTATGAAATACGTTGGCGCTCTTTACATTGTTTGGCTTGCCATAAAAATATTCAAAAGTTCTTATGCAGTGGAAAATGAAAATACTGCCCTATACGGCTTTAAAGAAGGTTTATCACTTCAGTTTGTAAATCCAAAAGTCATTCTTTATGGCATGACTACTCTATCGACTTTTGTGCTTCCCCATTACGAGAGTCGTTTAGCAATTTTATTGTTTGCTCTTGGATTAGCACTGGTCGGTTTTATTGCGACACTTTCATGGGCTCTGTTTGGTTCGATTTTTCATTCATTCTTGATAAAAAGAGAAAAAGTCGTCAATGCTGTATTATCTATTGTGCTTCTTGTAACTGCTGTATCAATTGTTTTATAATCATATGTTTTCTCAGCTAAAAAATCATTTCTAGTAATTATTTGAACTGTACATGATTTGTCATAATTCTGTCACTTTAAAGGATTATTATTTAACTAGAAAGAAGGAGGGAAGCATGAAAAAAATATTATTGTTAGTTTTATCCATGATTATGGTGATGGGCTTAAGTGTTTATGCATTTGCAGAGGATGATATTTGTGAACTTTCAGAAGAGGATTATGCTAAGGTATTAAGTGTGAAAAGTATCTTCCTAGGAGAGAAGGTTACAGAAGGTACACTTACGCAAGCTGAAGCAGATGCTATTTATGAAGATCTAGAAAATAAGGTTCGTAACAATACCATGAGAGGCCTTGGGTTTGGCCAATGGTTAAGAGAGTCAGACTATGCGGATGATTTATATGAAATCATGCCACATAAAAACCAAGGTATGCATCAAGGCTCTCATTCTCAAGATGGTCAAGGTTGTCAATCTGGTGAAAGACCTATGAACGGTAGAGGCTATAGAGGTGGTAGAAACAATTAAAGTTATATGATTTAATCAGGGATAAAACCTTGATTTTTTTGTTTTTAAAAAAAATTGTTTACTAAAATATTCATGGACTCTATAATAATTTTAACAGGAGGGGCTTATGGGGTATTCTAAGGCATCAGAATCATTATCAGAACTTGATTTAACCCTAAGAACAGATCATCTCTTAATAGAGGTCATATGGTTTAGGGAAATGGAGAAAGAGGGGCAATGGGTCATTGATGAACATATGCACCACAGTTTTGAGTTTCATTTTTGTGCAGAAGGTGATGGTCATGTCTATTTAGAAGATGATGACTTCATTGTATCTAAGGGTCAGTTTTATTTGACGCCGCCAGGGAAACAACATGCCCAGACTCAAGGCCTGACAGACTCTTATAAGGAGTATTGTCTAAACTGTAACATCACCCTTTTGGATGACAATCAATCAGAGGGTTTTGCCATCTATGAGGTATTAAGAAAGAGTTCAATGGCTGTACCTGAATGTGAGGAAATCCTCAAACTCTTTTCGAAAGCACTATTAGAAGCTGAAGATAAGGCCATTGGTTATCAAAATGCTATAAAAAGTTTGATGACCCTCATACTTGTTGAAGCGACACGAAGACTGGCAAAAGACTTTACTTCTTATGAATCGAAAAAGAAGTTCAAACACTTTGATGCAAGATACCATGAAATCTATAGATACATCAGAAGCAACCTTTCAGATCATTTGACAGTTGCGGAGATTTCTAGTCATATCCATCTGAGTGAAAAACAGCTCAATCGCATCGTAAAGGATAATACTGGCCTGACAGTCAAGCAGTTGATGTCCGATTTAAGAATGACTGTTTGCAAAGATATGCTCAAGTACACCAACAAGCGTATTTCTGAAATTGCAGAAGAAACAGGCTTTTCAAGTGTCTATTACTTTAACCAGTTTTTTAAGAAGTACGAGTCTGTTTCACCGACTGAGTTTAGAAAAATGTCCGAAAATCTATAAAAATGGTCAGATAATAATATTTTATATTCATCACTTATCTCTTAGACTAAAGTCGAGGTAGGTGATTTTTTATGTTTAAATATGAGAGAGTAAAAAAGATAATAAAAGATTTAGAGGCCTTTAAAGTGGATCTTAAACCGGTTGACCAAGTATGGATGAAGTCAGGAGACTTTAAGACACCAAAAGAGGCGGATGCAAATGGAGATTATAAACTTCACAGATATGATGACCTTTGGCATGAGACACGTGCGTGGTTTAAGGCAGAACTTGATTTAAATGATTGTCATGGTGACTATATGATTCGCTTAGAAACAGGTAAGGAAGGCCAATGGGAAGCTATGAATCCACAGTTTCTTTTGTTTGTGGATGGTGAAGTTTTTCAGGGGCTTGACGTCAACCACCGTGAGGTTTTGATTCCATCAGGAAAAAAGGTCAGACTGGATTTTCATGGCTTTGTAGGCATGCAGGGCTTTCCGGTATATTTTAGATTAAAAGTTGGTAAGATAAATCTAGAGCTAGAGCAATTGATTTATGATTTGAAGGTACCTTTGGAGGCCGCTGAGGTTGTAGAGGAAACTGAAAAAACATACTTGCTAAAGCATTTAAATCATGCCATTAACTTACTTGATTTAAGAGCTTATCCAACAGAGGATTCTGTTAAGCAAGCAAGAAAATACCTAGAGGAGACGATTTATAGCCATGAAGAAGTTTCTGAAATTCTTTACAATAAAGACCTAGTGGCAAAAGTATCTTGTATCGGTCATACACACATCGACGTGGCATGGTTGTGGACTTTAAAGCAAACACGTGAAAAGTCTGTAAGATCTTTTTCGACAGCACTCAAGCTAATGGAATTGTATGATGATTATCTCTTTATGGCATCACAACCGATTCTTCTTCAGTTCGTTAAAGAAAGTTATCCTGAAGTCTTTGACAAGATACTTAATCGTATAAAAGAAGGTCGATTTGAAGTAGAAGGTGCCATGTGGCTAGAAGCAGATTGCAACCTTACATCGGGTGAGTCCTTAATTAGACAGATCCTTCTTGGTAAAAAATATATGAAGGAAAACTTTGAGGTAGACAGTAAGATATTGTGGCTACCAGATGTATTTGGCTATACGGCAGCTCTGCCACAAATCCTAAATGGCATGCATATCGATCATTTTGTGACATCAAAGATTTCATGGAATGAATACAACAAAATGCCTTATGATACTTTCTACTGGCAAGGTATTGATGGTAGTGAAATTCAGACAAACTTTATTACTAAAATGGACATTGATGATTTTAACAAGGGTGATCACAGATCCAAATATGAAGGTGATATAGCACCACATCAAATTGCTGGTGCTTGGGCGAGATACCAACAGAAAGATCAGAACAATCATATTATGGTCAGCTATGGCTATGGCGATGGTGGCGGAGGTCCAACAAAAGACATGTTTGAAGTGGGCAGACGTATGAGTAAATGGATACCTGGTCTGCCTAAGGTTAAAATAAATTCTCTTACAGAATATTTCTCTGAGATGGATTTTTCGAAGATGAATCTTCCTAAATGGATTGGAGAGCTTTACTTAGAGTACCATAGAGGTACATTGACGACCATGGCAAAGTCTAAAAAGTACAACCGCTATTCTGAAAACCTATATATGCACCTAGAGCTTATGAACGCCATCTTTGAAGAGGACAAGTCGGGTCTTATTGATAAGGGATGGGAGATGATTCTACTCAATCAGTTCCATGATATTATTCCTGGTTCGTCCATTAAGGAAGTCTACGATGAATCTTTTGACCAATATGAGAAGATTATCTTAGATGGCCATAAAGAGATGAATAGATACCTAGATAAGTATGTATCGGGTGATGAGAAGAGACTGTTAGCCTTTAACCACACGTCCAGTGATGGACTTCAAAGAGTTTTTCTACCAGAGGGGGTTTCAGCACTTAAGTATAGGGATGAAGTTTATCCAGTTCAAAATCAGATATGTATGCTTTCACTGCCGCCTAAAGGTTATAAGACTTTTGAGATGATTTCAGGTCAAACTGAAACACAAGACATTTCTCATGTAGAGACTAAGTTCTATTCTGTTGACTTCGATGAAAATGGCATCATTACAAGTTTGTATGACAAGATCAACGACCGTGAGCTGGCTGAAGGTAACTTCAATGAACTCGTTTTATATGAAGATCGTCCCCACAATTATGATGCATGGGATGTCAACATCTACTTTGAAGAAAAGCAGTATAAGATACATGAACTAGACTCAATAAAAATGATTAGAGGTCAGGTATTTGATGAGGTATTAATAGAAAGATCTTTCTTGAAATCAAAGATTCATCAAAGCATCAAGTTTTATCATGAACATGGTCGCATAGATTTTGATACAGATGTGGATTGGCAAGAAAGACATCTTCTTCTTAAGGCAGGTTTTGAAACGTCGATTCTCGGTAAAGCAAGTTACGATATTCAGTTTGGTCATATTGAAAGACCGATTCATAGAAACACATCTTGGGATGAGGCTAAGTTTGAAGTGTGTGGTCATCACTACTGTGATTTGGCTGAAAGAAATTATGGACTTGCTCTTATGAGTGACTGTAAGTATGGCTATGATATTCATGAAAAGACTATGAGAATAAGTTTGTTAAGAGGTGCGACCTATCCAAATCCTGAAGCTGATTTAGGTAAACATACTTTTACTTATTCCATTATGCCTCATAAAGAAATGAAAGAAATTATCAGTGAAGGTTATCTACTGAACCACAAGGTAGAAACTCAGTTAGGTAATTTTGATCAAGCAGAAAAATCATATTTTTCTCTTTCTAACGATCAAATTGTTGTTGAGACAATTAAGATTTCTGAAAAAGGTGATGGTATCATCGTGAGACTTTATGAATCACTAGGCGAAAGCGGACAAACAAGATATGAGACTGCTTTTGAAGGTCAAACATATTTAACTTCATTAGATGAAACGACTTTAGAAGATGCACATGACCTTTTGACCTTTAAACCATTTGAAATAAAAACATTATTTATCAAAAAATGATGAAAAACAAACCCACTTATGATAGGCTTTTAGTGGGGGTGAAATGATGAATTTTGAGTTTGCAATACTAGATTTTATTCAGTCTATCCGATTCGGTCTACTTGATAGCTTTATGGTTTTTATAACCACCATAGGTGATGCCGGTATCTTTTGGATTGTGACTGCTTTGGTTTTAATTGCTTTTAAGAAAACAAGAAAATTAGGTGTAGCTTGTCTAATATCCGTTGCATTTTCTGGTCTATTTACCAATGTGATTTTAAAGAATGCCATTGGAAGAGAAAGACCATATATGTTTAAAGAAGTGGCCATGCTGATTGATGCTCAGCCGGACTATTCTTTCCCATCAGGTCATACATCAGCAGCTTTTTCAGTTGCATATGTTTTACTGAAAGAAAAGTTTATGATAGGTAATGTTAAGATTTACATACTGGCGATAATTTTAGCATCATTGATGGCTTTTTCTAGAATGTACTTGTATGTACATTTTCCAACAGACATTATCGGCAGTCTGATAATTTCTTATCTTTATGCCATGGCAGCCATACTGATTACAAAGAAAATATTTAAGACAGATTCTTTACAAGAGCTTTAGGGCTCTTGTTTACTTTTTTGGAAGGAAGGTGTATAATTAAAGTACGAACATATGTTCTGAAGAGGTGTTTTTATGGAATTGTTAGAAAAACTAAAAATCTTAGCAGAATCAGCAAAGTACGACGTATCTTGTTCATCAAGTGGCAGTGATAGAAAAAAGAAAGAAGGCATGACTGGTAATACGTCTTTACCTGGCATTTGTCATTCATGGGCAGCAGATGGCCGTTGTGTCTCACTCCTAAAGGTGCTTTATACAAATGACTGTGTCTACGACTGCGCTTATTGCGTCAATAGAAGGAGTGCAGATTTTCCTAGAGTAGAGTTTACACCTAGAGAGCTTGTAGATATCACCATGAACTTTTATAGAAGAAACTATATTGAGGGTCTTTTTATCTCTTCTGCCATTAAACATAGTCCAGAGTATACCATGGAACGTATGATTCAAGTCGTAAAAATTCTTAGGCTTGAAGAAAGATACAATGGTTATATTCATATGAAGGCCATACCAGGTGTAGACCAAAAACTTTTAGATGAGGCAGGCCTTTATGTGGATAGGATGTCAATCAACTTGGAACTACCGACTGAGAAAAGTTTGAAGCTTTTGGCGCCTCAAAAAAGCCAGAAGAAGATGTTACTGCCTATGGGTTATTTAAAGGATAAACTCATCCAGAACAAAAAAGAAGTAAAAATATACAGACATGCAAAACCATTTATGCCAGCAGGTCAAACAACTCAATTGATGATTGGAGCCACTCAAGATACAGACTTCTCCATTATCAAATTATCTGAAGCCATGTACAATAAGATCGCCATGAAGAGGGTTTATTATTCAGGTTATGTACCTATTGTACAAAACAACTCACTGCTGCCTTCAACGGTTAAACATCCAAAACTTAGAGAGCACAGGCTTTACCAAGCAGATTGGTTACTAAGATTTTATGGTTTTCAGGCAGATGAAATACTTTCAAAAGAATTTCCATCATTGGACTTAGAAGTGGACCCCAAGTGTAACTGGGCCTTAAAGCACATCGGTTTTTTCCCAGTTGAAGTCAACAAGGCATCCATAGAGGAACTTTTAAGAGTGCCTGGCATTGGTAACATTACGGCTAGAAGAATACTCCAGTCCAGAAGGTTTGGTCCGGTTACTTATTTGGATTTAAAGAAGATGGGTGTGGTTTTAAAGCGTGCCAAATACTTTCTAACCTGTCAGGGTAAGTACTATGGTGAAATTGATATAGATTCAGAAAAAATTAGAAATCGCATGCTCATTATTGATCCTGTGGCCAAGAAAATTCATGTGGATCAGATCTCTATGTTTGAGCAGTATCCGACTTTGTTTGGAGGTGGATAAAATGGTTGTCTATTTATATGATGGGTCATTTGAGGGCATGTTAACATGCGTATATGAGGGCTATTATTCAAAGGACGATGTAAAAGGTATCTATAATACTTACCAGTACGAAGCCAATCTATTTCATGAAGCAAGATTTATTGTAACTGATTTAGAAAAATCCCATAAGGTAGGTCTTGCTATCGTCGAAAAGCTTTCAGAAACTTTCTTTCATAAAATTGTTAATGCCTTCTTCTCAGAAGACTATGATGTGGCAAGTCATATTTATCAGCTTTTAAGATTTGGCTTTAAAAATGGTCCTGAAGTCATCATGCATGTGACACATCCTTATGTAGCACCTGTTGTTGATTTGGCGAACTCGGTAGGCAGGGAAACCCATCTCTTTGTTGGTCTTGTCAGGTTTGTAAAGCTTAAGGGAGGTATTTATTACTGCGAGTTTGCACCTACTTATAACCAAGTCCCTCTTTTGGCAGAACACTTTTCTCATAGGCTGCATGACCAGATCTGGGTCATCCATGACGTTGAAAGAAACTTAGCTGTCTTTTATGATAAGACCCAGTGGTACGTCAACGAATTTTTCGGCTTAGACGACTATGAACTAGATGATGAAGAACTCTTGTATCAGTCTCTTTGGAAGACTTTTCACAAACACATTGCTATTAAGGAAAGAATCAATCCCAAACTCCAAAGATCTTTTATGCCTAAGAAATACTGGAAGTATTTACTGGAAATGAATTAATACGATTATAGTCTAAATATTAGTAGTTTGACCATGTAATGCGATTATACTCGAATTATGTGGTCCTTTTGTTTGAACTGCTTTTGTTCTAATGGTACGATTATTGTAGACGACGATGAAGAAGTTCAAAAGGATGTTTGCTATAATTTTCAGGATGAACAGATTATCTTTAGGTGAACATGATTGTTAGTAGATAATGGAGAAACTATGAGAGTAATGATAACTGCTGAAGATTTCGGCTTAACAAAGGGAATCAATTATGGTATTTATGATGCTTGTGTTGAAGGTATCGTCACAAGTGTTTCCTTGATAATGAATTTAAAGCTTACAGGTCATGCACTGAATTTGATTGAAACTTTAGATGTCGGTATTGGTTTGTCTTTAAATGTAACACATGGTAAGCCAGTCAAAGACTTAGATCTTTTGATGGAATATGGCTTTTTAAAGCCAGAGCATGATTTAGATGATCAAGTTTTAAAGGCTATAGAAGAGGAGTTTGAATGTCAGATCAAAAAGGCACTTGATTTGAATATTGACATCAGATTTCTTACGACCTATCAAGCCTATCATTTAAAGGAACAAGCTATTTTTGATCTGCTTGTTCAGTTAGGCCATAAATTTGGTTTACCTGTTCGTGGCAAGTATGATTATACAGATGTGTTTCATGGCAATCGAGCGAGTGCGGATACACTTTTTATGTTGTTTCAGCAGAAGGCAGATTTCTTAGAAGTGGTTGTCAAACCGGGATTTTTATGTGGTCAACTTATAGAGTTGTCCAATTACCGTGAATCAAGAGTCATTGAGCATTCCATACTGGTTAATCCCTATGTCAAACAGATGATTAAGGATTATGATATTGAGCTTACAGATCGAGTTTAACTCGGTCCTTTTTTAGGATAAAATAAAGTGTACTTTACTTTATCCTAAGAGGGAGAAGTCTTATGCAACATTTTGACAGATATATTCCTAAGAATATTGAAGTTAAGAAGTTTTCACTTTTAAATAAAACAGGTTTAGATATTGGCTATGGTGGTATTATATGCATGTGTGACACGTTGATTGCAATTAATGGGAATAAGAGTTTTATCCCTGTTAATATATTAATTTCCCAATGGACTAAGAATATAGTATAATATTATTTAGGGACGCTAAGTAAAAAGGAGTGTGTATGAAGTACAGAAAGATTAACGAAAACTATGAATCGTCAATACTTGCATTTGGGTGTATGAGAATGCCTGTCATTGATGGTAAATATGGTGATATCGATGAAGAGAAAGCCATTGAGATGATTCGCTATGCACTTGATAATGGCATTAACTATATTGATACAGCCTATCCTTATCATGAGGAAAACAGTGAAACGGTTGTTGGAAAGGCCTTAAAGGATGGTTATAGAGAAAAGGCAATCTTAGTTACTAAAAATCCAGTATGGAAAGTAGAAAAATATGAGGATTTTGAAAAGTACTTAGATGAGCAGTTAGAAAAATTAGATGTAGATTACATTGATATTTATTTGCTCCATGCTTTAGGTGAGGAGAGATTTGAAAAGATCAAAGACTTAGGATGTTTTAGATTTTTAGATGAAATGATTGAAAAAGGCAAAATTAAAGAAGCTGCGTTTTCATTCCATGATAAGAAAGAAGTATTTCCTAAGATTTTAGATTCATACAATTGGACACTTGCAATGATTCAAATGAACTACAAGGACATTGATGAACAGGCAACTGTTGAAGCCATTGAATATGCAGAGTCTAAGGGTGTACCAATCGCAATTATGGAACCTTTAAAGGGTGGTCAGTTAGCCAATCTTCCTGAATCAATTACGGATATTTGGGATGACGGCAAAAACATGACGCCAGTTGAAAGAGCTTTAAGATGGGCAGCAAACTTTAAAAATGTTAAAACCATTTTATCAGGTATGTCTACCTTAGATCAGATGAAAGAAAATATTGAAATAGCAGCACGTTTAGAGGCTGATGTTATAGCAGAAGAAGAATCTAAAAAGTACTTGGAAGTAAAGAAAGCCATAGAGGCAAGAATTAAGGTGCCATGTACAGATTGTAAGTACTGCATGCCTTGTCCTGCAGGTGTCAATATTCCTGGCAACTTTACCAACTACAACAAGGCATTTATGTATGAGGATATTGATATTGCAGCTTATACTTATCAAGAAAAATACAAGGATGAACAAAGAGCATCAGCTTGTATTGAGTGTGGTAAATGTGAACCTCAATGTCCACAGGGCATTGAGATCATCGACCGCTTAAAAGAGGTAGATAATCTATTAAGTAAGCCTTATGAATTGAATGAAGACCATTGGAGATTATAGAGTATACTTGTTATACTCTTTTTCTTTTGGGTATGGAGTAAATAATTGAAAAAATTTATTTATTTCTTAAGTCAAAGAGTGTATAATAAATGAGTTGAATACTCAACTTGACATAGATTAACATAAGAAAAGGAGGAGTCATACATAAGTATGGCGTAATTAAAAATGATTAATGTTACAGATGTAAGTCTCAGATTTGGAGACAAGAAATTATTTGAAGATGTTAATATCAAATTCTCGAATGGTAACTGCTATGGTGTTATCGGTGCAAATGGTGCAGGTAAGTCAACTTTCTTAAGAATTTTATCAGGCCAAGTAGAAGCTAATACAGGTTCTGTTTCTATGTCACCTAATGAAAGAATGGCTGTTTTAGAACAGGACCACTTTAAGTTTGATGAATTCACAGTATTAGATACAGTTATCATGGGTCATAAAAGACTTTATGAAATCATGCAAGA
Source organism: Acidaminobacter sp. JC074 (assembly GCF_022496765.1). Lineage (GTDB taxonomy): Bacteria > Bacillota > Clostridia > Peptostreptococcales > Acidaminobacteraceae > JABXKX01. The sequence goes on along the minus strand of NZ_VANV01000005.1, from coordinate 167,568 downwards.
AAAAGATGCATTATATGCAAAGCCAGATTTTACTGAAGAAGATGGTATTAAGGCAGCAGAACTTGAAGGTGAGTTTGCAGAACTTGATGGATGGGATGCTGAGACAAATGCAGAAAAAATGTTAATGGGTCTTGGTATTACTAAAGACATGCATTACAAGTTAATGAGTGAATTACAAGGTGGAGAAAAAGTAAAGGTACTTTTAGCACAAGCTTTATTCGGTAACCCAGATAACCTACTTCTGGATGAGCCTACAAACCACTTGGACTTTAGAGCAATTAACTGGTTAGAAGAATTCTTATTAAATTATGAGAACACAGTACTGGTTGTATCCCATGACCGTCACTTCTTAAACAAGGTGTGTACACACATGGTGGATATTGACTTTAGTAAAGTTAAGTTATTTGTTGGTAACTACGACTTCTGGTATGAGTCTTCTCAATTAGCTCTTAAATTAATGAAAGACCAAAACAAGAAGAAAGAAGAAAAAATCAAAGAACTTCAAAACTTCATTGCTAGATTTAGCTCAAATGCTTCTAAGGCAAAACAAGCGACATCTAGAAAGAAACTTTTAGATAAGATCACTGTAGATGATATTCAACCATCTTCAAGAAGATATCCTTTTGTTGGTTTTACACCAGAAAGAGAAGCTGGTAAGGAGATTTTAACAGTAGAAGGTATTTCTAAGACTATTGATGGCGAAAAGGTATTAGATAATGTAAGCTTCATTGTGAATAAGGGTGACAAGATTATCTTTATGGCAAGAAATGAACTTGCTAGAACAACATTATTTGAAATCCTTATGGGCGAGATGGAGCCAGACGAAGGTACTTTCAAATGGGGTGTAACAACATCTCGTTGTCAACTTCCTAAAGACAATACAAGCTACTTCGAAGGTTCTGAATACAATCTAGTAGACTGGTTAAGACAGTACTCACCAAATGAGAAAGATGAAACATTTATCAGAGGTTTCTTAGGAAAAATGCTATTCTCTGGTGAAGAAGCCTTAAAAAATGCCTCTGTTTTATCAGGTGGTGAGAAAGTACGTTGTATGTTCTCAAGATTGATGTTATCAGGTGCCAATGTTCTATTATTAGATGAACCAACAAATCACTTGGACCTTGAATCTATTCAAGCAGTTAACAATGGTTTGATTGCCTTCAAAGGTACAATGTTGTTTACATCACATGACCATAAGTTCATTCAAACAATAGCAAACAGAGTTATTGAGTTAACACCAAACGGTACATTCGATAAGTTGATGGAGTTTGATGAATACTTAGATGATAAAGATTTACAAGCAGAAATTGATAAGATGTACAAAGCTTAATGAAATGGGCAAGTTAGTTTTCTAACTTGCTCTTTTAATTTATTCTTCATTTTTCTAACAGATATTGTATGATATTATAAGTATATGTAAATAAGCATCTGACAGAAAAGGAGACATGATGAAGCGGTATGGTAAGTATTTGGTATTGGTTGTTTTACTAGTAGTTGAATTAGTCACAATAAAAGTGTTCTCAAATTTCGAGCTTGTCACACTGATTGCCATATGGGGGGCTTTTTATGCTTATATAGCCTACAGAGGTATTTTTAGATTAGATGAACAAGTGAACTTAAGCGAATCTGCCGTATATGGTGGTTCTGAAATTTTGTCAGATCATGACCATATCAACAACAAGTCTATGTACAATAATCAGTTTCAGTTTTCATCCAAGTGGCTCTACTTGACATGCTTTTTAATCCATGTTGGTATCTGCCTGTACTTGATATTTTTAACAAAGTAAAAGAGTCAGTGTCATGGTATGTATGGATTAAGTTTGATATACTGTAGGTGGGGAGGGAAAATATGCGTATAGGTGAATTTTCTAAAAAGACATCGACCAGTATTGATACCATCAGACACTACATAACCTTGGGTCTATTGGTACCGCCTAAAGAGGGGAAATACTTTCGATTCGATGATAGATGTACCATTGATTTAGAGAGAATCAAGGAAATGAAGGATATGGATTTTACTTTACAGGAAATCAAGAATATCTTTTTACTTAGTCGATTCTCAAAATTGTCAATGGGGCAGGAAAAACAACATTATAGATCTTTTTTCAAGAACAAGATGAAAAAGCTTATTAGGGAGAGAGAGCTTTTAGATGATAAAATTACGCTTCTTGAAAACAAGGTCAACAAGTTAGATGAAGAATTCAAACAAGAACCAGTCATGCTTGGCATTGACTTGACTTTCTTACCAAATATATATTGTCCAGATTGTCAAAAGAGTCTAAAGCTTGATTCTGCTGACATTCAAGAGAACATGATAATAAGCGGTCAGATGTCTTGCGATTGCGGCTATAGCATTGAGATTGTGGATGGCATCTTAATTGACCGTGAAACCATGAAGATAACAAAAGAAACAGATGATTCATATGTTATCAGGTATGTGGATGAAACGGACAGTCACTTTCTAGACAATCTTTATGCTGCTATGGAATGGTCTTATAGAAGCATCAAGCCCGAAGGTCATCAGTTGATGTTAGAACTTGGTGTCGGTAATGGTATCTTCTTAAGTCATATATACAATCATTTACCAGATGATATGACTTATGTTGCAGTGGATTATGATTACAGTAAGCTTAAGTATTTAAAAAAGGTATTTGAACGTAGTGGTGTCAAGAAAAAAATTGTTTTCATATGTTCTGATTATATATGTATGCCAATGAAGCATCGATCTGTGGATTACATTGTTGATTTCTTCGGTATGAGTAATTACTCTTTTAGAAATCATGGTGTGCTTCATCAACAAATCAATGATTATTATAAGGCATCATGTAAGCTATTAGGTACTTACATGTTATTTGATAAATACAAGTCTAATGAAGAATTGTCTCAGGAGCAATACAAGCTCTTTAAGAAGAAAGACATTCAAGGTTACTTAAAGGATTTAGGCTTTGTTATGAAAGACGAATATGAAACTTCCTATGCTGAAGAAGGCGAGAAGGACGATGAGTACTTTAGTGTAACCAATCGTGTAAGTTTCTATGGATTCTTAGGAGAACGTTAGTGTTGGGTTAACCCAACACTTTTTTTTATGCATGAATATACAGAATAGGAAAACGTTTCGACGCTCAAAGTATTGAAAATAGCCAATTCTTTCAATCTGAAAAAAGTGTATTTCTATGCAGGAACTTGTTTATTAAATGATTGTAATAATTGTCTCAATTTTTCGAACATCTTTATACAATTAAAAGCGGCAAAGTGTAGACCCATGGCCATAGTCTCTTAAAAAAAAGTTAAAAAAATTTTAAATTGCCTATTGATGTTGCCTTATCACAACAATATATACTATCAGTGTAAGATAAAGAAAAGGAGGTCGTTGGTATGCAAACGACAAAACATAAAGTTGCTGTCCGTGTGAATAAGAACACTAAGAGAAGCCAGCGACTGATTTAAGATAAGAGGTGACGATATGAAAAACTTAAAGAAAGCAAGAAGAGAGTACAAAAGACATCAAGCAAAGAAAGCTATGACAAAATTAAGCATAGAGAGAGAATTATTATTAAGCACTATGGTTTATTAGTTTGAGCATAACTCCTTTTCCCCCCCAAAAGTTAAGGTGTTGTTTAATAATATAGACTAAGGATTTCTACGGAAGTCCTTATTTTCTTTTTTGATGTTAACTTTTACTTGATTTTTTCCTTTTCAATCATTAGAATAGTTCTGTATAGAAAAGAGGTTTTATGAGATTAAGATATGTCGAAAACGCCCATCAGTTGATTGAAGATCATCCGCGTTTGTTATCAAAACCAGAACAGTATAAAGATTCGTGGCAATCACTCTTTAATAAAGAGCAGCCTTTGTATGTGGAGTTTGGTGCAGGAAAAGGTAGTTTTATTATCAACTTAGCTAAGCAGACACCTGAGGCCAATTTACTTGCTTTCGAAAGAAATGCAAAGGTGGTATTTAAGAGCATTGTCAAGTTGGAAGAAGAATCACACGATAACTTTTTTATTGTATGTGCTGATGTTACCAACTTAAAAGAGATATTTCCTGATCATTCAGTTGATAGAATCTATTTAAATTTCTCTGATCCATGGCCGAAAGACCGTCATGCAAAGAGACGTCTTACCCATAGAGGTTTTTTAGAGAAGTATAAGGAAATCTTGAAAACAGGTGGAGAAATTCACTTTAAAACAGATAATGATGATTTATTTGCTTTTTCTGTAGAAGAGTTTAAAGAAAATGGTTGGGAGCTTCTAGTAGTTACAACAGACTTGCACAATAGTGAGTTTGTAGTGGGTAACGTTATGACAGAGTACGAGGAGAAGTTCTCATCTAGAGGTAAAAACATCAACAAATTGATTGCAAGATATAAGGGATAGCTGAGCTATCCCTTAAATTCTGTTTCTAATATGCTCATGATGATTTCATCATGGTAGCCATTTTCGTCTTTATAGGCATCTCTTAAAACACCTTCCTCAACAAAACCTAGCGATTTGTAGACATGAATACCTCTTTTGTTGAAATCATATACTGAAAGTTCAATTCTATGGAGCTTTAACTCTTCAAAACCCACTCTCAAAGCTTCTTTCATGGCAAGTCTGCCATAACCTTTGTTTTGGTCCTTTTCATTAAAGATGGCAATTCTTATATTGCAGGCATGACCATCCATCTCATTAAGCACAACTTCACCGATGATCTTATCGTTATCAATCATGAAATAATCCCTTCTTGAGTCGCTTCCTGCAATTCTTTCAAGATAAGCTTTTGCCTGATCTAAGGATATATTCATTTGGCCACCTGTGTACTTGTAACATGATTCAGAAGCTTCAGTTACTGCCTGGTGGTACTCTTTGTATCTATCTGGATCTACATTTATCAGTTTCATATTATTCCTCCAATCCTACTATAATGTATAGAGGTCATGTAAGCTAGGTATTCTTGTTTATAAAACAAAATAGTAGACCATTAAGAAGTGAAGGGCACTTCCTAGTAGAATAAATAAATGAAAAATCTCATGAAATCCAAAAGGTCCTAGATGGAACTTGGATTTTTTAGCATAAAAGACAGCACCAACCGTGTAGGATACACCACCAGCTACAAGAAGGCTGATACCTACAGGACCGACAGCCTGGTAAAGTGGATAAATGGCAAAGATGGCAGCCCAGCCTAAAATCACATATAGGGCCGTGTAGATTTTTCTTGGCATATTTAACCATAAAATTTTAAAGACAATTCCTGCTATAGACAATGTCCAAATGACTGCTAATAAGATATAACCTACAAGTCCCTTTAAGGCTATTAGACAAATTGGGGTATAGGTTGCTGCTATCAATATGTAAATCATAATATGATCAGCCTTACGCCATTTCTTTAATGTTTCTGGTGCTTTCTGTAGTGCATGGTATATGGAACTGGTGCCATAAAGACCGATTAGCCCCATAAGAAATATAGTCATTGCAACCATTTGAAGCCAACCGGTGCTTTTAATTAAAACAAATGGCAAGGCGATGATGTAGGTTACCATACCTATAAAATGGGTGATGGAATTGATAGGTTCTCTAATAGATGTCATATAAACACCTCCTAATGTAGTATTAATAACTAGATGTATTTGTTTAAATAAATATATCACCAAGATGCTTGTGTGTCAAGGTGGTTTTGATTACTTTACAAAAGACATATTTTATCTTAAAATGAGATGAGGTGACAGACATGAAAGACCAGTATTTAAACTATCAATTAATAGATAAAGATGAAATCCCAAAGATTCCTCTTTATATGGACCAAGTGACAGGCTATCTAGATGACTTGTTTGATCCAATCAAGAAGTTAGAGGCTGAAAAGACTTTAACAAAAACCATGATCAACAACTATGTAAAGGCATCAGTTATAAAAAGTCCTGAAAAAAAGAAGTATAAGAAGGATCAAATAATGGAACTGATGATGATCTATTTATTAAAGAATACATCACAAATCCAGGAAATTGATATGCTTTTTAAGTCATTTGAAGATTCATCCGACTTGTATGACATATTTAGAAATGAGTACAATGCCTGTGTTGAAGATTTAAAAAAACAAGTGGAATCAAGTGATGCAAATAGGCTTGATTTAGCCATGAAACTTATGATCAAGTCGAGTGTTGAAAAACGCTATGCTGAAATGCTTTTAGAAGAAGAAAAAAATGATGCTTGAATGACAGCCATCTCGGTATATATATAATGAGGTGGCTTTTATGTTGCAGAGTAAACGTATTAGAAATTTTGCCAGAATGCAATTCTTTTTAACATTAGCAGTTTTGTCAGTATTTGCAGTATCTGTATACAGGATGAACGGACAGATGTTAAGAAAAAACTTCATAGATGTCGGTAGAAGTCAATCTGAGTTTGTCTACAATATCGCCAATAATGGCCTGCAAAGAAACATTGAGTTTGGTAATATTGTTGCAAGAAATAACTTGGTTCAAACTTATGCAAAAAACCCTGATGATTCATGGAATGCCAATTATGCTTTTGATTATTTGCAAGGCGTTGCTCAAGATGTTGAGGATATTTTTTCTGTTGCAATTATCTCTTATGAACAGCAGGATAAGTACTTACGCAGTGATGAAGAAAACCATTTCATTTTAGAAGATGTCAGATATTATGATACCAAGGCCTATTATCGTGGCGATCACACAGTAAATGATAGAGAAAGAAAGATATATTATCTGCAGATGCCTATCAGAGTGGAGGGGCTTGTAAAAGGAGTTGTCAGTCTTAAAGTCAGTTACAAAGAATTTGGTGATAGATTTATTAATGGCAACAGGTATCAAAAAACAGGAGAATTTAGCGTACTTGATGAAGCTGGATTGACATTACTGAGTTCCGGGACCGATAGTGACATAGAGTATGATGTCGATTTACTAAGAGAAGCTACTAAAGAGGATGGTATCGCATCCGTTGATGATTGTTTCTTTTATGTTGAAATAAGAGAACTTGATGAAGAGGAAATGATCTTTGTTTACAAACAAGAAAAGTCAGAGATCTTTAGACTAAGAACTCAGATGATTTATCAAATTATGTTTGCCTTTATTGGTATTATCGTGATTTACGCAGTTTTAAGCCTAATATTCAGTTCATACTATAAGTATATGATCAGTGCAGATGCTCAAGTTGTTTTAGAAGAAACTGTTGAGGCGGAGACAAAGGATTTAAGAAAGAAAGTCAGACTAGACAGTTTAACGGAGATATACAACCATGCTTTTCTCATTGAGCTTTTAGATGAGGTCCTTGTATCAGACAGGATTGTCACTATCATGATGCTAGATATTGACTTCTTTAAAAAGATAAATGATGAATATGGACATCCCATTGGTGACCAAGTCTTAATAGAAGTAAGTGAGCTACTTCTTGACAGTATTCGTAATGAAGACTCTGTAGGCCGCTATGGCGGTGAGGAGTTTATGATCATACTTCGTGATACCAACCTTGATATTGCATATAAGGTAGCGGAGAGAATACGGCTGGACATTATGAACAAAGCCTTTTCTGAAAAAACTCTAAACATTACTGCTAGTATTGGTCTTGCCCAGTGTTATGGAGAATCATCGCTTGATCTTATTAAACAAGCTGATAAAAAATTGTATGAGGCTAAGGAATCTGGTAGAAATCAGACTAAAAAATAATCGCTTGATGATTCAAGCGATTTTCTTATAGTTTATTGAGGACATCCTCAGGTTCATAGCGGTAAGTATAATCAGTTTCTACAAATAGATCGACTACCTTATTGTCTCCATCTATTACAATAGTAGCAGGAACCGGCAACTCGTTCTTGTCATTGCCTTGATCGCTTGAGAAGTTGATATTCCATCCTTTATAAAGTTCATTTAACTTCTCTTCCATTGTATAAACTAAACCGAGTTTTCTTGCAAATTCATTGTCCTTATCACTGACAACATGAAAGTCAAATGTTTTTTCTTCAAACATTTTCTGAATGATTTCAGGTTTTTCAGGGCAAATGGCTACAATTTCGCAACCCTTATCTCTAAAATCTTCTAATAAGTCTTGATAACTATCAAGCTCTAACATGCAATATGGTCACCATCCACCTCTGTAGAATGTGATCAATAAATTCTTTTTACCTTTTAATTCATTTAAAGAAACAGGCTGATTTTCAGTATTGAGTAGCATATGATTGTCAATTGTATCGCCTAACTGAATGGCGTTTTTGACTAAATCAGATTGTTTCAATAGTTTAGCTGCGTGATTTACAGTCTGCTGAATTTCGATAGGTGCTTTTTTAATACCTTCACGCATCTGTGCTAATTTACTTTCAATTTTCATTCTATACCTCCTTAGTATATTATAACAGGAATTATGTATAGATACTTTTAAATATTCTTAACATTGTTTCAGACTTCATTTACTGATAAAATTAATTTCTTCGCGTGCGATTCTATTAAGGAGGTTTTATGATTGAAGTTTGTAACTTATCTAAGACATTTAAGGTCGCCAAACGGCAAAGCGGTCTTATCTCATCTGTAAAGGCCTTTTTTAAACCTGATTTTGAAGTGATACATGCCCTATCAGATATTAATTTCAAAATCAAGGAAGGTGAAATTGTTGGTTATATAGGCCCTAACGGGGCTGGTAAATCAACTACCATCAAAATTATGAGTGGTATCTTAAACCCATCTCAAGGGACTTGTAAGATACAAGATAAAATTCCATGGAAAAATCGAATAGAACATGTAAAAAACATTGGTGTTGTATTTGGTCAGCGATCTCAACTATGGTGGGATGTGCCTGTAATGGATTCTTATATCTTACTTAAGGATATCTATAAGATTCCTGACCATGAGTTTAATGAAACACTGGAACTTTTATCATCAAGCCTAGATATAAAAGACATCTTAACCCAACCTGTCAGACAGCTGAGTCTAGGTCAGCGTATGCGATGTGAAATCGCTGCATCACTTCTACATAATCCCAAAATACTATTTTTAGATGAACCAACCATTGGTCTGGATGCGGTTTCTAAAATAGCTGTAAGGGACTTTATCAAGACCATTAACAAGGAAAGAAAAACAACTGTTATATTAACCACTCATGATATGAGTGATATAGAAGCATTGGCAGATCGGATTCTCCTTATTGGGAAAGGTAGACTCTTATTAGACGGCACCCTTAAGCAACTCAAAGACAAATATGTTACCCATAAAATTTTAATAGCAGATTACCATGATTATGATGGTCAGATTCAATTAGAAGGTACAGAACTTCTTGAGATGACCCATAATAGGTTGAAACTTAAGATTGATTTATCTAAAAGAAATGTTTCTGAGATTATCAGTCAGCTGAATACAAAACTTGATATTGTTGACTTAACCATTGAAGATAGGGCAATTGATGAGGTTATTGTAGATCTTTATAAGGAGTTTGAGATATGAAGCAGTATGTGAGTTTCTTTAAAATGTCTCTTATGAAGGGCTTACAATACCGTATTGCAGCTCTTGCAGGCATGAGTACACAGTTTTTCTTTGGTTTCATTTTCATTATGGTCTTTAAGGCCTTTTATGACTCAGGCATAAAAGCCGATATTACTTTGCACCAACTGGTACAGACGGTTTGGCTCAATCAAAGTTTCTTACTCTTTATCATGTTATGGTATAGAGACGGAGAAATCTTTAATATGATTACTTCAGGTAACATAGCCTATGAACTTTGTAGACCGACCAACCTATACAATCACTGGTATGCTAGATTGATAGGTCAGAGGATTTCTGGTGCTATGCTCAGATTTTTACCAATCTTAGTAGTGGCATTTTTCCTACCTTATCCCTATAATCTTGTAGTCCCAAGTGATTTTATGACATTCATCTTGTTTCTAGTAACCTTGATACTAGGTTTGATACTTCTAGTAGCCATATCTATGTTCCTTTATATATCGGTATTTTATACCTTGTCGCCTTTAGGTTCAACTCTGATTTTTGCAGTGTTTGGCGAGTTTTTCGGTGGCTTAACCATACCAATTCCCTTGATGCCCAAATGGCTACAGGTCGTGTCCTACCTATTACCTTTTAGGTATTCATCAGACTTGCCTTTTAGAATTTATGCAGGTCATATTGATCACGGTGAGGCCATGGTCAGTATTTTGTTTCAACTGTTTTGGATTTTTTTATTGGTATCACTTGGTCAGGTATGGATGAAGTCGGCACTAAAAAAAGTTGTGGTACAAGGAGGTTAAATGAAATTACTATTCAAATACATCAAGATTCATTTTATGAGTCAACTGGAGTATAAAACTTCTTTTATCCTCTTAACCCTAGGACAGTTCTTTGTGCCATTTCTTATTTTCGTATCAATGATTTTACTTTTTAATCGATTTGAAAATTTGCAGGGATGGACCTTGTACGAAGTGGCCTTGATATACTCAATTATTCACATGTCTTTTTCCATCAGTGAACTGATTGCAAGAGGTTTCGACATGTTTAGGCACATGGTAAGAGAGGGGACCTTTGACAGGGTTTTGATTAGACCCAGATCCACAATTATACAAGTCATAGGTTCAAAAATAGAGTTTACAAGGGTTGGAAGACTGATTCAGTCCATTATTGTAATGACTCTTTCTATCGTTCACTTGGATATGACTTGGTCTGTAGAGAAAATAGGCTTACTCATTTTAATGGTCATCAGTGGCATCTTTGTTTTTTCTGGTATTTTCATACTAGGAGCGACCCTGTGCTTTTGGACCATTGAAGGATTAGAAGTGGTCAACTTATTTGCAGATGGCGGCAAGGAAATGGCCCAGTATCCACTGGGTATTTATCAAAAGTGGATAAAAAACTTCTTTACATTTGTGATTCCTTTTGGGGTTATAAACTACTATCCTATGCTGTACTTGTTCGAAAAGACAGACCAGGTATTTTACGCCATAACACCTGTCTTTGGCATTTTATTCATCATTCCATGTGTCCTTATTTGGAACTTCGGTGTAGGGCATTACAAGTCTATAGGCTCATAAAAATAGTCCCAGTATCACTACTGGGACTTTCTTTTGTAATAAATGTTTTCTAAATCGATGCTTAGAGTCTAATTAAAAGGTGCTTAACTCTTTATAGTTAGATAAGAAGTTTCTGATTTCTGTCTCCATCTTTTCTACGCCACCATCTTTGTTGGATTCAATATTGAGTGGTAAGATTGGATCATGGAGTGATAATCTTAATAAAAACCAACCATTGGCTTCTTCTGAGTTCACTCGAACGCCTTCATAATTTACCTTGGCAATACTGTAACCATCAAGACTTTCTACATGAGCTTTTAAGTCCTCGATAACCTTGTCACCATAAGTTTTAAAATCTTCTGTTTGGATCTTAATTCTATGTTCTTTAGATTCAACAGGTTCAACTAAACTTTCAATTAATGAAGAGATTTGTTTACCTTCAGTTTTCATCTTAGCCATTTTAATGATTATTTTTGTGATTGTATAGGCACCATCATCTAAGAAGAAGTTTTCTTTTAAAGCACCATGACCTGATGTCTCAATGGCAAGAACACTTTCAGTACCTTCTTGATTGAGTCTTTTAGATTCATTGATAACGTTCTTGTAGCCACGTTTAAATCTATGATGTACACCACCAAGAGACTCAATAAAATCTGTTAAGCCATCTGATGTTACTGAATCGGTAACAATGGTTGTTCTAGGATAATCTTCTAAAACAATGGCACTCATTAAACCTATTAAGTTATTTCTATTGATGATTTTACCGCCGCGGTCAACAATAGCTGCACGGTCTACGTCAGTATCGAAAATGATACCTAAATCTGCATCGTGTTCTATGGTAGCCGCTTGTATTGAAGCCATAGCTTCTGGATCCTCTGGATTAGGAATGTGATTAGGGAAATTACCATCTGGATCTAAAAACTGACTGCCTTTAGTCTTTGCTCCAAGTGGTTTTAATACTTTATTAGAGAAAAATCCACCAGCACCGTTACCGGCATCAACAATGATCTTTAAACCTTCAAGTGGTCTGATGTCACTGGTTTCTTTTCTTATTTTATGTACGAGATAATCAGCATATACATCAATAAGCTTGTAATCGATAATAGTACCTGATTTAGTAGATGAGAAATTAGCTTGATAGAGTTCTTCAGCTTTTGTTAAGAGTTCTGTGATGTCAGCCTTGTCTAAACCGCCACCTCGAGTAAAGAATTTCATACCGTTTCTATTAAAAGGTAAATGACTTGCAGTAATCATGATTGCACCGTCGCAATTATGTTTTCTAAACTTAGTAGACATAAACATGGATGGTGTTGATGCGATGCCACAAGTATATGTAGTGATGCCTAGACTTGATAAGCTATTGACAATCGCTTCTTGCAAATCGGGTCCTGTCAGTCTAGAATCTGTCCCTACTGAAATAGAAATTTCTTCTGTATTTAAACCTGATTTTTTACTTAGATACATACCAAATGCCAAAGCAATCCATTTGACATGGTCATTTGTTAAGTTCACTTTCTCCGACGGGATACCTTCCATAGCAATACCCCTTATATCTGAACCGTTTTGAAGATTTAAAAATTGTAAATTCATAAAGCCTCCCAGCTAATTTTTCTTGTCTCTACTAATTTAATCCTATTTTCTCATGATGTCAACATTTTGAGTTAGAAAGTGGGACAAAAAAACACTTATACGCATAAAAATACAGAGAAATGAGTAAATTGAACAAAAATTCGCAAAATTTTGCAGTTTGATTGATTATTTAAACTTTCTTAGATAAACTAAATATAATAATTATAAGGGAGGATTACAAATGAGTATTTTTAGGAAAGAACTTGCAGGATTAAAGGAGTATGTACCAGGAAAGCCAATTGAAGATGTTATGAAAGAATATGGATTAACATCTATTGTAAAACTGGCTTCAAATGAAAACCCTTTAGGTCCATCCAAAAAAGCCATAGAGGCAATTAAACGTGAAGCAGAGAATATTCATATCTATCCAGATGGGGCTGCACTTGAACTAAGAGAAAAGCTTGCAAAAAAACATGGCATTTCTATGGATCAAGTTTTAATAGGTTCTGGTGGCGAGCAGATTCTGAAGCTTATCGCACACACTTTTGTGGATGAAGGTGATGAAGTTATATTTGGTGCACCGTCTTTTGCCCTTTATGATATTATGTCTAGTCATATTGGTGCTAAGTGTATTAGTTTGCCATTAACAGAAGATTTTAAACACGATTTGAAAGCTTTTGAAGAACATTTAAATGAAAAGACTAAAATCGTTTATATTTGTAATCCAAACAATCCAACAGGAAATATTATGCCTAAGGCTGAGTTAGTAGATTTTATATCTAGACTGCCAGAATCAGTTGTTTTAATGTTAGATGAAGCCTATTTTGAATATGCCATTCATGATCCTGATTACTTAAACGGACTGGACATATTAAAGGAAAGAAAAAATACAATTATCTTAAGGACCTTCTCAAAAGTGGCGGGTCTTGCTGGATTGAGAATCGGCTATTGCTTCTCTAGTCCAGAAATCATCAGAGAGATGTCTAAGATAAAGGGTGTGTTTAATGCCAATAGAATCGGACAAATGGCAGCCATCGCTTCTTTAGATGATGATGAGCATATAGAAAATACAGTAGCATTAAATAAGCAGTCACTTGATATGATGAAGGTTTACTTTAATGAACACAATATGAAATATGTTGAATCTCATGCCAATTTTATTTTCGTTGATATCAATCAGTCGTCGAGAGAAGCCTATGTAGAATTACAAAAACGTGGTGTTATTATCAGACCTGGTTTTTTATGGGGATTTGAAAATTATATCAGGGTATCGAGTGGTACCATTGAGCAAACAGAAATTTTTATAAAGGCCTTAGATGAAATTACTAAATAAAAGAAGAATGTGACTATTGATGTCACATTCTTTCCTTTTAGTGCAAAAACCTGTGATTTGAGTCATATTGTGATAGAATATAGGTGTTAGTAAGTTCATAAATATTTAATGTTTTGATTATATACTTTAGTAAAACCATGTAGTATACTAATTAAGCATAAAAAATGACTTTAAAATAAGGAGAGGTTAATATGAAGAGAATATTATCATTAGTAATGATCTTTGCATTAGTTATGGCTATGTTTGTTGGCTGTGGCGGCGAAGAAAATGGTATCAAGGCAGCAGAGAAAATGACTGCACAAGAAGTTTATGAGAAGGTACAGGAAGCTAGTAAAACAATGACAAACACGTCATTCTTAGCAGACTTTAATCTTGAGATGTCAGGCTTAGAAGAAATGGGATTTGCTGGTCCTATGGGCATGACAGTTACAGGTGACATGAAAGATGCTGAAAACATGATGATGGCGTTAACTGTTGATACTGGTCAAGGTATGACAATCAGTGGTGAGATTTACATGACTGATAAGAAGATGTTAATCCATGCACCACTTTTACAACAGTTTATGGGTTATGCTTATATTTCAGCTGACTTAGATCAGTTAGCAGAATCTACTGGTACACCAGTAACTCAACCTGATCCAGAAAAAGTACAAGCTATCCTAGATAGATTTGCTGAAACTACTGAGTATTCAATTTATGACTTAGTAAAAATCAGAGAAGAAAAAGAAACTGTAGAAATCACTGTAAATGAAGAAGTTGTTGAAACAGTTAAGTTAACTGCTGATATTCAACTTGATGGTGCTGAAGATGTATTGTTCGCATTTATCGAATTTATTATGTCAGATGCAGAAGCCAAAGAATTATTCTTCTCTAACATGACTGAAGAGCAATTAAATGAAGCGATTGCAGAAATGAACAACGAAGAAGCTAGAGCTGAAATGAAAGCTGCTTTAGATGCAATTACTGTAAATGAGTTAACTGTAGTTACTTATGCAAATGCAGATTACTTAACAGTAAAAACTGAAATGATGGTAGATGTAGACTTTGTTGATCCAACAACTGAAGAGTCAATGAACATTAAATTAAATGGTTTCATGGACTACTTTAACATTGGTGGTGTAGAGTCAATTGTACTTCCAGAAGTTGCTCCAGAAGAAATTATGAACTTAAACGACATGATGTAATAAAAAGATCCTTCGGGATCTTTTTTAATGCTTAGAATTCCAAAAAATAGGTATAAATAGAATAGGAGTGATGCTTATGAAAAAATATATCTTATTTATATTTATTTTATTAGTGGGATGCACAAGTTCTAAGGGGACAGGAGAAGAAACTGTCTTCATTAATCTTAAAGAGATTCCGACAATTACTCAAAATCAATCAGTTTATATTCCAGTTGATTCATTAGAAGACTTAAATATTGATATACTAAGAGACTTAGAAAAGAATAAGATTTACCTATCGGAATCTGAACAATACAGCAGCATCAGCAACGACAGACCTTATAATTGGTACGTTGATCAAGGCAATACAGGCACACATTCAGGTAACAACTGCGGGCCTTCTTCTGTTGTCATGGCTGGCATTTGGCAGGACGAGGATTTTGAAGTTACTGCACAAGAGGCTAGAGGTGAGTTCAGATCATATGGCGGTTGGTGGTATACAGATGATATCAAAGATTTTTTCGATAAGCATTCGATATCCTATGATGTAGATGAGTATGATGGTGCTATGGAATTAATCTCTACTCTAGAAGCAGGCCATATCATCCTTCTTTGCATCGATACAACTTATATTGAAGAAAAGGATGACAAGGATTCCTATATTGGTAAGTTTTATGATTACGATGGTGGACATTTTCTAATTGTTAAAGGCTTTACCTATATCGATGGCACTTTGTATTTTGAAGTATATGATTCTAACTGTTGGGGAGAAAGTTATGAAGATGGTTCTCCAAAAGGAAAAGACCGCCTGTATAGAGCGGATGATCTTCATGAGGCAATAGAAGTTTGGTGGGATTATTACTTTATAATCGAAGATATTTAAAAAAAGGCGTTAGCATAGAAGCTAACGTCTTATTTAAATTGTAGCAGATATTTTTTATGAGCTTCAAGTAAGTCGTCGAGTGTATCTTTAAGAATATGCCCACTTCTAGTTAATGGGTGTATAGACAGTGCTTGAAGAGCAGTCTTATAGTCACCCTTGATTGCAGCTTCAATGGTCAAACGTTCATATGATTTAAGTATATGTAGTTCACCTTTGGCGGCGTCATTTAAGTCGTCAATACTGAGTGGATGTGCGCCAGTATCGGTAATTAGACATGTTGTTTCAATGACTGCATCATATGGTAAAAAAGGTAAAGTATTTTTATTTTGTACATTGACAACCATATGTGACTTCTTATTGTTGTATATGGCGTTGATCAGTTCACAAGCGGCATCTGAATAATAGGCCCCTCCTCGAAGTTCAAGCTGTTTAGGCTTGTCCTTTAAGTTCATATCCTTGTAGATGGTAAAAAGTTCATCTTCCACCTTCTTAACGACTTCACCACGTGTACCATTTCTTTCATAGTCATCAAGTGCATGTAGGAGCATTTCATTTTCCATGTAATAGTATTTGTGATAGTAGCAAGGCATCATATTGGTTGCCAGTATTTGCTCAGTAATATAGGGAATATCCTCAATATTTTTTGGATTAAACTCATTGTCATTTAGTAAGTCTGGAAGAATCTTTTGTATGATATTTTCCCCCTTGTGGTATACACCATGTCCCCATACATAGTGGTTTAGACCTATTGCATGAAAGAGAAAGTCATCGGATCCAATAATTTTTTCAAGTGCTCTTCTCATATTGACTGGGACATTACATAGACCAATGCATTTAATATTTGTATGTCTGAGCACTGTTTCAGTAATGATGCCAGCTGGATTTGTAAAGTTAATAAGGTAAGCATCAGGACACAAGCTTTCCATATCTCTACAGATATCGAGTATTACGGGGATGGTTCTAAGTGCTTTGGAGAAGCCACCGACACCATTTGTTTCTTGACCCAACATGCCGTATGAAAGTGGGATACGTTCATCTTTGATTCTTGCTTCAAGTTGACCTACTCTAAGTTGTGTCACGACAAAATTTGAGTTTTTAAGGGCCAACTTTCGGTCTAAAGTCAAATGAACTTTAAGGTCGATGCCTGATTTTTCAACCATTCGCTTAGCCAGTCCGCCAACAATATTCAGCTTTTCTTGTCCCGATTCAATATCAACTAGCCAAATTTCTTTGATGGGCAACTCCTTGTGTCTGGTAATGAATCCTTCGATAATTTCAGGTGTGTAAGAGGATCCACCACCGATAATTGCAATTTTCATAGAAGACTCCTTTATTGTTTCGTTATTGATTTTCTTATTTTATTTCTTATTGTGCTAATTGTATATGATTAATTTGATAAAAACAAGTGATAATAATTCAATAACTTTGGTAGAAATGAAAATTATACTAAGAACAGGTAAGAGAATATGGGCTGTCTTGTTAAGAAAGTATGTTATAATATCTACAAGTGAGGTTATTTTATGAGAGCAAATGAAAGACTAGATGAGATTGTTAAAATCCTGAATAAGCAGGGCCGGGTACACGTAAAAGCATTAAGTGAAATGTTTCAAGTGACAGAGGATCTGATTAGAAAAGATTTAAAAAAGTTAGAGGAAAAGGATTTAATAGATCGTATCTATGGTGGGGCAGAACGTAAGAAAAAGAAATTTGATGCATCCAATGTTAATTACCGCATGAACATCCATAGGGATCATAAGATGCTTATAGCAGAAAAAGCATTATCCATTATAGAAAACGGCGATTCAATATTCTTAGATGCATCATCCACATGTGCCATGATTGCAGAAGTTTTGGTAAAAAGTCATAAGGAGTTGACTGTCATCACCAACATGCTTGAAATTGTAAGAATACTAGAAGCCAACAATGACATCAGGTGTATATTAGTAGGTGGTCTCTACAATCGAAGGATTGGTGGTTTTGTTGGAATTGAAACCATTGACTTGATAAAGGACTACCATGTTAACAAGGCATTTATCTCTTGCATGAGCGTTAGGTTAGATGATCAGACTTTGTATTCTAGCACCAAAGATATTGGCCTTACAAAAACGACCATTTTGAATCAGTCTAGTTTAAAGGTCTTGGTAACAGAAACACGAAAATTTGATTATCATGGTACAGTCAAGTTTTATAACTTAAGCGATTTAGATTGCCTAATATGCGAAAGACCCTTATCTCCACAAGAAGAAAATTTAATTAATGAATTAGGATTGAACATCATTTAATTATGATGTTTTTTTAGTGTGTAATGCTTACACACTCTAAGAAAGGGTATTTACACACTATAAGAGACTGTGTGTAAAAACGACAATCAAGTCATTTCAATAGATTGAAAGATATATTGGCCAAAAAATACTTTTGGCACGCCTCTTGCTTTTACTATACATGAAGCAATACAGCTTTAAATGTGCGTAAGTGCAATTATATTATTTAGGGAGGTTTACATGAAAGGTTTATTACAATGGTTTGAAGAGTATTTCGTACCATTCGCTGCAAAGGTTGGTTCGCAAAAACATCTTGTAGCAATTAGAGATGGATTCATTGCGATTATGCCATTAATTATTGCAGGTTCATTTGCAGTTTTAATCAACGTTTTTCCAGTTGATGCATGGACAAAGTTCTTAGATACGACTGTAGGTGGTTACATTCGATCAACAAATGGCAACATTTGGACAGGTTCATTTATGATCATGTCATACTTGGTAGCCTTTACTATACCATATTCATTTGCAAAGAATAAAGGTTCTAACGAACTGGCAACTGGTTTGCTTGGTTTGGCGACATTTATTATTTTAATGCCAGGTATGGAAGAAGGATGGGGCTTGCCAAATGCGTGGGCAGGAACAAACTCATTATTTGTATCAATCTTTAATGGTTTATTTGTAGCAGAGCTCTTTACAAGATTATTCGGCAACGACAAGTTGGTTATTAAATTACCAGACGGGGTACCGCCTGCAGTTGCTAAGTCATTTGCAGCTTTATTGCCGTCACTTATCACAATTGTTGCTGTTTCAGTTATCAAAGTAATTTGGGTAGAAGCATTTGAGATTTCAAATATCATGGAATTTGTTATGAATACAATCCAAAAACCTTTAATTGGTATGGCCAATACACTACCGGCTGCAATTACTGTAGCATTCTTTAATCATTTCTTATGGTTCTTTGGTTTACATGGTTCAAACATCTTAGAGCCACTGATGCAATCACTGTATTTACCGGCATTAGAAGCAAATGCTGCAGGTACAGGTCAGTTCATTGTTACTAAACCATTCTTTGATGCTTTCGTTTATATGGGTGGTTCCGGAACAACAATCGCCTTATTGGCTGCCATATTCGTGGCTTCAAAGAGAAGAAAAGATTTAAGAGATATCGCAAAATTAGGTATAGCACCTGGCATCTTCAACATCAACGAACCAGTTATCTTTGGTTTGCCAATTGTTTTAAGTCCAGTATTCTTTATACCATTTATTATAGCACCTGTTGTTTTAACAATTATCGCATTTACGGCAACAGCGATTGGTTTTGTACCACTTACAACAGTAATGGTACCATGGACAACACCACCGGTTCTTGGAGGTTACTTGGCAACAGGCGGTTCATTTACAGGTGGTGCTTTGGCACTCTTTAACTTGGCTGTAGCATTTATTATCTATTTACCATTTGTGCTGATAGCAGAAAAATTAGATGGTGTTGAAGTTTAGATTATATGAAACTTTAAGGATGCAACTTGTTGCATCCTGTAATGCTTTATAAGAATAAGCTTATATACTTTGGAGGTAACGATGAAACGAATCGATCAAATTTATGACACATTAAAAGAGTTAGAAAAAAAGGCTGATAATGGTGTTTCAGCCTATGATATTTGTGATGTGATTGATGCCGATCGATCTAATGTGAGTCGTTATTTAAACCTTCTTGTAGAAGAAGGGAAAGTGGATAAAATCGGTGGTAGGCCAGTTTTATTCAAAACAAAAGCATTTACTGAAAAAAAAGAAAGTGACAGTTTCAGTAGCCTTATAGGATCTGGATTGTCTTTAATGATACCTGTTCAGCAGGCAAAAGCAGCCATATACTATCCACCTAGGGGCTTGCACACCCTCCTATTAGGTGAGACTGGTGTTGGTAAATCCATGTTTGCTGAAAAGATGTATCAGTTTGCTAAAGAAGTAAAAATGATACCAGAAAAAGCGCCTTTTATCCATTTTAACTGTGCTGACTATGCATCCAATCCTCAGCTTCTAGTAGCTCAGATTTTTGGTGTAAAAAAAGGTGCCTTTACTGGTGCAGATCAAAATAAAGATGGTCTTCTCTTAAAGGCTGATAGGGGTATCTTGTTTTTAGATGAGGTCCACCGCCTTTCACCAGAAGGCCAAGAGATGTTGTTTACATTCATTGATAAGAAGGTTTTTAGACCCCTAGGCGAAACTGAGGCCACACTGTCTGCGGATGTACAAATCATTGCAGCAACAACCGAAGATCCAGGTTCCTATCTATTGAAGACTTTCACAAGAAGAATACCTATGACCATATTTCTTCCTCCTTTATCTGAAAGATTATTAGAGGAAAGATATCAATTGATTCAGGTATTTATCAATCAAGAATCCAAGAGAGTCAATAAAAGCATCTACATCAACAAGCAATCACTTATATCCTTCTTGTTGTATGAGTGTTCCAATAACATCGGTCAGTTAAAAAGTGACATTCAGTTGGCTTGTGCCAAAGCCTTTTTAAACTACAAGTCTCAAGAGGAATCTTATATTCTGATAAGCCAGATGGATTTACCTCATCATGTTAAAAGAGGCATGATGAAAATAAAAGAATACCGAGATGATATTGATAACCTCTTGAAACATAAGGGAGATATTCTACGATTTTATTATGATGAATCTCCTGAGTATGATGTTTCACAAGAGGATGAAACTTATTTTTACAATATGATTGATGAAAAGGTGAGTGCCTTAAAAGCATCTGGCATGGGTGAAGACGAAATCAATCAACTGCTCAATATTGATATAGAAAGCTATTTTAAGAAATACATCGGCAACTTAAAGCTGGATGAATTAAAAGGCATAGTTGATGAAACGATTATAGATGTGGTAGAAAAGGTCTTGGATTTTGCAGGCAAACGTCTGAATAGGATTTATGATGAGCGCATCTTATTTGGCTTGTCGTTACATCTTCATTCGAGCATCGAACGAATCAGGAGTGGCAAGCGGATCTTTAATCCCAAACTTAATCTCATAAGAGTCCAGTACGATCAAGAGTTTATCATTGCAATGGAGATTGCCAAGATCATCGATAAGACTTTTGAAATAGAAGTCCCACTGGATGAAATTGGCTATTTAACGATGTTCTTGGCAAGTGAATCGGATCAATTCAATAAAAGCAGCAACAATGGCGTTTATGTTTTAGTTGTAACCCATGGTATGTCTACTGCTACCAGTATGGTTCAAGTTGCAAAATCGCTTGTAAGTGCTGAAAATGTACTGGGATTAGATATGTCTTTAAGTATGAAGGCTGAAGACATGTATGAAATTGTGAAATCAGAAGTCATCAAACTGAAGGCTTATGATGGTATTATGCTTTTGGTTGATATGGGTTCTTTGCTAAACTTCGGAGACATGATATATGAAGAGACCGGTGTCATGATAAAAGTCATTGATATGGTGAGTACACCAGTTGTTTTAGAAGCCTGCAGAAAGGCAGATTTAGGCAGAGACATCAATGAGATCTTCAACTCATGTAGGGAAATGCAGCAAAGAAACAGACGGAAAAGAAAAAAGAAGCTCCACCAGAAATCTCTTATACTAACAGCATGTTTTACAGGTGAAGGTGCGGCTGAAAAACTAAAGAAGGTCTTGCAAGAGAAAATACCTTACTTGGAACATGTTCGTGTAGAATCTATAAACATATTAAATAGGAAAGAATATCTTCAAAAAATAGAAGATTATCAAAAGGAATACCGCCTACTAGCCATAGTAGGTACCATAGACATTGATATTTCTGGCGTTACCTTTGTGTCTGCTGTTGATATATTCTCTGGAAGTGGGCTTGACCGCATTGAAAAAATAGTCTTAGAAGAAGATAGCTACTACAAAATAGTACAGTCTTTAAAAGAGCATATAACCATAACCAATATCGATAAGCTCATGGGCCTCTTAAGAAATTTCTTATTCGATGTAGAACTGGAACTGCAGATAAAGATAGCTCATGATGTTAAAACAGGTATTGTACTTCATATGAGCTTTTTAGTAGAAAAATTGTTAAAGGAAAAACCGGCAACTCCATTTGATAATTTAGAGGCCTTTAAGGAGAAGTATACACGTGAGTTCATTCAAATTAGAACCTGCTTAAATGCCATGGAAGATTTTTATCAAATTCAGATAAATGATGACGAAGTTGCCTACTTATGTAAAATGTTAATTGAAAATACTAGTGTGCAATAAATGCACAGTGTGTAAAGTGTGAAATTTCAGTGTGAACCTTTAGAAACGTTGAAAATTACACGTTTAAGTTGGCACGATTCATGCTTAATACTACTGTGAGGAGGTAATCATGAAAAAAGTAACTGTAAGAGTAGAAGGAAGTTCTGGTTTGCACGCTAGACCAGCAAGTTTATTGGTAGCCAAAGCTCAAGCTTTTGAGTCTGAGGTGTTTATAGAAAAAGATGGTAGAGAAATCAATGGTAAAAGTATTATTGGTATTCTCGGTTTAGGTGTAGTAAAGGGTGACCAAATAGTTGTTGCCTGTGATGGTCCTGATGAAGAGGATGCAGCGGAAGCACTGAGAAGACTTATTGAAGAAGATTTAAAAAACGAGTAGGAGGGTTTATGAAAGATATTATGTTGGTATGTTCTGCTGGTATGTCAACCAGTTTGTTGGTTGTAAAAATGAATGAAGCTGCAAAGGCACAAAATATTGATGTAAACATATTTGCCGTATCTGAAATGGATGCAAGTAATCATTATGATAAAATTTCTGTTCTATTATTAGGACCACAAGTAAGATATTTGAAGGCTAAATTAACTAAAACGTTAGCACCAAAATCTATTCCAGTGGAAGTGATTAACAGTATGCATTATGGAACGCTAAATGGTGAAGCCGTTTTAAAGGCAGCGCTTGATTTAATTAAGGAGTAATAAGAATGGATGAAATGATCATTTTTGGATTAATAACAGCAAGTGGCAATGCTAAATCAGATGCTATGGAGGCCATTCAACATGCTAAAGCAGGTGATATAGTTGCTGCAAGACAAGCCATTAAAAATGCAGAAGAAAGTCTTAAAGAAGCTCATAAGACTCAAACTTCTTTAATTCAGTCTGAGGCCAGTGGAAAAAAGGTGGAGATGTCCATTCTACTTGTTCATGCACAGGATCATTTAATGAATGCAATTTTAATGAAGGATCTAGCGGCAGAGTTTGTTGATTTATATGAGCAGGTGAAATCATGAGAGGGTTGGGTATCTCTATTTATCCTGAACATGGGAGTTTGCAGGAAATCATAGACTACATTCAATTGGCTTCTAAATATGGATTTACAAGGATTTTCACATGTTTTATATCTATTAAAGATGAGGATTTTGAGAAGTTCAAATGCATCATGGTTGAAGCCGGTAAATGTAATATGAAAGTCATAGCAGACATTAGTCCTGAGGTTTTTGAGAAGATGCAGGCAAGTGTCCATGATTTGAAGCCTTTTGTTGATTTAGGTTTAAGTGGTATTCGTCTAGATATTGGTTTTACAGGCAATGAAGAAAGCATTATGACTGCCAATCCTTACGGTTTGAAGATTGAAATCAATATGTCAAATGGTACTAAGTATTTAGAAACTATTATGAGTTATCAGCCTGTAAAAGAAAACCTATATGGCTGTCACAACTTCTATCCACATAGATATACTGGCCTTTCAAATGAGCATTTTATGAAATGTTCTCAGCAGTTTAGCGATTTAGGTATTCACACAGCAGGATTTGTCTCTTCTGAACATGCCCGCTTTGGACCCTGGCCAGTTGAGGAAGGTCTGTGTACATTAGAGTCTCATAGAGACTTAGATATTGTTACCCAAGCCAAGGATTTGTTTTCTAGTGGATTGATTGACGATGTTATCATTGGGAATGCATTTGCCAGTGAAAGTGAACTTAAGCTTTTGTCTGAATTGACAAAGGAAATGATAGAGTTTAGGGTGAGCCTTGAAGAAAACATCACCGAGTTAGAGAAGACCATTGTACTAGAAGAACCTCATTTCAATAGGGGGGATGTAAGCGCTTATATGATTCGGTCAACACAGTCTAGAGTCAAGTATAGGGGGGAGTATTTTGAACCTAAGAATATCAGGGACATAAAAAAAGGTGATATCTTGATTGATTCTTCCCTGTATGCCAGATATGCCGGGGAATTACAAATTGCCTTAAAAGATATGAAAAATTCCGGTAAAACAAGTATTGTTGGCAAAATTTCTGATGATGAGATTTACTTGTTAGATAGGGTGAAACCTTGGCAGAAGTTTAAGTTAATAAAAAGTGAGGTATGATGAAGGGAATAGGTGCATCGCCTGGCTATGGAGCTGGGCGTGTTTTTATAAAAAGAACTTTTGAAGATCCAAATAAGGAAATGACGACAGACAGTAAGCTTGAACAGACAAAGTTAACTGAAGCTTGTCATTCACTTATGGAGAAACTAAAGAGAATTGAAGAAAAAACATTTAATGAAATAGGCAAAGAGGAAAGTCAGATTTTTAAAGCACATCAGATGATGTTAACAGACCCTGAGCTTTTAAATAAGATAAAGTCATTGATTGAAGATAAAGGCTACTCGGCTGCATATGCTATTAAGTTGGTGCGTGATGACATGGTAATGATGTTTGAGTCTTTGGATAATGATTATATGAAAGAACGTGCAGCAGATATCAAAGATGTCTGCAATGGTTTGATTAAGTTATTGATAGGTGTTAAAGATATGGAAGTTGCAGGTGATGAAGATCTGATAATTGTTGCACATGATTTAACACCATCAGATACAGCAAGTATGGACAAGGATAAGGTTTCAGGTTTTATTACTGCCATAGGCGGTTCTACATCACATACAGCAATTATGTCTCGAACACTTTCAATACCAGCTGTGGTTGGTGTCTCAAATCTATTTGATATCATTCATGAAAATGATTACCTTTTAATTAATGGTGAGACTGGTGACATCATCATAAATCCAGATAGTAAAGAGTTAGAGAATTTTAATAAATCAAGAGATGCATACATGCAGAAACAAAATGCCTTAAAGAACCTTATAGGTAAAAAATCAATTTCAAAAGATGGTATTCAAGTTTCTCTTGGCTGTAACATTGGTCAGCCAGAGGATATGGAAAATGTCCTTAAAAATGATGGGGAAGGTATTGGCCTGTTTCGATCAGAGTTTCTATATATGAACAGAGATAGCCTTCCAACTGAGGAAGAACAGTACCTAGCTTATAAATTGGTACTTGAGCAAATGGATGGGCCAGTAGTAATCAGAACCTTAGATGTTGGTGGTGATAAGCATTTAAGCTATCTAGATTTTCCATCAGAAGAAAATCCATTTCTAGGTTATAGGGCCATCAGGTATTGTCTAGACCATGAAGATATTTTTAGAACACAAATAAAAGCACTTTTAAGGGCGAGTCTACATGGTGATTTGAAAATCATGTTTCCAATGATATCTTCCCTACAAGAATTATTAAAGGCAAAAGCACTTGTAAATGATGTGGCCTCACAAATGAAAGAAGTTGGCGATTACCAAGTTGGTATGATGATTGAAATTCCATCTGCTGCTATAATTTCTGATATTCTTGCAAAGGAAGTTGATTTTTTCTCAATTGGAACCAATGACTTGATACAATACACTACAGCTGTTGATAGAATGAATGAGACCATATCAGACTTATATACACCCTATCATCCAGCTTTATTGAGGTTGATCAAGACAGTAATAGACAATGGCCACAAAGAGAACATTTGGGTTGGCATGTGTGGCGAGGTTGCAGGCAATGAAGACCTGATTCCTATTTTATTTGCCATGGGTCTAGATGAGTTTAGTATGAGTCCGTCTTCTATTTTGAAATCAAGACAAATTATTCGGTCACTAGATAAAGAATCTAGCCAAAGGGAGCTGGCATCTATCATGCGTATGGACAAGTCAGATGATATTGAAGATTATCTTAAAAAGTTAAATTGGGTATAATACAAAACACTGATCTTAAAGTATCAGTGTTTTGTTATTTAAAAATTTGCTTAATGATCTACCATTCTATTGAACCTAAATTGTCTTGATTAAGATAATCATTTACCTTAGAAAAAGGTTTGCTGCCAAAGAAACCTCTGTAAGATGATAGTGGACTTGGATGCGGGCCTTTGATGATATGATGTTTTTTATCAATGATTTTTTCTTTCTTTATAGCATCATTGCCCCATAGTATGTAAACAATTGGATGATCTGAATCATTAAGTGATTCAATGACAGCCTTAGTAAAGTGCTCCCAGCCCTTGTTTCTATGAGATCTTGCCTTGGATGCTTCAACTGTTAAGACGTCGTTGATCATAAGTATGCCTTGTTTGGCCCATTCTTCCAAATCACCATGTATCTTGGTAATGCCGACATCATCTAGAAGTTCTTTGAAAATGTTTTTAAGTGATGGCGGCAGTTTTTCACCCATTGGCACTGAAAAGCTGAGACCCTGAGCCTGATTTTGACCATGATAAGGATCCTGACCTATTAAGACTACTTTTACATCTATAAAGTGTGTTAGGTTAAAAGCATGAAAAATATGACTTTTTTCTGGATAGATGGTATGATTTTCGTAGGCATCATCTAAAAAAGATTCCAGTTCTTTAAAGTAATCTTTATCGAACTCTTCTTTTAGAATCTGATACCAATCGTCGTTTAAATAATTTTTAAGCATAGTTTCCTCCATAGAAAGGTTAGTTATGAATATATTTACTGAGCAAGCTTTAAAGGTCATTGTAAGTGTCCCAAAAGGCAAGGTACTGTCATATGGTCAGGTAGCAAGATTAGCCGGCAGTCCTCGTGCAGCGAGACAAGTTGGCTGGTTGTTAAGATCTATGTCCAATACTTATAATCTACCTTGGCATCGAATCATCAACTCTAAAGGACAAATATCCCTAAGAGATCCTGAGGGTGCATTTATGCAGAAGATTCTCCTTGAAGGAGAAGGAGTTGTTGTTAATGATTATACCGTTGATTTAAAAGTCTATCTCTGGGACATTGATTTTGTACCCTTTGACTTCATTGATCTAGAAGCATATGCTTCACATTAAACTGATTTTTATCAGTTTTTTTTATGTATAGGAAGATAAATAATTTCACATTTTGTATCTTAATACTAAATTGCCGTTACAAAGTCTCCTAAATGGGTAGAATTATTATTGGGGTCATCACTTTCTGTGAATTTGATGCCTTTGGCCGAATGATCTTGCTAAATGATGTTTCACAGTCATTATATCATACATTTTATGTGTCAATAGGCCATGAATTTAATAGTTTTTTAAATTTATTTAGGTTTTTTTTAAGTTTTTTATTGAACAGTTTATGAATTATTAATGTGATTAATATTAACTTTTTTATTAAAATGAGATAAGATGAAATTACGGGTTGAGCGAGGTAAATGGAGGAATTATGAGTAAACCATATAGTATTGGGATTGATGTTGGTTCAACGACAGTAAAGTTTGTTGTTCTCGACAATGACAACCATGTTGTTCATAAAGAATACAATCGACATTTTTCTGATATTAAGAATACTGTATTTCAAATGTTTGAGAATGCTAAAGAACTGCTGATAAAAAAAGTTGGAACTATTCATATAACAGGTTCAGCAGGTATGAATATATCACAAAAGTTAGACGCACCTTTTATTCAAGAGGTAGTTGCATGTACATCGACCATTGAGGAAATTGTACCTGAGGTAGATGTAGCCATTGAACTAGGTGGAGAAGATGCAAAAATCACTTATTTTGGTGACGTCGTCGAACAAAGAATGAATGGTACTTGTGCAGGTGGTACAGGTGCATTTATAGATCAAATGGCATCACTTTTACAAACGGATGCTTCCGGTTTAAATGAACTGGCTAAAAACTACAAAACAATTTATCCCATAGCATCTAGATGTGGGGTGTTTGCAAAAACAGATATTCAGCCACTTTTAAATGAAGGTGCTTCTAAGGAAGATATAGCCGTGTCTGTTTTACAGGCTGTTGTCAACCAGACAATAGGTGGTCTAGCACAAGGTAGACCCATCAAGGGTAAGGTTGCCTTTTTAGGTGGTCCACTTTATTTTATGTCTGAACTCAGAAAAAGATTTATTGAAACACTTGAGTTGACAGATGAGAATGTCATTTTTCCAGATGACTCTCAGTACTTTGTGGCCATGGGTTCAGCACTTATATCTAAAAAAGGTACGGCTCAGACATTTGATAAATTGTATAAGAACATCAACAAGATTTATTCTATTGATGATGCAAGACAAATTACTTTACCACCCTTATTTGAATCAGATGAAGACTATCAAGCTTTTAAGACAAGACATGATTCACATAAGGTGGGTAGAAATGACATAGAAAATTACAAGGGCAAAGCCTATCTTGGTATAGATGCCGGTTCGACGACCACAAAGGTTATCCTAGTGGATGAGGATAAGAATTTGCTCTTTTCTCATTATGGTTCTAACCAAGGCAAGCCTTTGATTTCTACAATAGAGGCCTTAAAGGTTTTAAAAGACAAGATGCATCCTGAAGCTTATATAGCTGGTTCAACGGTAACAGGCTATGGTGAGCACTTGATTAAAGAGGCACTTCGTATAGACCACGGTGAGATTGAAACGGTAGCCCACTACACAGCGGCGGATCATTTCTTAAATGGTGTAGACTTTGTTCTAGACATCGGTGGTCAGGACATGAAGAGTCTTAAGATCACAGGTGGTGTTATTGAATCCATTATGTTAAATGAAGCATGTTCATCAGGCTGTGGTTCTTTTATAGAAACATTTGCCAAGTCACTAGAGCTTAATGTAGAAGAGTTTGCAAAACTGGGTGTAAAGGCAGATCATCCTGTTGATTTAGGTACGCGTTGTACTGTATTTATGAACTCGAAGGTCAAGCAAGCTCAAAAAGAGGGGGCCAGTGTAGCGGATATTTCTGCAGGTATATCACTGTCTGTTATTAAGAATGCTCTATTTAAGGTTATCAGAATGAAACGCCCTGAAGATTTGGGTGAGAAGATTGTTGTACAGGGCGGTACTTTTTACAATGAAGCTGTCCTTCGTGGTATTGAAATCATCTTAGGCAGAGAAGTGATTAGACCAGATATTTCTGGACTTATGGGTGCCTTTGGTGCTGCTATTATTGCAAAAGAAAGAGATGAGTCAGGTCAATCTGACATGATTTCTTTAAATGATCTAGAATCATTTTCTGTAGAAAATTCACTCAAACGTTGTGAACTATGTGGTAACAACTGTTTGATGACCATTTCGACTTTTTCTAACGGTAAGAAGTTCTATTCAGGTAACCGTTGTGAAAGAGGTGCAGGTGAAGTTAAGAAGAAAAATCAGGCACCGAATATGTACGATTATAAATACAAGCGATTATTTGGCTATAAGCCATTAAGAATCGATGAAGCCAAACGTGGTGAAATTGGTTTGCCTAGAGTCTTAAACATGTATGAAGATTATCCATTTTGGTTTACCTTCTTTACAGAACTGGGTTACAGGGTAAAACTATCAGGACGTTCTTCTAAAAAAATATTTGAGAAGGGACTAGAGTCTATTCCATCAGAATCTGTATGTTATCCAGGCAAGCTGGTGCATGGGCATTTAGAGGACTTATTGGACGCTGGCGTGAAGAAGATTTTCTATCCTTCTATTCCTTACAATATCAAGGAAGATCCTGAGGCAAACAACCATTATAATTGCCCAGTTGTTATTTCATATCCGGAGACCATTTGGGCCAATTTAGAAAGACTGAAAGACGAGTCTGTTACTTTCTATCATCCATTCTTGCCAATAGACAATCCTAAGAGAATGTACAAGAGATTGGTTCAAGAACTTGGTGCTGAAGGCATTGATGATGGTGAACTTAAACTTGCGCTTGATAAGGCATATGGAGAACTGGACAAGTACAAGCAAGATATAAAAGACAAAACTTATGAGACACTTGATTACATCAAAGAAAACAAAATAAAAGGCATTGTTTTGGCAGGTCGTCCTTATCACTTGGATAAGGAAATCAACCATGGTATCGATGAAATGATCCATTCTTATGGTTTTGCAGTCCTTTGTGAAGATGGTTTTAGAGATTTGACCATCGAGAGACCTATCAGAGCTGTGGACCAATGGGTTTACCATACCAGACTTTATAAGGCTGCTGACTATGTAGCCCGCCATAAAGATTTGGAACTGATTCAATTAAACTCATTTGGCTGTGGTCTAGATGCTGTTACAACAGATCAAGTTCAAGAAATTTTACATCAGAATAATAAGTTATATACGACCATTAAGATAGATGAAATCTCTAATTTAGGTGCGGCTAGAATCCGTGTGAGATCTTTAATAGCTGCTATTAATGAGCGAGATAAAAATAACATTTTACCGAAGAAGCTTTATGACAATAAACCGCGACCTGTTTTTACAAAGGAAATGAAGAAGAAACATACCATTTTGGTTCCACAAATGGCACCGATTCATTTTCAGTTTTTAGAAACAGCCCTGGTTGAAGATGGCTACAATGTTGAGCTCTTGCCTTCTGTAGATGCAGGTGCCATAGATGAAGGACTTAAGGTGGTTCATAACGATGCTTGTTATCCATCTATTATGACCGTTGGTCAGATCATTGAGGCTTTGAAGTCTGGTAAATATGACTTAGACAATGTATCTGTTATTATGTCTCAAACTGGCGGTGGCTGTAGAGCCACAAACTATATTGCTTTTATAAGAAAGGCCCTAAAAGATTTAGGAATGGACCATATTCCAGTAGTATCATTTAATGTGGCTGGACTTGAGAAAAACCCTGGTTTTAAACTGACACCAAAGCTTTTAAGAAGACTAGGTGACGGTGTCTTAATGGGTGACCTTCTAATGAGAATGCTCTTTAAGGTACGTCCTTACGAACTTGAAGAAGGTTCTGCTAATGCTTTATATGAAAAGTGGGTGGCAATCTTTAAAGATACCATCAGAGGCAAAGGCAAGAAGTTTAAAGACCTGATTCCACAGGTCGTTAAGGAGTTTGATACACTGCCAATTCATGAAAACATGATCAAACCTAAGGTGGGTATTGTAGGAGAAATTCTAGTTAAGTTCCATCCAACTGCCAACAATCAAATTGTGGAATTTTTAGAAGCAGAGGGTGCAGAAGCAGTTATGCCTGACCTGTATGACTTTGTTCTTTATACTCAGTACAACAACGTTTATAAGTACGAGGAGTTATCAGGTTCATTAAAGAGCAAACTTGTCAGCCAAACGGCTATTAAGTTTTTAGAAAGCTTAAGAAATGACATGAGAAAAGCTCTGAATGAAAGTAAAAGGTTTACAGCGCCTGAGCCAATAGAGCATCTGGCTGATCTTGCAAGACGTCACTTGTCTATCGGTAACCAAACCGGTGAAGGTTGGTTCTTAACAGCAGAGATGGTTGAGCTTATAGAATCAGGTGTTGATAATGTGGCTTGTTTACAGCCATTTGGATGTTTACCAAACCATATTACTGGTAAGGGTATGATTAAAGAACTTAGAAACTCTTATCCAATGAGTAATATTGTTCCAATTGATTATGATCCAGGTGCATCTGAGGTCAATCAGATTAATAGAATAAAACTCATGTTATCTGCAGCCTTTAAGAAGTTAGAAAAACAGACTAAGGAAGACAATAGAACTACAAGTATTCAATAAGCCCGAGAAATCGGGCTTTATCTATTTAGAAATTCTATAGTTGTAATAGTTGATTCTTATGCTTATTGTGGTAAATTAAATGTGAGGTGTGAGAATGAATATATTAGAACGAGTTTATTTAGATAATGGCGCAACTTCTTTTCCAAAAGCGCCAGGTGTAGCTGAAAACATGGCAGCATACATATTGGAAAATGGATCCAGTGTTTCAAGAGGTGCCTATAGCTCTGCTATGGATGCCAGTCGCATGGTTTATGAAACTAGAGAATTGCTTTGTGAAATGTTTAATTTCGATCATCCTGATCATGTTATTTTCACTAAGAATATCACTGAGAGTTTAAACCAAGGGCTTAAGGGTTTGATTGATTCGAAAGACCATGTCATTATTTCATCTATGGAACACAATGCTGTCATGAGACCTTTAAACAGCATAGGCTGTAAATTAACACGCGTCCAGGCAGATATTGAAGGATTTGTATCACCAGAAGATGTAGAAAAAAGCATTCAAGCTGACACAAAGGCCATAGTGATGATACATGGTTCTAATATTTCAGGATCTGTAAACGACATAGAAGCCATAGGCAGACTTGCCAAAAAACACGGCATTTATTTTATTGCAGACGTTGCACAAACTGCAGGTGTCATAGACATCAGCATGGACTATATCGATATGTTATGTTTTACTGGTCATAAGAGTCTTCTAGGACCAACAGGTACCGGTGGATTTTTGATTCAACCAGAGCTTGCTAAGATTATGAAGCCTTTAATAGAAGGTGGTACAGGTTCTGCTTCAGAACAAGAGACTCAACCAGACCATATGCCTGATAAATTTGAATCAGGTACACCAAACGTTGTAGGTATTTGTGGCTTACATACTTCTTTGAAGTATGTCTTAGACAAGGGGATTAAGAACATTCATGACCATGAAATGAAGCTGGTTAAGTATTTCTTTGATAACTTTGACCAGCCAAGTGTAAGAGTGGTGGGAAGTAGAGAGTTATCCAATAGAACAGCAGTCATTTCCCTTGATTTCAAAGACCACGACAATGCTGTTATTGCCTTTAAGTTAGAACGTAATTATCATATACAAACAAGGGTAGGGATGCACTGTGCACCATCGGCTCATAAGACCCTTGGCACTTTCCCAAATGGGACTGTAAGAGTGAGCTTTTCATCATTTACGACAAGAGAAGAAATTCAGTATCTCATAGATGCCATTGATACGTTAGTAAAGGAAACCAATTAAGGTTTCCTTTTAAAGAGTCTAATATTTAAATAGTTTCGAATTGGTTTTCTTATGAGAAACCTGGCTACAGGCAATATGAGCTGCATCAAAGAAAAAGAGATTTTTGCATGTCCTTTGAAGTCTATGGCAATATCATCTAAAATGGGATTCAGTTGAAAGTCGTAGTTTTTCTTTCTATTGAGTGGTATAAATAAGACCATACTGATAATATGCATCATTTGTGTATAGTATGGATCATCTAAGCCCAGTGTCAGATGAAGACTGGCTTCCTTTGGTGCAATAATTGAGATAAGTTTCTTAACTAAATCAAGTGTCAGATGGACAATTTCAAGCGATGGCCTTTTTAAGGACCGTCCTTTTTTCTTTTCTTTTTTTTCTTCCTTTTGATTGTCTTCTTTTTCATCCGTTTTTTCGTCATCTGAGACTTGAATTTTAAAACCGAAAAATCTAAGCTTGAGCTTCTTGTTATACTCAATCCTCAATAAACCAAAAAGATAAGATCCTTTGAATAAAATACCTGAAGTATCAAACCATACCGCCCCTTTTATTGGAGAAATAAGCAAGATAAATAGTAGGCCTAAAAGGATAAGGATGATATAAAAGATAATCATCAAAAGCACTTTTAAGACAATCATAGTAAGCCTCCTAGACTCTTTTTAGGCTTAGGTGCTTTTTCCTTTTTCTTAGGCATATTTTCAATAACTTTCTTAGAACCCTTGTAGATGCCCTTGGCCGCTTTTGAAAGATTTTGACGGTTGGGAATTACATTTTTAATAACAGGTGTTTCTTCAAGCGCTTTTTTGGTATCAGATAGCTTTTCACTAAGTGGGACCTTTCTGTCTGCAAATGCTTCTTTAAGAACCGCTTCTCTGATCTGACTGACTTCATCTGGTATTTCCACTTGGTCCATACTGTCTAATTCATAAAAGAGTAACTTGATTTCAGACAACTTTTTTCTGCAAGATGGGCATGCAGAAAGGTGACGTTCAACTTGAAGCTTCTCTTCGTCTTCTAAAAGGTCGTCTAGATATTCATATAATAACATTTCATCAAATTGACAAGTCATTTTCTCACCCCCATAATCCGCGTGTTTCTAAATTTTGTTTTAGGATTTTACGTCCTCTGTAAATGTTTGTTTTAATGGTGCCTAAAGGTATGTCTGTGTACTTAGATATTTCTTCATAGCTCATTTCGTGTAGGTGCCTGAGTATCAGTGGCAACCGATATTTATCTTCGAGTTTTGAAATTTCTTCATGAATGATATTGGATGTATCTTGAAATAAGATGTAATTTTCTAAGTTAAACTGAGATGCAATAGCATCTTTTAAAGTCTGACCGTCTTCTGTCATGACTTGATCCAATGATACACTGGCTTTCTTCTTACGTTTAAAATTAAGACATGTGTTGACTGTAATTCTCTTAATCCAAGGTAATAGAGGTCTGTCTTCATCGAATCGATCAATGTTTTTGAGTATCTTTATAAAAGATTCCTGTAATAAATCAAGTGCATCTTCTTTAGAATGTGTGTAATTATAACAGATACTGTATATGAATTTTTCGTATTTTACATAAATCGTATTTAAGGCTTCCTTGTTTTGCTTTTTACACTGTCTGATCAGCCTTTTTTCCGATGAGTCCACAACTTCACCACCTTTGAAAGAATGAAACTTAACGACAGCAAGCTGTCGTTAAGTTAAAAATTACTCGTCTTCTGTTTCGCTTTCTGGCTTCATTTCTTTGATCTTGTCAATTAAGGCAGGCACGCTGTCTAAAAGTGATTCAAAGCTGCTTCCTTTTCTAATTGGAATTAAGTTCACATCAGAACCGTTTACAACTAATAAAGCTTGTGGTGTTGCTTTGGCACAAATACCTGAGCCGCCACCATTTGAATCAGCACTTTCGCCACCTGCTCCAGCACCTAGACCAAATGAAATACTTGCCAGTGGAATAATGGTAACATCACCAACTTTGATCTCTTGGCCAATTATTGTTTGTGAGTTAATAAA
This sequence comes from Acidaminobacter sp. JC074, assembly GCF_022496765.1. Taxonomy (GTDB): domain Bacteria; phylum Bacillota; class Clostridia; order Peptostreptococcales; family Acidaminobacteraceae; genus JABXKX01. Next base: position 132,417 of record NZ_VANV01000005.1, on the reverse strand, counting down.
AGCTTCAAATTTCTCAAATAATACGTTAATGTTCTCTTGGATATTCATCATAACCTCCTAATTGTTTATGAACTTATCAAGTTCAGTCATGTTTTCAAATTCAAATGTCTCGTCTATGGATAGAAATTCATGTTTATCTTTGTCGATAACCATTACACCTTTGGGACTAAGGGTGCCATATATACTCGAGTCTTTGGCACCTACCATGGTGACATCAAGAACATGGATTGTTACATATGTTTTGTCACCAATATGTATAGGCTGAGAGGTAATGGTTTTGGATGCAGTTTTAATTTTTTTTCTAAACATTTAAACTCCTTTCCATGGGCCCTATACTTATTAATACACCATAGAAATGAAAAAGTTTCAAAAAAAGAAGAAAAACTTAAGAAAGTTTTTCTATCTTGAATAAGTTGATCTCTGATTTGAGAGAATCAGCCATATCATTTAATTTGTTTGCAGACTTATAGACGTCTCTAATGGTTTGGGTTTGTTGAAGCACTGAAGCGGTTACTTGCTCTGCGGCAGCTGCAGATTCTTCTGATACCGCAGAAATGTTTTCTATAGCCGAAACGATTTCTTGTTTTTCCTCGTTCATACTTTTTACAAACTGATGTGTAGAGAAAATCAAATGAGCAATGGTATCCGTCGAATCATGAACATCCATAAAGACTTCATGAACCGCATTAACTGCCTCATTTTGTTCAGAGTTTCTTGCTTTTACATCATTCATAATATCAACAGCATGTCGACTTTCAGATTGTATTTCTGAAACAATAACCTTGATGTTTTCAGCAGCTTCATTGGAACCCTCTGCTAGTTTTCTGATTTCCTCAGCTACAACTGCAAAGCCTCTACCGTGCTCGCCGGCTCTAGCAGCTTCTATAGAAGCATTTAGTGCTAGAAGGTTGGTTTGTTCAGCAACCGCTGTAATGGTTTCTAGTATGCCACCAATTTCTACAGACTTCATTTCAAGTGCCTGTATGGTCATGGCAATATTATCTGTTGCTGTATTATTTTCATGTGTTTTGGCTTTTAAAGTTTCAATGACTTCTTGGCCCTTATCATTGGCTTCTTTTACTTGGTTTGCAGAATCAGCCATATGTGTGCTATTTGCATTAAGTTCTTGTATTTTCTTTGATAACTGGTCTATCAGTATAACACCTTTTTCTGTTTCCAGAGCTTGATCACTGGATCCCTTGGCGATTTCTTCAATGGTTCTTGCAACTTCCTCTGATGTTTGATTGACTAAAACAGCATGTTCATTCAGTTCATTTGCTGAAGACGACACATGGTAGGTGACTTGTCTTGATTTTTTTAGCATATCAGAGAAAGAATCGATCATGGTGTTAAAACTATCTGACATACGTCCAAACTCATTTTTAACCTTAACATCTGAGCGGCAGGTTAGGTCACCATTTTTAACAATATTCATGGTAGCCTCTAAAGCATGGATCGGTTTTGTGATACTTCTAGAAATCATAATGGCAATAAGGGTACCAATGAATAAACAGACGATGATTAAGATGACAGTTGTCTTTAATATTGGTAGGGTTAAAGCGCCAAGCTCGCTGGCTTCAATGCTGCCAAGTACAATCCAGTTGGTTGATGGAATTCGGCTATAATTGCCAAGTCTCATAATGCCGTCCTCACTAAAGGTAACTTGACCAGAAGCTTCATTAGCTATTAGTTTTACAATATCTTCTGACACTTCAGTGCCGATTTTTTCTTCATTTCTATGGGTCATAATGGTCATGTCTTGACCAATCAAGATGGGATAACCTGTTTGTCCTATAGACATGTCATTGATTAGGTTGGACAGTCTTTCTAAAGTAATATCGATTGAAATAACGCCAAGAAGTTTACCCTTATCAGTAACAGGTGTGGCCACTGAAACAACTAAAGCACCAGACTGTTCATCAACATATGGTTCAGTCCAAATGGTTGTCATGGCTTCTTTCGCTTTAATGTACCACTCCCTAGAAGTTGGGTCGTATGTATCTGGCACGTCAGGCCAGCTTGGGTCAATCATTTCCTTTTTATTGGTACCCATGTATACATATAACACGTCTTCGTTAGAATCTACGTATTTTTGGAAGTCGTTTAAAAGTGTCTCTCTGCTGTAGTTTCTTTTATCACTTGTTGCAGTTTGAATGGTTTCACTTTGCATAGCGTAGACTTCTGCAGCGGTCTCAAATGTTTTTAGGTAGTTTTGAACACGCTGTGTGATTTCATCTACGACTTGTGCGTTGGATGTTTTATAGCTGGACTCAAATGACTGCCGACTGTTGATAAAGGATATGGTACCGAGTACAAGCAGTGGTAGTGCAATTACTATAATGAGTGTTGTGATTAGTCTGGTTTTAATACTTTTTTTCATAGTGCATCTCCTTTTTTTTGATTAGTTTAATACTAAAGTAAAGAAAAATCAAATATTTTGAATTTTTTGTTATTTTCACAAATAATTAAGTTTTTTCTTGTATTTTTGGAAATAAAAAAAACTCCAAGTGGAGTTTTCACGATTTGTAAATAAATTATAAAAGATCATCAATCATAGAAGTTAATAAATGTTTTAATTTATCCTTATCAAGGGTCATGTACATCCTGTTTTGATCACCTTGTTCAAAGTGAATCAAACCCAAGCCAAACATCTTGTTTACATGATAACTCATGGTTGCTGGGGTTATGTTAAACTCTTTGGCAAGCTCATTAGAATACCATTTCTTATCAGAAAGCTTTTGTACCATCTGATACCTTTTAGTATCGGATAAGAACTTAAGCAAAGGTTCATAAAGGTCCTTGTCCTGCATTTTACTTTCTAGTTGATCGATGTGCTGACCATAAATATACTTCTTAACCTTAATAGTAATATAAAGACTCATTGGTGCAAAGTAAGAGACAATAGGTTGCATGTCTCCAATATGGTCAATGTCACTTGCATCAAAATGGCCGTTCGAAAGGTTGAATAAGAAATTTTCAGGATCTTTATCATAAACGACTTGATGTTTTTTGATAATCTCTTCTATTTTGTCTAAATCCGGTTTGATTTTGCGTTCATAAAAATCGTCGTACAAATTGATGAGGGCAGGCTTGAGAGATGTTTCTACCAAGTCAGGTGTATGAATGAAATCATAAATCAAGTTTGTGGTCTTATCCAAATCTACGTGATCTTCAGGGCCATCGTAATAGGCCTTAACAAATTCCTCATAATCTTCAAAGTTTTTAGGTACTTTTAGATTATCAGTTTCACACAGTTTTTGAATATATGCTTCAAGACTCTTTGATGATATATCATCAAGTGTATGATCGGTGTGAATCATATGCAAGAGGTATTCTTTTGTAAATCTAATCTCACTGAAGAAAAGCTTTAAATTGTTCTTTTGGATAAAAGAAAGCGACTTAAGGTAAGCCTTTGCCTGATCAAAGTATTCATTGGTGCCTTTAATCAAAGCTTTTGGCATTTCTCTTTTTTTCTGCTTCAGTTCACCCTCGTATTTAGCTCTATATTTTTCAAGATTAGTAATAACATCGGCATACAATATAAAATCTATTTCTGGTATAAATTTGATTTGATTCATAATAACCTCTTCCCTTAACACTGTATTTTCTAGTACCAGTATAACACTATTCAAATCCTTAAGATAGTAAAAATGGACCCTTGTAAACAGGTCCATTCAGTATAAAGCAATATTTGATTGGTTAGACCTCTAAAGTGATACATAAATTTTCAGCTTGTCCATTTCGATCTTCAATGCTTCTTTTTTTGTAGACTTTATTTTCTTCATACTTCCCCCAAATCTATTTCATCTTAATAGTTGTACAGATTGAACTTTGTTAAGTATTGATCGAACTCATTTAAATGTGAGTTGCTTTTACTCTTTTTATTCTTTAATTTTAAACTCATAATATTCTCCTTCTTAGGAGATTGTTCTCTTAGAGAAAAACCTCCTCTAATTTTGTCGTTTGTAGCTTTTTTATTCTCTTTTGAAAAGCTTATTTTATTGAAGATTGTAAATCATAGTATCTGTCCATGAAAAAATCTACTTCGTTTCTGTAAATGATCCTTGGCTTTTCAATTTTAATTTTTTTACCTATTTTTCTACCCATATGTCCTCCTATTTAGGAGAATCCAAATCTTTGAAAGAAATTCATCTCCTATTTAATTAAAGTATGCTTTTGATTGTTTGATGTTTTCCTTCATAATTTCTCCTAGCTGTTAAACCTAATTAAGAAGTAGTCCATCTTTTCTAGTTGTGCAAGTTTCGATTGCTTATTTTTTCTTTGCTTGTTCATGATGACCTCCTTTTTTATACTGTAAGCGTTTCTTACATTTTCTCAAGCTTCTTCATTCATATCATATCGTGTCAAGAACTTGGATGTTAGTGTAACAACAGTTTTAGTTGTTTTCTACTGTAGTTTGTCAGTTTCCTTGAAGAAGATGATTGTAGAGGATGTTAGTTTTGATTCTGTCTTTATGCGACAATTACATTTGACTTTCATCTAATCACCTTTCTTGTTAGAATTTCATCTAACTATCTATGTAAAAAAATATGATGTGTATTTTCAATGGTTTTATATAGTTAGATGTTTATCGAAGTGTTTCTTTGATTTAATATTACAACTTTCATCTAACTATGTCAAGGGTTTTTATGTAGTTAGATGATTTTCTAATCTTTTTCTAATTTTTCTAATAGTCCTCTCATATATGTTAAAATCCCTCAAGGTTGGGTATGATTTAACCGATAAAGCATATTGTGAAACTATGTGTTTAAGACTTTTTTCATATCTTATTGTTAATTATCATGTATAATATAAAAAAAGAGTGTTTTGGAGGTGTCTTTTGAAAGTTATAAAAATCAATGAAGTAGAAATAGGCATGGTTTTAGCTTCATCCATTTTTTTAGGCAGTAGCGATGTTGAGTTGTTAAGTAAAGGTGTAGAAATTACTGAAAGACATCTACAGTTAATGACAAGACTTGGCATCAAGGAAGTGTCGGTTGTTTCGGATTCGGCTGAAATAGTAGAAACTTCCACAAGCAACGAGCAACAAGTTCAGATGATTAAAGATGAAGCTGACAGAGTCGGTGAAAGTTTTGATGCGGAATCTTACTTGGATGCTTTAAATAAGATAGAACTTAAAGAAGATGATATCGAACCAGTTCTTACTAATGTAGCCAATGCTAATATGGTGATTCATGTTTTAACTGGAGATGGCAATACACCTATTGATGAAAAACACAAAGATTTAGTTGAACACACTCAAAAGGCTTTTGATCAGTTGAAAACTGGTAATGAAATAGATTTGGAATCCATTAGACGAGATGTGAACAAAGCACTACCGGATATGATTAGAAATGATGATGTTTTAATGAGACTTTCTCAATTAAAATCTGGTGATAATTATACCTTCGATCATTCTTTAAGAGTATCAATACTTGCAACCATGATTGGTAAATGGTTGGGTTATAATGAAGAGCAATTAAGTGACCTTGCTCAAGCATCACTCCTATTTGATATAGGTAAGATGAAGATACCTGACTTTATATTAAATAAACCTAATAAAACAAAAGAAGAAGAATTTGATATTGTAAAGAAACATGCTCAGTTTGGTTATTCTATTCTTTTAAAAACAGAAGGTGTTACAAATAATATAAAGTACTCGGCTCTTCAACATCATGAAAGATTAGATGGATCAGGTTATCCTTTAAGATTAAGAGCTGGACAAATACATGAGTTTGCAAAAATTATTATGGTTTGTGATATTTTTGATGCCATGACCAATAAGCGTCCATATAAAGATAAAACATCACCATTTGAAGCTGCTGAGTACATTCAGTGGCATGCAGGTAAAACGCTTGACAGTAAGATTTGTTATATCTTTTTAAAGAACTTAGCAGTCTTCTATACAGGTAAGGATGTTTTACTTTCTACAGGTGAAACAGGTAGAATCATCTATGTGGATGTCAACTTCCCTACAAGACCTGTCATTCAGGTTGGTGAGAAGTTTGTTGACCTGGTAAAAGAGAAAGATATAAAAATTCTTGAACTCTATTCTTGACAAGTATAAAGAATTCATTTAAGATGTATAATAATTAAATAAACTACGTTGATAAACAATAGTAATAAGACAATAACGGATATAGAAAGACACTGGTAGATGGAAAGTGTTCAGATTGTTTTATGAAATTACGGGTTTTGAGTGTTAATGGGAAACTATTACGTATGATGTGCGTTAAACATATTAGAGGAAATCAAATGATTTCGAATTAAGGTGGTACCACGAGTTTTTCGTCCTTTGGATGAAAAGCTCTTTTTTATTTTATAGAAAATCATAGTTTTATGATCAAGGGAGGTTTATAGATGAACGTATATGAAGTACTAAAAGAGAGAGGCTTTATTGAGCAAATCACTCATGAAGAAGAAGTTATCAAGTTATTAAACGATGAGAAAGTGAAATTCTACATTGGATTTGACCCAACTGCTGATTCACTACATGTTGGTCACTTTATCCAAGTCATCGTCATGATGCACATGCAAAGAGCAGGTCATATTCCAATTGCACTAATTGGTGGTGGTACTGCTAAGGTAGGTGACCCTTCTGGTAAGACAGATATGAGAAAGATGTTAACAAATGAAACCATTGAATCAAATGGTGAAAGAATGTTAAATCAAATGAGAAAGTACATCACATTAGATGGTGAAAAGGGTATTCCAGCTAACAATGCTGATTGGTTAGATAACCTGAACTATGTTTCTTTCTTAAGAGAAATCGGTTCTAAGTTTAATGTAAACAGAATGCTTGCTGCAGAATGTTTCAAGCAAAGAATGGAAACAGGCTTATCTTTCTTAGAGTTTAACTACATGATCATGCAAGGTTATGACTTCTTAGAATTAAACAGAAGATACGACTGTAAGATGCAATTAGGTGGTAACGATCAGTGGTCAAACATCATTGCTGGTGTTAACTTATGTAGAAAAGCAGATCAGAAAGAAGTTTACGGTTTAACATTTAAGTTATTAACAACTTCAGCTGGTATTAAAATGGGTAAAACTGAAAAAGGTGCTGTATGGATTGATCCTGAGAAGACATCTCCATACGAAATGTTCCAATACTTCAGAAATGTAGATGATGCAGATGTTGAAAACTGTTTAGCACTTCTTACATTCTTACCTATGGATGAAGTTAGAAGATTAGGCGCTTTAGAAGGTGCTGAAATCAACAAGGCCAAAGAAATCTTAGCATTTGAATTTACAAAACTTGTTCATGGTGAAGAAGAAGCCAATAAGGCATTAGAAGCAACAAAAGCATTATTTGCAGGTGGTGGTGCAAGTGCAAATGTACCAACAAGTGAAATGGACAAGGCTTTATTTGAAGAAGGCAAAGAGCTTTTAGAAGTAATGGTTGAGCTTGGACTTCTAAAGTCTAAAGGCGAAGGTAAACGTCTTGTTAAGCAAAACGGTATTTCTTTAAATGATAAGAAAGTTCAAGATCCATTCTTCAAAATGACATTAGCTGATTTTGAGGACAACAAGGCAATGATTAAAAAAGGTAAGAAAGTTTATCATCAAGTTGAGTTGGTGTAATGAAAGCAAAAGTCCTTTCGATTAAGCTTTCTGTCGAAAAAGGTAATCGTATCGAGGTAAAAGAAGGGGTTCTACTTGAAAACTTTGGTCTTATAGGGGATGCATATGCTAAACCTGGTGATCGAGAGGTTTGTCTGATGTCTAAAATGACAACGGACCGATTATCTGATTTTGAAGAAGGATTGTGTGTGAAACGGTTTATAGAAACCATACTCATCGATCTGGATCCAGAAGACATTTCGATAGGGGATGTATTGATGCTTGGGGAAGCTGAAGTTTTAATCACAAAAAAAGGGAAACGTTGTTTTCCAGAGTGTGTTTTAATCAAACAGAAGAAAACATGCCCATTAATGACAGAGGCTATATTTGCTAAAGTTATAAAGGGTGGAAAAATCTGTGTAGACAAGACTCTGTGAACATTAACTTGTTGAAAAGGGGCTGTCCCGAAATAGATAAACCAGAAATGGAATAAAATAACAAAAAGGAATCCTCCTAGTTTATGTCGAATACATAAGTAGGAGGATTTTTGTGCAAAAAAATGAGATGATCTCTCACCCCCATCTCAAATTCCGTTACATCGTGTGACGTAACTAGCAGTACAAAAAATTATACTATGCATAATAATTTTAAAGGATTTATGGGCTATGGTCAAATAGAATTTAATTTCAAGTTGTTAGAACTTAAACTTCCTGATTCAGATCCAGTTTATACTTTACTTGAGGTTTTAAAGAAACTTGATTTTAAAAAGCTATTCGATAATTACAGCAGACTTGGTCGTTCAGGATACAACCCTGTTATGTTGTATGCAGTTGTACTTTATGCAAATATGCGTGGCATCAGAGCAATAGATCGAATCGTTGAGTTATGTACTAGAGATTTAGGTTTTATAACTATTACAGATGGTGAAACACCTTCCAGAACTACCTTCTATAATTTCTTAAATGATAAGTTAACGACTAATGTACTGGACGACCTTCATTACCAATTTATTCGACTTTTAAAAGATGAGAACTTAGTATCTTTAAAGGCTTTATACATTGATGGAACTAAGATTGAAGCGAATAGCAACCGATACACTTTTGTGTGGCGAGGAAGTGTTAATTATCATTTAGCTGGTTTACTTGATAAGATAGGACAAGTTTATGACGAGTACAATTCGATTATTAAGTCCAATAGATTTGATAAAAAATATATTCTACCTTGTAAGCAGATGTTTGTAATTGAAGGTATGGACAGAGTCAAAGAAATCATCGAGAAAAATCGTGAACGCAAAAGAAATAATAAAAACAAGGTATCAAATAATGTAATTCTAGAAATTGATAATTGTTCTCCTATAGATATGCTTGAATTGCAAAGGGCAATAAAAGTTATCTGTGATGGAGAAGGCATTTATTTTGTTCGCGGGAAAGAGCAAAAGAAGCCGAGATTACAGCATTTATATGAGGAATTAGAATTACTGGGTGGTCAATTGCTGAAGTATAAAAAATACTTTGAAATCATGGGAGATGACAGAAATTCATTTAGTAAAACTGACCTTGAAGCAACCTTTATGCGATTAAAATCGGATTACATGAGAAATGGTCAGTTAAAGCCATGCTACAATGTTCAAGTTGCTGTAGAAAATTATTTTGTTATTCATGTATATGTTAGTAATGACAGAACCGATTATAACACCTTGATTCCAGTAGCAGAGAAGCACAAAAAACACTTTATAATTGATTTAAGAGAATTAACTGCAGATAGTGGCTATTGTTCTGAGAGGAACTTATCTTACTTGCACGATGAAAAAGTAACAAGTTACATAAAATTGCAAACTCATGAGAAAATGAAGAAAAAATCTTACAAAGAGGATATTGGCAAATACTACAACATGAAAAAAGTTGTTAAAACGGATGAAACATACTATATTTGTCATGCTGGAAAAAAGTTATCCTATATGCGTACTGAAAGTTCTACTACGAAAGGTTTTACACAGAATTTTCAGGTTTATGGCTGTCATGATTGTACTGGTTGTCAGCACAAAGAGAAGTGTTTATACCAATATGACCCTGAAAGAGATCAAGAAAAAAATAAAGTAATGAAGGTAAATGAAAACTGGGAACAGCTCAGAATGGAATCGCATAAAAATATCTTAAGTGAGAAAGGAATCTTAAATAGACAGATACGCTCAATACAAACTGAAGGGTATTTTGGTGACATAAAAGCCAACGATGGTTTCACCTCATTCAATCATAGAAGTGAAGAAAAAGTTTACAAGGAATTCCTGCTTAATGCTGTTGGGAAGAATATGATGAAATATCATCGATTCATTAATGGAAATATAAAAGAATTTAAAGGAAAAAGCGACACAAAAGCTGCATAATCAGATTTTCTCTAATCAGATCCAATACCTGTTTTTGTTGCGCTTAAATTTGAACTAGAAAATAGCAATAAGAAAATCGCTTGAAGAACTAACGACTAAGAAGGTTAGTATTCAAGCGATTCTTGTAATTTTGGAGCTGTATTCTGGAAATTATCTTATTTCAGGACAGCCCCTTTTATTGGTTTGAAAACTTGGTTTTCATAAGTAACCAAGCACTCGATGTGCCAGGATGCTAGGGCGAGCAGGAACTTGTTCCGACCAGCGCTGAGTTCTTATTATATTAGCCAAACTGGTACAGCCCAGTTTTCTTTGTTTATAGGGACAAGGTCATCACACATACATATAATGTTGCCTTTTGAATGTTCTTTTCCAGTTTTATCAAGTATTTTAAAGTGACGTCCAGAATTTGATTTTGGTTGACCACTTTTTTTAATTTCTATAGGTTGTAATAGTCCATTTTCCTCGATGATAAGATCAATTTCCTTTTGATCGGAGTCTCGATAATAGAAAATAGGAGGCCGTCTTCCTGCATTCAAATAGCTCTTTATAATTTCAGACACAACAAATGTTTCAAAAAATGCGCCTGACATTGCTGAAACTTCTAGTGATTCACTTGTTGTCCACCTAGTCAGATAAGCACATAATCCAGTATCCATAAAATACATATTAGGAGCTTTTACAATGCGCTTTAAAGCGTTGTTAAAGTAAGGTTCAATCAAAACAACGATACCAGATGTAACCAGGATTGACAGCCAGTTTTTAGCTGTAGGTGAGGAAATACCAACATCCTTTGCCAGTTCTGAGTAATTGACCATTTGACTTGTTCTTGCTGCACACGCTGTTAAAAAACGTTGAAACTGCATTTCATCAGCAACTTGCGTTAAATCTTTTATATCTCTACGGATATAGGTGTCTACATAAGAAGCATAATATCTTTCAATGCTTTGATTTGTTGCATGTAGTGCTGGCATAGAGCCTTTATGAATAAGTTTATAGACTTCATTAAGGCCTAGTTTCTTTGATTTCCCGATACGCTTCATAAGTCTATCGATATCAGTTGTATAAGGCTCATTAGTTGATACTTGTAACTCTGACAGGGATAATCCTTGCATAGGAAGAATCCCCACTCTACCAGCAAGGCTTTCGCTGACACCTTTCATCATGTGAAACATTTGAGAACCGGTTAGCCAAAAATCGCCCATCTTTTTATGTTTATCTACGTGCATTTTTATATAAGGGAGCAGTTCAGGGGCATATTGAATCTCATCTATAATTACTGGTGGTTCATATTTTTGTAAAAATAGCTGCGGTTCTTCTATTGCCAATCGTCTTGCTAAAGGATCATCAAGACTGATATAGTTTCTTTCATTACTAGACACATATTCTAAGAGAGTTGTTTTGCCCACTTGTCTTGGTCCTGTCAGTAGTAAGACTGGAAATGTACTTGAAACTTCTTTAATGATGCTTTCTAAAGATCTTTTTATAAACATACTTCCTCCTATGAAACGTGTAATTTAAAGTATAATATTAGATTACACGATATATGAGCAAATTACAACAAATTCGTGTAATTTAAAACATAATCTTAAATTACACGAATTATTATAATTATGTTCACATATATTATGTAATATATAGTTGACATAAAGCAATATATATATTACACTTGCAATATAAAGATTGCAGGAGGTTGGAATGCCAATTAACAAAATTAAATTTAGAAGAATGGAATTGGATATGACCCAAGGGGACCTTGCAAAAGCAGTTGGTGTAACTAGACAAACCATTGGACTTATTGAATCGGGTAAGTATAATCCGACGCTGAGTTTATGTATCAATATTTGCAAATCACTTGGGAAAACATTGGATGAACTATTTTGGGAGGATTAGCATGGGCTTTATAAAGGATTTTAGAAAGTACAAAATAATGATGCAAATCTTATTAGGTGTAGGTTTACTCGCACTTGCGAGTGCTGTATTTGTAAGTGAGGATGCTTTAAAGGGGATATTGATGGGATTTGGTACGAGTGTAACAAGTCTTTCAGGTATCAATCTTATATTTATGTACATCAAGCAGAAGAAAGATGATGCCTATGAAAGTGACATGAATTTAGAGTTTGCAGATGAAAGGCTTAAGCTTAATAAATTAAAGGTGCTGGCTTACTCAGGTATTGTCGGCATGATGGCTTTGGCATTTTCAAATGTGATTCACCTGCTGTTTGATACAGATGTTTTAATCGGAAACATGATCATCATATTTGGCTATGTGGCAGTCTTAGTTGGTTTAAAAGTCTATTACAGAAACAAATAGAGTCAATTAATGTTACCAAATAAAAATCATATAACAAGTATTTAGGAGATAAAATGGTTGAAGTAAAAGATTTAGAGAAAATTTTTAAGTTAAGCAGAAGACAGATGAAAAAAGATAAAACAACAACATCTAGAAAAGTTGCTGTTGGCGGCATCTCTTTTTCAGCAAAACCAGGTCAGATATTTGGTTTACTTGGCCCAAATGGTGCAGGTAAAACGACCACTCTTCGCTGTATTTCCACATTGATTAAACCAACAAATGGTGAGATTTTTGTTATGGGTATGGACAATCAGAAGAAATCAAGTGATGTAAGAGGAAAGCTAGCTTTTTTAACCAATGAACTTAAGCTGGACAATCACTTCACTGCAAGTGATACCATTCAGTACTTTGGTGAACTTCATAATATGACCCAAAGTGACATCAAGTTAAGAAGGGATGAACTCTTTAACTACTTTGGTATAACAGAGTTTAGAGACAGAAAGATTTCTGAGTTCTCAACAGGTATGAAGCAGAAGCTTTCCATAGCAGTCAGTTTGATTCATGATCCAGATGTTGTCATCTTTGATGAACCGACTAATGGACTAGACATCATAACGGCAAGAGCAGTAACGGATTATTTGATGAAATTAAGAGACGAAGGCAAAGTTGTGATTGTATCTACTCATATAATGACTGTTGCAGAGAAACTGTGTGATCAGATAGGTATCATCATTGATGGAAAGTTGATTATAAATGGTACATTAGATGAAATTCTTTCGTCATCTAATACAGAAAACTTAGAGGATGCCTTTTTTAAGTATTATTCAGAAGTGAGAGGTGTTTAATGGACAAGAGACTTTTAACAGTAATAAAAAAAGAGTTAAAGAGAATCTTTTCAGATAGAAGGCTGATATTTACAACAATGATTCTGCCTGCTCTTAGTATTTATGTCATGTATTCCATTATGGGGACCATGATGATGGACAGAATAGATGATGTGGAAGAAAATATCCCATCTATTATACTTGTTGATGCACCGGATTCTTTTAAAGATTTTGTAGATGAATCTAAATTTGATATTACTTATGTTGATGCGCCATCAAAGGATTATGAAGACCAGATCTTAAATGGCGAAGCTGAGATTTATATGATTTTTGATTCTGATTTTGATGATCTGGCTATGTCCTATGAACTGCCTAATGTAAAAAGGTATTACAATGGGTCAGAGGATTATTCACAAGAAGCCAGATACAATATAGACAATACTCTAAAAGATTATGAAGCCTATCTATTAGGAATGCGTATTGGCAATCCAGATCATGTGGAAGTCTTTGACTTGAACAGGGATGTAGAAAATCCTAGAATCCAGGATGAAAAAAAGGCTACAGGCAAGGGGCTTTCTATACTCTTTCCTATGATGATTGCCATCTTCTTGTTTTCAGGAGCCATGAGTGTAGGACCTGATATGATAGCGGGAGAAAAAGAAAGAGGTACCATGGCAACCTTACTCGTAACACCAGTCAAGCGTTCAACGCTTGCTATGGGTAAAATCATCGCACTAGGTGTTATAGCCATCATTACATCTGCTTCATCGCTTTTAGGCATCATTTTATCTATGCCTAGCGCTGGTGAAATGTTTTCACGAGACGGCATTGATATGGCTTCCTTACAATTTACAGGTATGGACTTTCTAGCCCTGATTGCGATTATGTTGACACTTGTCAGTTTATATGTAGCTGTTATCTGTTTGATTTCCATTATGTCTAAAACAATAAAAGAAGCCAATACCTATATGTCACCAATTTATATGGTAGTGATGGTTTCTGGTTTTACGACTATGTATACGACAGGTCCAGTTGAATCTTGGCGTTATTTTATTCCTGTATACGGCTCAATCATGGCCTTAAAAAAACTCTTTGCTTTTGAGTTAACAGCAAACGTGTTATTATATACATGTGGCTCTTCAATTGTAATTGCGGGTATTTTGATATACTTTATAAAGAGCCTATTTAATAATGAGCGTGTTATGTTTAATGCATAGGAGTAAGAAATGGATTTTTTTAGTATCTCATCATCGGTAGTTGATCGAGAAGATTTAAATATATATGAGAAGATGTGTTGTGTTGTTCTTGCAAGGTTTTTTCAAGATAGTGAAGAAGATGATTTGACCATGGAGATGCTGGCAAAACACATGGGTGTTGAGGAGATTGTTGCTAAAGGCGCTTTCTTTGCACTTAAGAAAAAGGGCATACTGGAATCGACTGAATCTGATGTCAAACCAGGTACAATCATCAAGGCTGATCAAGTGAAGACTGATGTGGTTGAAGGCATGCCTTTAACATATGATCAAAGACTGAATGAAGTCTTCAACATCATTGATGAGCATATCAATGAACGTGAAGCCAAGATCATACTAGGTTTTGCAGGCAATGATCTGGACAAAATCAGAGACAAGTATCAGGTTGCCAAGGCATCACAGTTCCAAGATAAAATTGAAGTACTGATACATGAACTTCAAAAGAAAGAACAGGGTAGGATTATTAAAAAAGATCTTGTGAATGAAGAACCTGTAGAAGCATTTACTTTTGAAGAAACACCAAAGACTCAGATCAATACTTATAAGATTAATTTAATGAAGAAATATGGTAAAAAGTAAGACTTGTCATCGACAAGTCTATTTTTTTAGCTCGTTTTCACCCCATGTACATAAGGCCTGTAAAACAGGCATAAGTGACAGTCCTTTTTCAGTCAGGGCATACTCTACCTTAGGCGGAACTTGAGGATATTCTTTTCTGGAGATAATGCCGTCTGATTCCAGTTCTTTTAGTTGAACTGACAGAACCTTATGGGTAACACCATTTAAAGCTTTTTTCAGCTGGCCATACCTCATGACTTCTTTTTTCCATAACCAAAATAGGATATGCATTTTCCATTTTCCTGATATAAGTGAAAAGGCATAAGCAAATGGTTTTATATTTACAATTGATTGATCCATGTCCATACTTTCTTTTTTGATAGTAGCTTTCTTAAAAGTGCATACTTTTATTTCTCTTATGCCAAGTATATAATAGCCTTGATTTAAATGCAAAGGAGCTAAGAGATGACAAGTTTATATAATCCAACAAGAGTTAAGAATATGAAATTAAAGAATAGGTTTTTTAAAGCAGCGGTTTGGGAAGGACTTGCTAAAGACGATGGTCATATGACTCAGAAACTGTATGATATTTATGAGTCTTATGCTAGAGGTGGTGTTGGTACCATCTTTACGGGCTATGCTTATATTTCAAAGGATGAAAAGCCTAATCCTAAAATGATGGGTATCTACAGCGATGATTTTATCAAAGACTATAAAAAGCTTACTGATATGGTTCATAGCTATGATGCTAATATAGTTATGCAAATCGTTTATGGTGGCTCACAGTCTCACTTAGAGCCACCCAGCCAAGAAATACTTGGACCATCTTCTATAACAAATGAACTAACAGGCATTAAACCAAAGGAGATGACTAAAGAAGATATTGATACTTTGATACAGTTTTATAAAGAGGCAGCTAGAAGAGTAAAATCCTCAGGTTTTGATGGCTTGTGCTTGCATGCTGCACATGGCTACCTTCTGAGTCAGTTTTTATGTCCTAGATACAATAAGAGAAAGGATGAGTATGGTGGCAGTTTAGAAAACAGGGCACGAATCATCCTTGAAGTCATCCAGTCTATCAGACAAGAAGTGGGAAGTGACTACCCTATCTTTGTAAAAATCAATTCTGAGGATTTTATGGAAGATGGTTTATCTAGCCGTGAGAGTATAGAGGTTTCAAAAATGCTTGAAAAGGCCAGTGTTGATGCCATTGAAGTCAGTGGTGGTAATGAGTCGACTAAAAGCGTTTTAGAAAACAATTTAGGTCCTGCAAGAAAGATTCGAAAGGCTTTAAATGAAGAAGAATCTTATTTTAAAGAACATGCTCTTAAGTTGAAAGAGGCTGTATCCGTTCCAGTTATCCTAACGGGCGGTAACAGAGATTATCACAAGATGAATGAACTTTTAAAGCAGGGTATAGATTATTTTGGACTAGGAAGACCACTGACATGCCAAGCAGATCTTGTGAATATGTGGAATAAGGATAAAAGCAAAAAATCTAGGTGTGTATCCTGTAACCAGTGTTATCATACCCCTGGAAAAAGATGCATTTTTAACATAAAAGATTAACCCAAATGGGTTAATCTTTTTGGCTCATACCTTTTGCAAAGACACCGATAAAGGCTTCACCAATATCTTGTCTAAAATCTTTATCACCACTGGTTACTAAGGGATCGCCATTAATTTCTAGAACTGCATAACCAATCAATGAAGCATATAAAAGTCTTGATAGGGCTTGTGGATTGTAATCTGCCACAAGGCCTTTTTCTTTTAATATATCAAGCTTTTCTGAGACGATTTCTAAAAATGGTTTAACAATTCTCTTAAAGTATAATTCTCCCAATGTTTTATCAGTTATAAAGAGTGGTAGAAGTGCCTTAAGCACTTCTCTTTCTTTTAACTGAGTTTCCCTAGATTGAGTACGTTCTTGATTAGAGTAAAGGTTTAGAAGAAATTCTTCCATGGATTCTACGTCTGTAGAAACTTGCCAATTTCTTCTTGAAGCGATATGTCTTTCTGCTATGCTCATAAGAATATCATCTTTATTTTTAAAGTAATTGTAAAGGGTACCTTCGGCCATATCTGCAACTTGGGCAATTTCCTTGGTGGTTGTATGTTTAAAACCCTTTTCAGAAACCACTTGAATAGCTGCATCCATGATCATGCCGCGCATTCTTTCTATACGTTTTGCCTTGCGATCTGTTGTCATTGAATTCCTCCTCATTTATTGAGTATATACTCATAATAAACCCGATTATCTGAAAACACAAGGTTTATTTTGGTAGAAATCACTTGACAAACCACAAAAATGAGCGCATACTCAAATTATGAGGAAGTACTCAAAAATGAATTGGAGGTTATTATGAAACTATCATATGAGTTTTCAACAAAGGAGTTTCCTGAAATAAAAGAGGTTGGTGGTAAGGCACTTTCATTGATTACCATGACTAAAATGGGATTTAATGTACCAAGAGGTATGGTCTTAACGGTAGACTTCTTTTCTGACTGGTTAAATGAGTTGAAAAGCTTAAGAGGCATAAATGATTATTGGCAAGATGAATCCAAGTTTAAACCTTTGGCTGATACCCTAAAATCACATGCAGATAGCCTATTGTTTACCGAAAAGCAAAAGTCACTGGTACTTGCTTACCTGTCTAATTATGAGTCAGAACAATTATTTGCCATTCGTTCATCTTCTCCAGAAGAAGATTTAGCGGGAGCATCCTTTGCAGGTGGTTATGAAACTATTTTAGGTTCAAATAGAGAAACAATCTTTGATGATATCAAAAAAGCATTCATTTCATGTTTGGATGAACGTGTATTTTTCTACAAGTCACAAAACGAATTTGATACATCCTTAATAAGAATTGCAGTGGTCATCCAAACTCAGATAGCATCAGACATGAGTGGTGTTGGATTTTCATTAAATCCTCTAAACAATTGTTATGATGAAGTGGTTATCAATGCCAACTCGGGACTTGGAGAAAGTGTTGTATCAGGTATGGTAACACCTGATGAGTGGATTATAGATAAGATAGATAAGAAAATATTAGATTATAACAAAGGCAGTAAGAAAAAGGCCATTGTTTTAGACCAAAATGGTGGAACAAGAATAATTTCAGGTGATTCAGATGCGACGGTACTTTCAGACGATCAAGTTTTAGAGTTAACAGACCTGATTGACCATGTAGAAAAATCATTTGGTTTTCCTGTTGACATTGAATGGGCTTACTCAGATAATGAACTCTACCTACTGCAATCTAGACCAATTACAACCTATGTACCAATACCTGAAGTCATGCAAACAGAGCCGCACGAAAAACGCATACTTTATTTAGATGGTAGTCTGGTCAAGCAGGGTATTACAAGCCCAATCTCTATATTGGGTGGGGACTGTATAGAGGTTATGCAGAATGTCATGTTTGGAGATCTAATGGGCAAAGATGTTACCAGCAATCCTAAGTATGGTATGGCAACGACTATGGGTGGTCGTATGTATATGAATATTTCGACAACAGCTAAACTACAAGGCTTGGATAGAATGGTCAACTCATGGAAGATGGTAGATGAAACCACGGCAAATATGCTGGAAGAGCTTGATACTGATGCTTATGTGCCTGAAAAATTGCCTGAGTTTATGAAGGGTGCTTTATGGGGAGCTGTAAAGAACAATATGACTTCCATGAAAGCTACAATGAAAGCTATGAAAAAACCGCAGGACTACAAGGATTGGTATCAGCCTTTTGAAGATGAGTTTGACAAGTATTTAAAAGAATATACATTCCATGGTTCAGTAAAAGAAATTGCATATGAGACGTCTATGGCTTACATGGCGCTTTTAAAGAAAATGTTACCTTTTACCTATGCAGCAGAGTTTTCAAGAAAAAAATTATCTAAGCAATTAAACAAGTATTTTGATGATGGATCAGACCGTATGCAACTTTTAGAAAGATCATTACCTGATAATGTGACTATAGATATGGGCATGGCTATGTATGAGCTTTCCCAATATAAAGAAGTTAGAGATAACGACTATTCTACATTTAAAGCCATGACTTGGTCTGATGAATTTACGGCTAAATGGCAGGCGTATCTAGCAACCTATGGTTGTAGGACCCACAATGAACTTGACATTGCCGTTAAAAGAGCTTATGAAGATATTGACCAATTGTTCAATCAAATAAAAGCCATGTCAACCATTGATGATGCATTCAGTCCTGTGACCGTTTACAATCAGTCACAAAAGTTAAGAAAAGAAACATACGATGATCTAATTGCTAAAATGAATGATAGTGCTGGAAAGAAACTAAACAAGAGTTATGAAGCCTTGGTTTTACTTGGTGGCAAAAGAGAAGCTTTGAAGTATTGGTGGATAAGAACACTTGACGTGGTTAGAAAGGCTATTTTAGATCAAGGTAATAACTTGGTTCAACAAGGGAAACTGACGGATATCAATGATATATTCTGGTTCCATTTAGAGGATTTAGACCAGTTAGAGTCAATGGAAAAAGAAGCTGTTGATGAACATATTATTAAGAATAAAAGATACTTTGACAAACTATCACAAGTTCATCATTTTCCTAAGATGATTGACTCAAGAGGTAAAATTCTATCTGCAAAAAAAACAGAGGTAAAAGAAGGCGAAGTTGCCGGTCAACCTATCTCTCCTGGTGTGGTAAAAGGACGCATTAAGGTACTTAAGACACCTGATGAAAAGCCACTATTACCGGGTGAAATTATGGTGACAAGTGCCACAGATCCAGGTTGGACCCCACTTTTTATCAATGCATCAGCCATTCTTTTAGAAGTTGGTGGTTTGCTCCAACATGGTGCTTTGGTCGCTAGAGAATATGGTAAACCTTGTATAGCAGGTATTGAGGGTGTCATGTCAACTTTCAAAGATGGTCAACTTGTTGAAGTTGATGCGACAAGAGGTATTGTTAAACTCTTGGAGGTTGGTTATGAGGAAAAAAGTTGATTTACTCACAGACGATATAGGTCATTTAATAAAATCACTTAGTATACCAGCCTTCTTTGGTATTGTCATAAACCTACTTTATGGATTTATAGACGGCATTGTCATTGGGGATGGTATTGGACAAAATGCCTTAGGTGGTGTAACGGTCATATTTCCACTGACCCTTATAATTATTTCGTTTGCCTCACTCATTGGAGAAGGCTTAGGATCTTATGTGGCAAGAGAGATTGTTGTAAATAAGACACATGTCATAAAAGCCATTCAAACAGGTTTTGCATTAATGACTTGGATAATCATTGTTATTATAAGCATGAGTTTTGTTTTTATAGATCCTTTGTTAAGACTCTTAGGCGGCGTTGATCAAGTATTTGAATTTGCCAAGACTTATTATTTATCACTTTTAATAGGACTGCCTTTTATGGCATGGAGTTTGGTATACTTTCATATGCTTAATGCCCAGGGAGAAATCAAGGTAGTTATGAAAGCCATGATGATCAGCTCAGTCATCAATATTGTTTTAGATATCTTGTTTGTTTATGCTTTTACTTGGGGAGTTTATGGCGCTGGTATTGCAACTGCGATAGCTCAAATATATTGGTTTAGCCATATGCATATCCATGCCAATAAGGGGCAGATGCTGACATTGAAGATGCCAGTTAAGTTTAGAGTAGACTTAAGATATGCAAAGGCAATAATAGTTGTTGGTCTGTCTGCCTTTATCAGGCAAGTTGGTGTCAGCATATCACTTATTTTAATAAATACCATGGCAAGTTCTTATGATGTTATATACCTTACAAGCTTTGGTGCAACGCAGAGGATATTACGTTTGATTATTTCACCAATAGCTGCTATTAGTACAGCATTCAAACCCATTGTCGGCCAGAATTTTGGAAAAGGGCATTATGAACGAGTGCAAAATACCATTCGTTATTCCGTAAGAACCTCATTATTAGTAGGCTGTGTCTTGTTTCTAATCATCCTAGTCGTAAGACAACCCTTAGGTCTTTTATTTGGTATCTCTCATGCTGAGATAAGTATCTTTGAAAAAGTTTTGATGTTGACATGTGCCTTACTTCCAATCTATGGTGTTCAACACCTGGCTGTGGCATATTTTATAGCACTTGGTATGGCCAAAGAAGCCGTTTATTTGAACTTGCAAAAACAGGTCATTATCTTAATGCCATTGGTTTTCATTTTACCGAAACTGTTTGGTGTATATGGCTTGTTTATGGCACTACCGCTTTCAGACCTCTTAAGTATTGGTATAGCCTTTATTATGATGAAAAGGAGTATTCATCGCTTAATCATAAAAGAAGTTCCTAGTTAGGAACTTCTTTAAATGTATCAATGAGTTTTTCTATTTCACTTGCGTTTAGTCTTGAGACATCTTGAGATGCTTTTACAATCATTTTAGTGATGAACTTGTCCATAAATTTCATCTTTGAAAGTTTGAGCTCATAGCCGAAATGATAAGTTTTGACTTTTTTTAATTGACTTGGAACCAGTGATTGATAGTCTGTTTCTTCATTGCAGCAAAAGAAGATAGACAGGTCTTTATCTTGTAGATCATCATTTTTTTCTACAAAGTCTGTAAGAGGCTTTCTGAGCTTACCCATATAAACTGAAGTACCTAGTATGATATGTGAATAATCATCTAGGGTAATAGATGTGTCCTGGTCTAAGGAATTTATGTCACATCCTAAACTCTTTGAAATTTTTTCAGCGCAAGACTTTGTTGTACCGTATTTTGATGAATAAAGTACCAATGTTTTCATGGTAAGCTCCTTTCTATTATAAGAATATCTTTGCATTTTAGTCAGCTGGTGTTATAATAAAGGTAATGCATTACCTTTATTAGGTAGTATATTACCTTTTTATACATATGTCAAGGAGGCACCATGGATTATTCAAGAGAAATATTTGCAAGACTCTTTTTATTAACAAGAAAATGGGAGGTCTTATTTAATAGGAAAAATACTGAACTTACCCTGAAGCAGATGATGTGCTTAATTGTTGTAAACAGTGGATTTGACCATGATCCAACCATTAAAGAAATTGCAGGTGTGCTTTCTACGTCACATCAAAATATCAAGGCAATTGTCCTTCAGCTAGAAAAAAAATCATTTGTTTCATTATACAAAGATTCACAAGATAAACGCATAACTAGAGTTAAAATATCTGAAACTAAAGCCTCTTATTGGCAGAAGCAAAATGTAGAAGATGAAAAAACAATGGGGGCATTATTTGAGGGAATTTCAGAGGAACATCTAAAAATAACCTTAGAAACCATTTTAAAGTTAGATGAGAACGTAAGTTACTAAAAAATGCTTATTACCCAGAAGGTAGTAAGCATTTTATTTTATCACGATAAATGCAACGATGAAAATTACTACAATAATCAAACCCAAGATAACATTGAAGTTAGTTACTGAGGTATCATATCTTGTTTTAGGATTGGCAGCGCCAAACTCTTCTTGTTTGTCATTGGTTGTTGATTTTCCGTCTAACATAGCATCCTCCCTTATCTATAAAAATATTATACCATGAAGCTTGTATCCAGGTAGCTATGTACATGAAAGTGTTTATTTGAAACATGAAACTTCAGTCTAAAATAAACGTGTAATCTATGATTTTACACTTTGTTGAACTGCCTTGGATACTGGTCACGATGGTATAGATAAAAATTTACCTGCATAAAAAATCATTTTCTTGTTGACAAGTCCATGTCAAAGACCTATACTAGATTCAACAATTATATAGTACTTATCAAGAGTGATGGAGGGACTGGCCCTATGAAATCCGGCAACCAGCTTTAAGCATGGTGCTAAATCCAGCGGTGAATACCGAAAGATGAGTGGGAAACAAGGCATACGTATACTCTCCTTTCGGAGAGTATTTTTTTTATATGAGTTATTGCTTGTTCACACTCTTGATACAAGGGGGAAATATGAGAACTTACGAATCGATTAATGAAAAAATCAAATCAGGCAAGGCAGTTGTTGTTACAGCTGAAGAGGTTGTACAAATTGTCAAAGAAGTTGGCGTTGAAAAAGCAGCCAAGCAAATAGATGTTGTGACAACAGCTACATTTGGACCTATGTGTTCTTCAGGGGCTTTTATAAATTTTGGTCACGCCAGCCCAGCCATTAGGATGGAGAAGGTAACGCTAAACAATGTGCCAGCATCAGGTGGTCTTGCTGCAGTGGACACTTATATTGGTGCTACTGAGGAGTCTTTAGAAAAGGGCTACGAATACGGTGGTGCCCATGTTATATGTGACTTGATAGAAGGTAAAGAAGTTGAATTAAAGGCTACAGGCAAAGGCACAGACTGCTATCCAAGAAAAGAAGTATCGAGAAAAGTTAAGCTTGAAGATTTAAATGAGGCTTATATATACAATCCAAGAAACTGTTATCAAAATTATGCAGCAGCAGCCAATACATCTAAGCAGCCTCTTTATACCTATATGGGGACACTACTGCCAGATGTTAATGTCGTGACTTACTCAACTGCTGGTACACTCAGTCCACTTCTAAACGATCCACATTATAGAACCATTGGCATTGGTACAAGAATCTTTTTAGCTGGTGCTCAAGGTTATGTTGCATGGAGAGGTACTCAGTTTAACTCAGCAGCAAAAAGAGATGAAAATGGTATTCCAATTGGTACAGGTGGTACCCTTGCACTTGTTGGTGACATGAAAGAAATGTCTAGAGAGTATATAGCACCAGCTGTTTATGAAAAGTATGGTACATCCATGTTTGTAGGTGTCGGTATTCCAATTCCGATTTTAGATGTTGAGATGATGAAGCAAGTATCTATTGGAAATGATCAGTTAAAGACAAATGTTTTAGACTATTCGGTGAGTGACGGGCCTAAGCCTGTACTGGCAAGAGTTTCATATGAAGAATTACAATCAGGCAAAATTACAGTAGGTGATAAGGAAGTAAAAACAGCACCTTTGGCATCTTTATACAAGGCTAGAAAGATTGCAGGTGAACTTAAAGAGCAAATAAAAAAAGGTCAATTTTACTTATCTAAACCCGTAGAACTATTTGATTCAAACAGTGTGACTAAACCAATGAAGGAGGCTTCTGATGAGAATTAAAATGATTTTAAAGTTTCCTAAGAAGGTAACCAACACACCCATCACTTATGACTTGATTAAGAAATTTGATCTAAGGGTGAATATATTAAAGGCGGATATCAACTACAAGTTAGAAGGTTATTTGGTATTTGACATTGACGGTAATTCCAAGCAAGTTGCTGAAGCCTTGGCTTATTTAGAAGATGCTGGCGTAGAAGCAGATTTAATTACAAATACCATAGAAATTGATAAAAACACATGTGTATCATGTGGTATTTGTACATCAGCATGTACGGTTAGAGCATTATCAATGAATCGAGAGGACTGGACACTTAACTTTACAGAAGAAAGATGTGTTGGATGTAACAGGTGTATCGACGCCTGTCCTACTAGAGCAATATCCAACGCTATGTGGTAATTCATATGTATCAAGAAAGAGTATATAGAGAACAAATCAGAAGCGAAAAACTTCATAGAAAGACATTGATTGATAAGGAAACAGATCTTTTGATTGTAACATCATCAGCTTTTTGTCAAGAAGACTATGTTACAAAACTAAGGTCGGATGTTTCAGATTATATAGGTAGAAGAAATGAGTTTACAGGCTTAGAACCCATTGACATGGATTTGTTTGCACCAAAGGTAATCCAGCATATGATTGAAGCATCAAGTCAGGCGGGCGTAGGTCCCATGGCAACTGTTGCTGGCGCCATTTCTCATTATGTGGGTGAGTCGTTAAATGACCATGAAATCATGATAGAAAATGGTGGTGATATTTATCTTAAGTCCAATGAAGATAAGGTGATTGCCATTTATGCTGGTGATTCACCATTTTCTAATCAAGTAGGCATAAAAATTAAATCAGAAGATACACCAATCGGTATTTGTACATCTGCAGGCAAAGTGGGTCATTCACTTAGCTTTGGTAATACAGATGCAGTTGTTGTTATTTCTGAGGATACACTTTTAGCAGATGCTACAGCAACGGCTATTGGTAACAGGGTCAAAACAGCTGAAGATATTAAAGAAGGTTTGGAATTTGGTAAGTCCATCAGAGGCATTGCTGGTATTGTCATCATCATCGATGATGAACTAGGCGCATGGGGTGATATTGAACTGGTAAGTGTGGATGGATAAGTCTTTAGTGCTTAAGTATTTGGGTTATGAAAATCAAGTCATTGATGAAGACCTAGATGAAAAAATTGACAGGCATATGCAGACCATGTCTCAGGTTAGTGGTCATACCATCTACCAGATCTTTGATATAAAAAAAGATGATCTGATTTATGTAAGGGGTACTAAACTTGAATTAAGAGGCAGGAGTATCAAACACATCTTAAGTCAAGCAAATCAGATAGTCCTGTTTGCAGCCACTCTTGGACCAGAAGTGGACCAGGTCATTTTAAAAGCCGGTTACTTATCAAAAGTGGACCAGATGATCTTAGATGCATGTGCCAGTGTTAGAATCGAAGAGCTACTGGACCTTATGGCCGAAGGCATTAATAAATTTCAAACGCCAAGGTTTAGTCCAGGTTATGGTGATCTAGATATATCTATTCAAAAGGCCTTGGTTCAAGTGATTGATGGCAGAAGGATCGGTTTGACAGTAACAGATTCTTCGCTTTTGATTCCTAAAAAATCTGTAACAGGGATTATAGGTTTATCAGATCAGATCATGGACATCACTTATAGGTTTTGTGATGATTGTTTAAAGAGAACATCTTGTGATTTTAAGATATGTAGTAGGGAGTAAATATGAATTTTAAATCGTTTTTGAAGACGCATCAAGTCCTTTTTGATGGGGCAATGGGGACTCAAGTTCAATTATTAGGTTTACCACTGGGGACTGTGCCAGAAACCATTACCTTAGAAAGACCGGATGATTTGCTGAAGATCCATAAAGCTTATGTAAATGCTGGTTCAGACGTTATTTCGACCAATACATTTGGTGCCAGTGCTTATAAGTTAAAAGAAACATCTTATTCAGTAGGAGAAGTTGTCACAAAGGGTATTTCTATCGCTAAAAAATCTGGTGCCAAGTATGTGGCCCTTGATTTAGGACCTGTCGGTATAATGATGAAACCCATCGGCAATATGACATTTGAAGAGGCTTATGATGCCTTCAAAGAACAGGTAGAGTATGCTGAAGGTGCTGATCTGGTCTTAATTGAGACTATGTCAGATCTTAATGAAGTAAGGGCTGCCATTTTAGCAGTAAAAGAAAATACAGACTTGCCTGTCATTGTATCTATGACCTTCCAAGAAGACGGTAGAACACTAACGGGCGTGACGCCAAAGTCTTATGTCAATGCAGTAGAAGCGCTTGGTGTAGATGGATTAGGTGTCAACTGTTCATTAGGACCAGAACAACTGCTTCCGATTATTGAAGAAATCACAAAGGTAGCCACAGTACCAGTGATTGTACAGGCCAATGCAGGTCTTCCACAAGTCATTGGTGGTAAAACAACCTTCTCTGTTACTCCTAAGTCTTATAAAATATTTGCAGAGAAATTTTTAGATTTAGGCGTTAGAATCATTGGCGGTTGCTGTGGTACAGGACCAGACCATATAGCTGAAATCAGATCTTTAATGGGTCAAGTAGATTTTGAGGCAAATGACAAAGTATATGCGGTTTCATCAACGTCTAAATATGAGGCCTTTGAGAATTTTGTTAAAATTGGTGAGCGGATCAATCCTACTGGTCATAAGAAGTTGAAGGCAGCTTTAAAAGCAGACGATTTAAGCTTGGCCATTAGAGAAGGTATTGAACAGACGAGTGCAGGTGCCCATGTATTAGATGTTAATGTGGGGCTTCCAGACATCGATGAAGAAGATGTCATGAAAAGGGTTGTAGATGAACTTTCGAGTGTTTCAGATCTACCCCTTCAAATCGATTCTTCTAAGTCGAAGGTAATAGAGGCTGGTTTAAGAAGATTTCCTGGAGTAGGTATCATTAACTCTGTTAATGGTAAACAGAAATCTATGGATAAAATTTTCCCTATAGCAAAAAAGTATGGTGCGATGGTTATTTGCTTAACTCTTGATGAAGAGGGGATTCCAGAAACTTATGAGGCCAGAGTTAGAATTGCAGAAAAAATGATCAAAGAAGCCAAGAAGTATGGTATTGCAGAGGAAAGGCTGATTATAGATTGTTTGGTACTAACGGTATCAGCACAACAATCACAGGTTATGGCCACCATAGAGGCTATAAGGACTCTAACTACCAAATACAAGGTCAAAACAACACTGGGTATCAGCAATGTATCATATGGTATGCCTAATAGACCATTACTGACAAGAACATTTTTAAGTCTAGCCATGCAGGCAGGTTTATCTTCAGCTATATTAGACCCTTTAGATGATCATTTATACAATACCATTTTATCCATGAATGTTTTATTAAATAAGGATGTGGGTGGCCAGGATTATATAGAAAATATCAAAGAAATCACTGCTTCTAAGGTATCAAAAGTAGATACTGTACAAAAGTCAGACTTACTTGAAATGATTATGAAGGGTTATAGAGAGGAAACACTATCTTATACAGTCAAACAATTAGAGACCCTTTCTCCTATAGAGGTAGTTAATGAAAAATTGATACCTACACTTGATGAAGTTGGCCTTTTATTTGATAAGAAGAAGATCTTTTTACCTCAACTTATAAGGGCTGCAGAAACCATTGGTGTTGCCTTTGATGAAATAAAATCACGTCTTCAATCTAATAATCAAATCTCAAAAGGTAAGATTGTTATGGCGACAGTATATGGTGATGTTCACGATATCGGTAAAAACCTAGTCAAAATTTTACTGGAGAACTATGGCTATGAAATCATTGATTTAGGTAAGGATGTTCCACCTGAAGTGGTTGTTGAATCCGTACTTAAAAATAACATCAAGCTGGTTGGTCTGTCAGCACTTATGACAACAACCGTCGAGAGTATGGAGAAGACCATTAAGCTTATAAGGGAAGCGTGCAAAGATACCAAGGTCTTTGTTGGTGGCGCTGTATTAACAGAAGAATACTCTAAGAAAATTGATGCAGACTTTTATTGTAAAGATGCCAAAGCATCTGTTGAGGTTGCACAAGAAGTTCTAAGATAAGGTTAATCAAAAAGAGACGATTAGTCTCTTTTTTCGTATAAGAATTCAATTATATTTTTGTGAATAATTCCATTTCTTGAATGATTGACTTCATCCATAGAAATTACAAACTTAGGGAAGTTATCTTCTATTGCCTCTAGTACTGAAAATTCTCTTTTAATTGTAGAGTCACTCGCCAATAAATAGGTTACTTGTATATACATAGTCGAAGAGCCATCACTAGCTATGAAATCAATTTCTTTATCGTCGTATTTACCTACTTCGATGGTGTAACCACGCCTCTTAAGTTCAATGAACACAATATTTTCTAGGGCCTGGCCAATATCCTTCTCATTATTAAAGTATAATTGTCTGATACCTAAGTCATTAATATAGTATTTTTCATTGGCTCTAAGAACTTCTTTACCTTTTACATTAAACCGTGAAACACTGTAAATAAGGTAAGAATTCTTTGCAGCTTCAATATACTGATAAATTGTTTCGCGTGATAGTTTTCTTCCTTCATTCTTTAAGTACTTAGTTATTGTACCAGCAGAAAAAGTCTGACCGATATTATTTAGTAGATATTGCATAAATCTCTTAAACAAATCAATATTTTTAACATGATATCTTTCCACAATATCCTTAAGTAAAATAGATTGGTACATGTCCATAATGTAGTTTTTTCTTGTTCTTTCACTATCGAACTGAAGACTTCCAGGTAATCCACCAGATTTTATATAATCTATAAACTCGTGATTGCTTGGACGGTGATTGTAAATTTCATTTAAAGATAAGGGATATATCTCAATAGTGTAAAGACGCCCTGTTAAATAGGTAGCTAGTTCTCCAGAGAGTAATTTAGAGTTGGATCCTGTGATATAAATGTCAGTATGACCTTTGGAATGTAGTGAATTAATTACTTTCTCAAATTGGTTGACTTCTTGAATTTCATCAAGAAAAATATAGTATGTATTGTCCGTAACCATTTTTTCGCTGATATACTGATGAAGTTTCATGTAGTCTTTAAGTTCTTCATGTTCTAACCATTCTAAGTTGATACTGATGATTTGATCTTTTGAGACTCCTTTTTTTATAAGTTCGTCTTGAATTTGAATTAAGAGTGTAGATTTGCCCACACGTCTCATCCCCAGAAGTACTTTAATGACATGTTTGTCCATAACCTGTTTGACTTCATTTATGTATTGTGTACGTTTAATCATCATTTGACATCACCTCATTTTCATCATAACATTGGAATGTCTTTTCAACAAGACATTTTTGATGTATATCACCAAAATGTCTCTTTAAAAAGACAAAAATGGTTAAACTGCATAAAATGTCTCATAAAAAAGACATTTTATGCAAAAAAATAACACTCAAAACGAGTGTTATCAGATAATTAATTTTAAGTTAGGTTTATCTCATTTCTTCCAAAATATCTTTAAGCACAGCCACTGCCTTATCAATATCATCATAGTTGTTGAAGAAGTGACATGAGAATCTTGTTGCATTAAATCTAGGTGAAACAATAACGTTTCTTTTCGTTAACTCTTTGGCAACTTCTTCACCATCAAGACCTGGGAATCTAACTAAGACAGAGCCAGTTCTACGACTTTCTTCTCTTGGTGATAAAATCTCTAAACCCATTTCGTCTAATTTTTCCATCAGGTAGTTGGCAACTAAAATAGCTTGTTTAAAGATGTTTTCTATACCTAGATCCATAATATAGTTGATTGATTCACCAAGGGCATAACCTGCTGAATAACTCATTGTAGAATACTCATAGCCTCTTAAGCCATCATTATACTCGTATCTCGTCGCATCAAAGATATATGGATTTTTCATTGAACGCCAACCGACAAAAACAGGTTCAATTTCATTTTTTAGAGATTCTCTAATATAAACAATTGCAGCCCCAAAAGGACCACACAACCATTTATATCCACCTGCAACAAGCGCATCCACATCTGTATCCATTACATCAATAGGAACAACACCTGCAGACTGAGTCGCATCAATGATACATTTGGTATTGTTGTCATGACACAACCCCGCAAGTTCTTTTAGATCAAATCGAACACCGTTTGAGTACTGTGCATGACCGACACAAACAACAGAAGTTTCCTCATCCATCAGATCTCTAATCTGATCAATAAATAAATCTGCGGGCTTATCTTTTACATTTACAAAACGAATCTCTGCACCCGTTTCCATGGCAACTCTTCTCCATGGTGTCACACCAGATGGGAATTCTATGTCTACAACGATGATGTTGCCTTTGGGTTTTAATGCCCATGCGATTTGACAAAGCCCCTCTGTAGCGCTAGATGTGATGGCTATGTTTTCTTCAGAGCAGTTGAAAAGTCTAGCCGAGGCTGAACGGGTATTTTCTACAGATGCAATTTCTGCTTCCTCATCAAAGCTTACAGTGCCTGCATAGGCAATCTTATTCATAAAAGCTTTTAGTGACTCCTGTACCGGTAATGGCATAATAGAGATCGATGATGAGTTTAAATAAACGTATTCTTTTAGTGCTGGGAAATCTTCTCTTATTTTATCAATGTTAAATTCTTTCATTATTTTTCCTCCTATATTTCAATCGTTTGTAAATTGTCTTGTTTGGCAACTTGAATCAAGTGGTCTGCAACAATTAAGTCTTGAAGAGCTAAACCAGTTGTATCGAATATGGTTATGTCCATCTGACTTGTTCGACCGTCTTTTTTATTGATGATGACTTCACCTATCTCTGAATAGATATCACTTACTTTAATGACATTTCTCTTTATTGCCAGTTCAGTTTCACCAATGCTGATGGCTTGTTTGATATCATCTACAACTACTTTGGCAATTGAAAAAATGGATTCGTCAAGTTCTTGTTTACCTTCCATATCAGAACCAACGCAGGTAATGTGTGTACCTTCTTTAACCCATTCAGCAGCTATAAGAGGTTTTCTAGATGGTGTGGTTGTAACGATGATATCTGCATTCTTTGTTGCCTCCATCAGATTACTTGCCACATGGAAGTTCACATTAAATTGTCTTTCAAGTTTTTCAAAGCTATTAGCTTCTTGATACTTGTATAAGATATGATCTTTTAATCTGTCTTTGATGGTCTCTGTAAATCTAATAGCTGAATCTTCTGATAAAGGATCGTAAATAAAGATATCTTCAATATGCTCCATTGTCATTAGGAGGCCAGCAACATTGTAGAAAGCC
The DNA here is from genome assembly GCF_022496765.1 of Acidaminobacter sp. JC074. GTDB lineage: Bacteria > Bacillota > Clostridia > Peptostreptococcales > Acidaminobacteraceae > JABXKX01. Next base: position 101,182 of record NZ_VANV01000005.1, on the reverse strand, counting down.
TGATTACCAGAACCTACGATAAGAACCTTTTTAGAATCTTTTCTAGCCAAGTACTTTGCACCTACAGCGCCAGCAGCCCCTGTTCTCATGCCAGTAATGGAACGTGAATCTAATAGCCCTTTTAATTGACCATTAGAAGAATCAAAAATCATCATTGTGCCTGTTAAACGAGGTATGTTTAATCGGTCATTGGATGTCATGTAAGTAAGTGCCTTTAAACCATAGACACCAACATTACCTTCAATCAATCCTGATTTGATATCCATGTCCTTTTTACCCATGATCCAATCATGGGTGATGACGGGAAATAGCTTTGTTTCATTTTGTGCTTTTAAGATGTATGCCTTTTCAACTTTTGAAATCACAGACAACATATCGAGTGATGCTCTTACGCGTGCATCATCAATTAAATAAAATTTACTCATAGTTTTCCTCCTTTATGATTCATAGTTGCAAATATCGTGCCAAATAATCTATAATCAAATTAGTAAGTAAGGAGGCAGCATGTCCAACTCTAAAGTAAAAGAAATACTGAAAGATTTAGATATTGATAATAAAAATGGTGTTATTGACCTATTAGAGGACTTGAATGAAGGTATATTGATTGTTGACAAGGCATACAATATTATTTTTTATAATGATCACTTAGCCAATATTGAGTTTCTAGATAGTGAAAATGTCATTGGTAAGAATCTGTTTGAAGTATTTCCAGATAAATCTGCAATCAACTCTACCATCTATCAATGCATCAATACGGGTACCAAGGTTGTAGATAAGTTAGAAGAATATTTTACTTACAAGGGTAAGCAAGTTTCTGTCATAAACACAACAATTCCACTGTATAAGGATGGTGAAATTATTGCAGCCCTTGATTTAAGTAAAGATTTGAATCATTACAATAAACTTTTGAAAGCCAATTTTGGCAGTCAATCCAAGTTATCAACTTCCGGTAAGACACATTATAGCTTTCATGATATAATCTCAAATGATTCAGAAATGAAAAGAACCATTGAACGAGGTCTTAAAGCAGCAAGGCAGACTTCAAGTGTTTTAATTGTTGGAGAGACAGGGACAGGAAAAGAGTTGTTTGCTCAATCCATACATAATGAATCTCTAAGAAATCATAAGCCTTTTATTGCAATCAACTGTGCTGCAATTCCAGAGACTTTGATGGAGAGTATTTTGTTCGGTACGGCCAAGGGTTCTTTTACAGGTGCAGTAGAAAAAAGAGGTCTATTTGAACAGGCCAATCACGGAACCTTGTTACTAGATGAGATCAATTCATTGAGTATTGGCTTACAGGCTAAACTATTAAGAGTCTTGCAAGAAGGTACCTTTAGACGTATTGGTGGAGAAAAGGAGATTGCATCTGACGTAAGAATAATCGCAACCAGTAACAGTGATTTGATGGATATGGTTAAGGACAAAACCTTTAGATTGGATCTTTATTATCGCTTAAGCGTTATAACTATTGAAATTCCACCACTTAGGGATAGAAAGTCCGATATTAAACTACTTGCGAATCACTTCTTGGAAATATTGTCTGAGCATATTGAGACCAAGGCAGTTGCATTTACAGACCAGGTACTTAATCTGTACCAAGGTGCAAAGTGGAAAGGAAATGTCAGAGAACTTAGAAATGTCGTGGAAAGTTCTATGTGCTTACTTGATGACGAGACATTTATTTCTATAGAGCATACACCTAGGTATTTAAGAGAAGAAGCTGTTACTAGATCTCATGAAGAGCCCACTAAATCAAGTAGGAAAAAATCACTTAATGATTTGATGTTTGACTATGAGAAATCAGTGATCCTAGAAGCCTTAAAGAATCATGGAAACAATATCACAAAAGCTGCTGAAAGCCTTGATATTAGCAGACAATCTATGCAATATAGGATGAAAAGATTAGGTATCAGTAAGAGTGATTTTGTACTTATACATAAAGATGACATGTAAAAACCAAAGCCGAAGCTTTGGTTTTTAGAATTTATTAAAGTGGTATTAGCCTTCTAATGCGATAGGCTCTTCTTCTTTTTCTAAAGGTGCCATTGTGATGCCTAAATAGCCGTAAACGACTGAGACAACAGGATTGATTAGATTTAGAAATGCATATGGCAAATAAGCAAATGGGTGGATACCTATAACGCCACTGACATAAGCACCACATGTATTCCAAGGGATTAAAACTGATGTAAGCGTTCCAGCATCTTCTAAGGTTCTAGAAAGGTTTTTAGGATCAAGGCCTCTCTTTATAAATTCATCCTTGTACATTTTGCCTGGTAAAACGATCGCCAGGTACTGGTCACCAACGATGTTGGTACCTATACAAGTAGCAACAACTGCAAGGATCAGTGAACCGTTTGATTTTGCTCGTCTTAATAGAGCTGTTGTGATTTCTACAAGCATACCAGATTCATCTAGGGCACCACCTAGCATCATTGCGCATACAATCATTCCAATGGTGTAGTACATAGAATTGATACCGCCTTTACTGAACAAACTATCAACGAATGCTACGCCTGTTTCAGAGACATAACCATCATATGCAACATTAATCAAACTCGCAGGTGTTGCACCTTGGAAGACAATTGCAAATATACCTCCTAATACAGCCCCTATGAACAAACTTGGCAGTGGTGGAAACTTCTTAATAACTAAGACAATAACAATGACTGGACAAAGTAATAGGAGTAAACTCACATTAAAAGTTGATTCAATAATCGTTAATAACTCATTAACTTGTCCTAGAGTGTTGGTGCCAGATTGATATCTTAATCCAATAACCAAGTAAATTATAAATGCAATGACATAACTTGCACCTGTTGTGTAGACCATGTGTTTGATATGATCAAATAGATTAACGCCAGTTACTGCTGGTGCAAGGTTTGTTGTTTCTGACAGAGGCGACATTTTATCACCAAAGTATGAACCAGAAATAATGGCGCCTGCTGTCATTGCTGGTGGTATACCAAGGCCATTACCAACTCCCAGAAGTGCGATACCAATGGTTGCGATTACTGTCCAAGAACTACCTGTTGCAATGGAAACAATGGAACAAGAAACCATAGCAGAAACTAAAAAGAACTTTGGACTGATAATCTTAAGTCCCCAATAAACAAGTGTTGGTACAATGCCAGCTTTGATCCATAAACCAATAATTATGCCGATAAGAAAGATAAACATCACAGCAGGTAATGTCCTTGCAATCATTTGAACCATACCTTTTTCTAGTTGTTCCCACTTACGTCCAGCTGAGAGTGCAAAAATACATACTAGTGCAGTTGTTAGTAAGAGTGGTACGTGAACAACACCCTCTGCAACAACAAGCGTATATGCAATTGACCCCATCAAGAATAGAAACGTAATGACTGTTTTTAACATTCCGATTTTTTTTAATTCCATACTTCTCCTCCTTAAAACTATAATTCCCCCTCTTAACTCACGATGAGTTATCTCTTAATACTGCAATTTAGATACCAACTTATTGTAGGCATAGATGACAAGTTAGTCATGAAAAATTCATCGAACCGCCAACTTATTTTGCGTATAGAATGATTTTTAGTCAGTAGCATCATCAGCCATTTAATAGGATTTTTGTCCAATGATTTCAATACAGATTAATTATTAGTGTTATAATAATGCTAGACAAATGAGAAGGAGAGTGTTTTATGATTACGACATGTTCGGTGGCACCTCATGGATTTTCCATTATAGAAGAAATTGCAGGTCCAGAAAAAGAGATGTTTAAAAAGACAAGAGATAGTATGATTGAAATGGGAGAGCTTATTATGAAGGATAGGCCAGACACCATCGTTGTATTAACCCCTCATGGTTTAAGGTTAAGAGGCTTTAATGGGATTTATACAACCGCTTATTGTAGAGGTTCTTTGTCTCAGTTTGATGTATCGGTATCCCTTGACTATAAGTGTGATACAGATCTATCTAATGAAATATTAGATGCACTTGATCAAACTGACATTCCAGTAGTAGGCTGTAATTATGGGGCACTCTCAGGTGAATTTTCTAACATTGAAATGGATTGGGGAACTTTGATACCTCTCTGGTTTTGTACGGCTGATTATCAGCCTGAGATAGTCGTTATTGCACCAACTAGAGAGATACCTAAAACACAGCTAATTGAGATGGGTAAAGTTATGGGGAATATCTTTAATAGAAGTAAAAAGAAAATCGCTGTTATTGCAAGTGCAGATCAAGGTCACTGTCATGATAAAGATGGCCCATATGGTTATCATGAATCATCTAAGATTTTAGATGAAAAAGTCATGGCACTTGTAGTAGCTGATGATCTAGAAAAACTTCTTTATATAGAAGAAAGTTTAATTGAAGATGCCAAACCTGATTCTATATGGCAGATGCTTATCTTACACGGCATCTTAGGAGACTCAAAAAAAGGTAGACTTCTTTCTTATGAAGTACCAACATATTTTGGTATGGCCGTGGCTGTTTATGAATAGAAATCAACCTATAAACACAAGATGACTGATGGTGATGACGATTTAGTTTTTAAGAAAGAGTAAAACCAAATTACACATCATGTGGGTAAATGGGACAAATATACGTCTAAATACATCATGTGCTTTTAAAAACCACTTTTTTTGGATATAATTAAAGTATACAAAGAAGGTGGTTTTATGAATAATAATTGGTTTAAACCGAAGCAACGCATTGAACTTCATATCGATACGAGTAAAGGTATATTAAATCTGGCAACTCATATGGAACATATTACGGATGCAGGTGAGTTTATTGTTGCTGCACCATTTTATAAAGGACATCTATATCCATTTCTTTCAAAAGAACATGTGGAGCTTTTTACAATAGTGGAAGGTACGGGCATCATCTCATGTGATGTTGTAGTTGACAGACGTCTCAAGAACGGCGATGTTGTCTTATTGCTGTTAGAAAGAATTTCGGATATTAGGAAAACACAAAGAAGAAAGCATTACCGTTTACCAACCCTATTAGAAGCAGAGGTCATCACACCGGAAAGACCTAATTTATCCAAAATACATGCTGTTAGTAGAGATATCAGTGCAGGTGGTATTCGAATGGTAACACCTGAGCAGTTATTCCAAAAAGAGCATGTGCGTTTAAGAGTTGATTTAAACGGTCAGGAACTCAGTTTACATTCCAATGTTCTTGAGAGTATAGAAATGAATACAAATAGCTTGAGATACGATACACGTTTACAGTTTTCTGAACTAAATTCCAATGAGGAACGTGTGATTGTGGCTTATATATTTGATGAGCAGAGAAAGCGTAGAAGAAGAGGGTGAGTTGGTCAAACAACTCATTTTTTTATTGTCTTATTTAGTGTACAATGTTATTGAGGGACTTATGAAAAAAATTATCATTATAATCGTATGCTTCTTACTGGTAGCATGTCAGAACGATAAAAAACCACCAGTAAAAATAATTAGAAACAAACCTGTTGTAGAGGTTGAAGAAACTATTGAATATGTTGAGACAGATGCCTTAAAGGATTTGGTTAAACTGGTTAACAAGAAAACCGGTGTAGTTGATTTAATGGCACTACATGATTTGATTTCACCAAAGCTTTTAGATGAAGTGAATTTGAACAAGAACATTGATGATCAAATGGACCTTATAGATGAAATCATTTTAGAATCTTTGACCGAGTGGAAGAAGGATAAAGTTCAAGAAGTATTAATAGAAGAAAATCTAGACTTGAATCAGGATGATATAGATACACTTGTAGAGTGGGCATCGTGTCATGATGCTTATAAAGTCATGTCTGTTTATGAAGTTGTTTATTTAAAAGAAGAAGCTAAGAAGTAAGGGGGACTTATGGCTGATAGAGTATTGGTCGTAGAAGATGAATACCGTATGCGGGAACTGATCGTCGCATACTTTAAAAAAGAAGGTTACGAGGTCTTAGAAGCTGGAAATGGCAACGATGCCATTGATATTTTTGAGCGTGAAAAAGTTGACCTTGTAATACTTGATGTGATGATTCCTGGCATGTATGGTTGGGAAGTATGCAAATACATCAGAAATATTTCATCTGTACCAATTATTATGTTAACCGCTAAATCTGAAGAAGAAGATAAGCTTTTAGGTTTTGAACTTGGTGCAGATGAATATGTGACCAAGCCATTTTCACCAAAAGTCCTTGTTGCGAGATCTAGAAATCTCTTAAAACGTGTGAAGGGAGATCTAGAAACAGGTGAGGGTGTGATTCACATTGATGGTATCAAGATCAATACCCTGTCTTATGAAGTTAAAGTAAATGACAAGGTCATAGCCACTTCACCAAAGGAGTATGAACTTTTATATTATTTAGTAGAAAACAAGAACAGGGTATGTACCCGTGAAAAGATTCTCGATAGAGTTTGGGGTTATGACTACATGGGGGATTACCGTGTTGTAGATACCCACATTAAAAAGCTTAGGTCTAAACTTGGTGAACATGCTAATTTAATCAAAACGATTATTCGAGTAGGCTATATGTTTGAGGTGAAAAAATGAGATTAGGCCTCGTAGGCAGAATGACTTTCACAACCTTTATTTTATTCATGATGTTTTTAATCATAGCCTTTTTCTTTCAGGGGGCTTACTTTGGTAATTTCTATTTGGATCAGAGAATAGACATTATTACCAAACAAGTAGATGAGTTTAGTAAAGACTATAGGACATCACACTGGGAAAGTCAGGAGTTACAGGACAATCTAAATCTTTTTAATACCACCAATGGTATTGAGTTAACGGTTTTAGATAAGTACGGTAACATTAAAAATGAAAATGTGTATGAGATTGTTATTGAGTCATTTGATGGTTCGGTACATAAATTACAATTAAACCATGCCCTTAACAGTGACAGTGAAAGTATCCTATCTCTAAGGGTGGGAGACTATATTTATGCTGAAGGCTATCATTGGCCTTCAAGTGACATCATCTTCAAACCTTTAATCATATCAAATGGTAATTCTGAAGTTATTCGTGTTGTGGATGAAGAAGCTAATATGGATTTTGTTGAAGGCTATATCATTGGCTTGAATGTACCGACATATTCAGATATAAAGTCAGCCTTTTACAAACAGCCCATCCGTGAAGTTGTTTTAGATTTTATCGTTAAATATGGTATGAAATATCCTTGGCTGAGTGATTCAGGGGTTTATGAGGAAGTTTATCCAAACGAAGTACTCAACAGGTTGATTTTTTACCATCCGCTAGGTGATGCGGGAGATAGAGAAGTTGTTTTTGCACTGGGCTCTGAAAGACATATTATAGAAGCCAAGAGTATTCTTTCAGACTATCATGTCTATATTATTCTTTTATCATTGGTGCTGATTGTTTTCTTATCTTACTTCTATTCTATGACGCTTATGAGACCAATTATTGAGATTAACGATAAAGCTTCCAAAATGGCTCTACTTAATTTTGATGAAAAAATTGAAGTGACCAGAGACGATGAATTAGGTTCGCTATCAGAATCGCTGAACACCTTATCCACCAACCTTTCGAACAGTATGGAAAAATTGCAAGATGCCAATGTCCAACTAAAAAAAGAGATTGAAAAGGAACGTAAGCTTGAGAATCTAAGAAAAGAGTTTGTGAGCGGTGTTTCCCATGAACTCAAAACGCCTCTTGGTATCATTCGTGGATTCGCAGAAGGTGTTAGAGATGATGTATTTGAAGACTCAACCTACTACTTGGATGTTATTATAGAAGAAACTGAAAAAATGGATGCTTTGGTTGTCGATATGCTTGAGCTAAGTAAGTTGGAATCGACCAATTTCCAGATAGAAAAGAAGCATTTTGACTTGGTCAAATTGGTTGAATTTGTCTGTGGCAGATTTGAATACAGTCTAAAAGAAAAGGGATTAGAAGTTGTAATCAAACGACATACTGAACATGCATCATGTTTTGCAGATGAGTTTAGAATAGAGCAAATTTTAGTCAACTATCTTTCAAATGCAATAAGACATTCTATGCGTAATGAAAAAATAAAAATTGACATTAGTGAAACAAATAATCGTTTGCTCCTGCAAATTGAAAACGTCGGAGAAGCCATTCCTGAAGAAAAGATCGAGAAGGTTTGGAATCGGTTTTATCGGGTTGAAGCTTCTAGAAATAAATCCGATGGTGGAACTGGCTTAGGACTAGCAATTGTAAGGAATATAGTAGAATTACATGGCACAGATTTCGGTGCTGAAAATACAAAAGATGGTGTAAGATTCTTCTTTACAGTAGACATTCATGAGACGTAAAAATACGTCTCTTTTTTTGTCTTATTTTCAGAAAATTCATGATTATTGCGAATATTACTTTTTGCAAAAAAAGCTTGCAATCATAAATCACTATGCTATAATAGCACTCGTGTTAAGTTTTTAGCACGTTTTTTTTAGCCAATAATTGGAATTTAGATATAAAAAAGAATTAGGAGAGAAATTAAAATGAAAAAATATAGAGTGGTAATGCTCGTGATTTTCATGTTGATGGTTAGCCTTTTAGCTTTCGTATCTCAGGGTGAAGATATGATTTTGGTGAATGAAGTTGAAAATGCAAACTTCGAAATTGAAATCAACAAAATCAAACTTGAGACAAAATTAAAAGAAGCTGATCGAATTGCAGCTGAAAGACATGAACAAGTATTACTCCAACAAAAAATTGATGCTTCTAAATTTAATGAAGTAGAAAAACTGAATCAATATTTTGAGTTAAAGGAACAGGAAAGAGCCTTGACTCAAAATGCACGTGTTGATGAGATTATGAAATTAACACCTCTTGATGAGTACACAGCAGGTCTTGTTATCGAATACGCTGACAAATATGGTGTTCGTGCTTCATTGATTTTAGGTGTGATTGATCTTGAGTCATCTTTTAACCCATACCTAGTAGGTACATCAGATGACAGAGGTTACATGCAAATTATTCCTGGCACTGAAAAATGGTTGGCAACAGCTTATGGTGAAGAGTTAGGTCTTGAGTATGATCCTTCAAGAATCTTTGATGCAGACTACAACATTCCACTGGCAGTAAAGTACTTATCAATTCTTCAAAAAGAGTTTGGTGATGATACTAAGATGCTGACAGCTTATAACCGTGGTAACTATGGTATGCAAAAATGGTTTGAAAAACATCAAACTTATGAGACTGCTTACTCACGTGTTGTATTAAAAAGAGAACAAAAATACTTAAGTGTATACTAAAATGTTTATAGAATCTTCTTAGACTGAGTCTAAGGAGATTTTTTTCTTTTATCTTAGTCATTTTTTGGTTATAATGAGTACGAACGAACGTTCTAGGAGTTGCTATGTCAGATATTAAGATTACAGAAATTGATATATCCGTAAGGGACCTGATCCACTTTGTTTATAGAGGTGGTGATTTAGATGCCCGTTTTGTTGGCAAATCAAGAGCACTTAAGGGGACCAAAGCTCATCAGGCCATCCAAAAGAAAATGGGTGATGACTATGTGTCTGAAGTGACCTTAAAGCATGAGGTCTCCAGAGACAATATTTTGATTCGCATCAAAGGCCGTGTAGACGGTGTTATTCATGGTGACATGATTACAATTGATGAAATCAAGTCTACCTTAAGAGAGCTAGACAGTCTTAGTGAGGATGACTACCCCATGCACTGGTTACAGGGAGAGTTTTATGCCTATATCTATGCACTTAAACACGATAAGAAGGAAATGAAAGTTCAACTGACTTATGTGACTGTTGATGATTTCCAGGTAAGGCGATTTGAAAGACCTTATACCTTTGAAGATTTAGAAGCCATCTTTTCTGAAACATTAGAACTGTATTTGGATTTTGCCTACCGCATAGATGACTGGCAACAGATTCGTGATGCATCTATTAAAGCTCTTAGTTTTCCTTTTGAGTCTTATAGAAAAGGCCAAAGAGACATGGCCGTATGTGTTTATAAGACCATTCAAGAAAAGAAGAAGTCTTTTATACAGGCGCCGACCGGCATCGGTAAAACCATTTCTACCTTGTTTCCAACTGTAAAGGCTATTGGAGAAGGTCATACAAGTAAGATTTTTTACTTAACAGCCAAGACCATTACACGGTCTGTTGCTGAAGAAGCTTTTGATCTAATGAGACAAGAAGGTCTTCGAATGAAGAATTTAACCATTACTGCAAAAGATAAGATTTGCTTTGAAAAAGATGCTGCCTGTATACCAGAAGAATGTTCTTATGCAAAGGGTTATTATAACAGAATTAATGATGCCATTAAGGATATTTTGGATAAAACGGATGCCTACACACGAGAGGTGATTGAAGAGTATGCAATCAAACACCACGTCTGTCCCTTCGAATTTTCCCTTGACATCGCTTTAATTGCTGACTGTATCATTTGTGACTATAACTATGTTTTTGATCCTAGAGTGAATTTAAAGCGATTTTTCGCTGATGTCCAAAAAGACTATGCTTTTTTGATCGATGAAGCCCATAATTTGGTAGATCGTGCAAGAGGTATGTTTTCATCAAAAATTGCAAAAAAACCCTTGTTGGATATTAAAAGAGGCCTTAAGCCTCATGCCAAAAAAGATAAGATTGAGCCCTTTATGAAGGTGGTTACAAAACTAAATAAAGCGCTATTAGACTATAAAAATGACTGTATAGAAAAAGATAAGTTTATCTTTCATGACCAGCCCATAGAACTCATTCAAATTATGAGGCGGTTCTCGCAGTTAGCAGATGTGATATTAAGTGATTACAAGGACCTTGAATGTTATGATTTGATACTGGACTATTACTTTGAAGTCCTCAATATGATTAACATATCAGAACTTTATGACGATGCTTATAAGACCTATGTAGAAATAAAGAGAAATGACATTGAACTCAATCTGTTTTGTGTAGATCCAGCTTTTCTTTTGTCGCAGACTTTAAAACATGGGGCAGGTGCAGTTTTCTTTTCTGCTACTTTGTCACCCATTCAATACTTTCATAGACTTTACTCTTATGAGGAAAAAGACTATACCTTGATTTTAAGTTCGCCATTTGATGAGAAAAACAGGATGTACATGATTGGGTCAGATATAAAAACGACTTACAAACAGCGTCAGTATTCCTATGAAGACATTGCCCTTTACATTAGAGATATGGCCTTATCTAAGACTGGCAACTACATTGTCTTCTTTTCATCTTATGTTTATAAGAAGGAAGTCCTAGAATGCTTTGAAGACCTAGAAGTAGATGTGGATATTGTCGATCAACAAAGAGACCTTTCTGAAAATGAAAAAGAAGAGTTTTTAGGCCAGTTTAAAGAAGATGTGGAAAAATCGATGGTGGCATTTTGTGTTCTTGGCGGTTCTTTTTCTGAAGGCGTAGACCTTCGAGGTAACAGGCTTATTGGTACCGCCATTGTAGGCGTAGGCCTTCCAATGGTTTGTCTAGAAAGAGAAATCATAAAATCCTATCATCAAGAGCATGATGAGGATGCTTTTAACTATGCCTATGTTTATCCTGGCCTTAACAAAGTCATGCAGGCAGCTGGTAGGGTCATAAGAACGGAAGAAGATAAGGGCATCATCATGTTGTTAGATGAAAGATATACTTACCATTCATACAGACAAGTCATACCTTATGACTGGCGGCCTCTTATCACGACTAGACGAACTTTTAAACAAGACATTCAGTATTCGTGGGATCAAATACTATAATTGTATTTAAAACTTTTTTGTGTTATTCTTTTTAGAATATATAAGGAGGGCGCTATGAAACCATGTATTATGATATTGGGACCACAGGCTGTTGGTAAGATGGCTGTTGGTATGGCTTTAAGAGAAAAATACAATTATCGATTGTTTCACAATCATATGTCCATAGAACTGGTCAATGACTTATATGGCCAATTAGATAAAGAGGCTTTCAAATTAGTGGGAAAGCTAAGACAAGTTATATTTGAAGATGTATTTACAAGAGACTTAGATGGTTTTACATTTACTTATATGATGGCCTTTGATTGGCCTTCTGAGCATAAATATGTAGAGGACTTCATTGCTAAGTTTGAATCAAATGGCTTTACAGTTTTTCTTGTAGAGCTAGAAGCAGATGTAGAAACAAGACTTGAAAGAAATAAGAGTGATTTAAGATTAAAACAAAAGGCCACAAAGAGAAACATTGAATGGTCAGATAATAATCTATTGGAGTCTATGGATAAGTATAGACTCAACTCTAATCCAGGTGAAATGACCTATGAAAGGTATTTGAAGATAAACAACAGTGATTTATCACCTGATCAGGTTGCTCAGATGATTTATGATTATATTCAAAACAAGTAAAAGTCGAAGGGTGACCTTCGACTTTTTTGGTTGCAACCAAATCATTAAATGAGTAGACCCAGTCTAGATTCTGCTTGTTCTGCCTGCTTGTTCTGCAGCAGAATTTTGTACTGGTTTAAAGAGTTTTGCTTATTAAGTTCTATCACTTGTTTAGCAATATCTAAATCTCTAATACCAGATTGTGATGCCGCTTGATTGATCTCGCTGACACGCGTATTGTTGAGATTAGATTCTAAGCCATTGGTTGATGCGCCAATTTCTGATAATGACTCAGTAACTCTTGAGATGGCCTCATCGATTTTATCTACACCATCTTCTACAGAGAAGTTATCTAGACCAAGTGCTTCTAGACTGGCATCTCTGATTGTCATCTGGGTTCCCTGACCATTCGCACCCACACCTAGCTGCTGATTGGTAAAAGATCCGTCGACAAGTTTTTTTGTATTGAAATTTGTGTTTTGTACATTGCTCTGAATATTTTCGAATAGACTGTTGATCTCATTTTGAATAACCGCACGATCTTCATCCGTAAAGATACCGTTGCCCGCTTGAACAGTCAGTTCTCTAACTCGTCCCAAGTCTGTCAGGACATTTTGTAAAGAACCATCAGCTGTATTTAATAAGTCTTGGCTGGATTCTATGTTTTGGATCGCCTGTTGGTCACCCTTAATTTGGCTTTCGAGTTTTTCGGAAATCGCAAGCCCTGCCGGATCGTCCGATGCAGAGTTTATTCGATTACCACTGGCAATTTTAGAATAAACGTCATATGCTTGGATCTTCAATGATATCACCTCACAATCTACTTTATTATATACCCATTTTGAAGTAAGTTAAACATTTGAGATAGGTTTTAAAACGCGTTATCAGAATGTTCTGTTAATTTTTGTTTCTTTTGGGTATAAAGATTGTCAGAAAGTTGGTGATAATTTGAAATTGGCATTTGGAATGATAACAAAAGATTTATTAAGTATGGAACCACTAGATCAATTTTTAGACAATGCAGAGAAATTCGGACATGAAGTAGACAGTGTTGTTGTTGGTTATGCTGATCAACTCGATATGAAAGTGGTAAAAAAACTAAAAGAAAGAGTCAAAGTATATTTGGTAAAAATAAGACAGTCTCAGGTCTTACACGAGAAGCTTGTAAAGCTTGGCATGTCTGATGATGACATCTGTCATTTAATTGGAGACTATAGCAAACCATCAGATGGTAGGGCGGCTTATGGTGTCAGCAGAAACCATGTTGTCTTAGAAGCCATGCTCAACAAGCTGGATGTCCTTGTTTTTATTGATACAGATGTGTATCCAGAGGTTGTGATTAAAAAAGAAAACTTGCTGGACACGGATATTTACCAGACAAGAAAAACTGATATAGAAGACGTTTATATTCAAGAAGTTGATTTTTTAGGTGAACATTTAAAGCACTTAGAAAAAGATAATGTCATGGTGACGACCAGTGACTATACGGGTTATTACATCATACCGCCTATGCAGTTTGAGGGCATGCAGGACCTTTTCTTTGGCCTAAAAAAAGAGCAGGCTTATGACTACATAACCAATTCTTACAGCCATCACTGTCTTGCAACCGATCATGGCAAAAAAAGAAGTGGTTTTAAGACCCATAAGGTTCTTGGGGGGAATGTGGCCATTAAGCTCAAGCTATTTGAGACCATGCTGCCTTTCTTTTCATCGACTTATATGGTGGAGGACAATAAGTATCTGACAAGAGGCGAGGATACCTTACTGGCCATCCAGGTGAAGAATCATGAGAAATTTATTTTTTATGACATTGATATGAAAATCTTTCACAATACATACAGTCATTTCCCGATTGTACCGGATATTGTCGGAGATAAAAATATAAAAGACAGGTTCTATTATGCATGTATGGGGTGGATCGGCAGGAACCCATTTTTAAATGAAATGCATGAGCTTAAATTAGAATCAGTTTATAAAATAGAGCACCAGTATTTAGAGGCAGGTTCTAAAGCCATAAGTAATTATTTAGATGACGATAGATTTCTTTTATTACCTAAGGCTCATGAAAAGGCTTATAAGCATTTAGAAACGATGAATGAAGAGTTTGAAGCATTTAAGGCAAGTTGGTTTGATTTTATAAGGAGGATGAAATGAGAATTTTGATTTTGAATCATTTCCCACTAGAGGGATCGGGTAGTGGGATTTACACGAAAAACTTAGCAAGAGAATTAAGCGAGATGGGTCATACTGTGAAAGTTGTTTTCCCAGAAATTGAAGAGGTATCATTTGATGAGTTTGAAACAAGAGTGATTTTATTTAAGGGACCTCAGACTGAAAATCCTGAATTTGATTTTAACTTTCCGTGTTTTACATCACATCCAAGAAGTGTGAATACATACTATGAGTTAGATGATAATCAACTTAAGGCTTACGTTCAGAAATTTGTAGATGTGACCAAAGAAGAAGTAGAAAACTTTAAGCCAGACCTTATTCATGCCCAGCATCTATGGGTGACGCCATATGCGGCTGCTCAAACGGGGGTACCTTATATCGTTACAGCACATGGGACAGACCTAAAAGGTTTTGTAAAAGATGATAGATATCATAAGTATGCCTTAGAGGGTGCAAAAAAGGCAGCTAAGGTCATTACCATTTCAGAACAAGTAGATGAGGAAGTTACAACTTTATATGGTGTACCAGAAGACAAGAAAGAACTTGTATTAAACGGCTATGATGAGAACTTGTTTAAAGTAAAAGATTTGAATTGCTTTGATGTATTAAATGACTTTAACTTATCACTAGAACCGGATTATGTGGTTTCCTTTGCAGGTAAATTGACCCACTTCAAGGGTGTAGATGTTCTCTTAAAGGCGGCTAGAATTTATAACGAAGCCATTGATGGTGAAGTGGTGACCTTAATTGCGGGTAATGGTGAACTTTATGAGGAACTTAACAAACTTAAGATGACCCTGAAACTTGACCACGTACAATTTTTGGGTCATGTTAACCAACACCAGTTAGTAGACTTATACAATATTGCAGATGTATCAACAGTCCCATCTAGAACTGAACCTTTTGGACTGGTAGCTATAGAAGCTTTAGCATGTGGTACGCCAGTTGTTGGTACCAATCAAGGCGGCTTGCCAGATTTTCTAATTGAAGATGTTGGTACACTTGTCCCAGTGGATGATGACATTGCTCTTGCAGACGCAATTGTTGCTGAAATCAAACATAAAGAAAAAGAAAAACGTGCAAAAGCAGCAGCTGATTATGCCTTGAAGAACTTCTCATGGAAACGATCAATTGGTGTTGTTGCATCTATATATGAATCAATAATCTAAAGAAAGGAGTCATCATGAGAACAACCCTTGTTATACCAACTTATTGGTCTAGAGAAAATAATGAATGGCATGAGGGTGATGCAGTATATGATCATCCAACCCCTATAAACGGTGATGATACTTTAGGGCGAACCCTTGAAAGTATGAAGGACTTGGACAATAAGAAATTTAAGCTGGTGATTCCAATATGTCCTACCTGTAAAGAAGTAGAAGCAGAATCTGAAAGACGTGTTAGAGAAATTGTAAAGAAGGTAGGTTTAAACATTGAAACATACATTTTTACAGCTGAGAACTTAAGAAATATACAAAAGATTCTTATTGAGCAAGGGCTCTCTGAAAATGATGCCAACCTGCTTGATATTCATGGTTATTCTAATGTAAGAAACATCTGTCTCTATGTCTCACATGTTTTGTCTGCTGAAGTTACCATCTTAATTGATGATGATGAAATCTTTGAAAATCCTAAGTTTGTGGATATGGCAAAAGAGTATATCGGTAAGAGAATTTATGGTAAGAGTGTTTATGGTGTTGCAGGTTACTATTTAAATAAATACGATGAGTTTTACGATGATGTCACCATGGTACCATGGATGACTTATTGGGATAGATTTGGATCTAAAACAAAGGCATTTGATAAGATCATTTCTTGTGATCCAAGAATTAAAATGACACCATTTGCATTTGGTGGATTGATGGTCATTCATAAGAACTTATTTAAGACTGTGGCCTTTGACCCAGATGTGACCCGTGGTGAGGATATTGACTATCTGATTAATTCTAAGATGTTTGGCTTTGACTTTTTCTTAGACAATAAGCTGAATATCAAACATCTACCACCAAAGAAGAACCATCCAATCTGGAAGAGACTCAGAGAAGATATTTATAGATTTTTATATGAACAGGCTAAGATTCGTTCGCAATACGAAGTCAACAATATGACTATGGTGAAGGCCAAAAACTTTGATCCATATCCTGGCGACTTTTTAACAGATGATTTAGAAGATAAAATCTTTAAAACCAACATCTTACTTGCGCTGGAATACTTGGCTGACGGTGACATTGAAGGCTGTAGAGAATCTATAAAGAACATCTACCTTTCAAAATTTGATGCTGTGCCGACAGATGATCCATTTACAGCTTATAGACGTGTACAGAGAACTTGGGTTAAAATTATTGAAGCGACTAGCAAACATCGTACGATTATTAGAAGAGAGATGGAAGTTAATAACTTGTCTCATTCACTCAGAAGTCTAGAAGACATTGAAATTTCTTCATTAACAAAAGAAGAGATCATTGATCGTATCAAGAAGTTCTCTGATTTTAAAGACCTATCAGATAGGGAAGTAGAACTACTTTCTCAAATCACAAGTGTAAGAGGCTACAAGAAAGATGAAGTTGTTATTCAAATTGGAGATACCAACCTTGAGTTTATGATGATCATCAAAGGTTGTGTTAGAATTTCTAAATACAATGATTCTAATGAAGAAATCAACCTTGCAACCATTTGCTCAAATGGTGTGATTGGTGAAACTTCTATCATTAAAGAAAAGTACAATGTTGTCGGTATAGCCGATGAGTTTACAGAAATGCTGGTTATGAAAAAGGCAGATTTAGAAGGCCTAATTCAAGCGGATGCTACCCTTGGTGTCAAAATGCTTTACATCATTTTGGAAAGATTGTATTATAAGCTTAATAAGACAAATCTCTTATACAGAGAAAAGATTATGCAAGATGAAAATTCAATTGACATGCATTAGGGGGAAATGATGAGAGTAAGAAAGGCTATTATACCTGCAGCCGGCTATGGTACTAGGTTTTTGCCGACAACAAAGGCAACACCTAAAGAGATGTTGAACATTGTCGACAAACCTGCAATCCAGTATATTGTGGAAGAAGCAGTTGCTGCTGGTATAGAGGAAATACTTATAATTACGACGAGAAATAAATCGTCTATTGAGAACCATTTTGATGCAACTCCAGAGCTCAATGATATGCTTAAGTCTAAGGGGAAAGATGACTTACTGGCACTTTCAAAAGAAGCTGAGGATTTAGCAGAAGTCTTCTTTAAAAGACAAAAGGAGATGAAAGGTTTAGGCCATGCTGTATTACAGGCTAGAGCCTTTGTAGGTGATGAGCCATTTGCCATTTTATTAGGAGATGACATCGTTTATCATGAGAAGCCATGTTTAAAGCAACTGATTGAGGTCTTTGATAAAAGGCAGGCTTCAGTATTAGGTGTTCAGTCTGTTAAAAAGGAAGATGTCTCTAAGTATGGTATCGTTGATGGCAAACAAATAGATGACAGAACCTATACCGTTGAAGGTATGATTGAAAAACCGAGTATTGAAGAAGCACCTACGACGGTAGCTGCCTTAGGCAGATACGTTTTAACACCTGCAATATTCGATATCTTAGAAACAACTCAACCGGGTAAGGGTGGTGAAATCCAGCTAACTGATGGCTTGATCGAACTTGCCAAGAAGGAATCGATGTTTGCATATGATTTCGAAGGTATCAGATACGATACAGGTGATAAACTGGGTTACTTAAAAGCAACTGTAGAATATGCCTTACGCCACGAGGGTGTTAAAGCATCTTTTAAAGACTATATTAAAGAAATAAGTGAAAAGCTATAGTATAAATCCAAGTCGAAAGACTTGGATTTTGTACGTATTTCACTAACGAACGAACTATTTTAAAATCTATATCGAACGATATATTGACATATATCGCACGAAGCGTTACGATGTATTTAAGGAGGTGGCATATGAAAACAATCACTGCTACAGAATTTAAAAAAAATTTAGGTTCTTATTTAGATGCTGTAAAAGAAAAGGAAGAAGTTTATATTACTAAGAATAATAAAAAGATAGCCAGACTTGCACCTATATATACAGATGCAGAAGAGTATTTTATGGTCAAAGAGGAATCTGCTTATTATGGTAATCTTACTGTAAGTTATGAGGAGTTTATGGAGATAGCTGAGAAATCAGAACATAGGCTTGAGTACTTAAACGGTGAAATCTATCAAATGGCATCACCTTCTATGACGCATCAAGAAGTTGTTGGGAATATTTATTTTCAGTTCAAACTTTTATTTAGAGATAAGAAGTGCAAACCATTTATTTCGCCATTTGATGTTCATTTTTGGAAGAAAGACATAAAAAGTCCGGATGTCTTGCAACCGGATGTGTTTATTGCATGTGATACGGACGAAAAAGTTAACGAAAAAGACCGTTATATGGGGATACCAACACTTGTTGTAGAAGTATTATCTCCTTCTACACGATCTAGAGATATGGTGTTTAAGCTCAACTCCTACATGCTTTCAGGTGTTGAGGAATATTGGGTTGTAGATCCCGTGAATAAAAAGGTAATGGTTTACAACTTCGTGGCATATGAAGCTTTGAATGTTGAAATATATACAGAAGGTAAAATTCATTCTACTATGGGATTTGACATAGATTTTGACGAATTGTTTTAAATGAGTTTAGCACCTGCCTGTACAATGATTTCTTCTGCTAGAACTTGTGTAGGATCAATGAGAGGAATAGGTGTATCCTCCTGTTTAAAAATCAAGGGTAGTTCTGTACAACCGAGTATGATACCTTCTGTATAGTCTAATTGATTTAAGACTTTTTCTTTAAGACCGACGTCAATCGTTTGGTCTTTTTTATATGTATAAATTAAAGTCATGATGTCTTTTTTCATGGTATCATTTGGTATTAAAACATCTTTATATAACCCTACTGCATAGGTCCCCTCTGTTGCTAAAAGTACGACCTCGCTTTTAAGTCGTTTCTTGGTTTCTTTCATCATATGTATGATAGGAATATTGATGGATGCTTGAATCCTGTCATAAAAGTAGTGAGCTGTATTACAGGGCATGGCTAATATGTCTGCACCGGCCTCTTCAAGTCTTTTAGCCGCTTCTATCATTTTATCAGTAGGATCAAGGCCTCTCTTTAGTATATAGTCTGTACGATCAGGTATCTGAGGATAATTATCTATGATCACGTGTAAGTGGTCCTGATCTCTAGCTACCTTTGTATTTCTTACAATTTTTCCGAATAAATCAACGGTGGCCATAGAGCCCATACCACCAAGTATACCAACTGTTTTCATAATGACTTCCTTTCTATCATCATTCTACTATGATATGATTAATATGATAAATACATATAATAATGATGATTAATATAAAAAGGATATGAATATGGATGTAAAAAAATTGCGTTATTTCTTGGAAATATCAGAAACCCTCAACATAACAAAGGCTGCTGAAAACTTGCACATGTCCCAACCGCCATTGACTTATCAGTTAAAACTCCTAGAAGAAGAACTGGGTACAAAGCTTTTTACTAGAACCACAAGAAAGCTTGTTATGACTGAAGCCGGTGAAAAACTTAAGGTCAGGGCGCATCAGATTCTTGAACTTATGGAAACCACAGAAAATGAGGTCAGACAGATTCAATTTGAGTCCAACGAAATTCAGATTGGTTTTGTTGCTTCATCTGCAGCTCTTTTATCGCCAGACAAACTCCTTAGTTTTCATAAGCTTTATCCTAGCATGAAGTTCATCATGAAGGAAGGAAACACCCATAAGATACTGGATTTACTCAACCATGGCTTGATTGATGTGGGTTTTGTTAGAACTCCTTTTAACGCTGAGATTTATAATGTTGAGTATCTTGAGCCAGAACCTATGATTGTTGTTTATGACCCAAAGGTTTATCAGCTAGATGAAAAGATAGGTGTCAAAGATTTAAAAAATTTGCCTCTTGTACTGGATAAGAGATTTCTTGAGCTTATAGAAAATGAAGCTTTCACATCAGGCGTCCGCCCTAATATCATCTGTTTAGGTGAAGATTCAAGATCTATTTTAGCCTGGACAGAAGCGGGGTTAGGTGTCGCCATATTGCCCTTTAGTGGCAAGTCCTTTATAAGATCTTCAAAGCTTAAGTATGCCATTATCAATTCAAAGTCACTTGAAACCAGGTCGGCCATTGTTACATTAAAGAATAAGGACAAATCTATGGTAGATGACTTGATTGATATCATAAAATGACATTTGTCACTAAGTATTGTGACATATAGTACTGATTTTAAAGCTTATTATAAGACATAATAAGGCTATAAGATATTTCACAAAACAAATGGAGAGACGTATGGTTAAAATAGAGAATTTAGTAAAGAGATACAAAGATAAGTTGGCAGTAGATAACTTGTCCATGCATATACCAGAAGGCAAAGTAATCGGTTTATTGGGACCGAATGGTGCTGGAAAAACGACCACCATCCATGCCATTTTGGGTTTGGTGGACTTCGATCATGGTGAGATTTCAATATTCTCAAAACCCTTTAAAAAATATGAAATTGAAATAAAAAGAGAAGTTGGCTTTGTACCTCAGCATCTCGCTATTTATTATGACATGTCATGTGAAGAAAATCTCAGATTTTTTGGCAGTCTTTATGGATTAAAAGGTAGGAAACTATCAGAGCGTGTCGATCAGGTGCTAGAGATTGTCGGCTTAGAAAAGCAGAGAAAAAGAAAACCCGATGAATTTTCTGGTGGTATGAAGAGGCGTTTAAATATTGGCTGTGCACTGTTACATGAACCAAGACTTCTGATTATGGATGAACCAACTGTCGGCATTGATGCTCAAAGTAGAAACTATATCCTTGATACAATAAAGTCTTTGAATGAAAATGGTATGACCATTATCTACACCTCACATTATATGCACGAAGTGGAGTTTCTTTGTGATGAGGCCATTGTTATAGATGAAGGTCGTGTTATAGCCTCTGGTGATTTGGAGAGTTTAAAAAAGATGGTCAGTCATGACAATGTCTTATCTATAGATTATGACGATACCCATGAAGGCTGTCTTGATAATTTATCATCATTAAAAGGTATTCTTGGCATCGAATCAAATGAAAATGCCTATAAAATTGTCTATGATCCTGACTTAATTACTAAAAATGTACTGTTAAGAGAAGTACTTAATTCTGGCATAGAAATAACTGAAATCAAGGATATGAAACCGACCCTTGAAGATGTATTTTTAACACTGACTGGTAAGTCCTTAAGGGGGTAGTTTATGTTTAAAGTGATGATAAGATATTTAAAAACATATACCAAAGACATTGGCTCTTTTATATCCCTCGTTGTTTCACCAATCATCTTTATCCTTATACTTGGTATGGCCTTAGGTGGCAATATGGGGGTGAGTGACTTTGATGTGAAGGTCTTACTTTTATCGGATGAAAGTCAACTGTCAGAGGCCTTAATCGAGACTTTTGAAAACGCAGATATAGAAGTTGTTAAGGTATCAGAAGAGCCTTCTTCTGATGAGCTTAGACACTATTCTGCAATTGTAAGAACGAAGGATGAAGTTTCCATTACAAAGTCAAGTTATAGAAAAACAAGTGCAGGCATCGTTTCGCAGGTTTTAAATGAATTCTTGATAGCTTACGATGCCTTAAGCATCAATCCAGATATTGAGTTTAAAGAGGTCAGTGAAAACATTCTGGTTAATTCTAGGGATTTTCATTCTATTGCGCCAACAGCCATGGAATATTATTCGGTTACCATGCTGGCTATGGTACTCATGTATTCTTTAGGCTACGGTACAAGTTTGATGTCCTATGAGATAAGAGACTACAGAGGCTTAAGATTGAGAGTAGCACCAATTCCTCAATGGCAGACATTTTTAGGCATATCTTTAAGTGTCATGATCTTGATGCTTGTTCAAGGTTATGTGATCGTATTTTTTTCCAAGTTTGTATATGGGGCTAGATGGACAGACAACTATCTAATCTTAACGCTCATGATTGCTGGTTTTTCATTGATTGGATCCAACATTGGTATGATCATAGCCAGTATTGTACAAGATGAAAACAAGGCAAACTCAATGGTCAATATGCTGGTGCCTGCCTTAACGGCTGCATCAGGTGGTTATTTTAAGATAGATTCAAGTTCGGAAATATTTTTGATGGTTCAAAAGTTTATTCCAAACTTTAGGTTTCATGAAATGGCTTTTGCCCTTAACTTTACAGGCGCGGCTGAGCCTATAAGAATAAGTATGATTTATATGGTGATTTTGGTTGTATTGTCAACCCTTGGACTCATGTATCAGGTAAAGCAGGTGGCAAAATGAAGATAACTCTATTACAATTTAAAAGATTTTTGATTCACAAGTCGACTTTTATTGCCATAGTAACAGTTGCCTTATTAACCATGCTTGTAGGTACGTCTTCTTATACAGGACAAATTACAATGGGACTGGTTGATGAAGATCAAACAAGTGAGTCAAAGTGGCTTTATTCTGACCTTGAATCCATTCAAATTGTTCACTTGGATAAGTCTGAAATACTTGAAGCCTTATCCAATAAGACCATTCAAATGAGTTTATACATTCCTAAAGGCTTTAGTCAAGATGACAAGACAAAAATAGAGATGGAAATGGTCGATGATTATGGTGGTAACCAGGGGACCATAGCCACTATAAATAACCGTATCAACATCATGAGGGGCATAGAAAACTTTGATGATATAAAACAGGGTGGTGTTAAAGACGTTCAGCTAGCCCAAAAGGACTTTTCAAGCATTGAAAGGTTATCTGATACCATTGGTATTTTGATGATGTCTATCATGTATTTAGCAAGTACACTCGTCAGACAATTAGAAAGAGACAAACATGAAAATAGAATCCAAAGAGTCCTTGTAAGTCCAATTAAGCAGAGTCACTATATAGCCCAGCAGTTGTTTGCCTTTTTACTGGTGATTATGATTCTTATTGCATCATTTTTCCTTGTTAATATGTTTATGTTAGATATTGAGTTCGGTCCAGAGATTGTCCCTATGTTTATGGTAATTGTCGTCTTTTCAATTTTGATTTTATTGGTCGCCTTTATAGGATTGTTAGTGGCAGACAATTACAAACACACACACTCTTTTACAACACTCTTTATCATGGTTATGTCTATGTTAGGAGGCTGCTTCTGGCCGGTGAGCATCATGCCAAGCTTCATGCAATATATGTCAAGATTTCTACCGACCTACTGGACTGGAGAGATCATAAGAGAACTGGCTATTAGTGAAAGGATTGACGCGACTCTACCTTACTTAGGTGCACTTGCTGCTATGACCTTGATTTTGTTTATCATGGGTTCAACAAAACGTGTGAGTCTATCAAATAAGTGATATAATTAATTATGAGTTATTTAATAAGTATTTGGTTTTTTATTATAGAAATAATTTTACATTATAATACTGATAAGATGATAAGCCCTGAACAAGTATTTATTCTTGTGTCTGGGCTTTGCCTGGTTGTTCTGACCATAAGACTGAAGGATATTAAATACATCAATGTATTAATGATAATGGTTTCATTTATAGGCGTTTATTTTTATCCATCACTTGTCTTGATTGTCTCATCTCTTGTTTCGGTGAACTATCAAAAACGGCTTCAAATCCTTGTTGTTATGATGGCTATTTTATTATCCTTATACTTAAAAGCATTCTTTTTAGTAGGACTTATTCCTATTGTGTTTGGTATCAGATATTATAAAAATGTTTATGAAGAAACAAAAGTTCAACTGACTAACAAGTTAGATAGTGAAAGAAAACTCCGTTATGATTTAGAAGATGCAAAGAAGGAGCTGATGGATTCACAAGAAGAAATTGTCATGCTTACAGAAGTTCACGAGAGAAATCGTATTGCAAGAGACATCCATGATAAGGTCGGTCACCAGCTCATGGGGACCTTGATGGCCCTTGAAACATCTATTGTCATGGAGGATAGAGAAATTAAGGATCAATTTCTTAATAAGGCTTATGACCAGTTAAAAGATGGTATAGATATGGTGAGAGAAACCGTACATGATATGTCTACTTATGATAAAGTCGGTTTTTCATCTTTTATAGAGGTGGTTGATAACTTTTCATTCTGTCAGATTAAGTATGATTATAAAGGTGATGTTAACTCTATACCTACCCATGTATATGTGGTTTTGATTATGAACTTAAAAGAAGCACTGACCAATGTGATGAAATATTCTAAAGCCAGTGAAGTGAAAGTCAGTCTAGAAGTCAATGATGTGTATATCAGATTAACAGTTGCTGACGATGGTAAAGAGATTGTAGAAGTTTCAGAAGGACTCGGTCTTTCTGGTATGAGACATAGGTTACAAGGTGTTGGTGGTATTTTATCTTATCACTATGATAATGGCTTTAATCTTGTCATGTATATTAAAAGGGGGTAAAGATGCGAATTATTATAGCTGAAGATGATGCGCTTATTAGAGAAAGTTTGACCATGATGTTTGGTATGTATGATGACATAGAATTACTTGGAACTTTTGAAAATGGTAAAGAAGCATATGACTTCTTAAAAGGTAATCAAGTAGATTTACTCCTGACAGATATAAGAATGCCTGTAATGGATGGAGTAGAACTTACCAAGAAGGTTGAGGACATGAATGTAAAGGTTCTTGTTCTAACGACTTTTACAGATCATGAGTATATTTATGAATGCATTACACACGGTGCAGATGGGTACATTCTGAAGTCTAGGGGCATCAAAGAAATCTATAAAAGTATTCAGTCCGTTATGGCAGGTCAAGTGGTCTTTGATACAACCGTTAAATCAGCTCTTCTAAAAAAGCCAATAGCAAAAGAAAGAGATGAATGTGTAAGTTTGACACCAAAGGAATTTAGTATCCTCAAGTGCATTGGTTCAGGTCTTAATAATAAAGAGATATCAGGGGAGCTCTTTTTATCGGAAGGTACCATTAGAAATTACATCTCACAGCTGCTAGATAAGCTAGACTTAAGAGACCGTACGCAACTTGCAATATACTATGTAAAATACTACGAATAATCACGAGTGTTCACTGTTTTGCAATATAATTCGTATATAGATAAATATAATGATAGATATTAATAAGTTAACCGAAGTTATTATAGATATTTTAACCTGAGATGCAAATAGACATATAAGTCTAACAGGTTGTCAATACTATGATAATGGAGGTTTTTTTATGTATTTCGTTAAGAAAAAAAGGTCTGTATTATTCATTTTCGGGAGAAAAGAAACTTTCAAATGATGCACTGGTCGCTCTGACACTTTTATAGCAGAAGGCAAACCCAAAGAAAAAGAGATGATTGTTAAGATTGTCGTTAACTTAATAGGTAAGTAAAAAGCACAGATTAAGTCTGTGCTTTGGTCTGAAATTTATTTGGCCAACTCATAAAGAGCAGAAGCGTAAATTTGCGATTGTTTTACTAAGTTGTCTATTGTAATGTATTCATTCTTTTGGTGAGCCAGTTCAGGTTCTCCTGGGAATACGCCACCAAATGCAACGGCGTTTTTCATTGCTCTTGCATAGGTACCACCACCCATAGTAATTGGTTCGCTCATATCGCCAGTATGCTCTTGATAAACCTTCATCAGTTTAACAATAAGCTCATGATCCTTCGGGAAGTAAATTGGTGCCATATGGTCTAGAAGATTATAAGACATGCCAATGTCCTTAAATGTTCTCTTGATGCCGTCTTCTACAACCTTAAGTGGTGTTGTAATAGGGTATCTAACATTAACAAGCAGTTTAACACTGTCCTTGTCCATTTCTATCTTACCAACGTTGAAAGTCAGTTTACCTGAATCTTCATCTTCAAAACCACAACCTGCTCTTTGACCGTTGTAATCAAGACCGATGGTTCTTTCATAACCTCTAATAAAGCTAGATGAGTCACCCAGTTTAACATCTAAGTTGTTTACAAAGTCCAGTAAGTATGAAATGGCATTTTCACCAACCTCAGGTGTAGAACCATGAGCTGAAATACCAGTAGACTGAATGGTTGTTACACCGTCTTTTCTGTCTAATTTTAAGTTGCCACCCTTGTCCTTCATATAGGCATTGATCATAGGCTCAATGTCGTAAGTTTCAATGATTTTTGCTTCTGCATAATCAGGTACCATATTGGCTGCATTACCACCTGTGATAGAAAGGACTTCTACGCCGCCATCATTTAAAAGTTCTTTAAAGTCTTTTTTCAGTTCAAATACTGTAATACCTTTTTCGCCATGACATGCTGGAAACTCTGCATCTGGTGTAAAAGCTAGCGATGGTGTTTCTTCATGTTCTAGATAATAATTGATACCAGCCCAGCCTGTTTCCTCATTCAGACCAAAGATGATTCTAACTCTTTTATTAAGTGTCACACCTTCATCTAAAAGTGCTTTCATAGCATAAAGTGTTGCTATAGCAGGTCCTTTATCATCTAGGGTACCTCTACCAAATATCTTGCCGTCAGCAATTTCTCCACCGTATGGGTCATAATCCCAACCGTCGCCTTCAGGTACAACGTCTAGATGTACCAATATACCAATTAAATCATCACCTTGGCCGATTTCTGCATAACCTGCATAGTTGTCAACGTTTTTAGTTTTAAAGCCTAGCTTATCAGCTAGATTGAGTGTGTAAATCAGACAATCGTGTACCTCTTTACCAAATGGCATGTCGCCATCTTTTTTACCTTCTACGGATTTGAATCTAATAATTTCTTGTAAAGACGTCACCATGTCATCTTGCATGTTTTTTATTCTATCATTAAAT
The DNA here is from genome assembly GCF_022496765.1 of Acidaminobacter sp. JC074. GTDB lineage: Bacteria > Bacillota > Clostridia > Peptostreptococcales > Acidaminobacteraceae > JABXKX01. The sequence goes on along the minus strand of NZ_VANV01000005.1, from coordinate 73,957 downwards.
ATCATGACTATTCCCCCTTTAAATTTAATTGTATCTCTACTTAAGCTTAAATACTAGTAGTTACTTCTTAAAAAATCACACGTTTAGAATGTTCTCAAAAGGTGTAAATATAATGAGAGGTGATTATTATGTATGGTATTTATTATTTTTCAGGAACAGGGAACACAAAGGCACTAGCAGATATGCTAAATGGGCATTTAGATAGTCGTGTCTACAATATTGAGAAAGATTTTGATCTGGAAGAGGAACTTATCTTTTTGTATCCGGTTCATGGATTTGGTGTACCCAAGATAGTCTTGGACTTTGCAAGGTCTTTACCAGAATCATCAAAGAAAGTTCACATCATAAGAAATGGGGCGGATCATATTCGCTTGAATTATTACGCCTCTTTTAAATTAATAGAAATTTTAGAGCAAAAAGGCTACAAAGTGTTGTATGATAGGCTTGTGGTCATGCCTGCAAACTTTCTTGTGGACTATCCAGATCCGTTAAAGGCTATGCTGTATCATGCAGCAAAAAAGAAGATTAGTCATGCTGCTAAAGAAATAAAAGAGGGTATGATAAGAAGATTTGATTCCAATACTTTATTGGTTTCATTGTTTAACAAAATTCATGACATGCAAAGTGGTCCTGGTTCAGAGTCCTATTATAAATACTTTAAAGTAGCAGACTATTGTATTAACTGTAAGACCTGTGTGAATAATTGTCCCATGAATAACATAGATGATCAGATAAATTTCGGTCAAAACTGCATTATGTGCTTAAGATGTGTTTACAATTGCCCTGTTCATGCCATATACTCTAAGGGCATGTTGAAAAAGGGATATTCTCTTAAGACGATAAAGTATGATCAAAACTACAAGCCGAGAGGTTTTTATAAACATTTTATTAAGTATGTGAACAATATTGAAAAATAGTGTACTATGAAGTAAAGATATCTATTGAAGAGGTGGAAAGTGGAAAAAGTATTTAATATATTAGAGGAAGTCATAAACAATGAAAAAATTATCTATGCTGTTTTTTCTAATGTGAGAAAGGGCGTAGATAAGGAGTTTAACAAGCTGAAAATAAAGCCGGTGGTTATAAAAAATGAGCGTGTTTTACAGTTTGAATATGAGTATGATAAAAAAGTAAAACATGAGAATTTAAACAATGTACAAGCCATTGATATCGCTTTTGGTTTAATTAAAACTTATTTCAAACAGGCTATGATTTATACCATAGATGCTGACTATCAAGTACTTGTTAGTAAAAAAGGTGTAGCAAAAATTTTACAGAAGGCACCTTCAAGAAATACTTTCGATTTATCACACAATAGGAAAAAAAATTATATCATTGAAGAAAACAAACCATGCAACTTCCTACATGCCTTAGGTGTTATGACGGAAAAGGGTAAGGTTATCAATAAGAAGTACGATAAGTTTAGACAGATCAACCGTTATCTAGAGATGGTATCAGATTGTGTGCCTCATTTAGATACATCTAGAAAAATTCAAATTGTTGATTTTGGATGTGGTAAGGCTTATTTGACTTTTGCTTTATATTACTATTTAGTAGAAATCAAGAAACTTGACATTGATATTATTGGCTTAGACTTAAAGGCAGATGTCATTGAGCACTGTTCAAAGCTTGCTAAAAGTTTAAACTACAAAGACCTTCACTTTGTGCAGGGAGATATTAAAAACTTCACTGGTTTAAAAAAGGTTGATATGGTGGTGTCATTACATGCATGTGATACGGCTACAGATGAATCCCTTGTGAAAGCCATTACATGGGATGCAGATGTTATTTTAGCTGTACCATGTTGTCAGCATGAACTCTTTAAGAAGATTCATAATCCTCTTATGGAGACCATGGAAAAGCATGGCCTTATCAAGGAAAGATTATCTTCTTTAATTACAGACTCTATTCGGGCGAATGTTTTAGATATTATGGGTTATAATACCCAGGTCCTTGAGTTTATCGATATGGAGCATACGCCTAAAAATATATTATTAAGAGCTTACAAGACTGGTAATATAAACACAGATGCTGTTAAAGAGTATAAAGAGTTTGCAAACTTCTGGCATATCAAACCTTACATTGAACAAGCTTTAGGTGAAGAGTTTACTAAGAGATTAGAGGACTAAATGGATTATATTAGAATAGATACAGATCACATAAATGATGAAGTATTATACAATATTGCCAAATGGCATAATGAAACACCGAGAATCTGGATACCAGATTATATACCAACAGAAGAAGAAATTGCCGAAACCATTGCGCGTATGAAGGATAAAGAGGCTTATATTTGCATAGCGAAAGATCAGGTTATACTTGGTTTTATTTGGGCCGAAAAACAAGACCAAGACGTCATGATTTTATCTCTATATGTAGATGAATCCATCAGACAAAAAAGTGTTGGTACAGAATTAAAGCTTCAGCTGGAGCATTGGTGTAGAGAAAATGAGATTAGAAAGATTAAGACGACGGTTCATTCTAAGAACAAAAAGATGCTTTTATTAAACGAAAAACTGGGTTATGAATCAAAGATGGTTCATATGGAAAAAATCATAGATGAGTAGGACACGGATGTGTTCTATTCTTTTTTTATAATATCTTAATTTCAAGATACTTGACAAGAAGATATATCTTGGATATAATTATCTTGAAATCAAGAGAAAAGAGGTTGTTATGAATTACCGTCAAGATCCATCTATTAAGTTTATGATTGTACTGAATAAGATGATGTCTTCAATCACACATAAAATGGCGCCACACTTTAAAGCATTAGGCATTCATGAAACTGAGTTCTTTGTTCTATTTGCTTTAGATGCCAATGGTCCCATGACCATTCAGGAGATTGGTTCTAAGATAGACATGACCTCTGGTACTATGACTTATGTCATTGATAAGTTAGAAAAGAAAGACTATATCAAACGTGTAAGATGTCAAGAGGATAGAAGAAGGATCTACATAGAGTTAACAGATCAAGGCGTAGACTTTTGGAATGAAATCATTTCAAAACATATGATTGCCATGAACGACTCTTTTTCACATATGACAGAAGATGAAATGTTACAACTCATAGAGTTGATGAAAAAAGTAGGGAAGGGTTAATTCTCTACATTAATATCTTGAATTCAAGAGACTTTAAATTAAGAAAGGACAAACACATGAAAATATTATTAATCGATGCAAATCCAAAAACATCAGACTACTCACATTCTAAATGGGCAGCAGACCACTATGTAGATGCACTTAAGGAAAAAGACCATTACGTAGAAGTATGGCCCCTATACCAGATGAAGATCCCAATGATTGATGAAGAGGTTATGTCGGCCTTCGGTAAGTCTATGAAGGGTATGGAACTGACTGAGGAAGAATTTGAAAAGATGAACCTAAGAAATCTTATTTTAGATAAGTTCGTAAAGTTTGATCATTATGTCATTGTATCACCTTTGTGGAACTTTGGTGTACCGCCTCAATTAAAAGCACTTATTGATGTGATTGCAGTTGCTGGCAAAACTTTTAAGTATACAGAAAATGGACCTGTTGGCTTACTAGAAGGCACCTTTGTTCATATCCAGGCTTCTGGTGGTGTTTACAAAGACATGATGGAAATGGAGTTTGGTAACAGATATGTTTCTCATATATTTAAGTTTTTAGGTCTAGAGGAAAAATTAGCCCTTCTAATTGAAGGTACCAACATGGGTGACTTCTCTAGAAATGACTACCAGTCTACTTTAGATGATTGGGTGACTAAAAGCGTAAGGGAAGTGATGTAATGAAATACATTGATCATAGAGACATAGGCTATTTTAACCATGGTTGGTTAAAAACCTATCATCATTTTTCTTTTGCAGATTATCATAATCCAGAAAGAATGCGCTATGGTCCATTAAGGGTCTTAAATGATGATATCATTGATCCACATCAAGGCTTTCCAAAACATCCTCACAGGGACATGGAAATCATCTCATATGTCATTGATGGCGGTTTGAGTCATGGTGATTCTATGGGACACGAAGAAACAGTCTATAGAGGTCAGGTTCAATATATGTCTGCAGGGAAAGGGGTCTATCATTCAGAATACAATCATGGTGATGAGCCAGTAAGGCTGCTGCAGATTTGGATTTACCCTGATGAAAAATCATATGAGCCGACCTATGGTGATTATAGGTTCGACTGGAAGGCTAGGATTAACAAGTGGCTTCACCTGGTTGGTGATAAGGCGCCTATAAAGATCCACCAAGATGCAAACATTTATGTCACTTATTTAGAAAAAGATCATGAACTAAACTTTGAGGTGAAAGAAAACAGAAAAATCTACGTGGTACAGATTGAAGGTCAGTCTAAAGTAGGTCAAAAAGAGTTTAAAACAAGAGATGCCATTGAAACAGATGAGACGCTTGATTTTAAGGCTGAAACAGACAGTCATATACTTGTTATAGAAATGAGGTCCTAATGGTTGCAATGTTTTTAGGTCATGGGAGTCCTATGAACGCTATAGAGGAGAATGACTTTACAAAAGTTTGGAAGATGCTTGGACAAAAGTATCATCCAAAAGGTATCTTGATGATATCGGCCCATTGGGTTACAAATGGTACTAAGATTCAGTCGGCCATGCATCCTAAGAAGATTGATGATATGTATGGTTTTCCAAAAGAACTGTATGATTTAAAGTACCCTGTAACAGGAGATTCTTATCTAACTAAAAGAGTTATAGAGTTGATAGGTGCTGAAATTGATGATTCATGGGGCATCGATCACGGTGCCTGGTCTATACTTGCTCATATGTATCCGAATGCTGATATACCTCTTGTACAAATGAGTTTAGATAAAAATTTATCTCCTAGTGACATGTTTGAAATCGGAAAAAAGCTTGGTCAACTAAGAGAAGAGGGTTACATGATTATTGGTTCTGGCAATGTGGTCCATAGTTTTAAGCATATAAAAGATGACCCCGTGTCATTTGCCCTTGATTTTGATAATGAAATTGAAAACATGATAAAAAGTCATAATTATGAAGGCATAATCAATTATCATTTGATAGACAACCAAAAGAAAGCCTTTCAAACCAGTGAACACTTTGATCCTTTGTTATATGTCATAGGCGCATCGGTATCTAATAAAATAGACATTTACAATAAGAAAGTTGTTTACGAAGCCTTTTCTATGACAAGCTATGTGTTCTCGTAATATACAATACATGGAGATAAAAAAAGCTAGAAATCTAAGAGTGATTTCTGGCTTTTATTGTAATTTAAAGGCTTGTATCTATTAACATTTTATGCGCTTTAGTTTCGCAATTCGAAACTTTAGCTTTTATGTGTTATAATGAAATGTAGGCTGAATTTTCAAAAAACAGACATAAGAAAGGAGAACCATGGAAAAATGGGAACTTAATTTAAGAAATGATATTGTAGATCTTAGGGTCAAAGATCAAGAGACGACTTTGGAAGAGGTTATTGAACGTCATCCAATGAGGATACCAAAATACTATTATGATCTAATTGATCAGAATGACCCAAATGACCCCATTAAACGCATCTCTTATCCAAATGCTTTTGAAGTGGACTTAATGGGAGATTACGATACTTCTGGTGAGGCAAGTAATACTAAGTTACCTGGTCTTCAACACAAGTATTCAACAACTGCTCTCGTACTCACGACATCTACCTGTTTTATGTACTGTAGACATTGTTTCAGGAAGAGACTGGTAGGGCTGAGCAGTGAAGAAATTAATAGTAGATTAGATGAAACCATCAAGTATTTATCTGGTCACGAGGAAATCAACAATGTATTGTTATCAGGAGGCGACTCATTTTGTTTAACAGATGAGCAGATAGAAGCTTATTTGAAAGGCCTTACTGAAATTAAACACTTGAACTACATTAGATTTGGAACAAGATCATTGGTTGTATATCCAGAAAGAATTACAGACAATCTGGTAAGTATTTTAGAGAAGTATTCTAAGAAAAAAGAAATTGTGATTGTTACTCAATTTAATCATCCAAGAGAATTAACTCAGGAAGCACTTAATGCTATTAAGAAGATTAAAAATATTGGGGTATCAATTAACAATCAAGCTGTAGTTTTAAAAGGTGTGAATGATACACCTGACGTATTAGCTGAACTTCTTAATGGTTTAAATAGAGTCGGTATAAATCCATATTATGTATTCCAATGTAGACCTGTGAAAGCTGTAAAAATTGGCTTCCAAAAGACTTTATTAGAAACCTATACGCTCATTCAAGAAACACGTAAAAAGTTAGATGGACTTTCTAAACGATTTAGACTGATTATGTCTCATCCGAGAGGTAAGGTAGAAATCGTTGGTGTTCACGGAAACCAAATGATCTTTAGATTTCATCAAGCTAAAGACATGTCTGATCACGATAAAATGTTTATACGTGAGATTGATGAAAAAGCTCAATGGCTGGACAATGATTTAATGCCTATTGAGTAGTTGAATTGAAATTTCATATGCTGATATTAAAAAAAGCCAGGAGCAATCCTGACTTTTCAACTTTTTTGAGGACATTTATGGCCATCTACAACAAACTGACATCTTTTACAGTGGAAGCAGATATTGACTTCTTTTTTATTTAGGGCCTTCTCTGTCCACTTTGGATCCGCTAAGAGTCCCCTTCCTACAGCCACCATATCTGTATAGTCATTTTCTATTAAGTATTCTGCTTGTTCAGGTCTTAAGATACCGTAAACAGAGATAACCGGTTTATTTGTATGTTCTTTCATCTTATAACCCATGTAGGTGATAAAGGATTCGGGATAATCTGATGGAATATCCAGAGACTTAATACCGATACCAGATGAGACATTAAATACATCCACTCCGGCTTGCTCTAAAAGTTTGATACCTTTTATGTCATCTTCAAAAAATGGATCATTGACCCCAAATCGATAAGAAATAATAAAGTCATCCCCAGTAGCTTGCCTTATGTCTTTGACAATATCTAGAGACAATTTGTAGCGATTTTCTGTAGAACCGCCATATGCATCACTTCTGTGATTGGCCTGAGGTGATGTAAACTGACTCAGTAGGTAGCCATGAGCCCCATGAACCTCCACGCCATCAAGACCAGCCTCTTTGGCAAGAAGGGCCGAGTTTACAAAGTGTTTCTTGATGGTTTCGATTTGGTCCTGATTCAGTTCAAGAACTTCTTTGTTTAAAGCTTCCTTATAAGATGACGTATAAACTTGATCTGGATATGCTTTGATGCCTGCATGAACGATTTGAACGATAACTAAAGCATCCTCTTTATGACAAGCTTTGGCAATTCTTTCATACTGTTTGATATGCTTGTCATCCCATATGCCGAGCTCAGTATCAACAATTCTACTTTCTTTAGAAATCCCAGCTGCTTCTACAACGATGAGGCCTGTCGCATTTCTTTTTCCATAATGTTCTTCTCTACTAACGGTTTCTAAACCTTCTTCATCAGCCCAGTTAAAACAAACCAAAGGTGGCATAACAATTCTGTTTTTACAGACTCTCTTGCCTATTTGAATGGGTGAGTTTAGTTTCATCTATGTTTCCTCCTATATGTAGCGGGTGGTGTATTTACCTTAGAAATAAAAAAGGCGGTAAAGTTGTTTCTATTTGAAAAGCCTAAACGCCTACAAATGTCTTCGATGGTTAAATCTGTGTTCTTTAAAAGGGAAGTAGCCAAATCCAAGCGAATAGTTTGATAGTACTGGTAGGGGGTCAGGTTAAAATCCTTTTTAAAGGTCCGATTAAGTTTATCTACAGATATATGAAAATGATCGGCCATTTTCTTTACAGAAAATTGATACTGTATTTGCTGAGAAATATAGTGGTCGTACTTATGACTGTCACTTTCATCGACTGTAAGGGATTGGCACTGATAGTTGTAGATATCGATCATCATGTGACTGATATGCTTCATTATCTCATGGTCTTCATTTTCATCTTTAACCAGATTGATCAGCTTTTCAAAATCTTTTTCTAGATTGTGGTTGGCTTGAATAAATGACTGGTCAAAGAGAGAACTTAACATACTTTCAAAGAGTTTGCCCCTGATATTTGCCCACAGAAGTCCAGGTGGGTAATCATGATCTGCATACATCTTATATTTACAATGATGGGGTAAAATGAAGGCATTGCCTGTATGGAGCTTATGGTGGTTGCCGTAAACTTCAATGTGCAAGGTGCCGGATAAGACATAACCCAGGACATTGGTTGGACTATTTTCTCTTTCTATCAAATAGCTTTCATCTTCATTCAATTTGCCCAACTGTCTTATATGTAAAAGATTGTTATAAGCATGCTTGTTTTCATAAAAGATCTCATTAAATAACATAGTGCCTCCCATAACAGTTTAGCAATGAATTTTATATTATGCAATTTATTCATATAAAATAGAGGGTTTCTTATATATAAAACATGCAATCTATCTGATAAACTTTGAGTATGAGTATGTAAGAAGAAAGGATTTTAGATGATTTATAGGGGACAGTATACATCGGAAATATCATTTCCTTTAGGCGGTATTGGATCAGGCAGTATCGGTTTAGCAGGTAATGGTGCTTTAATAGATTGGGAAATAAACAATAGACCCAATAGAGAGACCATCAATTCTTTTACCAACTTTGCCATCAAGGCAGAAAATGATTATGAGCTTGTAGATTTTAGACTCTTGCAAGGAGATATCTCTAAGGATTTTATGGGTGGCATGCATAAGGGCAATCATTCATGGGGCTACGGTCATGGTCCAAACAGGGGCACCATGTCTGGTATGAAGCATTTTTCTGACCATGAGTTTAAAGGCGAGTTTCCTATAGCTGAATTAAGTTTCAAAGATGAAAAGTTTCCAGGTGCTGTTACTCTAGAAGCATTTAATCCATTTATACCATCAAATGATTTGGATTCTTCAATACCTACAGCCATGTTTCATATAAGAGTAAATAATACGAGTGATCAGACCTTAAAGTATACAGTCGCACTTTCTGTGACAAATCCTTTAAAATCAGCTGGGAAAAACCACTATTTTAATGAGGATGGTCTACATGGCATTACGATGAATAGTCGCTTCAATATGAAGAGCCATTTACAGTATGGCAATGTGACCATTGCTTCAGACTGTGAAGATACTTCTTATCAAGAATACTGGTACAGGGGTGGTTGGTTTGATAATGTGACCATGTTTATCAATGATTTTTCACGCTTTGGTCCTCTAAAAAACAGAAGGTTCGACAAGACTAGAAAACTAAAGAAAGATACAGCTACCCTAGCAGGTGCGGTTAGTGTAAAGCCTGGTGAAAGCAAGATCATTAAGTTTAACATAGCCTGGTATGTGCCTAACTACTGGAAGTATTGGCTTGGGACAGTCCCAACGAAAATACCCAAGTGGAAAAATTACTATGCCAAGTTGTTTGATTCTTCAAAACAAGTATCTGAATACTGTTTCAAAGAATGGGACAGGCTTTACAGTGAGACCAAAATGTTCAAAGACACCTTATTTGAGTCCGATTTACCAGAGCCTGTATTAGATGCCATACAAGGCAATCTCGCCACTCTTAAAAGCACCACTTGTTTAAGGCTGACAGATGGTGAGTTTTACGGTTGGGAAGGCGTCAACAAAACTTGGGGTTCCTGTGAAGGCACATGCCAGCATGTCTGGAACTATGCTTACGCTTTACCTTTTTTATTTCCTAAACTAGAAAGAAGCATTCGTGATTTAGAAATGAAATACAACTTGAGTAAGTCAGGTAAGATGAACTTTAGATTGATGTTACCTCTAGGGAATGCCAAACAACCTTTTAGGGCTTGTGTGGATGGTCAGTTGGGTACAGTCATGAAGTTCTACAGAGAATGGAAAATATCTGGTAATACAAAGTGGCTTAAAAGACATTGGCCTAATATAAAAAAGTGTTTAGAGTTTACTTGGTCAGAAAAGAATCCAGACAAGTGGGACATAGATAAGACGGGCGTTTTACATGGTAGACAACACCATACCTTGGATGTTGAACTTTATGGTCCTCATGCTTGGCTGACTGGTTTTTATCATGGTGCTTTACTGGCTGGTGCTGAAATGGCAAGAGCAGTCGGTGAGTTAGATAAAGCAAGAGATTATGAGAACTTGTATCAAAAGGGTCATGAGTGGATTGAAAACAATACCTTTAATGGCGAGTATTATATACAAGATATTGATGTAAAGAGTAAGGCGGTCTTAGACAAGTACGGTGGCAATCGTTCCTTAAACATGTCTGGTGGCTACTGGGATGAAGAAACAGGAGAAATTAAATACCAAATTGGCAATGGTGTGGAAATTGATCAAGTGGTTGCAGATTGGCATGCTGATTTGATGGGACTATCTTCTATCTTCAATCAAGATCACAGAAGAAAAGCGCTTGAGAGTATCTACAAGTACAACTTTATTTCACTAAGAGATATCAACAATCCATGTCGAGTATTTGGCGTCAATGGTGAATCTGGTCTTTTGATGTGTAATTGGAAAGATATAAATGATAAGCCTAAGATTACGATTCCATATACTGAAGAAGTTATGAGTGGGTTTGAATATGCTGCCGCTTGCAACATGCTCCAGTGTGGAATGGAAAATGAGGCCTTAGAAATTGTTAAGAGTATTCGAGACCGTTATGACGGTATGAAGAGAAATCCCTTTGCAGAAATTGAGTGTGGAGCCAGTTATGCAAGAGCCATGGCTTCTTATTCATTCTTACTGACCTACTCTGGATTTAAATATGATATGACCAAGAGAATGATAGGTTTTAAACCCTTAAAAGATGGCAAGTACTTTTGGTCTATAGATGGGGCATGGGGAAGTGTGCTTGTTACACCTAAGGGAATGGATTTGAAAGTGCTCTACGGTAAGCTTGAACTTGAAAAGATTTCTCAGCCATTTAAGTCTGTAAAGACTGTACATTTAAATCGAGAGTTCCGTGAAGTGACTGTAATAGATGACGTCATTGAAGTCTCTGTGCAAATGAAATCAGGAGACCTTTTGACGATAGAGGTATAAAGGAAGTGAACGATGAGCTTAACACTAAAAGAGAAAATAACTTATGGTCTAGGCAGTCTTGGCATTTCACTGATAACAGTGATTCATATGCTGTACTTGGTTTATGTATTCTTTCCAGCTGATAATGCTGGCCTAGTTTACGTCATTCCACAGACCAGCATCTTTATGGGACTAACTGTGCTGGGTCTTGTACTGTTTGCCAGTCGGCTCTTTGATGTCATAACGGATCCGCTGGTAGCCCATTTATCTGATATGAGTAAACATCCCAAGGGGAAAAGACTACCTTTTATGAAAAGAGCAGCCTTGCCTATGGGTCTATCTTATGTCTTGGTATTCTTTGTGCCTTTTGCAGACCAGATCCACCACTTAAATGTGGTATGGTTAACCTTGTTCATGTTTTTAAGTGCCTTGTTTCTAACATTGTACTCTATTCCTTATTACTCTTTAATAGTAGATATGGGTAAATCACCTGAGGATAAGATTGATCTGGGCACTTATTCGAGCTTATTTTGGTTCTTAGGATTTCTAATCGTATCCTTTGCGACTACATCATGGGACTATTTGGAGAGTGCCTTTTCCATCACAAGGCTTCAAAGTCTGCAGTTGTCTTTTGTCATTATTGGTCTATTTGGGGTTATCTCACTTATGGTGCCAGTCATCTTTTTAGATGAAAAGAAATATGAGTCTGATATGAACCGAGAGCATATCAGTTTAAAGAAATCATTAAAAACAGCCATGGGTAATCGTAATTTCATCAGGTTTTTTAGAAGTTTGATCGCCTATGGTGTGGCTACCTATATCTTTGAGAGTGGTTTGATCTATTACATTACTGTACTGGCTCTATTGGATGAAGGTGCCCAAGGTGGCCTGACCACTATAATCGGTGTTTTAACCTTAGGCATGTATCCTCTTATCAACAAGGTCAGTAAGAAACAAGGCAAGAAACCTGTGATGGTTGTTGGTTTTATTTTATTCGGTATAAGCTTTGTATTGATAGGTTTGCTTGGTCTTGGGTCTATGAGTGTCTATCTAATACTGGGGATGATAGTACTTCTTTCACCATTCAGTCAAGCTTGTTTTACAATTCTTCCTGGTGTGGTAACAGCCGATTGTGCTTCATATGAATCCTATAAGACAGGAGAAGACCATTCAGCCATGTATATGGCCATGATAAGCTTTGGACAAAAGCTGGGTTCCAGTATAGGTATGATTTTATTTACAAGTTTTCTTTTGCTAGGAAAAGATGTTGGCAATGATTTAGGTATACGGTTGGCTGTCTTCTTTTCTGCCGGACTTTGTGTTATAGGTTTGCTATCTGTACTTTCATATGATGAAAAGGAAATCATGTCTTATGCGGGAGAACTTAAACAAGCCTCAGGTGATGCATAATTGATTTAGAGAGCTTGCAAATAATTGTATCTGTATTTATACAATTATGTAAAATCAATCACTAAAATCTTATGAATTGTATAAAAACGGCATATTTGAAATTGATTTATGCATTTAGATTTTTTCTGTTGATTTCTTAAAACCATAGGCGTATACTGACTACGGATTTTAAGGAGGTTGATTATGAAAAAAGTAATCGTCTTATTGATATGTTTAATATCTATTGTAGGTATTTTACTTTTAGCATCAAAATATGACAAAAGAGATTTTGCAGACCAAAAGGACCATGCCCTACTTTATGGGTTAAAAGATTTAGTAGATGAAAATGATATTGAAGTCTTAGAAACAATAGAATTTTCACATGCAGATTTTAAATTCTGGGGAATTCCAGATGCAAATTAAAGCCTCAAGTAGTGGGGCTTTAAATTTTTTTTGAAAAACAATGACAAAAATACAAAAAAGATGATGAAAGATTTTGATTAGAAAGATAAAAAATTGTATTGGAAAATTCATTTTTTTCGAAGTCAAATACTAGATGTTGTACATGAATTATTTTTCAAGTACTAGATAAGTGTAAAATACTAAATTCGCATAAAATTACTCGGAATTTTAACTGTAAAAAAATTGTTTAAGTTTATTAAAAGTGGCTAGATATTATGTGGGTCACTTTGTTTTTTTGTTGTACTTTTCTGTTCCAAAAAAACAACAAAAAAACAATTTCGTCGGCTGAAACAATTTAAATTACTTATGTTTAAGATTCTGTTGACACATTGTATATTGTATACTATACTGAAGTTACACTGTAGAAGTACAATAAAATAAGACTGCAAAAAAATCTTTTTTTTGCGCTTATTACACATAAGAATTCAATTCTTATGAAAGATACAAAAAGGTTAATAATCTTATACCATTAGGACATTTTGTCCGACTACTAATTTACAGGAGGGATAGTAACAATGGGTAAAGTTTTCAAGACTATGGATGGAAACTCGGCTGCTGCTTACGTATCATATGCGTTTACAGATGTAGCTGCAATCTATCCAATCACGCCTTCATCAGACATGGCGCAACATGTTGATGAAATGGCTGCTTATGGCAAGAAGAACATCTTCGGTCAAGAAGTTCTAGTTTCTGAGCTTCAATCTGAGGGTGGTGCGTCTGGTGCTGTTCATGGTTCATTACAAGGTGGTGCATTAACAACTACTTATACTGCATCTCAAGGTTTACTTTTAATGATTCCAAACATGTACAAGATCGCTGGTGAGTTATTACCATGTGTATTCCATGTTTCTGCAAGAGCTATTGCAACTCATGCGTTATCAATCTTTGGTGATCACTCAGATGTTATGTCAGCAAGACAAACTGGTTTTGCTATGATCGCTTCAGGTTCTGTTCAAGAAGTTATGGACTTAGCTGGTGTTGCTCACTTATCAACAATCAAGTCTAGAGTACCATTCTTACACTTCTTTGACGGTTTCAGAACGTCACATGAAATTTCTAAGATCGAATTAATCGATTATGCTGAATTCGAAAGATTAGTTGATATGGACGCTGTTCAAGCATTCAGAAACAACTCATTAAACCCAGAGAGACCTGTTACTAGAGGTACTGCTCAAAACCCTGACATCTTCATGCAAGCTAAAGAAGCTTCTAACAAGTTCTACGAAGCAGTTCCTGCTATCGCTCAAAGCTACATGGAAGAAATCTCAAAAGTTACTGGTAGAACTTACAACTTATTTGACTACTATGGTGCAGATGATGCAGATAGAGTTATCGTTGCTATGGGTTCTGTAACTGATACTATTGAAGAAACTATTGACTACTTAGTTGCTAAAGGCGAAAAAGTTGGTGTAATCAAAGTTAGATTATACAGACCATTTGCTCCTGAGTATATGTTAAAAGTATTACCTGAAACAGTTACAAAGATTGCTGTTTTAGATAGAACTAAAGAGCCTGGTTCAATTGGTGAGCCATTATACTTAGATATCAGATCTATGTTCTATGGAACTGACAGACAACCACTTATCGTTGGTGGTAGATATGGTCTTGGTTCAAATGAAACTAACCCATCTCAAATCAAAGCAGTATTTGATATGTTAGCTACTGAGCCTAAGAACAACTTCACTATCGGTATCAATGATGATGTTACTAACTTATCATTAGAAGTTAAAGAAGAAATCGTTACTGAAACAGAAGGTACAACTAGATGTATGTTCTGGGGTCTTGGTTCAGACGGTACTGTTGGTGCTAACAAGTCTGCTATCAAAATCATCGGTGACAAGACTGACTTATACGCTCAAGGTTACTTCTCTTATGACTCTAAGAAGTCTTACGGTATTACTGTATCTCACTTAAGATTCGGTAAAGAGAAGATCAGATCTACATACTTAATCACTGAGTCTGATTACGTTGCATGTCACAACCAATCATATGTTGTTCAATACGACATGATGAAAGGTCTTAAGAAGGGTGGTACTTTTGTACTTAACACTTCATGGACTGGCGAAGAGTTAGCTAAGAACTTACCAGCTGCAATGAAGAACTACTTAGCTAAGAACGAAATTAAGTTCTACACAATCGACGCTGTTAAGATTGCTGACGAAATTGGCTTAGGTAACAGAATCAACATGGTAATGCAATCTGCATTCTTCAAGCTTGCTGAAGTTATCGATGTTGATGACGCTATGAAATACTTAAAAGATGCTATCGTAACTGCTTACGGTAAAAAAGGTCAAAACATTGTTGATATGAACAATGCTGCAGTTGATGCTGGTGTTAACGCATTAGTTGAAGTTGAAATTCCTGCTGATTGGGCTACTACTACTGAAGGTCCTGGTATGGTTTCAGACGGTACTGCAAGAGATACTGAGTTTATCACTAAGATCTTAAGACCAGTTGCTGCTCAAAAGGGTAACGATCTTCCTGTATCTACATTTACTGGCGTTGAAGATGGTACTTTCGAAAACGGTTCTACTGACTTCGAGAAGAGAGCTATCGCTACAAACGTGCCAGAGTGGCAAGTTGACAACTGTATCCAGTGTAACCAATGTTCACTAGTTTGTCCTCATGCTGTTATTAGACCATACTTATTAGACGAAAATGAAGTAGCTAACAAGCCTGCATCATTTGTAACTAAGAAAGCTATTGGTAAAGGTTTAGAAGGATTAGAGTACAAGATCCAAGTATCAACTCATGACTGTACTGGTTGTGGTGTATGTGCTCAAGTTTGTCCATCTAAGCAAAAATCATTAATCATGAAGCCTCTTGCTTCACAAGATGTTGAATTAGAAAACTACGCTTACGCTAAGACTTTAACTATCAAAGATGATAAGATGACTAAGTCTACTGTTAAAGGTTCTCAGTTTGCTCAACCATTATTCGAGTTCTCAGGTGCTTGTGCTGGTTGTGGTGAGACTGCTTACATGAAAGCTGTAACTCAATTATATGGTGATAGAATGATCCAAGCAAACGCTACGGGTTGTTCTTCAATCTGGGGTGGTTCTGCTCCTGCTACACCATTCACTAAGAATGCTAAAGGCCAAGGTCCAGCTTGGGCGAACTCATTATTTGAGGACAACGCTGAGTATGGTTATGGTATTGCTCTTGGTGTTAAGACTGTAAGAAATCAAATTAAAGCTGAAGCTGAAAAAGTTATCGCTGCTGCTCCAGAATTAGCTGAAACATTCCAAGCATGGGTTGATTCTATGTTAGATGCTGAAGCTTCTAAGACTGCTTCTGAAGCTGTTAGAGCTGCAGTTCAAGCTGGTCATGCAAATGCTGACGTTCAAGCTGCATTCGACTTCATTAAGAAGAACGATGAGTACTTAGTTAAGAAGTCTATCTGGATCGTTGGTGGTGACGGTTGGGCTTATGACATCGGTTACGGTGGTTTAGACCACGTTCTTGCTTCTGGTGAAGATGTAAACGTATTAGTATTCGATACTGAGGTTTACTCAAACACTGGTGGTCAGGCTTCTAAGTCTACTCCAACTGCTGCTGTTGCTAAGTTTGCTGCTTCAGGTATGAAAGTTAAGAAGAAAGATCTTGGTATGATCGCTACTACTTACGGTTACGTTTACGTTGCTCAAGTAGGTATGGGTGCTAACCAAAATCAATTCATGAAGGCTCTTCAAGAAGCTGAGTCTTACAATGGTCCATCATTAATTATCTGTTACTCTCCATGTATCGCTCATGGTTTAAAGGCAGGTATGGGATCAGCTCAAGAAAGAATCAAAGAAGCTGTAGCTGCTGGTTACTGGCACTTATGGAGATTCGACCCTAGACTTAAAGATCAAGGTCAGAACCCATTCATCTTAGATTCTAAAGCACCTACTGCTAGCTACCAAGATTTCATCAGAGGTGAAGCTAGATACACAATTCTTATGAACCAATTCCCAGCTGAAGCAGAAAGATTATTTGCTAAAGCAGAGGAAGATGCAAAAGACAGATACCAGTCTTACGTAAGAATGACTGAAATGAAGTACGGTGAAGAATAAGAATAATATTCTTTAAATAATTAAGACTGCATCCTAGATGCAGTCTTATTTTTAATGGTTGTCTTTTGATTTAATTGTATCTATGTATTCGCTTAAGACAGTTTCAGCAAAGTATTCTGATGAATATCTGATAACACTGTCTCTTGTTTGATCTAAAAGAGAATCATAATAATCTTTGTCTTGCATCTTAAGAATACAATCTGAAATGTCCTCATCACTAGAAAAGAGTAGGCCGTTGTAATCGTCTTTTACAATTTCTATAAAGGCTTTATCATCAGCACAGATAACAGGGACCTCAGAAGACAGCGCTTCTATAACTGTTAGGCCCTGAGTTTCAAATCTTGAAGCCGTTATAAAGGTGTCCCCCAATTGGTAGTAGTAGGCAATCTCCTCCCAGGGTACCTTACCAAGAAGTTTGATATTATCTCTATAGGCTTCTGTATCTTTTAAAAGGGACTTGTATTCTGGTCCATCTCCAATAATTAAAAACTTGATATGTGGATTAGTAGGCACGATTTTCTTAACCGCTTCCACGATGGCACGTGTATTTTTTTCCTTGCTCATCCTTCCTATATTCAGACATACAAAATCATCTTCTTTTAGACCGAGTTTGGTCCTGAGTTCATGGGTATGTGGATCGTCTCTTTTTATCATAAACTTAGAAAAATCCAGTCCTGTTGGAATAGTAGTTAAAGGTGTCTCTACCTTATAATCTTCTAGGACTTTTCTCGTCTTTTCAGTTGGTACAATTATTTTTTGACAAGCATCAGCAAATTCTCTAACATAAACCTTCATCACACCTGTTGCCACTCTTTCAGTAGTTTTGAAATTAGTGACGTAGTGGATGAAGTCATCATACATGGTATGGTAGGTATGGATTTGAGCTATTTTACTTTTTCTAGCTATGTAAGTACCCAGAAGACCTATTGAAAACTCTGTATGAGAATGAACGATATCTAGGTGCATGTCTTCGATGATTTTATCAATTCTTTCTGGTATTAAAAGGTTTGCCAGTCTGTAATCAGTCCCTTTTAAAACCTTCATACCAGGTATTCTTAGAATTTTACCATCATACTCAGAATGAAGGGTTGAGTCATTGATGGTGATGATATAAACTGTGTGGCCCATCTTTTCTAGTTCCTTAGTTAAAACGTGGATACTTGTTGCGACACCATTGATCTGTGGCATATAAGTATCAGTAAACATACCGATGGTCAATTTCTCTGGATTGTCACCAGGCTTTTTCGTCATAAACTTAAAACTAGATTCATTTAATAGCCATTTTAAAACTCTTGATGAATAGTACTTTCTTGTTCTAAATCCCTGAGATTTATAAAGTTCCTCTGCAGCCTTGTTGGAAGCAGATACATGGAGTGACAGTTTTTTAAAGCCCTTATGTAAAGCGAACTCATCAGCTTTTTTAAGAAGGGATGAAGCAATACCTTGTCGTCTAGCCTGGTCTGTAATGGCAATGGCTTCTATGTAACATTCACCTTTTTCTGGTACTTCTATAAGGGCAAGTGTTGCTAAGAAAGTTTTAAAGAGCTTTCTTTTGCTGTATTTCTTTCTAAGCTCAATAAGGTCTAGAAACTCAGTTTTCTGTTTAAGCTCACGCCAGTTTAAGTTAATGGCACCGAGTATCTGGTCATCAGATTCTGCTACAAAGTAACCTTCTACTGGTTTCTTAGGAAAAAATTCTATGTCTGAAAAGAACTCGGTCAGTTCGTCATCATTATAATCAAATGGGTGTTTAAAGCGATCATTAAAGGCATGGCTCATGATTTTTACGACTTGGTCGTAATCGCTTTCTCTATATTCTCTAATTATGTAATTCATATCAACCTCCAGTTCTATTATCATGAAAGCTTCTTTAAATTTCAAGAAAAAACGGCCATAAGCCGTTATAATTTTTTCTCAATTTTTTCAAGTGCATTTGCAATTCTTTCGAGTGAACGGTTAATGGTGTCTAGTGGATCTTCAAGCTCCTTTAACTGTTCCATTTCTATGTCTAATATTTCGAGGACCTTTTTAAGTTGGTTTGCCGGCAGTGGTTTATCACCTTTTTCATAATATGAATACGCCGGTTGAGAGATGTTCAGCTTTTTAGCCATATCCTTTTGAGTCAAGCCTTTTTCTTTTCTTGTCATAAGAATGGTCTCTTTGATGCCTCTAATATTAGTCATAGTTTTACTCCTTTCTGGTACGAATACTCGTGTACAGTATTGTAATTATAGGAGACAAATAGCAAAGTATTGCAAAGGGTGCATATTGTAATGCTGATATGCCTGTGATACCTAAGATTATCAAACTGTTTACATTCCAAAACTCTAAGGGTGCGATAATAGTACCTGTATCTGCGATGGTTCTTGCCAGTACTTCATGTTTTAAGTTCATTTCATCGTACTTGTCCTTTAGGATATTGCCGGGTACAACAATACCAATGGTTTGATCACAAGTGATGGATGTTAAAAACATTGAGATGATCCCTGTTTTAAAGACCAGGGATGTTTTTGTCTTGGTGCCTGCAAGAATCCTGTCAAAAATCGGATTTAATGTTTTCTGATGTGTTAAGAGGCCGTTTAAGACGATGGCTGCTGTTACGATCAGTAAAACTTCAACCATTGGCAGTATGCCGCCTGCTTTTAAGATACTATCAATAAAAGGTTGTCCTGTATTAGCTTTATAACCAAATATAACTGACTTAAACCATAAACTTACAGAAATTTTTTGATAGAAGATAGTAATCAAACTTCCTGTAGTAAAAATGGCCAGCATATTCTTTAAAACATTGATACCACTAAGGGCCATAACAATGATGGCAAGAGGTATTAGAAACAAAAGCGGTGTAATCTTATAGTTTTCAAAAAGCGTTTCTTGATAACCTGTTAAGACACTTGTATCCACGGCAGTTGTAAGGGAAGAACCCAATATGTAATAAATCAAACCAGTGATCAAACAAGTGATTAATAGTGGCCCGATGGCTGCCTTAAAGTAGCGCTTGTAGTCAATACTTGTTACTTCAATGGTCAGGTTAGTAAGGGCTGATACCGGTGATATCTTATCTGAAATAAATGCCCCTGATACAATGGCACCTAATAGGATGGGTTCTGGTAAACCAAAACCTTTACCGATGCCATACAAGGCAAGTCCTACTGTAGACAGGGTGCCTAGGCCTGTTCCCATGACCGTTGATAAGATGGCTGTACAGACAAATGAGAATGCTAAAAAGTTGACACCTGCAATTTTATCAAAACCAAAATAGATGGTCGTCGGTATGATACCAGAGGACATCCAGATGGAGATATTTGCCCCTAGTAGCAAGATGATCAAATAAAGTGACTTACAGGTTTTAACGCCCTCTAAAGCCGTTTTATAGGCTATTTTCTTATCTTTTATGCTTGCCGTTAATATTAAGATGGCAGCTAGAAATCCCCAAAATAAAGAGATGTCTAAAACAACACATGATGCGATGCATAGTATGACGATGATTAACATAGTTACTCCTTTAAAGTTGCAATGATTTTTTTAGGTGATTCGATTATTTCAAAAGCATGATAAATGCTGGTAACAACTAGGTCTGCTTCTAAAAGGGCTTTAAGGCTTGCTCCTTCTCTTTCTATAACACCAATTGAAAGGCCGGCTTTATTAAACATCAAGTGGTCTATGGCACCATTACCAATTGCCAGACAGTGGTCAGGCTGGTGTTTAGAAATAATATCAGCCTTTTCTTTTGCTGTATTTGCCAAAATGACATGGATGTTTGTATCTTCAAATGCTTGTCTGACTGTTCCGAAGGTATCGCCTGTGATGACGTATACTTGATAATTTTCACTGAGATCACGCAGATTTTTTTTAATACCTGTCATAAGTTGACCATTGTTTGCTATGGTACCATTGTAATCGATAAAAATTGAATCAATCTCATATGTACCAAGCCCTGTTATTTCAATATTCATAAGCCACTCCTTTTTTTTATATGGTAATCCTAAAATTACATTTTTACAACCTATTTAATTGAAAAAAATTTAATGTTAAATTATAATTAAACTAGTTTAAGACTGTATTGGTGGGTATGTATAATATAGTTGATAAGGAGTGCAAGATATGAAGAATTACAAATGTCCAAAATGTAGCTACATCTATAAGCCTGAAAGAGGTGACTGGATGAGTGGCGTAGAAAAAGGCACCCCGTTTGAAGCATTACCTGATGATTGGAAATGCCCAACATGCGGTGAACCTAAGGATTTTTTTGAGGAGGTAGAATAATGAACCAAAAGGTAGTAGAAGCTTTAACAGCACAAGTAAATAAAGAATTTTATTCAGCATACCTATATTTAGCAATGAACCAACACTTTGAAGGTGAAGGCATGCCTGGTATGGCAAACTGGATGTACCAACAATTCCAAGAGGAACAATTCCATGCTAAAAAAATGCTTAAGTACTTAAACTCTAGAGGTCAAAAAGTTATTTTGGAAGCAATTGAAAAACCATTAATCGAGTGGCCGTCTACAATGGCTGTATTTGAGAATGTTTTAGAGCATGAAGAGTCAATCACTGCTTCAATTAATGCCATTCAAGGTATAGCAGTAGATGAAAAAGATTTCGCGACTATGAATTTCTTACAATGGTTTATCGATGAGCAAATTGAAGAAGAAGAAAATGCATCAAATCTTATCAAGCAGCTTGAGCTTATTGGTGACAACGGTTATGGTCTTCTAATGTTAGATAAAGAATTAGCTCAAAGAACATTTGCTGAGCCTGCGGCTGAATAATGTTTATTCACAAGAAAGTTAGATTGAATGCATCGATAACACAATCGATGCGTTTCTTTCTTATAGAAAAAGAAGTGGCTAAATGGCTGGGTCAGGCCACCATTGAAAACAAAACTGGTGGCAAATACCTCTTAAATCTTGAGTTTGAGGATAAAAGATGGGCAAGTGACACAGTTTTATTGGAAAAGGTCTTTGAATCACGCTTAAAATTTGATATGATAACGGCTGAGGCTAAATTACCGTCTTCAGTTGAATTTAACTTTATGCCGTGTACTTCTAAGACTGAGTATTGTACAGAAATTCATTTGATCCACAGAAACACGGGTGAGGATCAAGACATCATGAGCAGGTTCTGGGATGAAAAGTTAGACAAGCTGAGAAAACACTTTAATAATGATTGGGTTATTGAAGACAGAGATTTGGTATTGTCCGTTTTAAAGGGCGGCTTCTAGAAAGGAAGAACTATGAATTATAGATTGACAATCAGCTACGATGGTAGCAGATACAAAGGCTGGCAGCGCCTTGGCGATACCGACATGACTATTCAACAAAAGCTAGAAAATGCCTTGTTTGAAATGTTTTTCGAGCCTGTAGAAGTACATGCTTCTGGTAGAACAGATGCAGGTGTACATGCAGTAGGACAAGTAGCAAACTTTAAGGTAGATAAAGATGTAACACCAAAGGAAATCAAGGAGTATTTATACAGATACTTACCGGATGATATTGTTGTAACAAGTGTAAAGAAGGTAGATGATCGTTTCCATGCAAGACTAAATGCAACTGAGAAGACTTATGTTTATAAGATCTACAATGATTTCTATCATGATCCCTTCTTAAGAAAACATGTTTTACATGTTCAAGAACACCTTGAACTTGAAGCTATGAAAAAAGCTGCAGCTTACTTTGTAGGCGAGTATGATTTTTCTGCATTTACAACAGCCAAGTCTAAGAAGAAGTCACATATCAGAGAGATTAAATCGATTGAGATTTTAAAATCTGGTCATGAAATTGATATTACTATTACAGCCAATGGTTTCTTACACAATATGGCTAGAAAAATAGTGGGTACAATTTTAGAGGTTGGTCTAGGTAACTTTAAGGCAACTGCAGTACCGGGTATTATCAACGATAGAGACCGTGCTAAAACAGGTACTATGGCACCAGCAAAGGGTCTTTATTTATACAATGTAAAATACTAGGAATGACTTGGTCATTCTTTTTTTTTAGGTTATTGTCAACTTGATAAAAAAATGTGTTGACAATAAAGTCAAGTCCTAGTATCATACTAGTTGTATGAAGGGAGACGTTATGAAATTAACAGTTAAAGATATGGTATTATGTGCTTTATTCGCAGCACTTATTTCTATTGGTGCACTAGGTTCTATTCCACTACCGGGTGGTATTCCATTTTCGATTCAGCCTTTACTGGCTATGTTAGCAGGTGCTGTGCTTGGATCTAAAAGAGGGGCAATCTCAATGACATTATACATGTTCATGGGTGTTGTTGGTTTACCGGTATTTTCAAATGGTGCAGGTGGTTTCGGTTATATTTTAGCACCATCATTTGGTTACATCATCGGTTTTATCTTCTGTGCTTATGTAACAGGTTTAATCGTAGAAAAATCAAGAGCTAATAATTCTAAAGTTGGTATGGTGATTGCGCCATTTGCTGGTTTAATGGTAGATTATATCATTGGTGTGCCTTATTTATACATGATTTTCAATCTCGTTATGGGCAAGGCAATTGATGTGAACACAGCACTTGTTTATGGATTCTATCCATTCATCCTTTTAGATTTATTAAAAGCTGCTCTAGTGGTTGTAGTCATCTTTGGCTTATTACCTAGACTGGAAAGACAAGGTATTTTAGCATAGAAAAATGATGCCTAAGCATCATAGTTCAATGGTTTCATAAAGACGAGGGATATAAGTATCAAACTTGTATCTCTCTTTTATTTTTTTGTTAAAGGCTTCAATGGCTTCAAAGTCACCATGGACTAAGAAGAGTTTTTTCGGTCTTACATTGGTCAGCCATTCAAGCAGCTCTTCTTGGTCTGCATGACCCGAAAAACCGTGTAGTGTAAAGACATTTGCCCGATTTTTTACTTCCTCGCCATAGATCATGATATCTTTTTTATTTTGAATCTTCCTACCTTGGCTTTCTTCAGCCTGATAACCGACAAAGACGATGCTTGTGGTCTCTTTTTCTAGATAGGTCTTAAGGTGGTGAAGAATTCTTCCTGCATCACACATACCACTTGCAGAAATTAAAACTTTTGGCACCTTAGAATAGTCTAATTTATAGGATGTAGAAGCATCATCGATAAATTGAAGATTTTTCATTTCAAATGGGTGTTTCTTGCCTTTGATTTTCTGAATGATTTCAGGCTTCATACCATCTAAGTCTTTTTCAAAGACCTTGGTAGCATTGATGGCCATGGGACTGTCTACATAAAATGGAATATGAGATAAAGGTCTGTCCAGTTGATTTAGACCATAAATAATATCTTGTGTTCTGCCAACTGAAAATGCTGGTATGATAACCGTTCCCTTGTTTTCTATGGTTTCTAAGATGATGTCTGCCAATCTATCAAATCGGATGTTCATCTGTTTATGGAGCCTATTGCCATAGGTAGACTCTACAAAGATATAATCTGCCTGAATAGCTGGTCTAGGTGGTAAAAGTATCTGCGAGTGATAGGTACCGACATCACCGGAGAATAAAAGACTTTTCCCTTCAAGTGTTAAATAAACATGGGCAGACCCCAAAAGGTGGCCGGCATTTAAAAACTTAACCGATATGTCATTTGTGATTTTATAAGTTTCCTCATAAGGCAGGGGATTGAAATACTGGAGTGTGTTAATGACATCATTGACGTCGTAGTAAGGTTCAATTAAATCCAAACCTGCCTTCAATCTTTTTTCGTTTTCTTTTTCAGTTTCTACTTCATGAATTTTACCAGAGTCCTTTAAGAGTATATCTGATAAGGAAGCTGTACCACGTGTCATAAAGACCCGTCCTGTAAAGCCTTCTTTAACCAGTCTAGGCAGTCTGCCTGTATGGTCGATGTGGGCATGGGTTAAGACAACAAAATCAAGTGATTTTGGATCAAATGGAAAAGGTTCACGATTTTTACGCTCTTCTTCTGAAGAGCCTTGAAATTGACCACAATCGATTAGAAATGATGTTTTGTCACTTTGAATATGATAACAGGACCCTGTAACGCCTTCTTGTGCTCCGAGAAATTGTAGTTTCATATCTACCTCCATTTCCTTATATTTTATATATACCTGTTTAAGAGAAAAAAACACATTAATTTTCTATTTAAAGTCCCCTAGAAGGTACCTTTTCGTGGGTATTTCAAGTATAATGAGAGTGTTAGATAAAAGGGGTATTTTATGAAATATTTAAAGTTTAGCTATAAAAATGAAAAGGCTATCGGTATTCTAGAAAATGATCATGTTTATCCACTTCAATCCAATGGTTCATGGATAAAAAATATGATCTCATACATAGAAAGTCCTTGTGGGACTAGGGGGCAAGGTATCTCTATTGAAGATGTAAAAATATTGTCACCCATTGAATATCCGAGAAGAAACATCATTTGTTTAGGTAAGAATTACAAGGAACATGCTTTAGAGATGAAGGGAAAAATCACGGATGCTGTAGTGGTACCGGATGCGCCCATATATTTTTCAAAGGCCTGTTATAAGACCATCGGTCATGGAGAGACCATAACAGGTCATAAGGGTGTTTCTGATATGGTGGACTATGAAGTTGAACTGGCAATTATCATTGGAAAAGAGGGCTTAAATATAGGAAAAGATCAGGTCAGAGATCATATATTTGGTTATACCATCGCCAATGATGTATCAGCTAGAGACTTACAGAAAAACCACTTTCAGTGGCTAAAAGGCAAAAGCCTAGACGGTTTCTGTCCATTAGGACCTGTCATCATTGAAAGAGATGATGTGGCTTATCCGCCGGCTTTAGATATTAAATGTTATGTCAATGATGAACTGAGACAAGATGCTAAAACAGACGATCTTATATTTGATATAGATACCATCGTGTCTGACCTTTCAAAGGGTATGACACTGCTTCCGGGTGATATTATTTTAACCGGTACACCTTCTGGTGTGGGTATGGGCTTTAAGCCGCCTAAGTACTTATCATCAGGGGATGTCATCAAATGTGAGATTGAACATATAGGAAGACTCATCAACACTTTAGACTAGAAAGAGAGAAAAATGAAGAAATTAGCGATCATACTAATTATAGCCATGTTATTAGTGGCTTGCGGCAACAACAACACAGAAGTAGTCAACAATGTAGCTGTAGATTTAACAAATGTTGATGAAGCTATAAATGATACTGAAGAAACAACAGAAACAGATGTAGAAGAGACGGAAGTAACTGAAGAGACAGATGCTGAAGAAATTGAAGTAACTGAAGAGACAGATGCTGAAGAAACTGAAGTAACTGAAGAAACAGAAGAGACTGAAGAGACTGATGCAACAGAAGAAACGGATGCAACGGAAGAAACAGATGCAACTGAGGAGACTGATGCAACAGAAGAGGCTGAAGAAGTAGTTGAGCCAGTAGATTATACAGCAAATATATCTAAGCCTTATGATGATGTAGATTATACACCTTTTGAAAAGGTTGAGTCTTATGAATCTAATCCAGCGATTGAAGTAAAAGGTATTTATGTAACAGCTCATACAGCTGCCCTTGATCGTATGGATGATATTATTGAACTGATCAATACAACAGAGTTAAATGCAGTTGTTATTGATGTAAAAAATGACTCAGGTTATACACTTTTCTATTCTGAAGCTGCAGAGGAATATGTACCTGATGCCAATAATTATGTGCAAATAAAAGATATGGAAGCTTTCATGAAAAAGTTGAAAGACAACAACATCTACACCATTGCAAGAATTGTAACTTTCAAGTCGCCATTATATGCAGTTAAGTATCCTGACCGTGCCATTACTTACAAAGGGTCAGATCAAGTATACTATGCAGATGGTGCTTACTGGGCATCTCCATTTGATGAGAACTTATGGAAATACAATGTAGCTATTGCCAAAGAGGCGGTAGAGTATGGCTTTAATGAAGTTCAGTTTGACTATGTAAGATTCCCTGCTGTAAAGTCTTCTGTTAAGAAAAACTTAGACTTTGGAAATCCTGATAACCATTCATGGACATATGCGATTCAAAATTTTGTTAAGTATGCTCAATCAGAAATTAGTCCAATGGAAGCTTACATTGCCTTAGACGTATTTGGTTGGACAGCAACAACAATCAATGACTCAGGTATTGGTCAGCACTGGGAAGGTATGAGTAATGTAGCAGACTACATGTGTCCAATGGTTTATCCATCTCACTATGGTCCTAATATCTTTGGTCTACCAGTACCGGATGCAGCACCTTATAAAACTGTTTACAATGCTATGTTAGATTCTCAAGAGAGAAATGCCAACATTGAAACACCAGCGAAGTTAAGACCTTGGCTACAAGCCTTTACTGCTAAATGGGTAAAAGGTTATATTCCATACGGAACAACTGAAATTAGAGCTCAGATTCAAGCTTGTGAGGACTTAGGTATCAACGATTATATTTTCTGGAATCCAGGTAATAATTACAACAAGAATTGGTTTGAACAGGAGCAATAATGGGGATAAAAATAGTAACAGATTCAACAGCCTATATACCAAAGACTCTTCTTGAGTCTTTGGACATTAGAGTCTTATCACTCTCAGTAGTATTTGGTGAAGAAATCTATAAAGAAACAGAAATTCCATATGAAACATTTTATCAGAAGCTAGTGGATTCTGAGGAACTACCAACTTCTTCTCAACCTATTATTTTAGAAGTTCAGGAAATGTTTGAAGAAGTCCTTAAAGCAGGTCATGATTTGATAGGTGTCTTTTTATCATCTGACATGTCTGGCACTTATCAAACGGCTTGTATGATTGCATCTCAACTGTCAGACAAGTATCCTGATAGAAAAATACAAATCATCGATTCAAGATCTAATTGCATGCAGATGGGTTTAGCTGTTTTAAAAGGAGCTGAAAAGCTAGAAGATTCATTTGAGTCTGTTTTAGGGACCATTCATCATGTCATTGATCACAGTCGTTTCGTATTTATACCTGAAACCTTGGAGTTTCTGAAAAAGGGTGGACGAATAGGTTCGGCTAAAGCCCTTTTATCAAGTGTTCTTCAAATCAAACCTATTCTAACGGTTGATGATGGCAAGACATCTGTTATCAACAAGGTTAGAACAAGAAAAAAAGCCATTCAGGCTTTAATAGATATATTTAGAAAAGATCAAAGTGATCATACCATTACAGGTGGTTATGTCCATCATATCAATTGTCTAGAAGATGCAAAGAAGTTATCTGTGAGACTGGGTGAATCCTTTGATGTAACAGCAATTGGTCCTGTCATTGGCACCCATGTAGGACCTGGTGCAATTGGTATTGCTTATTGTTGGGAGTAAAATATGACAAGAAAGAGAAAGACTGGCGCCTTAATATTTATAGCACCTGTTTTAATCATTGCCATCGCAGTCATTGTGTTGGTTTTTCTTGATGTCTTTAATACAAAGCTGTTTTTACAGATTAAGTCTGTATTCGGCTTTGTTTTTAATTTCTACGTCGTTGCAGCAGTTATACTGGTATTTCTTGAAAAAAGAAACCCTCAGAGAATGATTTCTTGGCTTTTGGTTCTGGTTTTATTTCCTGGTGTGGGTCTGGTCTTTTACTTGACCTTTGGTCGGTCTTTTAGGAAGTCCTACCGTGTAAAGCATAAGCGTATGGATGATTATCCTAAATGGCTTGAAGATATGTCGAGAAGAGACATTGAATGGCTAGATACCCTAGACCGGGATGTAGATGATTTATCCAAGACCTTGATTCAACTCTTGCAGTCTAACTCTGAATCAAGACTTTTACTTAAGAACAAGGTCAAGGTGATGGCAGATGGGGCCATTACATTTATGGTCATGTTAGAAGAACTAGAAAAAGCTCAGTCTGTCATTAACTTCATGTTCTTTATTATAAAGGAAGATGATTTGGGCAATCGCTTTAAAGACGTCCTTATAGAAAAAGCCAAACAAGGTATAGAGGTCAACTTCTTATACGATGCCGTTGGTTCTTGGAAATTATCACAAACCTATAAAAATGAGCTTTCAGAAGCAGGTGTGAATGTCAGAGCCTTTTTACCGGTGCTGACGCCCTTTGCTTCTAGAAACTTTAACTATAGAAACCATAGAAAAATCGTTACCATTGATGGTCAGGTGGGCTTTGTTGGTGGTCTTAATATTGGTGATGAATATGTGGGCAAAAAAGAATACTTTGGCTACTGGCGTGATACCCATCTTATGTTAAAGGGTGAATCGGTTTATGCCCTTAATAATATCTTCTTAGATGACTGGGTCTTCTCAGGTGGCCACATTGAATCTTTGGATAAGCATTATCCACCACAAAACATTGAAAGACAGACCTTGATGCAGATTGTCAGCTCAGGTCCTGACTCTGACAAACATGTGATTATGCAGGGCTTCTTTAAGATGATTGCCTCTGCTAAAAAAAGCATATGTATCACGTCACCTTATCTGGTACCGGAAGATGCTCTACTTGTTGCCATAAAAACAGCTGCCTTGAGTGGGGTGGATGTAAAAATCATTATACCGGATGTGGCAGACCACTTTATGGTTTACTGGGCCAACCAGTCTTATATTGAAAACCTGCTTGAAAATAAGGTTAAGATCTATGCTTACAAGGGTGGATTTATACATGCCAAGTCACTCTTAGTTGATGGTGTGTGTGCATCAGTTGGTACAGCCAATCTAGATATTCGGTCTATGGAACTTAATTTTGAGGTCAATGCCTTTATCTACGATGAATCAGTTGTCAGTGATTTAAGAAATGACTTCGAAGAAGACTTAAGACGGTCAGAGAAGATTGTACTTGAAGAGTTTAAAAAGAGAAAATTCTATAGAAAGGTGTTAGAAGTGTTTGGTAGATTGGTATCACCACTTCAGTAATATATGATTATTTGGATGTTTTTTATAGTAGCCCTTGATCAGGTTACAAAGTATATAGCCGTAAAAAAGTTAATGAATCAACCTAGAAAGACCTTTGGGCCTATGATATTTCTTTATGTAAAAAACTATGGCGGCGCCATGGGTTTTATGAGAAAAAAGCCATGGCTTATAAAGTGGTTTTCAGTGGTCCTTTTGGTCATCGTTTCTTATCTATTTTTAACGTCAAGTGACTGGCTTCACAGATTTGCACTCATAACCATCATCGGTGGTGGCATGGGTAATGTGCTTGACCGGTTTACTAGAGGCTATGTCGTTGACTTTTATTCATTTAAAATAAAAAAACTGCCATATTTTAATATAGCAGATTTCTTCGTCATTATGGGTTGCTTACTCTTAATGATTGTTGAGCTTAATGTCTAGGACTTTCAGTGGAAGTCCTTTTTTTACGTCTAGGTGCAAGACCTTAGGCGGAATAAAATCATAAGCTGTATCGGTGTTGATGTTTTCATCACCTTTGTTGACATAACCTGATGAGAAGATGGTATGAATCTTATCAAAAAGAGGTAGATGGCCCATCTCTATGGCCTGGTGGCCTCTGACAACTAGGTCAATGTTCATATGTTTTAAGTAGTTGATCAGCTGGTCTTCATAAAATTTAAAACGCTTGCCTGTATGTGGTGTTTTCTTGTCTTGTATAGAAGGATCAGACCATAGAATACAGTCTCTGATTCTGGTTTCTTCATGATCAAGAGTCAAGTCTGTCAGTTGACCGTAATCTGAGATATAGAAGAACTGATCATCTAATGGTCTTGGAATACCACCATGAACAGCCTTGATGGTTACCTTGTCTGTTAAAATAAAGGCTGCCACATTTAAGGTGTTCATAAAGGTCATATATAGGTCTAAGAGCTCATCGTCAAAATCTTTATGGTTTTGATGCAGATGGTTTAAATAGATGTAGAAGTAATCCATATCTTCTTCTACCTTTTTAAGGTAGAGTGTGACTTCCCCATTTTCAATCTTGCCAATATCATGATTGCCCATTAGAAGGTAAATATTTTCCGGGAAATGTTTTTTTAGAAGGAGTAAGATATTTAAGGTCTTTAAATGATTTTTACCCCTGTCCACATAGTCGCCTAAGAAAACAACTTTAAAAGGAAGCTTTTTATCTACTTTTTCAAAAAATTCGATAGAATCCAATAGGTGTTCTAGTATGAAGGCATCTGAATGAATGTCCCCCACAAAATAGTAATCGCAGTTGTCATCTAAAAAGTAAAGATCTTTATAAGAGTAGCAACCACTGATTTTTCCCCTAAGTGACTTTGTATCAATGTCTTTTATGATATTTTCAAGGCCATTTTCTTTTTCTGATTGGTGTATTTTTAAAACATCTTTAAGGAGAGATTTGTTAAAGTCAAACCTTTCCTTTGAATCGCTCTCTAATAAGAGGTCATTGTTCATGTCTTTCCAGTAGGTATTGATAAGTTTCCAAAATGATGATTTTGTCATGGTCTTCTCCTTACAAAAAAAGTACCCAAGTACTTTATTTGGCTACATTTTTAGTTGCTGTATAGAAATTGATAAAACCTGCAAATATAATAAGTCCTGCACCTAATAGGAAGGTTGTTGATAAAGACTCACTCCAGAATATCACACCCCATAGTGATGAGAAGATGATGTTCATATAGGTATAGATAGACAGCTGAGAAGCTGGTGCATATCTGTAGGCATTGGTCATAAGTAGTTGTGCAATCAATGCAAAGACACCAATTAAACACAGTAGTAAAAGCTCAGTCAGGGTTGGCATAACAAATTGACTTATCATAATAGGTGCTGTGATGATGGTTGAACTTAAACAGAAGTAAAAGACGATGGTCATTGGACCGTCAGTGTGTCTAAGTTCTCTAATGATTGTATAGGCTGCTGCTGCAGCAACTGCACCCAAAAGACCTACCATAGCAGGTAGTATATCTACATTCATTTGTGGTCTTAATAGAACCACAATACCAGCCAAGGCAACTAGCACTGCAAAAATCTGACTTGTTCTGATTTTTTCCTTTAAGAAGATACCACCTAATATGATAACAAAGAAGGGTGATAACTTATTGATAACAACTGCTTCCGATAAGTTTAGAAGACTGAGTGACCAATAATATAAGAAAACACCTGTTAAGCCAAAAGCACATCTGCCGGCCATAAGTTTTTTATTTTGAACCTTTAAAATGCTTTTATCTCTTATAACATAGAAGGATAAAATCAAGACCCCGATGAAGTTTCTAAAGAAAACTTTTTGAATCAAAGGGAACTCATTGACCGATTTTACCGTCGTAGCCATAAGGGAGAAAAACAAAGCTGCTAATATAATCAGCAAAATACCTTTTCGTTTGTTTGTATCGCTCATTTTTACTCTCTTTCTCTAGCTGAGGCAGTCAAACTACCTTAGTCACATGTATTATAACAGAGTGATAAGAAATTACAAGATATTAAATTGTTATGAAATGTAATGATTTTGTAATTTCACAATATGCATTTTGTGGTATTATGATAGGGACGTATGTCAATAGAAAGGAACGAAAGTAATGAAATTTTATATAAAATTGTTTGTCTTATGTTTGGTCGGCTTCACACTTTTATTTGCAGGTGTTTGGAAGTTCATGATTAAAGATGCTGAGATTGATCAAGCAGTTGTGGCTATGCCAGAAACTGTTGAGCAAGACTTCTCTTTACCAGGTGAAGACGAAGAGCCAACTAAGGAAGATGAAAAGCCTACAGAAACAGTTGTAGAAGAAATAAAAAAATCACCACTTGAGTTATTAGTAGAAGAAAGTGACAGAGTAAATTTTGTAGTATTTGCACATGATGGTTCTAGAGCAGATACAATCATGTTTGCAAGTTTTGATCCATCAGACCAGTTAGTGGATATCATCTCTATTCCAAGAGACACTTATTGGTTGGTAGAAGGTTATACTGAAAGAGCAGACCATAAGAAAATCAATGCGGTTTACGGCCATGCTGGTGAAAAGGGTGGTTCTTTAGGACTGAAACAGGAAATTTCTAATATGCTTGGTGTGCCAGTTCATTATTATGTAAAGTTTAACTACAATGGTGCAGCAGCAGTTGTAGATACTTTAGGTGGTATTGAAGTGAATGTACCTTTTGATATGAAATATGATGATGTTTGGGCTGAACCAGAACTTCATATAGATATCAAAGCAGGTCAACAAGTATTAGATGGTAAAAATGCAGTTGATTATTTAAGATGGCGTCAAAACAATGATGACATTACATCAACAGGTGATTTACCGAGAATTGATAGAATGCAAGACTTCATCAAAAAAGCTATTAAGAAGTCAATGAGTTTAAAGTTACCTGCTGTTGTTAGCACAGGTATCCAATATGTACAGACTGATATTGCTGCCAATTTAGCCATCTCTTATGCAGATGATGCCATTGGCATGTCAACAGAAAATATTGTAACACACGATTTACCAGGAGAAGCACCACCAAAGTCTAGTTATTTTATAGGAGATCCTGCAGCAATTGAGAAGTTGCTTGTAGAGATTTATAGTAAAGGACAATAAGATGAAAAAGTTTTTTAAAGTATTAGGCATTCTCTTGCTAATCTTTATACTCTTATCAGCAGGTGCCTACGCTATGTTTAAAGCGACTTACGTGCCTTCTCATGAAAGACGAGAAGATCCTGTAGAGGAAGTGGTAGTAGAGCTTCCTGATCCAGATCCTGTTGTAGAAGTGATTGAAGAACCTGTTAAAACAGAAGAAGAGTTATGGCAAGAATGCATTGACGATTCTGACCGAGTGAATGTCTTGTTATTCGGTACAGATGGTTACCGTGCAGACACACTGATATTTTTATCATATTCAAAAACAGAAGAAGACATTGTTATGTTAACAGTACCGAGAGACACCAAACATGAAGTTGAAGGTATGACAGCACAAGGTCAAGATAAGATCAATGCAGTATTTTGTTTCCCAGGAGATATGGGTGGTGCAGACAATCAACGTCAAGCCATTGAAGATATCCTTGGTGTACCGATTCACTATTATGTAAAGGTTAACTACTGGGGCTTAATTGCCATCGTTGATACATTAGGTGGTATCAATGTCAATGTACCTTTTGATATGAACTATGATGATCCTTACGCTAAGCCAGAACTGCATGTTCATTTAAATGCGGGTAGTCAAACACTGACGGGTGATCAAGCCATGGGTTATATTCGTTGGAGAAAGAACAACGATGGTAAAGGTGATAGTGATTTAGCAAGAACACAAAGACAACAAGATTTCATTTTAAAAGTGGTAAAGAAATCATTTGGTCTTAATATCACAAAAGTCATTGATGTCTGTTATGACTACGTTAGAACAGACTTAACCAAAGAAGATATTCTATTTTATGGTTCTGATTTGGTATCATATGATTTTAATGAAGTAAGACGTTACTCATTACCAGGTGAAGCTGATTATAGATATTTCTATCAAGACGAAGATGCGACACTGGATCTTCTAAAAGAAATCTATGGTTTTCAAATGGAAGATGATTTTGCAAACAATGAAGAATAGGCTGGTAGTTTTACCAGTCTTTTTAATACCTTAAAGTGTTCATTATTGGCTGAGTGACTTTTCATTTTTCAGTAGTTCATGTAAACTATAAGTATAGGAGAGGGTAGATGAATATATTAATACTTGATGATGACAAAGCAATAAGAGATTACGTTTCATCTGTTGTTGAAAGAACATTAAAAGAATCCAATTTATTTGTTGTAGACAATGGTCTAGCAGCTCTTGACGTTATTGAAAACAATCATATTGACTTGATGTTATTGGATGTGGAATTAGATGAGGCAAAAGAAGTATTAGGTCTTGATTTTGCTAAACTGATTTCACGAGTTGCAAAGAACATCTCTTTTATCGTTATTTCAGCCCATGATAAATATGCTGTAAGATCATTTGAAATACATCCGTTTGCTTATATTGTAAAGCCAATAGATGAGTTAGAACTTATTAGAGTACTTCAGGAATGGGTATTATTAGAATACGATGATCAAAATGAACCTGAGAAAAGATCACTCAACTTTTCAACGAAAAAAGGTGTGGTGATTGTGCCTTTTGAAGATATCATCTATTTTGAAAAGCACAGAAGGTTTGTAAGAGTTGTGACGGAAAGTCAAAGCTTTGAATGTACAGAGTCTATCAGGGAAATTTTGACTAGACTGGATGATCGTTTTTACCAGACATACCAATCATTTGTTGTAAATATGAATAAGATTGTTTCTTTAGAAGTTCTAGAAAACAGATCATGGGAAATAAAGTTTGATGCTGTAGAAGGTACTGCTCTTCTAAGTCGTTATAAATACAAAGAATTTTTCGAGTTATTTGAAGGACGTCGAATATAATGAAGGAAATAATGAAAAGCATGGTTATGAAATTATTACAGTTGCTAATAATAGCATCTGTATTTGCCATGTTTTCTTTTGTTTTTGCAGATGATTTAATAGAACTAGAGTATGGCAATGAAGCTTATGAAGAATTTATGTCCTATAAATTGGAAAGTGGCTATGACTATCAAGTGTCTGATGACAAAATCCTTAGGATTGAAGACCATGTACTTTATGCCAATAGATTTGGAGATGCCAAGCTGATTGTGAGTGATTTAAATGGTAATTTTATTAGAGAAACAGAAGTGATTGTTTATTTTGTAGGAAATGAACTGACACCATTTAGTCCGGCAACCATCAATAAACCTTATCTTTCTGGTTATCCGGATGGCACCTTTAAACCGAAAAACTTTATGACAAGAGGTGAGCTTTCTGTTATCTTATGTGAGCTGATGCCTATGGAACTAAAAGTAGGTAATTCATACATTGATTTACATGATGATCACTGGGCAAGAGATTATCTTTTAAAAGCTGCAGACTATGGTTTTATAAGTGAAACATCAGAGGAGGAGATATCCCCTGATGCTTATATCACTAAAGAAATGATGGCACAGGTTATCTATAGATATTCTGACTATATGATGCTTGATCTCTTGACCGACAAGGTAGACTTAGTCGATACAGAGAATGTTATGGTTTACCATGCTATAAACTCTGGTGCCATGATGGTTTTTACAGACCAATTTGAACCGGAAAGCTTTTTAAAGAGAGAAGAAGTTGTTAAAATCATCAACTATATGTCTTCTAGAAAAATTCAAACATCGGGTCAATATTTTACAGACGTAGACTTTACAAATCCATTATATTTGCATATACAAGCATCTGCCAAGTAGCAGGTGTTTTTTTAGTTTGACATAAAATGTGCAATGGTCAATTACACTCTATATGTGCTAAATAAGTCCAAATAAGGATAAATAGCCATAGGGTGTTTTTTTTGTAGTGAATGAGGATAGTATGATGATATGGAACATGTTCGGGATAATGTGTTTTGTTGTAGCACATAGCTGCACGCCTTGAGAAAGCGTGGTGCTACAAAATGGGTTTTAAGTTGGTTGAACTGATAAGGAGGTTAGGTTTGAATAGGTTAGTAATTAGGAAGCCGCTAGCATTACTCTTATCCCTAGTAATGTTGGTGTCGAGTGCGCTTGTTTATGTACCCGCGTTTGCAAGTGTACCAGATGAAATTGTAGAAGGGACTGAGATAATTGGTCTTTTGAGAGGAGATCCTTCTAATAGAGTTTTTCTAGTTGAATCTCAATATGAAGAAGGCGGTTATCATGATTGGGTAATAGTAGGTTATCGTGCAACAAGACGTGGTCCTAGACCAATATATGATTTATTTTTCCATCATGGAGTTGAAGATGATGATCAAAAACTCGTGGAAATTAGTTCTACTATGTACCTGGAACCAGGCGATTATGATATTATTGTGACAACTGCATTTACTACTGTTCGCGATGATATTACTGGTCGATATGAGGAGTTTGCAGATATCGTAAGTGAATACGATATCACAGTAACTACTAATCAACCACCGAATTTGGTAGATGATTATGATGTAGAAGATTTTGATATGGAAGCGACTGAAGATGTTAAATTTGAGATGGACTTTAGTGGCTATTTCGAGGATGGCGATGGTCATGATGTCAGAATTGACAGCATCAGTACAGATGTAGACTTTGGTCATGATGAAACAAGTATCTGGTATATGCCACCAGAGAACTGGAACAGCGGAGAAACTTCTGACGATGTCATTGAAGGTACGTTCACTGTAGTGGATGTAACGGCCTTTAATACTAAAGAATTAATCGTTGAGTTCTCTGTGGATTTCAGACCAGTAGACGATACACCAACTGCAGGTGACATTGCAGTAGAAACCGATAAGAATGTTCCTAAGGTTGTGGATATTGCAGGGTATGTGTCTGATGTTGAGTCAGAGGATCTTGAACTTGTTGCGGGTTCAGTAGTTGCATACAATTCGGGCGAAGATATTCACGGTACAATAACTGGTTATACAACTTCTGGTTTTACTTTTACACCAGATAATGATTTTGTGGGAACTGTATTTCTTAAGTATACAGTCACTGAAAAGAATTCTGCAGATACTGATTTAACTGCTGATGGTATGATCGAGTTAGTTGTTGTAGATCCAGGTACTGATAATCAGGCACCGTATTATAATGGTACTGTATTTGAAGTAGATGAAGGTCAGCAAGATGTACCATTTGATTGGATGGACTATGTAACTGATCCTGATGGTGATCCATTAAGTCTTGTAAGTGGTATCAATCCAAGTGTTGGTAATATGGAAGGCGATGAAGTAGATGGTTTCTTCTATGACCATGATGGTTCAGAACCAAATCCAAGTGGTGCAGATGGTACCATCGAGTTTACAGTAAATGATGGTGAAGTAGATGCCATTATTGTTGTAGAAATTGAAGTAGATGGTCAAAATGATACATTACAGGCAATTGATGACAATGCTCAAGGTCGTGAAGATAATAGAGCTTTTGTTGATGTAGTTGCTAACGATATTTATGGTGATTTTGAAGAAATTAGAGTCATAAATGGTTATATGCAAGGAACAAAATGGGTAAACGCAGAACCATCTCATGGTGATGTATGGGTATCTTCTCAAGATCCACATGTAATTGTTTATGAACCAGACAATGATTTTGTAGGAATGGATACTTTCGCCTATGAAATTGAAGACAAAGATGGTCAAACAAGTATTGGTGTTGTTTTAATTGATATTAAAGGTAAGAACGACAACCTTAGATGGATGAACAATGACACTATGTATACTAGAGAAGGCCGAATTGTTGAAAAGAACGTATTGAAAAATGATAAGTTCTGGTCAGATGTTGAGTTCATCTTTATTAAAGAACAACCAAAACATGGTACTGTAGACATCAGTACAAATGGGGTAGCAAGATACGAGGCTAATCCAACTTATGATGGTTGGGATCACTTTAAATATGAAGTGAGATTAGAATCTGGTGAAATAGGTTGCGCTACAGTTTGGGTATGGATTGGTGAAGTTGACAAAATTATTCTTATGGATGATGTAAGAAGTGCTTGGGAAAACTCAGAAGAAAACTGGTATCCAATCAGTGACAATGATATTATCCTAGCTGGTATCGGTAGATACTGGCCATATGGAGATGCTTCATCAGGCGACGGTCCATTCCATGGTACTGTTGAGTATGATATGGATGATGGCGTTCTTTGGGCTAACTATGTGCCAAATCCAGGTTATCATGGTATAGATACATTTAGATACATGATAAGAGACAATGACTGGTGGTATGATATTGCTAGCGTTATCGTGAATGTTGTTCCAGTTGAGCATGAAGAACATCGATTCAAAGATTTCTTTGTAAGTACACCTA
Source organism: Acidaminobacter sp. JC074 (assembly GCF_022496765.1). GTDB lineage: Bacteria > Bacillota > Clostridia > Peptostreptococcales > Acidaminobacteraceae > JABXKX01. The sequence continues at coordinate 35,383 of NZ_VANV01000005.1, read as the reverse complement.
GCAACATGTCTGTACAAGTTGATGTATCAGATCAACAGTTTGTACCGGAGTTTGATACAGACAGTTTAAGTGTAATTACACACCAAGTTATTAAAGAGCCTTTAGTAGCTCCAGTAAGTACTGAGAGTGTAGGCTTTACTTTGATAGATCCTCCAGATCCAAATGATCCTAGATTAATGGATATTGATGTTGGTGTTAATGGTACATTATTAACATTCACACCTGGTGGAGATTTAGGCACAGCAACATTCAGATATGACCTTAGAGATGATTTAGGTCACTATGGTTATGGCTTAATTGATATCTTTGTATTTATCAGTTCAGGTGAAAGAATGATTGATGTGACAATTCATGATCCTGTATATGTAGATCAATATGCAGATAATGGATTAGAACTAGTAAGAGAAGGCGTTGTCTATTATGGAGAAGATGAAGACACACTTAAGTATGAGAAGAGAATCTTAGGTATGGGTCAACACTTCTATGACGACAGCTTGAAACAAGGTAATGGCTTACCACTTCCAATTCACTATTATTATGGTGACTTCACAATCAGATACTACATGTTAAATGGTTCTGAAACAACTGTTAGTGAAGAATCAAGACAAGTGATTGTAAATGGTAGACCAATTATTTCAATGGGAGATGTGAATCCAGAAGATATTATGCTACCTGAGGGTGGTGTCGATTTAGATGCTGAAGTAGCACTTTCTGTTGATGATGAGACTTACTACAGAGAATTTGACATTTTAGATGAACTGTATGGTTATGACTATGAAGATTATAATCATGATGGTTTAGATATCTTCCCAGTTGAAGATACACTTAATGATATGCCAACGGACTTAGAAGTTAAGTTTAGATTACCAAATCCTGATGAAGATCCATTAGTAGATGGTGACGAATATCTAGAATTCCCAATTGATGAGTTCTGGGATGTACTATTAGTTGGTGATATCAGTGAAGGTTATGAACCACTTGGTTCAACTATGACATCATGGGAAGATATTGATGGCAATGAAATTGATTTCTCAGTTTATGAGATTCAGTTTGCTATGGTAGATACACTAGAATTAGAGTCTTTCTGGACTCCGGTTTGGACACTTAAGGTTATGAACAATCCACCAGAAATTGAAGGTGTAATGCCATATGATATCTTAACTGTAGATGACCTAATGGACCCAATGGCTGGTATTGAAGTCATTGATCCGGAAGATTTACAAGCTGCAATGCCTGCTCCAGAAGGTGATGTAACACCATCTGAATCAGAACCACTTTATCTTCCATTAGAGCAGTACATTGACTTTATGATTTACGATGAAATCGCAGATGATTATGTAGATCTTGAAGCTGTAGACATCAATGAACTTGAACCTGGTGTTTATAGATTCTTATACAGCTATGAGGATATGCATGGAGTAGTAACTGAAGAACAAACATTGATGATTATTTTAACAAATCCATTATTAATGTTAGAACCTGAAATTATAGAAATGGAACCAAATGGTTGGTATCCGGTTTACAACGGTTTAAGATACGATGACAGTGAACTGTATGACCTATTAAACGAATCAGGCATCTGGTATAGTTTCCACACAGAATTAGGTGCTTTCATAGATGATGGTGATGGTTTAGTCTACTTAGAAGAGTTAGTTCAACTAGATGAGTCTGAAGAGATTATTTACAAGTTATTCGTTGAACTTCACTTTGACCCATATGAAGTTGGACCAAGTGGTGGCAGTCAAGAACCACCATATTATGACACAACTCAAGAGTATACAAGACAAGTTCTTATCTCTGATGAAGATATGGGGCAAATTATCTACTTGGTAGATACTTGGAGACCATTTGAAACAGGTTATTTAGAAGAACACGTTGAAGAACCTCCACTTGGAGAACCTCCTTCAGTTAATGAAGAAGGAAGAATTGAACCTGCTTGTAGTTATCTAAATGTTTATCCACTGTTGATGAAATTAAATCCTGAAACTGGACGTGATAGACTTGTAACTGCAGTGACATATGATTATGATGTTAGAGGTCAAGATATCTACTTCTACAGATATGGAGCACCGGATGATATTGCAGTAAGTGAAACTGGTGAAATCTATATTCTTAAAGGCAGATGGATGTATGAGTTTAATCATGAAACTATGATGTTTGAAGAATTATTCAATGTTGCAGACGAACTTGCAGACTATGCTAGAGCATTTGACTTTACCGATAGTGATGGTTCATGGTGGATTCACCTACAATCACTGACAATTGATGAAAGAGGTTATTTAGTTCTTGCATTAGAAGACAGTTCGCTTAATGATATGTTGAATACGGATTATGACTTTGAATATTATGATTCATTGTTATTATTCTTCGACCCAGACGGATTTGTACCCGATATGCCAGATAAGGGTGACCAAGGTACAGAACCTGGTGTAACACAAGTTGATCCACCGCCAATTCTACTAGATGTTAAGTATCTTGTAGAGCTTGCTCTGATCGATTGGGGTACAGTAACCTATGACGATGGCAACGGTGGCTATGAAATGGATAAAGAGCCATACCACTTTATTGGTGACTTGGCATTTAGTGAAGAGGGTATGATTTATGGTATTGGTGGTTATAGATATGATCCAACCATTCAAGATAGTGTCGAACCTTCAAGTCACATGAATAACTCACCTGATAAGTACTTTGAATTGTTTGCATTAGAGGTAGAACCTATGCCTGAACCAGATCCTGAGTTAAGTGAAGGAACAGAAGATGCGAATGGTAGCGAAGGCTTAGATAGAGACGATTTTGCAGAATACTATAGATTAACTACTTTTAATGAGTTAGAGTTTGGATACAAATACAAAGGCTTAGCTGTTGTAGGTGAACAGATATATATCACTAGATACATGTCTTCAAGATTACTTGATAGATTAAATGACATGAATAATCATACAAATGGTGTATCTGCTGCTAAGATGCAAGTTAACATGGTTGAAGTTGACCTATACAGAACTGAATTATTAGAGTTTGGATGGGAAGACGGTTTTGTCGACAGAGAAGATATGATGCATGTTCATGGCATGTTCATGGCTGCTACAGGTGCAGCTGGTCTTGAGACATTAATGACACTTGATCCAACAAACAGAAATATTACTTTATACAATGACGAATCAGCTACAAGTAAGACAGCTTCTTTCGCATTAACTACTATGCCTGAAGAATCATATGTCGATATTGATTGGACAGTTGATTCAGCTCATGCATCTTATGTAACACATGAAGGAAATGGCTTATTTAGATTAACAACTGCTGTAGATGGTGATATGACAATTAACTTTACAGTAAGTGCTATGAATCTATATTCAGGAAGCCTAGAATCTATTCCAGGTACAATTGTTGTAGATTATAGAATAAGACCAAATGATGACGATGACGACGATGATGGTGGTAGTACAGGCGGTTCATCAGCTCCTTCTACACCAACAATCAGAGTTAGTTTAGACACCGATGCTGTAACACTCGATTATGGTGAAACAGCAGATCCAGAATTTACTTCTTATGACTTTACTGAAACTGTAACAGGTACAGACGATGAAAGAGTCACTTGGTCATTAAGTGATGATGAGTTTGTAGAAGTAGATGAAAATGGTGTTGTAACAGCGAAAGCAGGTGTACCTGCTGATACTGGTGACTTTACTGTAACCTTAACAGTAAGAACAGTAGATGGTGGTGCTACAGATACTGCAACTATTTTATTCCAAGAGCAGGTACCATTAGGTGCTATAGACTTCTTTGATCCATATATTGCAGGTTATCCAGATGGCACATTTAGATCTAAGAATCATGTAACAAGAGCAGAAGTAGCTTCAATGTTTGCTAAGATACTAAAAATGAACTTAGACTATCCAGGCACTCAGAAGTTTAGTGATGTTCCTGAGACTCACTGGGCATATGCACAAGTACAAGCAATGTTCAGATCTGGTTTATTCGTAGGTTATTTAGATACAGAAGGTTCTAGATACTTTGATCCTGAGGCTCCAATTTCAAGAGCTGAGATTGCACAAGTATTTACAAACTACTGGAACTATCTAGATATCTCAGTAAATGGTGGTACAACTACACCAATCACAGATGTACCAGATACTCTTTGGGCAGCTCCTGCTATTAATAGAATTTACAACACTGGTGTTGTAACAAGCTTCACAGATGGCACATATAGACCATATGATCCAACACTTCGTGAACAAATTGTTTATATGATAAACAGATTAATAGAGAGACCTCCTAACCAAGCACCAGCTAGTAAATTTAATGACATTACGCCTGATGCTACCAACTATGGTGACATCGAGGCTGCATCTCAAACCTACTTAAAACTTCAAGATCAGTAGGGAAGTAAAAGATTGGACCGAAAGGTCCTTTCTTTTTGTGCAAAGGTTTCTGCATATATTTAAAGAGTGGCGACTCCTTATACAGAGCTAAGAGCAGGTTAGGCTTTTGAGTTTAATCTGTAGTTCTTAGATAGATACTGCAAAAAGATAGAGTCTATTAGAAAAAATTGCCATTAGTTTGAAAGACCACCTCCTGTGGTATATAATAAAAAAGATAGGTGTTGTTATGGGGGTAGTATGGAAAAGCTAAAGAAAGTATACCTTTTTATAGGTACTGCAATTGTTGCGATTGCATTAATAGATTTGTTTTTCATAACCAGATTTAGATACAATGTTGTCTTGAATGTAGACTTCTTTATTCGAGTAACCTTGATGACCTTTATCTTTATATTTGGTATTCGTCTCATTAGAAAGATTGATAGGATCTTTGTAGATAGAATACTAGAGTTAAATGTCTTAAGAGCCAAACAAGCAGTGATGGATGATTATCGTGATGTTTCTATAGAAAAACACGAAATCACAAGAAAGCTTCAGATTATACAGTCTTATGCCAAGATGAAAAACTACGACGAATTAGAGGCATATTTACAAAGCGAATTAGAAAAAGAGTAGACTTATGAAAAAAGGATTAAGATATCTAAGATTTGATATGATCATCTTTCAGATTTTGATTATGCTTTACTTATTTTTATATGGTGGTTTCTTAGGCGAGCATATTGTTATGATTGGTTTTATCTTAACAGCGGCAAACTTGATTTACATTCTCTATGAGCTAGAGAATATCCACCATATGATTTCAAGTGATGAATCTAAAAGAAATCGTGTGGTACTTTTAGATGAGGAAAAGCAAAAATCACTCAATCATATTAAAAACATAAAAAGAATATATAAGAACGAATCTAGAGATACACTTTTACATTATATTGAGAAAACGCAAAAGGAATACTACGATGAGAAGGTGTTGGATTACGACTTAGAGATACTCAACATCATCCTTCAGCGGTATATTCATATCTGTAAGAACTTAGATGTAGAGTTTGAATATGATATTCAAGAAAATGTCAAGTCACTACTTGATACAGCTGGTATGACTGGTGAACAGTTATGTACCGTTTTAGGGAATCTATTTGATAACTCTATAGAGGTGTTGAAGAATCGTAAAAACAACAGACAGATGAATCTGTCAATTTTAGGGACCGGTTACCAAGTGATTATTCAAGTTTCCAACAATGGTGCCAAGATTCCTGATGATGTAAAAGATAAACTCTTCAACTATGGTTATTCTACCAAAGCAGGCTCTAGAGGGGCTGGTCTCTTTATTGTGTACAAGCTGGTTGAAAAGGTGAATGCGAGAATTTCGGTTCTATCAGATGATAAGAGAACGTCATTTGATATAGTATTTGATTTAGAATAGGAAAAGCATGTTTTATAATTACCCAATTCATTATTTATACGATCTGTTGGCCATGGGCGTTATCTTGTTTCTTGGCAAACAGTTGTTTAATTTAACAGTAACAAAAAAACAAATGGGTCTGTTTATTGGGTGGATGATGCTTTGTTATCAAATCAATTTTTACTTGGTGGTTCCCTATTTACAAAGAGAACTCAAGTATATCGTCTTGTATTTAGGTCTCTACATTGGCTTTAGATATATCATCAAGCTGAAGACCGTCGGATCCTTGATTGTTATTACGACTACATCAGCTTTAAATGGCATCTTCACAAATATTAATCTGTACTTTATGTTGGTATTTCTTTTTCCAAACTACGGTGTTGCTTTGGAAGCGCAGCATTTACAATATACATGTTATATTGTTAGTATTGTTCTCTTGTCTATTTTGACAAAAGTTTTGAACTTACAAATATTTGATTTGGAAAAGTATGTTTAGGAGTCGCTTATGTTGGCAGTACATTGGGTTTTTGGTATACATAATTTAATCATTACTTATTTGACGGTAAGCATCTTAAAGCAATTGTTCTACATCAAAGTGGAGCAAAAGATGGTTATGGCTTATGTACTCTGGATGCAACTTGTCTTTGTCTTTAATGACTTTGTGATTCAGGTGCATCTGCCATTAGAGTATAAGTATCCGTTCTTGTTCCTAGGTTTTTTAGTAGGCTTTCTGATATTTTTAAAGCTGCCACTCACATCTAGTGTGTTAATCATTATAGTCAATATGGCTATTAACAGTTTGGCCACCAATGTCAATATATTTACCCTCTTGATCCATCAGTTTAAGTCTTATGGCTTAGCACTTGAAAATGACTTTTATCAGTATACAACACTTGTTATGGTCATGATGATGATCTACATAGTTCTGAGAACATTTGATGTAAGAATACTAGATATTTCAAGATACAACTAAACAAGCATAAATTCTGGCTATCTAGGCCAGTTTTTTTATGATTATTTTTACGTATTGTTAAGTTAAATAAAAACTTTTGTATAAAACTTATATTTTGTCGAAAAATGTGTCCGGTCACGTCTATTTATCCAATCAAATGGTCTAACTAGAAATTTTATACTTTTTTCATTGTTTATCAAAATATCTTTATGTATAATAAAAAGGCTGAGGATTGTAAAAAGGAGGAAAGAATGAAGTTATTAAGGAAGCTTCTCATCAGAATTGTAGCGATTATCATCGCAGTCAGTCTGGCGATAGGCGGATACTCAATTTTTAGATCATACACGAGTATGAATGAATTGGTATCGGATAAGGTCGATTCGGAATTGGCTCTAAGAGCTAAATTAGTAGAAGAAAAATTAGAAAGTACAGTACGCTTAGTAAACGTTATAGCACATAATCCGAGTGTGAAAAGCGCAATTAAATCAGGTCGTAGCAATAGTGGCGTACAAGAAATGCTTACAGACGTTGTATTAGATAATGGTGATCTAATGGACTTGATAGGTTTAGTTGATAGTTCAGATACCTTGTTTGTATCAGATGCTGTTAACAGCCTAAGTGGTGTAAGTGTTGGAGAAAGAGATTACATAAAAGAAGGAAAAGAAACAGAAGATGTTGTCATCAGTGAGATTGTTGTTTCAAAGAGTAGTGGTGAACAGGTTGTTGTAATTTGTAAACCAATATTTGAAAATAACAGATACATCGGTTCAGTTATTGCTTCTGTAAAGTATTCACTTGTAGTTAATTTAGTAGAAGATACTAAGATTGGTGAACACGGTTATGCTTATATTGTTGACAATAAGGGGGATGACAGAGGTACACTTGTTTACCATAAGAATGCTCAATTAGTAGAAGACAAACACAACTTATATTCAGACAATAATCCTGAATTGTCTGCATTTTTAGACAAAATGCAAACGAGTGATGAAGATTCTGGAGAATATGAACTGAATGGTGTTTCTAAGATTGTTAGGTACAAGAACTTTGAAAACTGGTCACTTGTTATTACTGTAGATGAAGATGATCTGAATTCTACTTCAATTGGCATCATGACTGTGACGATTTACATGATTATCGCTGCAGTTATCCTAGCGTCTTTAGTAGGTTTTGCAGTGGTTCACTTCTCTATCATCAAGCCTATTCGTTTATTGGAAGAATCAATGGCTAAGGCAGGTGAAGGTGACTTAACATCTCCAGTAGAAATCAAGACTAAAGATGAGATTGAAGAGCTGGGTCACTCATACAATAAGATGTTAGAAAACCAAAGAGCAACACTATCTCAGATCAACGATATTTCAAACTCTATGGCTGCATCAGCAGAGGAGTTAACGGCTTCTTCAGAAGAAGTTAATGCGAGTTCTGAAGAAGTAAGTCAAAACATTGAAGAGATGATGAATAACATCCTTTCAAATGAAAGCATGATGTCTTCTGTTGAAGAAGAAATGACTAAGTTAAATGATTCTATTGATGTATCAAGTGACCTTGCTAATAAGAGTCAAGAGGTGTGTCAGGAATCCATGGCAGTTGCATCTGAAGGTCGTACAGGGGTACAATCATCGGTTCAGTCTATAGCCAATATTTCTAAATCGACATCAGAAATCATTGAGTCGTTTGCTGAGTTAAACATTCAAGCTAAGAAGGTTACAGGTATCAGTGAAATCATCAAGGGTATTGCTGAGCAGATCAACTTACTTGCACTGAATGCATCTATAGAAGCTGCACGTGCTGGTGAAGCGGGTAGAGGTTTTACAGTTGTTGCTGAAGAAGTAAGAAAGCTTGCTGAACAAACAACATTAGAGTCAGCCAATATCCACGAAGTATTAAATGAGATTTCGACATTAATCGATCATGCCAACAACAATGTTAATGATTCTAAATTACACGTTGATCAAGGTGAAGAGACAATTCAATCACTTGATGGTAAGTTTATGAACATCATGACAACTTTTGAATCATTAAATACATTTGTTACTGAGCTTGAAACAATCTGTAAAGATCAGGTAGTTATTTCAGACGATATTATGTTGTCTGTAGAAAATTCGACAAAATCATCAAAAGAGAATGCTTCAAAGGCACAGGAAATTTCTGCTGCTGCTGAAGAACAATCGGCTATTACAGAGGCTTTATCTGCTGCTGCAGAAGAATCTAGTCAAATGGCCCTTGATCTTAATGATATGATTGGACAATACAAATTATAAGATGTTTCTTCGGAAACATCTTTTTTTTGGCTAAATAGCCACCATATCGGCTAAATGAGCAGGAAGTATGGTTATTTTTTGTGAGTGTCGTATAATATAATTAAATTTGGCTGAGATGATAATGAAGTGGGATAAGACTATAAGAGAGGTCTTGTCCCATTTTGATTTTTGTACACAAATGGTCCTATCCTCATATTGAAGAGGTGTATAAGGAATTTTTTTTATTTGCTTATACATTATAAAAATGAAAAATGGCCTGAAAGCTTCTGATTGCAAGTGTTTTATATAAAATAGACATGTAAAACATGCTCGTTTTTGGCTAAATAGGCGCTTATCTTGCTAAATAGACATACCTTATGATTATTAACATATCATGAAGTATAATTAAAGTAGTTAAGGAGCTAGGTATGTTTACTTTGCAGTGTTTAGACGATATTAAAACAATGAGTTCAGAACAACTTAAACATAGCGATTCATTACCACCAACTGCCTTACTGAACAATCAATATGAAATTCTTTTTTTAGAAGGCATATGTCAAGGTTCATTTCTTTATAAGGCAATTGATTTAAAGCGAGATGTTTTTGTGACCATTAAGGAGTTTTTTCCAAGAGATGCTATAGGATATGAAGAGCAGCTCTATTTGGTGCGTGATTACGAAACACTTAGTCTACGTTTAATGGATGAAACACCTCTAAGACAAAAACAATATGAAAAGCTCTTAGAAAGTTTTTTAGAAGAGGCAAACTATCTTGAAAAAGTATCTCATGGGAGTCCTATATTAAAGATTCAGGAATCCTTTTATGATAAGAATACAGCTTATCTTGTATTTAACTACAACAAGTGGCCAACCCTACAGGACTTTATAGATACAAAATATCAGTTTAATACACAAGAACTTAAGTGGCTAACGAAGGAACTTGTTGATATGATCAGTAGGTTTCATAAAAGAGAGATTGTTCATAGAAATATTAATCCTAAAAATATTTATATCAAGCAAGATGAAATACTCATTGATTCAATAGGTACATGTGACTATTTAAAAGACATTAAAATATTTGATGCAGACGCTTATGAATGCAGATATTATGCCCCTGAAATCATTATGCATAATGGTGTGATTGGTACTTGGACAGATGTTTATGCCATTGGTAAAGTGATTATAGATGTCATTACAAGTATGCATGAGAGTGGTGATTACTTTGAAGGCTTAAACATGCTTTCAGGTGAACTCAAAGATGTTTATCAAAAGCTTGCTTATAATGCCATTCAATTTGACCATAATATCCGTACCAAAAGTGCTGTTGAGATGAAAAAGGTATTGTCATCCGATGAAGATTCATCTTACTTTAGAACGCCAAAGGCTGTGATAGCCATGATAGCCATGATTTCTTTTTTCTCATGTCTTATTCTAGTATGGCAGTACAACAATGACACCATGATGTCAGATGATTATTTGTTTATCGAGGAGGAAGAAGTACCTCTTGGACAGGTGATAATCGAAGACAAACCATGTTACTTCCTATTGGATCATTTGGTTATGACAGATACAAGTCTTGATATCAGGTGGTTGAAGAAGGAACATGTTCTGATCAGTCATTTAGAAATTATCAACTCAAATAAGGAAATTCTGACCATTGATTTACTTGAACACCAGATATCTGTTAATATATCAGCCTTTGATTTGCCAGAGGACAAATATCTTGTTAAACTATATTATAAGATATCGGATGAATTACTATATGAAATTATGCATTTAGAGATTAAAGAATAGACTTGGTCTATTCTTTTTGGGTGGGTTATGAAAAAATACAAGAAGTTAAAGATATACAAATACTTGGATAATCCTCATATGGTCGAAAAGATCATTGAAGCTGGAGGTGACCTTAACAGGATTTACAGAAAGACTAAGGAGCATGCACTTTTCTTTGCTGTAGAAGATGGTGTCAGCAAGGACGTTTTAAAAATGTTACTGGATGCAGATATTGATTTAAATATTCAAAATAAACAGGGTGACTCTATTGTCCATGTCTGTAAGGACTTAGATAAGCTGGAGCTTATCATTAGTTATGGGGCAGATGTTAACTTGTTTAACAAGGCATCTGTAACGCCAATTTTTGGCTGTATCGATCATGACCGTGCCAAGCTACTTGTTGACAGTGGGGCTGATCTAAATGTCTGCGATGCTGATGGCAATCACTTTTTAAAGTCTATACATGCATCTGATTTTGATTTGATGAAGATTTTTATCGATAAGGGATTAAGTCGTTTTCTAGAAAAGACAGGCTTAACATTAGATTCGTTTTTAGAGACTTGGTCAACACGTGAAGTAGTCGCATACTTTGAAAACAAATTGGTGACAAGTCCTGAACTATATAAACTACAAAGAGATTAATTTAGCTGTATTCGGGTATACCTCAATTAGGAGGGCTTATGGATATATATGTAGCGAGACAACCAATATTTGATGCAGACTATAAAGTTGTTGCCTATGAGTTGCTTTATAGAGACAGTGCAGAAAACAGGTTCAATGCCCATTTATCAGATAATGTGGCAACATCTTTACTATTAATGAACTCTTATTTCAACTTTGGACTGGACAATCTAGTCGGTGATACAAAGGCATTCATCAATTTTGACAAGCACTTGGTTGAAATGGGTGTGCCAGAACTCTTGAACAATGAAAGAGTATATGTAGAAATACTGGAAACGGTAGTGCCAGATAAGAAGCTCTTAAAGAGGCTACAGCATTTAAAAGAGCTTGGTTATACCTTAGTATTAGATGATTATTGTTCAAACTATCCTCATGAAGACGTTTTGGATCTTGTGAAAATCATCAAAGTTGATTTTGCCAAGTGTGATGATGATTGCAGAAGAGATGTTGTTGAAAGAATAAAAGGTACGGACAAAATCCTATTGGCTGAAAAGGTTGAAACAAAAGAAGAGTTTGAGCTGGCCAAGTCACTGGGCTATACTTATTTCCAAGGTTTTTATTTTGCTAGACCTTCTGTTGAGACTAGAAAAACTATGAACTCAAGTGGCTTGCAATATGTGAGATTGATGAGTGAACTGAACAATCCCGAACCGGATTTTCATGTTCTATCAGATATCATCTTACAAGATGTGGCTTTGACCTATAAACTTCTAAAGCTAGTAAATGCCAATGCCAAACCCATAAGTGAGATTACTTCTGTTCAGCAGGCCTTGGCAGTTCTCGGTATAGATCATTTCAGGACCTGGCTGTCACTTGCCATGGTACAGAACATGTCGAGTAAAGAATCGTCTGAAGCTGTAAAGTATGCGCTTATCAGATCAAACTTGCTTTCAAAGATAGCCAGACATTCATCTATGAAAAAAGAAGAAAACTTACTTTCTCTTTTAGGCACTCTTTCTGTTTTGGATGTTATACTTGAGATGAATATGGCAGATGCTTTAGAAAATCTACCGATAGGGGAAGAAATGAAATTGACGCTTCTGGGTCATGAAACAAGGTACTCAGATGCTATGAAACTCTGTTTAGCCTATGAAAAGGGTGTTTTTGACGAGGCTGAAATTGCAGCCAAGAGATTAAATTATGAACTGACCATGTTACCAGAAGACTATGTATCTGCTATATCATGGGCAGAGAGAATGTTTATTGAACTGAGCTAAGTCTCAGTTTTTTTGCGAAATGCGCAGTAATATGGCTAAATATTCCTAATTTCTTGCATGTTAGACCTTTTTGTTATACATTAAACTTCTAGGAGGGGTGTATGTTTCATTTAGAAGAATTATTGAAAATGAAACCAACAGTTGAAGCTATTGAGAATCTTTCTGCATTAGAAAATGGTCGAATTGGAGAAACGGCATACGTAATTGAAAAAACCATTCATAGATCTAATGACTGTTTTGTATACTATGGTAGAAACTCTGTCACAAAACAAAGAATCGTCATAAAAGAGTTTTTCCCAATGATTGATTTTTCCTATATGGGTGTTTCTATTCGTTTAGAAAGAGACGGAACTATTGTTAAACTCGTAGATGAGGCTGTTGAGAGTATAAGGGTGCTGAGTAATCTAAAGAAGTATTATAAAGAATCATCTCTTATGATGAAAAGAATGTCTTCAAAGTATGTTGTCAATGTTTTGGATGTTTTTGAGTGCAATGAAACAGTTTATACTATCATGGAATACGTGCCTTATCCAAACTTAAAACAGTTTATAGAATATAAGAAACTTTATCCAAACCAAGCAAAATCATTGTTCGAAATGATTCTTCACGGCGTTGAACAACTACATTCAAAAGGATGTGTTGTAAAGACACTTTCTCCTTCCAGCATTTATATAGCAGAGAACCATGTCATCGTAGGTGATTTCAATGGCTTAAAAAGATCTTACTTTGTCAGTCAAAATGACGATGATATTTATATAGCACCAGAAGTGACCAGTGGTGGTATTTTAACGGAAACAACAGATTGCTACTCATTAGGCAAAGTACTTGAGTATTTACTAGGGCATGCGGAGTTTTATACAACAACCATCCATAAAAAGATGCAGCCTGATAGATTATCTTATTTGATAAAAAAGGCGGCTGAAAGAAATCCTTTAGACCGTGTTCAAAATATCACTGAGTTTAATAATCTTTTAAACCATAAGGTTGTAGATAAGAGTAAGACCTTTGATGTTTTAAAAACTTTTCTTGCCATACTCCTCGTTATGGTAGCCATTTTTATGGTTAGAAAGTCTGGTATCATTGATATGATTCCCAAGCCAGTCAAGGAAGCTGACGCAGTAGCGGAAACAACATATACTTCTGATTTTAAAATGATTACCAAAAGAAGTTCTTTTGAGTTTAATGAGAAAAAAGTCATAAGATGGGTAGATTGTGAAAGTTCGTGTAATTTCAATATTGTATTACAAGGGAACGATGTCGATTACCGTCTAGTAACCCATATAACTGCCATTGATTTGACTGGATTTTGCTTAAATCCAGGTTCTTATAAACTTCATATTTCAAATGATGCTTCAGAGGTCCTTACTTATGAGTTTTACATAACTAAAGATAGCAAGTTTGCTGATGAAAGCCCTGAAATAAGTCTAAGAAACTATGCTTTTTATGAGTCTGAAGACAAAAGTATTTCTTGGGAGAACCGTGGCTTAGTAAGGGTGGTAATGCTTGAACTAGGTAGCCTTGAAATCATCAGAGATATGTACACAGAACATGTGTCTTTAGACCTTGGTAAATCACTTCCAAAGGGAGATTATATGGTTTCTGTACAAAAGAAGGTGGATGACTTAAATTCTGCTTTTAGTCATGTGTATGTTAAAATATATTCAGATGATGAACTGAAAGCGCCTGTGCTGAAGATGGAGGATGATTTTGTTTTTTCAAAGAATGATTTAATAGAATGGCAGCCATTTGAAGGGGGTATGATTCACATTAGATTGGTCCATGAAGATGGTTCTTTTGCCGCCTTTGAAGCCAGTGCAGAAACGGGTTATATTCAACTGGATGAGACGCTTTTAAATGGTCAATATGAAATCTTTGCCACACATATTTTAAATGATCGGTCATCACATATTGTCAACAAATCCATCTTATTTGAGAATTGATGGCTAAATAGACAGTCATACGGCTAAATGGACATGATATATTGAAATAAGTCTGTTCTTGATTATAATGTAAGCATTAATGTCAGGGGAGATGTGTTATGCAAAGTCAGTATAAAAACCGCAGTTTAATGGAATTATACAGCATACTTGAGGGTATGCTTTCGCAAGATATAACGTTGAGATATCCAATGGAGTTGAAGAATATGCATCAAGGGATTGCTGCAAAGATTTGTACTCCTTCGGAAAATTTGACGTTATTTTTTTATCCTGGTCATCCAGTATCGCAGTTTAGTGTTATTATAAACGGTATGAGATATATTTATCCTAAACGTTTGCTACGATTTAAACGTCATCACGTAGGTGATCTACTAAAAGTCATTGGTGATGATGATAGAATGCGTGGCTATTCAAAATGTATAGAAATGTATCTTACAGCTATACTTAAAGAAGGGGATTTATACAATATAGAAGTTAAATCGTCTTAGTATAGACTTTTCTTATCAATGGCTGTAAAGTTATAGTAAGGAGATGTTTATGAGAATCCATTTGTACACTTGCAAAAGTGATTATGAAAAAGTTCTCGGACTTCTTTGTGATGATATTCATCATAGCATTGAGGTAGATTGCATCACAGATTGTCAGCTTATTAATGCTGCTGTATCAAATAGTTCGGATTTGTTTGTACTAGATGACAGATTGTATGATAAAATGAATCGTGATTGTGTCGATCTTATTAAATCAAGTCAAATAAAGTTGATCGTGCTTCTAAAGGAAAAAATGAATGTCAAAAGATACCTTGCTTTTAATTTAGTTGACTATTTCGTTTCTCCTCTTAATTGGGATGATATAGATGAACGTTTAAGGGTAGAATATAGAAATTATCAATTTCTCAAGAAATCAATTGGTCTAGGATTAGAAGAAAGATTAGTTGTAAAAACACCTTCAGAAATATATGCAATACAGTATAGCGATATACTATTTCTAGAAAAAAATCAAAAAGTGACTCGGATACATACATATGATAAAATTTATGAATGCCATGATTCTTTAAAACACTTGCTCATTAGTTTACCAAACGAGTTTATAAGAATACATTCTTCTTATGTGGTAAACTTCAATAATGCAAACCATGTTTTAGATATAGGCAATAGGACTTATCATGTAATATTTGATGATTATGATGAATGTGCTGTAATGAGTAGACAAAAGTCTGAAGAACTCTTAGAACATGCTGTTAATCATTATCGAATGAGTATCATTGATGTCGATAAGAAAGGTTAATGAATTGTTTGAGTTTTTAACAAAAATATTTACAGAAGAAATCAGTGTATTTCTTATGTCTATGATGCCTATCGTAGAGCTTAGAGGCGCTATTCCACTTGGTGTAGGATTGGGAATGGAGCCTATAAATGCTGCAATTATTGCCGTTGCTGGTAATTGTTTAATCGTGCCGATACTATTAAAGATTATTAATCCTCTCTTTTATCATTTCAGAAAATTGGAGGCATTAAGAGGATTTGTGAATCGCTATGAGGAACGTGCAGCAAAAAAAATTGGTCATTACAGAGAATATCGATTATTGGGTTTGTACCTTTTAGTAGCCATACCTTTACCCATGACTGGTGCTTATACAGGATGTGTGGCAGCGGTTATAACAAAAGTAAGCTTTAAAAAAGCATGTATAGCCATTATGGCTGGTGTGATCACAGCAGGATTCTTAGTTTATCTATTAAGCTACTATTTTCATATAATGTTTCTGGCGTAGTTACTACGTCTTTTTTATTACCATAAAAATCCAAAGAATGTAACGATTTGACTATACTATTGTAAAATTATAGATATAATAGATAGTAAGAAGGAGAGATACGATGAGGGTATTGGTATTTTCAGAAGATAAATATGTAATTGACACCATTGCTTTATGTCAAAGTGAGGACCATGATGTTTTCGTCACACAAGTTACTTACTCAAAGATTAAAAGTCTAGGTATGTTAGGTACACAAGATATTTATGTCTTTGATTATAATTACATGGATAGAGTTGATAAAGGTTATTTAGACCTTTTAAAGAAACTACAGGTTGAAGTTGTTGCATATGTTCAAAAGATGGACCACCTCTCATTCTTTATGGGATACAACATGGTTGCTTATTTCTGTGGTTCTATTTCTCTTAAAAAGATGGCAGAGTACTCTCAAGAAATATATAGTAGACACTCTCTGATGAAGAAAATTAAAGAAATCCATAAATCGGATAAAATTATTAGTAAAAACAAGTCAGAGGCTGTTGTTTTAAATATTGATAAGATCAACTATGTGACGAGAGAAAGAGACTTGATGTACTACTATTCAGATGATAGAACTTTTCTGAGTGAGGATCATTTTGATAAAGTCATTTCTATGTTACCTGAGTACTTTGTCAGGGTAGATAAGTCTACTGTCGTTAACTTTTCAAAGGTAAAGGAAGTTTCCAAAGTTTCTAGTAAAAAGTTTAAAATATGGTTTGAAAATGGGATTCACCATACTTATGCGACAGATTATCCAATAAAAACACCTTCTGAAGATGTTGTAAAAAGACATCAGGAGGCCTATGTTATACAGTCTATTATGGAGACAAGTTCGTGAAAAAATTATACATGATATTGCTGCTATTGGTTCTAGTATCACTCTTTTGGTTTTCTAATCAAAACGGTCAAATATCAACCAGTCAATCGGATGGCGTTTTAGATGGATTAAGGATTCAGACATCTTCCTATGAAGAGCATAGGAATTATACCTTAATCATACGAAAAACAGCCCATGTTTCAATATATTTCATAATTGGTATCCTAATATACCTAATTATAGAAAATCCCAAATATGTCCTAATAGGGGTTTTTCTGATTGCTTGTAGCGACGAGCTTCATCAGCTTATGGTACCAGGAAGATCAGGTAGGATCTTAGATGTATTTATTGACCTGTTTGGGGGCTTATTAGCTATAGCGGCATATAATTTAACATGTCAAATTAAAAAGAAGCTGACTTCAAATTGAAGTCAGCTTGATTTTTATTTATCTAAAAATTGATAAATGATTGTTGCAGCTTCTGCTCTTGAAGCTGTGTTTTGAGGTTTAAATGAGTTATCTGGGTAACCTGAGATAATCTCATTAGATTTCATTGCATAAACAGCAGATCGTGCATCTTCAGTAATAAAAGAATGATCAGAGAATGGTGTATCTTGAGTTTCTAAATTGTCACCATACTTGATTTCATAAGCTTTGTTTACTAAGACAGCCATTTCTTCTCTAGTTATTGCATCTGTAGGTCTGAACTTGTTGCCCTCATGACCATAGTATAAACCATTTGCCTTAGCAATTGCTAAGTATGATTCGTACCAACCACTAGCATCTGAGAAGTTGATGTTGGCTTCTTCATCTAAACCTAAATGATTGATAAGCATAGTAACAAACTCAGCTCTAGTAATTGTGCCATTTGGATCATAAGCACTTTCACTCTTACCGCTTACAATACCTTTAGCAGCCAGTGATGTGATGTAGTTTTTAGCCCACATATCAATATCTGTAAATGATGTTTCATATTTCATAACAGAGTAGATTGAGAAGTGAGGTGCTGTAAAGATGATATTACCATCTTCGATAGTGTAATCAAGTTTTGTCCATACACCATTTTCATAAACACCAACCATTAGGCTGTCAGCATCTACATCTAAATCGCCTATAGGGAATGACAAACGTACATTCTCAAGAGATTGACCATTAGAGTTTACTGTTAAGTCCATAGTTTTTAAGGTCTCAACTTTACCATTTGAAGTTTCTTTAGATAGTGGAGTTTTAACTTCATCACGCTTTACGTTTAAGTTTTCCTGAACTTTATCAATTAATGCATTTGGAATTGTAAATTTAACATCTCCAGCTTCTACTGCTAAGTCCATATCTGTTTGAGCAAGGTGCTTAACAGTTTCAGGATCAAGCGTCAATTGATCTGTTGCTTTAACAAGAATACTCGGCTTAACTTCAAGATCAGCATCATTCAATGAGTTCTTCACTAATGCTTCGACTTGCTCAATACTTTTGATTGCCTTGTTGATATCAGAAACTGTAACAGTTTCTTTTTCTATGGCAGTCTTTTCTTCATAAAGAGAAGTTACCAAACGAGTCATTGATCTTTCTAATGCTTTCTTTTCCTTTTTACTTAAATCATCTTGGTCTTTAAGTGTATCATATGAATTGTCAAGCATGTCTCTAACAAGACTTGATGCTTCAGACACAGACATGTCTGTCATGTTGTCTTTTACTGCATTGGTCATATCAGCTACTAGATCAACAGCATCTTCAGGCTCAAGAACTTTAAGTGTTTGATTAAGTGCTTTATTGACATCTTTAAGTTCATCAGCTGTTGGATCTTTAAGCTCATCTAACATTTTATTAGCAGAATCTTTAAGAACCTTCTTTTCTTCCTTAGAAGCATCCTTGCCTGCCTTAGGAATTTTGTCCTTTATTTCTTCTTCCTTATCTTTTTTAGGCTCTTTTTCTTTTTTAGGTTCATCGTCATCGTCATCGTCATCGTCTTTTGGTCTAGGAGGATTAACCGTTAAATGGGCACTAACAGAATACTTATCATCTGCGATACCTTCTATATACTTAGTTGATGGTTGACGGATATCTATGTTACTAAGATCCCAAACTACAGGTAACAGGACTTTTGTTCCATCATGCTTAGTCGCTTCTATCTTCTTTGGCAATGATGGATTCGTCCCATACTCTGTTGTATAAGTTGTGTTAAATGAACTGACGTTAATCGATTTGATTTCATCAGAAACTGTTATCATATGTGCACAACGACCTTCACTTAACTCAATGTTCAAACTGTAACTTCCAGATGTATTTGGAGCATTGTAATTGAACTCAAACTCATTGTTGACAAGAGCCACATCAAAGGTATCAATAATCTTATCGTGTACATCTCTTAAAGAATAGGTGATTGTATCTTTATCAGTCTTGTAATAACCTCTTCCATTGATTGTTTCACTGAGTCTAAATGATGATTTGTCCATAGACAAAGAATAATCATCTTCGCTTAAAGTAATTTCAATAATATAGATATGGTTAGGTAATTCAAACTTTAATCGGTAAGTACCGTTTTCTACATCTGGATATTTAACAGACAAAGAGGCTTGACCTTTATCATCTGTTCTAACTTGACCAAAGTTTAAAAGTGCATTGCCGCTTTCGTCTTTTAAGGTATATGGTACATACTCATAGGCATATGGCTGACCATCTTTTGTGATTGTGATGGTGCCTTTTATAGTCTGTCCATTGGATATGTAGCCATCAATGTCACTCTCAAGATCAAAATCTGATTCTGCATATACAAATGACATAGTGAAAAGCAGGAGTATGATTAATAATATTTTTTTCATGTTTCCTCCTATTCAATCACAATTTCAATACTTTTTTCAGGCGATAAAACTGTTGGATTAACTAGAGAAGTCCAGTAGTAAGCAGTTACTTTATAAGTACCACTTTCTAAACCGCTTGTGTCAAAGCCAAAACCAGCTTTATCATTATTTGATTTAACAAATGATGAGAATCCTAAGCGAACTGGTCGGTCATTTCTTGTTACCTTGAATAAAACAGTACCTGTGATTTCATTTAAATCCGAGCTTGTTTCAACTGTTACATTTACAAACTCATTTTGAGAGAATGTTTGTTTAGCTTGATAGCTTAAAGTCGTAGTTTGTAAAGCTGTTAACTGGTGTCCTTGGCTTTGAACAGTGATGTTATCAAGAGAATCAGGATTCAATCTATATGATCCATTATATTCTGATAAGTTACCTACGACATCAATAATATCGTCTACCTTAAGTTTTGCTTTAGCATCATCATAAGTTTTGCCACTTCTAGAATCAACTTTTATCTTTAATAGGTTGTTATCTTTTACAGCTTCTATATAGGTATTGTCGAAATTGTCTGATGTTATTTTGCCAATTCTATAACCTACAAGTTTTACAAGTTGTGATTCTGTGCTATCGTTAATCAAGCTATGAGTAATCACTTTTGGTTCAGGCATTGGAACTGAATCCAAAATTTCTAAGTTTGATTCTTTTATTTGGAACTGACCGTTACGGTCTTCTGTTTTACCTGTAATCTTTAGATGCGTACCTTTTACTATATTGGTATCAAAATCATCGTCTTTTAGATGAATGTATCCACCACCAGTGTCATCCTGGAAGTAGAATGATTGATTACCATATCCACCAATTGTAGTAGTTACAACAACATCAAGAATAACATCTTTATTTGGATCTAGAGCTCTGGCCTGAGCTACAGTAATTGGATCATCTGATTTAACAACATAATTATATGTGTTCACATCACTAACCTTGTCACTTAATACAGCAACAGTTTTAATAGTCATGTTCTCAGAAATTGTAATAGCTTCAGTATACTCTGTGTTATTTGTAAGTGTAACTAAATCTAATGTATCACCCTTAGTATAGTAAATTTTAACCCCTGGTGTTTCAGAAGTCAGTGTTACTTTTGAATCTTTATCTACAGAACCTATTGCTGAAGCTTCTACAGGAGCAACCTTGGCTGTAATTGTATATGTTTTTACTTCTGATAAAGAGTCACCTTTTTTAGCAACAGCTTGAATAGTCATTGAATCTGTTACTGGAATTGGTGCAGTATATTCTTCGTTATTAGTAATTGTGTCTAAATCTAAGTCACCTAATGAATAATAAATTGTTGCTCCATCAGTCAGTGTTGATAACTCAAGTGTCTGACCAATAAATGTATCATCTGAATGATTAGATGTTACTGGCTCAACAAAACCTTCTGGTGCAAAACCAGCAATTGCTACCATTACAGGATCATGATCACTGTGTCTAACATCTTTCGATAAAGTTGAGTTGATATTAATAACATCAACGCGTGTATCATCTAACATGTTATCAGTTACTAAAATGTGGTCTAGAACTTGTGCGTTTCCGCCATACATATAAGTAAACTGTTCGCTTTTATGTAACTCATTAATCATGTTATTCAGTACGTCACCAGCCAATGCTTTAACCGGAGCTGAATAATGGAAGTCATTCATATCACCCAGAACAACAACTTTTGCATCTGAGTTTGCTGCAACAATGCTATCGACAAAATCGTTTACTAATTGTGCTTGAGCAGTACGTTTTTCAGCAGAGTGTAATTCTGGTAATTGTTTATTTCCGTAGATGCTTTCATCGCCACCCTTTGATTTTAAGTGATTTGCTATAACAATGATGCTTTGTCCATTGAATTCAAATTCTGCAGCAAGAGATTTTCTAGTACCATCAAATGCAGGATCTGTAGCTGCTATACGACCAGGATTTTTAGCTAAATGACCATCTGCATCTACTGTAACAGTTTCAGTAGAACCACCTTTAGTACCATCTTTTAATGTCACTCTAGCTGGATTATATAAGAAACCTACACGAATGTTACCTCCAGGTTGTCCACCTTCGGTGTGAAGTACAGGATTAATATCCGTCCATTCGTATCTTGGACCACCCTTATCTAGGATTGCCTGAATAAACTTTGAATAAGTTTCTGAAGCATCCACAACTGTTGAACCTTCTTCACCTTCATGACTGTCATTGTCTTGCACTTCAACAAGACCTATGATGTCAGGTGACTTCATACTATTTACTATTTGATCTGCTATGCCTTCAGTTTTCTTACTACTATCTTTACCACCGTGGTTGTAAACATTGTAAGAAGCGATGGTTAACTCGTTAGTTGAAGTTTCGTATTTGAATACGTCGCTAACAGTCCCTTGCTCTTCAGGGGCTGTTACATCTTTACTTAAATAGATATTATATGCTGCCCATTCATAATCGATAACACCAAAAACTGGTGCTTCAAGTTTATCTCCCATCACAAATCGTTTAGCGTTTTTTAAAGCGCCGTAATCACCAGCACTGTTTAGGATGATTTTCTCATTATTTGAGTCATTTTCTGTCAATAATAGACCATTGTGACTGTTAACATCACCGTCTTTTATTGCAACAGCTAAATCGTCAGGAACAACAGTTATAACTCTGTTTACATATGGTCCAACAACCACAGGATTATTTACGGTTACATACATACCTTCAAGAGATTCATAAAAATCAATTGCAAATGTAGTAGGGTCATATGTACTAAAATCCTCAGATGATACTTGATCGTGCGGTACTATTCTTCCGCCTTGACCTAAGACAATCGGTGTTGGTAAAGCATTTTCTTTGTTATCATTTGATATTTTCCAAGCTTCGATTGATGTTACTGAAAGTTGATTACTTTCATCATAAGCGTGGAGGGTATTTTTCTTAATGTTTTCAAAGACAGCTCCATTAACGGTTACTGAATTACCAGGCTTAACATACTCATCTGTAAGGACAAAAATACCATCTGAAGTAGTTTCGTCGTTGTCAGATGTAGTTTGCATGTAAAAGCCTTTAATTGTTTCGCCATAAGAATCGAATTTATAACTCAATCTTTTAGTAACAATACCAGTTACATTAGTTACAGCCTTTTCTTCAAATGGAGAGATATGACCTTGACCTTGTATTTCTTGAATTGTTTTATCTCCAACACTATCAATAACTTTTAAATCAATTGTTTTAATAACACTATTGTTTAATGTGTCATGTGTAGCAACTGCCTTAATTGTTACATCTTCTGTAACTTCAAATGGAGCCGTGTATAATTGACTTGATGAAGTGGGTTCGCTACCGTTAAGTGTATAATATATTTTCGCATCTTCAGTTGATGTAGTTAATTCTACTTTGTCATTTCTTTCAAAATAATTAAACTTTGCATTTGTTTTAATTTTATTTACTCTAGTTTTATCTTCAATGATAAAACTTTCGTCTTCTACATAAACAACGTAGTTTCCATATTCATAGTGTACATAACCTGTAATATAATCATATGTAAGACCTTTGGTTAACCAAGATGTTTCAGCTGGGTAAACTTCTGAGTTGTCTGCAAAAGTAAATTTACCATAAGAAATATTGCCCATTTCAGCATTTTCTAGTGTGATAAATTTTCCTTCTAAGCTTTCATTTAAGGCACCAGAGTGCTTTGTAGGTACGACTTCATGACTGCCATCATTGATTTTTACGTCTTCAGTTGCTGCTATTTCAATATAACAGAAACCATAATCTTCTTTAAGAACACCTTTAAGCTCTACCTCTTTCCCCGCTTCAAGGCTTACATCATCAGGGACCTTAATGCCGATACCAGCCGTGTTGTCTTCTCCGTAGATATACTTGCCTGCTTGACCAGTAACAATAACTTTTATGTCGACTGGTGTGCTATCACCTGTATGGTTATTTCTAGCATCAGCAACTGTTGAAAATACCTTGTCTGTTGTAACCTGGAAATCTAAAACTGTTTCATCAGAAGCTTCTAGGCCATCTTTAGTAGCTCTAACTCTAATCGTGAGATCTTCATTAATAATGAATTTGCCGTCAACTTTTAAGATTTCAAAATCAACATAAGCTTCATAGTCACTTCCGTTATGAGTTGCAACTTCTATTTTTGCACCATCTGTATCTGTAGTAAGTATGAGTTCCGTACCAGCTTGAACAAGACCTGTTGCTAGGTTAGAAGAGACTGGTTTACATTTGGTTTCTTCAATGTTGCCATGCTTACCTAAGTCATCTAGATAATCTTTTGCATGAACAATCCATTCACCATTTTCACTAGGATTTTGAACGCCAGTTTTACCTGTGGTTACATCAAGTTTTCTTACAAATGTCTTATCTTTTAGTATTGGTTTTCCAATGTCACCAATTTCATCTATGACGACATCATTTCCATCAACTACTTTCACCAATGATACAGTATCATCACCATTTACTTTACTCATGCTGCTGCTTGGCAAATCAGTATGAATCTTGTATGGATCAATACCATTAGTTTTAGAAACTACAAAAACATCACCATGAGCCAACAAAGTTTCACTGTTTGCAAGCGCTATGTAAATAGGTTTTTTAACTTCTCCACTAGTAAACCAGCCAATTTTAATCTTATACTGACTTAAATCAACCGATGAGCCAGTACCATTAAATATTTCTACTGCCTTATTATCGTTGCCGCCTCCTTCGATGTACTCTGATATGATTAGATCGCTCGTTACCTCTGCATGAACAGGTGCGAACGGAATAGAGGTTATTAATATCAGAGCGATTAATAACCTAGATAACCCTTTTTTCATTTTAGCCTCCCTTTAATCTCTTCTATTTACCTAGTGCAACCATTCTATTATATATAATAGGTTTGTCACTAGCTTAATTGACTGATTATATAAAATCTTCATAATAATATAACAAACAAAAATGGGAAATGTGCAATGATGGTTTACATAACTTATGGCAATAAAAAAACAGCATTAAGTTTGCTGTTAAATACCTTAAAAAAAATATGTAAATATACCTGTTGCATAGATTTACACCTCCAAATGTTTGTATATGATTAATATATATAAAATCAGTACTTGTATATTGTACCATGACATATGACATTATGTGAAGTTAGATTGATATAAAAATTCATCTTTGAATAGAAAAAACTAATGTATAGAGAGTCAAGGATAGGTATATTGAATGTGCTGTTAAAATTTCGAGTAATATGTTTGAATGAAAACGTTTTTTTAACGTCAAATTTATTTGACTGTCCATAGGGGATATGATAAGGAGGTATGCTTAAGACCAAGTAACTGATTCTGTAAGATCTACGTTAAAATCTTATAAAATAATTGAAATATTTTGTTTTGTAAGCTTCACAAACCACTTTCTAAATGAGATTATATGGTTCGATTTATGAACATTTTGATTGAAAGTTGACTATTTGCTAGCAGAATATTTCGTATTCGCCATATATGTTACAAAAGCTTAATAAAGAAAACGTTTCTACAACGATAAAATGTAATACGTTATGAAACATTTCCAGTTAAGAAAAATTTAATATCCATGTCGAATTTTATTGTTTTATATCTAATTTTATTGGCAATATTCTGAATATTCATTGATATTCTAATGTTTTTTGAAACGAGAAATAAATCGATAAAATATTTATTTTCCTGTCAAGAGGAAATGTGTCATTTGTCATAACAAAAGGCATCATATAAAATGGGTTCGTAGTCTTTTTTTATAATGATCTTAAATTATGGTAACCAATCCTTTTATGTTCTAATTGGAAATTAATTAAATATTTAAGAAATTATAGAAAAATTCAATTTCGTATTGTATTGTGCATATGTAAATAAGGGGGGATATTTAGAGCACGTCAAAACATTGGAATGTTAACTTATAGGAGGCTAATAAATGATAATGAAACAATTAAGAAGATTTTTAGTTTTCACATTGATTCTATCACTTGTAATGAGTAATTTCGTTTTTGCAGACAACGAGACTGTCGTTATTACAGATGATGTTAGAGAATTAATGTATGGAGAAAAGTCAAAAATCTCTGAAAATTTGGTTGACTTAGATTTGTCATCAGATGATCAAGTAAGAATAGTAATTGAGCTCGAAGAAGAGCCAGTAATCAAACATGCTACTGCACAAGGTGTAAAAGTGGCTGACATGCAACAATCTCAAATTGATTCAATTGTGAGTGCAATTGCAGAAGAAAGAAATGAAACATTAAATGAAATGTCAAGCGAGTCTATTGAAGTGACTGTATTAAATACATATGAAAATGTATTCAATGGTTTTTCAATGACTGCTAAATATGGCGATATTGAAAAGATTGCAAAACTTTCAAACGTTAAGAGAGTTTCTATTTCTAAAGAATATGCTTTACCAGAGCCACAAATGACAAGCTCTTATACTTACACAAAAGCTGATATTGTTAATAAGCAATATAAGTATACTGGTGAAGGTATGGTTGTTTCAATCATTGACTCTGGTGTGGATTATACACATAAAGATATGAAAGTTGATGCTGATACTCAAGTAGCTTTAAGTGAAAATGAGATCATTGGTATTATTTCTACTGATAAACTACCAGGCAAATATTACACTGAAAAAGTACCATACGGTTACAACTATATGGACAGAACAGATGTAATTATTGATTATCAAGCAGATACTGATATGCATGGTATGCACGTTGCTGGTACTGTAGCTGCTAATGGTGAAATCAAAGGTGTTGCACCTAATGCGCAACTTCTTGCTATGAAAGTATTCTCAAACGACCCTGCTATTGCAACAACTTATGGTGATATCA
The DNA here is from genome assembly GCF_022496765.1 of Acidaminobacter sp. JC074. Taxonomy (GTDB): domain Bacteria; phylum Bacillota; class Clostridia; order Peptostreptococcales; family Acidaminobacteraceae; genus JABXKX01. The sequence continues at coordinate 8,562 of NZ_VANV01000005.1, read as the reverse complement.
TGGTTGCTGCTATGGATGATTCTGTAAAGCTTGGTGCTGATGTTATGAACCTTTCTATTGGTGCAACAGCACAATGGGTTGATCATAATGATCCTGAGCAAGTTGCAGTAAGAAACGCGACTGAAGCAGGTATTGTTATGAGTATTTCTGCTGGTAACTCAGCATTCTACGGTAATGGTAATGATAATCCACTAGCAAAGAATCCAGATATCGGTGTTGTAGGTTCACCTGGTTTATCAGTAGAATCTATTCAAGTTGCATCTTCTGATAACTACTCAGAGTTGTATGAATTAAATGTGGATGCTGATGGTCTATCAACACTTAACGGTTATGGTGCTGATAGATGGGAAGACAAGACTTATGATCTTGCAACTATCGGTGGTAAAGTTGGTAATCCAGAAGATTTTGAAGGTGTTGATGTAAAAGGTAAGGTAGTTTTAGTTAAGCGTGGTGCTTTATCATTCTATGACAAGACGGTAAATGCATTAAATGCTGGTGCTGCTGGTATCATTGTATATGACCATGGTTTAGCTGGTTTCTACTATAACCAAGGTAACTGGGCTGAAATTCCATTCATGATGATGCCTAAAGAAGATGGTGAAGCTTTAGAGGCTGCTATTGCAGGTGGTCTAGATGAGTTTACAGTGTCTTTAGGTTATGCTCAAACGAATCCTACTTCAGGTTATATTTCAAGCTTCTCATCTTGGGGTTCTACGCCAAACTTAGACTTTAAACCTGAATTAACTGCTCCAGGTGGCGATATTTACTCAACATTAAATGATGATAAATATGGTAAAAAGAGTGGTACATCAATGGCGGCTCCACACGTTGCGGGTGGTGCGACATTAATCGCAGAAAGAATTAAAGAAGAATCAATCTTCCCAGCTGAAGTTAGAACAACTAAAGATGGTGCAAGAAGTCTTTTAGTAAAAAATATCTTAATGAATACGGCACTTCCAATTGTTGATACTGACAACTATGGTGGTGAAAGTTATCAATCAGTACGTCAACAAGGTGCTGGTAACATGAACTTATTATACGGTGTAAAGACAACTGCTGTTGTAACTGATTCTACATCTGGCGTAGCTAAGGTTAACCTTGGTGAAGTAGCAGAAGGTTCAACAATTGACTTTACATTAAGAGTTAAAAACTATGGTAATGCTGAGCTTAAGTACAACGTTTCTGCTATGGCTCAAATCAACACAAACTATGTAGATAAGGCAGGCAACAATAGAAATGCGTTAACTACAGAAGAAATAAAAGGCATTAAAACAACAATCACTGTTGGTCAAGAAGAATTAGATGGTTTATTAACAGTACCAGCTGAAGGCGAAGTACTGGTTAATTTTGAAATGGACCTTGAAGAAGCAACTATGTATGATGGTTCAGACATTATGAAAGCCTTCCCTAATGGTAACTACATCGAAGGTTTTGCATTCTTTGATCTACATGAAGAATCATTAAGTACAGGTAAAGCGGACGCTAAAACAGCTTACGATGCTGCTAATGCAGAGCTTACTAAATTAGCTGAAGAGCTAGCAACATTAGAAAAAACTGCTGAAGCAAAAGCTGAGGCGATCACAGAATTAGAAACAGCAATTGAAACTTTAAATGCTGATATCGAAACATTAAAGACTGATAATGCTGATACAATCACATTGGCTTCATCTTATGATACTGCTAAAGAAGCATATGAAACTGCTCAAGCAGCTTATGATGAGTTAGTAGCTAAGCATGATGGTCTTGACGGTAAGACAAAAGAAGAAATTGAAGCTTCTAAAACAACTGCTGAAGCTGAATTAGTTGTTTTACAAGCAGAACTTAAAGCACTTACAGATGCAGTAGAGGGCTTAAATACTGCTAAGTCTGAAGCTGATGCTGAGTTAGCTACTGCTACTCAAGCTGTAACAGATGCTGAAAAAGTATTAGAAGATGCAAATGCATTAGAAGATACTGATGCAACAAAAGCAGACAAAGTTGCTGCAGCAACTACTGCGCTAGAAGATGCTAACGAAGCTAAGGCTGAAAAGCAAACTGCAGCAGATGATGCTCAAGCTGACATCGATAAGAACACAGCTGATACAAGTGCTAAGAATGAAGAAATCGCTGCTAAAGAAGAAGTAATCGAAACATTAGCAGGTCAATTAACAATTGTTGAAGATGTTGTAGCTGCTAAAGAAGCTGTAGATGCTGCTAAAGTTGCTATGGACAATGCGAAAGCAAACTTAACTCCAGAAGTTGAAGCTGCATACACTGCTTATGAGGCTGCTAAGTCACAGAAGCTTGCTGAAATCGCTGAAAAAGAAGCTGCACTTGTAGCTGCTAGAAATGCGAAGGATGAGGCAGATGAAAAAGTTGAAGAAAAGACACCTGCTTATCAAGCACAAGTTAAATTAGTTGCTGATAAGAAAGAAGCTTATGATAATGCTGTAGAAGAGTACAACATGGCATTGCCACTAAGTGTACCATTCTTAGGATTCTATGGTGATTTTGGTGATGCACCTGCAATTGATGCACCTTTCCATTCAGATGATTCATTCTATGGTTTAACAGGTTTATTAGACAAAGATTACAACTTCTTAGGTCAAAGAGGATCTGAAAAGAGTGATGATTTAATTGCAATCTCACCTAATGGTGACGGTTACAATGATTTTGCAACACCTATTCTTTCATTCTTAAGAAACATGAAAGAAATCAGCTACACAATTGAAAATGAAGCTGGTGACACAGTAAGAACTTTAGGTATGAATGATATTCAATCTAAAGACTACTTTGATGGCAAAAACGGTAGACAATACTCTATCTTAAGCCAATACAACTTTGATGGTACTGCTGGTGTAAAAGTAGACGAAGAAGGCAACACAGTTGCTAAAGTATTACCTGACGGTCAGTACACATATGTTATCACTGGTAAGTTAGATGATGCTGAAAAGACAGTAAAGAGATATGAAATCCCAGTTAAAGTTGATACTACAAAACCTGTGATCAAATCAGTATCACATGATAAAAAGGCTCAAACTGTAACGTTTGACATTACTGAAAATGGTTCTGGTGCACAAGTATTTGTACTGTTAAACAGTAAGTACGAGCTTGTAGCTAAATCATACACAAACACAATTGATGTATCAGAAGTTGAAGCAGGTACTATAGTTATTCCAGTTGTTTCAGATATGGCAGCTAATGAGGCCATTGGTTCACCATTACTTCTTAATGACACTCAAAAGCCTGAAGTTACATTAAACGTAGATGCATTAGAAGTATACACAGATTCTGATTTAACTTTCACAGGTACAGTAATTGATTTCTTAATGCCTACATTAACAATCAATGACACACCAGTTGAAGTTGCTAAAGATGGATCATTTAAGTACAAACATGTTTATAAAGCAGATGGTTTACAAAGCTTACATGTTGTAGCGACAGATGATGATGGTAATGAAATTGAATTTACAAGAGATTTCTACATTGACTCTGCTGCACCAGTGATGGTTGTAACGCCTACTGGTTTTGATACAACAGATACTGTTGAGTATGTAGCAAGCACAGTAGAAAAAGTATCATTTACTGCTAAGATTGATGAAGCAACATTCCCAACATTAAAAGTTAAGTACAATGGTGATGTGGTTTATGATGTAAGCGAAGATTTTGTATCTTACAAAGAATTAATGCAAGCATCTGAATATGAATTCACTAAAGAAGTAACACTTGTAGAAGGCGACAACATCATTCAAATTCTTGCAGAAGACGTGGGTGGTAATGTAGCTAAGTTTGAAAAGAAAATTGTTAAATTAGCTGAAGGTGAACAAGCACCAACTAACTTTGAAGTAACTGAAGCTACTGTAACAACTCCAGACAACGGCGTATCTTTTGACAGAGCATTAGATTACTCATTTACTGCTAACAAAGCAGGTACATGGTCTATTGATATCATTGGTTCTGACGATGCAGTTATCAAGACATTAACTCATGATTCTGCTACAACTGTAACAGGTAAGTGGCATCCAGAAGCTGATGTTGTTCTTGGCGGTGAGTTTACAATTAAGGCAACTGTAACAAGTGGTGAAGAAACTGCTGTTAAAGAAGAAGTATTCACAGTGAACAACTACAAGATCGATATCGTAAAAGTAGGTCATCAAATCGTTGATGGTATGTTAAGAGTAACTGCAGATATTGCAAACTTAAATACTGGTGACGAAAACGGTACTGTAATTATTCAGTTAAGCAAGGAAAATGGTTTAACTTTCAGTATCAACACACTTGACTTTAACTTAGGTGATGAAGAGACAACTGTTGTTACAACAGGTGTACAAGCACCAGATGAAGATGTTAAGGTTGAAGTATTTGTATGGACTAGCTGGTCAACTCCAGCAGTTATGGCTGAGAAAGACGGCTTAACAATTACAATGGATTAATAATGCGAAGGGGCTTTGCCCCTTTGTATTTCAAATGAGAGGAGTAACAATGAAAAGGTTCATATCGTTAATACTTATATTTGCGATGTTTTCTTCTCTAGTATTACCAGCATTTGCTGCGTCAGATTATAATGTGGTGATTTCTTTAGATAAAGACGAATATGATCTTTATGATAAAGTTAACCTGTCTGGGACATTAACTGGTGATGGCAGTGTTGAGAATGTGTCTTTAATGTACAAACTATTGGTTAATGGTTCTCAAAAGACAAGTGGGGAAATAGAAACAACAAAGGGTGGCAGTTTTGAAATGGACTTTGTCATCTCAGATTACGGTACTGGTAGTGCTGAAATCAAATTCATAAAGTTAGGTGATTTGGTAGGATCAAAAACCTTTACAATAGGCAATCTTGCTAGAACAACTTTAGAGATTGCAGAAGACGAAGTCGCGCTAGGTGATGATGTTGTTGCGAATGGTTATTTAGCCAAAGATGGCCAAGCTGCAGGTAACGTAACTGCAACATACAAGATTTTAAAAGAGAGCAAGATTGTAACCAGTGGGCAATTGAGTTCTGAGTCAAATGGCTCTTATTCTGTTCCAATAGGGACAGATGGTTACGATTTAGGTGTTTATACTTTTAAGTTATTCTATGATGGTGAAACATACTCAAAATCTTTTGATGTAATTGCTGAAGAAGCTACTGTAACGAATTTAACTATAAAAAACAAAGTATCTGTAATGACTGTTGGTGATACTTTGACGCTAGATACTGAAGCGGTATACAGTGATAGTAGTAAAAAGACAGTAACGCCAAGTGTATCATCAAATAATGATGCTGTGACTGTATCTGGACAAACTTTAACAGCAAAAAAAGCTGGTCAAGCAACAATTACTGTTTCTTATGAAGGTCAAACAGATACAATGACTATCAATGTTTCTGATGTTCAAGCTTTTGAAGTAACAACAGATAAAGCTAAATACGATTTGGATGAACAAGTAAAAGTAACTGTTTCAGGTGCGGACACTGCATACAAATCAGTAGTTTTAAAGTTCTTTGACGGTGACAATAAGACTATTAAAACAATGAACGAAACGATGGGTTCTGGTGCAACAACATTTGCATTTGACTTAGACGAATCCATGTCTTCTGGTACCTACAAGGTGTTGGTTACCTTATCAGGTAATGATGTAACACATTCATTTGAAGTTACAGATGAAGGTCATGGTTCTACAGTAGATCCTGGTGATGGTTACAAAGATGGGGAAGATGCGACCGTTACAGGTATTCTTAAAGATACATATGGTAATCCATTAGCAAATAGACCGGTAGTTTTACATCTTAAAAAAGATGGCGATGTTAAGACTACTACTCAAGTAATTACAGATAGCAAGGGTGTTTATACGCATACCTTTAAGCTGGTATATGGTCAAGGAACTTACACTGTAGAAATGAAGTTCGGTGGTAAAACAACTCAAGTACCATTTAATGTGGAAGAAGCTGCGGTTAACAGTATTAAATTTGTGAACACTTCAACGAGTGTGAGAGTACCAAATTCTATTACTTTACAAGTAGAAGGTACTAAAACTGATGGTACAAAAGTAATCCTTAAAGCATCAAATGGTGTAAAATATTCAGTTTCAAACTCTAGAGCATCAATATCTGGTGACAAACTGGTTGCTAAGAGTGAAGGATCTGTTGTTGTTACAGCTAAGTATGAAGGTTTAACAACAACTCATACTGTAACAATCAAACCAAAGTCAACTTCTACAGGTGGTAGTTCAGGTGGCAGCTCAGGATCTAATCCTGGTTCTGGTGGCAGCTCAGGTTCTACGCCAAGTAAGCCTAAGGATGAAACGGATGTACCTGACGAAACACCTCAAGCAGGTGATTCAGACCAAAAGGCAGAAGAGAACAAAGAAAAGGTTGAAGAAGTTAAAGAGGACATCGCTAAATCAGAAGATCCAGCTAATGATGTGGGTGATTTAGCCAAAGAAATGAAAGAAGATCTAGATGCGATGGATGACAATGATGCATCTGAAGTTGTAGAAGATCTTGTAGAAGTTGCAACGGATGTTATCGAAGATCAAGATGTTACTTATGAAGAAGCTGAAGAAATGGTAGAAGATATCATTGAAAATGCAGTTTCATCTGTAGAAGAAACAAGTCAATCTACTGAAGCTAAGGTAGAAGAGATGGCTGAGAAGCTGGTTCAAAAAGCGGGTACTGTGACAATCATTTCTGATGAAGTACCGCAAGCTATAGAAGGCAAAGAAAAGCCAGCAGTAAATATTGACAATACGTCATTAGAAGCAGCGATGACTAAAGCCAATGAAGCCATGACGTCTCTTGAGACAACTCTTAAAGATAATGGTCTTTCTAAAGTTGCTGCATCAGTAGAAAAACAAGTATCTATAAAGGTAGAAGCATCACAAGATATGGACCTTGTTTTAGGACTTGAAAATATCCAATCTCTTAAAAAAGAAGAATTTGGTGTAACGGTAGATGCAAATGGTTTGACCATGACATTGCCAAAGTCTCTAATCGATACATCAAAAGAAGAAATTGTTGTTTCTAAAGCTGTATCTGATAAGACTTATTCAATTCAAACGACTAATGGTACTGTTATTGTTGAAAAAGTTCATGATCTAGATGTTCGTGTGGACAACAAAAAAGTTGAAGGACAAGTTGTCTTATCTCTTCCAATAGGTAATCATGCTGCGGATACAATTATGGTTGGTCTCTATGAAAACAATGCATGGACAAAGATTCCTTTTGAAATTAAAGGTGACCGTGCATACTTTACTGCACCACACTTTAGTGAGTATGGTTTAATGGTTTATAAGCCTTCATTTGAAGATATTGATATGTGGGCTAAAGACTATGTAACTTCATTAGCTGCTAAGGGTATTGTAAGCGGTAAAAGTGAAATGGCCTTTGATCCTAATGGTACAATTACAAGAGCTGAGTTTGCGACAATTCTTGTGAATCATTTAGGATTTGAAGATACAGTAAACTCTAATTATAAGGATGTTGAAGAAGGTAAATGGTATTACAACCATGTGGCTCGTGCAGGCATGAACGGCATTAATGCAGGTACTGCAAATGGTGAATTCAGACCTGAAGACAAGATTACTCGTGAAGAGATGGCTGTGATGTTAACACAAGCCTATAAAGCTAAGTATGGTGTTGAAATGACAGGTACAGCTGATCAATTCTCAGATCATTCTAGCGTATCAGAATATGCAAAGGAAGCTGTTTATGCAATGAGAAATACAGGTATTATTTCTGGTTACCCAGACAATACTTTCAAACCTCAAAATACAGCATCTAGAGCTGAAGCGGCTACTATGATGTACTTATTCCTAGAAGAGTAAAAAAATTCACGGCAGAACATTCTGCCGTGGTTTTATTGTAAAAAGAAAACCACTGGTTCGACCAGTGGTTCTAAAAAGCTTTAGCTATGAGCGGTGTTTTTACCTCCTTATGATACGATTAAGATGGTTCGCCAACCAGAATAATTGAATCATAAGGAGGATCCGAATATATGGATATGAATAGTTTATCACATACAAAATGGAATTGTAAATATCACATAGTGTTTGCACCAAAGTATAGAAGACAAGTGATTTACGGGAAAATAAAAAGTGATGTGGGCAAAATAATAAGGAAATTATGTGCGCAAAAAGGAGTAAATATTCTTGAAGCGACAGCGTGTCCAGATCACATCCATATTGTAGTAGAAATACCGCCAAAGTTAAGTGTGTCCAGTTTTATGGGATATTTGAAAGGGAAGAGTTCTTTAATGATTTTTGATAGACATGCTAATTTGAAATATAAGTTCGGCAACAGACGCTTCTGGTGCCGGGGCTACTATGTCGATACAATCGGTCGGAATGAAAAACAAATTAGAGAGTATGTAAAAAATCAGCTACAAGACGATATTGCAGCTGATCAAATAAGCCTAATGGAATACATTGATCCATTTACAGGTGAAAAATCTAAAAAGAAGTAAAACTCATATAAGAGACTGCTTTAGCAGTTGCATGTGAGCGTAAGCGGTTGGCGGACTTTTCAGAGAGCCTTAAGGCTCAAGCGTGTCCCATGCCCTTATAGGGCTGAGCAAACTACCCGCTGAGCGGGTAGTTTTGATT
>NZ_VANV01000040.1 GCF_022496765.1 Acidaminobacter sp. JC074 | reverse complement strand
ACCTAATATCCAATTTCATAGATTTAACTACCACTGTAGGCGCTAGAGTGGCTATTTTTGTGTATATATTTCAAAAACGATGACTGAAAAGATTAAAATCTGCTTATCCATCGATCCCTACTTTTTTCATAGATTACTTTCCACTACCTCTAATTTCAGAGATTATACTATTTACCTTGTCATATGTTAATTTTGCATATGTTTGATCATTGATCATCATTACTGGAGCTAAACTGCAGCATCCTAAACAGGCTACATTTATATAGGTAAATAAACCATCTGGAGTTATTTCCCCTTCTGAAACATCTAGTATATCTTTTAATGCACTTTCTATTGCAGCAGAACCGTTTACATGACATGCCGTTCCTTGACATAACATAATCAAGTATTTACCTATTGGTTTCATTCTAAATTGAGAATAAAAACTAGCTACACCATAGACTTTAGCTTCTTTGATGTTTCTTTTTATAGCTATTTCCTTCATTACATTTTCAGGTAAGTATCCATAGCTATTTTGAACCTTTTGAAGCAAGGTTATCAGATTTGTTTCTTCATCACACTCTAATAATATTTGCTCTAAAATCTCTAAACTTTCTCTTGTATTGTTGTTTCTAATATTCTGACATGAGCATGTCATATTATTCCTCCTATGATTGACATAAAATAAAAGAAAGGATATCAACTAAGATTAATCCTTTCTAAAACCTCTTACTAATATAAATAAATCATTAATCTAGATATTCAACTAATATAAGATTATGATACTACTATTAGAATTTACAAAACTGACTTCTTATATCTGTTAATTCTTTAGTGATTTCATCACAATCTAATACCATCTCCATAAGGCTAATTTGCTCCTCATACACTTCAGATGATACATTGTTTTTAATTTCCTCTTCAATCACATGATAAACTGCTAATCCAAGTTCAACTCCTGCTAGTGAACCTGCGAATGTAGGATCACCTGCTGTAACAGTTTCAGCTGCTAATCCAGCTGCTTCTGCTTCTGCAGCTCCTAATAAAACTAATACATTTTCTGCACCAAACTCTTCAGTCAGTGACTTTACCCTATTCTGATTTTCCAAATCCATCGCACCAGCAGCCGTTCAGACAAAACATTCTGTAGATGAATATACTACTTCAGCTGTACTAACTGATTTAACACATTCCTCAATTGCTGGTCCCGGAATACCATCTCTGTCACCTATGATGATGACTTTCTTGTTATCCAAAACACTCATACATAACTCCTAACTTTAATTTGTATAGACATCACACCTATCATTTTATTCATTAACAAACGAAGAGTACAATTTAAAATGTTCACGAATGAAAAAGCTTGATACATCTTTTGATAACTCTTTCTATCTTTATAGCTAAATCCTTTTCAAAATAGTTGTCCATACTTTAACAATAAATACATTTATACAATCAATTATATATGTAGATAAATAGTAATATAATTCACATTTTATTATCAGTGCGAACTTTTTTCTCGTATCAATAAAAAAGTACTAAAAAAACAATGAGAATATTCCCATTGTTTCCTATCACTTTAAAAGCGTTCTTCTAAGTAGGTTAAAAACTAAGTCTCTATTTTTTAGGATAAATTTATTTTTAGGTAGAATTGTGCTAGAATGTAACACCGTTTTAGCCTTAGAAAATGTTAAGAATCCTTCATGACCATGATAGTGACCCATACCAGAATTACCGACTCCTCCAAAAGGTGCATCATCAGCCATTACATGCATGGCAGTATCATTCACTGAAATACCACCACTATGTGTTTCATTTTTGAATCTTTTTATCAATTGTCTGTTATTTGTCATTAAGTATAATGCTAAAGGTCTTGGTCTTTCATTTATATACTTTATTACATCATCAATATTTTGATACTTCATTACAGGTAAAACAGAACCAAAAATTTCTTCTTTCATAACATCCATATTGTCAGTTACATTCGTTATGACATGCGGAAGTACTAACTTTTCATCAATATCATTATATTTTTTTACAGGATGAATACTTCCACCTTTAGTACTTGCATCACTAATAAATCCATGAATTTTCTCTAACTGTTTAGTATTAATAATATGTGTTTGTGTATTAATATTACCTGATTTTACATGGTAATCATGATAGCGTTCCAAAAAAGTATCAACGAACTCTTTTTCTTTTGATTCATGAACAAAGATATAATCAGGTGCAACACAGATTTGCCCTGAGTTAATCGATTTTCCAATAATAATCGCATCAACTGCTGATTTCATATTAGCATCTGATGCGACGACAGTCGGAGATTTTCCACCCAACTCTAATGTAATTGGTGTTAAATTATCAGCAGCAGATTTTGCAACTAGCTTTCCTACATTCGATGAACCAGTAAAAATAAGATGGTCAAATGGTAATCTTGCAAATGCTGAACCCGCTCCTTTAACTCCTGTAATAACATGTATATGTTCAGATATACCAGCTAAAACTTCTTTTAGTACTTGTGTTGTCTTTGGAGTATCTTCACTCATTTTAATCATGACTCTATTCCCTGCAGCAATGGCTTGGATAGTAGGACCTAATGCTAAATAAAATGGAAAATTCCATGGAGTAATTACCCCAACTACACCTACAGGTTGATAATGAACTTCTACCTTTGATGGCATTAGCAATAGTCCTGTATGACGTTTGGAAGGTTTCATCCATTTACTTAAGTTTTTCAGTGTATAGTTTATTAACCTAACACTCGGTAATAAGTCAGATAAAAGAGAATCAAAATCACTTCTATAACCGTAGTCTTCTCTCATAGCATCATATATCTTCTTTTCATTTTTTATCAATGATTTCTTTAATGCTATTAAAACATTTTTTCTCTCTATATAACTAGGATATGGATTATCCATATATGATTTTCTTAACATATTTAATTCACTCTTCAATTGATTAAATATATCATTTTTATTATCAATAATAAGTGCCTTTTCAGACATACTGAACCTCCTATTCTAGGTTCAACACACTCCTAAATATAATATCCATGTCAAACCTAAATTGTTCTTCTGTTGGTTCGACAAGTAATAATCCTTTACTTGCCGAAATTAGTGTAATTGAAACCCCAAAAGCTTTTTCCTTTGAAACACATTTATTTTTATCTAAAAATTGAGCAAGTCTATTTGTAAATCGAACATGCCAATCCTCTTCTGAACTGAAAGTTGCCTTTAAAACAACATCCAGTACTTCAGTACCATGGTTATGGTTTACGATTTCAACTGCTTCACCTATGAAAATTCTAAATACTTCATGAAGAACATTTAATACATCTCCCTCATTTTTATTCATCACTTCAAACATTCTCATATAAATATCAGTAAGGTACATGTTAACAGTCCATTCATAACATGCACTCTTAGAACCATATTTTTTATATACCGACTGTCTTGATAAACCAGTTACATTAGCAATGTCCTGCATTGTAGTTTTTTTAAATCCTAACTTTGTAAATAAAGTAAGAATGCTTCTTGCCATAACTATGTCATTTTTATTCATAAATTACTCCAATTTCTATTCATGAATACAAACAATATATCAAGTTACTGAAAGTAATATTTTTTCTACATCTTTACTTTTCATTTTTCTAGGGATAGCATATGATCTACTAGCTTCTGATAAAGCTGCTCGTGCAATTTTAGAATAATCAAATGCTTTTAAACCTTCTATTGCATTTGGAATACCAATGCTATTAGACAGGCTTTCCACCCTTGAAACAAACTGAAGTGCTAAATCACGTTGACTTGATATATGTGAATTTGTATTTAGTATCAATTCTAGTTTAGCATATTTATCTTCACATTTGGACATGTTAAATCTAAGTACTTTAGGAAGTAAAATTGCATTTGCTAATCCATGTGACGTATTGTAAGAAGCACTTATCTGATGTGAGATTGCATGTACATAGCCCAAACTTGATTTTGTGAATGCGTAACCAGCTAAAAGTGACGCTTGTGCCATTTTTTCTCTTGCATCAATATCTTGTCCATTTAAAACTACTTTGCCTAAATTATCAAATATTAACTTAATTGCAAGCTCTGCATGTCTTGAAGTTTCTTCTGTCGCATTTGTAGATAGATATGCTTCTAATGCATGTGTTAATGCGTCCATACCAACAGCTGCTGTAATATGAGATGGTAATGATGAAATCAACAATGGATCTAATGCAACAGAAAACGGAATCAGTTTAGGATCTATGAAAAAATTCTTTTTATGTGTTTTGTCATCTGATATTACAGCTGCAATTGTAGTTTCCGACCCACTTCCTGATGTTGTAGGTACTGCATAAAAAGGTAATGGATTTTTTCTTATTTTTAACAATCCAGTTAACTTGTTTAATGGAACTCTGTTTGTACTTGCCGCAGCAACTACTTTTGCCACATCAATTACTGATCCTCCACCAATTGCTAAAACACAGTCACACTTGTTGCTTAGACTTATTTCAAGTCCTTCTTGTACTTGTTTAAATGTGGGATTAGGAATCGATCCATCATATATTACCGGTTTGCATCCTTTCTGCTCTAGAGTATTGATTACTTTTTCTAACTTCCCGTTTCTTAATAGATACTTTCCTGTAATAAGTAAAGGATTCTTATATCCCGAATCAACTATTAATTCTGCGATTTTCAATGTTGAATCTTCGCCAGAATATATTAACGGCTTTTGTGGTGGCCATAATCTAGTAAACATTTCTAGTATATGACTTTTAGGTGATCTAATCATGTTTTCTCCTTCCAAACATTAGTCTACTAATCTAGTATATCTTCATAATATACATACACTTATATAATGTCAACCATAAGTTTACAATAGTACGTACAATGTAAACTATATATATTTCAAAAACAAAAAAAGAAACCTGCTCTTCATAGGCTTCTTTAGATGATAATATTCTTAAACTATTTACTTATATTCTTACAATTGGTTTCCTTTATGAAGAAAATTGATATATAGCCTATAATAACAGGAAGCAAGCAGTAAAGAAAAGCACGATTATATAGCTCTACCGTTGGCAAAGTGCTTAAATACTTATCTATAATAGTTCCTGGAATAAGTGGGATAAATGCAGCTCCCACAAATCCGCCTATATTAACTATTGAAGTGGAGATTCCCGCATATTTGGGATTGTTAACTTCTTTTCCACATGCCCATCCTAAGACAAATGCTGCGCCACTAAATCCCATCATAAAGAAAAGCACACCTAATGTGGCTATAGGTGGTTTACCACCATTGGATAATACAAAATAAAGCCATACTAAAACATAAGTTGTACCAAAATAGATCATAGGCTGCTTACGTGTTCTCAACTTATCTGAAAGTTTTCCTACAACGACACTTCCTAGGCAAAGACCAATAACAGCTGTCATCATGTAATTTCCAGCAGTCACTTTATTCATCTCATAAACATCCATTAGATAGCTTACTCCCCAAGTTCCTGCAATTGTAATTGCTGAACCGAAGAAACCACCAAATACAATGAAAGGAGGCCATGTTCTTGGATTTTTACATACATTGTATAATGCCTTTTTAATATTTATTTTCTCAATACTTATAGTTCTACCTTCTATTTCTGCTACAGAAGGCAATCCAATATCTGATGGCTTATTTCTCACTATCATAAAACATAATAATGCTATACCAATAGATATGAAGCCAATCATAACAAATGTGGTTCTCCACGTTAATGCAACAACAAGTAATGCTAATGGAGTTTGAGCCAGTATTCCTCCTAGATTACCAATTAATGAAGTCAACCCAGACATTGTACCAAACTCACTCTCATAAAACCATTCTGTTTGGATTTTTAATATGGATATAAAAACAACTGACACCCCTACTCCGACAATTATTCTTCCAACAAAGGCTATTAAAACATTAGGTGCTATTCCAAATATAATTGATCCTAATCCTGCTAACATAATACCTAATGATACTGTACATCTTGCTCCTAAAGTATCTGCTAATATTCCAGATGGAATTTGCATCAGTAAATATGGATAAAAATATGCAGCACCCAAACTTGCAAATGTTGTTGACGATATACCAAAGGCTGAAACTAAATCATCTTTTACTACACCAACTGCTAATCTATGAAAAAAAACTACGATATATGCAACTGATAAAATTCCCCACACTAACCATCTTTTTTTCTCGAGCTTATCAATCTCCTTTTGGCTATAAGCCAGATTTGTTATTTGCTTTTCCATTCCCCCTCCTTAATACATAAAACAACTAACTATTCAGAATAATTATACTTTTACATAAGTAATATTTAAATTCACATTATCGACCAAGTGTGAAATCACAATATCAAAGTTTAGTAACCAGACATATTCTATTTTAGTAATGTTTTAATGACATAACAATCACCTAAACAAAAAAAGAAACATCAGAATTAAGTAATTCTAATGCTTCTTTTTTATTGGCGCACTCGAAGGGATTTGAACCCCCGACCTACCGCTTAGGAGGCGGTTGCTCTATCCAGCTGAGCTACGAATGCATATGCTATATTATAACATAAAAATTCTTTGATATATAACAAAAACACAAAAAAGCCTTACGGCTTTTCTATAAAATAAATTATTGCGCGTCGATTTAAATAATGATTCTCAATGTCATCAGAAACATCAACTTGTATGGTAGAACCCATGTTAATTGTTTTAATAAGAACTTCAGATACACCGTGTTCAATTAAGTATTCTTTGATAACATCTGCACGTGCTTGTGCAAGTGAAAGACCAAAATCACCATCTTCATAATAAGGATAACCATTAATGTGACCTTCAATGGCAACCATCAGGTTTTCTTGATCAGTAAGTATATCAATCCATTCATCTAAAACAGGATAATACTCATCACTAATTTCAGAAACATTTTTATCAAAAAGAATTTCACTTTTCTTATCTAGATTAATTTCTTCTACTATTTCTTCAAAGTCTGTTTCTTCTTGCGAAACATCTTCAGTCGTTTCTTCAACTGGCTCATCATCAGCTTCATTGTTTTCCAGTTCAGTTTCTAAATCCGTCTCAGAAACCTCCTCTTCAACATCAGATGTTTCTTCATTGATAGTAGTAATAGGATCTTCTAAATCTCCATTATCAACTACAGGACTACCACCAAACAAAGAAGACAAAAGTATAATCAATAAAATACCTATTGCTGAAAAAACAACCCATCCTCGAGTTGTTACCCGATATTTCATTTAAGCTCCTTACTTGATTCCATCAACTATATTAATGACTCTTTGAATTTCATACTCTATAACAGAAGATTGCTTCTCTTCGAAAGCATTTCTTTCTTCGATGTTACGCTTTAACATTTCAATACGCTCTTCTAACTCGCGAATTGAACTTTCATTCTTTTCTTTAAGTTCAGCTGTTTTTGCAACAGTTTCTTCTAAAACAGTATTTAATGCATCTATTCTGATATAAGCATCATTTAGAAGTTCTTCTTTCTTTAGACCAGATGCATCCAAAATATTTAAAGCAGATTTCTTTTTAATATCAATTGGTAAGTTTTCTGGTAAAGCTTTCATAAATACTTCGGCAATGAAAATTGATTGCTTTACATCTTTATCTAAGTTTTTATTTCTATAAATTTCTTCAATAGATAAAAACTTATTTTTTTCATATGATTCAATAAGCACATCTAATTTTTCTTCAATTTCAGAATGTTGCTCACGCTTAACTTCTGGTTGAGGCATGACAGGTGGTGCTGGCGTAACAGGAACTGTCGGAGCAACTTTTTCCTCTACTACAGTTTCCTTCACTTCTTCACCTTCTGGATTTACTTCCTCACGTAACTCGATTAGCCCAAGTTTCTCTAGTATATTTTTCTTTGTCACCTATTTATCCTCCCTTAGTATGAGTTTATATTAAAATGATAGTCATTTTTTTAACGTGTTGATAATTCAGTCTGATATCTATCAAGTTGCTTAATTAATGTTTTGTTGGCTTTAAGTAAACTTTTAAACTTCTCTAGTACATCATTCTTAGAATTCAAATGATTTTGCTTAATAACTATTTGACTGTTCAGATGTCTGATCATTGATTCTAATTCCATGACTTCTTCATTCAACATAGATATTTTTTCTGCTTTTAACTTTTCATTTATCTCTTGATGAAGTTTTATTTCCTCGTATACTTTATTCAATTCATCATCAATCAAACGACCTGTAACTTTTTCATTGTTAACCTGCAAAGAATTTTTAATAATCTCAACAGCTTCATCATCAAGATAAGTTACATTTTTTTTCTTAACAATATGACCTTTTAAAGCTTCCTTGTTATTTGATATTTTTTTATATATGGTTACTTTGCTTACGGAAAACAATTTCGCAACATCTATTACTTTATACATAAACACCACTATTTCATTAGCTTGTTAAAAAAGCCCGACTTTTTTTCTTCAACCTTCAGAGTAGATATTTCTTCTTCAATTTTCTTATCAATACTCATCATCCAATTGATATCATCTTCAAATATATTTTGGTAATGCTGGATAGCCTCATCTTTCATTCTTAACTCTTTATCCAGCATATTAATTTGTCTTTTTAAATCGATTATTTCATTTCTTAACACTTCTTTTTTTCTAATCGTTTTTTCTATAAACTCATCTAAATGATCTGTTTCTTCACTAGCTTCTTCAGCCACAGATTCTTCAATATATTCTTCTTCAGTTTCTGCTACAATACCAAATACTAAACGTTCTAATTCTTTTACACCATCTTCGGTTATATAGGATAAATGTCTTTCTTTTATGACAAAAGGAGATAAGACTTCATCATGAACAATTAGCGCTTCAAATATTTTAACTTTTTCTATAGATAGCATTTCTGCAACTTCGCTGATTTTGTACATGATTTCCTCCTCTTTATAATAATATCAAAAGTCTTATATTAAATCTACTATAAATTTACTGTAAATTAACTGTAAACCACTGAAAACTGCTATTTTAGGCCATTTATACGATATAATCATTCAAAATGTATATAAATAGCATAATTTAGTGAAATATCAAAGTTTAAAGTGTTAACACATGGCCTAATTAAGGCTTATAAAGGCTAGCGATTCTCTTATATCATAATGGAGCATGTATCATAATGGGAATATTGCTTCAAAATGAAACACACCAAGCAAATGGTGTGTCATTTTAATACAATATGCTTATTTTTCGATCTTATACTCTTTTAATTTTCTATATAAGGTACTTCTTCCAATGCCCAATGCTTCAGAAGTCTTCTTTAAATTCCAATTATGATAAGTTAAAGCTTCTCTTATAGTTTGAGCTTCTACAATAGATAGTGTAAACTCTTTACACGCCTTTAAAATACTATATTTTTCATTATTTTCACCATGTGATGAAATGGATGTTTCAACACTACTTTTTAGTGTGTTTACACTACCTTTATTCTCTACTGAACTCTCACTTGTCTCATCATTTAATAGACTTTCTATAATTGCACTTGATTCATCTACAGATAGATCCATATCATGCATGAGTTCTGAAGTGGCAGTCGAAACTTTAACATCCTTATTATCATTTTCATGATCCATCATATGGCTATCTTCATCTGAATGAACTTCCATCGAAGGTGTTTGATCATCACTTTCTTTTTCATCTTTACTAAAGTGATCTGTTAAAATATCATGTAATCGTTCATGTGAAGATCTTAAACGACAAGGTGTAAAAAACACTACAATGATATTTTTTTCTGGGGCACTACTTTCAATAACGATGCTAGTTGAAATATAATTGGTCAATATTTTATTGTAGTGTTCACATCCATTAACTGTTAATGACATACCAGAAATTAATGAAATACCTGCAGCATTTGTACCAATGGATTCTTCAGATAAATTAGTAAATAATGGTAATTCTTTACTCACTGAGTTGCTATTGTAAATGACATCTCCAAGATTATTTATGACATAAATCATACTGTCCTCTGACGACACAGTTCTTAAATATTTTATAGTGGAAGATGACAAAATATCTAGTGAAAGGATATCAATTGAATTTTGACTTTTTTTGACATTTAACAGTTCAAATGATATATTGTGCAGTTTAGATCTCACCCAAGAATATACGATGACATCTGGAACAATTTTCCTATTTAAAACACCTCGCGTAATGAACATTGATCTAGCTTTACAAATTTCAGAATTGACTGACATATTTTCTCCTGTAGACTTGAAACATCCTTAATATTCATTGACCATTCAAATCGGCCAAAATTTAAGCTCTAACGAATTTTATTGTGATTTTGATGTATGACATAGAAGTGACAACTTAAATCCAATGTGAATCAATAATTTTTTACATAAATTACATATAAATGCTAAATAATTACATTTTGGGCTTTAGGTAAAATCTGAATGTTTGCAAATGAATCACCAATGATATTTCCATCTGCATTGATCAATAATCCCTCTTCAGATTGAATGGTAATTTTCTTACCATATAAAACTTCTACAACATCTTCGTGCACATGGTTACCTGAAAAAACTTTTCTAAAAAGGACAGCAAATTTACTCTTAGACATTTTGTTAATAATTACCAATTCGAAGTTTTCGCTGTCAATTTCTGCACCTGGGGTGATCATCATGCCGCCACCAAAATATTTGCCATTTCCAACTGCTACTAAATAAACTTCTCGTTTCAGCTCCAAGCCGTCAATATTAATCAGAACATTTTTACATTTATATTTTAACAATGAAGAAAATGTAGAATATATATAGGCTGTAGATCCTTTAAGAAACTTCTTTACTTTCTCAGTCAAGTTTACAATATCACCATCGATCCCCATTGCCACTACATTTAAGAAATGAGTATCATTTACCAAGCCAATATCAACTTTTTTTACTTGACCTTCAATGACTTTTTCTAATGCTTTTTCAAAATTATTACCAATATCAATCATTCTAACAAAGTCATTACCAGTACCCGCTGGGATGATGCCTAGGTTGGTTTCTGAGTTGAAAATTCCATTAAAAGCTTCTAAAACTGTCCCATCTCCGCCAACTGCTACAACATCTGTATAACCTTCTTGAACAGCTTCTTTTGCAATCTTTTCTATGTGTCCTTCATAACCAGATATGGATATTGAATAAGCTATTTGTTCCTTTTGGAAACGATTATGGATCAAATTCAAGGTTTCTTTAGACTCTCCATGCCCTGCTGCAGGATTTATAATAAATTTTATTTTTCTCATTCTAGCTCCTTATTATGCTCTTCTTATTATAGCCTACTTTTCAATGCTTTCCAAACCATTTTTTATTATGTTTCACGTGAAACAATCAGCTTATTTAAGACAACCTTTTACAAATATCTTTCTCCTCAATTTTATAATTAACTCTATTACTCTTTAGATCATCATTTTTAAATGTTTCACGTGAAACATGGTGTGTATCAAAATAAAAATCTAAACCCTTTCTTCTTTCATAATTTATGTTTCACGTGAAACACTGGAAATTAGTCTTAAATTTATTCTCTTCTATCTTTATCTATCTACCTTTTTATTCTTTTTTTCTTGAAACTTGTCTATTTACCTCTCAAAATATATATTTTATGCAAAAATCATTGTCTAAATCAATTACCACACACTTATAAGCCAGTTATTCCAACACATTCAGCGAAATTTGCCCTGTATGGACCTTTATTGTTTTTTGAATATAAGACTATTATAAAGACATTAATCTAATTATATTCCTATATAGACTTATATATGAATATAAGAAAAAAAACAGTGTTAAAAAACACTGTTTCACGTGAAACATTACATAGAATAGTCCAAAAGCTCTAAAATTCTGTTTAATTCCTCTTCAGAATAATAATTTATTTGAATTTTTCCCTTATCCTTTTCATGATTGATTGAAACCTTCGTACCAAAGTATCCTTTAAGATGATCTTCAAAGTCTTGAATAATCGGATCTTTCTTCTCCTTTGGAATATGAGTCTTCTTTTCAACTTTCATAGACTTCACAAGTCTCTCAAGCTCTCTTACACTCATATCCTCTGATTGAACCTTCTTAGCCAGACTCAGTCTCATTTTCGAATCACTTACTGCTAATAAGGTTCTACCATGTGCTGTACTCAACTGACCCGTTCTAACCATTTTCTGAACTTGGTTATCTAGTTTAAGTAATCTGAGTATGTTGGTAATATATGTTCTACTTTTCCCAACAACTTTTGCAAGCTTATCTTGTGTAAGCTGATGCTCATCAATCATATATTGATAGGCAATAGCCTCTTCAATCGCATTAAGGTTTTCCCTCTGTAGATTCTCTATAAGGGCAATCTCTGCAAACTCACTTTCCTTAAACTCTTTTACTATAGCAGGTATAGTTTCTAAACCTGCAAGTTTTGACGCTCTATATCTTCTTTCACCAGCAACGATCTCATATTTTCCGTCAGGAATAGGGCGTAAGACAATAGGTTGTACAACACCATATTCTTTTATAGAATCTGCAAGTCTATTTAAGCGTTCCTGAGAAAAATCCTTACGAGGCTGATTAACATTTGGAATGATATTTTCTATACTATATTCTAGTACACCTTCAGCACTAGATGTCTCCGTAACCTCGACTGCTTCCTGAACAATTAAAGCACCAAGTCCTTTGCCTAATCCTCTTTTAGCTTTTGACATTTTATTCCTCCTGTGCTATTAATTCCCTAGCTAGTTTTTTAAATGCATATGCGCCTTTTGAATTTCCATCATAATAAATAATTGGCATTCCAAAGGATGGTGCTTCAGCTAATCTTACATTTCTTGGAATTACTGATTTGTATACCTTATCTCCAAAATGTGCCTTAACTTCATCTAAAACTTGAGATGACAAATTAGTTCTGCCATCATACATACTCAAAACAACACCTTGTATCTCTAATGATTTATTCAAACTCTTTTTAATTAACTGATAAGTATTTAAAAGTGAACTTACACCTTCTAAGGCATAGTATTCACATTGAATTGGAATTAAAATAGAATCTGCCGCTATCAATGAGTTGATTGTCAATAAACCTAGAGAAGGGGGACAGTCCATAAAAATGAAATCATAATCATCTTTCAGCTGATCTATAGCATGTTTTAATCTAAACTCTCTTTTTTCAAGAGTAGACAACTCTATTTCAGCACCAGCTAAATCAACATTTGAAGGCAGTACATCAAGATTTTTATACTCAGTAGTCACAATTGCCTTTTTTGGATCTAATTCATCTACCATTACATCATATAAACTATATTCAACTTCGCTTTTGTCAACGCCAACACCACTTGTCGAGTTACCTTGCGGGTCATTATCAATTATAAGTACCTTTTTACCTCTACGTGCTAGACAAGCACTTAAATTGACATTGGTAGTAGTCTTACCGACACCACCTTTCTGATTAAAGATTGAAATTACTTTACCCACTATATTGCCTCCTTTAATATCTATCTATCATTTTACACTATTCATGTCCTAAGTTACAGTAAAAAAATAAAGATATTTCCCGGGAAATATCTTTAATCGTTTTTTGGTATTTTAATAATTATTTCTATACAATCATCATGATCGTTTGTTTCCATTGTCGATTGCGATGACAAGTCCTTTACCATTTTAAAAGCCTTTTTAATGGTATTTTGATATATTCTATAATTAACCTTGAATGTTGATTTTTGATGTTTCTTCTTGTATTGATTTAATTTATTTTCAACAAGTTTCTCAGTTTCTTTTACATTGAGACTCTTATCAATGACACTTTTTAAAACTTTCTCTTGCTCTTTAATATCTCCCAGTCTCAGTAAAGATCTTGCATGTCTTTCTGAAAGGGTACTTTGTTTAAATGTATCTAGTATATGATCCTCTAACTTTAAGATTCTCATTTTATTAGAAATTGTCGACTGACTCTTTCCAATACGCTTTGACAGTTCACCTTGGGTGATGCCATGGAGTTCAATCAACTTCTTATATGATTCTGCTTCCTCAATAAAGGTTAAATCCACACGTTGTAAGTTTTCAATTAAAGCAACAACAGCTGAATCTTCGTTACCAACTTCCAAAACAATGGCAGGTATAGATTTGAGTGCAACTAATTGTGCTGCTCTGAAACGACGTTCACCCATAATTAACTCAAAAACATGCTCATTTTTTCTAACAGTTATTGGTTGTAATATACCATATTGTTTTATAGAAGCTGCTAAATCTTCTAACGATTGATCATCAAATATTTGTCTAGGTTGATAAGGATTAGGTACAATACTTTCCACATCAATCATTACTATGTCATTGATTTTCTCCATGATTACTCCCTTACTTATAATGGTTTTTTTACTGGTTTACCGGCGCGTCTTGGATACTTCATATCAGTAGAAGCAACTTTTCTTATGATGACTAAGTTGTGGTCTTTGGTCTCGACAGAAGTTTCAACTGACTTTATTTCTGCAACTTCAAGATTTAAGACCTTCAATGCATTTTCAGCCAGTTTAATTTCCTCTTCACATTTTTTCCCTTTTTGAGCGATAAAATAACCACCAACTTTAAGAAAAGGGGAGCAAAATTCTAAGAGAATTGGTAACTCAGCAACTGCTCTAGATACTACTATATCATATTGCTCACGATAAGCTAAATCTTGTCCAAAGTCTTCAGCTCTTCCATGAATAAAATCTATTTTATCTAAACCAGTTTCATCAGCAACGGCCTTTAAAAAATTGATTCGCTTATTCAATGAATCCAGTAAAGTGATTTCCAAAGAAGGCTTAAATATTTTTAATGGCATACCTGGAAAGCCCGCCCCAGTACCAACATCAATTACCTTGTCGCCATCTTTTATTTTATCAGATAATAAGCAAGTTAAAGAGTCGGCAAAATGTTTGTCATATATGCCTTCGCTGTCAGTTATGCCTGTCAAATTCATATGCTTGTTCCACTCAACAAGAAGTGACTCATAAGTTAAAAACTGAGTCACTTGAGTATCACTTAATTCAAATCCTAATTTAGAAAAAATACTTTTTAACAGATTAGGCTTCATTTTTTGATCTCCTTTTGTAATCTAGATAAACTAATAAAACTGAAATATCAGCAGGTGAAACACCTGAAATTCTTGAAGCTTGTCCAATAGAAGTTGGCTTGATTTCGTTTAACTTTTGTCTTGCCTCTAGACGCAATCCTTCAACTAAGTTAAAATCAATATCTCTGATTTTTTTATTCTCAAGAGACTTAAACTTCTCAACTTGTTTTAGCTGCTTACTGATATAGCCTTCATACTTAATTGATATTTCACATTGCTTCCAAATATCTTCTCTAAGAGAAGGGCGTGTTGGATCAAAATCTGCAATTTGATCATAGAATATCTCAGGCCTTTTTAAAATATTGGCAACCGTAATACTATCTCTAAGTGGAGAAGAACCTATTGATTCTAAATACCCATTGATGGCCTTAGCCTTAATTAAAGTTGATTTCATTCTATCTAATTCTTTTTCCATAAGAACAATTTTTCTTGAAACTCTATCAAAACGATCTTGTGATGCAAGTCCAAGTTTATAAGACTTTTCAGTCAATCTTAAATCAGCATTGTCTTGACGTAAAATCAATCTATACTCAGAACGTGAAGTCATCATTCTATATGGTTCTTCAGTACCTTTAGTTACTAAGTCGTCAATTAAAACGCCAATATAAGCTTCAGAACGATCTAGGATTAAAGGATCTTTTTCATCAATTTTTAAAACAGCATTAATGCCTGCTATTAAACCTTGTGCTGCAGCTTCTTCATAACCACTTGATCCATTAAATTGTCCTGCAGAAAATAAGCTATCAATATTTTTAAACTCAAGGCTTAGTTTTAATTGAGTTGGATCGATACAGTCATATTCGATCGCATAGGCCGGTCTCATGATCTCTACATCTTCTAAACCAGGAATGGTTTTCATGAAGTTAATTTGAACATCTTCAGGCATACTTGTTGACATGCCCTGTACATACATCTCATTAGTCTCCAAACCTTCAGGTTCAATAAACAATTGATGTCTGTCCTTATCGTGGAATCTATTGATCTTATCTTCAATAGAAGGGCAGTATCTAGGACCTGTTCCTTCAATCTCACCTGAGAACAAGGCAGACCTATGGAAATTATCTGTAATGATTTCATGAGTTTTTGCATTGGTATATGTTAACCAACAAGGTACTTGTTCTTTATCTAAGTTATCATTTAGAAAAGAGAAAGGTACTATTTTTTTATCACCATCTTCTCTTTGCATTTTATCATAGTTTAAAGTTCTACTATTGACACGAGCTGGTGTACCAGTTTTAAATCTTCTCATTGGAATATCTAATGATTGAAGATTATCAGTCAACTGTAAAGATGGCGCAAGTCCATTAGGGCCTGAAGAAAATACTGCAGAACCAATAAAAATTTTACCACCCAGGTATGTGCCTGTCGCTAATACAACTGCCTTAGCATGGTATATGGATCCAATAGCAGTAATAACACCCTTAACAGCATTGTCTTCCACAATTAACTTGTGTACTTCAGCTTGTTTGACATCTAAAAGTGGCGTATTTTCAATCACTTTTTTCATTTCAATATGGTATCTGCTTTTGTCTGCTTGTGCTCTTAATGAATGAACAGCAGGACCTTTCGCAATATTTAACATCTTACTTTGTATAAAAGTCTTGTCAATATTTAGCCCCATCTCACCACCAAGTGCATCGATTTCTCTTACTAGATGACCTTTGCCTGTTCCACCGATTGACGGATTACAAGGCATCATGGCGATTGAATCTAAATTAATCGTTAACATCAACGTTTTCTTATTCATTCTTGCAGATGCCAGGGCAGCTTCACAACCTGCATGACCAGCACCAACGACTATGACATCATAGTCACCAGCAAAAAATGTATCCATTCTTACCTCCATTATTTTCCTAAACAGAACTGTCCAAAGATCTGTTTGACAATATCGCTTTCAACAGTTTCACCTGTTACTTTACCTAATGACTCCAAACAATCTAGTGTATCTACTTCAATAAAGTCATACGGCATTCTATCTTTAGTCGCATTTAATGCATTTTCAATAGATGTTCTGGCAGCTTTTACAGCTTGAATATGTCTTGAGTTAGAAAGCAGTTGATCATTAGATGATGAAATATCGCCATCATATACCATATCAACAATGGCTTTTTCCACATTCATAATGCCTTCATCTTTTAATAAACTCGTCTTAATAATAGAGTGATTTGAGAAAGTTTCCTCAATATGTTCCCATTCTATCTTAGTCTCTAAGTCCATTTTATTTATGATTATAATTGATTTTTTATCTGATACCAAATCAATTAACTGTCTATCTTCATCTGATAATTTTTCATTCGCATTCAGAACAAATAAAATCATATCTGCTTCATTAAAAATTTCTTTTGATCTTTCAACACCAATTTTTTCTACTTGATCTTCTGTATCTCTTATACCTGCAGTATCTATAATTCTAATAGGAATCCCCTGGATATTCAGATGTTCTTCTATAATGTCTCTAGTTGTACCTGCCACATCAGTAACAATTGCTCTGGCTTCTCTTAGAAGGGCATTAAGTAAAGATGACTTACCTACATTGGGCTTACCTATAATTGCAATTTTAATACCTTCACGAATGATACGACCATTATCTGAATGATCTAATAGCAAAGTCAGCTCATCTTTGACCTCTGAAAAAGATTTTTCAATTTCATCATAAGTCATATCTTCTATGTCTTCTTCTGGATAGTCAATACAAACTTCTAAATGTCCTACAACTTTTAATAGCTTTTGTCTGACATTTCCTATCTTATGTGACAGAGAACCTTCTAGTTGATTATAGGCCAAGTCAAAACCTTTTTCTGTTTTAGCACTGATTAAATCCATGACTGCTTCTGCCTGTGATAAATCTAATCTACCATTTAAGAAAGCTCTTTGAGTAAACTCTCCTGGCTCTGCCATTCTGACGCCAAGTTCTAATATATAATCCAATACACGTTTTATAGAAATGATACCACCATGACAATATATTTCTACAATATCTTCTTTGGTATAAGTTTTAGGGCCCTTCATATAGACAGCCATAACTTCATCTAAAACTTGGTCATCTTTTTTTATCTCACCGTAGTACATCTTTCTGTTTTCAAAAGAAGCATTTGGTGAAAACATCTTTTTTAAAATATCAAGCGACTCGTCACCGCTCATTCTTATTATACCGATTGCACCTTCACCAATAGCTGAAGAAATTGCAACGATTGTTTCATTTAACATAATATCACCTCTAATATTTGAGCGTTTACCTAAACACTCTGTATCTGAATTATATATGTTTTTATCCTTAAAAACAAACGGAAACCCAGTATTTCTACTGGGCTTTTATTACTTGTTTAAGAAAATCACTACTTTTCTATATGGCTCGTCACCTTCACTTCTTGTGCTTACAAACTTATTGTTTTGTAAAGCAGAGTGAATGATGCGTCTCTCATATGGATTCATTGGTTCTAATGTGATATCCTTCTTGATTTTTTTTGCTCTATTTGCTAATTTGAATGCTAATTTTTCTAGTGTATCTTTTCTCTTTTGTCTATAGTTTTCAGTATCAAGAATTACTCTAATATACTCATCTCTGTTCTTGTTTACAACAAGACTAACCAAGTATTGTAATGAATCTAGAGTTTGACCTCTTCTACCAATTAATAAAGCCATTTCTTTACCAGCCATATCGATATACAAAGAGTTTTGCTTTAACTTAACACTTAACTTTGTTTCAATACCCATGCTTGAAAGAACAGAACTTAAAAACTGTCTAGCTGTATCTTCTACATTAACACGCTTTGTTACCTTAACACGTGCTTGCTTGCCGCCGAATAAACCAAATAGAGCTTTCTTAGATTCTTCTAGAACCTCAATATCTACTTCTAATTCATTGGCATCTAAATCCAATAAGGCTAGCTCGATAGCTTCTTCTACCGTAGCTGCTTCCTTTTCTACGAACTTCATTATTCAACCTCCTTATCAACAAGTTTCTTAATAATCGGTTGTTGGACCATCTGGAATACAGAACTGATTGTCCAGTATAACATCAGTGAAGCTGGATATCTCGCACCCATCATTAAGAACATAAGTGGCATGAAGTATTTCATACTCTTCATCATTGCAGCACCTTGCTGTTCTTGTTGAGCAGTACCAGATGTCATTGAGTTAAATGAGAATAATGTAACTAAAGCTGTTAATATTGGCATAATACCAGGAATCATACCTTGTAGATTTTCTGGAATTATGTTTGCAAACAATGGAATATTTGCTAATAAATCTGGGTTTGTTAAGTTTTGAATCCATAAGAACTGACCTGATAACAATGCATGTGAAATAGGTGCGCCATCATGGTAAATATAAGTATCTGGGTACATCATTACTCTAAAGAAAGCAATTAAGATAACCATGTTGATGATAAGTGGTAAACAACCAGCCATTGGGTTGATCTTAGCCTTTTGATAAAGCTCCATTGTCTTTTGTTGAGCTTTTTGCTTATCATGCTTATATTTTTCATTTATCTTAGCAACAATAGGTTGAACCTTTTGCATTTTAACTTGCGACTTTGTTTGGTTGATAGAAATTGGTAATAAGACTAACTTTAAGGCAATTGTGAATAAAATAATTGCAATCGCATAATCACCAATTAAGTTAACAGTAAAACCAAGCGCATAACCTAAAGGTATTTTGATCATACCTTCACGTCTTTCAGACTTGTCTAACTCCTTAAAAAGCTCACCATCTTTGAATAATGATAATGTCATACCATCACTTTTATAAGTAAACTCCATAGTATCAAATTCAGTAGACTGAAACTTAATGTATTGCTGTTCATCTGCTGATTCACTCAGTGAATAGGTACCAGTCAAATTAATTTCATCGCCAAAAAAGTTATTTGATTCAAAAGCATTATTACTTAATAAATCTAATGAAACGCCATGTTCATAGTCTTTCCAAATAGCGTCTAACGAATTCGCACTTCCACACGAAACGAGTGATAACATCAATGTTAGCACTACTAATAACAACCCAAGCTTCCTTTTCATGAAACTTCCTCCCAAATTATTTTAACGGGTCATATCCACCTTTAAAAAGTGGATTGCACCGTAATATTCTAAATACACTTAAATATAATCCCTTAAAAAAACCATACTTTTCAAATGCTTGCAGAGAATATTCCGAACATGTCGGGGCGTATCTGCAATGTGGACCAAGTAAAGGTGAAATGTTTCTTCGGTAAAACTTAACCAATGCAATCATTACATGTTTCATAACTACCTCATTAACTTTCCTTTTCTAAAGCAATGCTTCATTGCCTTATCTATCTCCTGATAAGTAGAATCTTTACTGCGTACCCTTGCTACAAATACAAAATCATAGCCTTCTGCTAACTTTTCATGATTCATTCTAAATGATTCTTTCATCAATCGCTTAACGCGATTTCTCACAACAGCTTTCCCAACTTTTTTGCTTACTGAAAATCCAACCTGATTGTAACCTAATTGATTTTTTCTGTAGTACATGACTACATGACGATTTACAATTGATTTTCCTTTTTTATAAACCTGATTAAATTGTCGTGTATTCCTAAGAGTATCAAAAGTCATTTTGCGCCTCCGAATTACAATCAATTGTAAAAAAAGACCACTTACGCGGCCTTATGCACTTAATTTCTTTCTATTCTTGCTTCTACGTGACTTTAATACATTTCTGCCAGCTTTAGTTTTCATTCTTTTTCTAAAACCATGCTCTTTTTTTCTTTGTCTTGTTTTTGGTTGAAGCGTTCTCTTCATAACGTATTGCACCTCCTCAAATAAATTTTTTATTTAAATGAGACTAACATAACTAAATTCCATTATGCTCATCACTTAAATTCTTCATAAACATCGCCTAGTAATTATACCTTTTCAAATTGGCAATGTCAAGTGATTTTCAGTGTCAAAAATAAGAAAGCGTAACTGTTATTCATTATAACTCTATTTGAGCCATATTTCATACAATTACGCTTTATTTTATAGTTATTTCATATCTGCATCACAATTTTGTTTGATCGGTAAGGTAATCTTAAATGTAGCACCCTTATCTTCATTATTAAAGGCTTCTATAATACCACCGTGTTTTTCAATAATTTCTCTACTAATCGATAAACCAAGTCCAGTACCTTCATCTTTTGGTTTAGTTGTAAAGCCATTGTCAAATATATGATTGATATCATTTGGATCTATACCACTACCATCATCTTTAAAGGCAATATAAACATGATCTTCATTATGATCACTATAGATGGTTAAATTGCCACCTTTCTCTGTTGCCTGAACAGAGTTTACAATTAAGTTCATGAAAACTTGATTTAACATAGAAGGAAAACATGAAATCAAAGGCAAAGCCTTATACTCTTCATGAATGGTCAATTTGTTTTTCCATAAGTTAGAGGTTAAGACAAGAACACTCTTTATACCTTCTATGATATCAGCATTTTGGAAGTCTGCTTGATCCACTCTAGAGAAGTTTTTTAGATTTCTTATAATTTCACTGACTCTGTTGGCAGCATCTACAGAAATCGAATTGGACTTGTTGAGTTTCTCTACTATTTTAATAGAAGCTTCAAATTCCTCTTTTTCTAAATTGCTCTTCAGTTTAGTCAACATCATTTGGCTCATCTGATTGTTACTCTGGACCGCACCGAGTGGTGTATTGATTTCATGCATAATGGCTGCTGTTAACTGACCCATAGATGCCATCTTCTCAGATTGTACCAATTGAGCTTGGGTACGTCTTATTTGTTCTTGTGCTTCTAGAAGTTCATGGTTTTGAGCTTCTAACTCATCCTTTTGTGCATCTAACTCAATATTTTGTGCTTCAAGTTCATCACGCTGTGCTTCAAGTTCATCATTCACATTCTCTAGAATATGATAAGAGGACTGAAGCTTGGAAATGATCTGATTGGAATAATCGATTAATATCTTTATTTCAGTTGGTGGTTTTCTTTGTTCTATTATAATATCGCCACATTCTATTTCATCTTCTTCAGCAATCTTTTTAAGTTGATTATTTAAAACATGGATTGGTTTTAAAAGTCTATAAGCGATTGGTAGTAAAATTATTTTTACAACTAATAAGGTCATACCTGCTATAACTATAAAAAGCAAGACAACTGGAATCATGGTATAAGTCAATAAATTGGTATTTAATGATGTGGTCAAAGAACCAATTTGCACACCATCTTCATTTACAACAGGTAAAACAGTTTGAATATCACTGAACCATTTTTGTGCAAATGACTTGGCTTCTACATTAAATTCACCAGGAATTTTAAAAATCTCTTCATCTTGTATCTCTAAACGTACATTGACTAAATCAAAGTTCCATGAAGAATTGATTGACAAAATATCATAAATCTCGTCAATGGCCATGGTTGTTGATATTAAAATGGATTTTTTCTCTGTTTCAGATATAATATCACCAGTAATTGAATTGCCTTCTATTATAAGAGGCTCAATTTCATCATTAAAAGATTCTCTTATTTCACGAAATTCTTGATCCATATCACCTTCGTAATTGCTGGCTTGATACATACTTACAATTTCATCAAAGGAAATGTGTTGAAGGTTATCCATCTTTCCATGATTTTTATATCTACCAATCAACTCACTTGATACGATATAATTATTATAAACTCTGTTGCTCACTGTATCTGTAAAAAAACGACCGACAGGTTGTACCAAGATTATTATAACAATTAAAACAGATATTAGACTGATGCCCACGGATAGGGCTGATGATAAAGAAAGAGATCTTTGAAGTCTCCCTCTTAGAGTCTGTCTTCTTTCTCTATAACATAACTTTTCTTCTTTTTTCATTTACTTGCACCTCACTATGAGTATACATCTTTTAAAATAGACTTAAACGCATTTAATAAATCTTTCATAATTTTTTATAAAATAAACATAGCAAAAACACGGAAATATGATAGATTTATTATAAGTCTATAAAAGTGATTTAAATTAGAACAAAAAGCCTATAATATAGATATACATAAGGATGTGAAAATATGAGTAAAATATTAGTAATCGATGATGAGCAAATGATAACGGATACCCTGTCCACATTAATCGAGATGGTTCTCGACTATGAAGTGGTGGCTGTTAATGATCCAGAGTTCCTTTTGAACTCCAATCTTTTAAATGAAGAAAACTTTGATATGGTCATATCAGATTTTATGATGCCAAAAATTGATGGGATTGATGTTTTAAAAGCCATCAAGCAAATTCAACCTGACGTTGTACCAATTTTATTAACAGGTTACTCGGATAAAAGTAATGCCATTAAGAGTATCAATGAAGTGGGTTTATACTATTATCTAGAAAAACCATGGGACAATGATCAATTAGTGACCATTGTGAAAAATGGTATTGAACAGAAGAAACTCAAAGAGCAGGTTGATAAGGATTTCATCATCATTCAAAAAAGAAATCAAGAAATCACACGACTCTATGATTTACTTCAAAAGAACTTTGATGATGAAAAAAGTAATATGTCAAATGTCATCATTGCACTTGCCAATATTGTAGAAGCGAAGGATTCATACACTGAAGGCCATACAAGAAGAGTGGCTGGTTTATGTCGTCTGATTGGAGAGTCTTTAGATTTAGATGAAGAAGCTTTAAACACCTTAGAGCTGGCAGGTATTGTTCATGATATAGGAAAAGTATCCACGCCAGATCATATACTCAATAAACCTGGCAGGTTAGATGACATTGAATTCAATGTCATTAAAGAACATCCTGAAGTTGGCGAAAGGATTTTAAAACCTCTAACTTCTATGAAAACTATTTTACATCCAGTCAGACATCATCATGAAAAACTTGATGGTACCGGTTATCCCGATGGCCTAAAAGCAGATGACATCATCATTGAAACAAGAATTCTTGCTATCGCAGATATTTTTGATGCCTTGTATACTGACAGACCTTATAAGTCCGGCTTTAGTATAGAAAAAACATTGAAGATTTTAGAAGAAGAAGCAGACAATCATAAAATAGATAAGAATATTGTTGCTATCATTAAAGAACTGGTTGAAAACGAAAAAATCTTTACAGTTTATGAAAAAGAGAAATCTTTAAAAGAAGCTGTTGAAAATATGTAATCAACACCTGGCTTGCCGGGTGTTTTCTTATTGGTAAAAAGTTGATAAAAGACTATAAAAATATTTGGCATGCAGCCAAATATTTTTTATTTAATAAAGCCTTCTTAGGCTATTTTTTTTACCTCAACTTATTCACATGGTCTTTCAATTTAACTTGTGGATAAATTTCCTATAATAAATTGAAAATCAACAGTATTTCTGTTATCATAGTATCACATGTTGATAACTTAATAATTTTTCCAACATATTCACATATTCAGTGTATATGTTGATAAGATTGTGAATAAATATGATGTTTTTATGATTTATCCATAGGTTATGAGTCCAGGACTCATTTTTATTGTTGATAAATTATTATATATAAATGTGAATAACTTTGATTTTATCTAATTAAATAGACTTTTACACATAAAAGTCACAAAATCGCATTTTTTATCTATAGGTGTTAAATCATAAAATCAACGACATTATTCGCATTTTTTTGTGAATAAATCTGTATATAACATGTTAATTAAGATTTTATAGGGGGCAAATATGTACGACAATATTAATGAAATATGGTCACAAGCTTTAGAGATAATTAAAGAGGAAATAACAGAGGTCAGTTTTAATACTTGGGTAAAGCCATTAGAGCCTGGCAAAATTATCAATGATCAGTTTTATCTCATCGTGCAAACCGATTTTTATAAAGATATCCTAATTAGTAGATATGCATCGTTGATTAAGAATGCCATTAAGCAAATTACGACTGTCGAATATGAAATTGTTTTTATAGTAGACGGTGTAGACAATATAGAAGTTGAAGAAGAAAAACCGGCTAAGAAAGAAGCTGAGTCTTTTAACACGTCAAACTTAAATCCTAAATATGTGTTTGAGGAGTTTGTAATCGGTAACAGTAACAGATTTGCTCATGCTGCTTCACTTGCTGTAGCTGAATCTCCAGCAAAAGCTTACAACCCGCTCTTTATCTATGGTGGTGTTGGACTTGGTAAAACTCACTTAATGCATGCCATTGGTCATTATATATTGGACCAAAACAAGGATGCTAAGGTTGTTTATGTTTCAAGTGAAAAATTTACAAATGAGCTAATTAACTCTATTAAGGATGATAAGAACGTTGAATTCAGAAACCGTTATAGAAATGTAGATGTTTTACTGGTCGATGATATTCAGTTTATTGCAGGTAAAGAAAGAACACAGGAAGAATTTTTCCATACTTTCAATGCTTTACATGAAGCCAATAAGCAGATTATTATCTCAAGTGATAGGCCACCAAAGGAAATTCCTACATTAGAAGAAAGATTAAGATCTCGTTTTGAATGGGGCTTAACAACTGATATTCAGGCACCAGACTTTGAAACAAGAATCGCAATTCTTAGAAAGAAAGCTGAAGCTGAGAATTATCAAGTAAACAATGAAGTATTTGATTTTATTGCAAGAAAGATAAAGTCTAATATTAGAGAGCTAGAAGGTGCTTTAACAAGGGTAACAGCTTATTCTTCATTAACCAATAAAGAAGTATCGGTTGACCTGGCCCATGAAGCTTTAAAAGATATTATTTCTTCTAGTAAGCCAAAGCAAATTAATGTCGACATGATCAAGGATGCTGTTGCACAGCACTTCAATGTGCAGATTGCTGACTTTGACTCAAAACGTCGTACAAGATCAATTGCTTATCCAAGACAAATTGCCATGTACTTATCAAGAGAGCTAACGGACCTTTCATTACCTAAGATTGGTGAAAGTTTTGGTGGTAGAGATCATACAACTGTTATTCATGCATATGACAAGATCAGCAATGATATAAATGAAAACATTGATTTGAAAAATGTCATCTTACAACTAAGAAAAACATTAACAAATGAATAATTCACAAAGTCCTGTGAATAAATTTCAATTTTTCTGTTGATAACTTTTAAAATAAGTACCTGTTATTAACATGGGGTTTATCCGAAAAACTATCCACATGTTAATAACACGCAGAAATCTGTTATTTCCAAGCCTTCAATGGGTTATCTACAAATTCACAGGCCCTACTACTACTGTTATTTAAAATATATTAATATATATATTCTTTCACACAAATTTTGGGACGATTTTGATAGGAGGTTATCCACATGAAACTTATATGTAAACAAAGTGATTTAGCAAATGCTTTAAATATTGTGCAAAAGGCTATTTCTTCTAAAACAACTTTACCTATATTAACAGGTGTTTTATTAGAAGCTAGAAATGGTACATTAAAATTGACTGGTAATGATCTTTCGATAGGTATTGAGAAGTCAATTGAAGCCAATGTATTAGAAGAAGGTATTACAGTTGTCTCTTCTAGAATCTTTGGTGATTTTGTTAGAAAGCTTCCTAATTCTGATGTAGAAATAATTATGGAAGATAAAAAATTATCTATCCAATGTATGAAGTCACATATAGATTTAGTTACATATGATGCAATTGAATATCCTGAGTTACCTAAGGTTGATGAATCCAATGCATTTTCTATTAACAAACAATTGTTTAAGAACATGATTCGTCAAACTATTTTTGCTACATCTCAAGATGAGGCAAGACCTATTTTAACGGGTTCATACTTAGAAATTGCCAACCAAGAGATGACCATGGTAGCTATTGATGGTTTTAGAGTTGCAATTAGAAAAGCGCAATTGAATACACCTATTGAAACTAAAATTGTAATTCCTGCTAAAACACTCAGTGAGATCAATAAAATTTTAGGTTCTAGTGATGATAATGAACATATTCATGTTTTTGTTACTGATAAAAACATCCTATTTAAGATTGATGATATAAAAATTGTTTCTAGACTATTAGAGGGTGAGTACGTTAAGTATTCTCAAATGATTCCTAATGAGTTTAAAACAACAATTGAAATTAATACAGCTGACTTATTAAATGGTATAGAACGTGTTTCTTTATTAGCAAAAGAAGGTAAGAACAATTCTATTAAACTGAGTATTAAAGATAATTCTTTAGAGATTTCATCGATAGTTGAAATTGGTATGGCCAATGATGAGATTCCTTTAAAGTTAGAAGGTAATACATTAGATATAGGATTTAATCCTAAATACTTAATAGATGTTTTAAAAGTTATTGATAGTGAAATCATTTATATGGAGTTTTTAGCTAATATAAGTCCTTGTATTATTAAACCTCAAAATAATGACAATTACACATATTTAGTATTACCAGTTAGAATACCAAATAATTAATAACAAGAAACTCAAACAAATCACAAGATTTTCTTGTGATTTTTATCTTAATGATAGAAAAGGAGAACTTAATGAATATCGAAAGAAAAGTAAAGATAACAACAGACTTTATCAAATTAGACCAACTTTTAAAATTTGCTGATGTTGTAGATTCAGGTGGTATGGCAAAAATATTAATTGCAGAATCAGCTGTAACATTTAATGGTGAAGTTATGACCATGCGTGGAAAAAAAGTTAGACCAGGTGATGTGGTAACTGTTGACTTAAGTGTTGTAGATTCAAATTATGAGGAAGTTTATATCATTCACGTTCAGTAGGTGACTTATGTATATCAAACGCTTATCATTAAGCAATTTCAGAAATTACAAATCTGTAGAATTAGAATTTAGTCCCAATGTGAATATCATCTTGGGAGAAAATGCTCAGGGAAAAACAAATTTGGTAGAATCTTTGTATGTTTTAGGGTTTGGAAAATCTTTTAGAACAAGTCAGGACAAAGATCTTATTTGCATGTCTGAGTTGTATACTCATATTGATGCAGAAATAGAAAAAATGAACCATCCTCTTCAAATAGAATTTAAGTTCAACCAAAAGCAAAAAAAAGAAATCAAAATCAATGGTGTGCCTTTAAAAAAATTAAGTGAGTTAATTGGAGAATTAAATGTTGTGATTTTTTCTCCAGAAGATTTGCAGTTGATTAAAGGAACACCTGCAGTAAGAAGAAAATACATGGATAAAAGTATTTCTCAGATTTATCCTTATTACTACAAACTTTTGGTGGACTACAATAAAGTTCTTAAGCAGAGAAACAATTTACTCAAGCAAAAACAAGTGGCATCTATGATTGATATCTGGGATGAACAGCTGTCAGATTATGGTGCAAAAATTATGAAATACAGATTAGAATTTCTCGAAGAACTCAAAAAAATATGTTTTGATATACATTATTCTATCAGTCAGGAAAAAGAACACTTAAAAATAGATTATCAATCAAATTATTTGCCCAAAAATTTGGGGGAATCTGATGTATATGATAAAATATATAGTGGAATGTTATCGAATTTAAAGAATCGATTAGACTTAGATATTCGTCGTGGTTATACATCTGTAGGACCACATAGAGATGATTTAGTATTCTATATAAATGACCGTGAAGGCAAGAAATTTGGTTCTCAAGGTCAAGTTAGAACAACAGCTTTATCACTCAAGTTATCTGAGATATCGATTATAGAAAAGATTTTGAATGAACATCCGATTTTAATTTTAGATGATGTGCTGTCAGAACTGGATCAAACTAGACAAAATCAGTTGATCTCATATATTTCTGATATACAAACTTTTGTGACAACAACTGAAATCAATAGCATTTTGGAAAGTCATATAAAAGACGCAAACATCATAAATATCAAAGATGGTAACATCATTTAGAGGTTTCAGGAGGTAAATATGGCAGATGTAGTACATAATGAATATAATGCCGAACAGATTCAAGTATTAGAGGGTTTAGAAGCTGTTAGGAAAAGACCAGGTATGTACATAGGTTCAACCAGTGTAAGAGGTTTACACCATCTTGTCTGGGAGATTGTAGATAATAGTATTGATGAAGCTTTGGCTGGACATTGTAATGAAATTCAAATCAGTATTGGCAAGGACAATACGATTATTGTTCAAGACAACGGTAGAGGCATGCCGACAGATGAACATCCAAAAATGAAAAAGCCAGCAGTAGAAGTTATTCATACAGTACTTCACGCAGGTGGAAAGTTTGGTGGCGGTGGCTACAAAGTTTCTGGTGGTTTACATGGTGTAGGTGCTTCTGTTGTAAATGCTCTTTCTGAATGGATGAAAATCGATGTTTTTAGAAACGGTAAAATTCATCATATTGAATTTGAACGTGGAGCAACATCTCAGGAATTAACAATCATTGGTGATACAGATATTAAAGGTACACGTACAGAGTTTAAACCAGATCATCTTATTTTTGATGAACTTGTTTATGACTATGATACGTTACGTGTTCGTTTAAAGGAATTGGCTTATTTAAATAAGGGCATTAAAATCATCTTTAGTGATGAACGTGATGATGAAAAAGAGCCAGAAATCTATCACTATGAAGGTGGTATCAGTGAGTTTGTTGACTACTTGAATAGAAATAGAAAAGGTATACATGAAAAGATCATTTATGGTGAAGCTTTAAAAGATTCTGCTACTGTTGAAGTGGCACTTCAGTATACTGATGGTTATACAGAAAATGTTTTTACATTTGCAAATAACATCAATACCCATGAAGGTGGTACACACTTAAGTGGATTTAGAGCTTCTTTAACAAGAATCATCAATGATTATGCAAGATCACATGGATTGATTAAAGAAAAAGATGCTAATTTCACAGGTGAAGATGTTAGAGAAGGTTTAACAGCGATTATCTCTGTTAAGCTGGAAGAACCTCAATTTGAAGGTCAGACAAAAACAAAGTTAGGAAACAGTGAAATTAGAGGTATAGTCGAATCGATCAATGCCAATATCATTTCTACTTTCTTAGAAGAAAACCCTAATGAAGCTAAGGTTATAATTGAAAAATGTATCCGATCATCAAAAGCTAGGGAAGCGGCAAGAAAAGCACGTGAAATTACTAGAAGAAAAGGTGCTTTAGATTCGATGGCCCTTCCTGGTAAACTTGCAGATTGTGCTGAAAAGGATCCAGCTAAATCAGAAATCTATCTTGTAGAGGGTGATTCGGCAGGTGGTTCTGCAAAACTAGGTCGTGAAAGACAATTCCAGGCGATTTTACCACTAAAGGGTAAGATCATGAATGTAGAAAAGGCCAATTTCACAAGAATATTCAATTCATCTGAAATTAAGGCTATGATTACAGCATTTGGTTGTGGTATTGGTGAAGATTTTGATATCAATAAACTGAGATACCATAAGATTGTTTTAATGACCGATGCCGATGTCGATGGTAGACATATCAACACACTTTTATTAACATTCTTATTTAGATACATGAGACCACTTATTGAACATGGTTATGTGTACCTGGCAATGCCACCTTTATTTAAGATAAAAAAAGGTAAAAAAGAGTATTATGTTTATTCAGATAAGGAATTAGAAGAATTATTAGCTGAAATCGGAAAAGACGGTATTACTCTACAAAGATACAAGGGTCTTGGAGAGATGAATCCTGAGCAGTTATGGGAAACAACCATGGATCCATCTGTAAGAACTTTGATTAGAATTAATATACAAGATGCAGTTGAAGCAGATCAAATATTCGATACGCTTATGGGTGAAAAAGTTGAACCTAGACGTGAGTTTATTGAAGAAAATGCTAAGTACGTTAAGAACTTAGATATTTAGAGGTGAATATGTTAGAACATAATGAAAAAATTATAGATGCCGACATAAAAGACGAAATGAAAACATCCTACATTGATTATGCCATGAGTGTTATCACCGCTCGTGCATTACCAGATGTTAGAGATGGTCTTAAGCCGGTACATAGAAGAATTTTATACACAATGCATGAACTCGGTAACTTTAATGACAAGCCTCATAAAAAATCAGTTCGTATTGTCGGTGATGTTTTAGGTAAGTATCACCCTCATGGTGATTCATCAGTTTACAATGCCATGGTTAGAATGGCACAGGATTTTGCAATGAGAAATCCACTTGTAGACGGTCATGGTAACTTTGGTTCTATCGATGGTGATGGGGCTGCTGCCATGCGTTATACAGAATCTAGAATGACTAAATTAGCAGCTGAAATGCTAAAAGACATTAAAAAAGACACTGTAGATGTAACGCCTAACTTTGATGAAACTTTAAAAGAACCTACAGTTTTACCTAGCCGTTTTCCAAACTTACTTGTAAATGGTACAAATGGTATTGCGGTTGGTATGGCGACTTCTATTCCACCTCATAACTTAAATGAAGTGATAGATGCGACTGTAAAATTAATTGATGATAATGAAGCAACTCTTGAAGATTTGATGGAAATTGTTCAAGGGCCAGATTTCCCAACGGGTGCTATGATCATGGGAATGGAAAGCTTTAGAAAAGGTTATAGAACAGGTCGAGGTAAAGCAGTTGTTAGATCAAAAGCTGATATCGTTGATATAGGCAAAGGTAAATCAGCTATTATAATCACTGAAATACCATATCAAGTAAACAAAGCACGTATGGTTGAGTCTATAGCAGACTTAGTAAGATCTAAAAAAGTAGAAGGTATTACAGATTTACGTGATGAGTCTAATAGAAAGGGTATTAGAATTGTCATTGAACTTAGAAAAGATGTCAATGCCAATGTCCTTTTAAATAAGCTTTATAAGCATACTGCTTTACAGACAACGGTATCTTTAAATATGATTGCTTTGGTAGGTGGTCAGCCTAAGGTACTTAACTTATACGAAATTTTAAGGTATTATCTTGATCATCAAATTGATGTAGAAACAAGACGTGTACAATATGATTTAAAGAAGGCTGAAGATAGAGCACATATCTTAGAAGGTCTCTTAAAAGCCTTAGACCATATTGATGAAATTGTTGAAATTATAAAGGCTTCTGCTAATAGACAAGAAGCTGCAGTTAAATTAATAGAAAGATTTGCATTCTCTGAAATTCAAGCCAATGCTATTTTAGAGATGCGTTTACATCGATTAACTGGTTTAGAAAGAGAAAAAATCCAATCAGAATACGATGAATTACAAGCACTAATCACAGAGTTAAGAGCTATTTTAGCAGATCAATCTTTACTTCTAGCAATCATCAAAGAAGATTTATTAAGAATCAAAGAAAAGTATGGTGATGAAAGAAGAACTGAAATCACATTCAGTATGGATGATATTGATATTGAAGATATGATTGAGGAAGAAGACGTTACAATTACTTTGACTCATCAAGGTTACATCAAGCGTGTAACATCTGATACTTATCAAACACAAAAACGTGGTGGTGTTGGTAAAACAGGTCTTTCTACTAAAGAAGAAGATTTTGTTGAGCATATTTTCAACACATCGACTCATGATTATTTATTATTCTTTACAAACTTAGGTAGAGTATATAGAAAGAAAGCCTACTTTGTGCCTGAAGCTTCAAGAACTGCAAAAGGGACGGCTATTGTCAATATGCTACAGTTGATGCCTGGTGAACTTGTTAATGCTGTTATTCCAGTTAAAGAGTTTGGCGAAGGCTTCTTGATGCTAGCGACTAAAAATGGTGTTATTAAGAAATCAGCACTTCTTGATTTTGATACATCAAGAAAAACGGGTCTTATTGCTATTAATCTTAATGAAGGCGACGAGCTGATCAGTGTTAAGATTACAACCGGTGATGATGATGTTATTGTTTTCTCATCAAATGGTAAGGCCATTAGATTCTCAGAAAAAGATGTAAGAAAAATGGGTAGATCTGCAACCGGTGTGCGTTCAATTTTACTTGGTGATGGTGATCATGTTGTTTCTATGGAACTTATTACCCAGGAAATGATCGATAAGAGTGCACGTGTACTGGCCATTTCTGAAAAAGGTTATGGTAAGAGAACGCCATTAGTAGAATACAGACAGCAAACGCGTGGTGGTAAAGGTGTTAAGACTTACAACATCACTGAAAAGACAGGTCGAGTTGTTTCGGCTAGAATTGTTACTGAAGATGAAGATATCATGCTTATAAATTCAAATGGTGTTATCATTAGAATTAAGGTAGAAGGTATTTCAACTTCTGGACGTTCTACAAGCGGTGTTACTTTAATGAGAACCAAAGGTGATGATAAAATCATTGCTGTTGCAAAAATATTAAGTGATTCAGAAGAGGAAGAAGAAATTTCTCAAGAAAATGAATAAATATGTTTAAAGGGAAAAAAAGTGGTTATATTAACAATATAGCCCCCTTTAATATTCTAAATATTAAAGTTTTGAGTTTACATTTGTCGTAAACTCTTTTTTTTTATTATATAATGTGATTAAGGCTGTGTGAAACGGGGTATTAAAACATAGGTATAGAGATTTTATAAGGGGGGAGAGTTTTGTCATTAAAAATTGTAAAAGAGTTTAGTAAAGCTGAAAAAAGTTGGAATGTAGAATTAATAGGAGAATTAGATATTCTAACGTCTGTGGATTTTAAAAAATCATTAAACGATATGTTGGATGAGATGGAATCAAATATCAAATTGAATTGTGAAAATTTATTTTACATTGACAGTACAGGATTAGGTGTGATTATAGGTTTATTAAATAGAGTAAAATCGAACAACTTCAATATATCAATAATCAATGCACAAGCCAATATAGACAAACTAATAAAAATTTCAGGATTAGACAAAGTAATTGAAGTAGAAAAAACTTCATAATTAAAGAAGGTGTATTAATGAATAATGATGTAATAACGATTAAGTTACCTAGTAAAGCAGAGTATGTTAGTATTGCACGACTTGCGGCATCAGTTATTAGTAACACGGTTGGATTTAATATTGAAGAAATCGATGATATTAAAGTTGCTGTAGGGGAAGCTTGTAATAACGCTGTATTACATGGCAATAGTGAAGAGGAAGTTTATGAAATTGCATTTAAGCTTTCTGAGGAAAAAATTCATATTGAAGTAAAAGATAATGGCGTAGGTTTTGATGAGGAAAAATATGAAGAACCTGATCTGAATCATTTAAAGGGAAACGGTCTTGGTATATATATTATGAAATCCTTAATGGATGAAGTAGATATTGAAGTAGGCGATAACGAAGGAACAACACTTAAGCTGATAAAATACTTAGAAAAATAGA
Organism: Acidaminobacter sp. JC074; assembly: GCF_022496765.1. Classification (GTDB taxonomy): domain Bacteria; phylum Bacillota; class Clostridia; order Peptostreptococcales; family Acidaminobacteraceae; genus JABXKX01. Next base: position 1,354 of record NZ_VANV01000040.1, on the reverse strand, counting down.
CTTACTAGGGGCTGATATAATGAATAATAAATCTGACGAAAAAATTCGTGATGATTGCGATTATATGGAGCTAGGAAACAAAGACCTGTTTAGACTTTATAAAGAAATTAAAGAATCTGACACTGAAGATATGGAATATGAATTAACTATAAGAAATGAGTTGGTTAATAGATATCTGTATATTGGAGAAATACTATCGAGAAAGTACGTCAATAAAGGTATTGAGTTTGAAGATATACTGCAAGTTGCATCTTTAGGACTGATATATGCAATACAAAGGTTTGACATTGATAGGGGTTTTGAATTTTCTAGTTTTGCGACACCGACAATCATTGGAGAAATAAAAAAGCACTTTAGAGATAAGGGTTGGTCAATTAGAGTACCGAGAAGAGTACAAGAGTTATCTAAGAGAGTCAACCAGGCAAAAGTCTCTTTACAACAAGAATTACAAAGAGTACCTAAGATTTCTGATATAGCAGAGTATTTAGCATGTACTGAAGAACAAGTTGTAGAAGCTATAGAAGCTTCACAAGTATATACACCAAAGTCTTTGGATATTTATTATTCAAGTAATGGTGATGATAAAGATATTCAGTTAATGGATATAGTAGGATCAGAGGATAAATCATTTAATGATATAGAGAATAGTGATTTCATAGAGAAGTGTATGGAAAAGCTGAACCCTATAGAAGTAAAAATCATTAGTGATCGTTTCTTTCATTCTAAGACACAAATGGAAGTTGCAAATGAGCTTGGCGTGTCACAGATGACTGTATCGAGAATGGAAAAGAAGATAATATTTAAGTTTAAAAAAGAGTATAGTAAATTGATAGATATTTAGCCGTTAAAACGGCTTCTTTTTCTGAAAATTATAACATTGAAAATAGTGTTGACTTTATAACTAAGAATTGATATTATTATCTAGTCGCTGCTCGGGAGAGCAAAGACATAGAAAAAAAATCAAATTTAATTATTGACAAATAAGAAAAAAATTGGTATTCTAATATAGTTGCTGCTCGAGAGAGAAAGCACAGAAGATAAAAAAATAAATTTCAAATAAGTCTTGACTTATAACATGAAATTTGATATTATTATCTAGTCGCCAAGAGCGAACGTAGAACATTGAAAACTGAACAGTATGAGCAAAAATACAAGCATACCATTTCGAAAGAAATGGCCCAAAAATTCCGTTTGATTTCGAAAGAGATTAAGCAACTTCAGGAATGAAGTAAAAGATTCAACCAGTTGATAACGAGAGTTATTATCTTAAATTTTATTTAAGAGTTTGATCCTGGCTCAGGATGAACGCTGGCGGCGTGCCTAACACATGCAAGTCGAGCGAGAAGGTTATGAC
>NZ_VANV01000039.1 GCF_022496765.1 Acidaminobacter sp. JC074 | reverse complement strand
TGGGAGAGCATCTGCCTTACAAGCAGAGGGTCACAGGTTCAAGTCCTGTTACTCCCACCAAATGCGGTCCAGTAGTTCAGTTGGCTAGAACGCCAGCCTGTCACGCTGGAGGTCGACGGTTCGAGCCCGTTCTGGATCGCCATTTTTTCAATTTAAAACATGCTAGTGTGGCTCAATTGGTAGAGCAGCTGACTTGTAATCAGCAGGTTGGGGGTTCGAGTCCCTTCACTAGCTCCATATCGTGGTGGGGTTCCCGAGTGGCCAAAGGGGACGGACTGTAAATCCGTTGGCAGCGCCTTCGAAGGTTCGAATCCTTCTCCCACCACCAAACTAGCAGAAGTGGCTCAGTGGTAGAGCATCGCCTTGCCAAGGCGAGGGTCGCGGGTTCAAATCCCGTCTTCTGCTCCATTTTGCGGGTGTAGCTTAGTGGTAAAGCCCTGGCCTTCCAAGCCAGTTACGAGGGTTCGATTCCCTTCACCCGCTCCAAGATGTGGTCCATTAGCTCAGTCGGTAGAGCATCTGACTTTTAATCAGGGTGTCCCGCGTTCGAGTCGCGGATGGATCACCATTTTATGGCGGCATAGCCAAGTGGTAAGGCAGAGGTCTGCAAAACCTTTATTCCCCAGTTCAAATCTGGGTGCCGCCTCCAATTTTGCGCTCTTAGCTCAGCTGGATAGAGTGTCTGGCTACGAACCAGAAGGTCAGGAGTTCGAATCTCTTAGGGCGCGCCATTTAAAAAATAACTCAATTTAATGATTGGGTATTTTTTATGAATTAAATAAGGCATTTCTTAGGAACATGGAACACAGTTATTGCAACTGGTTCACGAGCCTAAAGAACATATATAATCCAAGGATTCAGGCCCTTGGATTTATTTTTATTTTTTGAACATGTGGAGGTGGCACCGAGAAGAAAATGACGATTTTTACAAAAATGTGCCCAAAAATGTGCCCGAGTGGCAAAGTGTAGCAAAAAATGAAAAAGAGCTCTCAAGAGAACTCATTTCTTAAATATCTGATCTATAGAATCAGCTGCAAGTTTATCAGATTCTTTGAGCTCATGACTATAGATTTTTCTTAATGTATTTGTATTTGAATGACCAAGCCTATCTGAGATTGTTCTTTCAGGTACATTTGGGTCGTGAATGAGTAAAGTGGCCATCGTGTGACGCAATCCATGTAGTGTGACTTTTGGAAGTTTATTTCTGACAATGAACTTAGCAAACCACTTTGATAAAGAATCTGGAAAACATTCTTTTCCAAAATCATCTACTAAAACATAATCAGAATCTTGCCATAAATCCCCACAAAGGTTCTCTAAATAAAATAGATAACCTTTGTATTCATAAAACTGTTCTTTCAATGAAGAGGGAATAGCCACTGTCCTAAATGAATCAGTAGTCTTAGGTGTATCTATTACAACACCAACTTTTGAAATATACTTCCTAGTACGTCTTACGTGAATCACATTATTCTTAAAATCAATATCATCCCATTTTAGTCCAGAGATCTCTGCCAGACGAAGACCTGTCATAAGAGCGATATAACATCCAGTCTTCCATTTTATCTCATGTTTTTCAATAGTGTCAAAAGCTGCAAGCACCTCATCTAGTTGCTCAGTGTTCAAGTAATTTGGTTTTGGTTTTTCACGCTTGGGTTTTGGTACTCTATCCACAGGATTGTCCACAAGATACTGCCATCTAACAGCATCAGAGAAGATTTTGTGAATAATACTGTGGATGTGGTTGATAGTAGTAGGAGATAATAGATCCCCCTTATCATTCTTTGGTGTAGAACGAATAGAGTTATACATAGTCATAATGTTTGTTGGCTTGATAGACTTCATCTTCATTCGGCCAATATGACGAAGAACATACTTGTTGAGCAAATCTTTATAGGTACGAAGTGTTTTGGATTTTAGATTGTTATTACCGTAATCTCTAAACCAAATCTGGGCAAACTGAGAAAATGTAATATTTTGATGAGTAACTACACCAAACTCAAGCAGTATTTCTTGTTCCATTCTTAGAGCTTCAGCCTCAGCTTCTTTTCTAGTACCATGAAAAGTTACCTTTTGCCTTTTACGTGTACCATCTACAGTTTTAGAAATTGCTATGGTATACTTTTGTCTTTCAATTTTAGTTATACATGCCATTAAAATCACCTCACTTTATACTATTATTTCCGTCCATATAAAGCTTTCGCTTTTGATTCGATATTCGTATCAAAGAAGCGAGTAATATAAATTGAGGGCAAATTTGAGAGACATAAATAATAATTTGTGCAAACTTCATAGTACTCTTGTTTAGATGCCATGTGCTGCAACTTCTTCATGAGAAATTCTTTAGGTACTTCAAAATGATCAATAAGATCTTGAGCAGTCGAGCGTTTGTTTTTAGCAAGAAAATCTAATAACTCATTAGTTGGAATAACATGTGATGTAGCCCATCTTAAAGCTTTTTCTTCTTCCTTATCAATTCTACATTTCCTATGATAGGAATCACCAGGTTTAGGTGTTGGGTCATCAATCATGGTGTAATAGTGGCCAAGCTCTTCTGCTAGAACTGTTTTATGAAGTGGGTCATCATTAGCTATATGAGAATCCAATAAGATATAATATTCCTCTCCATCCTTTACACACATTCCATTTGCCTTGTCATTTAGATCTACATAGTCGTATAATATTGCTTCCTCTTCTAGTTTGATTGTTAGTGTATTTATAGTTTCCATAAACCTCCTAAGAACAATTGTTCGCTATAATGATAACACCAATGTACCTTCAAAGCAATAAAAAGAAAGAATCATATCTTTCTTTTAGTAAATAAGTTAAGAATTGTTATCAAATGTTCGATTATGACTTGCTATTCCCTGACCAATCTAGGGTGAATAATACTTTGTCACTTGATAGTTCAGCAACTTTTGAGGATTTAAGTAATTTAGCTGTTTTTTCTCCATATGTCTGTATTTCATCGATAGCAATAAAACACTGCTTATTTTGAGTAGAATACAAGTTAATAATCTCTTTCATAGGTATATTACCAATATTTTTGAACATAATACTATCATGTATAATGAAAGGTAAACTAGTAAGTTTCAGTATACTAACATCAAAAATAACTAGGTTTGAGTCAGAACGTCCAGTTCCTGTATTATCTTCCAAGTGTAAACTATGGTTGTTAGAAGATAAATCTAACTTCGGAGAATTTAAATTATCTTTATAAATATCATGATTAATTATTTCCATCTGTGCGTTAATTTCATCCTGAATACTTGAGAGTATGGTTAATGTATCTTGTTGTAGCTTTTCTGTACTTTTTTTCTTATCCTCATTCTTTCTCACACTTCTCAAGTAAATTCTATTTTCTTCTTTCATATTATTAGTGGATATAATCAGTTTACTTAATGGCTCTAAAACTAGACTTGGCACAACTCCTTCAACATTATTAATTATTACTTTCTTTTCGAGAGTATCTATATGGACATCAAGTTTATTTTTCTCTATCATTAATAGATCAAGTTCTGATCTCATATCATCTGATAATACTTTTGTAATACTGTTGTGAAACTGCTCTATAGACTTCAGCTTATCAATATTAACCATTGGGAAAAATTCGATTAACGACGTGAAATTTTCAGTTATCGCTTTACTATTATTAGATAAATTATCTTCTAGTCGTCGTATTTTCGATTTTAATAGTTCTCGTTCTTTTTTGGCTTCATTTACTTCATAATACAGTTTATTTTTATTATCAAGATCATAGTCCTTTAGTTGCAACGACATTTCTAATGAAAGTTTTTCAACTTGTTTATTTTCTTCAGCTATTCTTTTTAGGTTTTTCTTATAGGTAGTCGCATTAATTTTATTTATATAATCGTATTTGTTTGCTGAGGTAATTGCTTGTATTTCTTTAGTAATGTCTTTGATATCTTTTTGGGTTTCGTTAATTATTGAATATTGTCCGAATAATTTTATTAGATTATCAAGACAATCTTTTTCTTTAGAATTAACAACGATCTTCAATGGTTTTGAATCGAATTTATTTCTTTTTTGTGCAATCCTAGAAAACGTACCCACAACTGACCTGAAGGATATGAAATTATTTTCATTAAGATAAAATTCTTTAAGTTTTTGAGTGTACGCACTTAGATTGAAATCATCAATTTTTTTATAAGAAGAATTGCAGATGTCAATTGTATCTGGATTTTCAGTACCTCTTCTATAGTAGTAGCTAATGTTATTTATTGATAGTTCAAACTCAAAAATATGATGTCCTAGATGTTTCACAACATCATCATTTTCTTTAATATATGAGTTGCCTCCATATATAAAATCTATGATCATTAGAAGTGTCGATTTCCCAATGGAGTTTGAACCTTTTTCATCTCCCAAAACCGAATTAAGTCCTTTATGAAAGTTTATTGTTTTTTCTCGAAATATATTGCAATTAATTTGTTTTAACATATAGTTTATCTCCATCGATTTTTTCTACAACGTCCAATAAAAACAAGATATCTAGTGCATATAGATATTCGTTTATCTCCTCATAATTGGAGTGTGTTAATTTAAAGATTTTAAAGATGTTACGTTCTCCTCTTTGTAACTCCTTCATTATTGGTGTTAATTTTGATAATACAGATTCGTTAAATGATGTTATTTTATTTGGCAATATCATTATTTGAGCACCTCACAATTTTGTACAAAAAAGCTAGCTAACACTTGACATCCAACTTTATTTTCTCTTCCAACTTTTATATAAATCCATTCACAGATCTGCTCAAAAATTATAGTTTTATCTTTTTCGTTGTTTTTTAACTGGATATAAAAAGTTCTGATTTGTGATGCAATTAAATCAAAAGAACCTTCTTTTGATTTGTCAAGTTCTTCAAATTGCTCTCTAATAGTAATGAAGTAGGATCTGACAAACGATTTAATCATTGATTCCGTAAATACATTTAAAGTTTCATCTGATTTTTCGTCTATTGTAAATACGTCATAGTCTAGTTTAGGTAGTTTACCTTTTTTATCTTCCATAGCCTTTGATAATGAGTTAATTACATCTGTAATTTGTGTTTCGATTCTGTAGTCTCCAAAAAAACTTCTACATGTTGTTTCTGCAATCATCTTACTTTTTAGATCATACAGTCTATAATACTCCTCTAATTGAGTGTATTTATCATGGTTACTATGACACGAAGGACACAATAATATTAAGTTCTCCAGGTCTTCTGAGTCAGTGGACAATCTCTTAACATCCTTTAACAACTCAAGTTCATGTTTATTGGGTTTATGAGGATAGATATGAGCAATTTCAAAAGCATAAAGAGTTCTATTATTTTTTGTTGTAATTAAGTCTTTACCGCACAAAGGACAAACTCTGTTAACTTCTGTTAATAAGGTAACTCTATCCTCAGTTGTGCTGTTGCGCCGAGTTTTCTTTATTTTAGTAGCCATCAATAATTTTCTCCTTTATAACTACATGTAATGTGAAAGTGTATTAGCCTATATTAGACATAAAATAAAATTGGTGCCTTAGTTAGGAATTAATTCCTTAGTTTACCAGAAAGGTGTAAAATAAAAACACCGCATATGTAGCGATGTTATTTTTGATTCTTTTTCTTTAGGTTTTTAATTAGCCCTTTCACCATTTCAATATCATCTTCGTCGAGCCCTTCGGTTGATACTGTGTTCAAAGCAATATGAAGATCATTTGTCTTACGAATTTCAGATCGACCAAATAAGAAGTCGACAGTTACATCAAAAAAATCTGCTATTTTTTCTAATGTATCGGCCTCAGGCATTTGTGAACCATTCTCATATTTTGAGATCGAACTTTTATTCAAATGAAAAATATCCCCAAACTCTTGCTGGGTAAGGCCTTTTTCTTTTCTTAACATCTTTAGTCTATTACTGAATTTGCTCATGTTAAACCTCCATGAATATTATACTATGAGTTTCGTGTGAAGTAACAATAGTTTCTTTAATGGAAACTTATTTTATTAAAAGTGTTGACAAGTTTATTTAAAGGAAATATAATAGCCTTAAGTTGCTTGTGAGTAAACAAAGGAGGTGATGGCTTGAACTTAGAAAAACTTAGAAGTATGAGAGAAGATGCAGGTTATTCCCAGGAAGTTATTGCTAAGAAACTTAACATAACTAAATCAACATACTCAAGAAAAGAGAATGGGAAATTACCGATTAGCTTAGATGAAGCAAGAGTACTTAAGACAGTGCTTAGTTTATCCAAAGCTCAGATTATGGATATTTTTTTTAATCAGAATGTTTCTTTAAAGTAAACTTAGTTTATTTTAAATATACTGCCTTAATAATCAATGTAGTATTTATTTGAAAACAGAATATTAAAGAGAGGGTTTATTAAATGAGTGACTATGACATGTTAAAAGTAATAGATATTGAATATCTTAAACAGAAACGGTTAGCCTCTAATCTAACACAATGTACAGTAGCAAATTTGTTACTTATTTCAGTATCTGATTACTCAAACAAGGAAAATGGGAAGTCTTTTTTTACCACAGTTGAGGTGTGGTTCTTAAAAGTTATTTTGGATCTTAATTATGCTGATATTGGAAAAATTTTTACTTCAAGAGCAGCACTAGAGAGAATATAAATTATCATTTATACCAAAGGAGGAATAGATTGATACAAGACATATTGAAGCAGACAAGACTTGAAGCTGGTATGACTCAAAGAACATTAGCCAATGAAGTTAATGTGGCTCAATGTAGGATATCAGCATATGAGAATGGTGAGGATATACCAATAGATATTGCTGTAAAGATCTCAAGAGTGCTTAAGTCACCAAGACTAAGACATGCAATATCTTGTACTGAAAAGGACCAGATACTATGTATACCGATTCTTAATAATGTTAATGATGATCCAGCAGTGATATTAGATTCATTAGTTGAGGAAGCTGGCGAAATGATTGAAGCTAGTATGAAGTTAAAGAAGATTATTCGAAATAGGAATACTCTTGATGATCTTACAGAAGTTGAGCGCGAAGAAGTAATGGCCTTTGAAGAACAGATTGCTGATATCATACCAGCAGTACAGCTTCACTTTATTCGGATGGCCGAGATATTTAATCTTGATATCAGTCGAATAGAAAAGAGAATGGTTATGAAGTTAAAGAAAAAGAAGTACATTATTTAGGAGGAGCTATGGAAGCAGCAATAGCAGAGAAAGTCAGAAAGATTCCTACCAAAGCTGAGATTATGAGTAGACATAGAGTTTCTACGATTACAGTGGAAGAAGCTGCAGCTTATTTAGGAATATCAATTCCGACACTGAGATCTTACTACTTACAAGGCGTTTTACCATGTATTAGAGTTAGAAGAGGTGGAAGAGTGTTGTTTAGAACAAAGTCATTAGATGACTGGATGGATAAGATGGAAGAAGATTCGTATAGAACGTTTTATGATATTCCATCAGATGTGGATTATATAGAGTAGGAGATGAAAAATGACACGAGTTATTGAGCAACTAGAACTTAGCAAGATTGATTTAAAAGATGCGATTGCTGATAAAATCATTGAAAATTCGGTATTAGAGCAGATTGTTACTGAGTGTAAAGATGAACTAGAAGTGAAGTTTATAAAGGAATGTATTGATGATAATGAGGATATCATTAAAGAATCAAAAGAAATTCTTGTAGAAGTTAATGAAGCAATTGAGATTCTTTCAATTTGTTTGGATAGTAAAAAAAGACCCTAGCTTGGCGGCAAAAGAGTCAATTTCATTAAAGCCATTATATCAGAGTATGGTGGCCATATCAAGGAGGTAACATGGAGAATCCTAATCTTATTCAGATTGTTGGATACAAAGAAAAAGAGAGGCGTTTATTCGTTAAGGTAGTAATAGCAACATTAGTAGCATTAATTACGTATGTCTTGACAACTCCTTTCATATAGGTGGGAGCTTAGCTCCTGCCAATTTTAATGGGGTGCAAATGAACTACATAAATGAAATTAATGGATTTAGAAAGTATTTAACAAAGGATCCTTTAGCAGCAAATGTCCAGGCATTATGGTATTTGTTGATGCACATTAATAATACTTGTGGCTGGATTGAATGGTTCAAAGTTTCGAATTCTAGGCTTGCAGATGAGCTTTGCGTGAGTGATAAAACTGTTAGAAATCTTAGAGGAATTTTGATAGAAAAAGGCATTATTTTATATCAATCTCAGCAGAGAAAAAAGCATTCTGGACTCTATAGAATGATCAGTTTAGAGAGTATTTTGAACCAAGATTTAGACCAAACTGCGGTAATGGTTACCGCAGAATCAGAAAACGAGAGCAAAACTGCGGTAATAGTTACCGCAGAATTAGAAAATGAGGACAAAACTGCGGTAATAGATTCCCCAGTTTCAGAAACTGCGGTAAAATCTGCGGTAATAATTTCCCCAGATTCGCAAACTGCGGTAACAGTTACCGCAGAATCGAGTGAAAACAAAAAAACTGCGGTAACCATTACCGACATAAATAAACATTATTATTGTTCTAATAATATAACAACAATAACAAGGGATGATGATTTTAAAAAGTTGATTAGTTTTTACTCAAAAAATATTAGACCGATTACACCGTATGAAGGTGAAGAATTAAAATCATGGTTAGACCATTTTCCAAGCGAAGTAATTTTACATGCTTTAAAAACTGCTGTAGAAAATGGAGCTGGAAATATCAAATACATCAATGGTATTTTGAGAAACTGGTTAAATAAAAATTTGTTGACCATGGATGCAGTGAATGCTGATCAAAGAAATTTTGAAGCTGCTAAGCAAAAAGGTAGTGAGTCAAAGGTTGTCGATATGAAAGCTAAGAATAAGTTTCATAATTTTGATCAAAGAGATAAGTTGTCCAATGATGAACTGGAACGTAAATTAGGGATAAGAAAGTGAGGTAAGTATGAATCGACAATTATTGAATTGGTTGCAGAGAAATCCACAATGGGTTCTTAGATCTGAATTTGTTAAAGGCATGATTGATTACAAGTTGTCGATGCTGGCCTTGGCAAACTGTAAAAGAGCTTTTATAACACATAAAGGTGAGTTTTATGGATCCCTAAAGGATGTACCAACATTTGTAGGTGTAAGTGAAGTCATAAGAGTTGACAGTATCTTCTCTGATCATGACTTAGAGTCGATGAAAGATGAACTAACGCAATATGAGAGTCCGGAGATTATTAGAGAGCTGAAAAGGACTCGAGAAGTTGCCATAGCCAAGACTAATGATTTTATCAAAATCTGTGATTTAAGGCTAAGTCAACTTGAAAACTAAATAGATTAAGGGTGTATATGAGCAAATCAATAACAGATAAACAACAGAAAATACTGGATGTAATCACTGAATATACTCAGTTAAATGGTTATCCACCATCAGTAAGGGAGATTGGAAAGTGTGTAGGACTTAAGTCCTCTTCAACAGTCTTTGGCCATCTGAGTAGATTAGAGAAGAAAGGTTATATCAAGAGAGACTCTTCAAAGCCAAGAGCTATTAAGGTTTTGTCAGTAAAGAGGTGATCAGGAAATGAAATTGACTAAAAAAGAAAAAGCTGTGATTAACTTTATAAAAGCCTACACAGAAGAAAAAGGCTACTTACCTAGCTTTGAGACTATTCATGAAAAAGTAGCAGATGGTGAACTAGATGAGGAGGACTTGGAGTGGATAGTAAAAGATGACTTCAAAGACATTAAAGGCTTTGAAGGTTATTATCAGCATAATTCGCAAGGAATCGTTAGATCTCTAGATAGAAAATATGTTAACAAAAGAGGTCAAAATTGCTTTTATACTGGCCAAATAATGAAGTATAGGCGTGATAATCATGGTAGTTTACAAATAACATTATCTATTGCAATGCGTAGAACTTCAAAGAGATTTGAGCAGTTGCAAAGGGAGTATAAAGAAACGGAGGAATCATGAATCAATATCAAATGGATTGGGTTCGAGATGAGCTTTCTAAAAATAAAGGCTCTGATACAGTAATTTCAAAAGATACTATACATGGATTTTGCATAGATAAAGGGTTGGATTTACCCAAGAGATTAGCAAAGCATAAGATGATTAGTGAGTTATTTGATGCAGGTTTTGGAGATGAGTTTTACCAGGAGTTTCATGAGTATGTAATGATTCCAGTATGGGAAGTCGCTAAATACTATAGATTCAGTACATATCAGTTTAATGCATTGATGGATGTAGGTGCTATTGACTTGGAGTATAGGCTCGAAACATTTAAAGGTCGTAATGGAAATTATGAAGCAAAGGTCTTTGACATAAGTATATTGGATTTTGAAAGAGATCATTACGAAGGCTTATACGCTAGGGTTTTTAGTGATAATAAATACTCGCTTAGAGTTGGTGTTGAAAGACTTGAAGAACTGGATCCATTTATTGAAGAGATCTCCAAGTTATTTGAAATCAATAGCATTAGTAACTATGAACGTAGAGACAAGAAGGGCTATATGTCATATATGGTTATCAAGAAGATTGAAAACATTGAGGAATGCTTAAACAAGTATGTTTATGAGAGTAATCGCTTAAGAGTGATTCTTCAAAATAAAGAAGATGAAATCTGTGAGTTAAAGACATTAATCAATGATATGAAAAGAAAGGCGGATTAATGAATCAAGTAGTTTTAATTGGCAGACTAACCAGGAATCCTGAATTAAGATATATAGCTTCTACTGGTACAGCAGTATGTAGATTTGCTTTAGCAGTTAATCGAGAGTTTAAAAAAGAAGGTCAACCAGATGCTGACTTTATAAATATAAAATGCTTTAGTAAGACTGCTGAAAACTCTGCTAATTATTTAAGAAAAGGCTTAATGACAGCTGTAACAGGAAGAATGCAGAATAATAACTATGAGGATAAAAATGGTGTGAAACACTATGGCATGGAAGTTATAGCATCAAGAGTTGAGTTCATTGAATGGGCCAACAGAAATTCTCAGAATAATCAACATAATACACAGGGATATCAACAGCCATCACAGCAACATAGTTACAATCAGCAGTCTTATCAACAAGATATGGCTGGATTCCAAGCTATACCTGGTGATGATGATATACCATTTTAGGAGGTAACGATGAAAAGTAGATATAAAGAGCTAGTTGAAAGAGATAACATGAGAAAAAGTGATGTTGAAAGAAAGGCACTCTTTCATATCATTGCAGGTAATGCTGAGTTATATAAGCATGTAGATGATATTTACAACTTCGATGATCACACTATCAAGCTTAATGTATTTAAGAAAGCTTGGATGACTTCTGGATCAAGAGGACTTTTGAAGTTAGCTTTCAATTTATACAATGGTTCTCAAAAAAATTCAACATATGAGTCGTTTGTATATTTGGATAAAGCAAGTACGTTTCTAGCATTAGAAGCTATAACGATTAGATTTGTGAGGTAAGTTATGAAGAGTACATTAGGAGATTTAAACAATCACTTATTTGCTCAGTTGGAGAGACTTAGCGATGAGGATATTAAAGGCGATGACCTCAAAGAGGAAATCGAAAGAAGTAAAGCAGTCACAATGATTGCAACAAAGATTATTGATAATGGATCATTAGTTTTATCTGCAAAGAAGTTTAAAGATGGATCCTATGAGCATAATCCTGAAATGAAAATGTTGGAGGGATAGATGAAGTATTCACCTGAGATGAAAGAGTTTATATTCCAGAATGCGAAAGGATTAATGAACCAGGAACTAGCTGACCTTGTAAATAAAAAGTTTGGAACTAGCCTTACTGGTAAACAGATTAAGTCATACAAGGGTTACTATGGCCTAAGAGGTGAAGTAAATTATGGTAGACCATTTAAACATAGACAATCTATTTACTCAGAAGAAGTTAGAGAGTACATGCTTCATAATCATAAAGGTGTAGGACCTAAGGAGATGGCTAAAAAACTAAATGAATTGTTTAATACCGATTTCTCATATGAGCAGATTAGATATTACTACAAGAATCATAAGTTAACCAGTGGCATAGATACTAGGTATAAGAAAGGCCGAAAATGCATCAATGGATTTAAGAAAGGTGAGAGGGTTTCAGTTCCCACGGAGTTTAAGAGAGGTCATAGACCTCATAATTACTTACCAGTAGGAACAGAAAGAACAAATGGTGATGGCTATATTGAAGTTAAGTATGCTGATGGAAAGAACTGCTGGAGAGGTAAACATGTTCTCTTGTGGGAGGAACATTATGGACCATTAGAGAAGGGGAATGCAGTAATATTTGGAGATGGTGATAAAAGAAACTTTGAGATAAACAATCTCATAAAAGTAACTAGAAGGCAGCTACTTGAGTTGAATAGGAGAAATTTAATTCAAAAGGATTCTGAATTAACCAAGACCGGAGTATTGATTGCTGACATTAATATTAAGATTTGTGAAATGAAAAAGAAGAAGTGAGGTGATGCTAGTTTGAATAATAAGGTGTTATGGAACCATGAAATGAACTTTGCTATTGGTTTAGCAACTGAGATGGATGTAGAAGAATTTGAAATAGCTGCATTAGAAGCTCATTTAGATTTAACTGGAGAAGGACTGTGTAATGATGAGTATGTTATTTCTGAAGATGTAGAACTTCTAAGATTAGAGCTCATTTAGGAGGATAATGAAGAACGAAATTGATAAACTAATTGATGCAGGATTTACCGTTGAAGAAATATTAGAAGCACTACAAGCATTTAGAGATGATCAGCAAGTAAGGTGTGATAATTGCAACAGTCGATTATGCGATTTTGATAATGGAACTGTTGTTATCAAGTGTAAGTGCGGAGAATACACAAAAATAATATGACAGAGAGCCCAGAGCTCCAGTAGCGATTGCTTACTGGTGCTCTGTTTTTGTTTATGGGGGTTAAATGAAGTTAAAAAAAGAGTATAGAGAGAGTATTATCAGTACATTGAAGTGCTACAATCTTCTATTAGCACATATAGAAGAGTTAAAGAAACAATTAGGTGAAGTATTCATGAATGATGGCGTTACAGCAATTGATTACGCTGGTGATGGTATCAAAACAGGGAACATCAATAAGCTTGTAGAGAATACAGCATTAAAGAATATTGATGATGTTGAAGAACTTAAGGCGAAACTTGATGTTGCAAAGTCAAAGCTGAATAGGTTAGATTCTGCAATAGGATCATTAGACATGAACGAAAGACAAGTCATCATTTTAGGGTATCTAAAAGGCTATCGATGGCAAGAAGTTGCCAATGAAATGAGTTATACAGACCGTATGATAAGAAATTTGAAGAAATCTGCCATTAGTAAGCTATCCTATGTATTCTATGGAGATAGAGCGTTTGAGGCTGATTCTGCTAAGATTATTTAGAAGTATTTCCGGTTTATTTCCGTTTTTATGAGAAAAACTGTGATAATCTGTTATCGTGGAAGAAATGAACCAGTGAGGAAAACCTCGCTGGTATTTTTATGGAGAAAATTATGTTTACATGTAGAGTGAAGTTTAACAATAAGGGCCAAGTCGTATGTTGTTCACAAACCAAATGTGTTAACTGTAAAGATAAAGATTCTTGTGAAGAACTAGACATGTATATCCATGGTCCTTATGAGGATGTTGGAGAATGTATGAAATCAAGAAAATATAAAAGAGTCAATGGACGACTGAGACAGAAGTAATGAAAATCAAAGGCATTAATAGACTCAAGCTCATCGAGTTAAGAGATGATATTGATCTGATAATAGAAATCACAGAAGAGTTCAGAGATATAAGTGCTGCAACAGATGAAGAAACCATCCGGACTCTTTATCTTGAGTTAGGGAACATTAATGAGATTATTGTAGCGTTAAATGCAAGTGATTTTAAGATAAGAACAAATCGAGGATATCGAAATTATAAAGCCAGTGATATTTCGTCAATACTAGAAAGTGATGATTGTACTGACTTAGGTAAGATCTCTAAGAAGTTCTACTACTACAACAAAAGCAAATGTGGATGGAAATCTTTAATCACATTAATAAAATCTATAAAAGGAGCTCAGGATGAACACTGTTGATCCAATTAGAGATTATGGAAAATTGAAAGACATTGAAGAATACCTGAAGAGAACATCCGAAAGAAACTGGTTGCTCTTCATCACTGGTACCAATACAGCTTTGAGAATATCTGATATATTGCCATTGAGAGTTAGAGATGTGAGAAATAAGCAAACACTCACTATAAAACTTGAAAAGACTGAAAAGGTTCATACCATTCAGTTGAACAAGAAATTAAGAAAAGCTTTCAGAGCTTATTGTAAAGACAAGCCACCAGATGAGTATGTTTTTAAGTCAAGAATAGGTAAGAATAGTCATATCAAAAGAGGTCAAGCTTATAACATCATTAATGAGACCTGCTTAATGTTTGGTCTTGATAATATAGGCACTCATACCCTTAGAAAAACATATGGTTATCATTTTTATGAACATACAAAAGACGTTGCTACACTTCAAGCTATACTAGGTCATAGATCACCTACTGAGACGCTTATTTACATTGGAAAGCATCAAGAGAGTGTAAATAAGTCAATGAATAGCTTTGAGTTATAGCCTTTTTTTTAGCCTTGTAGTGTACATAATTGTAATTGTGTCAGTAGAAAAGCTATAAAAAAATAAAGCAAGTAATATCAATGGTTAGAGACTATCCACGAATTAGACACACTCTAGGATATGTACAGTTCGAGGAAAATGTACTCTAGCCCTTATATTGCAATAGTTAGGAGTGATTTTGCCAAAGAAAATATGTCGCGGTAAAAACTGCAAAAATCTTGTACCCATGAATGGGAAGTATTGTCCTCAGTGTGCAAAAGTTGCTGCTATGGATAAACAAGAAAAGAATAAACATTATGATCAGAATGTGAGAGAACCAAAATTAGTAAATTTCTATCATTCAAAAGAATGGCAGAAAGTAAGACAAGCTGCATTATTAAGAGATTATCATTTATGCCAGGAATGCTTAAAGCATAATGTCATTAAATCTGCTGAGATAGTACATCATATCATTGAGATAAAAGATGATTGGTCAAAACGATTACAGATTGATAACTGCCAAAGTGTATGTAAAAGTTGTCATAATAAATTGCATATCTAACTTCTTATGTGATATCCTGTATTTGGATATTGGAGGTTCTATAATGGAAAATTTTTTAGTAGATCTATTAAAGCTTGTAATAGCAGTTGTGATAGTCTTAGTCGTAAACAATTATCTACCATCATTTGCATCAGCAAAAGGTAAGAATAAAGCTGATTTAAAAGATATACCTAAGTTAACTAAAGCTGTAGAACAAATTAAGAAAGACATAAATGATGAAAATGAAAAGTTGCGACAGAAACTTGATGTTATGTCAGCATCTCAGAATGAAGTAAACAAAGCAGAACTAGATACAATCTTCAAGATTATAGATGTTGCAAATAGTTCGACTGTTTATTTAAGATCATTCAAAATAACAGAAATTCTAAATCGAAAAAATTGCTTAAGAGATTTAGAAGTCGCTCTAGATAATTTACATATGGAGTTGGAGAAGATTCCACTAGAGTATTATAGATATCATTTGAAGTTGTATGTCTTTATGGCCCCAGAGGAGAAAGTTATAAATACTTCTAATGGTACATTTGTAATTTTAGCAAATAGCATTAATGAGCTATGTAAAATTTGTACAGAAATGATTAAGATTTCGACAGAGTTCACAACAAACAATGCAATGAGATATGAAAACTATGAAGAGTCAGTAGAGTTTTCGTGTGATTTGATGTCAACTCCTGACTTCAGTAAAAATGCAAAGAAAATAGTTTCAGATGCTCTTAATTATTCAAAGCACGTTGATGAAATGATTATGATGTTATTAAATGATGTGAGAGAATACTTAGAGAATACTGTTAAAAACTAAGTATAGGGGGAGTCTTTAAAAGTTGACACGATTTTTAAATCACCGCAGCCCCCATGCAAAAATGATTTTTTTCGGTTTTAATACTAAAAGGGGAGCAATCTTCAAAATGATTAAATACTTTATGAGTAATAAATATTTTATCTATTTTATATTAGAGATAGAAAAAATAATAACATCACTAGATGTGAAGGATTATATATCAATCATTGGCATTGTAGTTACAGCCATCTTTTCTTTGATGCTTTTTTTGAATAATAAAAAAAGTAATGTAATAGCTGAAAAACTATACAACATAGAAAAATCTAATGCAGAGAGAGTTTTGTCTGAGAAGAATATTCTTCTAGAAAAAAATGCTCAGGAGTTGTATAACTATTTGAAACTCAGTTTATCATCATTGATTGATCAATATTTCACGATAAAAAAAGAATCTGATTTAGATTGTACTACAATAGTTTATGAATGGACATCAAATATCTCTATACTTAAGGAAAATCTTACAACGAAAGAAGTTGACTTACTGTATGGACTCAATAATAGTCTTTTGAAACTGAAGAGAGTTGAAGATGATAATGCAAAGTATAGAACAGAAGTAAACAGAATAATTGCTTTATATTTTGATGAGTTTTTAATCAGCAAAATTGATCTAGATTATCATGATAATCATTTAATATATTGTGACATTATGTTTTTAAGATTACTTGATAAATTGTATAGGATGTATATTGATTCAGATATGAAGAAAGATATATTTCAATTAGAAAGCATAAATAGTATGACCAATATTGTTCATTTCTCTATCGATGCACCTCATAACCCAATAGTGAGTTTAGTCTATGATAATGATAATCTAATTAGTGTTAAAGTTTATCCAATTGTAGCAGTAAAAGAGAAATTTCTAAGTTTAGTTCAGAAGTTGAATAGATATTGCAAAATGGATGTTACATTAAGTACATTCTCAAAAAAAATTTGTGAAAAGCTAGAGGGTATGTGTTTAAGTTTTGAGTTAGATGAGGTTGGAAGACAATATTATTTTGATAATTATTTAGTTGCGAATCAAAATATAATTCAAGAATCTGGTGAAGATATGAGTATAATATTCTGCATTGAGTATTTCGATGAGGAACTAACTTCATATGGTTTGATAAAGAGATCAAACAATTACACTAGAGAAGATTTTGAACTATATAAAATTGGAAAGTATGTAAATGGAAAGTTAATTGAGGGTATTAGAATTGAATACTCGACAAAATATGCAATTAGTTTTGTTCAATATGTTAAGAATTCTGTAGTAGATTACTATACTTGGACTAACAATGAAGGAACAGATAAAATTTATGTTGAATTTAAAGATAGTCATGATATTGGGATAGGTAAAATAATTTATACAAATAAAGGACTGATTTATAAAGGGTCAATTAAAATGGGAGGTTATCTAGTAGGTGAAGGTAAGCTGTTTGATAGAGAAAAAAATCAGATTATTAATGGAACTTTTAATGAATCAAAGATTGAAAATGGCTATCTTGAAAATGCAATGTTCTTTCATAAACATGCAGATTTCATTCTCCCAAAGGGAGTCGGGACTTTATTTTCAAACATTAACAATACTTTGGCCTATATGTTAGGTTATAGTAATTGGGACCGTAATTTAAGATATGATTTCAAGTATGAATATACAGGTAAGGTTAGTAATTTCATGTTTAATGATAACTCATGTATAATTTTATTAGAAGATGATTTAATATACCAAGGTCCAATTATTGATGGTTATCCAGTAAACATAGAATATTTTTTAGATAGCTTTGAATCTATCTTACTCAGGAAAGGTATAGTTAGTGGCTTTGAAGAAGGACAACTAAAAAGGATGTATATAGATGAACTCAAATATGTCAATTGAATCAATCCTTGAAAATGGAAACAAAGCGCATTTAACCAAGGAAGAGATTCGAAAAAGGAAAAAGCAAGAAGAACAATTGAAGAATTTAAGGACTGACAAGATTAAACCTCCTACATGGTTAGGTAAGGATGCTAAGAAAGTCTTTAAGAAGATAGTGCAGGAGCTCGATGTTATTGGGCTCCTTTGTAATGTGGACATTTATACTTTGGCAGTATTGGCTGATGCCATTGAGAAGTATATCATGTGTGTGATGTCATTACATGGTGAGAAACTGTCCGTTGAGTATACTAATAAGGCTGGATTTACAAATTTCATTGAAAACCCAGTGATAAAGACACAACTTAAGTATGCTGAGTTGATTAGAAAGTATTCATCTGACTTTGGATTGTCACCAGTAGCTAGACTTAAGATCATTCATTCATCTGCTGAAGAGATGTCTGATGATGAATTAGATTTTGAAGGAGAGTTTGGTTAATGTACAATACGATTCTAGAAGAATTGATGGCCTACTCTTATTCTATTATTTATGGTGAGGTTGTTGCAGGTAAGAAACATATTAAAGCGTGTGAGAGATTTCTTAATGATCTTCAGAAAATGGAGACTGAGGAGTCTTTTTTATATTACTGGGATGAAGATGAAGCTAGAAAAGTAGTTAAATGGTATACATTCATGAAACACAGCAAAGGTGTATTAGCTGGGAAGCCAATTCATTTAACAACTTATCAGAAGTTTGTCATATGCAATATCTATGCATGGAAGCACTTTGAGACTAGATATCGAAGATTTAGATATGGTTATGTTCAAACAGGACGTAAAAATGCTAAATCTCAGATGGAAGGTGGCATGGCTTCATATGAAGCTGGTGGTCGTGGCGTTAAAGCAGCAGAGATTTATACTTTAGGTGTTGAACGTGAACAAGCTAAAATCGTATTTGATGAAATAGAACTTATGACAGGTCCAGTTGTTAAAAAGCGTTTCAAGTTTAATCAAAAAGAGATTACGCATAAGAAAAGCAAATCTTTTATCAAGCACCTTTCTAAGAAAGCTGGCAAAACAGGTGACGGTAAGAATCCTCAGTTAGCTATTATAGATGAGTATCATGCACATCCAACTAGTGAACAGTATGATGTCATGGTTTCAGGTATGATGGCGAGATCAGAGCCACTTATTATGATTATCACAACTGCAGGTTCTGACTTTGAAGATAAGCCATGCTATTTAGAGTATAAGTATTGCAGTGATATCTTAGATGGTGTCATTGATAATGATGAATATTTTGTTATGATATGTGAGCTTGACAAAGATGATGATCCTAAAGATGAAACTGTATGGATAAAAGCCAATCCTATTGCCTGTACTTATCCAGAGGGATTGGATTCGTTAAGGGCAGAATGTAAAAGAGTCTATGGTTCAGGTGATGAAGAGAAAATAAGAAACTTTCTCACAAAGAACTGTAATATCTGGGTTAAGTTTGGTGAAAACAAGTTCTTGAACATTGATTACTGGCATAGCTGTGCTAATGAGATATCTTTTGAGACGTTTAGAGGTGCTGATTGTTATATTGGTATGGACCTTTCAAAGTCAGGTGACTTAACAAGTATCTCCTTTGAGTTTCCTTTCTTAGATAATGAGGTTCGAAAGTACGCTTTCTTTAGTCATAGCTTTCTACCAATAGAAACTATGAATGAAAAGCGTAAGACTGATAAGATACCATATGATTTCTGGATTAAAAAAGGTTGGTTAACAGCTACAGAAGCCAATGAAGGTATGATAGTTGACTACTGGGCTATGATTAATTACATAGAGGCAATGGTTAAAGAGTATGATCTTCGTGTTATGGAGATATGTTATGACGCTCATAATGCTGCCATTACAGTAGCAGAACTTGAAAGAAGAGGTTTTGAGTGTGTCCAGATACCTCAGTCATGTGCAAAGTT
Source organism: Acidaminobacter sp. JC074 (assembly GCF_022496765.1). Taxonomy (GTDB): domain Bacteria; phylum Bacillota; class Clostridia; order Peptostreptococcales; family Acidaminobacteraceae; genus JABXKX01. The sequence continues at coordinate 17,524 of NZ_VANV01000039.1, read as the reverse complement.
AGATGAACCTACTCGAAATTTTCAGGATCTTGTTAAAGTTGGTCAGATTGCTCATGATGGTAATAAACTATTAGCCTGGTCAATTAATAACAGTGAAAAAGATACTAACTCTTTTGGTGAAATCAAGATTTCTAAGAAATCACGCTTTAAGAGAATAGATCCAGCAGCTACATGCATTTTTGCTCATAAGAGAGCGATGACATACTGGAGTGATGTAGGTACTAAAGAAATCACTGATGAATATCTAGATGAATTATGGGGAGGTTGATAAATGGGATTAAAGAACTGGTTCCGGTTCGGCAATAAAAGAACTGTGATGGAACTGAACAAAGATGATGATGCCATCTTAAAGGCATTAGGCATTAATGAAACAGCTAATGCTAAAGAAGCAACATATTTTACATGCCTGAGGATATTATCAGATAGTGTATCAAAGATATCACTTGAGATTATTGAAAGAAATGGTGATGGCATCAAGAAACACTATGGCCATAAACTTGAGAAAATCTTAAATCTAAAACCAAATCCATATATGAGTGCTAACGACTTCTGGAAAGCAGTTGAGCATCAAAGAAATGATCAAGGGAATGCAGTTGTATTGCCTTTTTTTAATGCTCGTACTGGTGTGTTAGAACATCTTTACCCAGTAGATTTTAAGAATGTGGAACTGTGGATTGATAATAAGGGCATATTAGGTGATCCTGATCAGTTTTACTACATCATTAAAGATAAACTCGGTAATAGATACAAGTATCATCCGGATGATGTACTTCATTTCAAAGGTGTTACTTATGATGGCATGATTGGTGTGCCAGTCAAAGTTGTACTTGCAAGTCTGATAGAGGGTAACAAAGGTGCTCAAGACTATGTGAAAAACTTCATGGAAAATGGCATGTTTGGAAGTGGTACCATTCAGTATACTGGCGACATATCAGATAACAGTGCTAAGAATTTAGCTGAGAAGCTCTTTGAGAATGTAAAGTCTGTTAGAAATGCCGGTAAGATATTTCCTATGCCTGTTGGATTTCAATATCAGCCTATGAAGCTTACCATGGCAGATGCTCAGTTCTTAGAGTTGAGTCAATTATCTGTCAGACAAATTGCTGGTGCTTTTGGTATTAAGCTGCACCAAGTCAATGATTTATCCAAGTCTAGCTTTTCTTCTATTTCTGAACAGAATAGAGAATTCTACATAGATACACTTCTTGCAATTTTCAAAATGTATGAGTGCGAGATGAGTTATAAGCTATTTCATGACCATGAGATTGATAAAGGCTTTAGAGTGAAGTTCTCAGTAGATAACATCCTTAGAGCTGATATCAAAACCAGGTATGAAGCCTATAGAATAGCTATCAATGCTGGATTCAAAACACCTAATGAGTGTAGAAAGCTAGAAGGAGATCCTGCTGTACCGGAGGGAGATGATCTTATCTGTAACGGTAACATGCAGAAAGTTAGGGATATAGGTGTGTTTTATAAGAATAAGGAGGGCAAGTCAGGTGGAAAAGGAAAAGATGAATGATGAATTAGAACATCGTTCAGTTATTGGCCATGTTGAAATCAGAGCGGACTCAGAAGATGATTCTGAATCACGTATGTTAACAGGTTATGCAATCAGTTACAATGTTCAATCTCAAGTCATGCGTGACTGGTGGGGTGATAAGTTCGTTGAAGTCATAGCTGAAGGAGCTTTTGACAAGAGCTTAAATGAAAGAAGCGTTCTGGCTTATTGGAACCATAATAAAGACATTCTACTAGGGAACACTGAGAGTGAAACACTTGTATTAGAAAGTGATTCAACGGGTGTTCGTTTTGATTTAGATCTTCCTAATAGCTCATGGGGAGATAACGTTCTAGAAAGTGCTAGACGCAAAGATGTAAGAGGTACAAGTTTTGGTTTTAGAGTTGTAGATGATTTAATCTCTAAGATTGAGATTGATGGTGAAGAGGTTTATAAGAGAACGGTTGTTGAAGCGGAACTCTTTGAGATTAGCCCAACACCTAAACCAGCTTATCTAGATTCAGAATGTCATGTCAGAAGTATCGATGAGCTAAGAAATAATAATCTAGACATAGAGGCTAGAGCCTTATTGTTAGAACTAGAAATTATGTAAAGGAGATGCGCATGAGCAGAAAATTAAGAAAGTTACTTGCACAAAAAGAAGAAAAGAGAAAAGAAGCACTTGCCTTAGTAGAAGAGCGTAAGCTTGATGAAGCTAGAGCAATCAAGGACGAAATTAAAGAGATTGATGAGGAAATCGAACTTTTAAGAGAACTTGAAGATGAGGAAGAAGAGCAGCGTACTAATGAGCCTACTTCTGGTGCTAAAGTTGCTGAACCTGGTAAAGGTGAAGAAAGATCATTAGAAGAGAGATACAATGATGCTTATGTAAAGGCATTAAGAAACAAGTCTCTTAACGATGATGAGAGAGATGCTGTTGAAGAGTATGGCAGAGAGCATAGATATTTGACAGAGGGTACTGATGAAGATGGTGGTGTATTGGTACCAGTTGACCAGCAAACTGCTATCAATGAACTTAAGAGAACTGATGACGATTTATCTCAATATGTTAATGTTGAGCCAGTTACTACTTTATCAGGTTCAAGAGTTATTGAGAAGTTAGCTGATATGGTACCATTCCAGGACTTAGATGGGGATGGTAAGATTCAGAAGACTGATAACCCTAAGTTTAAGACTGTAGCTTATACAATTGCTCAGAAATACGGTATTTTACCAATCTCAAACACCTTGAAAAAGGCTGGTGATAAGACTTTAGTGAGTTATGTGAACAAGTGGTTAGCCAAGAAGAAGAGAGCTACTCACAATGCTGGTATCTTAGCTAAGTTAGCTACACTTACTAAAAAGGCTATTGCAGACTTTGATGCTATTAAGAAGATCCTTAATGTGGATTTAGATCCAGCAATCACTGCAAGCTCAATCATTCTTACAAACCAAGATGGTTTCAACAAGCTTGATACAATGAAGGATTCTGATGGTAAGTACATCATGCAGCCTGATCCAAAAGAACCAACAAAAATGCAGATTAAAGGTCGTAGAGTTGTTATGATTTCAAATAAGGTTTTAAAGACAACTGGTACAACTACTAAGAAAGCACCAATGATTATTGGTGACTTGAAAGAAGCTATTACATTGTTCGACTTTGAGACTATGGAACTTCTATCAACTAATGTTGGTGGTGATGCTTTCACTAGAAATACAACTGATACAAGAGCAATCTTGGGTTTTGATACTCAATTGGTTGATGATGGTGCAGTTGTGTATGGTGAACTGACTGTATCTTAAGAAGGTGATGTGAATGGTTACTTTAGCACAAGCTAAAGAGTTCTTACACTTAGATGTTGAGGATCATGATGAAGATGCTATCCTCAACATCATCATTAAAGCTGCAGAAGAGTATCTGAAAGAAGCTACAGGTAAAAGTTTTGATGCAACTAACAATCGTGCAGTCTTGTTTATGCTGGTCCTTATAAATGATTTTTATGAGAATCGTGAGATGATTGGTAAACCAAGCGACAAAGTTCGTGAGACCATCACCAGTATTAAGTTACAGCTTAAGTATGGAGGTGAGTAATGCGAGCAGGTAAGATGAAAAAGCTTGAAGTCTGGGGTAAAGTTGAAAAGACCAATGAACTCAGTGAAAAAGATTATAGTCCTGGTAAAATCAAATCAGTTTATTTAGAGATGATTCCGATGACTGGATCTGTTTCTTCTTTAGCTGGTAATACTAAAGTGAGTGGTACGACTCATAAGTTCAAGGGGCGTTATGTTACTTGCAAGTTCATTAAAGATGATATGTGGTTCATAAGAAATGGTGTTAAGTATGAGATAAAGTTTATCCTTAATCCTTTTGAAGCCAACAAGGAGCTTGAGTTCTTCTGTGAGGTGAGCTGATGGCTGATTATGAGTTTAGTGATAAAGAACTTTTGAAGCTTGCAGATGATTTAGAGAAGATGTCTGAAGCGGTACCAAAGCTTACTAAGAGATTTCTAAATAAGGAAGGCAATAAGCTTAAGTCAGCTGTGAAAAAGCTTGCTAAGACAAGAATCAAGGTAAACTCAGGCAATTACATGAAACATTTAAAGCGTGGTAAGCCATATCAATATAAAGGTGTGGATTGGTCCGTTAGAGTATATAATGCGTCCAATCATGCTCATTTGATAGAGGATGGCCATGATATTGTTGCAAAAGGTTCGAAGCGTGGCAAAGGTAAGAAGGTGGGCTATAAAAATGGCTATCATATTCATGCGGATGCTGAAAGACGTTTTACAAATACCTATGTAAAAGATGCCATGGATTTTCTGGATGAAGTCTTAGATGAAGGAAAGTGGTAGGTGTATGAACTTAAAAGAAATAAAGGCAGCCATCAATACTCTTCTAATAGCTAAAATCGATGCTGAAGTAATTGCTTATCGAGTTGAGGAAGATATTCCAAGGCCATCTTTAAAGGTGTTCTTTAGTGATATTAAGTCCTCTCCTGGTATGGGTGGTACTGCTGAAAAGAATGTAATTGTCAGGATATATTATTATCCAACGAATCCTGATGATTGTGATATTGAAATACTAGAGGTCAGCGAGAAACTTTCTGATCTCTTTTCTAGTTATACAAAAGTTGGAGAGGAAGTGTTAACATTCCTTGAGTATGATTCTGATCATTCTAATGATATGATACAGGCATCATTTGAAGTGGAATATTCGACACAAGTCATAGAAGATCCTGATTATCCTATGATGGATAATATCGATATGGATATGAAAGAAGGTGAATAATGGGTAGACCAGATATTAATATTGAGTTTAAGAAATTGGCTCAAACTGCTGTAGCTCGTTCTGCTAATGGTATTGTTGTCTTGATTATCAAAGATGATACAGATAAGACGTTCAATACCATTGCGTATACTGATGAAAAAGATGTAGAGATCGGTAAGTTTACGGCAGAAAATGTTGGCTATATTAAAACCACTCTTAATGGTGGTGTAAAGAAAGTGATTGTATCAAGAGTTGATGTTGCAGCACCTACACCAGTAGATACTGCTATCAATAACATTGGTAATGTCCATTACAACTGGATTGGGCTTGCTAAAGGTAGTGTATCTGAACAAACTAAGCTTGTTGAACTTGTGAAAGAGATGCCTAAGGTGTCAGCTGTCGTGTTTAACAATGCTGCTGATCATGAGAGAATTGTAAACTTTGCTAATACTAAAGTAAAGCCAAAAGGATTAGCTGAGATAACAGGAGATAAGTATGTTTCTAGAATACTCGGTTTAATTGGCGGCTGTCCTTTAACAGAGTCGACTACTCTTAAGATATTATCAGATTTAGAGAGTGTTACTGAGCCAGCAAATGTGGATGTAGCTGTTGATGAAGGAAAATTTGTTTTATACAACGATGAAGGTGTTGTTAGAGTTGCTAGAGGTGTGAACTCACTTAAGACTTTAGGTGAAACTAAGTATGCAGATATGAAGAAAATTACTATCATGGACACCTTATCTCTTATTAGACGTGATGTGTATACCATGTTTAAAGACCGTTATGTAGGTAACTATAAAAATAGCTATGATAACCAGATTATTTTCTTTGTAGCAGTTCAAGATTATTTGAATGAGTTATCATCTGAAGAGATTCTTGATAAAGATTCTTCTAATATTGTTGATGTAAACATTGCGAAGCAAAGAGAAGAGTTAATCAAAGTAAACAAAGAAGCTGCAGAATGGTCAGAAAAGCAAATCAAGACTACAACTGTTGGTTCCTATGTATATCCTTTGACTAACATCAAAGTGAATGATGCAATGGAAGATCTTGATTTTGATATTTTAAATTAAGCGAGGTGATAAGAATTGAAAACAGAAATCGCTAGTAAGATTATGAATGGTACCTTTGGTTCTATTTGGGTCAACAATGAAAAGTGGATGGACCTGAAGAGTTTTGAATCAAAAGTTACTGGTGAGTATGAGGATGTAAATATAGTCGACGTACTAGGTAAGGCTAGAAAGTATATTGGCTTTGAAGGTGCTGGTACCATAGTTACTCATAAAGTTTATTCTAGAGGTGCTAAGATTATTGGACAAGCCTTTAGAACTGGCAAAATGCCAGATATTAAAATCATCTCTAAGCTAGATGATCCAGCTGCATTTGGAGCTGAAAGAGTCGTTCATCATGGCGTTACTTTTGATGAAATGACTTTAGCAAAATTTGAAGGTAAGACACTTGGCAAAGAAGAATTGCCATTTAAGTTTGTAGATTATGAGTTTAAAGATTTAGTTTAAGGCCAGATTACCTGGTCTTTTTTCATAGGGAGGAAACATGGGAGATACAAAAGCAAGTAAGGTGCTATCACTTAATCAGTTGATAGCTAAGAAAACTCAAAGAGATCAAGCCAAGTTGGCTTATAAAAACATAGAATCATATTCTTTAGAAGGTGAGCTAGTAGCTAAGAAACCAGATAGAGAATCATTACTTGAGTATATGGAAGCCATGACGAATGCTGGTGAGTCATTTATAGAGATTTATGGCGTATGTAAAGATGCTGTATATAATTCTATTCCAGTTCTAAAGGAACAAGCTCTTCAAGAGGCATATGGTTGTGTTGAACCTGATTCGATTGTAGATGAATTGTTTGAAGTAGAAGAGGTCATTGAACTTGGTACCAAGATCATTGATTGGGATGAAAAGAATCTTGATCAGGCAAAAGCTGATTTAGATGAAGAGGTTGAAGCAGATATAAAAAACTAATTGCCTCCGATGTGGAGGCTAATATGATTAGTTTTTATCTTCTAAAAGGTATATCTCATGAAACTTTGATAAAGTTAACCCCTTATGAAAAAGCATTTTATCGTGTAACGATGAATAACTACATTGAACAGATGAACTCATTAATGGATAAGTAGAGGAGAAATATGTCTAAGAAAGTAGTCCAAACGGTACTGCAGTTAAAAGATAAATTTTCTCAACCTATTTTAAAGTCATCAAAGAATACCAGGTCTTTTCAGAGACAAGTTAAGAAGACTAAAAATAGCATCAAGAAGTTTAAGAATGGCGCGGTTAGTGACTTTAAATCAGTTGCTAAAAGCGCCATTGGTCTTGGTACAGCTTATATAGGTTTTAATGCTATTAAGACCGGTCTTTCAGATTGTGTGTCAGAAGCCAAGAATATGATTGAAGCTGAGACTAAATTAGCTGCAGTATTTAAGGCTACTGGTAAGGCAACTGCCGATGAGATTGCAGCACTGTCTGCTCATTCAGATATGCTAGAGAAGCAAGGTGTTATTGGTGCAGATGTTACGACTGCTTTCCAGCAACAGTTGGCTACATATAACTTAACTGCTGAAAGTGTAAAAGCTTTATCTGAAGGTTCTTTAGATCTTATTGCTCAGATGAAGGGTGCCAATGCAGCACAAGCTGATGGTGTTAATGTTGGTAACATGCTTGGTAAGGTATTGTCTGGCCAGCTAGGAGCATTATCTCGTGCCGGTATTTCATTTGACGAGGCTCAAGAGAAGGTTCTTAAATACGGTACTGAACAAGAGAAGGTGGCCACACTGGCTAAAGTTCTTGAACAGAACGTGGGTGGTGTTAATAAGGCTCTATTAGAGACTGATGATGGTAAGATTGTTGCCATGAATCATAAGTTTGGTGCTTACAAAGAGATGATTGGTCGAAAAATTCTTCCTTTACAAGCTAAATTTGCATCATGGTTTGCTACAAAGATACCTGCCATTGAAGCCATTACTCTTAAGTTGTTTTCAGCTGGTGAAAAAGCAGTTGAGAAGCTAGTACCACAAATCAGAAAACTTTGGGCTTGGCTTAAGAAGGCATTTAAGTCAGATGCCATGAAGGCTTTCATCAAGATCCTATTCAAAGTAAAAGAGATTGTGATGAAGGTCGCCAAAGAAGCATATAAGATGGCCAAGTATTTCATAGAGAACTGGCGAAAGTTTGAGCCTATTATCTATGGTGTAGTTGGTGCCTTTGCTGCATATAAGGCAATTATGCTTGTTGCTAAAACTGTTATGATAGCAGTTAAAATTGCACAGCTGGCCATTAATTTAGCTATGAATGCAAATCCTATTGGACTTGTTTGTTTGGCCATTGGAGCTCTTATTGCCATTGGTGTTGCCTTGTATAAAAACTGGGATGTAATCAAACTTAAGGTTACTGAACTTTGGGATAGATTCAAGGGTTTTATAGCTGATATCTCTGAGAGGTTCCCTTTATTAGGCATCATCATAGAAAATACCATAGAGAAATGGAAAGGTATCATAGAAGGTCTTAAAACTACCTTCAAAGGCATTGTAGACTTTATATCTGGTGTATTCTCTGGTGATTGGGAAAAAGCATGGGAAGGTGTTAAAGGCATCTTTAAAGGTGTATTTGATACATTCTATTCTATTGCTAAAACGCCTATCAATGGAGTCATCGATTTGATGAATCTTTTAATAGACAAGTTGAATGGCTTTAGCTTTGATATTCCAGATTGGTTTGGTGGTGAAATAGGAGGTCAAAGTGTTGGCTTTAATTTGCCTAAGATACCTAGACTCGCTCTTGGTACTACATTCTCAAAAGGTGGGTTAACCGAAATACACGATGGCGCCCACGGTGGTGAGATTGTAGATCTTCCTAATGGCTCAAGAGTCATACCAGCTGATAAGAGTAAAAAAATAGTTGAGAAATCAGGTGGCATAACTGTTTATGTCACTATTGAAGGCAATGTTATTGGCAATGAACAGTTTGTTGATGATGTTGGTAATAAAGTCGCTAAGAAGATTAAAGAGGCGATAGACAATGTTTAAGTGGGGGCAACCCCACTTTTTAAGTAGGTGATAGTATGATTATTCTTTCAATAAACAATAATGAAGATAGCATAACACTTCCTATTCATCCAGTAGGTGTTGGACCAAGTAGAACAAAGACGCCAATAGAGTTCAAAACTTTTAAAAATGGTACCATTTTGATTGATAAAAAAGGTGAGCTTAGAGCGCTCTCAATTGAGAGTATGTTTCCAGAGCATGCCGGCAAATATCCATTTCAAGAAAAGAACTCAATTGATGCAGTTGATTATGTAGAAAAGCTCAATAAGTGGTTTGATATTGGCATTCCTATAAGGATTAAGATCTTCAATAAAGATGTTTTGACTTTGAATATGCCATGTACGATTACAGAATTCACACCACTTCCGGACAAGGTGAATGATATTAATTATACACTGGGTTTAAAAGAGTTTCCTGTGAGGTTTTAAATGAATTTTAGTTTGAATGTACTTGTGAATAGCGGTGAGGTTGATATATCTGATCAGTCAGGTAATTTGGCCTGGGCATATGATTGCAAGACTCTAGGTGTTAACTTGTCTTTTGATTTTGCTGATATCAGTGAACATAAAGTTAAACCAGGTTCAATAGTTATGCTTAAGGATGAAGATGATCAAGAAGTAATCTTTCTAGGGATTGTTGTATCAAGTTCAAAGAAAGGGAAAATCTATAATTTTTCAGCTTATGACTTTGCCTGGTACTTGAATAAATCTGATGTGATCATTCAGTTTAATAAGACTGATGCAAGGACAGCTATAAAGCTTCTGTGCAAGAAGATTGGCGTTGAAGTTGGTGATATTCCTTATATGAAAACTCTGATTACAGGGATTCATATTGATGTGAAACCTAGTGAAATCTTGTATGACATCATAAATCAAGTGTTCCTTGAGACAGGTAAGAAATATTTCTTTGAAATGAATGGATCCAAGCTAGATGTTAAAGAAGTTGGTTCCGAGGTTTTAGATGCATCTTTTAGAATTGCAGATAACTTATCACCAGTAAAGATAGAAGATGTGATAGGTGAAGATTTTACCGAAAGTGAATCTATTGAGAATATGAAAAACTCAGTAATTGTTGTTTCGAGTGAGTCAGACTATATAAGAGTTCTTGAAACTGCAAAAGACCAGGAATCAATTAATCAATATGGTCTTCTTCAGGAAGTCGTGAAAGTAGATCAGAAAAATGAATCTCAATCTAGAAACATGGCAGCCAATACACTTAAGGAACTCAACAAGATAATGACTTCAAGAAGCATACCTTTGCTTGGTCATAAAGGATTAAAGCAGTATAGAAAGCTTATAATCAATTCGCCAGAAGCTGATATAGTAGGTGAGTACATTATCTTATCTGCAGCTCATTCATATTCAGAGGGCTTCTATAAGACTAGTATATCTGTGGAGGTGGCATGATGAGTGAAATTGTAGCGTTAGCATTGGAGTTTAAGAAAAGAGATCCTAAAAAGATTCTTGGTCCTGTAGTAGGTAAAGTTGTTAAGCCTATGCCAGATCTACAAGTAACCATATTATCTGGTCAAGTTGTTATTTCTGCTGAGAGTCTATATATTACAGAAAAGCTGTATAAGGATTCCTATGATATGCCAGTCACCGGTGATTTAACAATAGACGATCTTGTTAAGTCTATAGAAGGTAATATAAGACTTGAGGTGGAAGTGTTGAAAGTTGGTGAATTGGTTATGCTTGTACCTGCAGGTAATGGCCAAGAGTATTTCATTATAGATAGAGTAAGGAAGGCGAAATAATGTTACCAGTTGTACCTATTACTACTGTTGAAAAAAAAGAAGATTCTGATCAGAAAGGTATTGTTTATAAGTTTGATTTTAAATTAGGCTCATATGCTTTAGAAGATGGTAACTTAGTTGAACTTACTTCAGTTGAGGACCAAGTAAAACAGTGGCTGCAGTTTTTTATTAATACTGAGCTGAACGCCTATTCAATATACGAAGGTTTAGATTTCGGGTTAAATTTGAAAAAGTATATTGGCCAGAAGACAATACCACTAGGTTTAATAGCTTCAGAGATATCTGATCAATTAGATCTAGGCATCAGAATGAATGACGATATCAAGGAGGTTACTAGTGTGAAGGTGACCAAGGAAAATGAAATTTTAAGGTTATCAATTAGTGTTAAAATTTCAAATAACACAATAGTGGAGGTGATAAGCTAATGTCTGAAACTGTGTTAAATGAACTGTTAGGCGGTATGTCTGATAAGTATGATAAAAGACCAGGGCACCTGGTACACGACTTTTTATCTGCAGTCGCTCATGCAGTAGAAAAACGAGATGAAAAGATTAATGTTGTAGAGTCAAAACTCGATGTAAGGAACTTAGAAAAGGACGAGCTAGATCTTTATATTACTCAAAATAGTGATAAGACCAGGCACCAAGCAACACATGCAAGCGTCAATGTAACTATTACCGGATCCTGTAGTTTTAGCAAAGGTGATATTGCTGAAACCCCTTCAGGTGTTCAATTTGAGTTTGTGGATGATATAAGTGTTGATGGCACTGCAGATACAGAGCTTAAAGCAGTTATTGCTGGTTCTGGTGGCAATGTAAGAGCCAATACCATTACTCAAACTCCTGTTACTATCCAGGGATTAACTAGTATTACTAATGCTGCTGATGCTAAGAATGGATATGACAAAGAAAGTGATCAACATTTTCTAGAAAGATTTTTAGAAGGAGAGCAAGCTGAAGAAACTCAAGGCAACAAGGCTCAACATAAATCATGGGCTAAATCAGTGCTTGGTGTAGGTGATGCTAAGGTGTTTCCTCTTGAAAATACTGCAGGCGAAACAACGGATAATAGTGTTCTCACTATCATTGTAGATAGTAACATTCTACCAGCATCAAATGAACTAGTTGCGACTGTTCAAAATACCATTAATCCACTGAACGAGAACGGCCATGGCTCCGGTCTAGCTCCACTTGGTTGTTATGCCTATATAAAAAGTGCGGATGTACTTAATCTAAATATTACGTTTTCTGGTGTCTTGGCTCAAGGGGCTACTAATGAGCAAGCCGTTTCAAGTGTAATTGAAAAGTTAAAAGAGTATTTGAAAGAAGTCTATAAAGAAGACAAAGTTATTTCATTTGCTCAGATTGGTGTATCAATATTATCTGCAGATGAAGTAGATGATTATTCAAATCTTCAAATCAATGGTAGCACAGACAACATCACAGTACCTTCAAAGTCAGTTGCCGTTATTGAAAGCGTGGTGATTTCATGACCGAAACCTTAGTTATGATGTTAGACGAAATGCCAGCAGTGATGAGACAAGATGAACTTTTAAATGAATTGTTTAAGTCTGTAGATATAGCGCTTGCAAAACGTGATATAAAGATTGAGGTAGTTTTTAATGAACGTTTTGTAGATCATGCCACTGATTCAGGTCTTAAGTATTTAGAAATAAGGTTAGGTATTATCACTGATCAAACTAAATCATTGGACCATAGACGGTCTTTAATTAAAGCACGATTGAAAGGTAAAGGTAAGATAAATCTTTCAAAAGTAGATGACATATGCGAATCATGGATTAATGGTCAAGTTGATACTTCAATATCAGGCTCTACTATCAATGTAAAGTTTGTGAGTGTTGGTGGTATTCCTGAAGGTGTTTCAGATCTAGAAAAAACACTTCTTGATATCATTCCATCTCATCTAAAGATTAACTGGCAGTATACTTTTATGACCTGGGATATGTTTGAATCATATAACTGGCCATTCGATGAGTTTGAAACTCAAAATTTAAGCTGGGATGAGCTTGAAGTACTAGTTTCATAGAAAGGATGTGAAAGATGGGAAGTACGAATAAAACGCCCAAAACAGGTCTGAATCAATATATCGGAACTGATCATTTTAAGAGAGATGATTATAACACTGATATGAGTAAGATTGATGCTGCATTAGATGATCTAGATGAGCCGATTGTACCAGTAGTAAACGTCAGAGAACTTCAAATATCTCCTGTTAGTAATATGAAGACACTTAAGATTGTCATCAAAACTAATATAACTGGTGGATCTATAACTATAAAAAAGAATGATGAAACTGCAAAGCCATTAAAGTTAAACGGCCAAGATGTAGTTGAGTTATTAGCTTCGGATTCATCATGTGAAGTATACGAAGAAGAAACTCACTTTGAGTTGAAAAACTACAGTATTACGAAGGTTAAGACTCATGTGGAAAGTATAGAAATACATAGAAGAATCACTTTTGGAACTGCTAATCCATCAGGCGGCTCACACGGTGATATTTATCTTCAATATGAGTAGGTGATGATATGGCAAAAGCAACTAAATTGAAGATTAATACATCATGGAGAAATGTAGTAAACGTTTGGGAAAATGTTCATGGTGTATGGAAGAAGGAAGTTGTTCCAAAAGTGAAAATTAATAACCTTTATAAGGAATGTATCGAATATTACTCACCTGTCATTTTGGTATCTGAAGGAAATCAGTATATCAGAGCTTATGATAGTAATCTGAACATGTTGTGGGAGAGAGATTTCGGAACTCTTTTTTCTGGTGCAGTATCGGTCGCTCGAAATATACATGAAGATAGTTTTTTTATGAGAGGTTACAATTATACAACTGATAAAGTACACACCTATAAGCTTGATGTTAAAAGTGGTAACACAATTACAAGTATGACGATAAACAATGATGAATCATCTTGCAAAAAGATAAGAGTTAACAAATTCGGAGATGTGTATAACGCACCAAGTCGTTCATATATGAGAAAATATACCAATGAGTTAGTTCAAGTAGCTTACAAGAGCATTAGTTACGATGGGGTCTTAAACTTTTATTGTAATATTGAAGATGATGAAGCTTATATATGGATAAATAACAGAAACACTGGTGGCTCAAGAGCGACCATACTAGACAAAGATTTAAACATGCCAGGATACTCTTCAACTTACATGCCACAGAAATATCATGATGGTTTTGTCCATGAAGGAGCTCTATATGGTATAAATTCTGGTTTGAATAAATATATGGTAACTGCTGAAGGTGGAGTAACTAGTGTGCAAGTTACCTCACAAAAACTCGAAGTGGTAACTAAGTATAGATCAAGCAATAGAATTATTGGAGCTGAAGATGATGATTATCTATATGCAATGAATATAGATGGAAGCAATCTTATACAGATACCATCCTCTGGAGTAGTGAGACCGGTTGGTATTGACATTTCAAATGATGACTATATTTTCTTAATTGATGATTCGACTAAGAAGCTGATGAAATTCGATGAGAATGGTCTTATAAAATCAATTACATTACCATGGACACCAGCAGATATGGCTGTTATTTAAAGGAGAGATTATGATTTTTATTCAAACAGGAAAAAATGACGAAGTAACAATGCAACATTACAGGGTTGAAATGTTATCTGAAAATGAAATTGAACTTGGTTTTCTTGTAGAAGAAGTTCCAGAACCAGAAAAGAACAATAAACAGAGTCAGCTATATTATACTGAGGAGAAAGGCTTCTGGTATATATATTCTGAAGGAAATCAAAATGATGCTGAAAAGATTGCTATGCTTGTAAAAGAGAATCAAGAAATCAAAGCAATGATTGCAGATTTAGGGCTTCAGATAGGTGGTGGTTTATAATGTGGGGAAAGTTATATGGTGATTTTATTATATCAGGTAGATATGGCTATTCATTAGTTGTTGAGAAAAGACCTGATTTGAAGAACGAAATAGATGATTACTTATTAAGTGAAGGAAGGACAGATTTAATAGTTTAACTATTGAATCTGTTTTTTATTTAAGGTGGTGAATATGACAATAGAAGTAGCTCTAGTGATTTCTGTTGTATCAGTTGTGTTTGGAGTGTATCAGACTGTTTCTAACTTAAGAAGAAATGAGAAGGCTGATGCCAAAAGTGATGCTTCTCAATTAACAACAGTTATTGTGAAACTTGAGAGTATTGGTACTGGTATAGCAAGAATCGAAAATGAAGTAACTAATATAAAGAACGATGTTAAAGAAGATCATGAGAGACTGGTTAAAGTTGAGGAGTCTGCAAAGTCAGCTCATAAAAGATTAGATACTTGTGAGAAGTACTGTAAAAGATTAGTTGAAACCGAGGAGGTGGTAAGATGATTCAACCATTAACAATTGTTGACGGAATCATTCAAGATAAATACGTCGATGGTATTCCAGTAAGGATTGAGATTATCAATCCTAAAGGGTTAAAAAATGTAAGAACGTTAAAAGAGATGAAGGACCCAATTGGCCTTACAATTCATAATACGGGCAATAGCTCAAAGTCAGCTGGAGATGAGTTACATGCTGATTGGCTTCAAAATGTAGAAAATGCAGATAAGCAGTACATATCTCCTCATATCTTTGTAGATCATGATTCTATCACTCAAGTCATTCCGTTAGATGAAGTTGGTTATCATGCTGGTGATGGCAAAGGTGATGGCAATTATAGAACAATAGGTATTGAGATTTGTGAGAATATCAATGTTGATACTGCTGAAGAGAATGCTAAGAAATTATGTGCTTCTTTTATGATGACGTATCTAAGCTTTAGATTATTCAAACATCAGGATTGGTCTGGAAAATACTGTCCTCATATTATCCTAGATAGAAAGAATGGCTGGGATAATTTTAAAGAGGATGTTTATGATTATCTTTTCAAAAAGAAGGTAAAGCTTGTTTATTCACCAGAGCAGTTAGAAGATATCATCATTTCAACATCAAAGCTAATGAATACAGTTGAAATCATTGAGGTGCTTGAGAAGCATCAGAAAGAATCAGAAGAGCCTAAATCATATAGTATTGAAGAATTACAAGAGACAATGTATCACATAGGTTATGATTGTGGTCCGTTTGATGGTTCACCAGGACCTAAAACAAGAGCAGGCTTTAGTGCTTTTCAAAGACTAAATGGTTTAAAAGAGAATGGCAACATGGATCCAGAATCTATTAAGGTTATGGAAGAATTGAAAACCTCAAAGTCTGAGTATAGAACTTATTGGTTTAATAACAGTGAGGTTCATGCTTTCTTTGCTGACTTAGATAAATATGAACCACATTTAAATGTTGGTGAATTTGGTGTATTAGAACCTTTATCGAAGTTAGATGATGAATATGTTGCTGCTATAAATGGACAATTCTTTGGTGGTGGAAGAGAAGGCCTTGGCTTATTAATAGCTGATGGTCTTTATTATTATGCTGATCAGCATGAGAAGTTTGCAAACTGGTTGCAGTTTAAAGATGGACATGTAGAGTTAAGGGATGCAGATCCATCTGAATATTGGAAACTTCAATATAATACTTATTTCTCTATTGGAACATCATGGCCATTAATTATAGGTGGTGAGTATGTAGAGATTAAAGATCCTGGTATCATTCATTATGATGAAAGACATCCTAGATCTTTATTGGCTCATTCTGCAAAGCAAAATACGTTATGTTTGATAGCTATCGATGGTCGCAGAAGTGATTCAAGAGGTATGACAGCTGAAGAAACTCAAGAAGCTCTTATGTACATTGCAGAAGTAGAAGGTATTGAGTTTGATAATGCTACTAACTTAGATGGTGGTGGCAGTACAGAAATGACTGTAGAACAGGAAATAGTAAATAAACCATCTGATGGCCATGAGCGCTCAGTTGGTTCAATTATAGGTTTAAAGAGAAAGGATGTGTAACATGATACAAGAATTATTACATGATCCATGGTCGCTAGTAGTAATCATTATGATTTTCTTAGCTATAGCTATACTTTATTACTTAGGTAAAAAGAAAGAAGCTGCTAAGTTAACACTTGAGTTGATTAAGGTTGCCGAAGAACTTGTCTTAGGAAGCGGAAAAGGAGATGAAAAACTGAGTGTAGTTTATAGAGTTCTCTATCCAAGTCTACCAAAAATAATCAAGATTCTATGGGGCCCTGATGATGTTTATCATTTTATTGATTGGGTATTTGAAAGTAATAAGAAGCATATTTCTGAAATAATACTTTCGAATAAGGAGATTGAATGATATGAGACTTAAAGTTACGATCATTACAATTGGTTACATTACGCTATTTCTTTTACTTACTTTTCTATTAGCACCTTTGAATAAAGAATATATTCTTATTCAGGATAGTGGTAACATAACAATGCATAGTCAATTGTATTATTCAAGCGTTAAAGACATTTCAACATTGTATAAGAGTATTGATGAGTATACGATAAAAACAGAAATTGAGTCAAAATCAAAGTTAAGTAAGAGCACAATAGCTCAAACATCAAACTATGTGGTTGTTACTTTAAACAAGACATTATACTTAGCTCAAATAGGTGTTTTGACAGTAGTCTACATGATGCTGATCTTTATTTTGGATAGACATAGTGTTAATTAATGAGTTCATTAAAGGTCTAAATTAAACTTTGATTTGCCTTTTTGGTGCCCGAGTAGTCAAATATCGGGCACTTTTTATAAGTTTAGACATCAATATCATTTATATGAGTTGAGTATTTGCATGTCTTTAAGTATGTTCTGATTTATCAAAGAAAGTGGTTCTTCTAACTACGAACCAGAAGGTCAGGAGTTCGAATCTCTTAGGGCGCGCCATTTAAAAAATAACTCAATTTAATGATTGGGTATTTTTTATGAATTAAATAAGGCATTTCTTAGGAACATGGAACACAGTTATTGCAACTGGTTCACGAGCCTA
>NZ_VANV01000038.1 GCF_022496765.1 Acidaminobacter sp. JC074 | reverse complement strand
TGAAGCAGCAAAGCTTAAAAACCCAAATCGATGGAGCGGTCCAACGAGAAACTGGAACTTAAATAACACAGTTTATCTAAATCCGGAGAAAGAAGATAAAAGTATAGTTAAAAGCAGTTAATCACGACAACATAGTTGACAAACAGCGACTGGGGAAGGGAATAAACTCTAAGTACCATATTTTAGATTTAAGCTTATCTTCTAACTTATTTGATAGAGCTTCTTATGAAATATCTGGTATGAAACATCATGTAAGTTTTTCAAGGGACCTTGTAAGTGTTGAAAACTCTGAAAATGCTTCACAAATGAGAACAAGTATTGATAAGAAAATCATCTTCAAGACTAACATATTGATATTTGCAGTTGCTTTTGTTTCTTTTATTTTATGTTTTAGTATCATTATCTCTAGTGGTGGGGGCTATAAAGTATCTGATCCAAACATCAATTATGAAGATCAAAAAATAAAACAGACCAGACCTTGGTGATGAAGATTGATAAAGAAATAAACTTCTATGTAAAAAATTATTGGTAAGCTTAGAATTGAAAGTAGGATAGTTATGGGTGAAAAAAGAACTTAATCGGAAATATACTTGTATTTGCAACGACTGTTTTGCTACTATTACCAAGCACTGGACTACTAGATGATTGGACTATATTTTCTGAGGTTGGTGATAAAATTTATGAAACTAAGCTTGAAAATGTAGAAAAAATAGATATATCTACTAATGGTAAACTGGGTAATACCCTAGCTAATATTAATACTGGTGGTTTTGCTGTAGAAAGTGACGATTATTATTACTATCTAAAAGATGGTCTTATATTATGTAGATCTGAAAAGGATTTCTCTAATGAGGAAATAATCATTGAGAATGCTTCTGGACACGGTATGTGGCATTTAAATACTGTAGATGACTATTTAGTTTTTTTGAGAGAGAATCTGGTTAGGTATAAGCTGGTTGATAATAAAAGTACTGAGCTTCCTCTTCAGAAGTATATGATTGATCTACATATTAAAGATGAGTGGCTATATTTCATTAGATTATATAAATCTGATCAAGCCATCTGTAGGATGACGCTTAATGGTGAAAATCTTCAAGTATTAAGTGACGTTGATGCATCTGATATTGCTATATCAGGAGATAAGATCTACTATAGTTATGAATTTGATGGTCGGGGTTACTTAGATACGATGAATCTTGATGGTACTGATAAAACCACTCTTTCTAATGTTAAGACTAGAGATATGATTATTGAGGATGATGAAATATTTTATCTAAGTGATGATTTTAAACTCTCTAGATTAAACGAAGATGGTACAGTAGATATACTTTCGAATGAAAAGATATCACATTATTGTAAAGTAGATCAATTCTTTTACTTTACCAAGTTTGGTGATGGTAAATATAATGAAAATGAAGGTCTATATAAAATGGATTTAAAAGACCAAAATATACTTCAGTTGAGCTATGGTAGACTTGAAGAGGGCATCAGTGTTTTAGGAGACTGGGTACTTTACAGGTCGTCAGATGATAACATGTATCCAACCTTAAAAAGAGTATCTATATTAACAGATGAAATTATACCAATGGATTAACTTGTTCTTTTATTGAAAGTGTGAACACTGGGTTAGTTTGGCATTTTCCAATCAACTTAATATATGATGCTGAGTTTAGGAATCTTTTATACAAAGCTTAAGACTAACAATGACTAAGGAGAACAATTATGAGAGGTATTTCAAGTTACAATATAATGACTAGAAAACTAAATATCAGTAATCCATTTCAATTTATCAGTGAGCTAAAATATCATTCTGAAGAAGAGGTATTTGACAGTATCAATAATGTCATGGATTATAGGACTTTAGAAGAGCTTTATGAGACCGTCCTGAGAACGGCATCTAATAATGTATCTACTTGGAGTGCTTTAATCGACAACAAGATTGGTATTAAGTCTGTCCATTATTTAAATGATTTGAACAGGTGTCTGAAAACACTTGTTACTTCTAAGCACATTGAATGTAATTATAGAACAAAGTTTAATGCTCATAAAGATATCTTGGCTCTTAAAATAGTGGAATTAAACCTATTAGATAATGGAAGAAAGACACTGGATGAGATAGATCTACTAAGTAAGGTTGATAGTGAAGAGCTTTTACTTAAGTGCATTCATGCATGTTCTATGTATGCAAGAGACTTAGATATCCTTTCTATCTCTAGAGACGAGCTGGTTGATAGCTTGAGGACTGCCTGCCAAAGTGTATCAGATATAAACATTTTAGAATTTGATAAGGAGAGTCATAGAGGCCTTGTTTTTAATTATTATGAAGGTCAGTTCATTGTTCGTGATTTTAAAAAGTTCAAAGAGTTTGTAGATCTGTATGATAACTTTAAGCTTGAGAAAATTTTAAGTGAGTTTTTTAGTGAATCTGCTTTTAGAAATATGGAGTTAAAGATCATTATCAACGCACTAAAATCAAATGGCTTCGAGTCTGTTTATACCTTTATTAGAGAAGATAAAATCTTAGACTACCTGAATTATTTAACCAATATGGAATACATCAGATTAGATTACTCATACAAGGATGTTGGTCCATTACAGCAAGACCTTGATCTGAAGATACATGGCTTTAAAATGACTGAACTAGGTGAAAACTTCTTTAACAGTGATAGCGTCATTAGGTTAAGAGAACAGAGTTTTCTAATGAATGAGTGTGTGAAGGATTTTAAGAAAGGGACTAAAGAGAAGCAATATAAAGCCTATTTTGATAAGCTGTATTATATGAGAAACTTGATAATTTTTGAGGATGTAGATTAATAGGACAGAACCATGTTAATAAAGATTTTATCAGGTAAAGATATGTGTTCAATATAACTTATTGTATATCTAAAAGACGATTTTATGAGAACTCCTCTTTTAGATAAAATCAAACTACTTGAAAATTAGATGTTTCATAGCATAGATTTACAAGTGATTAAGGTCACAGAGACTCTATGATTTGGTGGTGTATGATTGATCATTTTTAGTAGTGAACAATATAGTGTATATTTCATGTATTGAAGGCCACATTCATGGAGTTATCGTCTTTCATTAAATGCAGGCATTATCTCAAAATGAAAAGCCATACCTGTTCTGATTTGTGTAGATAAAGCTAACATGTTGTGTATGTACAATGCAGTAACAAAACTGAATCTTTGTAGTATAATTCAATTAGGGGGATGTAGTCTTGAAATTTTTGTGGGATGAAAATAAGAACATAACCAACAAAGAAAAATATGGTGTGAGTTTTGAACAGGCCAGAGAAGTATTTTCTGATTCGTTTCAATTAAGTGTACTTGACGAGAGATTCAGCTATTTTGAAGAAAGATTGATTACAGTTGGTATAACTCATGAACAACATATTTTAGTTGTTGCACACTTATATTTTGACGAAGATGGCGATGAAATAATTAGAATTATATCTGCAAGAAGTGCAACAAGTTATGAAAGGAGGCAATATGAGTACGAAAAATGATTATGAAATGAAAGATGAATATGACTTTTCACAAGGAGTACGTGGACGTTTTTATAAGCCTCATAAGAAGTCTACAACGATTCGTTTAGATGACGATATTATTCTTTTTTTTAAAAAGAAAGCTTCCGAAGAAAAAATTGGTTATCAAACACTTTTGAACTCAGCATTACGTGAATATATAAAGAATCATGCAGTTAACGAATAGGTAAAGTAACTTCTCTACTAAGTTTGAGGAGATTTGTTTTCTAGAATATTCTGATTTGCCGAGATTAAAGATCTTTATTAAATTGGATATACTGATCATGACTTTTAGTATTTGACAACTATGATATAGTATGATAATTTAGAGTCAATTAAAGAATATGTGTGCTTGTTTAATTCCCCGGGATTAAACTTATATAAGCGCTGGATTTCACTTCGATTAGGGACATATGGGAGAAGTGATGTTCAGGGCTTTTCGTTTTTGTTAGAAGGAGTTACTTATGGGTGAGAGATTATTAGGAAAAGAAAAGATTTCAACTCTATTTATTAAATATACAATACCTGCAATTGTGGCCATGGTCATTAGTGGATCACAAGCTCTGATTGCTGGTATGATTTTAGGACAGCATGAAGGTGCCAATGCCTTGGCAACTGTCAATATTGTTAATCCTTATATAAGACTGGCTATGTCATTTTCCTTTGTTATAGCTTTTGGTGCCTTAAGCATCATCGGTAGAAACTTAGGTTCAGGTGATAAAACAGTTGCCCAGAATACATTTAAAACAGCCTTTATTGTTATTACTGTATTTGCAACTTCTTATGGTTTAATAGGTTATTTGAATGCAGAAAACATAGCTGTATGGTTAGGTGCAAATGATGTATTAATGGATGACGTCCTTATCTATTTAAAGACAATCTCCTTATTTGTTGCATTTTCACCATTGATGGTCCTAACAGGTTTTGCAGATAGGATTGTAGGCAAGCCACAGCTTTATTTACATGCGACTTTGATTATGTTAGGTGTTAACACCTCTTTAAGTATTCTATTGATCTGGTATTTGAATATGGGGGTTAGAGGGGCAGCTCTGGCTACGGGTATTGCTATGATGTCAGGTTTCCTGGTAACGGTAAGACCTATGCTTAAGAAAGAGCATACCATCAATGTTTTTAAGGGACACTTTGATATGACGACATTAGGGTCTATGCTTTATAATGGTTCTTCTGAAGGTATTGGTTCTGCTGCAGGTGCACTTGCGATTTATCTCTTCAACTTGGAGTTTATGTCAAGAATTGGTCCAAATGGTGTTGCAGCCTTTACCACCATTTCTTTTGTAGTGACTTTTGGTAACTCCATTATATTTGGTATTGCAGATGGTATGAGTCCAATCATTTCATATAATTATGGTCATGAAAAGTATGACCGAGTTAGAAGTATTATGAAAATCGGTCTTATCAGTGGCATGGTAGTCGGACTTTCTATATGTGCCATCTTGTTATTTGGCGGTGAAAGCTTAGCAGGTATGTTTGCAGATTCTAAAGAAGTTTTAGCCATCGCTTCAGCTGGTGCTAAAATCTATGCCTTAGCATTTCTAACCAACTCCTTTAACATCATTTATTCAGTTTACTTCACAGCCATTGGTGGTGCAAAAGAATCTGCAGCTATTGCATTTTCTAGAGGTATCCTTTGGATTGTTGTCGGTATCAACTTATGGCCACTATTCTTTGGTATAACAGGTGTTTGGTTAACGGTTCCTGTTGCTGAACTGATGACACTCTTGCTCTTATTTTACTTACAAAAGGTAAGTCCTGCAGAAAAAGTGATGGCTGTCATACAGACCAATTAGTATAAATGATTGAATAGTGTAATAGAAAACTCACCTGTTTGTGGTGAGTTTTTTTGATTCTATTCATACGCTTGATGCCATAAGCTTTTGTTGATTTCATCAAGGTCAATTAAAGATGTAACAAAGTCACCACCGTAGATTTCTTCAAACAAGTCTTCTTGGTCTTCTCTGAATGCTGTTACAATTAAGGTGTCTTCAAATATAAAGAATGCCTGTTCTAAGAGCATTTTGTCATTTTGGTCTCGATTATCGTTACATATAAGCTTGGATTCTATCTTCTTTTTACTGGAAAACTGATTGTAGGTTTCTTGATCTAACTCTAATGATTCTTTATCTGTTACTTTATCAAAGCGGGCTAGGATATCATAAGGATCTTTTTTGTATTCTTTTGCAGGCACTTTGTCCAGATAAAAGTAGTTGGCTTCCTCACCATAGTGACCGCGTAACTCAAGTATGATTTTATCGCTTTTACTGATTATTTCGTAGTGGTGTATTTGCTCGTATTCGGAGTGATTTTTAATGAATTTGTATGTTTTCTCAAAAATGAATTCGTTGTTTGCCTTGTTTATTATTTTAGTTATTGCCACTGTCTTCTCCTAGTCACTTACTAATCGAACTTCTTTCTCCATTGGTCTTGAATATGTTGAATTGTTTCTGTATCTGCCTTTTTAAAATGATCACCGTAGATATGCTTGAATAGGTGTCTATCAGCCGATCTATCTAACTCAATGATCATATGTGAATCATCAAATACATAGAATGCATATTCATCAAAGTGATTGTCTGATTTGTAGTGAACATTTGTATAAACCGTGTAGTTGATTTTCTTATCTCTGGATAAGTTGAGATAGGTTTCATAATCGCAAAACATCTCGTCAGTAAAGTAATTTGACCTTTGATGATTCTTATCGCCTTTACTATGTGAATAAAGGTTATAGTCTTTTCTTATGCCTAAATCAACTTGTAACAGTTCTAGTGTCATATTACTTGTATCTGATAGAATTTCATACTCATAAAAAAATGGTTTTCCATAGGAGTTATTGTTAATGATTTCTCTTACTTTTTTATATGCATCAGGATTGTCTTTCTTTTTAAAAATCATTGTTCTTTGTATCATGATTAGTCCTTTCTATACTCATGATAAAATTTTAACATAAACTCATACGATTGGAAATATATAGATTTAATGTTAGGTAATTTCTAGGTCTAAAAGTATGTTATAATAGGTCTAGACGAATTGAAATAAGAGGAATTATGGATTTATATAATAAAACCGGAGAGCGTTTGTTTTCTCCACTAACAAGTAAGAACAAAAGAATATATGTAAAAGCGCTGATGCTTTTGTATAAGAGATTTGAGACAGAGTGGCGGATTGATAAATCATCTTTAATAGCTATGTTAAGTGATGCGCTTTCTGACCAGTATGACATCTATCAGTTTGACGAAGAAGATGACAAGTCCTACAATGGCTTTTCTAGGTTGATAATAAATACATTGGCTGAAACCAAATGGATAGAGTATGAGTATGGTGAAAATGACTTTGAAGAATACATCATCATACCAGAGTATGCCTTGATCTTTATGGAAGCCATCGATACGGTTGTTAATGGCAAGGTCATTGAATACAATACCTATGTGTATACAACCTATTCAGGTCTTAAAATGGCTGATACAACGAAGAGTGATTATTTTTCTGCCTTAGTAGCTGCCTATAACAATACTGAAGAGCTGATGAAAAAGTTAAAGACGCTTCTTAACAACATCAAGTCTTATCATAAGAACTTAAGTGACCATATATCCATTAAAGCGATTGCCAAGGAGCACTTTGATGAGTTTAAATCAACCATTGCAGATAAGATCTATCATCCTTTGAAAACCTTTGATTCTGTTCCTAGATTCAAAGCGCCTATTATAGAACTCTTAAATGCTTGGCTTATTGATGATGTCATTTTAGACCAGATTGTAAAAGATGGTGTCAAAAGAAAACACTTTGATGAATCAAGCGCTTATAATGAAGTTATCTTTATGATGCAAGAAATCATTGATAAGTACCATAAGGTAGATGGTATGCTCTCTATAATTGATAAAAAGAATACTGCTTATACAAAAGCAACTGTTGATAGGATGGATTACATGTTAAATGTGGATGGTTCTATTAAAGGCAAACTTGTAAGAATCCTTCAGGATATATCTTCAAATGATATATCATCATATGATGTCTTTAATGTATCATCTGTATCAAACTTAACTTCACAGTCTTTGTATAAACCGAGAAAGATTATTGAGAGAAAGACAGGTGAGCTTGAAGTCTTGTCGCTTGAAAATTTAGATATTACAAAAGAGATAGAAGACTTAAAGAGTCACATCGATTCATCTTATTCTAATAAGAAGATTATGGCTTATATGAAAGATTTATTTAAAGAATCTGATGAAGTGCATTCTAGTGATATAGAGCTCGTTGACGACGACCAATATATTAAGCTTATTATGAGTGCATTGAAGCATGATGACAAAGATTCATTTTACGAGCTTGAGTTTAAAGAAGACCGTGTGATAAAAGATGATTACATCATACCGGATATGGTGTTTAAGAAGAAAGGCAAATGATGTTTGATATATATTATGACAAGTTAAGTGTAAAAGATAAAGAAGAGTTCAAAAAAGTTGTGAACAAGCTGCTTTTGCAGAATTATGTTTTAAGAGATGTCTATGTAGAAAAAGATAAGATTATGAGAAGTAACTATGATTATCGATTTATCGAAAGAAATAAGTCTATGATTGAGAATTATCTGGATTACTCAGGCTGGCAACTCAGTTTGGATAACAAGTATGGCGTAGCTTATGTGACTAATGTCTTTGAATACAACAAAGTGACTTTTAACAAAATATCCACCATATTTTTATTGGTTTTAAGGCTCATTTATGATGAAGAAAGAGAAAAGCTTTCACTTAAGTCGGAAGTTGTGATTACAGTTCATGATCTAATCAATCGTATGTTAAGTGTGGGTGTTTTTAAAAGAAAACCATCTGCAAAGGATATAGAGACAGTTTTAAGAAAGCTCAGTAAGTTTAGGGTCATCGACAAAGGAGCAGGAATTTGGTCGTCAGCTGAAACCAAGCTGATTATTTACCCAACGATTTTGTTCATTTTAACAGACGCTAAGATCAATGAATTACTAGGATTGATTACGAGTGAAGGTGAGGAGTACGACGATGAAACATATTAGAAGAATGCTCTTATTAAATTGGCATTATATACATAAAGAATTGATTGAGTTTGAATCTATTAACTTCCTGACAGGTAAAAATGCTTCGGGTAAGTCCACTTTAATTGATGCCATGCAGCTTTTATTACTTGGTGATACTTCAGGCCATTATTTTAACAAGGCTGCCAATGATAAATCTAAGAGAACACTACTTGGTTATCTAAAAGGAGAGTTATCAGACAATGATACCACTTTTAATTATTTAAGAAACAAGGATTTTTCGTCTCATTTGGTCATGGAAGTCTTTGATGATGAAATCAAGAAGTATTTTCTTATTGGCTTTATTGCTGACGTCGTTGGTGACAAGTTTGATCATAAGTTTTACATAGCAGACACGTCAATTCCTGATGACCTCTTTATAAAAGATAAGTATGTAAAGAGTCGTCAAGAAGTTAAATCATATTTTAGGAACCATAATATCAAACATACTTTTTATGATACTAATACGCTTTATAGAGATAATTTAAGATTTAAAATGGGCCAGATAAACAGCAAATATTTTTCTCTATTTAAAAAAGCTGTACCTTTTTCACCAATTACAGATATTAAAAAATTTATCACAGAGTTTATTTGTGATGCCAATAGTCATGTAGACATATCAGATATGAAAGACAATATCAGACACTATGAGAGTCTGGGTTCACAAGTTGATGAAATAGAAAAGATGGTAAAGGACTTAGAAGTTATTGAAAATATCTATGGTGAGTATGTTAGTGAAGTATCTAAAAAGTACTTGTATCAGTTTTTAATCGACTATTCTGAGTTTAAGAATAATGAAGACCTATTAAGTGATTGTAATCTTCAAATTGGTGATTTGGAAGCGTCGACTAAAAAAGTGCAAGCACTTATTAGAGATAAAGAAACAGAAATTGAGACTTTGGACTTAAAGATTACTGAAAAGAATATCCAACTGACAGAGTATGAACCTTTCAAGCTTGAACAGGAGTACAAAAGAGAAATCAATGCTCATAAAAACGAAATAAGTAAGTTAGATGAATCTATTCAGAAAGTTAAAGACCGTCTACTTAGTAGACTCATTCAGTGGAAGGCGGGGTTAAGTTCTGATTATAAAGATTTGACACTAGATATTGACCAGGCCCTTGCTAAGCTTAAGGACAATGACTTAGACTTTGATATTCCTATTGTTGCTGATAAGTTATCTAGAGTAAAAGATGATTTAACTTCAAAGTATCATGATTTACGTATCCTTCAAGTTAACAGAGAAAAAGAAATCATATTACACAAGAAGGTCATTGAGAATCTAAAGTCTGGTATAAAAGATTACAATCCTTCTATAACAAGACTTAGAGACTTGATTCAAGTGTCGCTTAAAAGCAAGTACAATAAAGATATCCCAGTTGATATTTTATGTGAACTTATAGAGATAAAAAATCCTAGATGGAAAGATGCCATAGAGGGTTATTTAAACACGCAAAAGTTTTACTTGATTGTAGAGCCTAAGTATTATTTGGATGCTCTTAAAATATATGATGATTTTAAGTTTAAACATGCCATATATGGTGTTGGTTTGGTGGATATTGAAAAGATTATGAACTTAAATTTGAAAGTCAAATCACCTTCATTAGCTGAGGAAATTGAAGCATCCAATAAATATGCTAGAGCCTATATAGACTATCTTTTAGGTGGTGTTATCAAGTGTATGGATGTATCAGAGATAAGAAATCATAAAATATCAATTACAGATACATGTATGCTTTATAAAAACTATGTTGCAAGACAGCTCAATCCATCTTCATACAAGGTGCCATACATTGGTAGACAGGCTGTTAAAAATCAATTGGAACTTAGACAAGAAGCCTTGAAAGACCTTCAAGAAGTTTATTCTAGTGCAAAAGAAGATTTATCTTATCTTGGCAAAATGGTGAATCTGAAAGTCATCGATGATGAGTTAATTGAAGACTTTGATAAGTCGAGTTTCGATTTAGATACCATAGGTGAGTTAAGTCAAGCGATTAAAGACTTAGAAGATAAGCTTTCAAAGATTGATATGTCATCCATTCTACTATTACAAAATGAGATCCAAGACTTACAGTTAAAACGCGGCATTATAGACAAGGAAATCAGAAGTTTAGATGGCAAAAATATTGCCGATAAACATGAACTGGAAAGATTAAATACTCATGAACTGCCTAGGCTTGAAAATCAAACTCATATATCAAGTCAAAAGGTTTATGATTCTTATGATGCAGATTACATTGAAAATACAGGCCTTAAAAGATTTGATCAGGAACTTGACCGTCTTTTATATGCAAGAAAAATCATAGAAAACTTTTCTAGGATGTTAAGTGGTTCCATTAATAAAGTACATGAGCTAGAGTCAGATCTTCATATAGCTAGATCAAGTTTTGACAAAGACTATCTTAGGGACTTTGGTCCATTTGCTGAAAACAACGATGAATACACAGCATTCTTAAATAAGCTTAAAGATACAGAACTGCCTTCTTTCAAGAAGCAAATAGATTCTGCTAAAGAAAAAGCCATGCAGGAATTCCAAGATGACTTTATCTCTAAACTCAAGTCTAACATTGATGATGTGACTGGACAGATCAAAGAGCTAAATACCGTTTTAAAGAATCCGAAGTTTGGTAAGGACAAGTATAAGTTTTCTATTAAGCCAAATGCCTATTACAGAAAGTACTATGATATGATCATGGATAAAACATTGATGGAAGGTTATTCTTTATTTAGTCATGATTTTCAAATGAAATACAAAGATGTTATTGATGAACTCTTTAAACAGATTGTTGATGTAGGTGAGGGTGGTTTGTCTCTTGATGAAAGAGAAGAGATGGAAAAGAATATTTTAAAGTATACAGATTACAGAACTTACTTAGACTTTGATTTGGTTGTTACCAATGCACTAGGAGAAGAACAACACTTGTCTAAAATGATATCTAAAAAATCAGGTGGAGAAACGCAAACACCATTTTATATATCGGTATTGGCATCTTTTTCTAAGATATACCGTATTCATCATCCAAGAAACAACAATACCATGCGTATGATTATTTTTGATGAGGCATTTTCTAAGATGGACCATGAGCGTATTGAAGAGTCTCTTAAGTTACTTAGAGAAATGAATTTCCAAGCCTTAATCTCTGCGCCGACAGAAAAAATCGCCAATATTGCACCACATGCAGATAAAACATTGTGTGTGCTTAGAAGTGATCATATGGCTGCTATTAGAGAATACGATATTGTAAAGGATAGTATACAATGACATTAGAAAAAGAACTGATATTAAAACTAATAGCTAAATATGAGAAATCAAAGGCTTTTTCTGGACCGTCTAATCGTGCCATTACAATTAAGGCCAGTGAGATTAAGGGTTACAATGATTCCTATGATAAAAAGCATCAGATTCATGAAGCAGTCTATAACTTACAGGCTAAACACTTTATAAGTGTTCAGTGGCAGAAGTATGAAAAAAACAATATCTTAGAAAAACTTATTCTTAATATTGATTGTTTAGATGAAATCTACAAAATGTATAAATATGAATCTAAACATACAAGGCTTGATCAAGCCAGTGATGATTTACTGGTTTTAGAAGCCTGTAAGTGGCAATATAAAGACATTTTGATTAGTGATATCAAAGAGTGTTTAAATACTGGTAGGTTTCATAGACTTTGGCCTGATGATAAAATGATAAGAAATGACATGATTATCTTTATTAAGAGTCTTGATGAAATTGACGAGATTACTGAGCGTATGTACAGTCTAAAGTATTATTCTGATTCTAAATACTTTGAAAAACATGTAAGATCGAAGGCTGTTTCTATCTTAAAGGCTTACTCAGACCTACAAGTTGAAGATGAAGAACTTCTTGAGTCTATAGGTATTGTAAAGAATCCAACAGAACTTTTCATAAAAGGTCCTCTGAGAATGAAACTAGATCATGAGATAGATTTAAGCGTATTTAAGTATGGTACATCTATTAACCGTGAAACCATCAAACATATTGAATGGATGAAAGTAGATGCCAAGAAACTAATGACGATTGAAAACAAAGCTGTTTATTATGAGTATATAAAAACATCGGACGATGACGAGTTGGTTATTTATTTAGGTGGTTTCTTTGGTAAAAGTACACGTCAGTTTCTCAAACTCTTAGATGTAGACAAGGTAGATGCTTATCACTTTGGAGACATTGATTTAGGCGGTTTTAGAATCTATGACTATCTGTCTAAGTTTATTAAGGTGAAACCTTATAAGATGGATGTTGAAAGTCTGATGTCTAAGTTAGACTATACATTAGATTTTAGTAAGTCCTATGAAAAGCAGTTGAGAAGTTACAAGGCTTCAAATTTTAATACATGTTTTTCAGACGTGATAGATTATATGCTTGAAAATCATGTTAGACTGGAACAAGAAGCATTTTATATTTAGTTACTTGAAATTAGATTATAATATTGATGGAGCTATTTATCTAATTCTTGGATTATAATCAGGAAGCTGATGAATACTTATAAAGCCGAGGAGTAAGACTGATGCTTTTACAAGAACTTCTTTCCAAGAAAAATGATATTCTAGAAATTGTTAACCAGAATAATGGCTTATATGTTAGTGTATTCGGATCAACTGTCGATGGAAATAGTAATCTAAAAAGCGATGTTGACTTTTTGATCAAGTTTAATGATGATGCTTCCTTGTTTGATTTAGTAGAGATAAAATTACAACTTGAGGAATTACTTGATGTTAAAGTTGATGTTTTATCTGAAGATGGATTGAAATACAATGAAATAGGTAGAAACATAAAGAAAAATGCAATACCTTTATGAGTAGAGATATGGTTAGTTTAATAGAGCTCCTATGACTTTGAAATGGTTATAGGAGTTTTGATTTGCATAAATCTAAAAAAGGTTTTATCATATAAGTAGGCCTTTTTAAAGGTGTTTTAAAAAGTGAGGGTTTATGAAAAGAACATTGATATATATTTTAACGGGCATATTGTTGATTTTACTTGTATTTTCAGGTGTTATGACTGTTACATCTTATTCGAGCATACAAGTAGAGAATGATGATTTTAAGTGGGATGAAAAGCCTAAGTACAGGACCATGATTATTGTAGATGGTACAGATGCATCACATGTAACTGATATCAGGGCAGGGCTTGAGGCTTTTGCTCTAGAGTCTAAAACAGCCTTTGAATTTTGGGTCTTTTCAGGACCTGATAAGGATGAAAAGATTATCCAGCAGTTAGACATTGCTCTTCGTTCAGGTGTGGATGGTGTTATTGTAGAGGCTGTTTCTGATAGTCGCTTTGAAGATTTGATTGAAAGGGCGTCTTCTATGGACTTACCTGTGGTGACACTTGAAAAATCATTACCTGAATCTGAAAGACTGTCTTTTATTACTTTAAACCAATATGAGATAGGACAAAAGATTGGTCTTAAGCTTAAAAACGAACTTAAATCTTCTGGTACAGTTATCATCTTTAATGCTAGCGGTGATCAGGCGTCTGCTATTAACAGTCATTTAAAGAATGACTTCCTTGTAAGGGTAGAGGCACTGGGGACAGATGCTCAGGTTATTTTAGATGCAGAGGACGTTACCAAGCAGTTGCTTTTTAAGTATGATGATATCGTTTCTATGGTATGCAATTCCAGTGAAGAATCCATTGGTGTTATTCAAGCGCTTAAGGATGCCAATAAGCTTGATGATATTCAAGTGGTTGCCTTTGGTGATGATGAAACCATCATGGACTTTGTTTCTAGGGATGTCATCTTAGGAACGGTCGTACCAGATATGAAGGAGATGGGCTATATGGCCCTGAAGAACTTATACGATTTTAATGAAGGCAACTTGGTACCTTCTTATCAAAATACACCAGTAGAGCTTATAACAAACGACAACATGGAAAAGGAGATTTATGAAAAGTAAAACCATTAAATCAAGACTCTTTTCCAACTACATCCTCTTTATCATTATGATGCTTGCCATTGGTTTGTTTTCATTTGGTGCGTCTTCTTCTTATCAGGCCCAGGTAGATGATATGTTTAAAAGAAATATCATGCTTAAGGATGTTTCTATCAAACTAGACTTACTAGACGATGAGCTTCTAAAGTATTTATCAACAAAGAACTCTGACCATCTGAACCAGTATATGAAACACGCTGAAGAAGTACAGGTTATGACCTCTGACTTAAACAAGACCATTGTCCATTATTCTGAAGAAGACCTAATGATATTAGACATCACTGCCATGGTCAATGATTTGATAAGACATGGTGACCAAGCGGTAGACTTTAAAAGAAAGTCTGATGTTTCATCATACAATGATGCTTATTCAGAAGTCTCTTTGGTTAAGGGCTATATTTCTAACTACATACAAGAGCTTAATTTAAGACAACTTGGCAACAACGCCAGCCAGTACTCATTTATGAAAAGTCAGGTTTCGAAGGCTAACTTTTATCATGTTTTTTTGATCATAGATCTTTTGATGCTATCTTTTCTAGTGATTTATAGGACGACTCAAAACATCACCAATCCAATAGGCTACTTGTCTCAGTCAGCAGATGCCATGTCAAAGGGCCAGTACCATATGGAGGATGTTCATGTAAAGGGTTTAGATGAACTTGAGATATTGGCTGAAGCCTTTAACAGGATGAAAAAGTCTGTACAGAGTCACTTTGATGACTTAAAAGAAAAAGCAGAAACGGAAGCCAAGCTAAAAGACCAGGAACTAGAAAATCTAAAGATGCAAAACTTATTAGAACAGTCTCGTATGTATGCTTTGCAGTCTCAGATGAATCCTCATTTTCTTTTTAATACGGTAAATGCAGCCGTTCAACTGTCTAAGATGGAAGAGTCACCTAGGACCATGATGTTTTTAGAGTCGATGGCCAGGTTGTTTAGATACAATGTAAAAGAACTTAATACCCGCGTGAGCTTAAAAGATGAAATTAACAACATCAGAGATTATTTAGAACTCTTAAGCGTCCGCTTTGGAGATATGATTGAATATGACTTTGAAGTGGATGAAGCCTGTTTAGATCTTTCTATGCCGCCGCTTATTTTACAGCCAATTGTAGAGAATGCCTACATGCACGGTCTTTCAAAAAAAGAAGACAAGGGCCATCTGACTGTTAAAGTCATTTATGATATAGTGGATGTAAAGATCATCATTTCAGATGATGGTGTCGGTATGTCTAAAAATACTCAGTCTACTGGCATAGGTCTTAAAAATCTAGATAAGAGGCTGGACCTCTTCTATTCAGACCACCAATTAATAATTGACAGTGACTTAGGACAAGGCACGCAAGTAACCTTGATTTTACCTTATGGAGATGACCATGTATAAAGTAATGATTGTAGATGATGAACAGATAGTGAGAGAAGGCATCAAGTTTTCTTTAGAAAACCATTACAAAGACCGATTGAAAGTGGTTTGTATGGCTAGAAATGGTCGTGACGCCATTTCAAACTTCGAAGATTACCATCCTGATATTGTTTTAATGGACATACAAATGCCAGGTCTTAATGGTATAGAATCGATCAGACAGATTCTTGAAATGAACAAGTCCGTTAAGTTTGTCATTATATCTGCTTACGAGCAGTTTGAATATGCCAAGGAAGCTTTGAAGATGGGTGTATCTGATTACATCACCAAACCCATAGAAGAACAGAATCTTTTTTCTGTCATTGACTCTGTTATTGCTGAAGTCAACAAGGACAAGAGAAACAAGGAACTTAGGGTGACGCTACAAGAGAAACTGGATAATATGGGACCTGCTTTGGAGTCTGGTTTTATCTATTCCATGCTTTTAGACATAGACCCACTAAAGGGCAATAAGTACTTTCAAGAAGCCTTTTCTTTTGACGACTATGAAGGTTATGTTATGATCGTCGAGCTTATTGACTTTGATGAAGTCATGCTTGAAAAAAGTCATACCATGAACCAGTCCATTAGAAACATCATCAAGTACAAGTGTCAAGCCATTGTAGGACCTGTTATGATGAACCGTTTGATCATCATTGTCAAAGACAATTCTGATTGGGACATCTATAAGGCCAGACTCAAGGCCATTGATCTTGCTGATTCAATTTCTAGATCCATCAAGACCCTTTTGAAATGTGATCTGAAAATCGGAATCGGGTCTAGGTATGAGATATCTGATATACGTTCTTCTTACTTTGAAGCCAGAAGGGTCATCAATCAAGTGGACCATGAGGTTGGTCATATCGAGGATATGATGAAGGTCTCTAAAGATAAGCGTCTGTCGCTTTCTCAAATCAAGTCAGACCAATTAAAACTCGTTGAACTTGTTGAAGAAAATGCTATGGATGAGGTTAAAAAGGCCATTGAAGGGTTTTATAGGAATCTCTTTAATGCCTATGGCGACCAAGAGAACATCATCAGACAAGTTTTGATGGAGCTTATGGTACTACTCAATATGATGGTGCATCGTAATGATTTGTCAGACCGGGTCAGTGTTTCTTATTTTGATCAAAACAAAGATATCATTGAAATGAAGCATTATGTCTGTGACAAGGCTTTAAAGATCAATGAACTCTTAAATATGGAGAAGGTCATCAAGGCTTCTAATGATATCTTAGAAGCGGTAGCTTACATTGAGTCCAACTATAAAGAAGATATTCGTTTAAAAGATGTGGCTGCTTATGTAAACATATCACCACACTACTTTTCTAAGATCTTTAAAGATGAACTGGGCATCAACTTTTCTGATTATATTACAAACTATAGAATTAACTTGGCTAAAGTCATGCTGAAAGAGAAAAAAGATAGCATTAAAAGTATCGCATATTCAGTCGGTTATAACGATCCAAATTACTTTTCTAGAATATTTAAAAAGGTTGTAGGGGTATCACCAAAAGAGTTCCAGGAGTAAATATGAAGAAATTTCTAATTGTGTGTTTGATAATAGCTTTAACACTTGTATCTTGTAAAGATGCTAATCCAACTTCTCAAGAAGTGGTTTCTGACCGATCGATGATCGGTATCAGTGTGGATTCATTGGTTATAGAGCGGTGGAAAAAAGACGTCAACATCTTAAAGGCCAGTGCAGAAGCCTTAGACTATGATGTTCAAGTGACCAACTGTTTTGAAGATCCTAATATACAGAATGATCAAATCAAGCAGCTTGTGGATGCCGGTGCCAAAGCTATTTTAGTAATAGCCAGCGACAAGGATGCCTTAGATGATTCTTTAGACTATGCCAATAAAAAGAATGTTGTCATCATAGCCTATGACAGACTCATAGAGCATGAGGCAGTTGATGTTTATGTATCCTTTGACAATGTCCTAGTAGGAGAGTATATGGCAAGCGCACTTTTAAAAGAGGTACCAAAGGGCAACTATGTCATCATCAATGGTGCACCCCAGGATTCTAACTCCTACATGTTTAATACAGGCTTTTATAAGATCTTAAATCAGCCTGTTGAGTCGGGAGATATCGTCATTTTAGATGAATCATGGGCAGATGCTTGGAAAGAAGAACATGCTTATGAAAGGATCAATCAGCTCTTAGAAGAAGGCCATCAAATAGATGCTATTATAGGAGCTAATGATCTACTAGCTGAAGGCATAACATCAGCCCTTGCTGAACATGGCCTAGTAGGAGAAATTCCTCTAGTTGGTCATGATGCTGAAATCAGCGCCTGTCAAAGAATTGTAGAAGGCAAACAACTGATGACCGTTTACAAGCCTATCAATCAATTGGCGGAGGGAGCCATTGAGGTCATGGAAAAACTTCTTACTAACAAGGAGTTGTCAACATCGGAATCCATTCAAGGTGTACCTTATATCAAGTTTCCTGTCATAGCTGTTAACAAGGACAATATGCGTGAAACCGTTATAAAAGATCTTTTTCATTCTGAAGAAGACATCTATAGAAATGTTGAGTAGCATTATTTTATCTTAAGATAATGCTACTTTTTTATTTGTGTTTAAAAAGTCTGCTAAATAGTGAAGGTCATCGTAAGATAGTCTATTTTTTATGATAACGTTTTCCGATAACATCTTAAATGTAGATAATACATATTAATGGAGGGAAGAAAACATGAAAAAACTTGTATCACTTTTACTGGTAGTTGTACTCTTGTTATCATTTGCTTTAACAGGCTGTTCAAGCTCTGATTCAAAAATGATTGGTGTGGCAATGCCTACAAAATCATTACAGAGATGGAATCAAGACGGGGCTAATATGAAGGCAAAACTTGAAGAAGCAGGTTATGAAGTTGTATTAGAATATGCAGATAACAAAATAGACCAACAAGTATCTCAAATTGAAAATATGATTACTAAAGGTTGTAAAGTTATCGTTGTAGCTTCAATAGACGGTACAGCTTTAAAGGGTGCTCTAGCACAGGCTGCTAAAGAAGATATCAAAATCATCGCTTATGACCGTTTGATCAGAGACTCTGAAAACGTAGATTTCTATGCAACATTTGATAACTACTTAGTAGGTCAAATTCAAGGTGAATACATCATCAAAGACTTAGGTTTAGAATCAGGTGCTGGTCCTTTCAACATGGAAGTATTCGGTGGATCTCCTGATGATAACAATGCTTATTTCTTTAACTCAGGTGCTATGGATACCTTACAGCCTTATATCGATAATGGTCAGTTAATCATTAACTCAAATCAAGTAGATATGGAGCAAATTGCTATTCAAGGTTGGAAATCAGAAGGCGCTCAAGCAAGAATGGATAACCTTTTAACAGCATTCTATGCAGATAAAAATGTAGATGTTGTCTTATCACCAAATGATTCACTTGCTCAAGGTATTGTGGCTTCATTAAAGGCTGCAGGTTATGGTTCAGCTGATAAGCCGTTCCCAGTATTAACAGGTCAAGACTGTGATACAACAAATGTTAAGATGTTAATTGCAGGTGAGCAGTCTATGTCAATATTCAAAGATACTAGAACTTTAGCAGATCAAGTAGTATCTATGGTATCAGCAATCATGGCTGGTGAAACAGTACCAGTAAATGATACTGAAACTTACAACAATGGTGTTAAGGTTGTACCATCATACTTATGTGAGCCGGTATTTGCTGACAAGGACAACTACAAAGAACTATTGATTGATTCAGGTTACTACACTGCAGATCAGATTCAATAAGATTTATGTGCTGTAATGAAAATTACAGCACATTATTTGAAAGGAAGTATTTATGTCTGATTATATACTTGAAATGCGAGACATCACCAAAGAATTCCCAGGCGTGAAGGCTTTGGATCAAGTAAATTTAAAAGTAAATCATGGAGAAATACACGCCTTAGTGGGTGAAAATGGGGCAGGTAAGTCGACACTCATGAAGGTCTTAAGTGGTATTTATCCATACGGAGAATATACAGGAGACATCGTTTATAATGGACAGGTTTGTTCTTTTAAGGATATCAAGGATTCTGAAAATCAAGGAATCGCAATTATACATCAGGAGCTGGCTTTAAGTCCTTATTTATCCATTGCAGAAAACATATTTCTTGGTAATGAACAACAGTCGCACGGCATTATAAACTGGAATGTTACAAGTAAAAAAGCTCAAGAACTGATGGACAAAGTCGGCATTAATCTCGATAGAAATCTCTTGATCAAAGACATCGGTGTTGGTCACCAGCAACTTGTTGAAATTGCAAAGGCTTTAGCTAAAAACTGTAAGCTCTTAATTCTAGACGAACCAACAGCAGCCCTTAATGATGAGGATTCAGATAAGCTCTTAAACCTTCTTATAGATTTGAATAAAAAGCAGGGCTTAACCTGTATCATCATTTCTCATAAGCTCAATGAGATCACTAAAATTTCTGACCAGATTACAGTCATTCGTGATGGGTCAACCATTGAGACTATGACCAAGGGAAAAGATGAAATCACTGAAGATAGAATCATCAAAGGTATGGTTGGTAGAGACTTGTTAGAACGTTACCCTAAACGTGATGCTGAAATAGGAGACATCAACTTTGAGGTCAGAGATTGGGTTGTTTACGATCCCTTAGACGAAGAAAGACAGCGCATTAAAGGGGTAAACTTCAATGTGAAAAAAGGAGAAATACTTGGTATTTCAGGTCTAATGGGAGCTGGTAGAACAGAACTTGCCATGTCTATCTTTGGTAAGTCATATGGTAAAAATATATCTGGTGAGATTTTTAAAGATGGTAGAAAAATTGAATGCAGAGATGTTGTAGAAGCCATCTCACATGGAATCGCCTACTTGACTGAAGATAGAAAAGGGGCAGGCCTTATTTTATCTGATGACATTAGAAAAAATATTTCTCTGTCGGACCTATGGAAAATCTCTAAAAGAGGTATTGTTAATACAGACTTAGAGCTAGAACATGCCAAGAACTTTAGAGAAAAACTTAGAATCAAATCATCGAGTATTTTTCAGGCGACTGGGAACTTATCAGGGGGCAACCAGCAAAAGGTTGTACTTGCTAAGTGGTTGTTTTCTGAGCCTGATATCTTGATTTTAGATGAGCCTACAAGAGGTATTGATGTTGGGGCTAAGTATGAGATATATGCTATTATCAATGAACTGGCAGAACAAGGTAAGTCTATCATTGTCATATCATCTGAGTTGCCAGAAATACTAGGCATATGTGACAGGGTCTATGTTATGAATGAAGGTCAGATGGTCGGTGAAATGGATAGAAGTCAGGCAACGCAGGAGTCTATCATGTCTTGTATTATTCAGAGTACAGGGAAGTATTAGAGGTGAAGAATGGAAAATATTAAAAGTATCATCAAACACAATATGAGGCAGTATGCCATGTTAGTTGCTTTACTGGCTATCATGCTCTTTTTTCAAATAACATCAGGCGGTATCTTACTTAAGCCAATCAATGTACAAAGAATCATCATGCAAAACTCTTATGTTTTGATCTTAGCTGTTGGTATGCTTATCTGTATCTTAACAGGCGGCAACATAGACTTGTCTGTTGGTTCAGTGGTAGCCTTTGTAAGTGCAACATCTGCACTCTTTAGTGTGGTTCTAGGTTTACCGGTAGGTGTCTCTATTATCTTATCACTACTATGTGGTGTATTAGCTGGCATGTGGCAGGGCTTTTGGATTGCCTATGTTAACATACCGTCCTTCATAGTGACACTGGCAGGTATGCTTGTTTTTAGAGGTATCAATAACTTGATATTAAATGGACAGACTATCGCATTACCTGATGCTTATATAACAATCGCATCTGGTACACTACCTGATTTCTTTGGCGGTACAAATTTACACTTAACAACTTTGTTTATTGGTATAGCAGCATCTCTTTTATACCTTGTTGTTAAGAGACTAGATAGAAAGAATAAAATAAAGAATAACTTCCATGTACCATCATACAGAGCTCATTTGATTGAAGTTATCTCTATCTTCTTAGTCATCAATGTCTTTATGTTTTGGTTAGCTCTCGCTGAAGGTTTACCATACATTGTTGTTATCTTAATTGCCTTGATCTCAATTTATACATTTATCACTAAAAAAACAGTTGTAGGCAGACATATTTATGCTATGGGTGGTAATGCTAAAACAGCAGCACTTTCTGGTGTGAAGACAAAGAAAATCTTATTTGGTGCTTATGTAAACATGGGACTTATGGCAGCAGTAGCAGGTATTGTATTTGCAGGTCGTCTAAATTCCTCTTCTCCAGTAGCGGGTGTAGGCTTTGAACTTGATGCCATAGCAGCATGTTTCATAGGTGGTGCTTCTGCAACAGGTGGCGTTGGTACAATTATTGGAGCTATCATTGGTGGTTTGATCATGGGTATATTAAACAATGGTATGTCAATTATGGGTATCAATATCTTCTGGCAATCAATTGTAAAAGGTCTAGTATTACTGCTGGCAGTTGCATTTGATGTGTACTCAAAATCAAAATCTAAGAAGTAAGAAATAACCACCAGAATATCTGGTGGTTATATGTTTGTAAATGTATTTTTTAGAAATATTATTATATGGGATAAATATATGTTTATTGATAGTTATATCTTCTAGCTATTTAGGAATGAACTTTAATTCTAAACGCATATTCATACCTTCAGCTAATCTTTTTAGCATGTCCAAGCTAGGATTCCGTGTGCCGTTTTCAATTTTGCTTATATCTGCTTGATTGATACCCGTACGTTTTGCCAATTCTGCTTGAGTCAAGTGTTGTGTATTTCTAGCATCAACAATTGCCTTAATAATATCAAACTCAGGCTGTAGATTTTCATATTCTTTACGAAACTGATCATCTTTCATTTGCTCAGACTTATATTTCTTTAATGTTTTCATAGCTCTTCGCCTTGCCTTTCTATAAAATCTTTTCGGTATTTCTTAGCAAGCTTTAACTCTTTAGTTGGAATCTTTTGTGTCTTCTTCACGAAACCGTTGGTTAAAACAATTTGACCGTCATAATAGAAAAAAAAAAGAATTCTTGAGATATCGTTACCAACTTTCCCTCTTACTTCAAATATACCATCGTCAATGAACTTGCTATATGCTTCTCTTAATAAGTTACATTTTTCTCCTAATATTTCTAGAATTCCAACCAGTTTTGCTCTCAATTTTGCATCGGAAAGATTAAGAAATTCTTTAACAAGACATTTGCCATTTCTTGTTTCATAGAAAACTACATCAAACATAATAACTCCTATTTTCCTTCTATTAACTTAATTGTATGGCATATATACCATATTGTCAAAACTATATGTAGATATGTCAGTTCCAGGAACGTAAGCAGTCTTTCCTTAGAAAATGTAGAATACATTGAATTATAATATGTACGAGCAAAACTGATTCCATCGTTAACAGCGATACTAAAGATATGTGACGCACTTGGGATTGAGTTAATGTTGAAGTCAAAAAAAGATGTTGAAATATTATTTCATTCATGATGATTCATTGCCATTCAATAAATAATTTGTAAGTAATAAAGATAACCACTGGGTGCAAGTGGTTTTTATATTTAGATAATTTAACATAATACTATTTTATAAAAACTTAATTGACAATGAAAATCATTCTCTGTATAGTGTGTATTGTAATATTACATAAGGAGAATAAGATGAATCATATATATTTACATGAGATAATGGATTGTTTAGTTGAACTGCTTGAAGTCAAAGATTCATATACAAAAGGTCATTCAACTAGGGTAGCAGATATGGCTTGCGATTTTGCAAAAGAGCTAGGTGTCTCTAATGAGGCCTATGAAATCATTCACTTGGCAGCCCATTTACACGATATAGGCAAAGTAGGCATACCAGACGGTGTTTTAAACAAGCACGAACCATTAACAGATGAAGAGTGGCTTATGATAAGAGAACATCCTAGAACAGGTTACAATGTACTAAAAAAATCAGCCAGTCTTTCTGATATTGCAGAAGTTGTCCTTTATCATCATGAACGTTTTGATGGTAAAGGCTATCCTATTGGTTTGAAAGGAAATGAGATTCCATTAGCATCACGCATTATAAGCATTTGTGATTCTTTAGATGCTATGACAACTGC
The DNA here is from genome assembly GCF_022496765.1 of Acidaminobacter sp. JC074. Classification (GTDB taxonomy): domain Bacteria; phylum Bacillota; class Clostridia; order Peptostreptococcales; family Acidaminobacteraceae; genus JABXKX01. Next base: position 12,833 of record NZ_VANV01000038.1, on the reverse strand, counting down.
TAGACCTTATAGATCTGCTATGACTTGGGATCATGCTTTAGAGGAGGTATATAAAAATTCAGGCAGTCAATTTGATCCAGACTTGGTCAAGAAGCTTGGTGATTTGCCTGACTACTGGAAACAAAGTCAAGATAAAATAATCCTTAAGCATCATGTGCTGTAGGTTAAACAATTAAACTCTAATTTTTCAGCCCAATGGTTCGTACTGTTGGGTTTTCTTGTTAAAGCTTACCTTGATCTAACTGTATTTAAATAAATTCTTAATAATGCCATCAAAAGATGGCGGAAATGTTTGTTTAGTGTTATGATTAAATAAAGAGGGGACTAAGAATGAACGAAGTCAAAATCAAACTAATTAATAAGTATTTAGTTGAGTTTAAGAAGGCAATTGCCGAAGAACGGTATTAAATAGTAAAACGGTATAAGAATATTGGATTTTTAAGAGACTATAGTTTGACGTTTGAAACCATCTCTGAGGTATTCTTTGACTTAAGTTTTGAAAACTACATTGGTGGCCCAGAAGAGGACCGTGACAGAAATAGAGGCGATATTTGTAAGTTTAAATATCTATATAATGGCATACGGATTTACATTAAAATTAATTATTGTCCTCCTGAAGATATGATTATAATTTCTTTTCATGAAGATGAGAAAAATCATCTTTAAACTGAAGTTAAAATTGAAACGAATTGAATGTTAAGGAAGTTGATGAGATGAATATGTTATATTGTGATAATTGTAAAGAAGACAGAGAAATCGTAATAAAAAAAAATATGCTAAGGATGTTTAAAGGTGTAGAGGTTAATGTTGAGGAACAAATTGCATTTTGTATTGAGTGTGGTAATGAGTTAGTTGATAAGGAACTTGAGAAAGATAATCTTAGCAAAATCTATAAGAAATATAGAGACGTATGTGATTTGATAAGTGGGCAAGAGATTGTAGAGTTCAGACAAAAGCATGGATTGTCACAAAGAGAGTTAACTTGCATACTCGATTTGGGTAAAATGACTATTAACCGATATGAAAATGGTTCTTTGCCTAGCAAGTCTAATAGCCAATTATTACGTCATGTATTTAATAATGAAGAAGTATTTCTAGCTCAAAGTAAAAAGGCATATGAAGCAGGACGTATTAAAGAGAAGACTTATAAAAAAATTGAGGCTAATAGTCATGGGATTACTAAATATAATCTAATGAAACAAGTCATTGACAGTATGATCATTGAAAAGCCATCAGAATATAATGGATTTAAATCATTTGATTATGATAAGACTGAATGTTTGATTGGCTATTTGTCTAAAAGAGTTAATTTAACTATCACAAGTGTGAACAAGTACTTATGGTATATCGATTTTGCCTATTTTAAGAAATATACCAAATCATTGACTGGGATTGTATATATAAAAGAAAAATATGGACCAGTTGTAAAAGAACGAATGTATGATTCACTAGTAGTGTCCAATAGATATGTAGAAACACATGAAGAAGAAGATGGTGATTTTAGACGAAAATCTATTTTGAACTTAACTGAGATAGATTCAGCGTGTTTTAATGAAAAAGAACTAGAAATCATAAATCTAGTGATTGATTCATTTAAGGATTTGAGAGTTAAAGATATTTCTGATTTATCACATAAGGAAAAAGCTTGGATGGAGACTGAACTGAAAGAGAAAATTTCATACTCGTATGCATTTGATTTGATAAGATTTTAGCCATTTAAGTTTAACATTTAACATTAGTTGCAATAATTTTATAAAGAAGTGTAATATAAAGGAGCTAGAGTTCTGTTACTTAAGTCTGAGACATAGTACTTTAAGGCCACTAGCACTCAAACATGATATTACAGCTAAGAAGGTTTATTTTTAGAAGGAGTTTATAATGGATTATAAGAGTATAGCAGATGGTCTTGAAGAGGCGATGCAAATCAGTAACGGTGAGAACATTGGTAGAAAAATAAGATAAGTGTTGCCCCCTAAAAGACTACACTAAGTTCGAAATTAAGGATTTGCGAACTCAGCTATCTTTAACACAAATTGCATTTGCAAGTTTATTAGGTGTATCTGCTAAAACTGTTGAAGCTTGGGAGAAAGGGACCAATAAACCTAATGGTTCTGCAAGAAGATTAATGGAGCTTTTGAATGCAGATTTAGATATACCTGAGAAATACAGGTTAATAGTTGAGTGAATCAAAATATTACTATGGGAGATGATTATCTTATATTTATTCCTTGTATGTTAAAAAACTTTATCTTTGAAATGTTAATCACCAGTGAATGTTGGTGATTTTTTGCTTATAAGAAAATACTTATCTTTACTGGATTTGGTTCACGCACATAAAAACTTATGTTACTATAATAAGGGGATGTGGTTCGTTGTGAACTATTTTTTTAGAAATTTATTTCGGGGCACTAATTTCATTAATCTAAAGGAGGAAAGTGTAATTATTTCTTGATAATTATACGACGTTATGATGAAGAAAATCACAAATGATGATTTTGAAAACTATAAATCCATATCAGATTTAATGGTATCAAATTCTCAGGAAACACTAGCATTTACACTTAATCATGCATGTATTGAGGACAATAAGTATCACAGTGATGTTTACTTATTAGACTTAGAATCTAAGGCACTTACTCAAGTTACAGATACGAATAAAACAAGTATGGCTTTTTGGTATAAGGATATGCCTGTTGTGATGGAAAGTGACGACAAGAGTGTGTATCTATGCCTGGTAGGGGAAGACAAAGAATTGTTAGCTGAACTACCAAAGGGTGCTAGTAGTATTACATATGATGGTAATGGTTTGATCTACTATTTGAATATTTTTGATACTAACCAATCAAAAGATGGTGATGTTTACAGAGTGATAGACGAAATTCCATTTTGGTTAGACGGCTTTGGTTATTCTAATAAGAAGAGGAAAAGATTGTATGTTCATTCTATAAAAGATGGTTCAAATAAAGCCATTACAGATCCATTAACAGAAGTATACTCATATAAAATACAAAAAGATAAAGTGGTGATCGTATCATCTACCTTTATAGACAAAAATGTGGCAACAAGAGAAATACTTGTTTATGACCCAATACAAGATGTCCTAGAATGTAAGTTAGAACAAGGTCATTATGCTGTATCAGGTGCGGCCTACATAGGTCGGGATTTGGTCTTTATGGGGACAGACATGAAAAAGTATGGTGTTAAGGAAAATCCATGTTTCTTTAAGTTAGATGGCTCAGAAGCGACTATGATTCACTTCTTTGACAATGGATATGCATCTGGTATCAACTCTGATACTAAAAAAGGTGGGGGGTATACAAGTCTTGTTTCTGATGATGCTTATTATTTCTTATCGGCTGATGGTGTGGAATCATCTATTGTGACCATGGGTCTTTCAGAAATGGATATTTTAAAAGAACTGGGCACTGTGACTTGTTTTGATCTTATAGATGGTGGTTTCGTCATTGTTTCTGCTATGAAAAACAAGTTACAAGAAGTCTACTTGATTAAAGACGGTAAGCAAGATAGATTGACATCAGTCAACGAGGACTTTTATACTGATAGATACATAGCACCTATGGAAGAGTTCTACTTTGAACATAATAAGACTGAAATGCATGGTATGATTTTAATGCCATATGGCTATGAAGAGGACAAAGAATATCCTGGCATTTTGATGATGCACGGTGGTCCTAAAGGCATTTATGGCAGAAACTTTATGCATCAAATGCAGTATATGGCCAGTCAAGGTTATTTCGTCTTTTTCACAAATCCAGTTGGTTCATGTGGTAGAGGCAATGATTTTTCTAATATAACTGGTGAACTGGGAAAACTAGATTATGACATCTTTATGAAGTTTACAGATGTTTGTTTAGAAAAATATCCTATAGATAAAAAGAATGTGTTTGTAACAGGTGGCTCTTATGGTGGTTTTATGACCAACTGGATGATTGGTCATACGCATAGGTTTAATGCAGCTGTTTCTCAAAGGTCTATTTCAAACTGGTTTTCTAAGATTACCTCCACAGATATCGGCTATTATTACAATACAGATCAAATGCCAGGAACGCCTTGGACAGATCCGGATTTAATGTGGGACAGATCACCACTTAAGTATGCTGACAAAGTTAAGACGCCTACTTTATTTGTTCATGGTGAAAAGGACAGAAGATGTGGCTTAATAGAATCACAGCAGATGTTTTTAGCCCTTAAGTATCATGGTGTCGATTCTAAACTATTAATTTTAAATGATTCTAGTCATAATGCTATGATGGTTGGTAATCCACAAGTTAGAAAAGTATGGTTGGATGAAATGAACAAGTGGTTCTTAAAATACCGTGTATAGGATGTGTGTATGATTAAAAAGATAAAGAATGCTGTCGATAAGATATCGTCAGACATTATTTCAAATAGAAGAGACTTTCATAAGTATCCCGAGTCTGCTTGGACTGAGTTTAGAACGGCTTCATTGGTTGCTAGACAACTGAAAGATATGGGCTACAAGTTAACACTTGGTCCTGATGTAGTCAAACCTTTAGACCGAATGGGACTTCCGTCTGATGAGATACTTGAAAGTCACTATAGACGCGCCTTAGACCAAGGTGGCGATAAAGACTTTATGTCTTATATGAAGGGCGGCTATACATCTTTAATAGCTGATCTGGATTTAGGTCAAGGACCTACACTGGCTTTTCGCTTTGATATGGACGCTGTTGATTGTAATGAGTCTCATGATGAAAAGCACTTGCCTTTAGTCGAGGGCTTTTCTTCAGTAAATGACCATGTCATGCACGCTTGTGGTCATGACTGTCATACAGCCATGGGCCTTGGTTTTGCAAAAGCTATAATGGACTTAAAAGATGACTTCTCAGGTAAGATTAAGTTGATTTTTCAATCGGCAGAAGAAGGTGTTAGAGGGGCTAAGTCTATAGCAACTAAGGGGATAGTGGATGATGTAGACTACTTCTATGGCATGCATATCGGCACGTCGGCAAGTGAATCAGGTTCTTTTGCATGTGGTGTAGATGGTTTTTTAGCAACAGAAAAATTTGATGCAGTTTTTAAAGGAAAGGCCAGCCATGCAGGCAATGCGCCTAATTTAGGCAACAATGCCATATTGGCAGCTTGTACAGCTGTTACAAACCTTTATGCTATACCTCGTCACCAAGAAGGTGTTACCAGAATTAATGTAGGTAGAATATCAGGTGGTACAGGAAGAAATGTTGTACCTGACAGGGCGCAAATTGACTTTGAAGTAAGAGGTGCGACCACAGAGATTTGTGACTATGTCAAAGATATGGCTCTAAATATTGTTGAGTCTGCAGCTAAGATGCATAATTGTGATTATGACCTTTATAGAATGGGGGGTGCAGAAAGCTCATCAAGTGACCAAGAACTTGTGGATGATATCAGAAGGGTGGCAGAAGCGTTAGACATATTTCATACCATCAGAGACAGAGATATGATGGCAGGTAGTGAAGACGTGACTTACTTGATGAACCGTGTTAAAAGTTGCGGAGGAAAGACTTCTTACATGGCACTAGGAACGACTTTAAAGGCCCCTCATCATAATGATTTGTTTGATGTGAACGAAGAGGATATGATGCGTGGTGTGAAACTTTTACTGGGCATCGTTTATGACAAAATTGGACAGGAGTAATTATGAGATGGCAATTGGATTCTTTGTATCAAGATTTTGATGCAAAGTATGATAAAGATATAGAAGAAGTAAAAAAACTGATAGAGTCATTTGATCAAATGACAAAAAATTTAAATGGACCAGTAAATAGAGTTATTGGTGACTATTTAGAATTGATTACAAAGATTAAGGTCTTGGCTGAGGGTTTAAAAACATACCCTTATTTAAGATCAACCATGAACGCTGGAGATGCTGAGGCAAAATCGAGACTTGAAAACATAGAGCTTGTTATGACAGACCTAACAGGACCTATGACACGCTTTAAGTACTGGTTAAAAGAAGCTGATGTTGATTTAGAATCGCTAGATGCAGGTCAGTTTCATATTAAAGAGCTACTTGAAAAAAGTCATCATATGATGTCTGAAAAAGAGGAAAACTTATTTGCTCAAATGAACCTTGTAGCAGGTGAGTCTTGGGGAAAATTGCAAAAGACTTTAACTTCATCATTAACAGTTTCTATAAACATTGACGGTGAAGATCAAGTGATGCCACTTACTGTGGCAAGCAAGTACTTGTCTCATGCAGATATGTCTGTAAGAGAAAAAGCCTTTAAGGCGATTCAAGAAGCTTTTGAAACCATTGATAAGTCAGTCGCACTATCACTTTCAAACATCAAGCGACAGGGTAACATGATGGCTAAGGCCAGAGACTTTGCATCTGTATTAGATGAGATGCTATTTATTTCTAGAATGTCTAGAGAAACTTTAGATGCCTTGATGTCGAGTATAGAAGCTTATCTGCCGGTCTTCAGAAAGTACCTAAAAGCTAAGTCGCTTTACTTAGGTGACGGTGAAAAAATAAAACTATACAATTTCTCAGCACCTGTTGGTGGTATTGACAAAACCTACACTGTGGATCAGGCAAAGACATTAGTATTAGATTCTTTTAACAAGTTCTCACTAAAATTAGGTAGTGTCGCAAGAACAGCCTTTGATGACAAATGGGTTGACTTTGAACCTCGTTCTGGTAAACGTGGTGGCGCATTCTGTTACAACCTGCCTTATATAGGTCAGTCTAGAGTATCACTTAACTTTAACGGTGATTTCTCTAATGTGATTACTTTAGCCCATGAACTGGGACATGCTTATCATGGGTCTGTTATTCAAAACAATGCAGCTTATGACTGGACCTACCCAATGCCTTTAGCAGAAACAGCTTCTACATTCTGCGAGCAGGTTATTGGTAGTCACTTGATGGCAACTATCAGTGAGGATGAAAAACTCTATATTCTTGAAATGAATGCTATGAAGGCTACAAGACTTATGATAGACATCATCTCAAGATACTGGTTTGAAGATCAAGTGATCAAGGAAGCGAAAGCCAATACCTTATCTGTAGATCGAGTAAAAACGATTATGAAGGAAGCTCAACTTAAAGCTTATGGAGATGCAGTAGATCCAGACTTCTTAGATCCATATGCTTGGGTGAGTAAACCACATTATTATTACCTGGATCGACACTATTACAACTTCCCATATTCATTTGGCTTCTTATATGCTAAGGGTCTTTATGGCATGTTTAATGAAAATCCTGATGCATTCTTAGATAAGTTTGATGACATGTTGGCTCAAACTACCAAGGCATCCATAGAGGATGTAGGTAAGATTATGGGGGTGGATCTTTCGAGTAAAGATTTCTGGATAAACTCACTTGAAAATGTTAAGGCGGATATAGAAGAAGTTTGCAAAATGTTAGATAATTATAATAGAAACTAAATACTAAAATCTATAGGACTGATTAGAAACATAATCAGTCTTTTTTCATTACTATGTTTAAAACTACAAAAAAAATCAAGGAGGGTTTTGAGGTTAAATTTGTTTTTTTATATAAATATCCCTTCAAAACCTGCAAGTGTCTGTTTTAGACGTTTTTTAGATGATTTATATGCATACTTTTTTTGAAGAGTATCATTATTATTGTTGACAATATATGATTTTTTTTGTTACTCTTTTCTGGTAGCGCTTTCAAGAAATGCTTATTTTCCGCTTTTATTATTGTACATTTTGAAAGCGCTATCAATGTATCGCTATCACCTGCCTAGCAACTGTATATGTATTGCATAATATAGAGGTGATAGTGGTGTTTATTTAATAATGAGTAAAGGGGGGGAATATGCTAGATTATCTATTTGTAGGTGCTCATCCTGATGATGAGTTCTGTGTTAGTGGCTTGCTAATCAAAGCCAAACAAGAAAGAAAAAGGACAGGAGTAATAATATTTACTAAGGGCGAAGCGGGAGGTTATGCTTCACCAGAAGTACGAGTAGCTGAGATGCAAAGATCAGCAAGTATAATGGGGTTAGATTATTTAAGGATATTAGATTTTGTTGATTCAAATGTGATGTTTTGTGAGGAAACGGTTAGTACACTTATTGATTTATTTATTGAAACGAAACCTAAAGTTATCATTACAATTCATCCAGATGATTACCATCCTGATCATAAAGCAGTATCAAACATTGTTGATAAAGCTGTTTTCGTGGCGGGATTGAAAAAAGATGGTGACCATACGGTTTGGGAACCAAACAAAGTAATGTATGCAAGTTTAGATCCTAGAAGTAACTCAGTAAGACCGATGGTTATATTGGATATCAGTGAAGTGACTGATTTAAAAATGAAAGCTGTAAGATGCCATAAATCCCAGAATATTGCGAAGTATGTTGAGTTGAATGATAGATTCAATGGTATGTTAGGAAATGTAGAATTTGGTGAGGGCTTTTACTTAAGAAAACCACTACAAATGAACTTAGTATCAAATTTTATTACATAAAGATTTGGAGGTAAGAAATGAAAAATAGATCGATAGATTATATGAAGGCTTTTGTAATTGTCTTAGTTGTTATACAACATGCAGTGCTAGCCTACAATGTTGGTTTTGTGTTTGATGATAGTTACTTGGTTGGAGGAGTTTTGCCGGTCAGTAACTTAACAAATCCTGTACATGATACTGCTCAATGGAGTGGATTTAACTTGTTTGTTGGTATGAATGATCAATTCTTCATGTCATTGATGTTTTTAATATCAGGCTTTTTTGTTTATAAGAGTTTAAAAAAATATGGTACAAAATCTTTTGTTGGGAGAAGGGCAAAAAGATTAATGTTACCAGTTTTACTAGGCATTCCCACTGTAATTGTACTTGCATATTATCCTGCGGCCTTGCAAAGTGGATTTGTAAATGGTACATCTCCAATCCCAATTACGGAGTTTTTTAGAGGTGTTGCCAGTGTTGGTTTTATGTCAGGTCCTTTATGGTTTCTAACGATGTTATTCAATTTTAACCTTATTGTTGCCTTAGTATATAGATTTTACTCCAAGAGGAAAAAGAGGCCAAGTTGGTTAGATAAGATTACCCTTAAAAGTCCTTTTACCCTATATTGTATATTGATTATGTTATCATTACTTCTTTCAGCAAGTTTAAACTTAGTTGTACACCCAATATTTTGGTTTCCACTTGGATTTGCCAGTTTTCAGTTTACAAGATTACTTCACTATTTTGTCTATTTCATAATAGGTATTTTAATTGGTAAAAATGATAAACTTGACGAAATCTTCTCGGAAAAATCAAGAATTAGTCAACTGTGGTATATCTTTTTATTAATTGGGATTTTAAGTTATATAATTACGGATACTATGCCGAATGGCTATATTCTCAAACATACTCTATGTAGTGCACCGATTTCTTTTGCTGTAATAGGTTTTTTTGCAAAATATGTTCATAAACCTAATAAGGTAATTGATAATTTCTCAGGAAATGCATTTAATATTTATATTTTTCATATTGCGTTTTCATCATGGATTCAATATTTCTTGCTTTATACCAACATGCCTGCAGTATTAAAAGGGATTGTTGCGGCTTCTTTGACTTTGATATTATCCTGGATATTTTCTGATGTATTTTCCAAATTGAAATTAAAAGTACTTAGATGAGGCAGATTTATAGACTTCTTATGTTGAAGTAGTGTATACGATGGAGTAAAATGATTATGATATATATGAGACATACAAGAATGACTTGTATGTCTCATATATAATTAATGACAAGGATGGAGTTTATGAACATAAAAATAGACGATGTAGCTAAAAGAGCAGGTGTGTCAATTTCATCAGTTTCTAGAGTGCTTAATGGTTATCAACATGTCAGTCAATCTGTTAAAGAAAAAGTAAATAAGGCAATCAAAGAGTTAGATTATCATCCTAAGAGGGCTGCGAGAAGTTTGGCGTCGCGCAAATCATATTTGATTGGTATATTGCTTCCTGATTTAACATACCACTATTATTCAAGAATGTTAAGTGCTATAGAAAGACTGGCGAATGAACATAACTATAATGTGATTATCTGTAACTTACAGGAAGAGAATCATAAAGAATCGCGCTACGTTCATATGTTTAGTGAACTTGATGTTGATGGCATCATTGTGATGCATGAAAAAATGACCACAGAGTCAATTAAAACACTTCAGAGAATTGAAATACCAATTGTTTTAGCGAGTGTAAAAATTGAGAATATGGACTTAATTAATGTAAACATCGATGATTTTTTAGCAGCTTATGATGCGACTAAATACTTGATCAACCTAAATCATAAAAAAATAGGAATGATTACAGGTGATTTAGATGATTATACAGCTGGTAGATCTAGATTCAATGGTTATCGGAAAGCACTTGAAGAGGCAGGTATTTTATTTGATGCTCAACTTGTTAAAGAAGGAGATTTTACCGTTTCAAGCGCTTATGAGTTAATGAAAGAATTTCTTATGTTGAGAGATAGACCTACTGCAATTTTTGCCGCGAGTGATTCTATGGCAATAGGTGCTATGAACTGTGCACTTGATATGGGGTATAAGGTACCTGATGATATATCATTTATTGGATTTGATAACATAGATATGACCACCGTCGTTAGACCAAAATTATCAACTGTTGAGCAACCCGCAGAGTTAATTGGAGAAAAAGCCTTGCTGAAATTGTTTGATTTAATAGAAGGGAAAAAGGTGGAATTTGATACAGTTATCCCACATAAGATTATTGAAAGAAGCTCATGTCTTAAGCTAGATTAAAATGTTTAGGAATCACTATGCTTCGAGTCCATTATAGAGCCAGTATAATTTAAGGGAATCAGTTAATTAATTACTGATTCTTTTTTTAAATCTGTATTTTAAAACTAATTACTCTTTTCCAGTGTCATTCGAAGAAATGATTTGTGTATATCTGAAAGCCAATCGATTTAAGTCAACGGGCTTTAAAAGGATGCCAGATATAATAAAATACTTGAGTCCTTTATTAGATATGTTGTAATCCGCAACTGTGATTGCTATGATTCTTTATTTATATCATGTCAATGATGATTACCACCAGCTTCAAATGAATAACAATATGAAAAACTGCTCAAATCCGTCAATTAGTCGTTTGAGGATGTTTATTCATTAAATGAGTTACCAATGTATGAGCGAGTTTCTCGTCTTTAATGTAGGGTATGTATTGATGACTGGTTTCATTTTTCCTCCCTCAATGTATTTGTTAAGTAATCTTTAAATAGCATATGCCGACATAGGTTCTGTAAATTAATCGTATTATGTGTCATAAAGATTAAATAGATTAACCGAATTACATATATGTCTCTATTTCATCGTGCTGCCTGAATAAGTAGAGTATTTATAGGGTATCTGTAAATTATCGGAGGTAGATTATGAAAAAATCTGATAGACTGCTCGTTAATACATATGCCACTTTTCTAGTTAACCCATCTAATCTAGATATAGTAGAGTACAATGACTATGCTGGTCGTTATTTATCAAGTGAAAAAAAGAAAATATCTGATATCATCTATTGGGATAAAAGCATTTCAAAGCGCATTGATTTTGAAAATGAGAAGAAGATTATTTATTCATCAAGATCTAAAACTGATGAGCTTGAGCTGATTGTTGTGATACAAGTTGTGAATTATCATGACGTGTCTTATTATAATGTCATCCTTATTGATAATCTAGAAGACATCAAGGATTTTGAATCTCAAAGTATAGATGATGATATATCGAGTAACGGTTTATTTACAAATATCTTTCAATATAGCCCAATAGGACTTGTTTTAGTTGATTCACAAACAAAACTTGTTAGAGCCAATAAATACATGTTTGATTGTTTTGATCTTAATCATAGAGATAATATAAATGAAGGTTTTGGTAATGTTTTTGGTTGTTCAACAGTCTCAGATACTGGCTTTTTATGTGGACAACATGAAAAGTGTCAGACCTGTAAACTTCGTAATGGTATTGATAAAGTTTTAAACGACAAACTCACCATGGAGGGCGTTGATTTAGGTCATGATTTCAACATCAATGGTCGTATTGTAACCAAATGGTTTACAATAAGTGCTTCACCAGTCCAATATGGTGATTCGACTTACGCCTTGTTTTCTTTTGTAGACATCACTCAAAGAGTAAGAATGGAAGAGCGTCTAAGGGAACTTGGTATAACAGATGCATTGACTAAGCTTTATAACAGAAGACATATAATAAAGCTATTTGAAGAAGCTTTACTTTCAGATGAACATGAGCATCTTTCAGTAGCCTTAATAGATATAGATGACTTTAAAATTGTTAATGATGTGTATGGTCATTTGGTTGGTGATGAAGTACTGATTCTTTTGGGAGAAATTCTAAAAGAGCAATTAAGGTTCAGTGATTGTGTGGGTAGGTATGGTGGAGAGGAGTTTCTAATCATCTTTAATAACACTGAAATGAATACAGCTAAAGTTGTTTTAGAACGTATCCAAAAGTCGTTTAGAGAAAAGTCGCTTGATATATTAGATGAAGCAGCTACATTCTCCGCAGGTCTTACTCAAGCAACTATAAAAGATTTAAAGTCTGATAATACCATGAATAAGATACTTAACTTAGCAGATAAACAGATGTACAGAGCAAAAGCAATGGGAAAAGATAGAATTAAGGAAGCTGTATACAATGAAGAGTGATGATTGAGTCACTCTTACAGGGAGTGTAAAATAAAGTGTGTAAATCAGAACTAAGGATCTGATAGCACACTTATTTTTATTGACTTTGTGTGCTACAATCTAGAAAGGACACAAAGGATGGTAAATGAAGTAATGGCGTCAAGAAAACAAAGAAACAGAAAATCAA
>NZ_VANV01000037.1 GCF_022496765.1 Acidaminobacter sp. JC074 | reverse complement strand
TGACGACCATTAAACCATTAATTTCAGCATAATTCGTAATATCTACAGCTACTTTGTTTAACATATCTTTGATTTGATTAGAGGATTTTGAGTACATTTCATACTTTAATGTAAAATGGTTTATTGGATTACCGTATCGGTCGACATGGTAACAATTTAGATGATTGACGTTAAAATCGATACCTAATTCCCCTACAAAAGGACTTGTAACTTCTTTCGGTGCTTCGTATTCAAGTGATGCATGAACATACCATATATCTCTTTTTCTTATAAATCTATAAGACACTACTTGATAAATCTTTTCAATTTTAAAGCCTTTATTTACACGATATCCATAATGCTGAGTTACTTTTTCCATCATTTCGTTACCATAATTGAAGTCAATGTCCTTAATAGTCAAATACTGTCCATATTTTTCTTCTAAACATCTTGGTATTCTAAGTTTCAACTCATCTCCAGAATATCTACAATTCTGATTACCATTTACTTCGTCTTTGGACCCGATACAGAAAAACATATGGTTTCGAGCATTTACCCATTCTTGTTTCCATTCGCTATGGGATAAACCAGAAGGCTTAAATTGCTTCTTGAAGAGCTTTTTAGTGCCAAAGCATACTCTTATAATGCCATCATCCAAATCATTTTCAAGTTTTATTAGTTTGTGTTGAAGATTGTCTAATTTACGTTTTTTATAATGTATATTACGTTCTAATTGCTTCTTTTCTTTCACAAGGTCTTTAAAATGTGTATCCGATTGTTTAAGGTCCTTTAGAGTCAAACCAATTTCTTTACTTTCTGATGTAAGTCTTTGTATGTCTTTACTTAAAAACTCAAGACGCATTTTCTTATCAGAAATCTCATCATTCATCAACTCTATCCTTGAATCTATAAGTCCACTTATATAACAATACATACTATTAAACTGTCTGGCAAGTATACCATGTTCTGATATGTATTTCTTTTTGAGTTGATTTCTTTTCATTTTTTTACATGCTAAATCAACAGAAAGTTTACATGATAAACGTGACCAGAAGTCTGCGATTTCATTAAGTACAGAGTAGTATGATTCTATTCTAATTTTCTCCTGGTAAGTGACATTAATTACAGACATAAAAAAATAACTCCTTTGAAAAACAATAAATAAATCTAGGAATTATTAATATAAGTAAACATATATATATGGTGAAAAGCAAATTAGATAATAATAAAATAAATATACTTTATTATACCAGAAAAGGTACCCGAACACAAGTTCGCAACACGCTAAATGTCAAAATTAATAAAAGAATGTTAATATCTACACACATATGTTCAAATTAACTTTCTATGTTTTACTGCATTTTTACATATTTTTCTATGTTTTTTGCAACTGCAGCTAACCCCCACTGAGGTAAAATAAAAGCCGTATAAAATACGACTTAAAATACCTTAGAAACTTGAATGGCATCCATTGGACATGTCATGATACAAGAGCCACAATCATCACATTTATGAGATAAGACCTTATATGGCGCTCCCTCCTCAATGGCCTTAAATGAACAGACATCTTTACACTGACCACACTCTATACACTTATCTGTAATAATAGGACCCGCTTCATTATAGGACATACCGCCAAACTCAAATCTTGTTCTTAAAACCTTATGGTCTCTCTTTGTACATTCAAAGTCATAATCAAAGATTTCACCCTTGGCCTTGTAAATAACAAAGTTGCCATCTTTCATGGCTGGATACTTATCCATATCATAAACTGCCAGTTCCAAATCCTTATTGGTCTTAGCCAGTTCTCTCACTTCATTTTCTTCTAGATGTCTTACTTCACCAATCAATCTAATGGTATAGCCTGGAGGAAAATCTGGTACGCCCTCTTCATCATGGCCCAGTATTCTTGAATCTGTAATACCACAAACAGTCACCTTTTTAGAAGCCTTTAACTGCCTTCCATATGGCTTGTTCCACATGGTTCTAAAATAGATGCCATTTTCATCATAACCATTAAAATGAGCCACTCTAGAATGTACTTCACCATTATGAATGGTCGAAAAAGTCAACACACCGATTGCCTCAAACATCTCATAAATCTCTTTAACTGTCATCTTATCCCCTTTCATTTTCTAAAAAATGCTTTAAAACATCACTTGAAGGACGCTGAAGTATATGAGGTCCTTCTTCTACAATCTTTCCTTCTTCCATGAAAACAACATAATCTGCAAACTCTCTAGCAAAACCCAGTTCATGGGTGACAAATACAAACTGAGTCCCAGACGATTTCAGTGCTTTTACCGATTCTAAAACTTCCCTTGTCAGTATAGGGTCAAGGGCAGCTGTTGGTTCATCCATAAATATAATTTCTGGGTCTGTGGCAAGTGCCCTGGCAATAGATGCACGTTGTGCTTGTCCACCAGAAACTTGGTCAGGTTTTTTATGCATATGGTCTTCAAGTTGCAAACTGGAAAGCAAGTCTACAGCCTTTTTATCAGCCAGTTGATTGTCCATCTTATAAATTTTATCCAAAATCATTGTGATGTTGTCTTTCAAAGTCAGATGTGGAAACAAGTTATGTTTTTGAAAGACCATGCTTATAGACTTTTGATAAGCCCTTATATCACCTATACCCAGTTCATGTTTGTTAAACTCGATTTTGCCAGAATCTACTTCTTCTATCCCAGTCATCATTCTAAGTAGGGTTGATTTACCACACCCACTCTGGCCAATAATGGCGATGGACTTATAAGATGAAATATTCAAGCTAATATCATCAAGGACAACTTGGTCATAAGACTTTCTTAAGTTGTTGATTTTAATGTCCATTTTCCACCTCAGCTTTCGTTAAATACTTTGCCAGTCTCGATAAAGGAATGGTAATAAGCAAGTAGACCATCCATAAAACAAAGTAACCTTCAATGTAGCGATAAGACTGGTTTGATAAAACAGACGTCGTATAAAAGATCTCCGATATAGCTATGGTAGACAGAATGGATGTCCCCTTAATAATCCCTGATAGGTTGTTGATTAATGAGGGAACAATTGGCCTAATCATCTGTGGCAAAAGTATATACCTGTACTTTTGATAAATTGAAAAGCCATAGAAATCCATGACCATAAACTGACTTTTATCAATGGCTCTATAAGCCCCGTCAAAGGCATTGGTCATATAGGGACTCATGTATAAGGTAATGGCAAGAAAGCCAAGCATCATCTTGTTTCTAATCCCTAAAGCCACGCCAATGATATATACCACAACAAAAACAAGTACCAGAAGTGGGGTCCCCATGATGATTTCTTTGTAGATACCAGCAGTCACTTTCAGAAACACTGAAGATGATTCTGTCAGTAAAAAGAGCATAAAGCCAATGACCATGCTGCTTAGCATGGCAAAGATGCTCAAATACAAAGTTGTCCAAGTAGCCTTAAGTAGCATGGCCTTATTTTCTATTAAGAAGGAAAAATCTAGTACATCTGAAACTTGCATGATCATTAAAACTGCCAAGACAAGGTATAAGAGGACTGATAATATAATTTGAACCATTCTTGATTTCATGTCATCCCTTATTTGTTTAAGTAGTAATCTAAAGTCATTGAAGCATCAAATAACTTTTTGCCTATTTCTTCATTCCAGTCACTTTTAAGTTGGTCAGTTAAACCGGAATCTTCCATTGTATCAATAAAGTCATTGACTTGGTCTAAAAGATCTCTATTGCCTTCTTTTACAGCCATGGCAATGTCAGAAAGTTCAATGGCATTTTTGTACATCAGGGTTGTCTCTTTGTTGGTATCATGCATACCATAAAGTGTGTAAGCACCAACCAGTACATCAGCACCACCTGTCGCAATTTCTCTTTCTGCAACTGCATCACTTGTCACAGCCTGAACCTCGTAACCATATGATTGTGGAATTGAAACTGCAATGGAACCTGTAATACCAATAAATCGCGCATTTAATAAAGAGAAAAAGCTGTCTACAGACATCTCATCACTGACTTCATTATTCTCGGCAAAATCTTTATTAACTAGGGCAACAATCTTGTCATACATATAAGGCTTAGAAAAATCAACGGTTTTCTCACGTTCCTCTGTAACGGACATAGAACCAATAACGATATCAATCTCTCCACTTTGTAAAGCTGGTATCAACATCGGAAACTCAGTATTGACTATCTCAACATTTCTTCCCAAATAGTCCCCAAGTGCCTTAGAAATATCTACTTCTACACCAGAAGGATTTCCCTCAGCATCCATCCCTGTAAAAGGGTAAAATCTTAAATCCATCCCCACTCGTAAACTTTCATCATCTGATTGGCAAGCAACCAATAAGAGTGACAAGAGTATTAACACAACAAATTTCTTCATATCCATCTCCTTTAAATAAGTTACCCCTAGCTTATCAAGCCATCAACTTGTTTAGAATATAAAAAAAGCTTCATTTCTTATCAAAATGAAACCTTTAATCATTACTTACTGGAAACTTTATTTCAAAATGAGGCTTTTGATCTCCCACATAGTAGATTTTACCTCCTAAAGTATAGTGGATAATATTATAAACCTTATATAGTCCTAAGCCCATATGGCCACCTCTATCAGAAGTGTGAAAAGGCTCGAACATTTGAGAAACTATCTCAGGCTTAATGACAAGGGATGAATCATAATATTTAATGATGCATGTCTCATCATCTTTAAGAGCAGATATTTTAATGTAACCTAAATCCAAGACAGCATAATTAAGTGAGTTTTTCATTAGATTTGAAAAGACAAGAACCAGTAGTTCAAGGTTACTTTTAAGACTCAAAGACATTTCAAAATCATACTCGATCTCTAAGGACATATCCTTAAAGACCTGATGATAAGAAAGCGCCACAGCATCCGACAATTTTACTTGTCTAAAAGATCGTTCGCCCTTTTTAATTGAAATCTCCTTAAAGTCATCTATGATGGCCTTGACCTTGTTGAGACCACTTTCATTAAGGTCACACAGAGACTGCATCTTATCAAATGACTTGCCCAGTTTGCCCCTAGACAGTTGATCGGATTCAAGCAGTCGACTTAAAACCTTAAGTTCAGAATGTATGGCCGAATTGGATATTAAAGAAGAACCTACCGGTGTATTAAGTTCATGTGATAGGGCTGTAACCAAAGAACCCAAGGAGGCTATTTTTCTGGCTTCAACCAATTCTACCTGAGTATCCTTTAAAGACTGAATGGATTTTTCTAAGGCCTCATTGACCCCAAGTAGCTCACGCGTTCTTTCCTCTACTGTTTGCTCAAGTGAATCGTTCATTTCCTTAAGGAGCTTTTGCTGGTCTTTGTTCTTATTAAGCGCCCCCGTCAGTTCATCGGTTTTCTTGTTAACCTCTTTTTTTAAACTCCTATTCCATATAACAATAAAAAGGGCTATGACTGCAATAACTGCAAGTGATAATGTAATGACATTGAACCATATGGTCCATTCATTTCGTGTTAACGATACCCACTCACCTTCAATATCCTCTTTAACTTGATCTGGCATATTATTGAGTATCATATTGAAATCTTTTAGCAAATCTCCTTGATCGTCATCAATCATAAAAGCCAAATCAGTGGATATGTCTAAGTTAATGTTATGGAGCACCTTTAAGTTGACGACATTTAAATCATCCACATAATATGAGGCTTGAGCAAGTTCACAAATAAAGGCATCGTAGTTGCCTACTGATAAACCCTTGATCCCCTCATCAACGGTAGAAACATAGACAAATTCTTTGTCAGGATATCTTTTTTCAACTTTAGAAGACACTGTAAAGCCTTCAATCAAGGCTACATTTGATTTCATCAAGTCCGCTTCATCTGAAAAATCCATGGAGTTCCTAGTGAGTGCCACACTTTCTATGTCATAAGTAAAATCTGTAAAATAAGCAAAGGCCCTTCTCTCTTCAATAGAAGCAACTGCAGATACAGCATCCAGTTTATTATTTTTTAAATCATCTATCATGTCATTGAAGTTCTTGTAAATCACATATTCAAAGCTCAAGTTAGAGTTATCACTCATCCAATCAATGATATCAGGAAATATCCCTACAATTTCACTGCCATCCATATACTGAACAGGTGCATAGTCTTCATCTAAACCAATTCTTACAACACGTTCACTTGTTTGAATCGGTGAACAAGCCACAAGCAAGATAATAAGTGCAATTAGATATTTTTTCATATTGCCTCCTGATTAAATTCATACCCGATTGAAATAATAAAAAACAAGAAAGACCCCAATGGAGTCTTTCTGAAGTAATTATAGATTATTGATATTTGATAATACTGATTTTCTTAAAATTAGATAATTACCACTGTAAATAGATACTAAAGTAAAGAGCGAGATAATCCCAAAGAGGCCTAATGATATCCAACCTATATTTAAAGTATCTAAGATTTCTGCCATTGATGTATAGTAGTCCAAATTTGATAACATGATAAGTGAGAAAAGATTCATAGCAAGCAGTACGAGTATAAGTGCAATCAAACTAATTGTAAACATCTCAGATGCAAAGACTCTCAGTATATTGGATTTGCTATACCCCAGTGCTCTATAAAGGCCAATCTCAAACTTTCTTTCAAACAAGGAAGTATATTGCAAAGACAAGAAAGAGACCAAAGCGATGCCTATTATCAAATAAAGCGATATCTTAGACAGATTTAAAAAGGAATCTATATGCCTGTATATACCATCAAGTTTTATCTTATAGTCTTCATTGACACTTAATCCTAACGTGGATAGTTCTTCAATAATCGACTCATTGGCTTGTCTATAAAGATTGTCCTTATAGACTTTTATATGGTCATACTTAACGCCACCCGGGTATTCAAACAAGTCAAAGAAGCCATCTACAAAGTATACCTTATGATAGTCTTCTGCAATTTTCTTATCATCTAGCAGTCCTACTATTTTAACTCTAGGCATACCATACTCAGCAATGAAAAACTGTTTCCAATCAACCAATGAAAAAACATAATCACTGGTGACTTCACCAGTTAAGTACTGGTCATATAGTCTCTCTCCACCAATATTTAAATCCTTAAGCAAAAGAATGGCACCTTCTGCAGTCATCAAAATTTCATAAGGATTCTCAGGAAAACGACCATCTGTGATGATACTTTTGATATAATCATTGCCTGTAACGTTTTCAACAAGCGACTCCGTTGACTTACGGGTTGACTCATAGTTTGAAGCAGCGACACCTATTGTTAAATCATAGTAGGGTGTGATATGAGTCACATTGTCTACATCTCCAAAAGTTTCAATTTCATTGTTTTCAAAGTAAAGGACATTGATCCCGTCTTCTATAGCGGATTCATGCATGTACCTCTTAAAGAACTCACCTTCTAATATGAAGGTACCAGAAGCCACCAGTAATATAAATGTTGTTAAAAAGAGATACTTAAGTGAAAACTTTTTTCTGCCTGTAAGTGATTTTCTTGCCAGCCAAAAAATATTCTTTTTATATGTCCTTTTGTTCTTTTGGGTATTGGGATGAATGTCTTTCTTGTTCATATCATCTTCAAGGAGTTGTCCGCTTTTTACATGGATAATCCTATCACTGTATGTTTCAGCTATATGACGATTATGTGTGACAAACAAAACCAATTTTTCTTTAGAAAGCTTCTTAATAATCTCAACAATAGACTTTTCAGTTTCATCGTCTAAAGAACCTGTAGGCTCATCACAGATGATGATATCTACATCTTTGGCAATCATCCTTGCAATAGCCACTCTTTGTTGTTGGCCACCTGATAAATGCTTGGGATGTTTGTCCATATTTGCTTCTAGACCCATATCAATAAGGATTTCCTTGGCGCGTCCTATCTTGTCTTTAACGTCATCATCCATAGATACAATGACATTGTCAACAATGGTCAGGTGTTCAACTAAGTTAAACTGTTGAAAGACATAACCGATACGCTCTCTCCTAAATTGCTCAAAGTCTGTTACTTCTTCATCATTGAATTTAATCATACCCGAATCAATGGTGTCTAGACCACCGATGACATTTAAAAGCGTTGTCTTTCCGTTACCACTGCTACCTAAAATTGAGACAAAACCTTTATTAGAAAACTTAACATTTACACCCTTTAGGACTGTTTGAAATTTATCTTTTCTTATTTGATAGTTCTTTTTTATGTTTATAAGTTCCAGCATACTAACCACCTTATTTATGTTTGATTAAAGAGACGATATTGATTTTCTTAAACTCCTGATGTATAGATGTCATAATAATAGTCACGACAATTGATGTCACTATTACTAAGGCGTAAGGTGCTAAGTAAGTCAGGTTTTCAAAACCAAACTTATTTGTCGGATCTAAGACATTCACGATGTAATCATTCATAATCAACTTTAAAGTCAACCATATGAGAAGTGAAAGTGTGATTGTAAAAATTGATATAATGACACCTTCCGTTACAAACATAGCCTTAATATTTTTAGATGTATAACCTAAAGACTTGTATATGCCAATGTTCTTCTTGTTTCTTACAATAGATGTTTGTATACCATTGTATATTGATATGGCTCCAAATATCAGCAAGATGAAACAGCCTACCATGAGAGTAATCTTATAACCATGAAGTCTCTCATGGTAATCATTTCTCTCTTTGGTAATTGTATCTCTACCTGATATCTGATAACCACGAAGCAAGAAGGCATCAAAAACATCATTTCTTAGATCAAAGTTCTCTTCTTCAATAAAGATGCTGAACTCCTGAAACTTGACACCACGTTCTCCTAAATAAACCACATCAATAAATGACATAAACTCCTGGTCTAAGACATATATGTTAGAGTTTAGTAAAAGAGAATCTTCATCCGTCACTTCATTGTCAAAATAGTTGTAGTCGTCAATAAGACCCACAATCTTTAAAAGTGCATCATAATATCTTTCCTCATTGTACTGATAGGTATTTAAATAAGATATATCTAGAGCTTGCAAATCAGACAACAAATCATCATCTGACATTTTACTCAAATCAGATAAGTCCCTGTTATCAGCCATCAGTATTTTGAGGGCAGCCCCCTTACTGTAGAGGATTTCTTGATTACTTTCCGGCAGAGAGCCTGCGATTAAATCATGATGAATAGACTGACCATAAGCCCCTTGGATATTATGTAAGGCCATGCTTGTCGCTTGATCACTAGAAGCCAGTCTAACATCCATATTAAGCTTAGCCATGTAGCCAATAATTTGGCTTTCATTTTCCATATTGTAATCATTCACAAAGGTCTTAAAGCCATCGACGGTATACCTGGTTGTATAAACATCTATTTTATCAACCTTGTACTTGTCTATATAAAAGTTGTCAACTTCCGTTTCAATCCCCCTAATGATGCCTGTCCCGAATAAAAAAATGGCTGATATGATGATGATTAAATAAGAAGCATTGAATAGGTCTATCCTCCTAGAAAGCAAGTTAAACTCAAATCTCTTGTTAAAGCTACGTCCCTTTTCAAGGCGGTCTTTTGGCATTATTTTTTTTTCATGAATGACTTCACACGAAATGCCAGATTTATCAAACTTTAGAATAGTATCTGCATACTGATGAGACAGTTTTTCATCGTGGGTAACAAATATCACGGTCCTGTCTTTAAATACATCCATAATCAAGTTCATGATATCTTGTTTGGTGTCTTCATCTAAAGAACCTGTTGGTTCGTCGCATAATAAGATATCAGACTCTCTTGCCAAGGCCCTGGCAATGGCCACTCTTTGTCTTTCACCACCTGATAACTGATGCGGTTTTTTATCTCTATGTTCATAAAGACCCACTTGCTTTAAAAGGTCAACGGCTCTTTCTTCCTTATGTTTAACATCATTGGTTAAGCTGATGGTTATGTTCTTAATTAAAGACAAATGACTGATTAAGTTTAAGCTTTGAAAGATAAAACTTACATGTTCTCTTCTAAACTTATCAAAGTCCGTCACTTGCTTGCCTTTGAAGTATAAGTCGCCATCAAAGTCCAAGTCGATACCACCGATGATATTGAGTAAAGTGGTTTTACCACTGCCACTTTCACCTAGGATGGATGTTTTTGTACCTTCCTTAAAAGTATAAGACAAGTCATCTAAGATTGTATGCGATTGATTGTTATGCTTGTATACTTTCTTTATGTTTCTAAGTTCAATCATAGGGTCTCCAAATCATATTAGTTTCTATCATCTTTATTTTAAAGCAAAAATTTATTTCGTGTTACGTACAAATTAATTTTATATTGAATTATACATATTGTCATTACATTCTTTTCATAATCGTCATTTTATCCCTTAAATTGTCTTAATATTTAGAAAAAACATTTACTTTATCCATTAAGGATTACTAGCAAAGTAACTTTCTAGAGAATAAGTCGGATTTTTATCAATAGGTATTATCCATTTTCCTGCAATTTCTACCTCAACTATAATAATAGTTTAAACTTTATCATAGGTATAAAATTCTCCTAAAATCTCTATATTCCCTTTACCATTTGTATCCATCTTGTGATATCATATATAAAAGGAGGACTCAATGAACGATTATTTTGGCAATGTCATAAAAGAACTAAGAACCTTAAAAAATATCACACAAACTCAATTATCTGAAGGCATATGTACAGTCAAACATTTATCACGTATAGAAAATAATCTGGCCAATCCAACGCTTCTATTACTGTCTGAGTTCTCCAAGCGATTAGGAAATGAATTATTTGATTATATACCCTACATATCCGAACCAAATGCCTATCAGCTCAAAAGGGAAATTCAAACGGCCAATGATCTATTCAGCAAGCAAAAGCATGATGAGACATTAGATCTTCTTTTGAACTCAGAGATTCTCAACAATACCGATTGCACCATTGTGAATCAGGAATCAGCTTGGTTAATGGGTGCCTTAAGTAATTACGTTGAAGTGCCTATTACAATTTCTATAGAATACTATGAGTATATTCTAAGAAAGACCAGAGAGTTTGGAACAATCTATGAGTTATTTGACTTTCCATTAAGTCCATTAGAGCTCAGGATCATGAATTCCATTATTGTTCTATATTTAAAGGACAGTAACTTTGAAGTGGCTGAAACACTACTTGTTAAATCTATTAACAATTATGAACGCCATAATACACATCTTACAGATGATGTCTATTCGCGTTTCTTATATAATCTTTCTAGACTTTACTTAGAACTGAACTTCTATCCAAAGTCTGTTTCTGTATCAAAAAAAGGCATCGATCACTGCCTTAAACTAAATAAGACTGCTTATCTAGCAGACCTTTGCAATATTTATGGAAGAGCATCTTATAAAGCAGATGACATTGAAGAAGGGAAAAAATACCTTCGTATTTCAATCGAGCTTTACAAGCTGGTTAATGCCCATAATGATTATGAAAAAATGTATAAAACACTCAAAGAAAGATATGATTTATAGTCATATCTTTCCTACTTTTTTATCTTCTTATCTATGAATGATACCCCGGATCTTCATCGCCTTCTGAATGCCAGCCTGGATCTTCATCGCCTTCTGAGTGCCAACCTGGATCTTCGTCACCTTCTGAATGCCAACCTGGATCTTCGTCGCCTTCTGAATGCCAACCTGGATCTTCGTCRCCTTCTGAATGCCAACCTGGATCTTCGTCACCTTCTGAGTGCCAACCTGGATCTTCGTCGCCTTCTGAATGCCAACCCGGATCTTCGTCGCCTTCTGAATGCCAGCCTGGATCTTCGTCGCCTTCTGAATGCCAGCCTGGATCTTCGTCGCCTTCTGAATGCCAACCTGGATCTTCTCCATTAGCAAGCCCCATAGGGATAAATACTGTGTTTACAAAAACACCTATTGTTAAACATACCATTAGTACAATTGCTAAACTAATTAAACTGCTCTTTTTAAAATTACTGATTTTACTTCTCATCGAATCACCTCCACAAGGTGAGTATATAAGCATATTGCAAAACCGTAAATTGACATATATGTCTACCTGCACAGCTTTCATAATGAGGGTAAATATGATATTCTTTCCTCGAAATAGTAATGTATTGGAGGTATAATGCAAGATCAATTCGCAGTTAATAATAAATGTTTTTCAGAAATTATGAAGAATAGAAAAGCATTCATCGTATCTAAATTTCAACGATCTTACTCTTGGGGAGAAAACCAGTGGCATAAGCTTTGGCAAGATATAAGAATTACAAAAGCAAATGAAGAAGAACTTTTTCTCGGCTCTATAATGACAACATACAATGACACAGAAGATGTATTTTATCTGGTCGATGGTCAACAAAGGCTTCTTACAATAAGTATTTTGATCTTGTGTATTGTTGAGAAGTATTATAAGCTCATTGATTATGGTCTTGATGTAGAAAAGAACAAAACAGAGATAGAAAGTTTGTATCATAATTATCTTCTATATGAAGATTCTAATACAAACACTAAGATGGGTCTTAATGAAATCAACCAGGACTTTTACTTTGAAAATCTAATAAATCTTAAGGCACCTAAAAATATTGGAAAACTCCATCCATCTAATCGTAGCCTCTATAACTGTTTCAACTTCTATTCTCAAAGAATAGACATTGAATGTAAATGGTTAAAAGATACAGGTGAGCTGGGAAAACTCCTAGACCATGTTGTTAACAAACTTTTTTTTATTGATATTCATTCAAAGGACATCAATCAAACCTACATCATCATGGATGCTTTAAAAAACAACGGTATTCAAACAGCTATTACAGATTCCTTGAAAATACATATTTTTGATCTTCTGAAGGCAAGTGATAAAAAGAAAGTCAACAATGAGTGGCAAGAGATCATCAAAATGGTTTCAACAAAGGGCTTTCCTCTGTTTCTTAAACATTATCTACAAACATGCAAAGGTAGTATCCAAGATGAAACCTTGTTTGAAGTCCTTAGAGATACCATCAAAACAAGAGATGATGGTCTTAAACTCATTCATGACCTATATCATCTAGCACCCTTTTATGGCGCTTTAACAGGTAGCAATTTATCCTATGTAAATGAAGATGATGATATTGTAAAATCAATCAATGAACTTAAACTCTTTGGTATTTTAGAAGTCATACCTCTTTTACTAAGCGTTTACAAGAAGAAGGATCCAGCACTACTGAAAGAAGTTTTGAAGATGTGTGCAACAATTGTATTTAGGTATGCCATCATAGGTGCCATGCCTACCAACAAATTAGAACCAGTTATCAATGAAACAGCACTTCTGGTTAACCAAAATAAACTGACAAACTCGGATGATATATTCAAGAAAATCAAACATTTACACATTGATAAAGAGCAGTTTAAAAACTCATTTAAAAGAAGATCTATAAATACAAATACGCATAAAGAACTGGTCTCTTATATTTTAATAATGATAGAAAACAAGTTATCAGATGCTTCTTATTCTTATTTTTCTAATGATGCAATCATAGAACATACATTACCAGAAAGCCCTAGCAACCACTGGAAAGTCAATTTTCATAAAGATCATATTGATGATTATATATATAGGCTAGGTAATTTAACCTTGCTTGAGACAGATTTACATAAGGAAACTTATCATCAATATTTCAAAGAAAAAAAGACCATATATGATAGAAGTCACTATCAAATAAGTCACACCTTTACAATGAACAACTGGGATCCAGCAACTCTAGAAAAAAGGCAACTTTTATTGGCAAAGGTCGCTGAAGAAATCTGGCGTTATGAGAAAAAAAAATAGCAGTTCAAATTGAACTGCTATTTGTCACTTTCTGTTTTCACTTTTTTTAAGTACTTATCTTTTAGTAAATTCTTATCTTCTAATTGCTTAATTTTCTTCTTCAAAGATTCAATGTATTCTGTGGCTATTTGGACACCACCTCTTACCTCAATATCATCATGAGTCTTTAAATCTTCAAGCCATTTCATAACCGACTTCTCTCTTAAATTATCAAATGTTTTATCTTCTTTAATCAGCATAATAATCCTTTCTACATCCATTACTAGTTTAACTGTTTTTCATGGCTTTTAAAAGTAAAATCCTCTAAAGTCTCTTGTTTCAGCAAATGACTATATGCTATAGTATAATTATAGTATACCAAATTAGTAAAGATGAGGTGTTTATGAATAAAATCGGATGGCAATATAAATATACTTACAAAACCTTACCAAGCATTATGTTTTCAGAAATATACCCTACACCAGTAAAAGCACCTGAAATGGTTGTTTTAAACGAAGATTTGTGTCAGGACTTGGGCCTTAAAAGCATGTATCTGACACCAGCAGATTTATCTGGTAATGATCTAAACCAGTCTCAGCCTTATGCTCAGGCCTATGCAGGCCATCAGTTTGGTCACTTCACAATTCTTGGTGATGGCCGTGCAATCATTTTAGGTGAACACCTAACACCAAATAATATTCTTATGGACATTCAACTTAAGGGTTCAGGACGAACCAGGTTTTCTCGTTCAGGAGATGGTCGAGCAACATTATCTTCTATGCTTAGAGAATATATTATCAGTGAAGCCATGTACGCCTTAAATATACCGACTACTCGTAGTTTGGCAGTTGTTAAATCTGGTGAAACCGTCATGAGAGAAAAACCTAATCAAGGTGCCATTTTGACTAGAATCTCTAAAGGCCATATTCGAGTGGGCACATTTCAATTTGCAGCCATGTCTGATATTGAGGATCTAAAAGCCTTGGCTGACTATTCAATCGACAGACTCTACCCAACTATTAAGGGGCCTGAGCCATATCTTCAGCTTTTAAATAAAGTGATTGATGAACAAGCTTTACTAATCGCTAAGTGGCAATCTATAGGCTTTATCCATGGTGTTATGAATACCGATAACATGTCTATTGCTGGTGAGACCATTGATTATGGACCATGTGCTTTTATGGATACTTATCATGAGGCAACAGTCTACAGTGCCATTGATACTCAAGGTCGATATGCCTATAAAAATCAACCCATTATCGGACAATGGAATATCGCAAGATTTGCAGAAACTTTGATGCCACTTCTAGACGAAGATGAAAACAAGGCATTACAGCTTGCAAATAAAGCTGTCGAAGCTTACATGATCAAACACAAACACTATTGGCATCAACTCTTCAGTAAAAAGATTGGCTTACTAGATAGCCCTAGACCACTTATCCATAAGCTTTTAAGTCTTATGCAAGAACATAAACTTGACTTTACAAATACATTTGCAAGTTTATCAAATCCAGATTTTGAAGATGAAAGACTGGCCAGTTTCTTGAAAGAGTGGCGAACATTTGACATTGATTATGATTTGATGAAACAAACAAATCCTAGGGTGATACCAAGAAACCATCTAGTGGATCAAGCCTTAAAGGCTGCTGATAAAAATGACTTTAAACCTTTTAAATCATTGATGAAGATCTTAAAAGATCCTTATAACTATGACATAGAAGAAGTTCAATATACAAATCAACCTCAACCACATGAACGTGTCTTAAGAACTTATTGTGGTACTTAGATCACTATAAGAACATATAAAGAAAAGATATACAATAAAAGACTGTCACTAAGTTATGAGTGACAGACCTTCTTTTTAGTCTATGGTCATTTTACAAACAGTTACTTTTCCGTGGTCATTTGAGTAAAATGGACTTTCAAAAGTACCTATGTAGTCTTTACCAAACATATCGTACAAATGAGATTTTATTTGAAACTCAGGTAATACACCAACAATGTTACCTGCATCATAAAGGAATGCTTTTTGAACAGGTGTTGCAAACGCGCCATCTGAAGTGTAATCACCACCAGCTGCTATGACAACCATGATGGCCTTTCCAATAGATTCTAAGTTCTCTGAGTCTACTTCAAAAGATAAGTTTGTATAGCCAATTGAAGGTACATCATCAAAGGCACCCGTTGCAGAACCTGTTTCCGGTAGATCATACCTATTGGCTACCTTTTTGTTGGAAAAGCCGCAATTGATTACGCCATTTGTAATAAGAGGATACTTATAGTTTTCCATGACAGTGCCTTCTTTATCAAAGAAAGGTCTGAATGCAGTCACAGGATTGAAGTTTTGAACCACATTAAACTTATCATTGAACATTTTACTACCTATCTTCTCTGTAAAAATAGAAGCCTTTGAGCCGATTTTTTCACCATTTAACTCCTGTAATAGCTTAAGTCTCAAGAGGTCTTCTCCCTCCATAAATATAACAGGAAGTTCTTTTTCCTCAGGCATATCTACTTTGTTGCTATAGGCTTTTAAAAGCTTTTTATTAAAAGACTTAAACTTGTCCATATCAAAATGGCGGCCAGAGTAAGCTAAGAAACCATCAAACAAGTTGGCTAGGGCCTTCTCTTTTAAAATAAAGCCAATTTCCACATATTTATCTTCATATACCAGATCAGTGCCTTGTGAATCTGTAAATGAAATGGTCTCTTCTACCAGTTTGGCAACTTCAGAAAAATCAAACTCATCATATGCCTTTAAAAAGTCTAAGATTTCTTCAACAGTATCCTTTAGTCCATCATGACTTAAATCACAATCATTTAAGATAACACTTTCCTTTTTAACAGGATTCAGTTCATATGGATAAGGAATACCGATGGATAGGTTGCTTTTAGCCTGGCTTTCCAAGTCTTCTAACTTACAAGAACCGATAGCTCCTGCAATACCTATTTTATCTTCTTCTATGACTCTGACTGCCTGCTTGACGATATTCTTTTTTCTTACTGCAGAAACTTCTGTATTGAGTACCCTGACAGTTGTCTCTTTTGAATGAATTTTATAATGCTGTTTCATGATTCCTCCTATTGTACATTCAACTTTTTCACACGAATAAATGGACCACCAAAACCAACTGGTAATGGGTATTGTTCCATTTTGCCACAGCCACCACCTACAAAACTGAGTAACTCAAATTCCTCACTGATACCATCAATTTCATCTAAAGTAGAAAACACATTACCTGTTACGACTGATACCTTTAATGGCCTTGTAATCTTCCCATTTTCAATCTTATAAGCTCTGTTTGGTGCTATTGTAAAAGTTGTCATACCAGAACCATGTCTAATGGTATCAACAAAAATACCTTCTTTGATTTCTGAGATGATCTCATCTTTCTTCTTAGTGCCTTTATCTATATAAGTTGTGGTCATACGCACAATTGGTTCAAACTCAAAGTTCATAGCTCTGGCATTTCCAGTTAATGTTTCATTCAATGCAACAGCAGTAGGTGCCGAATGAAGTCTACCTGTCAATTGACCATCTGTAATGATCATTGTTTTCTTTGCCTTCGTACCTTCATCATCAAACTGAACAAAGCCACTACCAAGTTCATTACCATCATCTACTATGGTAACACCTTTAGCAGCTACCATTTTTCCTAGTTGCCATTCTTTGGCCATGGTTTCATCACCGACCATAAAGTCAGACTCACTCTTATGTCCAAAACTTTCATGAGTAAATACACCCGTCGCCATTGGAGATAAAACTACTGTATACTCGCCTGCTTGAACATTTTCAGCATGTTTTACATAATCAACTTGTTTTTTCACTTCATCTTCAAAGAAGTCCCATAGGTTCGTTAACGGTTCAAATGTTGTAAATGCTTTAGAAAAACTTTCACTGCCCTTTTCTTCTCCAATTGAAAACTGACATCTGATACCTATTCCAGTTGTCTGGTTATCAAATTCCAAATCAGCTCCTTTTGAGGAATAAAAGTTCTTTCTTACTTTTTTATCTACATACATGCATGTTGTTTGAACAATTTCATCTCTTTCAAAGATCATAAAATAAGACTCCAGCACAGACTTCTTTTTCTCAACAGGAATGTCTGTTACAGAGTTATCTTCAAACATCAAATGCTTATCCTTATGTACTTCAAAAGCTGCAACAACTGGATGAGTTTCGATATTTTCATTCAATTTAGCCATACTAGAAAGTGCAACTAACTCGTCTTGTACCTTATCAAGTTCTGTAGTGGCAGCATAATACCACTTATCTCCATCAAAGACCCTAATAAATGCGCCTTTATAGGCTCTCACCTTTTGTTGCTCTAATTTCCCATCTTTATAACCTATTTGTGTCTCAAATACGTCTTCTATTCTGACATCTGAATACAAGCCTTTCTTAAATGTATACATACAATCTCCTTTCGCTTTCCTATTCAGTATATCAAACGCGAAAAAAATTTTCTCGTTTCTTAATTACTTTTAAGAAAATTCTAACAATTCTTAAGATAAGAAATCATAGAGAATCAATCAAATACTATAAAAAGTGATTTAAAATAGAACTATCAAAAAACTTCTGACAATAATTCGTCAGAAGTTTATAGTTATGCTGCTTGTTCTACTTGCCTTTCAGCCTCATAAGATGCTTGACCAAACACCTTTACAATCCCATAAAGAACAATTGATGCTAATGGTAATGAGATCAAAGGACTCATACCGAGACCAGCTGGTACAAAACCAAAAACAATGGCAACGCCTGCAACAGTTAAGGCATAAGGAATTTGTGTTTTTACATGACTGATATGATTACATCCTGATGCCATTGAAGACATAATTGTTGTATCTGATACAGGTGATAAATGATCACCCATAACCGCACCTGTCAAGACAGCTCCAATGGTTGGTATAATAAGTTCAGCGCCACCTGTTAAGAAAGCAAGTTCTATTGCAATAGGCATAACAATCGCATTCGTTCCCCATGATGTACCTGTCGAGAATGCCACGATTGCTGGAACAATAAACATCATAGTTGGTATTAAGAACACGGGTACATTTTCACCGATTAACTCAACCATAACTTCTGCAGTACCTAAGTCTGAGTTGATACCACTCAATGTCCATGCAAGCGATAAGATCATAGCCGGTACAGCCATTGATTTTACACCTTCAACGAATGATTCAGAGATTTCAGCTACAGATATCTTTTGAAACAAAGACTGAATCCAGGCGACCACAACACCTAAAAAGGATGCCCATAATAAAACGACACTCGCATCTGCATTTGAATAAGCCTCTCTGATAGATGCCCCTTCAAAACCACCGCCATTTTGATAAAGACCAATAATGGTTGCTACAATTACAGTACCTATTGGTAGTATTGCATTGTACCATTTAGACGACAACTCTTCTACTTGATCATCAGAAGCTTTTTTTCTTGCCTTTCTTTCAGCTGCCAACATTGGACCAAAATCTTTTCCTGTAAAGATGATGACCAATACAAAGAATAAGGCCAGTAGGCTGTAAAACCTAAAAGGAATACTTCGTAAAAAGACATCATATGCCCCCATATTTAAACCAAACTTTTCTAATCCTTCTTGTATCAAGCCAAGTTCCATCCCAACCCAAGTAGATATCAATGCCATCGATGAAATTGGAGCTGCTGTTGAGTCTACAATATAAGCAAGTTTTTCTCTTGATATACCCATTCTATCTGTTATGGCTCTCATTGAGTTACCAACAATCAATGAGTTGGCATAGTCATCAAAAAATATAGCAAGCCCCAATAACCATGTAGAAAATAACGCCGACTTAGTTGAAACAGCTCTTTTAACTAAAAGACTGGCTAGACCTTTTGTACCCCCGTTTTTGTTTATGATGCCAATCAATCCGCCGATGATCAAACAAAATAGTAAAATAGATATGTTCCAAGAATCTGTTAATGCACCAACCAAATACTTGTTTAATACAGCAGTAAATCCTTCCACAGGACTACCGGTGACAATACATGCGCCTATAAAAATCGCAATGACTAGTGATAATAAAACTTCTCTCGTCAGAAGTGCCAAAACAATGGCAATAATAGGTGGTAATAAAGCTAATAGATTCATAAATAACTCCCTTCAAATTTTGATAATTGCTTTATGTCTTTGTTACTTATGAGAATGTCATTTATCGATAAAACTTCTCCTGTAAAGTATTTCACAATTTACTTACTCTGATATGCTTTTAATCCAATAAAAAAGCACATGACAAAAGTCAAGTGCATGATGCATAAACTTCCCGTCATCTCATAAGATAGCTCAACAATATAATGTGGGTGCATTATATTGACAGTCCTGTATTTATTCAATACAGACCCAGCATTGAGTTTGGACCTCAACACTTCGGCGATATCTCCTTTTAGTAAACGTCATCAGCTTCCAACTTCAGAATACTTACTGATAAATACCGCGCCTCTACCTCACACTTGATGAGGTAATTATTTAGTTAACGATTGCTATATTAACACAGTTTAGAAGGCTGGTCAACAAGAAAACGTATATTTATTCACTTCGAACCATATTCATACAATTCGAAATATTATAAGAAATACAGGATAAACCTAGAAAATTAAAATAAACTCTTTATCAATAAATATATGTTTTTTATTTTATGACTACAACAAAGCTTATGCATTTAGATATTTCTCATGCATCACCACCCCATTTTAATGAGCACGTGTGCTTCATTACACTTTTTAAGACACATTTTTCTTAAGACTCATCATTCGAAGTTTAGACTGTGCTTAAAATGAAAAACTTTCGAAATTAATCGAAAGTTTCATATGGATTTTAATTAATTAAATAATTCCCTTTGCCAGCCATTTAATTGCACTAACAGTGTCATTGTACCCAATATTATTTGCATATGAATAATTTGAAGAATATGCATTCCATAATTTATGGAGTACTTGTGATGCTTCAATACTATTTATTACCTCAGTGGAAAAGTTTAGCAAATCAATAGTTCCTCTCTTAGTAGCTGTGTTTTCAAAAGCTCTTCTAAACAATTCAAAATCTACTTCTTCACCTTTTAGTATTCGTAAAACATAAATATCATAATAATCTCTCATACGCGTATTGGCTACACCTCTACTCAAAACCGTTTCTAGCTTTTCAGCCAGAATTGTTTCCAGATTATAAGTTAAAATATCAATTTTTTCATTGCCAAACATTTTATTATACGAGTACTTTATTGCCTTAGGTGTGATTTTATCTCCAGTAGAAAAATCTAGTTTTAAATTCTGTACTATTCTTTCAAAATTGGCTTCCAAATGAATCCTGTATCCATTATATTCATCATCTTCTCTGATATTTTTTATACCTATTAGATTAAAAGTCACATCATCCTTTGTATCAATCACAATTATATCTTCAATCATTGATCTGATATTTGATTCACTCACAGAATAGTCTCTTATAGTTGCATCTAAATCCATTGTACTTCTATTCATAATGCCAATAAACGAAGCTATTAAGAAACCGCCTTTTAAAACAACAAAATCCTTATATTTACTTAAGGCAATCCTTTCTAGAACACGTTCCAGAAAAACTGCTGCAGTAAAACTTGAGGGTCTATCTTGTGTTTAGCAGCAAGGTTTTTTACTTTATCTTTAAGCGCTCTTGAATTCAAATCAAAACCTCCATTGTATCCAAAACTTTTTTCTCTATACCTAATTTTTTTGCATATATCATTAATAATGAAAACTTCGATTTTCTACGTTCTGCATAAAGACGTAAAGCATTATTTACAAGGTATTTATCCATATTTGATTTGTTTTTTATAACATCACATATCGTTCTTTCAATGTCATATACCAAGATTTCATTACCTTGTGGTGATATCATTTTTATTCTGCCCAAATCAATTACTTGCGGTTTAACATATTTAAAACTAACAGGTAAGTCCTTCATGCTTGAAGTATTATAATTTGCTGG
Source organism: Acidaminobacter sp. JC074 (assembly GCF_022496765.1). GTDB lineage: Bacteria > Bacillota > Clostridia > Peptostreptococcales > Acidaminobacteraceae > JABXKX01. The sequence goes on along the minus strand of NZ_VANV01000037.1, from coordinate 15,916 downwards.
AACTGTTAAAACATGTGATGCTGGTGTTCTATCAGTTAAATCATGTAAGTATAAGGCTGATTCATGCGAAAACACACCTTGTCTACATCTATTATGTATGATGAACATAACATCAGGAATTTCATTCATTAATGAAAACACTCCACTAGAGATTAATTGTAGTTTTCCTTTATCCTTTAAACGGTATAAAGAACTTCTAGATATTCCTAACTTTAAAGCATCCTTCACTGTAATAACACCATTATTTTCATCTATTATTCTTAATATCTCATAACTTTTCATATTTTCCCCATTAATACATATGTTCTGATTTCATTAATAATTATCAGCGAATTTGTCTCTTTAATTATATCACATACCAAGACAAATTCAATGATTCGATACGTTTTTTTCAGTGTTATTGTCTCATTAATTAAATTTTATTCTAGTGCTAGCAAATGGCTATAACTCAAGCACCATAACAAACTTATAGCTATAATATTCTTCAGTTTATTAATAGATGGTTAAATTCAACTTAATGAAAAAAACTTCCGAAATTATCCGAAAGTTTCATGTTAATTATAATATCATAACTTTTAACAACGAAGTATTACATGGTATACCTAGATAGAATGTGTCTGCTCTGGTTCAAGGAGCCTCTTCTAGACAAGTCCATAGCTTCTATTATACAAAATAAAGGACTTCAAAACTATAACTTAACTAGTTTAGAACTTAACTCAAGTGGCTACAAACATTTGTACTTCAACTATTTTAGAGTCACTACGATTTGTACAGGATTATGATCAGAATATTTAAAGTTTAAATCTAGAACTTCTGAACTTACTAATGACACATTTGGAGATACTAAAAATCCATCAATGATGCCAGTTTGTGTAAAGCCTTCTTTATAAGGTTCATTAAGAAGTCTATAGGTTGGTGCACCATCTCCATAGCCGAATGTCCATCCAGCAGCCAACCAATCCTTCTCTATTTGATTTGGTAGCCAATATTCGCCTCCCTTATATAAAGGATAATTATTAGAATCTACTCCTGGAAAAGTTTGATTCCAATCACCACCTAGTACGACATAATTTCCTTTATCATATTCATCTAAGACAAAATCTTTGATAAATGTCAACTGTTGAGCTCTGATTGATCCATCATCATATGCAGAGAAATGTGCATTAATAACAAGTAGCTCTGCTTGAGTTCCTTCTACTGGGAGTCTTGATACCAACATGCACCTATCTAACATAGCCAGCTTTTTAGGCCAATCAAACTCCCCTGGAAGTGTGTATCTTGAAACGTCATTAACACTGTATGTAGTATATGACCCTAGGCCAGCTTTTGCTTTTCCTATAGGTGGCAGTGGAAAAGGAACAAACTGTACATCAAAGTTCTTACCAAAACTATTGCTATAATTCATTAAAGCATCATCAATAAAAATTTTCTGATCAATGTTATACGACCTTCTAGAATCAAGATCTATTTCTTGTAACATGATAAAGTCAGCCTGAGACGACTCTAACACCTTAACAACTTCTTTTAAATTATCCTGAACGACTTGAGCATTATCTGGTCTGACTTTTGTTCCGTCATCCAAAAATAGATCTTCTTCCTCACCAGACCCACAAAAGCCTATGTTCCATGATAAAAAAGTTATTGGCACACTCTTTTCAGTTACTAAAAACTTATTATCAACTACTTGGACCTCTTCAACTGGTTCCGGCTTATAATCTGTTACTGTCAAAAAAACAAACAAGCCTGCTAAAGATAAGGTAGCCACAATGACTATACCTATTACAATACTAATTAATGTCTTCATTTAAATCCCCCTCTGAGCTTCAGATTATTACAGATGGCTATTCTATGCGATACTTTTTCCAACCATCAAAATAAATATCTTATCATATACTCATTTCGTCAATCCCAATAAGAACTTGCGCCCCTACAATCAAATCTTTCTTCATTATTTTCTCTTAGAAATACAGCAAAATCGCTGTATCAAATAATTGTGAAACGCCTTCTTTCTTACTCAATTACTATATAATCCAGTTCGCTCATTTACACATCAAGAACTAAAATTCTGTTCATCCAATCAAGAGTATCTTGGTATACCTCTTCTTTATTCGTTTCGTTCAACACTTCGTGAAACGCATCATCATAAACTTTAAACTCAATATCTTTTACGCCTGCATTCTTATATGATTCATACACTCTTTTGATTTTTAGTCCACCAACTTTATCTTTAGACCCTGAAAATAAGTACATCGGCAAATGAGTTGGAACACTTGAATAGTGAGTAGTTCTACTAACATTGATTATCCCACTAATCATTTCATGCAAATACTCAAGGGTGCATGTATAACCACAATAAGGGTCATTTTTATAGTTTTTTTCGATTTCCAAATCTCTACTTAATCTTAGTTTTCCATATACTAAACTGTGAAAAAATGATGATCTGAACTTCTTTCCATGTTTATTCATATTTAGTTTAATTAACCTCAGGAATAATTGTAACTTAGTAATATTAAAAAAATCATTAGAAACAGAACCACTTAGCATTACACCATCAACTTCATTACCGTATCTTCCGGCAAAATCTCTTGCCTCTATTGACCCCATACTATGTCCTAAGATAAAAATAGGAAGTTGAGAGTACTCACTTTTAATGAGTTTTGTCAGTTGATAGACATCGTTAATGGCCATATCCCATCCACCATTATCTTCAGAAAATAAAGATAGGTATTCTTGGTTAAATGCAGTTTCTCCATGTCCTCTTTGATCAAATATATACACTCCAAATCCTCTTTCAGTCAACCATCTACCATATTCTCGGTATCTCGCAGAATGCTCTACAGAACCATGTATAATCTGTAAAACACCTTTCAAATTGCTGTCATCTGGTAACCATTTGAAGCCATTCAACTTTAGACCATCTTCTTCTGAGTTAAATGTAAACCTAGTTTCAATCATTTATGTCCTCCTTTTTCTCAACCGAGTTGAGTATATACTAAACCAAGTTGAGGATTTTGTCAATATTTACTGACAAAATATTCAAACAAATTATAAGTAGTAAGAATAAATTAAGACTGGTACAGAAATGCTTGAGAAAATCATCAAAAAAAATCCACCTCTTTCAAAGTAGATTTTTAAATACTTATATTTAAACATTATAACCCATGTGAACTTCTTCTTAAGAGTTTAACGATTGTATAATAAATGACTTATTTCATTTAGCATAAGCTTTATATATCCTGTGTTTCAACCTAAAGTTTTTTTGTTCTAAATTTTTCCAGTTGTTCTTCATAGTTCTCTGTAAAATCAACCAAAGTTTGAAAAAAATCATGCAGGACTTCTTTTTCTTTTTCACTTGCAGAATCTATTTTTTCAAATACCTTTTTAAAATAATTGATATATGTAAATTCTTGATAAAGCTTATAAGTTTCTTCTCCTAAAGTTGTAACTTTTATCTTCTTTTCCTTTTTATTAGTTGGTAATTTATATCGTTCTACTAGACCTCTTTTTTCAAGCTTTATAATAGATTTACTTACGGCTGCTAGTGAAACACCGATTTTTATTGCTAAATCTGTCAAAATGACATCTTTATCATCTAGAATTCTCTCTATAATCTGGATCTCAGAGATTGATATTGGTGTATTATTGCCATAATCAACTTGTTTTTTATGATATGATACATAACCATTCAACGATTGTACAAATAATCGAAGTTCTTTTTCATATGAATCCAAAAAAGTCATTTAATTCTCCTTACATAGACTTCTATAAAAATACTTATTATACCTATAAGGTTAGTGATCTCTGTCCAAAGAAATACATCATCATGAAACTACAATTAAAACAATATCAGCAATAACAATCATTTTTCTTAACTAGTTATCTCTGTAAATCATTAAACATCCAGCACTTTTTCTTAGTAGAACAATTATATCATTCCCATTTATTATTCACAATTTATTCTTCGATTTATTCTTCGATTTATTCTTCGATTTATTCTTCGATTTATAAATCGATAATTAAACTCAGTTTTTAAGCAGACTAAAAAAACTTTCGAAGTTAATCGAAAGTTTCATGTTAATTATTGTAATTTTAGTTTTACAACCGTTTCTAAATGAGGCGTATGGCAGAACATATCTACACATGTCACGCGTTCTACTTTGTAGCCGGCCTTTTGTAACTGTTGTAAATTGACTGCTAATGTCTTTGGATTACATGAAATATATGTGATGCCATCAACTTTATAATCAATAATTTTTTTAAGAGTCTTCTCTAGAATTCCCATTCTAGGTGGGTCTAACACGATATAATCTGGTCTTTCTTTGATTTCTTCTAACTTGTCAAATACATCACCAGCAATAAATTCAGCGTTTTCTATCTTATTAAGTGCAGCATTTTCTTTAGCTGCTACTACAGCATCTTCAATCAGCTCAATACCATATACTTTCTTGGCCTTCTTAGACATAATCTGACCAATTGTACCTGTACCTGAAAATAAGTCAAATACAACCTTTGATTCGATGTCATCCATATGGTCCATAGCGGTATTATAAAGTACTTCTGCACCAAAAGTGTTTGTTTGGAAAAATGAGAAGAAAGAAACTTTAAATCTTAAATCAAATAACTCCTCATAGTAATATTCTCTACCATAAAGTACCTTGATAGGTCCTTGTACAACATCACCCATACCATCATTTAAGATATGAAGAATACCTACAATTTCACCATCTAACTCTAAATCTAAAAGCATCTTTACATAAGCATCATAATCCATATCAAATTGAGTGGATGCAGAAAGACCAATTAAAATTTCACCAGTTTTAAGACCTTTTCTTACAGTTAGATGTCTTAGGAAACCTTCATGGCTTCGCTTATTGTATTTAGGCATATTATGTTCTACACAAAAGTTTAAAATAGCATCAGAAATAATGGTAAAGTCCTTTTGACATATATGGCAGTTAGGCACATTAACAACATCATGCATACGACCCTTTTTGTGCATCCCTAACTGTAATGGACCATTTTTCTCTTCATCACCAAACGAAAACTCCATCTTATTTCTGTACTCATAAATCAATGGACTTTTTATAACGCCACCGTATTCATAATCATTAATATTATTATCTGATAGAAGTTTTTCTACCATTCTCGCTTTGTTCTTAACTTGGTCATCATAGCTTAGTGTTTGTATCGCACATCCGCCGCATTTACCAAAGTGCTCACAGAAAGATTCTACTTCCATAGGTGATCTTTCTAGAACCTTTACAAGTTTAGCTTCCACATGCTCTTTTCTTTTCTTTTTTACTCTAGCCTGAACCACTTGCCCAGGTAAAGTATTTTTCACATGTATAGGCTTATCATTAAAGGTACCTACACCCTTACTTGGAAATCTAACATCATCTATTGTTAGTTCTATTAATTGTCCTCTTTTCATGACACACTCCTTCATATACTCGCCTATTATAATACGAGAACCCACCTTATGACAACAACTTTTTTTCTAATGGACAAAATGTAGGTTGATGTATGTATAATAAACAGACTGTACTAACCTGTATCACACTTAGATAGTAGGCCTACTTTATGAAGGTATTTTTTCCGTCTATTGTTCTTCGCCTCCCGAAATGTTATACTCCACTTGGAGGTTTTTATGAATTTAACTGGAGAATTTGCAGCACTGGCGACAGCCTTTTGCTGGTCTATTACAGCAACATCATTTGAAGTTGCAGGAAAAAAAGTTGGCTCTCAACCACTCAACTTAATACGTCTTTTAATAGGTTCCATCTTTTTGATGATTTTTACATACCTCACAAGAGGACTAGCCTTTCCACTTGATGCATCATTTGAAACTTGGAAGTGGTTATTTCTATCGGGTCTAGTGGGACTTGTTATAGGAGATTTGCTTTTATTTGAAGCTTTTGTCAGAATAGGTGCAAGAATATCCATGCTGATTTATGCAAGTGTACCGCCTATGAGTGGCATACTTGCCTACTTTTTACTTGGTGAATCCATGCGTCCTACACAAATTTTAGGTATGTTTGTCACTTTAACAGGTATAGCCATTGTTATATTAACCAAGGACAGCGGCAACAAGGTAAAGCTGTCACATCCTATAGCCGGCATACTACTGGCATTTGGTGGTGCTTTTGGACAAGCACTCGGTTACATCATAGGAAAGTTCGGACTTGAAAACTACGATGCCTTTGCGGCAACTCAAATCAGACTTGTAGCTGGTATCATCGGTTTTACTATCCTCTTTTCAATAAGAGGTACTTGGAAAAGCTTTTTTGCAGCCTTTAAAGAAAAAACTGCTATGGGCTTTATTACTCTAGGTTCTTTTTTCGGCCCGTTTTTAGGAATTTCTTTATCCCTACTGGCCATTCAACATACCAATCCAGGTGTCGCATCGACTCTAACATCAATCACACCTGTACTTTTAATACCGGTGGCCATCTTTGTTCGTAAAGAACACGTATCTCTTAAAGAAACACTGGGCGCATTTATTGCCATAGCTGGTGTTGCCATTATATTTTTACTATAAGAAATGGATGTCTATTGATAAGACATCCATTTTTCCATTAAGGCTTCTAGTTTCTTGTTTTCATCATTTAGTTGATTTTGAAGTTTCATTAACTCCTGATAATCTCCTTGTTCTGCCATAAGGTTTTCAAGTGAGACTATTTCTTCTTCTACATCTTCAATGGCTAACTCAAGCTCTTCAAGCTCTCTTTGCTTAAAGATATTTAGCCCCTTCTTTTCTGACTTTTCTTTAACCTGAACCTTCTTTTCCTTTACAAGCGGCAGAGGTTCAAGGTTTAATTTTTCAACTTGATCTTTAAAATACTGATAATTACCATGATAAGTTATAAGCTTTTTATCTTCAATTCTAATGACCTTTGTAGCAAGCTGGTCTATAAAGTATCTGTCATGAGAGATAAATAGAACTGTACCTGAAAACAGCTTTAGGGCTTGTTCAATCATTTCTCTTGAATCTATGTCCACGTGGTTGGTTGGTTCATCTAATATCAGAAAGTTGATTTTCTCTTCCATCATCATACATAAAGACAGTCTTACTTTTTCACCACCTGACAAGTTACCAATGGTCTTAAAGACATCATCAGAATAAAACAAGAACCTGGCAAGCTTTCTTCTAGCCACTTCTTCAGTCAATGCATAGTGATCTTTAAAGCCTTGTAGGACTGACTTTTCAGGAAAATCAAAGTGTATTTCTTGTTCCATATAACCAATCTTTGCACTTTCAGATACCTTTAAAGACCCTTTATCAGGTACTTCTTGACCTAAGATCATCTTTAAAAGAGTGGTCTTCCCTGAACCATTCTTACCTAAAAAGGCCACGAAATCTTGGTACATGACATCCATTTCTACCTCTTCAAGAAGTGGCTTGCTGTCAAAGCCTTTTGATAAGTCCCGTATTCTAATAACTTCCTTACCAGATCTTTTTTCCTCATTAAAAGACAAGGCAATCTTCTTATGGTTACCTGGTCTGTCTAGCTTATCCATTTTATCAAGACGTTTTTCAACCTGCTTGGCTTTTACAAACATAGCTTCATTATCAGCCCTGGTACCCCAGTCTCTGAATCGCTTGATGGCCTCTTCCATGGCCTTGATTTTACGTTGTTGCTGTTTATATTGTTCTAGTTGCTCTAAGATACGACGTTCTTTTTCTTTTACATAGTATGAGTAATTACCGTGAAATTTAGATGTTGTACCACCTTCTATCTCATAGATTTCACTGACAACAGCATCTAAAAAGTATCTATCATGGGAAATGATTAAAACACTGCCTTCATAATCCTTAAGGTAGTCTTCTAACCATTCAACAGAATCTAAATCCAAATGGTTTGTCGGCTCATCTAAAAGAAGAATACTGGGACTCTCTAAAAGGATCTTGGCTAAGATTACCCTGGTCTTTTCACCACCTGATAAACGCTCAAAAGGCTGTGTCAGAAAATCCTCTTTAAACTTAAAGCCCGAACAGATTCTATCGACTCTTTCTTTGGTTTCATAGCCGCCCTTAAGTTCATAAGTCGCTTGTAAACTACCATAAGCTTTTAATACTCTATCATAATCGTCCATGTCTGGATTAGAAAGCTTGTCTTCTAATGATTTTAATGACTTGGACATTTCTTCTAACTCGTTAAATGCTAAGTGCAAAACATCTAGTACAGACTTATTAGGATATGAAGGTATCTGGTCTAAGTAACCAACTGTCGCACCCTTTCTATAAGTAATCTGACCATCATTGTAATTTTCAATGCCAGCAATGATCTTAAAGACTGTGGTTTTTCCTGTACCATTTCTACCAATCAGTCCCACACGTGATTTTGAATGTAACTCAAAACTGATGTCATCAAATACCTTGGTCGCACCGAAATATTTATTAACGTTTTTTAATGCTAAATCTATCATATTTTTCTCCTCTAGAATACAAAGAAAAACACGGCATGCCGTGTTTATTAAACTCTATCGGATTGTCATATCAGCTCTGATGACAATTTGATTTATTAACAGTTTATTCATAAGGCCCTCCACTATTAATATACCATAGCTTAGGGTAATTATTCTTTACAAACTGATTACACCAACTCACTGTAACACATCAAGTAGTGATCAGCCGATGCCTTAATTTCTTCCATATACTCTTCTGAAAGCGCATCATAAATTGCAATAACATCCATACCAGCAGATTTTCCAGCCAATACCCCTGCATGGGTGTCTTCAAATACAAGGCATTCTTCAGGTGAAACCCTCATCAACTCTGCAGCCTTCAAGAATACATCAGGCTCTGGTTTACCTTTTTTTACATCACATGAGGTCACTAGGACTTCAAAGTAATCATTGATCTTGTTGTTTACAAGCACACTTTCAGCCAATTCTCTAGAATTACTTGTGGCAATCCCCATCTTAATACCTTTTTCTCTTAAAAGATCCAAAAGTTCCTGAATGCCTTTTTTCAAGACAATCTTTTCAGCATAAAATTCCTTTGACATCTCAATCCATCTGGCTTTGATGGTTTCAATGTCATCTTCAATTTTAAACCTATCTTTAAAGTACTGGGCAGTCTCTGTAAAGGAACACCCCTCTATTTCCTTTTGCAAATCTTCTGGTAGTTCATGACCTTTTTCTTTCAAATAGTCAATATCTATCTGCTCCCAAATCCACATGGAATCTACCAGTGTACCATCTAAATCAAATATAACTGCTGTATAATCTTTAATCATAAAAATCTCCAATCTAAAAATCAGCCTAAGCTGATTTTAGTGTAACCAAATAAATGAAATTTTTCAACATTAAAGACCAAGTCTTTTGACTCTTTCATCTGTTTTTGCAAAGAAAGATTCTCTGTTTACAATGTTTCTTACATGTACGCCGTTGGCAATCGGTCCAATTTCATCAAATGCTTTAAAAGCTAAAAAGATACATTCATCGCTTTCATGAATCTCTTTAATCTCTATTTCGACAGTGACTGTCTCACCTACTTTTGTAGGTTTTGTATGGGTAATACCCATTTCATTTCCAATAGAGATCACACCTTCTGATAGTTTTAAATCAATGAGTCCCACTGCTGCCTCTATAACCATCGCAACCAAACCAGGTGTGCCTAGTAAATTGCTTAAACGTTTGGTCCCATAATTGTGCGCAGCATCGGCCTCTGTAATTTTTTTCTGAACCACATATTTGTCCCCTACTTTAAACTTTGTAAATTCGTTCAAACAATCACCTCCTGTTATTTAATGTATACCACAGGCCGGCAAAAAATAAACAAAACCTTGGTTAAACCAAGGTTAATAAACTGAATTTACATAAGAGTGAATGACCGAATCCTTGTAGACCGGGCTGAATACACGATGTTCTCTCAGTCTCTTTAAAATTTTTGGATTCATAGAATGAAAAATTGCTCTGTTAAAGTCTTTAAATACAACTTCAAAAAGTTTTCCATCTAATCGGTTAGACTGCATATGCATAAAATAAGCTTCCACACTTTTATAATCAACCAGTTCCAACAAACTCAGTGTGGCTTCATCTTTATACTTATAGTATTCAAACTCCTCTTCCTTATAGGCTTCTGCACCCTTAGGATCAAAATAAGCACAATCCTGGGCTTGTAAGTTGGCATACTTAGCCATTATGTTGTAATACTGATAATTATAGATACACTGGGAAAAGTCCAATTTACCCGAAAATGGACTGATGTTCAAATCCGTAATAAACTTATAATTCTCTTCTATAAATGCTGTTTTAGACATTCTACCATTGGTATACTTATCTATCAGTTCATCTCTATTCTTAAAAAAACGCTCCATTAAGTCGCATGCTTGTTTACTCATTTTTTCTCCATCCCGTTAGGAAATGCGGCTAATATATACCTAAGAAGATAATACCTTCTGAAGGCCTAAATGTCTATATGTTTTGGTACAAAATTCAAATAATCAGAGGATACAAAGTGGTAATCGACATTATTTACCAGTCCTTTTAAACTCAGATGCCAACAATACTTTGTGTGAAGATGGCCATAAACCACATGACTGACCCCATAGTCTTCTAGTATTTCTTGAATAGGTGACAATTCCTTTTTATCATTGGTCGGCGGATAGTGAAGCATGACAAGTATCTTGTCAAACCCATCAGCTTTTGCCTTGTCTAGTGAAAGCTTAAGTCTATGACACTCTCTATTGTAAATCTTCTCATCCTGTTCAGTAAAGGCTGTATCATTGGGTGATATCCAGCCGCGAGAACCGCATATGGCAATGTCACCAACAGCTTCATATGAATTATGAATAAAGGAGATGGAATCAAATAAGGGATTCATCTTTTTTAAAGTCTCCCACCAGTAATCATGATTGCCTCTGGTGATGATCTTTCTACCAGGAAGGTCATCAATCCAAGCAAGGTCAATTTTGGCTTCGTTCAAGCTAATTGCCCAGCAAACATCACCAGGTATTAAAACTGTGTCCTCATCAGTGACTGTTTCACACCAGGCTTCTTTTATTCTATTCATGTAACCTGTCCAGTTATCACCAAACACGTCCATCGGCTTGTCTACCGACAGACTTAAGTGTAAATCACCGATTGCGTAAATCATACCTTCTCCATGAAAAAGGAAGCCTAAGCTTCCTCACTTGCATTATTCTTAAACAGTTGATACCTAGGCATTACTTCTTTTATCTCATATAATAAATTGTCAAGTGCCTCTTGGTCTCCAGAGTTGCAGATTTCATCAAACTCCTCTTGGAAGTTCAAGGCTTTTTCCTGCTCTCCAGAGCTATGTAAAACTCTAATACTATCCACAATGTCTCTGATAACATTAGATTTTTCTTCAAACATCAATTGTGCTTTTATAATCTCATTTCTTATTTCACACATCTCTAAATCAAGCTTTGCCGCAGCTTCTGCTGAAGCCTTCAAACGATCCTTGATACGTTCTGGCATATTTTGCTTATATTTATAGTTCAGTGAATGTTCTATGGTTGCCCAGAAGTTCATAGCCAAGGTTCTGATCTGAATCTCAGCAAGTATTTCTTTCTCCCCATATGCTGTTTGTACTGGATACTTGATGATCATATGATAGCTTTTGTAACCAGATGTTTTTTCGTTTCTTATGTAATCCTTCTCATAGACAATCTTTAAGTCTTTACCATCTCTGTTTCTGATAATATTTACAACAGAATAAATGTCATCCTGGAACTGACACATGATACGGATACCCGCTATGTCTTCCATTTGTTCTTCTATCAGTGACTCATCTATGCCATTTCTATGAGATTTCTCAATAATGCTCGAGATTTTCTTAACACGGCCTGTTACAAATTCGATTGGCGAATACTCGCTCATGTCACGGTATTCTTTACGAATGGCTTTGAATTTAACTTTCAATTCTTCTACAGCTTGTTCATAGGGTTGTAAAAGTCTTTTCCACTGTCTCACTTTATTCATAATAGCTCCAAATCAACAAAATACATTACAATCAACTACCTACAATTATACCAAGAAATTATGATTAATGAAATAATTATACAAACTTTTTCACTGCTTTACCGCCTAGATAATCGCACTTGTCTCCTTGGCTAGCATCTAGGGTTTCCAGTCTTTCTTCAATCATGTCATGAATCTTCCACCAAGACATGTCCCAATTGCAAAATAAGGTTTCTTCTTTTGGTGCTCTACCCAGTAGGCGCTGAAAAGCAACTTTAGGCTGTGTATATCTTATGAATTCTACAACTTTATCCACATAGGCATCAACACTTTCCACAGTAAACTCTTCACTTTCAAACTGCTGGCCCATAATTGTATTTCTTAAAATGTAAAGTGAATGGATTTTAATCAAATCTATATCTAAAGCCGCCATTACTTTAGCAGTCTCTATAATATCTGATTTATCATCCCATGGCAAGTTTAAAATCAAATGAACACCAACTTTAAAGTCATAAGACTTTATACGTCTAACAGCATCTATAAATTCTGCAAGACTATGGCCCCTGTTGATTTTTTCTAAAGTATCGTGTTTCATACTCTGAAGGCCAAGCTCTACAGAGATATTTACACCATATGTTTTACTGATTTCATCCAGTATATCTAAATAGGCATCATGGATACAATCCGGTCTTGATGATATACATATTTCTACAACGTCCTCAATACAAGCTTCTTCTACAGCTGTTTTAAACTCGTCTAAAGGCATGTAGGTATTGGTGAAGTTCTGAAAGTAGGCTATGTATTTTTTTGCCTTGTATCTTTTCATCATTCTTTCTATGTTCATGACTAACTGACTTTTAACATCTATGGTGTTTTCAAGACTTTCAAAACCTGTCGCCACATCACCGCAGAAGGTACAACCACCATCAGCTACTTGACCATCCCTATTTGGACAGGTCAAAGGTAGGTTAACAGGAATCTTATAAACCTTCTCGCCATACATGTCTTTTAAATATGTTGAATACTTCTTATATCTATCCATTTTTATACCTCGATATACAAATACACAAACGAAAAAAAATGGGCAATGCCCATTATTCGTTCATTTCATAATCCTGTGCAACAATGTCAAACATCACTTGCTTCTTTGTTCTCTCTTGAAGCCTGTTGATCATATTTTGTTGCTGGCTGGTCTCTAGTGATTCACCCATTACGATGACATCTACACTTTCTTTTTCAGCAAAGTCTGCTAGTGTACCTTCAATGTCTTTAGCCTTAAAAACATTCAGTGTCGCACCATACTCTTTTGCACTGTCAAAAAGATACTCAAGTGCATCTGCTTCTTTAAGTTGACCAAAATACTTCCAGTTCTCTTTAACAACATGAATGACAAATAACTCGTCCTCTTCATGCTTCTTTAAATTATGAGCCCTATGAATCAGTCTCTTACAAAGCTTTTGTTGTGTCACACAGACCATTATTTTGTTGTTTTCCATACATCCTCCAAAACATAACTTGCTTATGTGTGTATATTATACTACAATTTAGAGGTAATCAAGTCAGATGATTCAAAGATTTATTTTTTTTTAATGTGGAGGTCCTATGAAAAGATATACAAAGATGATTGGCATAACAGGTTCACACTATACCATTGAGTTTGAAAAAATCAAACACCATTCTAATAAAATAAGAGAAGTCCGAGAAGATACTGTTGCCAAAGCTTTTGTACAAGGAAAAGCAGAAGTTCTAGTCATTTTTGAAGAGACAGGCAAACAATTATTACTGGACAACTTTAGTGATCGTGATCAAATCAAAAAATATTTAGGCAAAAAATTCTTATAGCGCTCTTAAGCGCTATAACAAGTTTTTGAGTGCTTTTCTATTATGACCTGAGAAGCCTGTTACCTCATCAGCAGACAATAAAGAATCATAAATGGATTCTTCAATGACTTCAACAGCTGCTTTAAAAACAAGATCCATATAGTCGTCATGTAAAATTTCTCTATTTACAGTCACATCATAAGCCTTAGATGTGACAGGTGAATCCGTTGTAAAGGCAATGACAATATCACCACTACCATGAGAAATATAAGTACCTGTTCGAGCAAGACCAGCTCCCGCACGCTTTGACATACGTTTAAGTTGATGGGACTCTAAAGGCAAGTCTGTGGCAAGAATCATGATGATAGACCCTTTATCTGGCGTTTCATCAAGAGTAAGCTTGTCTTTAAGCTCAGGCCCAATTTTTTTACCATCATAAATCAAATCCTCTAACTTACCCATATTGGTAAGCACCAGACCGCCTACTGTAAATCTAAGGTCTTCAATTTCAATGATTCTAGAAGCTGTGCCGATACCACCTTTTAAGTGATAACAAGACATGCCTCTCCCAGCTCCGACAGCCCCACGTTCAAAGTCTTCACCTGCATTGTTCAAAGCAGATAAAACATCATGTTCTGTGATGCTTTGTTTTCTTATATTATTTAAATAACCGTCATTACATTCACACACCACTGGATTGACAGTGCCCTTAAGACCAATTTCATCAAAGTGAGACAACATAAATTTTATCAGACAGTCTGATACATGGCCTGCACTTAAGGTGTTCGTCAAAAGTATAGGTGTCTCCAAGGTATAGAGTTCATCCACTTGAATCAAACCAATGGACTTACCAAAGCCATTGATAACATGACAAGCTGCCCTTGTCTTTTCTCTAAACCAGTTAAACCTTCTAGGTAAAATTGCTGTCACGCCAGTCTGTACGTCGCCATCTACATGGGTAGCATGACCGACATAAACACCTTCAACATCTGTTATAGCATTTCTTCTTCCTTTTTTCATAAAAGCCTCTTTTCTTTAAATAATTATACAACAAAATCAATTAGGCATTCTATAAATTTAGACAAATATGTTTTATAATTATCTTATGGAGGACCTATGAAATCTTATATTAATTTTAGCAAATCACCTGTACAGCAAGAAGGATTCAAGCCCATCGTCAAACTTTTAGGCGCTGAGGATAACATAGAAGTCAGCCGTTATGAGGTTGGCAAAAATAGTATGTTCTTTGTAAATCCGACGCTGCAAGTCGGGACTTATGAATTCTATTATATTGTTTCAGGAAAAGTTTTATACAATGATAAAGTCTATACAGCCAATGATTTTTATGAGGTTTATAATATTGATGAACCTTTTAAAATCAAAGCTTTAGAAGATACAGTTATCCTGTTTATTTCCTCTCGTGCTGGTGAATTTTCAGATGCGCTTGAGTTTAACGAAAATCTAGTTGAGCAGTTAGAAGCTATCCAGGCTAAAGACCACTATACCTTTGAACATTGCAGACGTGTTAAAAGGCATGTTCACGATATAGGCGAATACTTAAATCTATCAGATGGCGACATTAAAAACATGGTACTGGCTGCTTATTTTCATGATGTAGGCAAAATATTAATACCAGATCATATACTCAATAAAGCTGGTAAACTGACCAAAGAAGAATATGACTTGATGAAAACCCATGTCATCCATAGTGAAACCATCATTCAAGAAAACCTCGGCAAAGAAGTTTCTGATATATTGATATTACATCACGAAAGACTAGATGGTTCAGGTTATCCTAAAGGTGTAAAAGACATACCTCTACAAGGCCGAATTTTAGCGGTAGTGGACTCCTTTGATGCTATGACAACAGATAGAGTCTATAAAAAGGGTATGAAAAAAGAGGAGGCCATAGAAGAACTCCTCAGCTTAAATCATCAGTATGATCAAGAAATCGTTAAAATACTAGAAAAATTGGTCATTAAAAAAGCCTGATCACTCAGGCTTTACTTTTTTATTGGTTCTATAATTTTTGGTGTGGGTGAAAACTCACACCATTATTTATTTACAAAAAATAAGACATGAGAAGTTCATATACTTTATAATGTAATCACCACAAAAACTAATATAAAGGAGAACTCTCATGCCTAATACTGATTTTATACGA
>NZ_VANV01000036.1 GCF_022496765.1 Acidaminobacter sp. JC074 | reverse complement strand
GCATAGCAAACTCCGTGTTTTTTTAGTTGTTGTTTTTGTGTGGTGCTTAAATTATACAACGAAAACGGGAGGTTGCTATATTTTTTTGAAAATATAGTAATTGCAATAGATTAAACAGTGTAACTACTGAAAGTAGTTTACGCTAGCAAATTAGAGAAGGGGAGGCATTATGAAAATCTTAGTTGGATCAGGTTCATGTGGTATAGCAGCTGGTGCGGATAGGATTCTAAACTTTTTAAACACTGAATCATGGAGTATGGGATTGGATGTATCAATAGGAATTACTGGCTGTGTTGGAACATGTTATTTGGAACCTATTGTTGATGTTTATGATGGACCATCAATGAGAAGATTTGTTAATGTAGATGAATCACTGGCTAAAGAGATACTTGAAAAAGTTCGAGATGGTAAATTGGATTTAAAAGGTTCTCAAGAGGCTATGAATCAGATAGAAAAGCAAAACAGGATTGTGTTAAGAAATTGTGGCCTTATCAATCCAGAGTCTTATTCTGATTACATTAAAACTGGTGGATATCAGTCGATAAAGAAGTGTCTGTCTGTAATGACACAAGAGGATGTCATAAATGAGATTAAAATATCAGGTTTGGGAGGCCGTGGAGGTTCGGGATTTCCTACCTGGTTCAAATGGAATGCTGCAAGAAAATCATCAGGCAAAGTTAAGTATATGGTATGTAATGCAGACGAAGGAGATCCGGGTGCTTTCATGGATAGGTCTGTTTTAGAGGGAGATCCTCACAGTTTAATTGAAGGCATGATGATTGCAGGGTATGCTATTGGAGCAGAAAAAGGGATTGTGTATGTTCGTGCCGAATATCCATTGGCAATCAAACGGTTAGACTTGGCTATAGAACAGGCTAAAGGAAAAGGGATACTGGGTAAAAATATATTTGGTACTAGTTTTTCGTTTGATATCAGTATTAAAGCAGGAGCTGGTGCATTTGTTTGTGGTGAAGAAACCGCACTTATCGCTTCACTAGAAGGTGAGAGAGGTATGCCAAGACTTAAGCCACCATTTCCTGCAGAAAAAGGTTATTATGATAATCCTACTAATATAAATAATGTTGAGACATTAGCAAACGTTCCTTGGATCATACAAGAAGGTGGGCATGCATTTGCTGATTTAGGATCTGATAATTCTAATGGAACAAAGGTATTTGCCCTTACAGGTAAAATAAAAAAAGGTGGACTTGTTGAAGTGCCAATGGGAATGACCCTAAGAGATGTTATTTACGATATTGGTGGTGGTATTGTAGATGATAAACCATTTAAGGCTGTTCAGTTAGGCGGTCCTTCAGGTGGTTGTGTACCAGAACATTTATTAGATACTCCGGTAGAATATCAAGCCATCATTAATACCGGCGCCATAGTTGGTTCTGGTGGTATGGTTGTTATGGATGAGTCTACTTGTATGGTTGGTATGGCCAAATTCTTCTTGGAGTTCACCTGCAAAGAATCATGTGGTAAGTGTACATATTGTAGAATTGGTACTAAAAGAATGTTAGAAGTCCTTGAACGTATTACTGAAGGTAAGGGTAAAGAAGGTGATATTGAACTATTAGAAGAATTGTCATATAAAATCAAAGACGGTTCTTTATGTGGTTTAGGTCAAACTGCACCGAATCCAGTTTTAACAACTTTAAAATACTTTAGACATGAATATGAGGAACATTTAGCAGGTAAGTGCCGTGCTGGTTCATGTTCAGCACTTTTAAGCTTTACTATTGAAGATAATTGTGTAGGTTGTACAGTTTGTGCTAGAGCCTGTCCGACAAATGCCATAGCTGGCAACTTAAAAGAGAAGCATCTTATTGACCAAGATAAGTGCATCAAGTGTGGACAGTGTGTAGATAAGTGTAAGTTTAAAGCAATATCAATGAAATAGGAGGCCTCATGTCACAAATTAGAGTAAATATAAATGGTGTAGAAATTAACACCCATTCAGGCTACACGATTTTAGATGTTGCCAGAGAGAATGGTTTTGAGATTCCAACCTTGTGTCAAGATGATAAACTAAAGCATTACGGTTCTTGTGGTATGTGTGTAGTTGAAGTCGAAAACAACCCAAGACTTATCCGATCATGTTCTACAGAAATAAGAGATGGTATGGTGATTAAGACAGAAACAAATAGAATCCGTGAATCAAGAAAAACAACATTAGAGTTAATGCTTTCAAATCACCAGGGTGATTGCAAAGCGCCGTGCATGTTAGGTTGTCCATCAAATGTTGATGTACAAGGTTATGTTGGATTAACAGCCAATAAAGAGTACGAAGAAGCTTTAAAACTTATTAAAGAAGCCCTGCCACTACCGGCATCTATTGGTAGAGTCTGTCCACACCCATGTCAAACAGCATGTAGAAGAGGTCTTGTTGAAGATGCCATATCGATTGCCTGGATTAAAAGATTTGTAGCAGATATGGACTTAGAAAAAGCTCAGCCATATATTCCTGCTATAAAACCACAATCGGGTAAACGTATTGCCGTTATTGGTGGTGGGCCTGGGGGCTTATCTGCAGCATACTTTTTAAAAAGACAAGGTCATGATGTGGCTGTATATGAAGCAATGCCAGAGTTTGGTGGTATGTTAAAGTATGGTATCCCACTTTATAGACTACCTAAAGATGTGCTTCAAAGTGAGATTCAAATCATTGAATCTATGGGGGTTAAACTGATTCCAAATACTAAAATTGGTAGAGATATCACTCTAGAACATATAAGAAACCAGTTCGATGCAGTCTATGTGTCGATAGGTGCATGGAAATCAGCTTACTTGAGATGTCCTGGTATTGAAAGTGAAGGTATCATTGGTGGTATCGAGTTTTTAAATAAATTTGCAATCAACGAGCCTGTTAGTACAGGTAACAAAATCGCTGTAATTGGCGGTGGTAATACAGCCATGGATGCTTGTAGAACTGCTATCAGATTAGGAGCTAAGGAAGTTTATGCAATCTACCGAAGAACTAAGGCTGATATGCCTGCTGTTGATGTAGAGATTGAAGAAGCCGAAGAAGAAGGTGTGGTATTTAAGTTTCTTTCTAATCCTGTGGAGTTTATCTCAGATGATCAAGGTAAAGTCACTCACATCAGACTTCAAAAGATGAGACAAACAGAAATGGACGCATCAGGTAGATATGGTGTTGAGGCAACTGGCGAAGAAGAAATCCTACCAGTAGATTCTGTAATTATGTCTGTTGGTCAAAAGTTATCACCTGAAGGTTTTGCAGACATTGACTTAAATGACAGAGGCAACATTTCTATCAATAAAAGCTTTATGACCAATCTTAAAGGTGTATTCGCTGGTGGTGATGCAGTTAACAGAGGTGCTGGTATAGCCATTGAAGCCATTGCTGATGGTAAAAATGCGGCTGCTGTTATTGAAAAGTATTTAAGAGGTGAGTTCATTGTTCACCAGGATTTATATATGGTTAAAAAAGAAGTAACACCTGGAGATCTAAAAGAAGTGGTGCGTGCAGAAAAGTCTCATATGGGCCATGAGAATCCAGAACTTCGAATTCATAACTTTGAGGAAGTTGTTCATGGATTTACTGAAAAAGAAGCAAAGTCAGAAGCAAGTCGATGTCTAGAGTGTGGCTGTATGGATTCCTTTGAATGTGATTTATTTAATTATGCCAATCAGTATGATGTTAAGCCACAAAGATTTGATGGTGACAAGAAAGCCCTTCCAATTGATGATGAACACTTCTATATCGCTAAAGATCCTAATAAGTGTATCCTATGTGGTATGTGTGTAAGAATCTGTGATGAAGTGATGGATCAAGGCATCCTTGGTTTTGCCAACAGAGGTTTCTCTGCGAATGTTCAACCTGCCTTTAATAAGTCTATGGTGGATACAGAGTGTATTTCATGTGGTCAATGTGTAAGTGTTTGTCCTACAGGCGCTTTAATGGAAAAGGCATTAATTAAAAAGCCTGTACCACTTGAAGGTGAGATCACTGAAACCATATGTAACCAATGTGGCTTAGGTTGCTCTATTGAGTTAGAGTCTAAGGGAAATTTACTGCTAAGATCACTACCAAAGGCAACTGATTCTATCAATAAAGGTTTACTATGCAAGAAGGGGCGCTTTGATCTTGTATTACAACAAAACAAGAAAAGAATTCATAAGCCAATGGTTAGAAAAAATGGTGTTCTAGAGGAAGTTACCTGGGATGAAGCCATTCTTTATATAGCAAGAAAGGCTCAGTCAATTAATTTAAGATATGGTGACAACTCCATGGCAATCATCGTTTCTGGAAAGTACTTTAATGAGACGCTTCATTTGGCAAAGAAATTATCTAATGATACATTTAAAACTGATCATGTTTATGCTAATAAGGGTTATAAAAAAGGCTTAAAGGAAGTTTTAGGATATGACGCATCAACAAATATTGTTACCGAATTAGAATATACAGATATGATTGTTGCAATTGGCACAGATTTCATGAATAAGCAACCTGTTTTAGGAGTACGAATTAAAAAGGCAGTTCAAAAGGATGTTAGGTTAGTCGTCATCAATAACCAAGCCACATCAGGTGATCAGTTAGCTGAAGAGAGATACTATAATCATAATCTTGATTTATTAAAAGGAGTTGCCAAATGCTTGCTTGAAAAAACTAAGTTTAATAGTGGTAACAACCTTCTTGATTTTATTGATAGTATTGAACATGTAGAAGTAACAAGTGAATCTGAACATATTGCAAGCCAATTATTAGAGAAAAAGAATGTAATGTTTGTATTTGATCGTACAAATTTATCTGATGAAGCAGTTCAACTTATAGCTGAAATTGCAGTGATAAGTGGACATATCGGTAGGCCACGAAATGGTGTTATTCAGTTAAGAGATCAAGGTAATATTCAAGGAATGGTCGACATGGGGATAAATATGAATACTTATGAACTAGAAAGAAAAATTCAATCAAATAAAATCAAGGGTTTATTGATTATGGATGATAATATTTCAGTTAAGCTGGGTGACTCTTTAGAATTTATAATGATACAAGCAGAGTATGAATCACCATTAACAAAGTATGCAGATGTTGTAATGCCGTCTCCAACTCATGCTGAATCTGATGGTGTAATCACAAGTCAAGATAGACGCGTACAACGTGTTCAATCAGCTGTTGTATCTAAAACACTTATGTCCAATACAGATCAATTACAAGAAATCATGAGAGTTTTTGATAATTACAAACTTGTTAGAAATGAATCAATCTTAGAAGAGATTGGAAAAGCAGTTCCAGAATATTTACATGTTGCTGAAAATATCAATAATGACAGTTATTGGCCATTCGGAGGTTCGAGAGTACTTTATGAGATCCGTTTTAACACGAAAAATGGTCTAGCTAACTTTTACAAGATTTCAGAAGATGTAATGTACAATAAAACTGTTGAGAAAGTAGAGGAAATCAATAGCGTGATTGAAGTGAATTAATATAGTAAAAAACGTCATGTTTGGTAACATGACGTTTTTTTGATAATAAGCATAATAAACTATTGGTTTTAATGAAAAAAAATAGCATCATGATTAGAAACTAAGTTTTTTTCTATTATTATTTTCAAGTATTTTAGAAATGATTTTGCATAAGATTCATAGTCATCATCTTGAAGATCATTCTTGTTAATAACCATTGCACCAAATATGTGTGTTATCATTTGATTTATAGTCGCTGTATCATCAGCATTAAAATAACCATCATTTGCACAGTTTTTCAGTAGTTGATTATCTGTTTTCCAGTTATGAAGTTCTGTTATCATACAAACTAAATTATGGTCTAATCCATTAATCTGATCATGGTATATTTTAAAGTAGTCTTTTATTGGATTAATCGAGAAGTTTTTATATTGAGCTTTAAAAAGAATACTAATAAAAGTTGAATAAAAAAAGCCTTCTTTGGACATTATCTCCCACACCTTAATATAATAATCAAGACTTGATTCAGTCACGTTGAGTGCTTTAAGCTTTATAATAGCATTTTGTAAGTATGAACAAGCAGCATATGCTATTAAGTGATCTAGGTTGTCAAAATAGTTATAAAGTGTAGCACTATTATATTCAATAGATTCAGCAATACTTCTGATACTAATCTTGTCTAGTCCATTTTTTTTAATAGCTTCAATGCAAGCATCTATGAACAATTTTTTAACAGATTCCTTATTTTTTTCAATTCTTTTTTGCTTGTCAAACACTTAGTTCTCATTTCTATTATCAGTATTGTTTTCTATGAAATCAGTATAATTAAAATCAAGACCTAAAGCTTGATTACCAAAATTATAACCGGCATTTGCACATGTAATTTTGTATCCATCAACGAATTCTTTAGGAGGAACGTCATTTTTATTATCAAACCAATTAATAATAAGAAGAATAGTGATTCCCCACAATGATTCAATAAATATTTTAGCAATACGCTTATTTCTTATACCAATCATTACATCATCAATAAACAGTTCCGTAAATTCTTTTGTAATATACAGTCTTAATGAATTCTGGCCTTCTAAAGGCAACACCTTTCTATAGAATGCCATATTGTTATAAAAATACTGGCAAAGTTCAAAAACGAAATCATTAAAATAATCAATTTTTTCAATGTTTTTATAATGATTATAAAATTCAGTCTCAAAAATCCAAATTATAACATCATAAATATCACTGAAATGATTATAAAAGCTTCTTCGACTTATTCCAGTTGTTTCACAAATTTTTTTTACGGTTATTTTACTGAAAGACATTTCTCGTAATAGCTTTTTTGTTGAAGTTGCAATAGCTATCCTTGTTAAATTCGAGTTAGACATAAAAGTCCCCTTCTGTTCATTATTACATACTTTGTAATTAATTATATCATCTTTTTTATCACATAAAGTAAACTATTTGAATTTTTGCACAGTTGGACTAAATTGTGAATTCGAATGATTAGAGAGCTATACTATAATACAACTATAACATAGGTTTCTGTCAACATCAGTTTATTACAAGGTCTCCTGTAATTTTTAGACTTAATGAGATTAGTATATCTTTTGTGTAGTTCAATATCCCTTTTGTAGAAGCAATAAGATTATTACTGTGTTGACATTAACTTTTGATTCTGAAGGTTATATTTGATTTTGTAATGTCTGTTGTTTATAGGTCATTTGAATTTGGTTATTCCATCCATGATCCTGTGAACTCAAGCTTGAACAGATTGGAACAAAGTCAGATTTAAACTTATATCCTGGTTAGCTATGCCCAATCTCAGCGACATGAGTATACTCATGTTTGAGTATAGCCAAACCTCTAAACCACTTTATGATCCAGAAAGTATGGATGGTTGATTGAGTTGACCTTAGCCATTCATGCAGTATGGATTACTTTATGAGTTTAACTCATATTACATTAGAAAGGTAAATCATTCTTAAATTAGAATTTAGCATTTACATTGAAATTTATTGAGTACAGATGATATCAAATGGAATTAAGTATTTATAATTCAGTGATATCTTTTTTTGAAACTATTTCTTTTAGTTTAAGATGAGATTTCTAATGAGAAAACAATATAAGGTAATAAAACCTTATCAACCAATAATTAAATGGAGATTTTCTTTATGAAACTTACAATGGAAAATTTAGAGGTAAAAGATATTCAGTTTGCTGATACAACACATTTTAGTGATGGCACACTTTTTGTATCAAAAGATGAAATGTTTGACCACGTCAAAGATGAACCTCTTTTAAAAGAATTAGAGATTAATATTGTTCGCCCAGGTGATAGTGCTAGAGTAATTGAAGTTCTAGATGCTATAGAACCGAGATGTAAGGTTGGTGATACTTATGATAATTGGCCGGGTCATTTATCTGAAAGTTTTAAAACTGCAGGTGAAGGTGTGACAAGAGCTTTAAAAGGCATGTCTATGTTAACTTGTAACTTCGTTCCAAGCCGCATTATGAGAAATGGTATTACCTTAGACATGAAAGGTGAATATGCAGATTTCTCACCATACAGCAAATTATTGAACTTAGTTGTTGAAGTTAAGCTTACTGATGATGATGTATTAAAAGATGCTGTAAGAGCTGCAGCTAAGGCTAACTACCAGCCAGGTGAAGAGGTTTTAGAATCATTTTCAAAAGTAGATAGTATTCCTACTGAAGAAAGATTTGAAGCGATTAAAAGAATCAAACTGAAGTTAAGTACATTTTTAGCACAACAAACATTAGATGTTGCAGCTGATAGTGTAGAAGTATTTGACAATGAAACGAGATACCCTAACTTACCTAGAGTAGCTTACTCACTACAATTAGTTACAGAACAATACAATTGTGATGGCTATAGTGAATCTATGTTTTACGGTTATCCAATTCAGGACAACCTACCATGGATTGTAGAACCAACTGAAGTGTTAGATGGGTCAATTGCCCAATGTAGTTATGGTCGTTATATGCTAACCTATGAGATCCAAAATGCAGCTGTCATAGTTGATTTACTTCGTGAGCATGGAAAAACAGTAGATTTTGTAGGCATGATTATTACAACTGTTAGTTCAGAAGCTAAAAGAAGAAACATCACTTCACAAATGGTTGGCAATATCATGAAAGAAACTTTCAAAGTTGATGGTGCATTGTTTACTAAGTGTATGGGTGGGGCACCAACTATCTGTATGGGATTAGCAGCTTCTGCTTGCGAAGATAGAGGTATCCATACTGTAGAAATCCAAGATGCCTTTAATCCAATTAATAATATGAACTCAGAGTTGATATTCGATGATGTTAGAGTGGGCAAGGTTAATCACTCATTATCATTTGGTAATGCAGCTGTTGGTCCAAGACTTGTTATGGACAAGATATATGGTGGTATTCCAGAGACGCCAATGTGGGATGTAGCGAATGGTGGCTTCATTACTTATACCAAAGATCTTCCCAATAGTGCCAAGTCACCTGTTCTAATTGGTACGGTTCTTGGAGCAATTGCGTACCTAGGTGGATTTAATATGCGTGCAGTTGAGTATTAGGATTAGAAAGGATATTAATAATGGAGAACAAGAAGTTAAGAATAGTCTGCTATATCAATCAATTTTTTGCACAAATTGGTGGTGAAGACAAAGCTGACATCGGTGTAAGTGTTAAACATGAACCAGTTGGTCCAACGTTGTTATTCAATAAATTGTTTGAAGACATTGGTGAAGTGGTTGGAACTGTCATTTGTGGTGATAACTACTTTGTGGAAAATCAAGATCAGGCAATAGAAGAATCACTAAAAGTAATAGAAGAATTAAAACCAGATATTTTCTTTGCTGGACCATCATTTACAGCAGGTAGATATGGTATGAACTGTGGTGCAATAGCTACAGCTGTTAGTGAAAAATTAGGTATTCCATGTATAGCAGGTATGAATGAAGAAGCACCTGCAATGCCGATTTATAGACAAAAGATATTCATCATGAAAACTGCTGGTAGTGCAAGACGTTTAAGAGAAGCAGTAAACTCAATGTCTGGTCTTGGTAGAAAGATACTGACTGGTGAACGAGTTGGTAGTGCAGCATCAGAAGGTTATTTTATCAGAAATAGATTAGTAAATGAGTTAGATGAAAAAACGGCATCTCAAAGAGCAATAGAGATGTTAATGAAAAAAATGAATGGTGAGGAGTGGGTGTCTGAAATAGAAGCACCTAGATACAAAAAAATAGAACCGCCTAAACCAATTACAGAAATAAATAAGGCTAAAATTGCAATAGTATCAGATGGTGGTTATATTCCAACAGATAACCCGGATAACATTAAATCTGCAGCAGCTTCTACATGGGGTAAGTATGATCTAGACCACCTTGTAAAAGAAGATGGTATGGTTATTCATGCTGGTTATGATAAAGTCTATGTAAATGAAGATCCGAATAGACTCTTACCAAGAGATCCGATGAAAGCCCTTGAGGAACAAGGCATTATTGGTTCTGTAGCACCATATGCCTATATTACTACAGGTAATGTAATGGCAGTTGAAATTGCTGAGGGCATTGGCGAGGATATTGTTAGCGCTTTAAAAGCAGATGAAGTGGATGCAGTTATTCTAACTTCTACATGAGGCACTAGTACACGCTGCGGTGCAGTGTTAGCAAGTAAAATCGAAGAAGCCGGTATACCTGTAGTTCAGATTACAGCTGTTGTAGATGTACCAAAAACAGTTGGTGTATCTAGAATTTTAAGAGGCGAAACCATCTCAAGTCCATTAGGTAACCATAACTTACCGAAAGAAGAAGAAGAAAAAGTAAGAATGACGCTTGTAAATAAGGCTATTGATATGTTAACTAAGCCTGGGCAAGCGGGTGTTGTTGAAACAATAGATCTTGGTTAGTAATTGTATTTAGTTAATTCAAGATTTAAGGCGTAGTAGGTAATCTGCTACGCCATTTTCAAATATAAGTTTATTAAATGAGATATAAGTAGCAAAATGAATGATATGGACTCTTGTAATACTTATACATTATTCCTATTGAATACTTATAGGTTCATTCCAGTTCCAGTTTGTATAAATAGCGTAAGCATAAATAATTTTAGCGTCTTTGTTTTCTGTAAAGCCAGTAATGGTGTTACCTATTCTAAAACTAGGTTCAAATAACTGCTGGTCTTTTTCAGAATCATTTAGGGCTGTCATACCAATTTGTGTTTCATGATCAATATAGACCCATTTGCCACTACTTAACTGAAAGCTCATGCCATCATTAGAGACATCAATTATTTCACCTTCAATATTAACCATAACACTTGCACTGATTGCTTGGCTATCGACTATGATTCTATCTCTCAAGTCCATTGATTTTGTGTTTGTATGCAATAATGTCCCTAAGGCTATGAGTATACACGCTGCCATACTTAAGAAAACTCTAGATATATTTTTATGGTTGTCACAACCATGTGTCTCTAATTTTTTCAGGGTTTTGTATTTAAAATCATCTGATGCTTGTATTTTATTGATTGCATTTTCATAATTTTTATTCATCATCCGATTCTCCCTTCTTGAATTAAGACTTTTAATTTTTTTCTTGCTCTCTGAAGCTTTGAACTGATGGTATTTTCTTTTTTTCTAAGTATGGATGCAATTTCTCTAATACTATAGCCTTCATAATAGTACAAGTAGATGATATTTCTGTCTTCTCGCTGTAATTGAAAAACCTCTTCTAAGATTTCTTTTTCCTCAGGTGCAAACAGGACAATGGAATTGTCTAGTGGACAGGTCTTTTTAAACCATGAGGATTTAAAATGATCTTTACATTTATTGATGCATACTCTTATAAGCCAAGATTTTAAATGATCTTCACTAACAAAATCCGGGTCTTTTTCAATAAGCTTTATATAAACACTTTGAGCAATATCTTCTGCATCATGAATGGATTTTAAGTTTTGAAATGCAATTCTTATAAGCATATCAGAGTATTTATTCACTATTTCATCTATAGAAATGCCGACATATATTCTGTTCAACTTTGCCTCCTTTTATAGAAATACGATTCACAAGTCTTAAATCGTGCATTTATGCAACTTCTTTTCAGACGTAGATTTAAAAGTAAAGTTCCATTAAAGGTTTTATAAATTGTTAATTGTATAGATTATCAAGCTGTGATAGAATAATTAAGTCGAAAGAATCAAAATGATTTTGGAGTATATAATGACAGTTCAAGAGTTCTATATGAATGAGGCTTTGATAGAAGCTAGAAAAGCACAAAAGATGAATGAAGTGCCAATAGGAGCTGTTATTGTTCGATATGGTAAAATAATTGGTCGTGGACATAATACACGTGAAACTGAAAAATCACCTTTAGCTCATGCTGAGATTACTGCAATAAAAAATGCTTCTCAAATGCTTCAAGGTTGGCGATTGACAGACTGTGATATCTATGTTACACTTGAACCCTGTTTGATGTGCGCTGGAGCGATATATCAAGCAAGAATTGTTAATTTATTTTATGGTGCCACAGATTATAAAGCGGGTGCTGTAGAATCGATATTTAAGGTTCTAGAAGAACCCAAATTGAATCATCATGTTCATGTTGAAAGTGGTTTGATGGAAAAAGAGTGTCGTCAGACAATCTCTAATTTCTTTAAGTACTTGAGACAAATGAAAAAAGATCGTAAGCTTGCAGAGCAAGTTTAAATATTTACCGTGCTAGATGGGGTGCTAGCGGTGCCTTGTAACCTGTAATCCGCTATAACAGGATCGAAGCCATTTAGAGGTGTTTATTGGTAGGGTCTGACTTTAATAAGTGGTGTTGATGAATGGGTCCTACGCAATGGGAAATTGTGAACCCTGTCAGGTCCGGAAGGAAGCAGCAGTAAGCAAACCTTTCCATGTGACGTAGGAGTGCCTGTTTTGAGCTAACTGGTGGAGTAACGCTTGTTTATATTCTTCGAAGAATGGTGCACGGTTTAACTTTGTGAACAACAACCTAATAGGTTGTTTTCTTTTTATATAAAAATGTGTAATTTGAGTGCCTGTAAACACTTTACAGTGGGTTTTACAGGTCTTTTTAATTAAGTGAGTAAATATAAGATATTTTTTGAAGAATTTAAATGATTCTAGAGGATTAAGCTTGCAACTTAATACACTAAATGAGAAAATATTATTAGGGCTTGGAGGCAAATTTGAGAAACGCTTTTCGTACTAGAATCTTAATTTTAATGATCATTACCATCTTAATTCCATCAGTGGTGTTAAGTGTATTTATCATGCATGAAAGCCGAGAATATTATGATAATAGTATCAATCCCATGATTGATAAAGAATTTGAAAATGACTTATATAGAATTGAGTCATTTTTTTCTGATTCAAGGGCAGAATTAGAACTCTATGCATCTATGATTGAAATCAATGAAAACGAAGATTATATTTTTAGAATGCTGGATAACTTTTTAGAAAATAACCCCACCTTAATTAATGCCTATTACACAAGCGAAATAGGTGAAAATTATCTGGATCATAATCGAAAGCCTGCGGTTGATGGTAGAGAACGTAATTGGTACAAAGATGCTAAATTAGATAACTTTGTGATTTCAGAACCCTATGTGGATGCACTGACAGACAAATGGGTTGTTACGCTTTCCATAGCAGCTTATAGGGATGATGTTTTCCATGGTGTTATGGGCGTTGACTTCTTAGTATCAGATTTGGTGGCTTCATTACCCGAAGAAAATAATATTTCAAAGTCTAATATTATTTTAAAGAATAAACAAGGTAAAATTATCTATTATGATGAAAGTATTTCATCGACCTTAGATGCAAAAAATATTCTTTTGAATGATGATGAAAAATATGTTGTGAAATCCTATGAGTTAAGTCGTTTACACTTAGACTTGTTTATTGCATCATCCGTTGAAGCATATAATCATCAAATCAAAAATATCTCTTATGATATGTCTGTTATCTTGGTATTTATAGGTGTTATTACTGTGATATTAGCATTTTCAAGTTCTGTTAGAATAGCCGTACCACTTAACGAGTTTAGAGACGCTATTTTTCACGTCAATAAGACCCATGAAGTGTATTCTTCAGGACACCAGATTGATCAGTGGGATAAAGAGTTTGTTACCCTATTTAATGAATTTAATAAACTTATAGAAAAGTTCGAAAATGATAAGGGGGCTCTTCAAGTTCAATTAGACGAAGTTTCAAAGACCAATCAAGTATTAATGGAGAAGAATATTGAGCTAGAAAACCTGTTTAAGAATCAAAAACTGTTAGATAAAAAGATCAGAGTATCTCAGAAGGAATACCATTCCATTCTCAATAACATAAAGGGCATGGTATGGGTTTTAGATAAAGATGGAAAAATTGATTTTGTAAATGATCAGTTGAACCTGCATTTAAATTTTATGAATGATGAGTTGATTGGAAGAGAAATCAACACCATTGTGTCTAATAGGTATGAGGAACTTGATTTCTTTGACTTAATTAAAACGAGAGACTATAAGAAATTTGAACTTAATATGATAGATTCACACGGTCAAATGATTTTAGTTGAGGCAAGTACTTCAAGGGTATTTGATGATGGGGAGTTACTTTATGTATACGGTATCTGTCGAGACATACGTAATGATAAGGAATTACTTCATAATTTTAATGTGAAACTGCAAGAGCAAAACTTAATCATGGACTTAACTGAAACAGCATCCATGAACATTTCACTGCACCAGGTTATCAACTCTGTTTTTGAAAAATTAGATGCCATATTCGGCTGGTCAGCTGTAACCATCAGGTTTTTAAATGAAGACAATGACTTTGAGCTTATAGATAGAACCAGTGTTGGTGATGACTACATTACCCAATCTACAATTTCTTATGATCAATCATGTTTGGGATATGTCAGTGAAAAAAATGAAATTCTATATGTTTATGATGACCAGAGTCTACCAGTTGAAGAAGCTGCTTATAAGAGAATGCTCAGCATGGGTTATGCTATTGTATTTATTCCTGTTGGTAATCATGAAATAGGTAAAGGTATCATAACCTTGATTGTAGAAAAGCAAACATTACTAGAAAAACAAAGTACATTGAAGACTTTCACAAACACCATCACTATTGTAGTAGAACGTGCTTTGATATATGAAAAACTAAGAAAAGATTATTTAAGAATGATTCAGGTGCTGGCTGAAGCAGGTGATGATAAAGAAACTGTTTCAGTGGGCCATTCTAATCGTGTTGCCGATATTGTTAGAAAAATCGGAGAGGAACTTTATTTGGATGATGATGAAATCATCGATTTAGAAGTCAGCGGTTTGCTACATGATATAGGAAAAATCGGGATATCTGATCAGTACTTATCTAAAGAAGCACAGGAAAGTGATATTGGTAAAGAAAAAATAAGAGAGCATCCAGTCATCGGTAAACGTATGCTTAAAAATATTGGATTGTCTGAGAATATTTTAGACGGTATTGAATATCACCATTTAAACTATGATCTTACGGGCTACCCTCAAGTGGACCACATGGAGATCATTCCGCTCTTTGCTCGAATTTTACGAGTAGCAGACCAATTTGATATATATAAGACTTCAGGTATGTATCATACTTCTAAAGATATTTGGTTTGAGATGGCTATGTCTTCAGGTTCACTTTACTGTCCTCAAATAATGAAGGTACTAAAGACAATTATTGATAAGGATTTGATTTAAAATTATGAAGAAAAGCTTCAGAGTTAGATTAAAGAAAGTATTATATTTCGGAACAATCATACCTATGGTATGTTTTGTTTTGATGTTTATGTACAAGTATCTTAATATCAACATTGAAGCGGAAAAGACCATTTTTGATCAAAAATATGAGTCGATAGAGAATCAAATACATCAGTTATACACAAAAAAAGATCAACTTTTAAAGACAAGCTTGCCATTTATTCATGACAAGGCCTTGTTTAACAGTCATGCAAAAAGAGAAAAGTATTTAAAAGAGTTGGTTAAAAAATCTTATGCATCTTATTACTACTATTCAGATGATAATATCACTTTATCAAACTATTATGGTGGTAACATACTTCAAGATAAAGATATGTTTGTTGAAGATGATGTTGTGTTTTTATCTAGACAAAATGATGTCAGGTTAATACTAGGCTTTAACAAAAGCATCTTTGAGGACTCAATTGGTCAGCTCTTAACAGGTGATTATAAGGTAGCCTTATGGTATAAAGATGAACCAATAATAGATGATATCAAAAAAAATATTGCTATAGGGCCTATGCAGTTCAGCAACAGAGAAAAATATATGGCGAAAAAGCAAATCATTCAAGGAAGTGACTTGACCCTGGCCTTATACAGAGATATTTCCGGGGAAATAAACTCATTTACAAGAACTGCCCTCATAGTATTTGTTGTATTTATATGCTATATACTCTTGATGACCCAGGTAATCTTTTTTTCAACAAAAGCCTTATTAAAGCCTTTAAACAAGTTGATTGATACAGTATCACTTACAGCTAAAGAACATGACTTTAATCGTGAAATTGAGGTACCGCGTGATGAGTACAGCGAGATTTATGATGCTTTTAACTCCATGTTGCTTTCAGTTAATGAAAATATTGAATCGCTCAAGTTTCAGTCTGAAAAGATCACAGAATCAAACTTGATTGTTCAGGATATGAATGAACAATTGTATGATTCCTTAGGCCAACTTGAAGAATCCATTAAGCAGCTTGAACTTTATGAAAATCAAAGTAAAACTTTGGTAGACCACATTCAGGACTTGATGTGGGTGATTGATTCAAAGGGACGCATTATTTATATCAATAATGTTGTGTCTGATAAATTGGGTTATGATGTTGATGCCTTGATTGGCGTTAAGTTAGAAAATATACTTTTTCCTGAGTATAAAAATGAGCTGGCTTATCAAGAAATCTTTTATGATGACTGTCATGAAATAGATTTAAAGTTTATTACGAAGTTTCATGAACATGAAGAAATATTTTTATGTTCGACAAAGCGTATCTTTAAACATGACAAACTCGTTAGAATACAAGGTGTATGTCGAGAAATTACTGAAGAACGTTATCTAGAAGTTCAAATGGATCAAAAAAATCTAATTTCTAAAACTTTAAATGAGATTAGTGAAATTTTGACACGTCCAGAAAAATTAGAATTTTTATTAAAACATATTGTTGTTCGTATAGAGAGACTCTTAGACCCTCTGATTTGTACCATTAGAATGGTAGATGATAAGGGACGGTTAGAACTCAAGGCAGGTATTGGAGAATATTATGGACTTGTTCAAGAACGTTTTTTAGATATTGACAGGGATATTTCAGGTCGTGCCATTAAAGAGAGTAAAATCATTATTGTATCTGAAAAGAATGAATCTGATTATGAAAACTATGAAGAAGTTTATTCAATAGTCGAGAAATCTAAGGAGATGGTATTTCTACCATTAGAATATGATGGTACTACCATTGGTGTTATGTCTATTGGTTTAAGGGACAATCTTTCAGAGGCAGATTTAAAGATTTTAAAGGTCTTCACAAATCAGGCTTCAGCAGCTATTGAAAAAGCAAGAATGTATGAACATATTGAGATGAATTATCTTAATATCATCAAAGCACTGGCTTCAACCGTTGAAGCCAAAGACGCATATACTGAGAATCATTCTGTAAGGGTATCTCAATATGCAAGAATGATTGCTGAAAGCATGGATCTACCGGAAAATGAAGTGGCCAATATAGATATAGCCGGCTTGCTCCATGACATCGGAAAAATAGGTATATCAGATTTGATTTTAACAAAATCAGGTCGTTTAACAGAAGATGAGTTTTCACAAGTCAAGAAACACCCTTTAAATGGTGGCAGAATCGTTTCAGAGATGCAGCTGCATCCTGATATAGTAGAAGGTGTACTCTTACACCATAAACGTTATGATTTAAAAGGTTATCCTGATATAGATATTGATTCGTTGCCGTTATCTGCTAGAATAATAGGTGTTGCAGATGCTTTTGATGCAATGACGAGTAACCGATCATATCAAGAAGAAAAAACATTTAGACAAGCACTTCAGGAGTTAAAAGACTGTAGTGGCACACAATTTTGTCCTGAAGTTGTATCTGTTATGGACAATGTAGTTAGAAAATTAGAATCAATGGTATCTTAAAGAGGAGATCAAATGGATTATAAAGCATTATATAGAAAATTTAGACCCAAAGTATTTGAAGCGGTAATTGGTCAAGGTCATGTTACCGAGACTTTAAAGAATCAGATTGTTACAGACAATATTGGTCATGCCTATTTATTCAGTGGCATTAGAGGTACAGGTAAAACATCGACGGCCAAAATATTTGCTAGAGCATTAAATTGTACCAATTCTAATGATGGCAACCCATGTAATGAATGTGAAAATTGTTTATCTGCATTATCTGACAATGCAATAGATATTATTGAAATAGATGCTGCATCAAACAACGGTGTAGATGATATTAGAGACTTAAGAGAAAAGACAAAGTATCCTCCATCAAAGATGAAGTATAAAGTTTACATCATCGATGAGGTTCACATGTTATCTATAGGTGCTTTTAATGCACTTCTAAAAACGCTTGAGGAACCGCCATCATATGTTGTCTTTATATTTGCAACAACAGAAATTCACAAGATACCAGCGACAATCATTTCTAGATGTCAAAAGTATGAACTTAAAAGAATTAAGCAAAATGATATTTCTGATTTGATGAAGGGGATCTGTGAAGAGAGTGGCTATACTTATGATGATGTAGCATTAGATCAAATTGCAAGACTGGCTGATGGTGCAGCAAGAGACTCTTTAAGTATTTTAGAG
Organism: Acidaminobacter sp. JC074; assembly: GCF_022496765.1. Lineage (GTDB taxonomy): Bacteria > Bacillota > Clostridia > Peptostreptococcales > Acidaminobacteraceae > JABXKX01. The sequence goes on along the minus strand of NZ_VANV01000036.1, from coordinate 21,158 downwards.
CAGTGTTTTGCAGCAAATGCTGAAAAGCATATCTCTTTGGATGTCTTAACGGATGTACTTGGTCTTGTTACTGATGATACCATATTCGCTATTGTAGAAGCCATTCATCATCAAGATGGAAAAGACCTTTTAACACATTTAAATGATGTTGTTATTGGGGGTAAGGATTTAAAGCGTTTTACCAATCAACTGATTGACTATATGAGATCTTTGATGCTTGCTAAAATTTCTTCAGACTTATCCAATATGATCAATGCATCAGACGATGCCATAGAAAGAATCAAAGAGCAGTCAGCTTATGTATCTCTAGACCTTTTACTGAGAAGTATCAATATCCTTACGCAAGTTGAAGTGGATTCCAAATGGTCATCTAATGCTAGAGTTATCTTAGAGATTGGTTTGATTAAAATGATACAACCGGATCTAGAAACTTCTATTGAAGCACTGACTCAACGTGTAGACCAATTAGAGAGAAGACCTGCACCTAGAATGGTCAGTCAGCCTGCGCAAGCACCTGTCAAACAAGCACCTGTTCAGCAGATTGTACAAGAGCCAGTAGAGCAAGCACCAAAAGCAGTTCAACAAGAACAAGCTCCACAGCCTGTTCCACAAATGGAGACACCAGTAGATCAAGTACCAGATACACCATATGAGGATGCAGCTTCAATCAGTCACGATGATTCGGAAGATTTGTGGGAAGATGTATTGGCATTTGTAAAGAATGAACGTGTTTCAACTCAAGTACTACTTTCAGATGGTCATTTTGAGGGCATTATAGATAACGCAGTAACAATTTCTTATGGCGAGGGTTATGGTTTTCATTTAATTGCTGTTGAGAAGCCAGAAAACAAGGAACTGGTTGAAAGAGCCATTTATCAAATCTATGGTCAGAAGTTAAGAGTTAAGTATATTACTAAGAATCAAGAGGAAGAAAATTCACAAGAAAGTCTAGAAACTGACGAAGAAAAATTATATAATTTTTTAGGGGAACATAAAAATAAATTAGAGTTCGAAGACTAAAAGTGATAAAATAATATAAAAGTATAGAAATGGAGTTTATTATGGCTAAAGGAAGAAGACAACAAATGCCTGGTAATATGGGCAACATGATGAAGCAAGTTCAACAAATGCAAAGAAACATGGAAAAGAAGCAAGCAGAAATTGCTGAGATGGAATTTGAAGCAACTGCAGGTGGTGGTGCTATTAAGGTAACTGCTAATGGTAATAAAGAAATCGTTGCAATTGAACTGAAAGAAGAAATTGTAGATCCTGATGATATTGAAATGTTACAAGACTTAATTATTGTAGCTGTAAATGAAGCTATCCAATCTGCTGAAAAAGCAATGAGCGACGCTATGGGCGCTATGACAGGCGGAATGAAGATGCCTGGTTTATTCTAAGAGGTATCTATGAATTTTATTGCACCAGTCTCAAAGTTGATAGATGAGTTCTCAAAACTGCCTGGGATTGGTAGAAAAACAGCTCAAAGACTTGCATTTCATGTATTGAGTATTCGAGAGGACCAAGCATTTAGTTTGGCAAATGCAATAGTTGATGCAAAACGTAAAACAAGATTCTGTTCAATATGCTTCAATATTACAGATGTAGATCCATGTGTATTTTGTAGCAATGAAAAGAGGGATCAATCAACCATTTGCGTGGTAGAAAGTTCTAAGGATGTCATTGCAATTGAAAAGACTCGTGAGTATAAGGGTTTATATCATGTACTTCATGGTGCTATATCTCCCATGGATGGCATAGGACCGGATGATATCAAGCTCAAAGAGCTTTTACAAAGACTTTCAAATACAGAAATAAAGGAAATTATAGTTGCTACAAATCCTACTATTGAGGGAGAGGCAACTGCTATGTATATTTCTAGAATTGTATCACCACTTGGCATTACAGTTTCAAGAATAGCACATGGTATACCAATCGGTGGTGACTTAGAGTATGCTGATGAAGTAACACTGAGTAAATCTCTTGAAGGTAGAAGAAAATTATAAGAAATACACCCAAGCACATAGAAGTTTGGGTGTTTTTTGTAAAATTGATTATTGCATCAAGAGATGGCTAAAATCTGACTGGGAGGAAGTATGATTCACATAAGCTACTTTAGTGCAACGGGTAATACAAAATATCTAGCAAAACATCTTGGCAAACTGCTGAACTTAGAAGATGACCAGATAGCCTTATTTGGAAATGAAATCCCTAGTTCGTGCAGTCATTTGATTCTTATGTTTCCCATTAATGGCTTTAATCCGCCAAGACCGGTGAAAAAACATTTTAACCAAATAACAAAAGGGATTAATAAACTGAGTTTAATAGCAGTTGGCTGTAACAATGCATTTGTAAATGATGCGGTAACTTTACCATTAAAGAAATCTTTTTCTGGTGAGCTATGTGTAGATAGAGTACTTGCCATGCCGCTGACTTTTATAACCCCCTTTCCAGATGAAGTAGGGAAAAAAAGTGTTGAAGAATCTCTTAATAAACTCAAGCAGATTAAAGAAGAAATTTTGGAGGAAAAATATACTAAGAAGAAGGTAAGTATAAAGTCTAAAATTATTCATACACTTGGTAAACTTGAATCACCTGCAGCAAGATTGTTTGGTTTAGAATTACATGCAAGTGACAAATGCTCAAGCTGTGGTATCTGTTGGTCAACATGTCCTTTTGGCAACATAAAAAACAATAAGGGCAAGCCTAAATTTGGATTTAAGTGTGGCTTATGCATGAAGTGCATTTATACTTGTCCTGAAAAAGCCATAAGTCCTTATGTATCGAAGTTTATTCCTATTAAGGATGGTTATGATATAAATAGATATTTGAAAAAATAACTTTGTTTAGATACAGAGCCCTTATTGATCGATGTGAATCGATCTTTTTTTGTAGTTGAAAGTTCAACTACAATGTTGTATGATGATTATAATTGAAACTTCAACTAGTTATATTAAGGAGAGAACGATGAAATTAGACCATACAATTCTCAGGGAAGTAGGTAACTTATCAAGAGCGATAAAGACATTTAATGATGTCAAGTTTAGTCATTTAGATTTACACAAGAATCAATATATTTTTTTAACAAGAATATGTGAAAACACTGGCATATCTCCAAAAGCATTATCTATCATGTTAAGAGTTGATAAAACAACGACAACCAAAGCTGTCCAGAAGTTAATTGCTAATGACTATATCAGAAAAGAAAAGGATTCAAGTGATGCAAGAGGCATATGTTTGTATCCAACAGAAAAAGCTTTGGAAGTTTATAAAGAAATAATAAGTGAAGAAAATAAGGTCTTAGACTTCTGTTTTGAAGGATTTAGTGAAGAAGAAATAAAATTAGCGCATGAGCTGATAAAAAGAATGAATGACAACTATGAGGACCACTGGTATCAGGCTAAAAACTATAAGGGGAGTTTATAATGATAAGACTGGCAAAAAAAGGTGATATCCAAGAGATTATGGCCATCGTGGAAGTCATTATTGATGAAATGATGGAAGTTGAAAACTATCAATGGGATCAAACCTATCCTAGAAAAGAAGATTTTCTTAGGGATATAGAAAATGAGACCTTATATGTTTACGAAAGTGGTCATATTGGAGGATTTATATGCATAGATTTTTCTAGACCAAATGAATATAAAGACCTTAAATGGTCTTCTAATGATAAAGCGCCTGTTATCCATAGAATGGCTGTTTCTAGTAAGTTTAGAGGTCAGGGAGTTGCAGTAGATTTAATGAAACATGCAGAAAATCTGTGTAAGGACATGGGCTTAGCTTATATTCATACTGATACTTATTCAAGCAATAAGGCAATGAATAATCTACTGATAAAGATGGGCTATCGGCTTGTAGGTTCTATTAATATGATGGGCAAACCTCTTCTCTTTAACTGTTATGAAAGGAAAGTGGATTATGAGAAATCAAGTAATTAATAGCTTGGACAAAGTTAATCAAATAACAAAAGCCTGGACACCAAAGATTATTGAGCAGTTAAATGATTACCACATAAAAGTTGCCATATTTGATGGGGATTTTATCTGGCATAAACACGATGATACCGATGAGCTGTTTATGGTCTTAGAAGGTAATATGACCATTCATTTCAGAGACAAGCATGTGACCTTAAATCCTGGTGATCTCTATGTTGTGCCAAAAGGTGTGGAACATAAACCTTCTACTGAAAAAGCCTGTAAAGTGCTTTTAATTGAGCCAGCTGGCACTCTTAATACAGGTGATGCAGACAGTGACTTACAAGCTTCAAACAAAGACTGGATCTAAATTTTAAACAGAGCAATATCGGAATAGCAGATACTTTTTTCAGATGATACTATAAGAAATAACTTGGCCAAGGAGAAAGAGATGAAACAGGTAATTATAGATACTATAAAGTATATAGATGAGCATATTGAAGAAAGCTTAAAACTGGATGATATTGCTGATGAAATGGGCTATTCCAAATTCCATTTTTCTAGGATATTTAAGAAATATATGAATCAGACGGTTAATGAGTATGTAATGGAAAAAAGATTGAGATTAGCTGCTAAAGATATAATGTCCGGTCAAAGGATCCTAGATGTAGCTGTTAAATATCACTACTCAACACATACAGGATTTAGTAAGGCTTTTAAGAAATGCTTTTCTTATAATCCTAGCATGTTGTCTTCTATTAAGCTTTTAGAAAGCATGCTCCTTCAAGAAGGGAGAACAACAATGACTAAAAAAGAGCTGTATGATGAACTGGCAGAATATTTTAGGACTTCTACTAATGAATGTGTAGAAAAGGAGTTTGAAGATGTATATAAGTTTGCAGATGCTTCATTAAGTACAATGAAAAGATACTCGGGTGAAGAGTATGTCACTCATCCTCTTAATGTAGGACTCATCCTTACAAAAATGGGGGTATCAACAAATACCATTTTCCTTGGTATACTACATGATTGTATGAACCATAGTGAGTTGGAAAAACATTTTGGAAAGATAATGTTAAAAAAGGTAAAAAGGATTCAGGAATTATCCAATTTTAATCTTCTATTAGAAGAGGTAGATTTTGAAAAAGAAGAAGACCTTCTTTTAGTTAAACTTGCAGACAGACTTCATAATATGCAAACAATAAGATTTATAGATGAAAAAAGATGGCAGGTAAAGGCAAAAGAAACATTAGATGTTTTCTCACCATTAGCAGTAAAAATTGGACAAACAGATCTAAAGATTCAATTGGATAAATTATCGTTAGACTTATTTCAATAAACAAAGCACCTCATATTTAAAATATGTAGGTGCTATTTAAATGAGTTTTTCCGCAATCACAATCATGATGGCTACTGGTACTTCAGATCCTTTTATACTATATAACTGTGGTCCAGCAAACTTAGAAAGCCCTTTTGAATCATACGAATAGATTTTATTTGCAGCAAATCGTGATATAGATCCACTTGATACCGTGTATAGTTTTTTTCCTGCAAAAGCAGATAAACAGTTATTTTCCCATTTGTAGATATGACTGCCAGCATACTTTTTAATGTGACTACCGTCAAATTCAATTAAGCGTTTGCCGCTGTATTCAGAGAGGAATCTGCCATTCCAAACATATTGGGTTGCTCCTGAAAAAGAAGAAATATAGGTTCTTTCATCTTGTTTTGAATTCGGATTTGAAAATCCCTTTTGATTAGACTCAGTTGCCTGGTAATAGTCGTCTTTTGATCTGAGTGGCGCCCTCATATTTTCATATTCTTTATAAATAGATTGGGTTTGTTTGTAGTTCGAAATAAGTTTTTTTATTAATTTCATGATATCATCCTTTCTTATGAGTATAGCCTATTCTTATGTATAATGAAAAGACTGTATAAGTTAACTTTTTTGAAATAAGTTATGGATAAGTGTAGTAAAATGTGTATAAGTTTTTAAACGACCTATTTTATCAACAAGTCATTGACTCTCCCCTAAGTGTAGCTATTAAAATTAAGTTATAGATAAATGGGTATAGAGTTTATAAGGAGGAGAGAACATGATTAATTTTAAAGGTGAACACTGCGAAACAACAACGATTGGTGTTTTAATGACTCATATAGGCTTTGATTTTTCTGAAGCCATGCTTTTTGGTCTAGGTCAAGGTTTAAACTATGGTATCTTACCTTGGGGTAGTGATGGTATGCCCTTTTTAGGTGGTAGGACCAGGCAATTTGAAATTACAGAAAGATTATGTGAAAACTTAGGTTTGAAATTAAGTGTAAACAGAACTGCTTCAGTAAAAAAGGCTTGGCAAATAGTTAAATCATATTTAGATGATGATAGACCTGTTGGTTTGCAATTGGATTGTTACCATCTGGAGTATTTTACTTCTAAGATACATTTTGCAGGTCATTTCGCAGCTATTATAGGATATGATGATAAAGATGCTTATCTAATAGACACACAACAGCAAGGCGGCAGAAAAAAAACTTCATTGGAATCTCTATCACTAGCAAGAAGTGAAAAAGGACCTATGTTTGGTAAGAATCTGAGTTTTGTCATCGATCGAACAGAGAATGAAGTTGATTTAAGAGAGGCCATCATAAAGGCGCTTGTTGCAAATGCAGAAAGCTTTCTGAATCCACCTATTTCTAATTTTGGATACAAAGGTCTATTAAGGACAGCAAAAGATCTAAAAAAATGGTATAAAGCATCTGATGATATAGAAAAGGATTTTTCATTTGCTGCAACCATGATGGAAAGAGGTGGCACTGGTGGTGCTATGTTTAGAAATCTATATAGAGATTTTCTTAAAGAAGCTAGCCATCTAACTGGTAGTCAAGTTATTGAAGATGTCTATGAAATTTATGTGGAGTCAGCACTGATGTGGCATCAAGTATCGGATACATTCATGAAAATCAGTCAGACAAAGGATGAAAAATTATTAGTTGAAGCCAGTCAGCTTTTTAAAGACATAGAAGCGCTTGAAAGCAAGGCAATGAATATGCTACTGACGCTATAGTAAATGCAACTGAATTAACAGTTGCATCTTTTTTTGAGCTTATTATTTAATTTTGAATAGATTCGTTCTTTAAACCAAGGCTCTGAGGATGCTTCTATAGCTTCATTTAAATCAAACCACTGAACACCAGAGTTTTCATCTGGTTGGATAGAAAGTTCATCTTCCTCATCAGCTTGTAGTAAATAGGTAACATTTAGGTGCAAATGAGAAGGCACGTATTTGCCTCTTCTTTCATGCCCGTCTACAGTCAGGGTTTCTAAAGAAAAGATATCTTCTGTAATTGGGTGTACCCTTTTAAGTCCACTTTCTTCCTTTACTTCTTTTATAGCTACATTTAATAGGTCTGTGTCGCCATCCGCATGACCACCTAACCAAGACCACGAATCATAAATATTATGATAGACCATAAGAACTTTGCTGCAGTCATGGTTAACGACCCATGCAGAAGCAGTCATATGTGCAGTTTGATTGTCTCTAACAAAAATATCTTTGGATCTATTTAAGTGGTCCAGTATGATTTTTTTATCCAGAATTTCTTGTTCTATATCACTTTTATAGTTTTCAATATCTTTTATTAATTGCATAGTGCCCTCCATATCTCTTTATTATAGTAACACATTAAAATTAGAAAAGTTTGATTCTCATATAAATCTGTGATATACTTTTTTCAAATTATAGATGCTATGAATGGAAGAGATACATGAAATCTTGCTTAGAGAGCTGATGTTTTGGTGAAAATCAGAGAAGAGAGTATTGTTGAAAATGGTCCAGGAGCATTGAAGAGGAAAGACTTCAACGGTTGATACACGTTATAGTATCGTGAGATTTCACAATGAGGTAGTTGACGGATCTATAACAAGTTAACTATGAATTAGGGTGGTAACACGAACGAGCCTTCGTCCCTTGGATGGAGGCTCTTTTTATATTTTTGTAAGGAGGATTTTATGGAAAAGTATTATATCACCACGGCTATCGCATACACATCTAGAATACCTCATATCGGTAATGTGTATGAAGCTATTTTAACAGACTCAATTGCTAGATATAAACGTGCTGAAGGTTATGACGTTTATTTCTTAACAGGTACAGACGAACATGGTCAAAAGATACAAGACCAGGCAATTGAAGAGGGTATTACACCTCAAGAGCACGTTGACCATATTGCGGGAGAAATCAGAAAGATTTGGGACTTCATGAATGTATCATATGATCAGTTCATCAGAACAACAGATGAAGATCATAAGAAAGTTGTTCAAAAAATCTTTAAGAAATTATACGATCAAGGTGACATTTACAAGGGTGCTTATGAAGGTGCTTACTGTAAGCCTTGTGAGTCTTTCTGGACCGAAACTCAATTAAATGATGGTAAGTGTCCTGATTGTGGTGGCGCTGTTGAACAAGCAAAAGAAGAAGCTTACTTCTTAAAGTTGTCTAACTATGCAGATAGACTTGTTGAACACTACAACACACATCCTGAATTTATATCACCTGAGTCTAGAAAAAATGAGATGATCAACAACTTCATTAAGCCGGGTCTACAAGACTTATGTGTATCGAGAACATCATTTGACTGGGGTATACCAGTAGAGTTTGATCCAGGTCATGTAACTTATGTATGGATCGATGCCTTGTCAAACTATATTTCTGCGATTGGCTATGATGTAGATGGTAATCATGGCGAAAAGTACAACAATTACTGGCCTGCTGATGTTCATGTAATCGGTAAGGATATCGTAAGATTCCATACAATTTACTGGCCAATTATCCTTATGGCTTTAGACGTAGAACTACCTAAGAAAGTTTTAGGTCATCCTTGGTTATTAACAGGTACAGATAAAATGAGTAAATCTAAAGGTAATGTGGTTTATGCTCACGACTTAGTAGAGTACTTTGGCTTAGATGCTGTTAGATACTATGTACTAAGAGAAATGCCTTATGCTCAAGACGGTTCTTTCACATATGAAAACATGATTTCTAGAGTGAATACTGACTTAGCCAATGTTCTTGGTAACTTGGTTAACAGAACTGTTGCTATGGTTAACAAGTACAATGATGGTGTGATTCAAGCACCTGGTGTAGTATTAACTGAAGAAGAAAAGGCATTTGATGAGGACTTAATCAACTTGGCAAAAGTAACAGTTGAAACTGTGACTGCTAAGATGAACGAATACAAGGTTGCTGATGCTTTAGAAGCATTATGGACACTTTTAAGAAGATCAAACAAGTATATTGATGAAACTTGTCCATGGATATTAGCTAAAGAAGAAGATAAGAAAGACCGTTTAGGCACTGTGCTTTACAACTTACTTGAGTCTATTAGAATTTCATCAGTATTATTAGAGTCTTTCATTCCTGATACAGCTAAAAAGATTCAAGAGCAAATCAATGCTGTTAATGTATCATTTGAATCTGCTAAGTCATTTGACGGTACAGTGGTGGGTTCTAAAGTAGGTGTAGGCGAGCCTTTATTTGCAAGAATTGATGAAGCTAAGAAATTAGAAGAAATTGCAGCAGACATCGAAAAGAAATATCCAAAAGAAGAGAAAATCGAGTATCCTGAAATTAAGCCAGAGATTACTTTTGATGATTTCTCTAAAATAGATTTTAGAGTAGCTGAGATAATCAGTGTGGCTAAACACAAAAAAGCTGACAGACTTTTAGTTTTACAATTAAAAGTTGGTGATGATACGCGTCAAGTTGTATCAGGTATTGCTGAATACTTTGATCCTCAAGAATTAGTAGGAGAAAAGGTAATTTTAGTAGCTAACTTAAAACCTGTAAAATTACGTGGTGAAAAATCAGAAGGTATGATTTTAGCTGCAGAATCAGGTAAGGACTTAAAGCTTGTTACTGCTGATATGCCTGCTGGATCGACAGTAAGCTAGGGGGCAATATGTTATTTGATTCTCATGCACATTTAGATTCACATAAGTTTGATGGCGACAGAGAAGCCGTCATCAAACGCATTATGGAATCAGAAGTGTCTTTGGTTTTAAATCCTGGTGCAGATTATGAGTCATCCATAAATGCAGTAGAGCTTTCTGATAAGTATGATTTCATTTATGCAGCAGTTGGTGTTCATCCACATGAAGCTAAGACTTTAGATGATATGATGTTAGGTCTTATCAAGGCCATGGCAAGAAAGAAAAAAGTGAAGGCCATTGGTGAAATTGGATTAGATTATCATTATGACTTTTCACCAAGAGATGTTCAGAAATATTGGTTTAGAAAGCAGCTTCAGCTGGCTAAAGAGTTAAAGCTGCCTGTTATCATTCATGACAGAGAAGCCAATCAAGATGTTATGGATATCTTAAAGGAAGAAAATCAGTTTGAGACAGGTGTTTTGATGCATTGTTACTCAGGTTCTGCAGAACTTGCCAGACAGTATATCAAGTTAGGTGCTTATCTTTCAATAGCTGGTCCAGTGACTTTCAAGAACGCTAGAAAACTAGTGGAGGTTGTAGAAAGTGTACCTTTGGACCGCTTGATGATTGAAACGGATTCACCTTATTTAACGCCACATCCTTATAGAGGCAAGAGAAATGAGTCTACATATGTTAAATATGTATGTGAAAAAATTGCTGAAATCAAGGGTATTTCTTATGAAGAAGTGGCCCAAAAGACCATGGAAAATGCAAAAAAATACTTTAATATTGACTAAAACGAATGATACTGTTTGAACTTTTAGTTCAAACAGTATATTATTATAGTAGTTTTAGGAGTCGATTATGAAGAAATTTAAAATATCACTCTTCTATCCGATTGTAACAGGCTTATTCTTAATTTTAGCAGTAAGCCTTTTATTATTTAGAAATGCAAATATCAATTACGTCACGATAGAAGATGAAGACAAAACATATGAAATAAGCACCTTTAAGAAAACTGTATCAGATATCATAGATGATATGGAGATTTCTCTGGGTCCAGATGATTTAATCCATCCGTCTTTAGACACAGTGATTGATCATCAAGGCCAAATTGAAATTGCCAGAGCTTATGAACTGAATATCAGAGATGGTAATGAAGTGATGACTGTTCAAACGACGCATCATAATGTTAGAGCTATTCTTGAAGAAAACAATATCGAGATTTCTGACTTAGATGTGGTGGCACCATTTTTAGATGCAAAGATATATGAAGGTGCTCATATCAACATCACCAGAGTATGGGATGAGTATTTAGTAGAAGAAACGGATATACCCTATTATACAGAAATCAATCTAGTCAATAACCTAGAGCCTCATGAAATTGAGTTGGTTCAAAGAGGTGAATCAGGTTTAAAGGAAATCACTTATCAAATTCGTTATGAAAATGGTAAGATGATGTCTAGAAATTTTGTAAAAGAATCTATTGTTAAAGATCCTGTTAGTGAAGTTAAAAACAAGGGTTCTGAAGAGCTTTTTGTAACGAGTAGAGGACTACCCTTTAGATATTCTAAAGTGATTGTCTGTCAGGCAACAGCTTACGATCTATCTTATGCATCATGTGGTAAATATCCTGACCATCCTGCATATGGTATTACATATTCAGGTACTCAAGCAAGACCGGGTGTAATCGCAGTAGATCCTAAAGTTATTCCACTGGGTTCTAAGGTATACGTGGAGTCCATGGATAGAACGGCTGACTATGGCTTTGCATCAGCAGAGGATACTGGTAGTGCCATTAAGGGACAAAAGGTAGATTTATTTATCAACAACAACGCTGCTGCCATGCGTTATGGCAGAAGATATGTTAGGGTCTATATCATCGAGGATGAAATAGATGAAAGTTACATTAAGGGGTATGGTTATTAAAAAGATTAAAGAAATTATTGTCGTTGAAGGACGTGATGATGAGACAGCAGTAAAAAAAGCTGTAGATGCAGAAATTATTATCACACATGGTTTTGGCATATCTGCTAAGACATTTGAACGTATCAAGCAGGCTAAAGAACGTTGTGGTGTGATTGTATTAACGGATCCTGATCATGCAGGTGAACAGATAAGAAAAAGAATTGATCAAAAAATACCAGGTTGTAAACATGCATTTATTCCTAGAAACGAGGCAACCTACAAAGATGATATTGGTGTAGAGAATGCATCGCCTGAATCTATTATAGAAGCTTTAAATAAAGCACATGCAGTAACAACAGAAAAAGTAATTACATTCTCTCAAAGTGATCTTGTAAGAAATGATTTAATCATCTCTAATAATGCGTCAGAAAGACGAGATCAAGTTGGTAAGATTTTAGGCATAGGTTACGGCAATGCAAAGACATTTTTAAAGAGATTAAATGGCTATGGCATAACAAGAGAACAGTTTGAAGAAGCAGTTAGGAGTCTTAAATGATTGGTAAGTTAACATCACCAAGTACCATTAAATACATCATGGCGAAATATGATTTTAAATTCTCAAAAGGATTGGGTCAGAACTTTCTAATTAATGATATGGTTGTAAGTGATATTGTAGAAGGTGCTGAAATAAATGAAAATGATTGTATTCTAGAAATAGGCCCTGGTATCGGGGTTATGACATATGAAATGGCTTCACGAGCAGACAAGGTGACAGCAATTGAAATCGATAATTATTTATTACCGGTATTAGATGAAACTTTAGCTGACTTTGACAACATTACCATTGTTAACAATGATGTTTTGAAAGTAGATCTTAGAAAGTTGATAGATGAGCACTTTTCTGGTAAACCACCAAAGGTTGTTGCCAATCTTCCATATTACATCACAACACCGATTGTTATGAAGCTTTTAGAGGATGAACTACCGATTTCTGATATAGTGGTTATGGTCCAAAAGGAAGTTGCTGATCGTATGATGGCAAAGCCTAGAACAAAGGCTTATGGTGCCTTATCAGTAGCTGTTCAGTATTATTCTGAACCAGAAATTGTGACAGTGGTGCCACCGTCATCATTTATGCCTCAACCTAAAGTGGCATCATCTGTTATTCGTTTAAAGGTAAGACCAAGTGACTTAGAGTTATTAGATAAAAAAACATTCTTCAATACCATTAAAGATGCTTTTTCTAAGAGAAGAAAAACACTTTTAAATGCGCTGTCTTCAGGCATCATGAAAGTTTCAAAAGACGATTTGAAGATTGCCTTTGAAAAATCAGGTGTCGACGGTGGTAGACGTGGTGAAACACTTACTATTGATGAGTTTGCACTACTTGCAAATACAATTGTTGAAGTAACAAAATAATTAAAGGCAAGTTCCCTCTAGGGAATTTGCCTTTTATAATTTGTCTTCTTCTTTATATTTTACATATGTGTTTAAGACCTTAAGATAATTAAGGATACCATTGTAATTGTACTTAATTTCAAAATCTGGGTTGAGTTCAGATAGTGGAATGGACTTTCTGCCACCTTTATCAGCTTCATCATAGTATTTCTTCAGTACTTCATATGGGATGACATGATAAGAATCATTGATTTTAAAGTGAGCGATAATAAAGGCGATACCCCCATGGAATGTAACATCCTTCATATATTCTATCTGGTGGGCATGAATATTTTTAAATGGAAGCGAAGGCAAGTTGGTTTCCTTTGCATCAAAAACAACTGTAGACCCTTGTACAAATCCAATGAAATCGACCGTGGATTTTTTTTCGTAAAAAGCCTTATTAATCATGCCATCTTTGCCTTGTTCTATAATTTTTATAGGAATGGGTACCTTATCGATTCTGGCTAAATTTCTTTTTAGATAATAATCGTTTGTGAATACAATTAAATCTTCTAGGGCAGATCCTCTGACACCGCGACTTTTCCATGACATTATTCACAACCTCCTGTGGATAAAAAAAATGATATGTGATTATTATAACTTAAAGAACGTTGAAATTCTAGGCTTTATAGAGATAATTTTTATCCACAAAAATGTGCATAAAAATGTGTATAACTTTTTTGCTTGACAAATTATTCAGAATTCTTTATTATAAAGATACCCCCTACAGGAGGGGATGGAGGTAATAATGAAAATTAATGTAACTAAAGAAGCCTTAGAGCAATTAAGAAATCGATATAACTATGAAAGTAAAGCATTTAGAGTCATGATCAACGGTTTTGGCTGAGGTGGTCCAGTATTTGGTATTGTTCTGGATGAGCAATCAAGTGAAGATCATATGGAAGAAAAAGAAGGTGTGAAATTTGTAGTTAACACAGATATTATTGATCAATTTGGTAACTTCAACATAGACTATACAACTAACTTTTTCAGAAAAGGATTTGTTGTTTCGCCATCATATGGTGGCAGCAGCTGCTAATACACAAGAGATTGTGTATTTTTTTTGCGATTAAATCTTTAGAAAATGGGTTATAGGAATAATATTAGAAAATATTTTCACAAAGTTTTGTGAAATAATTGACGGATTAATAAGGATGATGTATGATATAGAAAAAGGACACCCCTAGAGGGAGGGGTATACGGAGGTAGTGATGAGTAAAAAAGTCGTTATAATTGGTGGTGTTGCAGGTGGTGCATCCACTGCAGCACGTTTAAGAAGAAATGATGAAACAATTGAAATCGTTATGCTTGAGAAAGGTAAATATATATCGTTTGCAAACTGTGGCCTGCCTTATCATATAGGTGGCAGCATTCAAGAAAGAGATAATTTGCTTTTACAAACACCTGAAGCATTTAATCAAAGATTTAACGTAGATGTAAGAGTTTTAAACGAAGTCTTATCAATCGATAAAGAAAATAAGTCCGTTGAGGTTAAGAACTTAGAATCAGGACAAGTTTATACTGAAAAGTATGACACACTAGTTTTATCGCCTGGCTCTACACCAATCCAACCTCCTATCAAGGGCATTGATTCAGACAACATTCATATTTTATGGAATATGGATCATATGGATCAAATCATTAACCATATTAAAACTAAAGACATTAAAAAAGCGGCAGTTATCGGTGGTGGTTTCATCGGTATAGAAATGGCAGAGAACTTACATGATTTAAAGTTAGATGTATCACTTGTTGAAATGGCCAACCAAGTAATGGCACCAGTAGATTTTGACATGGCACAAGGTATTCATGCTCATATGCGAGAAAAGAAGGTAAATCTAATTCTTTCTGATGGCGTTAATTACTTTGAAGACATCAATGGCCAAACTAAAATTGTCTTAAATAGTGGTAAAGAGCTTCTAGTAGATATGGTTATCTTATCTATCGGTGTTAAGGCACAATCTGGTCTTGCTAGGGCTGCAGAACTTAAGCTGAACGAAAGAGGCGGTATTGTTGTTGATAAGTACATGCTTACCAGTGATGAAAATATCTATGCCTTAGGTGATGCTGTAGAAATAGAACACTTTATGACAAAAGAACAGGCAATGATTCCTTTAGCAGGTCCTGCTAACAAGCAAGGTAGAATCGTAGCTGATAATATAGTTGGTAAAAAAGTAGCTTACAAGGGTACTCAAGGTACTTCAATTGCTAAAGTTTTTGATATCACAGTTGCCAATACAGGTCTTAATGAAAAGGATCTAATGAGAGCGGGTAAGAAGCTTCATAAAGACTATGAAACTTTAATTATTCATCCTAAGTCGAATGCAGGTTATTATCCAGGTGCATTCCCAATGACTTTCAAAACTGTATTTGATATGGACGGTAAGATTTTAGGTTCGCAAATCGTTGGTTACAAGGGTGTGGATAAGAGAATTGATGTCATGGCAACAGCTATTCGTTTTAATGGCACTATCTATGATCTAAAAGATTTAGAACTTGCCTATGCACCGCCATTCTCATCAGCAAAAGCACCAGAAAACATGGTTGGTTTTGCAGCAGAAAACCTTCTTACAGGCGTATGCCCAACTGTAAACTGGCATGAAGTTGAACCTTTACAGGAAAAGGGTGCTGTCTTATTGGATGTAAGAACTGCTGAAGAAGTAGAGCTTGGCGCTATCAAGGGTTCAATTAACATTGAAGTAGACGATCTTAGAAATCGTTTAAGTGACTTAGATAAAAATAAGAAATACATTATTTATTGTGCAGTAGGTATCAGAGGTTATATAGCTGTAAGAATTTTAAAAGAAAATGGTTTTACAGATGTTCATAACTTAACAGGTGGTTACTCAACTTATAACTGTGTTGTATGTAATGCAGACGATGATGAGCATTGTACAGGTGGTACTTGTTGTAACGATGTGTGTGACCCTGATGTTCAAAAGGAAATGACAAAGCCCAGGCAAATAGGCAATGAAATATCATTAAATGCGTGTGGTCTGGCATGTCCTGGTCCTATTCGAGAGGTCTATAAAAAAATGGATACAATGAGTCCTGGTGATGTTTTAAATGTAACAGCAACTGATCCAGGCTTTAGATCAGATATCGGTAAGTGGTCTGATAGAATGGGGCATAAGCTGCTAGACGATGGCTTTGATGGCAACAGCTTCTATGCAAAGATTCAGAAGGGTCAAGTGCAAGAAGAAGTTAAGCTACAAGGTTCTGGCAACAATAAATCAATGGTGGTCTTTTCAGATGATTTAGATAGGGCAATCGCTTCATTTATTATAGCAAATGGCGCTGCAGCAATGGGAAGAAAAGTAACCATGTTCTTTACTTTCTGGGGGTTAAATATTATAAAGAAGCCA
The DNA here is from genome assembly GCF_022496765.1 of Acidaminobacter sp. JC074. Classification (GTDB taxonomy): domain Bacteria; phylum Bacillota; class Clostridia; order Peptostreptococcales; family Acidaminobacteraceae; genus JABXKX01. The sequence continues at coordinate 4,605 of NZ_VANV01000036.1, read as the reverse complement.
GAAAAAGTATCTGCAAAAAAAGACTTTGTAAGTAAGATGTTCTCTACCATGCTTCCAAGAGGAAGTAAGAAGTTATCACTTTCTAAAATGAACATGGGTGGTATGGGTTCAAAGATGATTCGTGGATTAATGAAAAAATACAATGTAGATTCACTAGAAGATCTGATTCAGCAGGCTATTGATTCTGGTGTTAACATTGTTGCTTGCAACATGTCTATGGATCTAATGGGCGTTAAGGAAGAAGAATTAATTGATGGTGTCAACTTCGGTGGAGTTGCAACATACTTAGCTGAAGGTGAAGAATCTGACATTAACTTATTCATCTAGTAAGTGATTTTAAAGTTTTTATTTAAAGTTTGAAAACTTTATGATATATTGGGAAGGTACAGAAAGTAGGTATGTTATGGTATCAGAACCAAGAAAAAAGATAATTAATAGGTTAAGAACAATCAAGGGTCATATAGCTGGTATTGAAAAGATGGTGGAAGATGAAAAGCCATGTGATGAAATACTTGTTCAGATTGCAGCAATCAAGTCTTCAGTCAACAAAGTGGGCTTAGCTATTCTTGAGAACAATGCAGAATCTTGTATGCTGCATCCGGATGAAAACGGGAAAGTAGATCAAGAAGAAGTTAGAAAAGTGATGCAGTCATTCATTAACTTTACAAAATAAACTCATGAGTCTAGGTAATTTGCTTAGACTCTTTTTTTGTCTAATTCTTAAGCTTGTATAAGCTTTATTGTTAAACCAGTGAAAGAGTAGTAAAATAGACCAGAATACGGTATAATACTGTGGAAGAGGTGCATATGAACAATACAAAAAAAATCGTTACATCAGCTGTTATGGTTGCATTAGCAGTCGTACTTAGCTTGATCTTATATTTCTTGCCATTTTTTCAGTTCGCAATATTTATAGTAGGTATCCCTATTGTTGTGCTCGGTAAGGTTTCGGATATCAAAATGCAGTTGATGGCATCAGCTGTTGTCATCGGCATACTCATGCTGATAGATCCCACCTATGCTGCAACTGTTGCAACTTTAGTACTACCACTCGCCATTGTACAAGGCTACTGTTTCCATAAGAATCAAAGAAACAGTCAGAACATTCTTTACTCAAGTCTTGCCATGGTGTTTGGCTTTTTAGGTTTTTTATACAGCCTAAAGTTCTTCTTTGGCGTAGACTTTATTGAAGAAATAATTGTAATGACAGATCGTATGATAGCAGATGCTAAGGTGGTTTACTCTAGCTTAAATGTCTTCTCAGAAGAAGAGCTAATCATGTATTTCTCAATGATGGAAGAATCCATTGAAGTGATGAAGCTATTATTCCCATCTATTCTGATTACCTACTCACTTGTGAATACTGTGGTATCATTTGGGGTATCTAAGAAGATTATGAAGCGTATGTCTATTCCTTTTGAAAAGACCTACTTTAAAGATTTCAGAATAAGAGAAAATGCCCGTCTTATTATCATGGTTGTTTTAGGAATCATAACCTTGGTTTCTATTTTTGATAATGGCAGTATGATGTATTATGCGTCAAATTTCATGTCAATCTTTTATATTATTCTACATATCAATGGTATGGCCTTTGTATGGTACTTGTTTGAAAAGCAACCTAACAAAACAGCCTATAAAGTGGTATCAATAGTGGTGTATTTCATTTCACCAATACTTGGTCCTTTAAATATTATTAGATTTGGTTTAGGATTGGTTGGTTTTGCAGATATGTATGCAGATTTTAGAAAACGAATAGAAGATAGAGACAGCTAGGAGGTCACTATGAAGTCAGGTAGAAAAGTTAATAAACTGCTGGCGCCAAATACAAGAATATATTTAATGATACTGGCTATATTTGCACTTGTGATAGCATTATTTCATGTTTATCTGGGCATTATAGCTGCCATAGTATGGGTATTTTTAGTTTACTATAACTGGATTTCTAACCATGAAAGATCTAAAAAATGGGAAGATTACATTGAATCTTTATCAGGAGAAATTGATTCAGCGGCTAGATACGCCATTTTAAATCTACCATTTCCTTTAACCCTATTAAATCTTGATGGCAAGGTGACTTGGTACAATTCAAGTTTTACAGAGTTATTTCCTGATACAAGACTACTGGGTAAAGACATTCATGACTTGGTTTCATCATTTTCATTAGAGAAATTAACCAGTGAGGAAAATGGTTATTCTGACACCAAACTAGGTGAAAGATATTATAGAATATTCTACAACATCGTTGAAGTGAACAAGGAAAGCAAAGACGATCGTTTCATTGTCATGCTTTACTGGGTGGATATTACTGAATACACCAAACTTAAAGAATTATACAGTGATGAAAGATCCATTGTAGCCATCGTTCAGGTTGATAACTTAGAAGATGTGTTAAAATCTACAAAAGAAGAAAAAAGGATGTTTGTCCTTTCTGAAATTGATCGTAAAGTAAATTTATGGGCTTCTAGAATGAATGCCGTTATGAAAAAGTATCAAAAAGACCGGTACTTGATTGTATTTGAAAATAAGTTTTTAGAAAATCTAGAAGCAAAGAGATTTGCCATACTAGATGATATGAGAGAAATTGATCTAGGTAACAAAACACCTGTTACCCTATCTATTGGTGTAGGCTCACTGGGAAGAAACCTTTCGAAGTTAGAAGAGTATGCTTTTTCAGCCTTAGAACTTGCACTGAGTCGTGGTGGTGACCAGGCTGTTGTAAGAATGAAGGGCGATTTTAAATTCTATGGTGGTAAAACAAAGGCTGTAGAAAAGAGAAACCGTGTAAAGGCAAGAGTTATAGCTCATGGTTTAAGACCGCTTATTGATGATTCACCAAAAGTATTTATCATGGGGCATAAGTATCCTGATATGGACTGTTTTGGTGCAGCAATTGGTATGTACAGGGCCGTTGTTAACAGAGGTAAAGATGCCTATATCGTTCTTAATCAGGTTAATGATGCCATATTCTCTGTATTTGAGTTGTTTGCTGATAATGACGAATACAAGTTTATTGGTGATGAAGAAGCATTAGAAATGATCACAGACAAAGACCTATTGGTTGTTGTGGATACCCATAGACCTTCATTTACTGAATGTCCACCACTACTTGAAAAGACAGATCGTGTGGTTTTAATCGACCATCATAGGGTGGGGACAGAACAGATTGAAAAAGTGGTCTTAAGATACACAGAGCCTTACGCGTCTTCAACGTGTGAATTGGTTTCAGAAATACTTCAGTATATTGACAATAAGCAGAAAATTGATAAGATAGAAGCTGAGGCAATGCTTGCCGGTATTGCTGTTGACACCAAGAATTTTTCATTTAAAACTGGTGTAAGAACTTTTGATGCAGCATCTTTCTTAAGACGTTTAGGAGCAGATACAACACTTGTAAAGCAACTTTTCCAAGACGATATTGGCACCTTTGTTGCCAAGTCGAATATTGTATCTACAGCAAGCATGTATAAGGATTCCATTGCCATAGCTGTTTGTCCAAAAGACCTGTCTAATCCTCAGTTGGTTGCAGCTCAGGGAGCTGATGAACTGCTTAACATTAGAGGTATAAATGCATCCTTTGTTATCGGTCAAAAGGATGAAGATTTGATATTTATCAGTGGACGTTCTCTCGGAGATATTAATGTCCAGCTGATTATGGAGAAACTTGGCGGTGGTGGTCACTTAGAAGTGGCAGGTGCACAACTGACAGGTGTTACAATGAAAGAGGCTAGAGAAAAACTTGAAGCTGCTATAGATGAGTTTTTTGAAGAGGAGGAATAATATGAAGGTTATTTTATTAAAAGACATAAAAGGTACAGGTAAAAAGGGAGATATTATCAATGCAAGTGATGGACATGCAAGAAATTTCTTATTTCCAAGAAATCTTGCTAAGCCAGCAACAGATGGTAATGTAAGTGAATTATCTCACCAAAAGAAATCAGCAGATAAGAAAAAAGCTGAAGATCTAGCCGCTGCAAAAGAGCTAGCTGCGAAGATTGAAAAAGTGACATTAGTTTTCAAGACACAAGCTGGTGAAGGCGGTAGATTATTTGGTTCTATCACTTCAAAGGATATTGCTGCTAAGTTAAACAAGGAGCACGGTTTTAAAATTGATAAGAAAAAAATGGTTATGGATGGACCAATTAAGCTTCTTGGTGAAGAGTCAATTAAGATTAAAGTTTATCCTAAAGTAACTGCTAGCTTAAAAGTAAAAGTTGAAGCAGAATAATGAGATGAGTGTGCCTTTTAGGTATACTCTTTTTTATTGCTTAGGAGATTGTATTGATCTAAAATTTCTAAACATGATTGTATGCCGTGCAAATACTCATTATTATTGTGGTGGAAAGATATTACAAATGCTCTTATTGATATAAAATCAACTTTGAAAAGGCATACTATGTGTAATAAAACAATACCGAACAAATGTTTGCTTCTTTTGAGGTTATGATGTATAATCATAGTTAAGAGGAGGTAAATAATGGGAATAAAACGTGTTAAGAAAAAGAAGGCAAAGTCTTTAAAATTAGCATATTCTTTTCATGTAAATATTGATTCTGAGTTTGATGATACTATTTATGAAACTAGTATTCACATGGGCAAGTTTTATAA
>NZ_VANV01000035.1 GCF_022496765.1 Acidaminobacter sp. JC074 | reverse complement strand
CACAATGGTGAGAAAATGAATGTGACACTTTGGAAGAACTCGAAAGTGTACATTATTCAAAAGCTTTTATCAAATGGGTATTTTAGGAAAATGAAACTGTATGATATGAGTGCTCAAGAGGTTGGATTGTTGTCAAGTGGTAACATCAATTGGAGAGAACTTTCAGGAGCCTAATACGGAAAACGTACGTTGGGTTCTGTGAGAGCGATGAGGTCGAGATTAATTACCTTGACCTCTAGCTACTCGATTATTAAAGCGTCACTTTGATACCTCCAGTAATCAGCTTGGTTTTAATGGAGGTTAACTCTTGGAATGATTTTCATTTGATATTAACATAAATCATGGCATTCCATTGTACTCAATTGATTTTTTGATTCTTTATAAATATAATTTAAACATAGATGTTTTGGGAGGTTTATTATGGCTTATAAAATAATGGAGTTATGTGTCTCGTTTGGCGCTTGTGAAGGTGAATGTCCTCTTGATTGTATTTCATATAATCATGGTATTTTTACTATTAGCTTGAAATTTGTACAGATTTGGCACTTGTGCAGAGCGTGTACTGATGATTCAATTGTTCATGAGTGATTGACTCCTAGGTATCTGATTTTCTTATATTTGTTTATTAAGCAGTTGAAACAATCCATGCAAATATGACTTGTGATGGACTTTTCATGGCAACTAATTAAAATGTGTAATGACTTTCATTACTAACTAGAAAAAAAAGTATATAAATAGTATACTGAAGTTTATATTGGCTTATGCAGGGTATAAGTGTATAAGTAGAAGATTATTTATTACTGTGAGGGGGATAGAATGAGTATTGCATTAGGTTTGTTAACAGGCTATGCTGCAATCAAAGCTTTTAGGAAGGAAGACAGGGGTTCAAAAAGTTTAACTTTTGGTGGCGAAATTGAAGTTGTTCATGCTATTAAGGGTAGAATTCGATTGCGTAGTTCTTACTTAAAAAATGAAGAGATTGTACAAGGTTTGTTATCACAATTAACCAAGATTTCGGGTATCGACCTTGTGAAACCAAGTTTAATCACAGGGAGTCTTTTGATTGATTATGATGGTGATCAAATTGACCAAGACTTATTAGTCGGTGCCTTGTACAGACTGATTGGAATTGAAAGTAATTTAGAGCAAATGAAAAAGTCAAAGGTATTAAAAGAAATACAAAATGTGAATGATAGTGTCAATTATGCAATGTTAGATAAAACAAAAGGTATGATTGACCTGAGAACGCTCTTACCATTGTCTTTTATAGGCATGGCAGGGTATAAGATTATGACATCTGGGACGATTACATCTCCTAGTGCTGTGACTTTATTATGGTGGGCTTATAACAGCATGCAATTAGGGGGAAAACATGAAGTTAACTGATATTATATTCAATTTACATATGCATTTTAAAGTTGTACATAGTTTGCCTGGTAGGGTACGTTTACACGTACCTGTAGCTAAAAAAGTACCAAAAGAATGGCGTTTTGGAAGTGAATATTTTGACTATGCTAAAATGATACCAGGTGTTGTAAATTTTGATTTTAACTACGTCACATGTAATGCTTTGATTGAATACGATGCCAAATTAACCAATGAAAAAAAAGTGATCACAGACATGAAATCTATTGCATATTTAGCAAATGAACATAAAAATGCATTTAAGGATTTTGAATCTGATGATAAAGATAAAATTGTGACTTATTTCTCAGGACTTGTTAAAAGTCATTTTTCGGGAGAGGAGGTGACGAATGCCAAATAGAAATTCGCCATTGATGAAGATAAATGTTATTCATACTCTTGAAGGGCGAATCAGAGTACATGTTAGGGGTTTAAAGTATCTAGGTGGAGTGAAAGCACGTATTATTGAAGAGCTGATTGAAATTGAAGGCCTGCTATATGTTGAGTTTTCAACTATTTCAGGTAACTTACTTGTTAAGTACGACCCTTTTCAACTTTTAGAACTTGATGTTATATCAGCTATAGGAATTGTTTTGGGTCAGTATTCTTTAATGAGTCTTCAGCTTGAAAGAGAAGAAAAGAATACCAATATTGTATCTGAAAGAAGATTGCAAGAGGAGAGCGTGTCTACATTTACAAAACGCTTGTTGATTACATCGAGTGCTTTAATTGCTTTTACTCTTAAAGGCTATCATAGAAGAATGAATGGTGGCTTTAGGGGGATTATGAGTTTACCATCGTTGCTTTCATTAGGTCTTTCCACTTCAATATTCAAAAGTGGTATTGATTCATTGAAGTATAACAAAAAGCCTAATGCAGACACATTGACCATGAGTGCTATTTTAGTAGCTGTTTTAACCGGTAGGTCTATGTCGGCACTTATGACCATCTTACTATCAGATGTCGCTGAATGGATGACTGCCTATACTATGGAAAGAACGCGTGAGGCAATTAGCGACATGCTTAATGTAGATAATCAAAATGTCTATAGGGTCCTAGAAGATGGCTCATTAGAATTTGTACCTATTGAAGACATCAAAGTGGATGATGTTGTTTCTATCCAAACAGGTGAAAAACTCCAAATAGATGGTACGGTTATCATGGGACAGGCCTATATAGATCAATCTGCAATTACAGGTGAGTATTTCCCTGTATCTAGGTCTGAAAAGGAAATGGTGTTTGCAGGTACTGTATTAAAATCTGGGCAGATTCACGTTAAGGTAGAAAATATCGGTGATGACACAACTGTTTCCAGAATCGTTCATCTTGTTGAAGATGCATCTTCTAAAAAGGCACAGATACAAACATATGCTGATCGCTTCTCAGCTCAGTTGATCCCACTTAACTTCGCTCTAGCAGGTATTGTTTTTCTAGCGACTAGAAGTATCACACGAGCATTAAGTATGTTGATCATAGATTATTCTTGTGGTGTTAGATTATCAACTGCAACAGCCTTATCGGCTTGTATCCATAATGCTGCTAGAAATGGTGTTCTCATTAAGGGTGGTAATTATATTGAGGCTATTGCCAATAGTGATTCGGTTGTCTTAGATAAAACAGGTACAATGACTGAAGGGAAACCAAGAATTATCTCAATGATTCCATTTGGTGACTCTGATGAAAAGAAACTCTTAGAATATGCGGCAGCAGCCGAGGAAGATTCTGCACATCCATTGGCTCACGCGATTTTGACTGAACTTCGAGTAAGAAACTATCACATTCCTAAACACGGATTAACGGATGTTGTATTAGGGAGAGGTGTACAAACATCGATAGATGAACGTGTGGTTCGAGTGGGTAATAAGAAGTTTATGTTAGAAAATAAGATAAACTTAGAAGTGTCGAAGGACTTGGCTGAAACGTTAGATAAAAGAGGCGAAAGTATTATTTTTGTGGCAGAAGATGAACAATTGATTGGTATCTTTGGTGTTCACGATGCCTTGAAGGAAAATATGAAAAAAGCCCTTAACAGATTGAGGTATCTAGGAGTAGATGATATCAGATTGTTAACTGGGGATGTAGCATTCCAAGCTGAAAAAGTAGCTGTTAGAATGAATATGGATGATTATGAATATGAACTGTTACCTGAAGACAAGGCTCATACTGTCTTACAAATGCAAGGTAATGGTGCGACTGTTATGATGATTGGTGATGGTGTTAATGATGCGCCTGCACTTGCATATTCTGATGTTGGTATAGCAATAGGAAATACAAGAACAGATATTGCTATAGAATCAGCAGATGTTACCATTACCAATGATGATCCGCTACTAATACCATCTACAGTAGTTTTGGTAAGAAAAACCATGAGGGTTATTAGAGAAAATTTTATTTCTGTAATAGGTATCAACACCGTTGGGATCGTATTATCAGCTTTAGGTTTCTTGCCAGTGTTTTGGTCGTCAGTACTTCATAATTCTTCAACAATTATCGTAGTTTTAAATTCTGGAAGACTGCTTCTTCATAGTTTTGATAGGAGGATACAGCAATGAAATTAAGTATTGTAGTCCTTCATAGGATTCCTGGAAGAATTCGTTTACAATTGAATAGACCGCCCAAGGATATTAGAGAACTCTTGTCTCAAGTTATGAAACATGAAGGCATTAAAAGGCTAACATACAATCCTGTATCGAGATCTTTACTTGCTGAGTATACACCAAGTGTAGTAAAAGCAACAGAGATACTACTTCGTGTAGGCATTGCGTTTTCAATACAGCAAAATGCCAATGTAAAACTTGAGATAAAAAAGGGTAACATCAATGTTGACCCAATGGATTATTATTCGGGGCTATCGATACTTGCAGGTATTGGTACTAGGATATTCCAGTTACCTATGACGGTACAAAACATATTGAACTACAATGCTGGTTTATCAACTACAGCTTCTGTATTAAGACATGCTTATAGGGAAGTACAACATGAAGGGATATATGATCCTGAAGTTGTATCGGTTGTATTTCTTATTAATTCTTTGATTAATGGAAATATTCTTTTAGCAAGTTCTATCACATGGATTGCAACTTTTGGTCGTCATCTACTTGCTCCAAAAGAAGATTCATGTACATTGAAAGCTGTTGATGTAAAAGGTGATGAAAGTAAATCTTATATTGATGTAGAGATTCATCCAAGATCAATGCAAGGTGATAATGTCAATCATTTAAGATTATTGGTTCATGGCATATCAAGAACTGTTGGTATTAAACCGGTAGAAAATCAAACATTAATGGATAGTATTAAAAAAGTTTCTAGATCTCATCATGATGTTCTAGAAGGTGTTGGGAATAAAAATCATCCTGTGTATATGAGGATAGAGTATTAAGGAGGTAAGAATGTTATTAGGAAGAACAGCAATGGGTGTACCAGGTGTAGGGCATATTAACAGAGATCATGTGACTGGTTTTGTAGTAGGTGTTGGTGTAGCAGCGGCAGGCTATTATGTTTACATGAAAAATAAGGACAGTATTGATGATTTCTTAGCTAACCATGGCATTTATGTGCCAAAGAATGAAAGTGAAAACTTCAAGGAGTTAACACTTGAGGAGTTGGTTCTTAAGAAGGAAACTATTGAGGATCTAATTGCTGAAAAAGAGATGGTCATGGAACCAATCGTTGTTGAAGAATAGTGTTTACTCCCATGGTCAAAACTATGGGAGTGTTTTCTTTATTGGGAGGTGAAACCTTGAAAGTAATCAGTCATATTCCTGGGCGTATGAGAATTAGAAGTGATGTATTGAAGAAGCGGTCGCAATCGATTACTGATCTATTGGCTCTTAATCATATCATCAAGGATTGTATTCTTGACGAAAGAGTCGGTTCTTTGCTTATTTTTTATGATAGTTCAATCTCTAAAAAGCAATTTCAGAAATTTATATCTGTTCTTTGGAGACGAGCATACTGTAAAGCAAAAAAGGCGAATCAATTGCAGGTAAGAGGTCTATTAAATACGGGAATGATAGTAACTTTGACAGCATCTATGATAGCTATTTACACAAGGCGTAAGTATTACCATGCTTTGTATGGATATGTATTTTTAGCATTGGCTTTAGGCCATGTTGTTGTCAATAAAAAACAGTTAAATGCATCGATTAAGTCATTAAAGTAGGAGTTTCTGATGAAGCTTCTTTTTTTCAGTTTCCATTAGATTATTTGGATTTTTGAATAAATTTTGCTAAATAAAATCATTTAAATGATTGACAATCGTATCTGAGTTATGTATACTTAAAAAAGTTATGAGAATGATTATCAATTTCATTTGACGAATATAATTGGAGGCGGTAATATGGCAAGAATGAGAGGACCAAGATTTAAGCAATCAAGAAGGCTTGGTTTAAATGTATGTGGCCACCCAAAAGCGATGAATAGAGCTGGGAATGGTCAGGAAAGAGATCGTAAAAAATTAAGTGCTTATGGTATGCAATTACTAGAAAAGCAAAGACTTCGTGGTTACTACGAAGTCATGGAAAAACAGTTTAGAAAGTATGTTATCAAAGCAATAAAAAGTGATGAGCTTTCAGGGGAAGCTTTAGTAAAAATGCTTGAAACACGATTAGACAATATGGTTTACAGGATGCATTTTGCGAGCTCTATTAGACAAGCTAGACAAATGGTTGTTCATGGACATATCAAAGTCAATGGTCAAAAGGTAGATAGACCATCTTTTGCTATTAAAGTTGGTGATGTCCTAAGCCTTAGGGAAAAATCACAAAAGGTGGACATGTTTAAGGAAAACTTAGAAAATGCAGCACCTACAGTACCATATGTATCTCTTGATGCAGATAAATACCAAGGTACTTTAACTGAAGAGCCTAAAAGAGATCAGGTGCCAATTGAAATCAATGACCACTTAGTAATCGAGTATTACTCAAAAGTAATGTAGGTTCTTATGAATAAGCAGGTAAAACTGAATCTTTTTTCATATTGGCATTCAAAAATTGTGAATAATTCGATAGATGACCTTTTGTTCACTTTATCTGATCAGAAGGTGACAAAGCAATCAAAATTCATTTACATGATGTTTCAGGATGAAGAAAAAGATTATTTTAAATCAGGTTGGCGTTTAATAGATGATGAGAATGAGTTAAAAGGCTTCCTAGAGCATATACTTCTGCCGACGATGTTTTATAATTGGTATGATAGATCGTCAGAAGGTTTTTATATACCAATGTCAACTATGGATGTAGTTTATAGAGAAGTTAAATCCTTGAATGAAATATCTCATGAAGCAGAAGAGCTCATTCAACTTCACGATTTGATTAAAAATGATGAGATTAGTGATTTATCTCTAGCTATGAGAACTCTAGAAATTCTTAGTGCAAAGTCTTATGATACCAGGGAGAAAAAGATAATAATTAAATCTTTTGATACCTTATCAGAAATGGCTCATGTCATAGATGATATGTTTGAGTTTGATGAAGTGTTTGAAGACGAGCTGATGATGACAAGGGAAAATTTTTATAAGATATGTAATCATATAGAAGATAACTCTTTCTTTGAAAAACGTCTGATGGCTTACTTGAATCAGCAATTAGCTATTTGCTTTTAATAAGAAGATTGTATTACAATGTAATACAATCTTCTTTAGGTTCATTTGAAGTTCAAAAGGTAAAAGTGACTTCATATATGTTCCGATTGTTAAATGTTTTACAAAAATTTCTCTATTGTGTTGACTAATTCCTAGTAAATTGCTAAGATTTAAATGAGAATCATTATCAACGGAGGTGTGAAATGAAAAAAGTGATGGTTGTTTATAAATCTAACTCAGGCAATACCAAAATGATGGCACAAGCAGTTGCTAGTGGTGCTATGGCCATTGATACAGAAGTTGTTCTGAAAACATTTGATCAAGCAAGTGTTGAGGATATTGAAAATGCAGATTCGGTTGCATTTGGTTGTCCTGCTTGTGGTAATGAAGAAATTGATATTGAAGTTGTTTTGCCTTTTCTAGAACTTGTTAAAGACAAGATGGCCCTAAAAAAGACAGCCTTATTTGGCTCATACGGCTGGGGTGAGGGGACCTATATGGAGGTTTGGTATAAGGACATGATGTCAATGAATGCTTTTCTTGTGGATAAAGGACTGACAATTCTCAATACCCCAGATTCAGGAGGTTTCCAAGCATGCGAACGTTTGGGTGTAAAATTACGATAATAGTCCTCCTATTGGAGGATTTTTCTATGTAAGTAGAAATGGTTGACTTTGACATTTTTTTAATTGACATAAGAAAGATATTTGAATATAATGGATGATAATGAGAATCGTTATCAAGGAGGGGATGTGAAAACTATAATCATATATTCAAGTATAACAGGTAATACAAAAAAACTTGCTCATGCTATTTACAATCATAAGTCAACTTTTGACATTATGGCTGTTGAAGATGTAAATGACTTGAAGGCTTACGATCGCATCTATTTAGGTTATTGGGTTAACAGGGGAACAGCAGATGAAGCAACACTTAAACTACTAAAGGATATAACCAATAAAGAGATAGCCGCTTTCGGTACTTCTGGTCAGTATTCAGATTCACCTGTGTCTCTTAAATATTCTAATAGTGTAAATGATTTGATACTTAGTGACAATGTTTATTTAGGTGGTTATATATGTCTTGGTAAAATTGAGGAATCTAGAACAGAAAGAAGGTTGAAGATAGCAAAAGGAGAGAAACACTATTTAACAGAAGAAGGGTATAAAAGACATTTAGAGTCAAGAAAACATCCGGATGAAGAGGATATCGACCGACTTTTAAGATGGGTAGACAGCATAGAGGAAAAATATGAAATCAGCGACTAAACGAATTAGCTTTTATGAACGATTGGAACAAAGGGCTAATGACCATGAACATTGGCAAAAAATAGTGTTAATTGTAGCCTTGTTTCTCTTATTAGTGGTGGTGACTGTATGTAATCTTGTTTTTGGAGCCGCTGATATATCAGTGAAAGATGGTATACGTTTACTATTACATGACGATGGTTCTATGCAAAGACAAATTATCTTCAATGTTAGATTACCAAGAATACTCATTGCAAGTTTAGTAGGGATATCTTTGTCTTTATCAGGTGTCATTTTACAGGGAGTCATGAGGAACTCCTTGGCTTCTCCAAGTATCATTGGTGTGACAAGTGGAGCTAGTTTTATGGGATATGTCTTTTTAGTCATGCTTCCTCAATATAGTGAGTTCTTAACAATCGGCACATTTATAGGTGCTTTTTCAACTACACTGATTATTTATGCTATATCATTTAAAAATGGTGCAAGTCCTATGAGATTAGTTTTATCAGGGATAGCAATATCCTCCTTGTTAGGTGCTGGTAGCGATCTAATTAGAACCTTCTTTCCTGATAGACTAGAAGGTGTAACAGGCTTCTTGATTGGTGGTTTAAATGGTCGAACTTGGGTTGATTTAGACTTGATTTGGCCTTATGCCTTAGTTGGAATAATCGTTGCGGTATTTATGCCTAGGCGTATGAACATAATGATGTTAGGTGAACAAGTCGCTTTATCCTTAGGTGTAAATACAGAAAAAACAAGGCTCTTTTTTATTGTTATAGCATCACTCTTAGCTGCAGCTTCTGTTAGCGTAGTTGGTATTATAGGTTTTGTTGGTATGATTGTACCTCATATGGCGAGGTTGATTATCGGATCAGATAATAACTATCTTTTTCCAACAACAATAATACTAGGCGCTATTGTTATATTAGCTTGTGATTTGATTGGTAGAACATTCTTTAATCCAATTGAAATACCTGTAGGGATAATTATGTCTGCATTGGGTGCACCATTCTTCTTATACTTATTAAGATCAAAGAAAGGGATTGAGACTTCATGATACAAGTCAATAAAATAAAGCTGGGCTATGACAACCACATCGTTATCGATGATTTATCGCTTGAGATAGAAAGTCATAAGATTACTACTATTATTGGCGCTAATGGTTGTGGTAAGAGTACACTATTAAAATCACTTGCGAGATACCTAAGACCATATGAAGGCAGTATATTACTTGATGGTCAAAATGTTGATCACATTAAACATCAACAGTTGGCAAAACGTATGGCAGTACTGCCACAGATAAGGCATATTCCAGGTGATGTTAAAGTAAAAACCTTGGTATCTTATGGCAGATATCCTTATATGAGATTTGGTAAAAGGTTACAATCTGAGGATTTTGAAATCATAGACTGGGCGCTTGAAAAAACAGGATTGAGTCATATGAAAAATCGACGTGTGTCTACCCTGTCAGGTGGGGAACAACAACGTGCTTGGATTGCTATGGCAGTTGCTCAGAAAACGGAAATTCTAATTCTTGATGAACCTACGACTTACTTGGATATTGCATATCAACTAGAAGTCTTAGAGCTCGTTCAAGATTTGAATAGAGAATTAAAATTAACAATTATCATGGTATTACACGATATCAATCATGCTGCAAGGTATTCTCATAGAATCATAGCAATGAAAGATGGCGGTATTCATACATATAATACTAGTGATAATGTTGTAAAATCTGATGTGCTAGAAGATGTGTTTAACATTGAAGCACGAATGTTTGATGATGACGTAAATGACTGTGTTTATGTTATTCCACAAAAGATTAAAAGGAGATTGTAATGAAAAAGTTAAGTTTATTTGTAGTTGTTATGTTAATAATGACTTCACTGATTGCATGTCAAACAAAAAAAGTTGCAGATGCAGGAGGAGAAGTTGCTGAGACTATAAATTCAAATCAAGAAGTTGAAGCTGATGTAGTTGAAGAGAAAACTGAAGTGGTTGAAGAAAAAACTGACGAAGTGGTTGAAGAAGCTTTTGAGTATGACTTTGAAGTATTAGCCAGAGAAGTCATTTCAAGCGAAGACACGGTCACATTTAAAGATGCATCTGGTGCTGAAGTAACTGTTAAAAAGAATCCAGAGAGAGTCATTGGCTTGTACAACTCATACAATGATTTATGGTATGAATGTGGCGGTGATTTAATTGGAAGAATTGATTCTGAAACTGGTTTGCCTGAGGCTTTTTTAGATGCAGAGATAGTCGGTTCAATAAGAGAACCTAATATAGAGAAGATATTAGAGTTAAAGCCCGACTTGGTTATTTTAAGAAATTCTAAGCAAGGCGGTATCATAAACATTTTGATAGAAAACAATATTGATTACATATCTATGGAGTACAACTCTTTTGAAGATTACTTAAAGATGATGAAGATTTTCACTGAAGTAAATGGTAGCCCTGAACTTTATGAGACATATGGTACAAACGTCATGATGGATATCATAGACATTATTAAGCGAGTACCTGATGAAAAGAAGACTGCTATGTTGATTTTCGGTACTTCAAAAAGCTACAAGGGTTATTTATCATCTACAACGAATGGACAAATTTTAAAGCAGTTAGGTGTAGAAAATATTGCTGAATCTTTAAGTGGGATAGAAGAAGGGGTAACTTCAGTTGAGTTTAGTTTAGAAAGATTATTAGAAGCAGATCCTGATTTCATTTTTGTACAATCTATGAGTGATATTGAAAAAGTTCAGGCGAATCTTCAAGAAAATTTAGAATCTGATCCTGCTTGGAATGCTTTATCAGCAGTAAAGAACGGAAAGTATATTTTTCTAGACCGTTCATTGTTCCATTATAAGCCTAACACTGATTATGCTGAGGCTTATAAACAATTGGCAAAAATAATCTATCCGGAGATTTTTGAATAATGTACAAGGAACGATTCAAATCTCATCATGATGCCAATAGAGCATTAAAAACTGCATTTCAAACAAATGAAAATGCATATGACTACTTGACGAGAAAACTGAATAAAGATGATTTAAAGGATAGGGTACTGTATTTACATGTACCCTATTGCAAAAAAATCTGTTCATTTTGTCCTTTTAGTAAATATTCAAAAGTTGAAAAAGCATCCTACGATCAATATCTAATGGATAGAGTTGATGAAATAAAGGATTACAAGTTTATAAGATCAAAAGCATTTAAGAGCGTTTACTTTGGCGGTGGTACGCCTACAGCGCTTGAACCAAGGCAGATAGATAATGTACTCAATCATCTTCAAAAAAAAATGCCTTTAGATGATCGAGTAGAAATCAGTTTGGAATCCTCGATATCTGAGTTAGATGATGAGATGTTAAGTGTTTTAAAGGCTCATGGTGTGAATCGGTTAAGTATCGGTGTGCAGACATTTAATGATCTAGGTAGAAGATTACTTAACAGAAGGGGCAGTGGCGATTTTGTCAAAAAACGTCTTGAAGTCATTCAAAAGATTATTCCCAATACCAATATTGATATAATTTACAACTATCCAGGACAATCCATACAAAACCTCAAAGAGGATATTAAGGTTGTCAAGGATTTAGACATTGGCGGTTTAAGTTTTTACTCCTTAATGATTCATAAGAATACCCCTTTAGAAAAGACCATAACACGTGCTGAGCTAGAGATTATGCACAACATTCAGAGGGAAAAAGTCTTTTTTGATCATTTGGTAAATGACTTAAGTGATGAAGGTTATGAGATGTTTGAATTAACAAAACTTATAAAAGATAAGAGAGATGAATATAAGTACATTGATATCAAACATCAAGGTGGTCATTGTGTTCCGATTGGTGTAAAAGCAGGAGGTCGGATTGGACGATACAGTTTTTTTAATCCAGAAACCATGATGCCACTATCAAAAAACATGAACATATCAGCTAGAGGAAGAATGGTTTCTGATAAATATTTGGAGATAGAGAAAGTCCTTAATCAACTACAACATGGAAGAATTGTGCTTGATGAACATCCAATCATTCAAGAGGTGATGTTGAAGGAGAGCTTAACTGATTTGTTGGAAAGATTAATCCATCATGATTATATTCAACTGACCAATAAAGAAATAAGATTTAAGAACGATGGTTTCTTTTATGGCAACAATATTATTAGCGATTTTTCTAAGATTATGATAGACTCTTTTTCAGAGGAAAATTAGATGATTAAGTATTTAGTGAAGTATATGAAACATATTAAGCTTTTGATGTTGCTTGTCGTGATAACTGCATTTATTCGTTCGATTGTTTCGGTGAGGGTGCCTATAGTCATTCAAGGGATCCTAAATGAATGGATCAATCAAGTGCCAACAGAAAAGACCCTAGTTTCAACATTGATATTGCTTTTTTCCCTTGTATCTATTCGTGTTCTTGCAAACTTAATCAATATTAGTAGTGGCAGAAAATTAGAAGCTAGACTTTCAAAAGTGTTGATGAAGGAATCTGTCAGTCATATTAATCGTTTATCAATGACTGTTCATGATAAAGAATCTTTGGGAGGCTTTTTATCTAGGGCCATATCAGATGTTGAGACTTTTACATCAATTGTCTACGAAGCGCCAAATGCAATCTTGTCTTCAATACTTATGATCATTGGATCGACTGCTGCTATGTATAGTATAAAGCCTTCATTGACCTTGATTATTTTGATTATTGTACCGCTTTATGTACTTTTAAATGTGTATGTTGGCCCCTTGGTAAGAAAATCTCAGTACAAGATAAGAAAAGATTACTCAGATATTCTTAAACAGGTTGAAAGTGCTTTTTCAAGTATCAAGTTGATTAAGCTTTTCAATCAATATGATTATATGGAAAAACGAGTAGATAAATCCTTAGGTGCTTATGAAGAAAAATTCTCAAGACAGGGTATCATAATAGGATCCTATAAGTCGGGGTTCTTGTTTTTAAGAGAAAGTATTCGCATTTTGGTAGTGGTATTTGGTGGTTATTTATTGGTTCGAGGACAATTGCAAGTAGGTGATATCGTTGCTTTTCAACTGCTTACAATGAGCTTTTTAAGACCGGTTGATGGGCTCTTAAGTATTGTGCCTAGTATCTTAAAAGCCTATGGATCATTTGATAGATACAAGGAGATGGTTGACTTAGAAGAAGAAAAGAATCATCAAATTGGTATTAATGCACCACTTGAAGGACATATTCAATTTAAAAATCTTAGTTTTTCTTATGAGAATGTCGCCTATAAAAAAGTCTTAGACGATATTAGTTTAGAAATTTTACCAGGTGAACATATTGGTTTTGTTGGTGAAACAGGCTGTGGGAAGTCTACCTTATTGGCACTTCTTATGCGCTTGTATGAAGTTGAAAATCAAATGATTTATTTTGACCAAAGAGACATCAACGATTATTCTTTTGATACGATAAGGGATTCTATTGGTCTTGTTCAGCAAGATGTCACCATATTTGATGGTACTATTAAAGAAAATTTGTTAATGGCAAAACCAAATGCAAGTGAACAAGAGATAATACAGGCCTTGTTTCATGCAAAAGCTTTAGGCTTTGTCGAGGAATTCGAAGATCAACTTGATGCTCTAGTAGGCAGCCGTGGTGTATTATTGTCAGGTGGCCAATGTCAAAGGTTAGCACTTGCTAGATTGTTTTTAAAGGATCCGAAAATAATTCTTCTTGATGAAGCTACAAGTGCTCTTGATAATCAGACTGAAAAAAGTGTCCAGTCAGCTTTAAGTAAACTACTTGAAAACAGAACAACCATTACAGTTGCTCACAGGTTGTCGACAGTAGAAGACTGTGATCGTATCTATATGTTTGAAAATGGTAGAATTATTGAAAGTGGTAGTCATGAAGAGTTACTAAGTGAAGAAAAAAGTTATTATAATCTATACATGTCAATCAGTAGTATCAGTTAAATGAGAACCACTTAAGTTTATAGGGACGTTTAAGTGAGTTATAGATAATGTAAAAAACACCTAATCCTTTGAGTTAGGTGTTTTAAATACAATGGCTCTTAAACGTTCATGCTATTTAAAAACCATAGATTCTTATCCAACTCTGGAATGTATTCCTCAAACATGCTGACAACTTCGAAGTCGTCTGTTTCATTAGCTAGTGCTCTGATTTCAATGGCTTCTTTTTTCAAAAGACTTAAATCCTTTATAAGTATCTCAATAACTTCTTTTACTGTAAATGTGTCTTTATTTGATTCTTTAATACTTGCATGAGCCAGATAATCCTTCATAGAAGCTAGGGGATTTTCCCCTTTAATCTTAATCAGCTCTACTAGGTCATCGTATTGTAAGAAGAAGACATTGTATAGTTCTTCTGTGAAGTTGTGGATAGCCATAAATTGAAGTCCTTTGACATTCCAATGCAAATTGTGTAGTTTGATATTAAAGACTGCTAGGTTTGATAAGTATTGATTCATTTTGTTTATTTTCATTTTTCCCTCCATTAGTTTGTGTTTTGTTTTAATTGTCTTTATTGTACAATGAGCTTAAGAAAAGAAATAGAGACAAATTTGTTTGTAAAAAGGATGCAATATGAACCATCAGATGAACGAAGGTTTTCAACTCATTCATGATTTGTTTAGATTAAGATGGATACCTGAAATAGTTCAAACAATCGGCTTAAAAGAACTAAAATACACAGAGATTAGTCAAGAAATTGGTGAAATATCTAATACAGAATTGAATAGAAAAATTGCACTTTTACTTGATAGACACGTCGTTAAGAAAACACAGGATGGTTATGCCTTGTCGGCATTTGGAAAAGATTTAGACCATATATTCAACCACTTCGTTGAAATGAGTGAAAAGTATTTAGTTTAAAATGGCACCTTAGGTGCCATTAACTCATTTTTGACTGTCTGTATTTTCGAGGAGATTCATGGGTTATTTCTTTGAAAACATTTGAGAAATAATTTTGATTGTCAAAGCCTACATCTAAGGAAATATCAAGTATAGATTTGTTGGTATTAGAAAGGAGATACTTGCCTTGATCAATCCTATATTTCTTAACGTAATTCATAATAGAAAGTCCTACTTCAGACTTAAAAGTTGCTGATAAATGAGCCTTAGAAACATATATAGAGTTACAAATATCATCAATTTTAATTTTTTGTGAATAATTTTCATGAATATAAGTCAGTGCTTTCTTAACAATCACTGATTTCTGAGATAGTTTTACATCGGTGATTAAGGAAGAAAAATTCTTAATGATGCATTCACCACATGAAAACATATCCTCATAAGTTCGATTGTTCATAATTCTATGTGTAAATTTTGCTTTAAAATGTTCTAAATATGGAGAATGGTTATGCTCCGAGTTGATTCTGTAGTAAAGAAGCGTCATTAAAGACAATAGATTTGCCTTGAGTTGATTATGATTGTCTAGAATGGCTTCTTCCATCATGTCACCAAACATTAAGGATTGCTTGTATTGTCTAATAGCTTGTTCTGTATTGTTAGACATGACAGAATCCACTATATTCTCTATAACTTTAAAAGGGGTATCCAAGTTACCTCTTTTTTTCATTTCTTCCTTGGTGATAAAAGCCCTATTAGGTTCTGATGAATGTGGACCTATATAGATCGCCTTGTCTAATATATGTTGCATAGTCTGGGATAGATAAAAAATCTTCGTTGTATCTTTTACATTTAGAAAAGATTTTAGTGTTTTATTTGCAGATGAACTCATAGCTTTCAGATGGTCATCTTTTGAATGACACAGTGGTCCAGCTATCATAAATCCTAAGATGTTTTTTTTCTTGTATATTGGTACAACTATAAAAGTGAAGTAGTCGTTACAAGTATATGTATAAGAACTTTTTCTTTTTTGATCGCATTTCGAGTTGTCATTTAAGCTTGTCATAATATCAGAGATGAATTCAAAAGATAAGCTTTTCCATAATTTATCATCAATTGAAAAGCTGATCAAGGAGCCTTTTATATCATATACGGCTGTTGGTAAATCTGTTGAATAGTGGTATGTGCTGATGGTGTGGTTGACATGGGGCGTAATCCACTGATTGTCATTTGTAAAAAGAACACTCATGTAAGACCTCCTAAGTGATAGTGATTCTCATTAATGATATTAAATATCTTGATAAATGTACAGATATTTTTAAGCATTATTTTTGATTCTCTAGATGATTTTATAGAAATAAAGATTTTTTTATAAGTTTTATTATGAGAATTTAGTATACTACTGGTATTGATAATCATTATCAAAAGGAGGAGGGTATGAAAACTTTAATTGTTTATTCATCAAGAACCGGTAATACAAAAAAATTGGCTCAGAGAATATATGAAGATGTTGAAAAACATAGTGCAGTCACCCTAAGTGCTGTTGAAGATTTGAATGAGGAGATTAAGGATTATGACTATGTTGCAATAGGTTACTGGAATGATAAAGGAACTGCAGATAAACTGGCTCAAACGCTAACTGAAAAAATAGTGGATAAAAAAGTGATTTTATTTGGGACACAGGGGGCAGATCCAAAATCAGATCATGGTAAGAAGTGTATTGAAAATGTGAATAAGATATTTAGGTCAAACCAAGTTGTAGGTCATTTTCTATGTCAGGGAAAGATTGATCCAGAACTGACCAAACAATTTCAGTCATTACCTAAAGACCATCCTCATGCAATGGATGAGGCACGTTTAAAAAGACATTTAGAAGCTGCGAAACACCCGGATGCAGATGATCTGAACAACTTATCCAAGATGATTCAGGACATATATAAAGAGGTTTAAATGAAGAAAATTGCTATATATGGAAAAGGTGGAATTGGTAAATCAACAACGACTTCTAATCTTGCAGCAGCTCTATCGATCAAAGGTTATAAGGTTGTTCAAATTGGATGTGACCCAAAAGCTGATTCTACAAAAAATTTAAACAAAGGTCAGGTCATTCCTACCATATTAGATCGTCTTAAAGAAGATGAAGATTTAGAATTAGAGGATTTAGTAACAAATGGTTTTAACGATATAAAATGCTTTGAGTCTGGCGGTCCAACCCCTGGTGTAGGTTGTGCAGGCAGAGGAATTATTACTGCTTTTGAGAAACTTGATGAACTTGAAATGTTTGATGAGTATCAGCCTGATATTGTAATATACGATGTTTTAGGTGACGTTGTCTGTGGTGGTTTTGCTATGCCTATTAGAAATGGCTATGCAGAGGAAGTTTATGTAGTAACATCAGGCGAGATGATGAGCTTGTATGCTGCTAGTAACATTACCACAGCAGTCAATCAATTTAAATCTAGAGGCTATGCTAAACTTGGAGGCATGATTTTAAATGCCAAAGGCATAGAGAATGAAGTTGAACTGGTTCAAAAGGTATCTGAGGAAATAGACCATCCAGTGATTCACTATATACCGAGGAAGCAAATTGTACAGGATGCTGAACATCAAGGTAAAACGGTTGTGGAAGCATTTCCTCAATCAGATATGGCGAAAGTCTATTTTGAGCTTGCAGAAAAGATTATGGCGTAGGAGGCTATTATGAGAAAGTTAGGAATTTTAATTTTGGTTTTATCACTGGTTATGGTTGCATGCCAAAGTGGTGGTGGTAATACAGGAAGTGTCAGTGAAAAGGCTGAAGAAAAAGAGAATGTTATTGAAGAAACGACTGAAGAAGTAAATGAAATGACAGAAGAAGTAAATGAAATGACAGAAGAAGTACCTGTAGTCGTTGCAGGTACAGTAAGTATAACCAATGCACTTTATGCTGTAGGTGTTGAGATAGCTGCAGTTCCTGAAACCAGTCATGAAATACCAGAAGACTTGCTTGACTTACCTAGAATCGGTATGTCAATGACACCTGATATTGAGATTGTTAAATCATTAGAAGCGGATTATTTTTTTACTAACGGTATGTTAAAGGAATCTTTAGATGCATCGTTTACAGAACAAGGCATACCTGTAGAATACATCAACATGTCAACTTATGATGATGTGATTGAGACACTTACATATTTTGGTGAGATTTTTGATAAGACAGAGAATGCTGAATCTGTTATTGCAGAAATCAGGTCTTATGAAAATCAGGCAAAAGAAATATATGAAGGTAAAGAGGCTAAAACGGTTGCAGTTATTTTCGGCACGCCAGGTAGTTTTATGTTAACGACAAGCAGTGCATTCACAGGAGAATTAATTGGTAAGGTTGGCGCAATTAATGTGACAGATGATATGCCTGGTTCTATGGCGCCTTATATTCCGTTTTCACTTGAAACTTTAGCTGAAAAAGATCCAGATGTTATTTTAAGATTGACTCATGCTTCACCAGAGGAGTCGAGAAAAATGTTTGATGAAGAGTTTGCCAATAATTCTTTTTATAGCAGCTTAAAGGCTGTTAAAGAAGGACAAGTGTATGATTTAGATAACAATTATTTCGGTGTTGCAGCAACTGTCAAATGCGGTGAGTCTTTATTAGAAATGGCTAAGTTGATCTATGGAAACTAGTAGCTTTAAGAAGGTAAACTTAATAATTGCCAGTATCATTCTGTTATTGGCAATTTTCTTATTGTCAGTCGCAGTGGGGAGTGTTAAGTTCCCATTTAAAGAGCTCATAAATACTTTGATAGAAAGACCGGATAATGTTAAAACATCGATTTTATATGATTTAAGAATGCCAAGGGCTATAATCGCCATGTTAGTGGGAGCCAATTTAGCTGTTTCAGGTGCCTTGCTGCAGTCTGTAATGAGAAATCCTCTTGCAGATCCTGGCTTGACTGGGATATCAACGGGGGCAAGTTTTGTAGCCATCTTGTTAATGCTGGTGTTTCCACAGTACTATAGCATATTACCAATAGGCGCCTTTTTGGGAGGCGCACTTGCTTGCATGATGGTCTTTTTATTGGCTTGGAAAAATGGGATTAAACCCGTAAGAATTATTTTAGCAGGTGTGGCTGTTAATGCCATATTAGGGGGCGGTACATCTTTGTTATCAATTTTGCACTCTGATAAAATTCAAGGTGTATTGATGTGGGTAAATGGTTCTCTAGTTGGTAAGTCATGGCATCACGTCGGTATCTTGTTACCACATGCCATAATCGGATTAGGCTTATCATTGACGACTATACATAGTGCCAATCTTCTTCAACTTGGAGATGATGCTGCCACAAACTTAGGCATCAATGTTAATAGAACTAGAATTTTATTATCAGCAGTAGCTGTTTATCTTGCTGGTATTTCTGTATCTGTCGTTGGAATCATTGGCTTTGTTGGTTTAGTTGTGCCACATATAGCAAGGCTTTTAATTGGTTCAAATTATAAGTTTTTATTACCATTCTCAATGGTTTTAGGAGCCACTACACTTGTATTTGCTGATATGGTGGCAAGAACAATCGCAGCTCCTATCGAGTTGCCAGTTGGCATTATAATGGCTGTAGTAGGTGGTCCATTCTTCTTGTATTTATTAAGGAAAGGTGAGAAGTAATGTTATTAGCTGAAAATATGTATGTTGGATATGATGGTGTAGATGTGGTAAAGAATTTCAACTACCATTTTGAAAAAGGAAAGATTTCAACTATTATTGGTCCAAATGGTTCAGGCAAATCGACAGTTTTAAAAGCTGTTTCAAGACTTCTTAAAACATCTAGTGGTGATATCCGGTTGAATGAAAAAGATATAAAAAGCTACAAGACAAAATCACTGTCTCAAATGATGGCAGTTTTATCACAGGTAAATTATGCGCCATCAGACTTTTCTGTCAGAGACCTTGTGAGCTTCGGAAGAGCACCTTATAGGAGGTGGTATGAGGTCAACTCAAGAGAAGATGACAAAGTGGTGGATTGGGCCATAGAGGTTACTAGACTAGGAGACCTTCAGCATAAAAGAGTAGTTCAGCTCTCTGGTGGAGAAAGACAAAGGGCTTGGATAGCCATGGCTTTATCCCAACAACCGAAAGTGTTACTTTTAGATGAG
The DNA here is from genome assembly GCF_022496765.1 of Acidaminobacter sp. JC074. Lineage (GTDB taxonomy): Bacteria > Bacillota > Clostridia > Peptostreptococcales > Acidaminobacteraceae > JABXKX01. The sequence goes on along the minus strand of NZ_VANV01000035.1, from coordinate 21,140 downwards.
CCAACGACATACTTAGACGTATGTCATCAATTTGAAGTTATGGAGCTTGTTAAGGACTTGAATAAAACATTGGGTCTGACAGTGGTTATGGTCTTGCATGATTTGAATCAAGCTAGTATATATTCTGATAATATATGTTTACTTAGAAAAGGTGAGATCGTTTGTCATGGATGTCCAAGAAGTGTCATGACACCTGAAATAATTAAAGATGTTTTTAATGTAAGAGTTGATGTATCTACAGATGACCTAACTGGTAAAACAACTGTTATTCCAAGAGGATTGTAGGAGGGAAGATGTATAAGTATGATTTAGACTCTGTAAAGAAGCTAAGCCAGGTAAAAGTCGATGAAGATATTGTACAAGTATCAAAAGCAATATTTCCAGGAACACATTGTCCTTTGTTTGGTTCATTGATGGTTGCTTCTTATATTAAAGATTTGGCAGTATTAAATATTGGAACTGAGGAGTGTACCTTTTATGGTAAGGATTTTGCACATAGAAGACAATCGGGAAACGATAATGTTTATTCAATGATTGCTACTAAAAGAGAGGTCACTTTCGGTTTTCAGGAAAAAATTGAACAGACAATTAGAGAGCTTGTCGCTAATGAAAAGCCAAAAGCACTACTTGTTATTTCAACATGTGTACTAGAGTTAATCGGTGAAGACGTTGAAGCTATTGTAGATGGTATGTCATCTGAAGTTGATATACCCATGTTTACAATAAAGACTGAGCATTTTAAATGTAACAGTCATATTCCAGGTATCAGTGATACACTGGAACATTTAACAAAATTGATGACTAAACAAGAAAAAGAAGAAAAGGCTGTGAATATACTCGGACATAGATACCAAGGTTTTGAATCAACAGAGCTCAATAGACTTTTAATAGAACATGGCATTAAAGTCAAAATGAGCATTCCTTCTCAAACAAGTGTTGATGATTTAAAAAAAGCACCGAGTGTATCTTTAAATATCGTGACAGATTTTTCTGCACTGGCACTAGCAGAAAGCATGAAAAAGAAGTTTGATATTCCTTTTGTAATGTTTGAAAAACTACTGTCTCCTGAAAAAATAGCAGATGCTTATAGACAATTGTCTCAAGTACTTGATTTGGATTTAGAAGATTTTATTATAGAGCAAATATCAGTGATTGAAGATGCCATGATTGAGACGCAATATACCATGAATAAGAAGACTTTTATATATGGTAATACACCTTTTAAAGCTTTGGAGTTATCAGCCTTTTTAAGTAAAATCGGTATGGTTCCAATATGGGTACAAATGAGAGAACTCTACAGTGATGATCATGATTTAAAAGAACAAGTCCTAGCTTTAGGTCATGATCCCAAAATCTCTAGAGTTGCCAATATTATACCAATGAGAATGGTTTATGATATAGAAAAACCTTATATGTATATTGGTCATGAAAATCCTATGGAGCTTATGCATAGAGGCATTAAACAGCTTACACTTGACAAAGAAGGTGCTGGACTTGGGTTTGAGTTGCCACTTTTAGTCATGAAAAAACTTGTTGATATATCTAAAGGTGGTTCTATGTCGATGATGAGAGGAGCGATGTGATGTCATATATTAAATATTTTCCTATACCTTCCGACAGAATGGGGGCTTTATGGACCTTAGAGTCTATAGAAGATATGGCTGTTGTCGAGTTTGGACCTGCAGGCACAACACATTTTGCAATTGAAGGTTTAATGAATCTCAATGGAGAATCCAAAGCTAAGGTGTTCACAACGCATATCACTGAGAGGGAGTTAACTTTCGGAGATACCACAAACTTAGAACGTGCCATTGTAGAAGTTGACATCACTCAAAAGCCTAAATATATTTTTGTTTTCAATTCCTCTTTAACATCTATTATAGGTATAGATATGGCAAGTGTATGTCATCATCTTCAGAATCAAACAAATGCAAAACTTGTTCCAGTTGAAACCGGTGGTTTTAAAGGTGACTATACTCTAGGCATAAGAGAGATGATGTTTACTCTAGCAAAAAACTTAGTTAAAGAAAAGACTGAATCAAAGAGAACTTACAATATTATTGGCTGTCAAATAGACGAGTATAACCATATAAGTGATCTTAAAGAAATCAAAAATATGATGAAGATGATTTTTGATTTGGAATGTCAAAGTGTATTTTCTCTTGGAAGTACAGTTGATCAAATTGAAACAGCAGCTAATGCAGCATTCAATATTGTCTTAAGATCTGAGGGTCTTAAAGCAGCTGAATACTTAAAAAAGACTTATGGCACACCCTATATTGCTATTAGACCATATGGTTATAAAGCTTCTATGTCTTTTATTAAAGAAATAGAAGCATTAGGTTATGAGTCCATGCCTAGTAAAGACCAAATGGTTTTAAAGAGAATTATTGGTCAATTTAGGAGAATGGAAAAAAGAAAGCTTTTGATTGCTGGTAATCTTGATGCTGTACAAGGCATGATTGAATATTTTTATGAACTTGGTTTTACAGAGGTAATCGGTTTAGTAAATCATAAGAGACCTAAGAAATCTTTAAAATCTATTCAAGATGATTTACTCTTTATGCTTTCAGATAGAGAAAAAGAAGTATTATTAGATTCTTTTAATCCTGATATTGTCTTAGGTGATGCTGTTCTTTGTCAATTAGCGAGTAATAGGGGAATTGTTAACAAGCAAGTAGCCAATCCAAACTTTGATCAAATTCTTTCATATGATGGCACACCATATCTAGGGATTAGAGGCGGACTGTATCTATCAGAGATGATGATGAATTTATTAAGCCAAGTGAGATTGAAAAAAATGAATGAAGATATTAGGTAGAATAGACCATCAGACTTGTGCTGATGGTTTTATTTCATATAAAAATAGAACAGACAAAAATACGTCTTGGGGTGAAAAAGTTACTTCGTTGGGTTGATAATGATTCTCATTCGATGTAATCTTTATACTGGTGGTGTTTGAGAATGAAAAAATATTTATTAGGAAGATTATTAACATTGATTTTGGTTTTGATAGGGATATCAGTTATAACATTTTTGTTAGCAAGTGTATCAAGTATTGATGCTGCTGAGGCATATGTAAGGATGCATAGTCAGTCGCCGACACAAGAGCAAATTGAAAGCATGAGACAAGAAATGGGTTTGAACAATCCTCTTCATGTCCAATACTTTGATTGGTTGAAAAAAGTTCTGAATTTAGATTTTGGTAAATCTTTAAGGACAAGAAACCCTGTTTATGATGAGTTTAAGAGTAGTTTAATGCCTACAGTTGTACTGGTAATTGTTACATTGATTATTTCGACAGCCTTAACGGTCATACTGGCTTTATTGGCCAGTTATTTTCAAAATGGCTTTGTTGACCAGATTATTCGAATCGTTAATTTAATAGGTATGAGTATGCCTAACTTTTGGTTGGGTTATATATTGTTGTTGATATTTGCAGTCAAACTCAAGCTGGTTCCAATAGTATCAACTTTTTCAGTAAAAGATGCTATATTACCAGCATTTACGCTTTCTATTCCCTATGTGGCCTCTAATGTGAGAATCCTCAGATCTTGTCTATTAGATAATATGCATCAAGATTTTGTCATGTATGCAAGGGCAAGAGGTTTATCAGAGACTAAAGTGATGGTTTCATATGTTTTGAAAAACTCACTTGCACCCATGGTGACCATATTTGGTCAATCTATAGGCTATCTCTTAGCAGGAACGGCGATTATTGAAAGTGTGTTTTCATGGCCTGGATTGGGGTCTTACATCTTGAAGTCGATCATGTCTAGGGATTTTCCTGTAATAAACTTGTATGTCTTATTTATGGCATTTGTATTCGTAATTTCTAATCTGATGGCAGATTTGATTAACATTATGATGAATCCCAAACTTAAAGAATCAATAGGAGAACTGTAATGAAGTCTTTGATATCCTTTGAACTAATAGTTGGACTTATTTTGATATTACTCCTTGTCTTTATAGTGATATTCGGTCCTTTATTGACCTCGCATGGTCCTAATGATGTTCATTTAGAAATGAAAAATCAAGGACCATCTGGTCATCATTATCTAGGTACAGATCACATGGGGCGATGTGTTTTTACAAGAATGGTCTATGGTTCTAGATATTCTGTTGGTATCTCCTTATTAACACTAACAGGTACTTTTGTTTTAAGTGTTTTATATGGCTTTTTAGCAGGTTATACCGGTGGTAAATTAGATGTGTTTTTATCTGGAATATGTGACCTGGCGATGGCTTTTCCGCCTATGGTAATTGTGTTATCATTGATGGGTTTATTTGCAACAAGTATCAAAGGTTTGATTATCGCTATTATGATTGCATCGTGGCCATGGTATGCCAAGATCATTAGGAGTGTGGTTATTGTCGAAAAGAACAAATCTTATGTGACAGCCGCACTTATTTCTGGGAGTGGACACTATAAAATCATTTATAAACATATATTGCCCAATATTTTGAATACAATTGTTGTTATGTATTTTACTGGAATCAGTAACATGATTTTAATGGTTTCAGGCTTTTCCTATCTTGGTATCGGTTTTTCTAGTGAAATTCCTGAATGGGGTGCCATGCTTTCTAGTGCGAAATCCTATATTTTTACAAGACCTGAGTTATTAATGATTCCTGGTTTTTGCATATTTGTGACGTCTCTAGGCTTCAACTTAATTGGTGAGTCTTTAAGAAATGGAGAAGGATAATGGAGCGTGTGTTGTTGTCAGTGCAAGGCTTAAGTGTAAGTGTTGATCATGAGCCTTTGATTAAAGATATTAATTTTGAGTTAAGACAAGGCGAAATAGTATCCATACTGGGTTTAAGTGGTTGTGGCAAGTCTTTAACTTGTAAAGCTATATTAAACCTCCTCAACAAAAGAGTTTTTGACATAGATGGTCTTGTTTCTTTTGAAAAAAAAGACATCTATGGACTTAGTAAAAAAGACATGTGTCAGCTAAGAAGTGATCTCTGTTTGATTATGCAAAATCCTTTAACTGCTTTTAATCCATTAACAAAAATAGGTAAACAGTTGATGGAAACCATGATTCTTCATAAAAAAGTGACCAAGAATCAAGCCGAAAATATCTTGAAAAAAGTATTATTAGAACTGAACTTAACCAATATTGATTGGATTTTTAACGCTTATCCACATACCCTAAGTGGTGGCATGCTTCAGAGGTTGATGATAGGACTTGCACTAGCTTTAGAACCGAAACTTATTATTGCTGATGAAATCACTTCATCTATTGATGCGGCGACTAAGAAGGCTGTACTGGAAGAGATATTAAGGATGAAAAAGCGTGGTATTAGTGTTTTATATGTATCTCATGATATCAATGAGGTTAGATACATATCAGATAGGATAATGGTTATGGAAAAAGGGCAGATAATTGAAGAAGGACATGTTGATCAAATCATGCTTGCTCCTAAGCATGCACATACAAAACTTTTGATGACCTCTTCTTTAACTCGTACATCATAGAAGGTGACAAATGATACATATAAAAAGTTTGAGAAAAACATATCAGAAAGTTCAAAACAATGGTAAAAAAAGTACCTTACATGCTTTGGATCAAGTGGACTTTGAGATTAAGTCTAATAGAATTTATGCCATTGTAGGTGAGAGCGGCTCAGGAAAATCAACTTTAGGAAAAATAATAAGTGGATTAGAATCACACGATGAAGGTTGTTTATATTACAAGGGGGATTTGGTAAGGAATAAGTCGTTCTTTTATCGTAAAAATATCAGACAAAACATTCAGTTGGTGCAACAGGATACCTACAGTGCTTTAAATCCCAAGATGACCATTTACCAATGTGTTTTGGAGCCTATCAAGAATTTTAGAAGACTGACATCAGAGGAAGAAAAAAGACTGGTATACAAACTGTTAGATCTTGTCGAGCTTGATGAATCTGTCATGTTTAAAAGGCCAAATCAATTAAGCGGTGGTCAACAAAAACGTGTCAATATTGCGAGAGCAATCGCATGTGAACCTGAACTTCTTATATTGGATGAAGCTACCAGTGGTCTAGATGTGGTTGTGAAGAAAAAAATTCTAGACTTGCTAAAGAAAATACAAAATGAAAAAAATTGCAGTATTTTGATGATTACACACGATATTGACGTAGCCATGTATATGTCGCATCATATATCAGTAATGAAAGACGGCAAGATACTCGAACAAGTTAATTTTGAAAATGATTTGAGTTGCTTTAATCATGCATATTCAAATGTTTTAATAGAAAGTACTTTTTTAGGATAAATAGGAGGGATTATGAAAAATAAGTTAATCGTATTAGTTGTGGTAGTGGCTATGTTATTTGTAGCCTGCTCAAGTGATACAGGTACAGGCAATGGTGGTTCAGTGGAATTGAATATTGGACATAACCAGGAGTTTATGAATTTTACGACTCATAATGGTGGTGACAATGGTTTCATTTGGTATGCTAGTAACTGCTATGAATCTTTGGTTTATGCAAGTGAAGAAGGGATTGTACCAGGTCTTGCAACTTCATGGGACGAAACCGATCATGATTTAACATTGCATTTAAGACAAGGCGTTAAGTTTATTGATGGCACCGACTTTAATGCTCAAGTTGTAAAAGGTAATATTGAAAATCTTCAACGTATTCAAGGACAAGCTGTATCTTTTATTGAACTTTTAAGTCAAATAAAGGAGATTGAAGTCGTAGATGACTACACGGTTAAGTTTACCTTTGATCACTATAGTAAAGTTTATTTAAAAGAACTGGCATCTCTATATCCATTTGGTATGATGTCACTTAATGCCTTTAACGCTGAGGGCTATACAGAAGAAGTTTATTCTGGTAAACCTTTAGGTACTGGTCCTTATCAATTATCAAACTATGAAACAGGCAAGTTTTATGAGTTTATGAAAAACCCAAATTACTGGGGGGAAGAAGCTACTTATGATAAGGTAACTATAAAAGTTATTCCAGATCAGGAATCTATGTCACTTGCATTAAGAACAGGTGAAATTGATATGGTATTTGGTTCTTACCAAGTCAATAATGTTATGTTCGATGAGTTTAAGAATGATGAAGGTTTTATAGCGACTGAATCAAATCGCATCAACAAGTCACATTATATAGCTTTGAATGCAAATGCCTTACCATTTGATGACAAACAGGTGCGTTATGCTGTAGATTATGCGATTGATAAGGATGCTATTTTTAAAAGTATTCTTAAAGAAAGAGGTAAGATTGCTCAAACTCACTTGAATCCAGAATTAGAGTATTGTCATATTTCGGTTGATGAGAGAAACTTTGATATTGAAATGGCGAAATCTTTGTTAGATGAAGCAGGTTGGCTCATGGATGCATCAGGTGTAAGAATGAAGGATGGTAATCCACTAGAGGTAAGTATCGTTTATATTAATGGTTCTAGTGCTTATAGTGATATTTCTTTGGCACTTCAATCGATGTTAAAAGAAATTGGTATGACTGTGTCTATTGAAGGCCTTGACATGATGACATGGTGGGGCAAAGTTATGTCAGGTGATTTTACCATTTCTTTAAACTCAACTATTGGTGTGCCTTATGATCCATATGTGGAGCTAAAATCAATGGTCAGTTTAAATACACATGCTGTTGGTATGGCAGGTAGTGAAGAAAAAGCTGTGATCGATAAAAAAATTGCAGAAATTTATCAAACCAACGATCCAGTAGAGCTACAATCAATATTTAATGTAGTTATTCAAACACTTCATGAAAGTGGTTGTGATCTTCCTATCTATCATGAAAAAGAACCTGTAGTTTTTAATGCTAATAAGATTAATGAAGTTAAGTTTACAGATACTGTAACATTCTTAACATTTGATAATGTTATTCTAAATTAGCAAAAGGAGAGACCCATGAACTCTATTACAATTAATACACCATTAGACTATTTTGAAGTTTTGACAGATAAAGATTTTTTTGATACGTCAACAAGTACAAATGATGTATATAGGCTGAATCCTAACTATGGACATGGTACAGTTGAGAGAGTGGTTCTTTCTGAGGGAGTAGAGCTTGCATTTATGGATATGACCTTTCATAAAGATGTCATCTACGAATATGAGATACCTGTGAAATTCTTTGAGTTTGCTTATTGCATTGAAGGTAGGTTAACATATGGTCATTACGATAGGGAGACACACATCACGATAAATCCAGGTGATACATTTTATTGGATTAATGGTTCTGACAAGGGATGGATCAAGTATCACAAAAATACTAGGTATAATATGATAGCTATTATCTATAGGGATTACTTCTTTAATGGTTTAGTTGAAAAATCAGATGAGATAAAGAAAATTATGTTTTCGACGGATAAAAAATCTTATACGGGCTTTATCAAGTCTTCTGAGTTGATACTATGTTTTAATCAAATTCTATTTTGCAAAGAGGAAGATAAATCGTTACATAAGTATATGTATCTTTATAGTAAAGTATATGAAATGGCAGCAATATTCTTGAAGGAAAATAAGACAATGCAACATATTAAATCATCCTTAAAGTTGTCAAAAGAAGATAAAGATAAGATTTTTGAAGCCAAGGAACTTGTAGAAAATAATTTAGTCAATCCTTATTCAATAGAAGATTTATCAAGAAAGGTTGGTCTCAACACATTCAAGTTGAAATCTGGATTTAAGGAAATGCATCAGAATACAGTCTTTGGTTATTTGAGAGTATGCAGAATGAAAAAGGCTAGACGATGTCTTGAGTGTTCAGATTGTACGGTTCTTGAAGTAGCAAATAAGGTAGGTTATTCAAATCCGAGTCATTTTTCTGTTGCTTTTAAAAAAATTTATGGTGTTTTCCCAAGTGAGTTACGAAATGGAGTTATAAAACTCCCTGATGGAGTTGAGAGTTGTTCTCAATGAAATGTATAATAAACACGGTCTAAGTAGCCGTGTTTATTTTTTATTGGTTTGAAACAAATGTTTCATGATAACGAAAGGCTCGATGCCTTGAGTTCTTATTGGAGGTTTTTATGAATCAAAGAATGGATTCTATCAAACGTGTCTTTGCACTTTGTAAAGCACAAAAGAGTAAGCTTACAATGTCTGTGATTTTTTCTATCATTGGCTTTTTATTGTCCCTTGTACCATTTTATATTGTGTATATGGTCATTAAAGCTTTGATAGCAGATATCTTGACCTTAAATCAGTTGACTCAGTATGCTGTCGTCGCTTTAATAACAATTGTCCTAAGAGTTTATATGCTAGCAAAATCAAGTGAGTATTCTCATATTGTTGCATTTAATGTGCTGTATAAACTCAGAAAGGATACATCAGAGAAAATTATGAGGCTGCCGCTTGGTTATTTTTCAGGTGTCAGTGCTGGGGTATTAAAGAAGACCATTAATGAAGATATCGAAAAACTAGAACTCTTTATTGCTCACAATATTCCAGAAATCAGCGGTGCTATTGTTACACCTGTTTTAACAACTATCTACATGTTTTTCATGGATTGGCGCATGGGCATAGCTGCAGTACTGATGATTCCTTTAATGTTTTTGGCCATGTCCTTATCATTTAAGGGGTCTGACACTTTAATGGTTGAGTATTATGAGTCTAGTAAGCAGATGAATGCCTCTATAGTTGAATATGTTGTAGGCATGCCGGTTATCAAAGCTTTTGGTAGGAGCATGTCTTCATATAAGAAGTTAACAGAGTATATTAGAAAGTACGCCAAGTTTGAATACGATTGGGGTGTTGCATCAACTCCATATATGACTATGGTCTCTATGATAGCAGAAATAGGTGTTATAACCATTTTCCCTGTAGGTCTTTATTTATCTTATAGGGGTATCTTAGAACCAGAAATGCTTCTTCTTTTTATACTACTAGGTATAGGTTATGCAGCGCCTTTAATGAAACTGATGATGTTTATGGGCATGTTTGGTCAGATATCAAAAGGTGAAGAAGCTATTCATGCACTACTAACTGAAAAGGAGTTGAATGCTAGTGGGCGTGAAAAAATTAGTGCTTACGATATTTCATTTGAAAATGTGACTTTTTCATATGATGAAAGAGTTATACTTGATGATTTGAGTATAAACTTTGAACCTGGTCAAATTACAGCTTTAATTGGGCCTTCTGGGGCCGGTAAAACTACCATAGGTCGACTAATTCCACGATTTTGGGATGTGGATATGGGTTCAATAAAAATTGGTGGCAAGAACATTAAATCTCTTGACAATCAAAATCTAATGGAAAATGTATCGTTTGTATTCCAAGATGTTTTCTTGTTTAACACATCGATTATGAACAATATTAGGATGGGAAAACCAAATGCTAGCGATGAGGAAGTTTATGCTGCTGCCAAACAGGCCCAGTGTCATGACTTTGTTTCTAAATTAGATGATGGTTATCAAACGCTAGTTGGAGAAAAAGCTGTTAAACTAAGTGGTGGTGAAAAACAGAGAATTGCACTTGCAAGAGCAATTCTAAAAGATGCTCCAATTGTTATATTCGATGAGGCCACATCGGCAGCCGATCCAGAAAACGAAGATAAAATTCAAGAAGCACTCAACAAACTTATAAAAGATAAAACTGTTATTGTAATCGCTCATAGATTATCTTCAATAACTGAAGCAAATAAGATTGTGATTATTGATTCTGGTAAAGCAGTAGCCCAAGGTAATCATAAATCACTCCTAGAGCAGTCAAAAATTTATCAAAATATGTGGTTTGCACATATTGGATCTGAGGAATGGTCAATCATGGGAGGTGAGAAGGTTGTATAAGAGTTTAAAGAACTTGTATAAAGAAAATCCTAGAATTCTTTATAATTCTATTATTTTAAACATTTTAGTAGGTATGGTGAATGGTCTACCCCTTGCGGTAATTTATTTTACAATCAGAGACATTATTGATGCATCTTTAACAAAAGAGAGTATGCTCCTTTATATTGGTAGTTTTCTTTTAGCTTGTTTTCTTGTATGGTTTGTTAGAAAAGTAGCGAGTAAAAAAATGACCTTGGATACCTACTTGTTCTTGGGTGAAAAAAGAATCTATCTAGGTGATCATATTAGGAAACTGTCTATGGGATTTTTCGGATCTAAAGATGCCAGCCAACTAGGTGCCATTATGACTCAAGATTTTGATTTTCTCGAGATGGCTGGGAATGTCTTATTGGAGAAGTACTACATGACGTCTATAGCATCAATGGTTGCCTTCTTATTCTTGTCATTTGTTAATTGGAAGTTAGCTCTTGTAACATTTTTAGGCGTTCCATTAGCACTTTATCTTATTATGAAAAGAGATGATGATGACTCTCAGGCAACCATAAAAAGACAAGAGATACAAGGTGAGTTATCAGCAAATACCATCGATTTTGTATCTGGTATAAAAGAAATCAAAGCATTTGGTAAAAGTGATGAGTCACTTAAAAACTATACAGATTCAATTCAAGCATTTAGAGATGTTAATCTTAGTCTTGTAGGTCTAAAAGGTCCAAAGGTCATGAAATTTAAGATGGCTATTTCAATTTGTATGCCCCTCGTTTTATTTCTTGGTATATATATGTATAAGTTTACAGAAGAGATATCTTTGCCGCTGGCTTTAATCTTTCTTCTAGTAAGCTTGAAAATCTATGTACCTTTAGAAGAGATTGGTGGCTATCAGGAAATTCTGTCCTTGATTCAGGCTTCTTTGGTCAGAGTGAATAAGATATTTTCTAAAGAGCCTTTAGATGAGAAAAATCTGGTTTCAAAGTTGAATAAGTTTGATGTTGAAGTTAGAGATGTGACTTTCTCATATGACCAGAAAGTTGTTCTAAATAATGTGTCGTTTAAGGTAAAAGAAAAATCTATGACAGCCCTAGTAGGGCATTCAGGTAGTGGAAAGACTACTGTGACCAATTTGATTGCTAGATTTTGGGATGTTAACAAGGGTCAAATTCTGGTTGGGGGTCATGATGTTAGAGACATCGAAAACAAGGAACTTTTGTCTCATATGTCTATGGTTTTTCAGGATGTATTTCTTTTCAATGATACCATTATGAACAACATCAAGTTTGCAAAAACAGAAGCCACTGATGAAGAGGTTTACTTAGCTGCACAAAAAGCTATGTGTCACGATTTTATAATGGCTTTACCTGATGGCTATCAAACAGTAGTAGGAGAAAATGGCAAGAAGTTATCAGGTGGTGAAAGGCAAAGAGTATCAATTGCAAGAGCTATATTAAAAGATGCTGAGATTATTCTTTTGGATGAAGCGACTGCCAACATTGATCCTGAAAACGAGGTTGTGATTCAGAAGGCTATTGATAAACTTGTTGAAAATAAGACAATCATAATTATTGCCCATAAGTTATCTACCATAAAAAATGCAGATCAAATTGTTGTCTTAGACCAAGGGGAAATTTCACAAATAGGTGTTCACGATGACTTAAAAGAAGTAGATGGTATTTACAGAAGCTACTGGTTACATAGAGAACAAGCAAATAAGTGGAAAATTGCAAATTAGTTAAGATTTATACGCCATGTTGGCGTATTTTCTTTTTATATGCTAAAAGTTATGTTAAACTTAATCGAGAATGATTATCAATTGATGAATGGAGGGAAAAATGAATCACGTCCAGAATACAAAAGTACCAGAAACGATGTATATTCCTTTAGTCAGCAGAATCTATACATCTGAAAAGTTTCCAAAAGTTTTGTATGATGAAATCGCATTAGATCTAAAGGAAAAACTTAACTTAGATCTTATATGGGATGCATCTAATGAATATGCACTTCTTGCATCTGCGACAAGAAGCTATCATATAGATAAATTTGTTGTTCAATTTCTAGATCAAAACCCTGGTGGCAACGTCATTAATATGGGGGCGGGTTTAGAAACTATCTTCTCTAGAATATCTAGCGTTAAAGGAAACTTTTATAACATAGATCTTAGAGAATCCATGGATATTAGAATGCAATTGATTGAAGATGGAGAATTTGAAAAGTCTGTAGAAGGTGATTTGTTTAGCGAGGATTGGATCAAACTAATCGATACATCTCTACCAACATTGATTGTTTATGCGGGTGTTTTTCAGTATTTTGAAGTTGACCAAATCAAAAACGTCTTAAAATGTACGTCTCAAGCTTTTAAACATGTAGAGGTTGTATTCGATTCGACCAATAAGGCCGGTTTGAAGTTTGCAAATGATTATGTTAAAAAGACAGGGAATCATAGTGCGGAAATGTTCTTCTACATAGAAAATATCCACGAATTTTGTTCAGATATCTCTGGACAGGCAAGAGTACTGGAAGTCATTGATTTTTATAAGGAGATTAGACCTATATTAAATGGTAAGATAAAAATTTCGACTTATATGATGATGTTCTTTTGCGATATTTTAAGAAGGGCCAGAATCTATCATTTGAAGTTATAAAATTGCATATGCACTATATTAGTAAACAAAGAAATGGAAAATGATTAAGTTTTATGTCAAAGGGTAAAGAGATGATAGATTTAGTCAGAAAGGATGAATAAATGAAAAATTTAAGAGTAAGAATAAAGCTTTTTTTAGGATTTGGTTTAATACTTATGATGATGATAGGTATTATATTGTTTTCAAACTATAACATCATTGCATTTGAGGAAGCAAATAATTGGAACATACATACATATAAGGTCTTAGACTTATTAGATGCCTCATTAGAATCCATGATTAATATGGAGACTGGTCAGAGAGGCTTTGCGTTAACAGGTGATGAATCTTTCTTAGAGCCCTTCGAAGGAGGCATGGCAGCTTTTGAAGAAAACATTGTAGCAGTAACAAAGTTAACCAGTGATAACCCAGAGCAACAGACACTACTAAAAGAAGCTAGGGATGCAGCTGAAGAATGGATATCCATAGCCAACACAAGTATTGACAAAAGAAGACAAGTTAATCAAGGTTCTATGACTATGGATCAGATTATTGCAGATGAAAAAGAGGCATATGGTAAAGCTTCAATGGACCATTTTAGGTCAATTATTGCGCAGAGTGTGGCAATGGAGCAAGTATTAATTGAAGAAAGAAATGATACGGCGGTTTCCTTGATGAACGTGACAAAGTCAGGTTTAATTATTAGTGGTATACTTGTTGCAATCGTATCAGTGGTTATTGCCCTTATTATCACTTCAGGTGTTGTAACGCCATTAAGAAAAATTGGAGATCATTTGAAATTGATGGCTGCTGGGGATTTAAAAACGGATGTACCTGATGAGTTAGTCACAAGAAAAGATGAAATCGGAGAACTATCACATTCTCTGTTAAAAATGAAGACTGATTTTCAGTATTTAATCAATAATGTGACAAATGTTGTAGGTGAAGTTGAAGTATCAACAGAGTCAGTAGCAAACATCGCAAAAGATGCCAATATTGCAACATCTGAAATTTCTAAATCAATAGAACAAGTAGCAATAGGGGCTTCATCACAAGTCTCATCAACGAGTATCATATCAAATAAAGTAGAAATGCTTGCTGATATCGTTAGAAATAGTAATGATGCAATACAAAGTGCTTTTAAGAGTTCTGAAAATGCAACTGAAATGAGTATCAAAGGTCAAGAAATAATGAGCAACTTAAACCTAAAGACTAAAGCTAACAATCTGAAGACAAAGGAAGTTAATAGTGCTATTATGGAAATGAATGCTTATGCCAATAATGCTGAATCTATTGTAGCCTTGATAGATAATATTTCTGAGCAAACTAATTTACTAGCTTTAAACGCAAGTATTGAAGCTGCTAGAGCAGGTGAAGCCGGTCGAGGTTTTGCGGTTGTTGCTGATGAAATAAGAGGTTTAGCTGAGGAAACATCTAGAGCAACAAATAACATAAGTAATCTAATACAAAATATCCAATGCAAGTCACAAAATAGTGTTGGTATAATTAGTGAAGTATTAGAAATTGTTGATGACCAGAATGAATCAATAAAAAATACAACTCTCATTTTTGACGAAACATCATCGGAAATTAATAAGCTTATGTCACATGTAAATATAGTTAAGGATTATTCACATCAGATTAATGTAAGTAATGAGGATATTTATTCTGCTGTAGAAGATATTTCGAGATTAACAGAAGATGCTTCAGCTTCAACAGAAGAGATATCTGCATCAGCACAGCAACAGCTTGCATCAATGTTTGAGCTAGCTTCACATTCTTCTGTTACCAAAGATCATGTAAGTAATTTAAGACGAGAGGTGTTTAAGTTTAAGATTTAAAAGGATGAACTTTTTACGAAACATATATAATACAAGACAATAAAGAAGCGGTTTAAAAACCGCTTCTTTATTCGTGGTCAATACATGGAAAGATGCTGTCTTTAACTTGACCCTTAAGCCAGGCCTTTGCAACTTCTTCTACGCTTCCAGAACACCCTCTTATTACTTCAATAGATTCTTTAGTGAGTTTACTAAGTGCGTTGCCGCCAAGGTTGTTTGTTAAGAGGACTTTTACATTCTCTGAAGCCAAGACACTTGCAATATTTGATCGGCAGCCACATCCTTTAGGTGCCTCAATTCTACTTTCTTCTATAATAAGTTTAGTATCTGTGTTTACTTTATAAACAGTAAAATATTCACAATGTCCAAAATGACCGTCTACAGAATTGTTACTAGTAGGTAATGCTATTTTCATCTTTTTCTCCTTTATAAAGCTTGTTTGATATAGTTAACTAAATGACTAAGACCTATAGGATTTTTATGTAAGTAAAGGTTAGGTTCAATCATTTCCAGTTCTAATAATAAGGGATTGTTTTCCTTATGCAAGTAATCAATTCTAACATAGGCCGTTTCGTCAGGTAGGTTAGAGATGATTTTTTGAATAAAAGCCATGTCACTTGCATCTACTTTGTCTGGTATATATTGACCACCATGATGTGTATGAACAAGAAAATTACCTTCAGCAGGTATTTTATTCATTGTAAAAACTATCTCGTTATTGATAACAACAGTGGATTTTTCACCAGAAGTTTCAATCGAGTCAATGTAAGGCTGTAACATGGCAGAAGATTCTTCTAAGATGCGACTAGAATACATGATAAGATCAGGATCATCTTTACTAAAACGAAAAGTATTTCTTCCACTTGCACTAACTGTTGGTTTTAATATTACCATTTCTGTACTAATGTTATCTAGAGCTGATGCTATGTCATTAGGACTAAATAGGAATTCTGTTTGAACAATAGGGATTCCTTTAATTGATAAATCATGGAGATATAGTTTGCTGCTGTTTTCTATTATTGTAGATAGGGGATTAATTAACTTGGTTTTTGAGCTAATACCTTGCATTGTTTCAAGAAACTCATCTACACGTTGATCATAATCCCAACAAGAACGAATAATAACCAAATCTGATTTCTCAAAATCATATTCTTTATTATCCCAGTTGATAATATCAACATAATAGTTTTCTTTTAATAGAGCTTTCTTTAAAGTGAGATCATCTACATGTTGATTTATTCGATAATATTCACTAACTAGAATCGTTATTCTTTTTTTCATGCAACCTCCTTATGATAATGATTATCAATTAAAATTGTATATTCAAATTTTATTTTTGTCAACGAACAAAGTAGCAAACTATATATTGTGAAATATATGTCATAAAGGCGAGTGATGGCAGGCAAAACTTTGGTGTGCTAGTCGATACAATTATGTAATCGTTGCAATTTTGAAAATGTGTATCGATAAATATGTTGAAATTTGAATGGTTTTCACTAGTTTTACTCTCAATTGATTTTTGCGAGTATATTACTAAGAAATGTTGAAAATATATTGACAAAATATCTATATGGGGCTATAATAACTTTGTTAACTCAGGGTAACTTTGCGAATGATTCTCATTTTGAAAGGAGTATACATGTCTTATAATGAATCCGCAGAAATGTATTTAGAGACAGTATACATTCTTGAAAAGAGTCATGGACATGCACATGGTACTGATGTAGCGAAAAAACTTGGTGTTTCAAAGGCAAGTGTTTCAAAAGCTATGAAACTCTTAAAAGAGAAAGGTCTTATTCACAAAGAAACTTATGGTACAATAACTTTAACGCCTAAAGGTTTAGAGTTATCAAAACAAATATATTATAATCATAGGATGATTTCGCTTTATTTAAAGGAGTCTTTGAAATTATCTGATCAAGAAGCTGCAGACAATGCATGCAGAATGGAACACATAATTTCTGAAAATATGCTAGAGTGTATAAGAAAATATCTGGAAGAAAAGCATATTGAGGTTTCTGAGTTGGAGGAGGAATGATATGGAAAATACTTTTTTTACAAAAGGCATTTTTAAGAAGATGGCAAAATCAGATGAAAAGAATGGCAAAATATCAGACCTATCAAGAGCAAAAATTAATACTATTTATGAAATAAAAGATATAAAGACTAACGATAGTGAAATTGAGAATTTTCTATTCACCTTGGGGTGTTATCCAGGTGAGAAAGTCGTTGTTATTTCAAGGTTAGCAGATAATTTTGTAATATCTGTTAAAGACGCTAGGTACAGTATTGATACTGAACTAGCAAAAGCTATTAAAATATAGCTTTTTATTTTGAATCAAAAGTTAACTGCGGTTAACTGTGATAGATGTTATCATTTATATGAGGTTATAGGAGGGAATTATGAAAATTGCACTTACGGGAAATCCCAATAGTGGAAAGACAACTTTGTTCAATGCCATCACTGGTAAGATTGAAAAAGTAGGTAACTGGGCTGGTGTTACCATAGAAAAAAAAGAAGGACCTATTAAGTCAAGTTTAAACAGTACAGCTAGAGATATTGTTGCAGTTGACTTGCCAGGTGCATATTCGATGTCACCATTTACATCGGAAGAGAACATCACTAGAGATTTCGTTAAAAACGAAAATCCTGATGTGATTGTAAACATTGTTGATGCTACAAATCTATCAAGATCTTTGTTTTTTACAACACAATTATTAGAACTTGATATTCCAGTGGTAGTTGCACTTAACAAGAGTGACCTTAATGTTAAGAAAGAGAACAGAATCAATGTTCAAAAGTTAAGCAAGGCTTTAGGTTGTCCAGTTATAGAAACAGTTTCTACGAAATCTTCAAATAACGGTTTGAATGAGCTGATCAGCAAGACGGTTGAAGTCTTAGGAAAAGGACAATCTGCTCCATTTGACGCAAAAGATGTTAATCATTCAGATGAAAAATCAGTAAGAGCTTCAGATGAAAGTAGATATTCATTTGTAAACAAGATTGTTACTGATGTAGAGAATAGAAAAACTAAGTCAAGCTCTCAAACGACGCAAGATGCTGCAGATAGAATTTTAGCACATAAGTGGTTAGGTTTACCTATCTTTGCCGTAATTATGTGGGCAGTATTTTCAATTTCACAAACACATGTAGGTCCATTAGTTGCTGATACTTTAGTAGGATGGATAGAAGGATTCCAGGGAGCTGTTGGTGAAGCACTAGGCGACTCAGTATCTCCAGTACTTTATGCTATTTTAGTTGATGGTATCATTGGTGGTGTTGGTGCTGTTGTTGGTTTCTTACCACTTATCATGGTATTATTCTTCTTACTTGCATTATTAGAAGATTGTGGTTATATGGCTCGTGTTGCTGTAATTATGGATAGATTCTTTAAAAAAGTTGGTTTATCAGGTAAGTCAATTATTCCAATGATTATTGGTACTGGTTGTGCAATCCCTGGTGTAATGGCAACAAGAACAATAAAGAATGAAAGACAGAGAAGAACAACTGCAATGTTAACACCATTTATGCCATGTGGTGCAAAGCTTCCTGTTATCGCTTTATTTGCAGGCGCTTTCTTTAACGAAGCGGCATGGGTTGGTACTTCAATGTACTTCTTAGGTATTTTCATAATTATTTTAGGAGCTTTAATCGTTGTTAGAATTACTGGCGAAAAGCATGCAAGAGAATTCTTTATCATGGAATTACCAGAATACAGAATGCCTAGCATTAAACGTGCTACTATCTCTATGTTATCTAGAGGTAAGGCTTTCATTATCAAAGCTGGTACAATTATCTTATTGTGTAACGCTGCTGTTCAAATCATGCAAACATTTAACTGGCAGTTCCAAGTAGTTGCTGAAGGTGCTGAAAACACTAGTATCCTTGCTTCAATTTCATCACCATTTGCATTCTTATTAATTCCATTAGGATTTGGTGTATGGCAATTAGCAGCAGCTGCAATCACTGGTTTTATTGCAAAAGAGAACGTTGTTGGTACTTTAGCAGTTGTATATGGTATTACTAACTTTATTGATACAGAAGCGTTAGAAATGACTGGTAGCGCTACGGATGTTGCAGGCGTTATGGGCCTAACTTCAGTTGCTGCACTTTCATATTTAGTATTCAACTTATTTACCCCTCCTTGTTTCGCAGCTATTGGTGCGATGAACTCTGAAATGGAGAACAAGAAATGGTTGTGGGGAGGCATAGGCTTCCAGTTTGGTATGGGTTATGTAGCAGCATTCTTAACTTATCAAATTGGTACACTTATTACAACAGGTACTTTTGGCACTGGTTTCGTTCCTGGATTAGTTGCAGTTGCGTTAATGATTGGAGCTGTGGTTGTTTTAGTTAGAAAAGGTGACCAAAAAGCCGCTAATAAATTAAAAGCTACAGCTTAGGAGAATATTATGGCAAATATAATTGTTAGTTTAATCATATTAGGAATATTGGGATTATCTATCACTAAGATAGTTATTGAAAAAAGAAAAGGTGTTAGATGCATTGGTTGTCCTCATAGTGGTACAGTAAGTAAGAACAATTGTAGTTGCGATGTAGTAGAGTTAGAATTAAATAAGAAGTAATAACTTTATTTAATAAGTATATAGACAATAAAAGCTAGCACAAAGTGCTGGCTTTTATTTGCGTATAATTCAAAATCATCATGTTCAATTATAGTTTAAACTCCTTAACCTTGTATTGTACATACCTAGTTGACACTTCTAAAGCTTTTGCAGTATCTGAGATATTGCCGTTGAATTGATTAAGTACCCAGGTCAGGTATTTGATTTCTGATTGAGTTTTATACTTTTTCATTGGAATGATTTCATTAAAATGAAAATGATTGCTGGTATGATTTGTAGCCTTAACTGAATGCATGATAGGCAGGCCGTCTCTTGTGATCATACCCTTGTCAGATAAAACAACCATCCTATCTATAAGGTTTTTGAGTTCACGAATATTACCAGGATAGGAATAGTTCATCAAGAAGTCTTTTGCCTCATCGCACATACCTGTCACTTCTATGTCATGTTCCTTTTGACTCTCTTTAAGCATGTAGTCAATTAAATCCTCAAGGTCTTCTTTTCTTTCTCTAAGAGATGGTACCCTGATCACAATGGTTGATATTCTGTAAAAGAAGTCTTCTCTAAACTTATGATTGGTGACTGCATCTGCCAGATCAATGTTGGTTGCAGTAATCAACCTAAAATCCACGTCGTGTTTAACATTAGAACCAATATGTTGAATTTTCTTGTTCTCTATTGTCCTCAGTAGCTTAATTTGTGTTAGAAGGCTCAAATCGCCGATTTCATCTAAAAACAAGGTCCCTTTATCAGCTGTTTCTATGATCCCTTTTTTAGATTTTAAGGCACCTGTAAAAGCCCCTTCTTCATAGCCAAAGAGTTCAGATTCTAGCAGTGATTCTGTATAAGAAGAACAGTTGACAGAAACCAGTGGACTGTCTTTTCTCTGACTGCAGTAGTGTATATATTTTGCAGCCACTTCTTTACCGGCACCTGATTCTCCTATCAAAAGGATATTAGAGTTTGACTTGGCTGCCTTTTCGCAGTAATAAAGCATTTTCAAGTACTGAGGATTGTTACTTTTTAAATGATATTTCTCATGGATATTCATAAAACCTCCCTAATAATTGTCAGCTAGCGTAAACTACTTTCAGTAGTTACACTGTTTAATCTATTGCAATTACTATATTTTCAAAAAAATATAGCAACCTCCCGTTTTCGTTGTATAATTTAAGCACCACACAAAAACAACAACTAAAAAACACGGAGTTTGCTATGCCTAAAATTATACTAGATTTAACTAAATTAATCCAATCTTTATATCAAATTATTTATTCTTTACTCGTCTTTATTGCTATGAACATCAAGTTGCCTGATATTAAGGATGAGACTAAAGCACCTTAT
>NZ_VANV01000034.1 GCF_022496765.1 Acidaminobacter sp. JC074 | reverse complement strand
TACAAAGTCATATTATAGAACTTGCCCATATGAATACTGGTTTGATAAATCGTTTCATCAAATCTAGACTCAATTTCTACATGAAATGAATAAGCTAATTTTAAAGACTTTGCTTTCTTTTTCTTAACACGTTTTATTCCCATTATTTACCTCCTCTTAACTATGATTATACATCATAATCTCAAAAGAAGCAAACGTTTGTTCGATGTTGTTTTATTACACATAGTATGCCTTTTCAAAGTTGATTTTATATCAATAAGTGCATTTGTAATATCGTTCCACTACAATAATGATGAGTATTTTCAAGGCATACAATCATGTTTAGAAATTTTAGATCAATACAATCTCCTAAGCAATAAAAAAGATTTCATTCTTTCGTCGAAGCTGACAATAACCTCTTCACAGAAAGCTTGAATAAGTGTAGGTTCTCCTGAACTTACAACAATAAAATCATCCCCACCTATATGACCTAAAAAGCTTGAATAAGGCATATAACGATCAATGGCCTTCTGTAAAACTTCAGATGTCATCTTGAGAACCTGATTCCCCCTTTCAAAGCCATAAACATCATTATAAACCTTGAAGTTATTTAAATCAGCATAAATGACACAGGATGATCTTTCAGTCTCAAGAAGACTGGTCATCACTCTGTTGATTATAGGATTACCCGGTAATCCTGTTAATGGGTTGAGTTCTCTTGCATGGTTTTTCTCATAATTAATTGCATAGTCTAATAAATCACTCATTGTTATGATACCAGCATAGTCATGCCCCTTGAGTACAACAATATCATCGTATAAAGATTCTGCATCTCTTTTTAAAGCTTTATTGGCAACTTCTAGAATAGAATCATAATAATCAACAACCATGGGAGACTTATTGACAATCAAGTCAATGGGTCTATGGGAATAGACCGAATAGCCAAATTGCTTGGCAAAGGCCTTGTTGATTTCTCTTAGAAAAACCAACCCGATAAGTCGCTTATTTTCTACAATAGGAATACTTTTCAGTTGGCTCAAGTTCATGCACTCAAAGACATCACGGCACCTTGTATCCGATGGAAATTGACACCTTTCCTTGATCAAATGATGGATAAAATGATATTCCTCGCTGTAATTTACAACTTGATGGATCAACTTGTTTTCTCTTTCTATTACATTTAATACATTCGGTGATAATGGCTTTATCTCTTGACTAGGCCTCTGTATATAATAGCCCTGACCATAATCTACACCCATGCCAATTAAGGTTTTTAACTCATCCATAGTCTCCACGCCTTCAGCAATGGTCTTCATATCAGCCAATCTTGCGATTTCTACGAATGACTTGACAATGGCCTGCTTAAACTTGTCTCTTTCTATATGACGGATAAAATCCATGTCTATCTTTAAGAACTTAGGATAAACCTCATACAAGGTCTTGAGTCCTGAGTAGCCAGCACCAGCATCGTCTAGGGCTATATGGTAGCCTTGATCCTTATAATGATCCAGTATAATTTTGAAATCCTGATAGGACTCTATAGCAGTTCTTTCTGTTAGCTCAAGTACAATATCATCAGGTGACACACCATAAGCTTTTAGACGTTCTTTTGTAAAACCTGACTTAAATTTACTATCTTTGATCACATTCGGGTCTACATTTAAAAAGAGCTTATATTTATCCGTAAAAGTTGCTTGTTCTATGGCCTTTACCCTTAAGAGCTGTTCTAGTTCCCAGGTCTTGTTCAAAAGTTTCGCAACCGACAGTAAAACAAGAGGTGAATTCAGCAAAGAATTTTCAGGTCCGCGACTCAAGGCCTCAAAAGCATAAATCCTTCCCGATTTCATATCCACAATTGGCTGAAAGAGTGTTGTAACACGTCCTTCTTCTAATACCTTGTTAAACTCCAAGACCATACTCTGGTTGATTGTTACTGGTTCCATACACACTACCTCCATTAGCATAATAACGGACCAATGTTAATGGCCTGTAAAGACCACCTTAATCTTTCTTTAAGTTTTAAGATTTTATGTTAAATGATTCAAATCCGCCTTGAAGCAAAAGTATACATGCATATAATGAAGTCAAGGAGGCAATATGAAATTTTTTATAAGCTTAAATGAACTGAGAAGGTTAAATGAACCTAAACTGCAAATCGAAATGTTAAGTCAGATGGGGTTTTATGAACTGGTAGATGGCATTGAGATCAACGCCAACCTAGATGATCCTTTAGAGGTTATCAGACTTTATGAATATGCAGATATATTAGATCAAAACGATAAGTCCATCCAAATTCATGTACAGGCTGTTTTTTCAAATCACTACAATGATTATGACTATTTATCTAATGCCTTAAGCATCTACGGTAAACTTGCTGACCGATTAAAAACAAGACTCATCGTTGTGATTCATTCTGTTGAACATGAGGCTATTGATGTGGCTGAATACAGAACTTTAAAACTTCTAGATAAGCTTTATGCCCTAAGAACGGTTTATCAATACGATCTAGATTTTGTCATCGAGAATTTAATCAGACCAAGAATGGATTCTACAAATCTTTATAGAATTCTTAACAAATACAAAACACCTTTTTGTTGGGATGTAGGTCATGCCATTATGAATGGTTATGAACCGCTTCTTCCTCTAGAGGATACTCGACAACTTAAAAACGTTCATCTTCATGATGTCAATCAAACAGATCATCAGCCTTTTATCTATGGCAAAACGGATTACTATAAAATCATTTCATATCTGAAGAAGAATAACTACAGGGGCGCTATTGTTATAGAAATTGCCTATGACAATCTTAGAGGCAGTAATCTATCAGATAAATTAGAAGACTACCTTTGTCAGGTAGCCTTAGTTAAAAATGCTTATGAAACTATATCGTCTTTAAATTATCCTCCGGCAGTTAAAAAAGCCATTCTATAAGCCTCAACTATTTTTTCAGCTTGATCACCTTCCACGACAATGCTTGTGGATGGAATCCTAATAGACCCCATCAGTCTATCAGGATTTTTTATTAGGCGGACATTTTCTTTATCTTTAAAATAGGCTTCTAGGTCCTTAAATGGTATAGAACTGTCTACGGTCATTTGCTCTCCTTAAAAAGAAAACACTCAAAAGAGTGTTATTTCTTAAACTTATTTGGTGTGTTTACAACTAAGACTTTTACATTTTTACTTGTGCAGTTTGTCCAGTTGTGAGGTTTTCTTGAATCAAAGTGCATGGCATCACCAGGATACAACTGATGAATTTCATTATCCAAGTTGACTGTTAAAATCCCCTCTAATACATATACAAATTCTTCCCCATCATGACCATAAGGATCATTGGCTTCCTCTTCACAGTTAGGAAGAATCACCTGTAATCTCGGCAGCATGTCCATGGTGTCAGGATTAAGTGTTAAATGGTAATCGATAAACTGAGAATTCTTAATGGTAAAAACCTCTTGCTCATAAGATCTTAAAACTTTTCTTTCACGCTTTTTAGGCATTGTAAAGAAATAAGACAAGTCTGCATCTAGAGCTTTAGCGATTGTATCTAGAGATGAAATCGCAACAGACGTAACCCCTCTTTCGATTTGTGATAAGAAACCAATTGAAAGATTGGTCTTTTGACTGAGTTCCTTTAGGGTCAACTCCTTCATCGTTCTAAGCGCTTTTAATTTACTACCTATATCGTTTACCATGTAACCTCCTAAAAACCTTTATGTTCTGTTCTATTAATAATTTCGTCCTGTAAGGCTCTGCTTAAATGGTTAAAGTAGTCACTGTATCCTGCAACACGTACGATTAATTCCTCGAAGTCTTCTGGATTTTCCTGCGCCTGTTTCAATAAGTCTGCACGTACCACATTAAACTGAATGTGATGACCGTCCATTCTGAAATAGGATCTTACCAAAGATGCCAGTGATCCTATGGCACTTTCAGTTTCTAATAAATCTGGCGTAAACTTCTGATTTAAAAGTGTACCGCCAGTTTTAAGATGATCCATCTTTGCAACCGACTTAATGACAGCTGTTGGGCCGTTTCTGTCACCACCCTTTGTTGGAGAAATCCCCTCTGAAAGCGGTAGTCCACTAAAACGACCATCTGGTGTTGCACCAATAACTGAACCAAAAAATACATGACATGTTGTTGGAAGCATATTGATTCGATAATGACCGCCTATAGGATTCTCTCGACCATTTACTTGATGATAAAACTCATCAAATACAGATTTCATCAGATCATCTACATAGTCATCATCGTTACCATATTTACGCGTCTTATTGAATAAGAGTGCTCTTTCATAATCATGACCTTCAAAGTTCTTATCTAAAACCTGTAAAAGTTGATCCATAGATAAGGCTTGTTTTTCGAATACGTGATCTTTAATGGCAGACAAAGAATCTGATATTGTACCAATACCCACACCTTGAATATATGATGAGTTGTATCTCGCACCACCTGCATTGTAATCAACGCCTGATGTGATACAGTCATCAATGACAACAGACATAAATGGGGCTGGCATTTCATTTGCATACAATCTTCCAATAACATTAGAACCTTTAATTTTTATATCAAGGAAATACTTCAATTGTTTTTTAAATGCATCAAATAAATCATCATAAGACTTAAAGTATCTTGGGTCGCCTGTTTGAAGGCCAATTGATTTCCTTGTATACTTATCATAGCCATTATTCAGTGTAATTTCAAGAATTTTCGTCAAATTGAAGTATCCCTGAAGAATATAAGCCTCTTTACCAAATGCACCCGTCTCTACACAACCAGAACAACCACCTTCTCTGGCATCTTCTAAAGACTTGCCCATGTTTACCATTTCCTCAATTACAGCATCTGCATTAAAAATGGATGGTTGACCACGACCTTCTCTGATGACTCTCAAGGCATGTTTGATAAAACCTTCTGGATTCTTTCTAGAAAGCTGAACATTTGAACTTGGCTGAACAAGGCGCATCTCATTAATACAATCCAAGATCATATAAGACATATCGTTAACCGCATCCAAACCATCAATGGTTAAACCACCCACACCGATATTGGCAAAGTCAGTATATGTCGCTGACTCTAATAGGGTAAAGCCTACCTTTGGCGGTGCCGGTTGATTGTTAAACTTAACCCAGAACAGATTTAAAAGTTCATAGGCAAAATCTTTTGTTAAAGAACCTTCCTTAACTTCCTTCTCATAAAACGGTTGTAAATGCTGGTCTAATCTTCCTGGACTAAAGGCATCCCAAGTATTCAACTCCGTTGTAATACCAAGATGAACGAACCAGTAAGCTTGAAGGGCCTCCCAGTAATTAGTCGGTGCGTTTTCTGGTACCCTGTCACAAACTTCTGAGATTTTTATAAGTTCTCCTTTTCTTACAGGATCATCACAAGCTTCAGCCAATTCTCTAGCCTTATTCGCATGTCTTTTACCATACATGATGATGGCATCACATGTTATCAGCATAGCCTTGAGTTCTTCTCTTTTTTCATAGGCTCTTAAATCATTTGAAAAATCTAACTTATCTAAAGACGTTTGAATCTCTTCTTTGAAATCTTTAAAGCCCTTTAAGAATATCTTCTTATCAGCTACAGTATGACCAGGCGCTCTTTGTTCCATAAACTCTGTAAATACACCTGCTTCATAAGCATTAATCCACTCAGGTGTCATATTAGAA
This sequence comes from Acidaminobacter sp. JC074, assembly GCF_022496765.1. Lineage (GTDB taxonomy): Bacteria > Bacillota > Clostridia > Peptostreptococcales > Acidaminobacteraceae > JABXKX01. The sequence goes on along the minus strand of NZ_VANV01000034.1, from coordinate 37,434 downwards.
ATAATCTTTGATCGCATAGATTTCTTTTCCCAATATGGGATACCGATGCTTTCTTGAAAATCATAAGCTTCTTTTTCTACTTTAAAGGAAACTTGTTTTCTCGACTGCATGACATCAAAATCTGACAGTTCATGACAACACAGTTCTGGATATGTAGGTGCACCTGCAGGTTTTGCCCCTTTCTCACCAACAATTAATTCTCCATCACCAATATAAATCGGCTTTCTTTTTAGTATCTCATAAAAAGACATGGCTCTTAAAACAGGCGTTGATACTTGACCAAAATGTTCCTTATAAACATCTGTCACATATCTTGCCCTATCTATCCAAATATGAGGCACAGCTTTTAAACTTTCTTTACGCAATCTTTTCACACGTTCTGTTAACATATTAGCCTCCTATAACAGTTTTGATTCCCTGATTTACAAAGAATGATTCTAAGCTTTCTAACGCTTCATCTGATGGTCTTTTAAAGGGTTTAAACTCATAATCATTCATCAGATGTTCATACTTATTTTCCGCATAGTTGTGGTATGGTAATAGGTTGACCTGTAATACATGGTCACTTGTGATTAATTTTTTTACTTCTTCCAAATGTTCTTTTGTATCATTGATACCTTCTAAAATAGGTAGTCTAAGGTAGATATCCTTAATCTCTATAAGCTTCTTTAAGTTATCAATAATCAGGTCATTGGCTACACCTGTCAGTTCCTTATGAATCTTTGAATCAGTATGTTTGACGTCATACAAGAACAAATCCACATAAGGCAGGATCTTGTCAAAAGAAGTCCAAGGTGCAAAACCGCAGGTATCAATGGTCACATGTAGATCATGCTGTTTGCAAAGCTTCAAAACTTCTAATAGAAAATCCACTTGCAAGAGGGGTTCGCCACCTGAAAAAGTGACACCACCACCTGATTGCTCATAAAAGACATGATCTTTCATGATTTCATCAAATAAGTCTTCTGGACTGTAAGTCCTAGAAACATACTTGAGTGCTTCAGAAGGACAAAGGTCCGGTTTTGTAAATGCATCACATGTGTTACAGCCAATGCATTTATCTTTATAAAATATTCTTTCCTGTTCTCTACTGATACTTTCAGGATTATGACACCACTGACAAGTCAAAGGACATCCCTTCATAAACACAGTCGTCCTGATACCAGGCCCATCATGCAGCGCATATTTCTGAATGCTAAATATCTCGCCTGTCATCATACTCTCCTAACTGAGTACTTGTAACTCTCTTGGGAACTTTGATAAAACTTCATACCCATCTTCTGTTACCAGCACTGTATCTTCTATTCTCATACCACCCCAACCAGGCACATAAACACCCGGTTCAATGGTCACAACATTACCTGTTTCAATTTGAGCTGTTGTTGTATTACTCATAAAAGGTCCTTCATGAATATCAAGACCTACACCATGACCGAGTCCTGGATAGTAATACTCAAGATAGTCATCAGAAATGATCTCTCTTACAACAGAGTCTGGATCCTTTGCAGAAATATTACCTTTAAGAGCCTCAATACCACCAATGGTTGCCTTTAGCATCATATCGTATAGTTCTTCCTGCTTTTGACTGGCCTTACCAATGATGAATGTTCTAGACATATCAGAATGATAACCCTTATAAAGTGCACCAAAGTCTATTTGCAAGAAGTCACCTTCTTCTAATTTTTTATCACTTGGTTTACCATGTGGTAAAGCAGTTTTTGTACCAGAAACAATGATGGTATCAAAAGATATATTGTCAGCACCATATTTCTTTAAGTTATACTCAAGTTCACCTACCAAGGCAAGTTCTGTTACACCAACCTTTATAGATGGTAGTAAAGCTTCTAAAGCCTTATCAGCAATCGAACATGCCACTCTTATGTTTTCAACTTCATCACTTGTCTTAACGGCTCTGAATTTTTCTATCAAGCCCACTCTTGATTCTAAAGTGATTTCTAACTTATGATGATCAATGGCATTTTTCAAGTTGGTATACTGGTTAAAAGTATAATCATTGCCATTAAAAATCAGTTTTTTAATACCAAACTTCTTTAAGTAATGTAAAATGGTATCCGGATCTGGCCTTTTAGGATTATGCCATTTTGTTACTTCAAAGCCTGGGCATTCATTTCTTGCTTGCTCATCGTATCTGCCATCTGTCATAAAAACTTGGCCCTCATGAGACAGTATCAGGTAAGCTGCTTCTCCAGTATATCCAGACATATATTTTACATTGGATTCGTTGCTGACTAATAAAGCTTGGCCTTTTACTATATTTTCTTGCTCTAACAAACGTTTAATTCGCGACATTTTCACTTCTCCTTATAATTATTATACTCATACTACAATTATAAATAGATAAACACTTATATTCAAGTGTTTTGGACATATATATTTAACTTTTAGTAAAAAAATATATCTTCTTTTTACTTGTGTGTAAAATTATTATAGATAATAAGCCTTTTACTGCACAAAAATAAGGTATGATTTTACTAAAATCATACCTTACATCTTATGCTATTTAATTACAAGTAAAAGATCATCATCATCAAAACAAACACTTTCATTCTTATTGGGGTTGATGTCCACCTGCATCAAACCACCTTCTCTAGTGATATAACCTATTAAAATGATGTTTTTCATCAAACACTTTCTTGCTACTTCAAAAACGGTTTGGTCTATTGTGCCTACTATGTCTGCTGCTAAAACAGCACCTACCCTATTACCGACTTCTAAAAGTTGTTCCTCAACCTTTAATGTCATATTGTCCTTATCTAAAAGCGACAAGGCAACATTTCTACACTTATCATTTTCAATGACCAAGTCCACATAATCTATTTCATAGGCAAACTTAACATCTTGAGCAGAGTTAATGACAGCAGAAACCACATAATTATGTTTCTTCCTATTATATAAAGCATCTAAATATGCCAGACACTCTAAACATAAGTCATCATTTTGGTCATCTGATAAGTCAGCATAACCTGTAAAAACAACCATTTGAGGTGGATGACTCTTAAAGACACTGTCTATGTCTTCGTAGAGTCTACTTTGACTGACTGTTTTAGTTGTCACTTTTGATTTGGATAAGTCCTCTATGAGCTTGTCTTGTTTATCACCTATCATCAAAAGTCTATGGACCGATTCTTTTACAAAAGGCAGGGCCTTGTGATGATTCTCATATGACAGCTTTTTATCTAAACCATTGAAATCCGGTTTTGTATTAGAATCCATTAGAAGTATAAGACGATCCTCTTTTTCTACAATCGTTTTTCTGTCTGGATTTAAAAGTATCTGCCCTTTTCGCTCTAGACCGATGACTGTAGAATAGGAAAAGCCGCCTGCGATTTTACCAAACTCTTTGCCGATAGTCTTTCTAACTTCCTCTAAAGATATGACAAGGTCACCTTCTGCCCCCATCAGATTACCATACAACTTCAAGTATTCTTTTAAATCAAGCGCCCTGAACAAGGCATCAAACTCAAGGTTTTGTCTGTAGTAAATCGACATTCTATCACCAAAGGTCTGTTTGGCCATGCCACCCATATCAGACATGAGGACGATATCAATATCTCTATATCTCTCAGCCTTTAAAATTGAGTTTACAAGCATGGCTATTCTTAAGCTTTCTTCTTTTTTATCTCCTATTATAACCACTGAAGAAGCTTGTGTAATACCGATATTCATCAAGGTGTTTTTACTAGACAATTCCCCTGACCGACAGACAATATTCGAAACCGACGTCATAAGACCATACTCTGAAATCTCATCCTCAACGACCTTTCTAGACAACTTAGAAACAATCACAATGTTTAGATCCTTCTTCTTCTGGAACTTGATCAAGTTATCCAGAATCTTTAGGGTATCTTCACAAAATCCTATAAAGATAATATGGTCTCTTTCTAATATTTTCGAATTACCTTCTCTAAGCTTTTCTATCCTAGACGAAAAAGCACCAGAGATCATACCTATAAAGGTAGAAATCAAACCTAAACCAAGAATGGTTGCTATGGTTGTGATCAAAACAAACTTAGCATTGTTAGAGTCAGGATCTGTCGCCACATTACCTGGATCAAGAACCCTCATAAAAGATAACCAAAGCATTTTGGTAACAGAGCCATCCGTAACCTCGGGCGTTTCAATCATTAAGATGACAGAAACTGTGACTATAACAATAAAACCGATAAAAAGAAGAAGGCCTGTAATGGCGATATTGCCATAAGACATAAAACGATCAAACCTATAAGACATTTTTTCCTGTAGGGTCTTTTCATTTGAAAAACGCTCTAATTGTTCTTCTTCATCTAAAAATACAAATCTGGCATTCTTTCTTACTGCGTTTGTAAACAAGAGTGTAAACAACAAGTACATTGTAAACTCATATGAGAAAGAACCTATGAAGCCCAAGAGCGAATTGTATATGGCAAAATACTCTTTTAAGAACAAAATAATGATGGGATAGATGATGTATAAAAACTTTAGTCTGGACTTATTTTCGATCTTTCTTACAAGAAAATAGGCCATTACCATCATATAAGTTAGAGGTATAATGATGGCTGAAGCCGTTCTAAGTAAGGACTGTATCCCATCCTCAAACAAACCTATCACAATAAGATTGGAAATACCGATACCAATCCCTATACTGAGCGAATAGATAACAATATCAAATCTGTTGATGTAATGTTCAGACTTTAGAACACGTCTAAATATGATGCGGTACATACCAAGAACTACAAGTACCGAATATGCCAAAGAGTAAAGTATCTCCCATTCACTAAAATAAATCTCCACCCTAAGCTCTATGAACATCAACTTTAAAAACATATATATAATTGTAAGAATCAAATTGTAAACAGCACCCTTTACAATCAACTCAACATTGATCTTATCGTCATAAATCAACCTTTGTCTGGAAACAATGTACTTGTATAAGAAGACCGAAACCAGTCCTGATAAGAAAATCAACAATATCATTTGCAATGTATTCATAATCCCTCCCCATTTCTACCCATTATAACATAGAGCCCATTTATGGCTGAAAAAAAAGCTGATCAATTAATCAGCTCTTAACCTATAGATTCTTTTTCAACCTTAATCTGCTTAAGTGGTACTGCTAGGCTAACCTCATTGGCTTCTAAAATCTCCATAATCTTAAAGTTTGTATCTTCAGCAATAGATAGATACTCCCCCCATATGGAAGTATTTGAAAAATAATAGAGGAAGATATTCAGTGAAGATTCCCCAAACTTGTTGAACTTAACAAATATGGTTTCATTATGAACACCCTTATGCTCTATCAGCATATCTTCAATATCTTTTACCACTTTTTTAACCGAATCAATTGGTGTATCGATATGTATCTTAAGTTCATAAGAGATACGACGGATATTTCTCTTTGAATAGTTGATGATATTGGAATCAGCCACCCTTGAGTTGGGTACTGTAACAATGGACTTGTTAAACTTTCTAATCTTAGTTGATCTGAAGTTAATGTCTTCAACAGTACCTTCTACATCACCAACTATGATCCAGTCACCAATTGTAAAAGGCTTCTCTGTTATAAGAACCGCACCACCAAACATATTGGCTAAGGTATCTTTTGCAGCTAAGGCAAAAGCCAAACCACCAATACCCAGTCCTGCTACAAAGGTGCCTACATCAAAGCCCCATGTATCAGCAACAATAGCCAGTGTGACAATAAAGATGATGAGTCTAAATAGCTTCGTCATAAACGGAATCATAAGCTTATCGATCTCAATGTCAAAGGCCTTCATAATATCTGAAAACAATGTATTGGATTCATCAGTTGCATTGTAAACTGCCCAGGCAAAGAAGACAATAATTGCAGAAGCATATGCGTTCAGTGCAAATGTGTTAAAGCCTCCTATTTTATCACCTAAAAGATAGTCAAAGTCAATGATGTGATAGACAATGTATAAAACGGTTGCATTCATGACCATTCTAAAAGGTCTTTTTGTTACCTTTATAAAGATATCGTCTAACTGAGTCTTTGTTTTACTAGCACGCTTGTGAATGAAATTCTCAAACATACCCAACACTTTTTTTCTAAATAACCTATAAAGTAAAAGCACCAACAAGCCAATCAAAAGGGATTGGGTGAAGTTATGATGCCATAATTCAATCATCTTTTCCATAAGTCCTCCTGAATCACTATTTTACACGAAATTTACTAAAAATAAAAGTAGTTAACCTTAACATAAAACTATTTAAACAAGGTAAAAGAAAAACCTCTAAGCAGACCTTGCTGCTGAGAGGTTTATTCATCACTGCCTATAAAGTTAAAAGCCATACACCTAATACCAAGAATATCAGTGCCCATACATAGAAGAATATCTCTGTACCCTTATCACCCATATGTTTGATAAAAAACTGTATTTTTTTCAGTTTCCAGATTGCTTCTGGTTTTAAAACAGCTAGGACAATTACCATCACTGCATAAAGTATTGCTAAAATTCCCCATATCATCATAATAAGTCCCTCCACTTCTTTAACTATTCTAAACCTTTTCTAATTCTTGGCGCCAACAAGATAAATACCACACCTGATATAGCCAATACAATGCCTGCATATTTGAGCACATCCATCCATGAGCCATTGTTTGATAAGACTAAATCATTGCCCTTGTAAGTCCAATAGAAAGGTATCCAGTAAAATAAAAATTGCCATTTATCTGCAAGTAATTCTTCTCCAGCAATAGATCCTATTAAAGGTAAAAATAGCATCTTCATATTACCCGCAGCATTCATTACATCATCGTTGTTGATGCCTTCAATAAATCCAACCAAAACACTGATGATACCTGACGTTAAAATCATGATGACAGCATGGAAGAAGTTGATCTCCCAAAAGCCTGTAATCAACAATATTAAGATTGAACCCAAGAGTGGTACAAAAATACCTATCATACTTTTCCCAGCTATAAAACCAAGCCTTGATACAGGTGATAAATGTATAGCCGAGATTGTATTATCAGTCTTTTCTTCAACGATGTTCAAAGCAATGATCATACCTCCAAGCACGGAACAAAGCATCATTGAAGCATTCACCATAATCTTTTTAAGAGGTGGTATGTCTCTTCCATAATCTTTGATTTCAGCAATGGATTCATCTGTCCTAATTTCGTAATAATCAAAAGAAGTTAAGTTCTTTACATAATCAACAACAAAATCAGGCTCATTACCTTGAGTTAAAAGATAGTAGTCACCAGATTGATCTGGCAGTACCGCTACTATATTGTCTCTTTTTTCTACCCTTTCTTCTATTTCTTCAAGACTAGCCAGCAATTCTACTTTTGCAAACTGTTTAAAATATTCACTTTGTGCTGGATTTTCATTTTCCAGAAGAACAATTTCTACCGTTGTATCGTTGATACCGGGTGAAAATATGTTAATCATTACAGCGAATATAATAGGTACAACAATGATATACAGCGTCATAAAGTTTCTTACACTGGTTTTCAAATCTCTCAGAAATACCAAGTAAATTTTCTTTAACATGGTTTACACTCCTTCACAGAGATAATGTTTTCTTAAATCGATAGTTAGCCAGAATAAATATACTAAGGCCAAGAGTTAAGAATGCTAATGAGGCAACAAGTACATAGGTGACGTTGCCGTTAACAGAGATGGTTTCTTTGAAACTTTGGAGCATCACATAACTCGGAATAACCTTTACCCAGTCAGGATCCCAGCTTGGCGTGAAGTAGGAGATGTTAGGCATAATCATAATGACGATAACAACATACATACCACCAAAGGCTTCTACGATGTCCTTATAAAAGGAAGTCATAAACAAGCCTAGTGATGCTGCAAAGAAACCTGATGCAATAATAAAGAGAATCATCAGAAAATAGTTCGGTTGAGTACCCATCACCGGTACAGCAATAATCAAAGTCGTTATGATACTGGTCAGGATAATAACACCTATCTTACTGAGCAAGTAATGCCAAACAGACGATGCTGTTATTGCATAGGCTTTTATAATGCCTTCACTCTTATCTAAAAAGATATAAGCCGCTATGATGAACAAACTCATCAAACTGCCGTTAAAGGTCAAAAATACCGGTATCATATTCTCTTTATCACTTAAAGGCTCTGAATCCTGATAGAGTTTTCTCACCTCAATATTGTTAGAAAAATCTTCAATGACATCGTGACCAGCCAATCGATTGTGATAGACCAATAAAAGATTTTTTAGTTTCTCTGTTTCATATCCCTGCATGTAATAAGAGTGAACAATTTGATTGTCTTCGTTAATTCTTACATGAACAGCTGGCACTCTTTCTACATTTGAAAATGAATCTAATGCTTCTTTACTTTCTAATATATATATTTTTGATTCTTCTGTTTCATAAAGTGTCGCAGGATACATTTGATTATCTGCTTCAACTTCTAACCGTTCAGCAACTTCGTCCAAATCCTCATCTAACAGATTTTTTTTATACCTCTCCTGAATCACTTCAGGTGTATCAAGATACAGATACTGTTTACTTTTACTATCAAAATCCTCAGGGATAACAAATACCAAAAGAAGTAGTAGTATCACTGCCATTGCCAACTCAACATAGAAGTACCAACTTTTCGAAGAAAGAATCAATTCTTTTGAAAAACTGTACCATAGTTTCATCTAGACGAGACCCCTTCCTGTCACTTTAATAAAGATTTCTTCTAAAGTAGCTTCCTTGGTATGCATGGTCTGTATATCATACTTGTTCAAGACCTCTACCATTCTGTCTTTTTCTTCTTGTACAACTGTAGAGAAGGTATCCTTTATAAGTTCACCATCTTTTAAGTACTCTACCTCTACAAGCTTCTCACCATATTTCAGTTTTAAAGCTTTAGGCGAATCAATCAATCTGATTTTACCATCTACAATAAAGGCAACCCTATCACAGAGTTCATCTGCAATGTACATGTTGTGCGTTGTTAAGAAGATGGTGACACCCTTCTTGTTTTCCGCTCTAATGATGTCCTTTATTTGCGAGGCAATTGCAGGGTCTAGACCTGTCGTTGGCTCATCTAAAAACCACATTTCAGGATTGTTGACCATAGATCTTGCAAAGGTCAGTCTATGTTTCATACCTTTTGAGTATTTGCCCGCCTTGATGTTTTCTTTGCCTTCAAGACCTACCATTTTAATAAGGTCCATTGGATTTCTGGTTTCCACATCAAATAACTTTCTATAAAACTCTAAATTTTCTAAACCTGACATCTTGTTATAAACATTAGACTGTTCAAATGACATTCCTATCTTGTTGAACATCTTGTTTTTAATCTCTTTTACATCGTAACCAGCTACTTCTACTTCACCTTTTTGAAGTTGCAAAAGACCTACAAGAATGTTTTGAGTCGTTGATTTTCCAGCACCAGAAGGTCCTAAAAAACCAAAGATCTCACCTTTTTTTATTTCAAAGGTTACATCAGTAACTGAATAATTATCATCGTTACTATATGAATGGTACAGATTTTTCACTTTAATCATCACTTCATTATCATTCATAATAAGCTCCTCATCCATTTATTCTTCAGTTTCCTCCTGATAGTTCAGGATAACCTCTTCGCCTACTAACAAGCCACTAACCACTTCCACATCACCATTAATCATGATGCCAGTTGTAATGACTTTCTCAACCACTTCTCCCTCTTCAAGGACACCTACATAAACTTTTGAATCCTTATAGATCAAAGCGCCTTTTGGTACAACAAGTGCTTGTCTTTTTTCTTCAATCATCACTCGGGTATTTAGTTCTAAACCGAATGGTAAGTCATTAGCTTGGTCTTTTAAGCCAATCTCTACTCGCTGTCTATTTTCTTCTACAGCAAGTTCTGATAAAGTGATAAAAGCCGTTGGATATACTTTATCAACTTTCAAATTCTCAATGACAATATTCATATCTAAATCGTTAACTTCTGCTGGTAAGGCTTCTTTAATAAGGAGGGCATCTTCTACCATAAAGTCTACGTTAATAACTTTTTCTGTCGGGTCTTGAATCTCAAGAATCGCCATACCAGGCATAGGAATATCACCTACAAATGTATGAACCTGAGTTACAATACCATCCACATCTGCATAAACCGCATACTTGTCTTTACTAGATTCTAGTATTTCCAATGAAATCAAGAGAACATCTATATCAGCTTCATATTTTTCTCTTACATGTTCAGAGATCTCTTTTGAAACCTGGTTGTAATTATTCCTTGCAACATTTAAGCTGTTTTGATAGTTCTTAATCTCTTCATCTGCCCTCTCAAGTTCCACTAAAGTTGCAGCCCCATTGTCATAAAGCACTTGAACTCTTTCCTTGTTCTTCTTGGCATTATCCAATAGGCTACTGACTCTAGAAATCTCAATTCTAGCAGATGATATGGTTTCAACATCAGTACCTGACAGCAAATCCTTATAAGTAGCTTCTACACCTTCAATCTGCTTTTTCACCTTTTGAATTTCAAGATCGATGTTGTTTTCATATTTAATCAGTAGTTGCCCCTTTGTAACAGAATCACCTATCTCTAACGAGAAAGACTCAACCTTGTTAAGACCGTTGCCATAATACTTTCTTATATTTCTTGAAGAGACTGTTCCGACATCACCTACATACTTGCCGATTTCTGTCTCTACTACCTGAGTCGTATTGTACTTTGCACCAATGTTACCTGTTGTCAAAACAAAGAATAATCCAACACCTATTACCGCAAATACCAACAATACAATAATTAACTTCTTATTCATAGGACCTCCATACTCAGCTGGTCTGCTGTTCTAATTTTCTTATATTTTTTTATATTATACCCACCTATCATGAGACAAACACATTGATTAGGTTTAAATCAAAAGTAAATATAAATCATTATAAGTTAAGTCATATTACAACCCCTACTTATAAAAGGCTTTTCTTAATATCTCCATATACTTATTGATCTCCTCTACCTGATAGGCCATATCCTTTTCTTCAGAGAAGTTGATGTTTTCGCCAAATTTCTCAATGGTCCATCTTATGATCTCCATGGCTCTTTTAACATCAATATCTTCCTTAAATAAAGTGTAATCAATATTTTCAAAGTAAACCTTTTGAAAAAGATCCAAGTTATAAGCCTTTGATTTTTCAAGTAAAACCTCATAGGACATTTCCCTCAACAATTTAACTGAAAAGTCATACAATTTAGGATAAACCTGCATGATGTTCATTTTAATGATGGCTATATCTCGTATCCTTACAAAGAAGTCACTGTCCATATCATCTAATTTATCTTTTATGGAATTACCTATTGTGATAAAGACAAACTCTACCAAGTAGTCATAAAGTTCTTTCTTGCTTGAAAAATAATGATACAAGAGCCCCTTTGAAACCTTAGCTCTTTTTACAATCATATTGGTGGAAGCTTTTTCAAAATCATTAATCGAAAACTCTTCAAGTGCAGCATTTATGATTCTATCTCTTTTTTCTAAATCCGATGCTTTAAAGACGACATCCATACTTATCACCTCCATACCGACCACTATGGTCAATTTAAGTATAACACAGACCGACCACTTTGGTCAAGTTAAACCGACCGTATCGGTCAGCCTACTCAAAAGCACTTTATTACTAATTATTTCACAGTTCGTAGAACATTGATAAGGACTAAGGAAATTAAATATTACTTTTCTATATATTAACAACATAAAGCTTGACATACATATAGTTAAATGTTAGGGTGTAGATGAGGTTTAAATTAGAAGTGAATGTTTTACCCGATATATCTGAATTAGAGTTACCAGTGTATTCTCCTAATTAAGACATACGTGAAAATGATTTACGGAGATTTAAAAAAACATGAATCAATATAGGAGGTACTCATGACTGGTACAGTAAAATGGTTTAACGCTGAAAAAGGATTTGGATTTATTACAGGTGAAGATGGACAAGACGTATTCGCTCACTTCTCTCAAATCAACATTGATGGTTTCAAAACTTTAGAAGAAGGCCAAAAGGTTTCTTTTGACGTAACTCAAGGACAAAAAGGTCCTCAAGCTGAAAACATCACAGTTGTTGGCTAATTAAACACTAAAACACAATCCTAGGATTGTGTTTTTTTTATTGCCTTGTATTTTATTTTACCAGTTTTAAAATCATTAGCATGTTTAATACCCTATAAAGAGTAGGTTTGTAAATAAAATCATAAAAATCAAAGCAAATGGATAAGTTGCACCATAGCCTGTCACAACCTCTTCTTCATTAAACTTCTCAATGGCAGCTGCTAGACCAGGTGTAGAAGTCATACCTCCGCAAATACCGCCCACAAGATAAACTGTTTCTATCTTCAATAAATATTTACCAACTATCATCCCCACAAGGATACTTGTAATACCCGTTAGGAGCCCCACAAATAACAAGGCAAGACCGGAAGTTTTAACTGCAACCATGGCTGAGTAGCCATAGTTAAGGCCCACAATAGAAAGAAATAGGTTTAAAGATATATTTCTAATAATCTGTAACTGCTTGTGGTTAAACTGAAAGGAAACCTTACCAATAGACTTGATCGATCCAAGTATCAAGGCTGAAACCAATACGCCACCCGTCATCCCAAGTGATAAAGAAGCTGAATCTGTAATCTTTAACTTGAAAGACCCTAACAATATACCAAGTAGGATAACCAACATAAAAGCACCGATATTGAAGCCATACTCGTTTTCTTCTATAGGCTTATGAGATTTAGATACAGTGTTTTGAGCTCTGCCCATGATCTGAGCAAACAAAATAACCACTAAGACACCAGGCACATAGGCAATGGCATAACCAAGACCAACATTTGGACTGTTTGTACCAGCAAGTTCTAAAGCTGATGCTAGACCAGGCGAACTGGTTAAGGCTCCTACATACGATCCTATTACCTGATAAGGTGTATTAAGTCTAGAGATCATTATATAAGTCATAAGACCACCTGTTGCTGTTACAAAGAAACTAAGAATCATAAACTTAAGGCCATATTTTTTTAAGGTATTTATGATATTACCTGAAGCGGCTAAACCAACAGTGGCAATAAAGCCAATTAAACTCATCAAGAAAAGTGTTTTATCAATGACCAGATCTATAGACATAAAAGCCTTTAAAGAGTAGCTTAAAAATAAGCCTACAAATAAGGTTGCAGAACCACCCAGTTTAATGTGCTTGTATTCAATATTTCCAAGTACTTGTCCCACCATTACCACTAGGGCGATGATAAAGAGAGGGTTTGCAAGTATCCCCTTCATATAGCCTCCTTTTGTTGTTGCAAATAAAAAGCCCTTTAAGAGGGCATTAAGTTCAATAGAAGAATAGCACGCGAGTATTTCCATGTCAACAGGATCCTCAAGTAAAGTAATAAAGGTTTAAGTCATACGACTTAAACCTCCTTTAACGTTAATTAAGTTGTCGAAACCCGCCTTCTTTAAAACTCTTGCAGCATTCATGCTTCTTGAGCCTGTTGCGCATAGCAAAACGATGGCTTGGTCTTTTGATAGCTTATCAAGATGTTTATTTAGAGTTTGCAAAGGCATGTTCTTAAAGCCCTTTAACTTATGACTGTTAAACTCATTTGACGTTCTTACATCAATAAACTGGTATTTCTTCTTATCTTTTAAATAAGTTTCTAAAGTAGCCTGATCAATATGGGTCACTTTAGGTTCTGTTATCTTTCTAAAAATCAAGAAAGCAACAACAATTAAAACAATATAAATCATATGCACCTCCACCCCCCTACTATAGGGGTTTATCTAATAGTAACATATGACTATCTTATAATCAATATCTATTGTAAAAAACAGGTTTTCATCTTACACTAATACAGAAGGAGAAATTTTATGTGGAGTATTATTATCGTATTAATTGTTGGTATAGGCATTGGGAGTGTTTTAAAACCAACAGACAAGATCAAAAATATCATAAGCAAATTTCAATTTGTTGGTGTTACCCTCCTCTTATTTGCAATGGGGGCCGGTTTAGGACTTAACAAGGACTTACTTAACAACCTAAAAGACATCGGTTGGATTGGTTTTGTATTTGCAGTTCTAACGACATTATTCAGCATCATATGTGTTTATTTAAGTACAACTTTATTTGAAAGGAGAAGCAAATGACCATTTCAATTTTAGCAGCTATCGGGCTGGGAATCTTGGCTGGTATGACCATTCTCCCAGAGTCTATCGCACCCCATATGGATATGTTTACAACCATTGCCTTGAATATTTTGATCTTATTTGTAGGCATCGATATAGGGATGAACAAGTCTATCTTTAAGGATGTAAAGAAACACGGTTTACTCCTAATCATTGTGCCACTTTCAATTGTTGTCGGTTCTATAGCAGGTAGCTTAATTGCAGGCCTTATCGTTAAAATGGATAACAATCTCAGTTTGGCTGTTGGCGCAGGCTATGGCTGGTATTCTTTATCAGGCATCTTATTAACGAAATTACATAGTGCTGAAATTGGGGCTATTTCATTTATGACCAACGTCTTTAGGGAGATATTTGCCATACTCACCATCCCATTTTTAGCTAAGTACTTAAATGACTATACAACCATAGCACCGTCAGGTGCAGCATCCATGGATACCATGTTACCACTGGTATCTAGATACACCAATCCAGAGGTCGTTGTTATCTCTTTCTTCAATGGTGTTGTTTTATCTTCATTGGTACCAATACTCGTACCATTCTTTTACGCATTAAAGTAGCAGTCCAATGGACTGCTACATATTTTTTACACCAGAAGTAATATTATTTAAATTATTGATAAAAATATCAACCAAATCAGGATCAAAGTGTTTACCTCTTTGACTGTTGATATAGGCAAGTGTCTCCTCAATCGGCACAGCGTCCTTATAAATCCTCTTATGACTCATTGCATCAAAGACATCTATGATTGCCATCATTCTTGCATTTAAAGGTATCTCAAGCCCTTTCTTTCCTGCAGGATATCCAGAACCATCAAACTTCTCATGGTGATTTAAGGCAATTTCTGCTGCCATTTTAATAACTGGTAAGTTAGGATTTTTAAGAATTCTGTAACCATGATTTGTATGGGTCTTCATTATTTCAAATTCTTCTTCAGTCAACCTGCCAGGCTTTTTCAAAATTCTATCAGGAATAGCGATTTTACCTAAATCATGCATGGTAGAAGCTAACTTGATAAGCTCACTTTCTCCATAAGAATATCTGTTACAAAGGGCAAACTGATACATCATTTCTGAAATCCTCTTAACATGACTGCCTGTTTCTTCAAAGTGACTCTCAACCGTTTCAGCAAGGGCAAATACAATCTCCTTTTGAGTAATCTGAAGCATATTGTTTAAAATATAATTGTCCAGTGCAATTGAGAAGTTAGACAGGAATAAGTTGATTAACTGAAAATCTAAGTTATCTTTTTTACCGTCAATGTATATATAGTTGTTGGACTGGCTGTTTCCATGACTTTCAATGATAAAGCCCGTTTCTAAAGAATGAATCAAACCTTCCTTTGGTTCATCAGAGTTGATCCACTTGGTTATATAGTTGAGTTCACCTATGGACTCTACTTCCTGATTAACAAAGTGCTCATACTTACCCGTTGCTGCAATGATCTTATTCTGAGTAGATTGTTCTAAAATAACCATACCATCAGATAAAGGCGAAGCTTCTTCACGTATGTACAGCATCTCAATTGGATCATAATTAAATTGAGACAACTCATTTAAAATAGTTACTAAGAAGTCATCCAATGTATTGTGTTCAAATAAACTGGCACTGGCCTTGATAATTTTTTCAAGACCCTTTCTATTTTTTTCAAGGGTTTGAAGGTCTCTGTAATTTCTCAAGG
Source organism: Acidaminobacter sp. JC074 (assembly GCF_022496765.1). Taxonomy (GTDB): domain Bacteria; phylum Bacillota; class Clostridia; order Peptostreptococcales; family Acidaminobacteraceae; genus JABXKX01. The sequence goes on along the minus strand of NZ_VANV01000034.1, from coordinate 21,602 downwards.
AAGAATAAAGGGTCGTATTCAAGCGTTTAACAGTCAGTTCAGTTTTCAAGCGGTAGTCATTGATGTCATACTGCTTTATCACTTCTTCTTCAGGCGCTTCACCGGGCTGACCTGTTCTTAAAACAATTCTTGTCAGTTTATTCTCAAGTTCTTCTCTTAAGTACTTAACCACTTGAAGGCCGGAATCATTGTCCTCCATGACCACATCTAGAAAAACAATTGCTGTATCAGGATTGTCTTTTAGGGCTTGTTTGGTTTCCTTACCAGAATAGGTATCAATAAATGAAACACCCTTTCCTTCAAAGTTAAAATACTTTAAGATAACCCTGGTCACTCGATGGATTTCCTCGTCATCATCAGCAATGATTATTTTATAGGTATCTTCATATGTTATTTCGTCTTCTTGATCTTCTGCTAGAAAATCCATAGTATTATCAACCATATCTACCTCTTTTCAACTTCGCTTAAAGGAACTCTTATGATGAACTTAACACCCGATTCCTCATTTCTAAAACATTCTATTGTACCATTGAGTCTTTCTACAACCAGCTGATTGACGATAGAAAGACCAAGTCCTGTTCCGCCATCATCTCTTTTGGTTGTGTAATATGGTTCAAAGATTTGCTTTAGAGCATTTTCTTCAATGCCTACGCCATCATCTGTATAAGTAATTGTCAAGTAATCTGTCTTATTAACAGAAATGGTTATAGACCCTTCTGTTTGATCCTTAAAGCCATGAATAATGGAATTCATAACAAGGTTGGTGATTACCTGAGAATAGATACCTGGATAAGAATAAATTCTTACATCATGACACGCCACCACAATTTTATGACCTGCTCTTTTATACTCATGTTTTAAGGTCTTTACAATCTTTTCTATATAATCACATAGATTAAAGTCAATTTTTATGCCATTGCTTTGATAAGAAGATATTTCTTTAAAATCTCCTATCAGCTTAGCAGCCCTATGTAAGTTTTGATTAAGGATTTCAGTGCTCTCATTTACATTGGAAAAATACTGTTCCAAATCAGACTTTTTAAGCTTGCCTTCTTCAAATAAGTTAAGAACCTTTTGATTTTGCACGTCGATAAAAGAAGCTGCTGACACTGCAACACCAAGGGGTGTATTGATCTCATGTGTGATCCCCGGAACAAGCTCACCAAGTAAAGCCAGGCGTTCTCTATCAAGATAAGAATGCCTAACTGCTGTTAACATTTTTTTAAGTCTTTCTACTTCATTTTCTAAATCTTTTATTTTGTCATCCATATTTGCCACCTTATATATTTTATATCTATCTTTATATTTATCCAAAATAGAGAGAAATAATCAAAAAAAAACGTCCATTGGACGTTTTAAACATATTTACCTGCTGCTTTAATTCTTGAGCTGTCCATAGCGCTGCATGGCGTTACTGCATAAACCATGCCACATGAGCAAGCATGCTCTAAAGTAGCCATTTCTACCATCTCATTACATGATTCACATTCAAACTTATGAACCATAGGCATTTTATTCTTGTTAAAGCCCATCATTCTAATTTTTTGTAAGATGGCCATGCCATCTGTCATATTGCCACCACATCCGTCGTGCATTTTATACCTCCTAAAAATCCTAAATCACTATACAAAATAAAAGCTGCCGAAGCAGCTATTATATTAGTTTAAAACAAAGTTCTTGATGTCTTCATCAACATCGCCATTAGGTGCAATACCAAAGCTTTCAACCAATACGTTTGCAACGTTTGGAGATAAGAATGATGGTAATGTTGGTCCTAAGTGGATGTTCTTAACACCTAAGTATAGAAGTGCTAATAATACTGTTACAGCCTTTTGCTCATACCATGCAATGTTGTAGAAGATTGGTAATTCATTGATATCTTGAAGCTCAAATACTTCTTGTAATTTCATTGCAATGACAGCTAATGAGTAAGAGTCGTTACATTGACCAGCATCTAATACTCTTGGAATACCACCGATATCGCCTAAACCTAACTTGTTGTATCTGTACTTAGCACAACCAGCAGTTAAAATGATTGTATCGTTTGGAAGCGCCTTAGCAAACTCAGTGTAGTAATCTCTACCTTTTTGTCTACCGTCACACCCAGCCATAACAACAAACTTCTTAACAGCGCCAGTCTTAACAGCATCAACAACCTTATCAGCTAATGCCAATACTTGATTATGAGCAAAACCACCAACAATCTTACCAGTTTCAATTTCAGTTGGAGCTGGTAAAGTTTTAGCCATCTCGATTACTGCAGAGAAGTCTTTCTTACCATCTACAGCTTCAATGTGTGTACAACCTGGGAATCCTGAAGAACCAGTTGTAAAGATTCTCTTTTGAACGTCACCCTTAGGAGGCACGATACAGTTAGTAGTGAATAGAATTGGACCATTGAAAGTTTCAAATTCTACATCTTGTTTATGCCATGCATTACCATAGTTACCTACTAAGTTGTCATATTTTTTTAACTCTGGGTAGTAGTGAGCTGGTAACATTTCACTATGTGTATAGATGTCAACGCCTGTACCTTGAGTTTGATCTAATAATTGCTTAAGGTCGTTTAAGTCATGACCAGAGATTAAGATTGCTGGATTGTTTCTAACACCAATATTTACTTCTGTTAACTCAGGGTTACCGTAAGCACCTGTGTTAGCAGCGTCTAATAACGCCATTGTCTTAACTGCAAATTCACCAGTTTTAAGCGTTAATGCAACTAATTCATCAGCAGTTTTTTCTTCTGTAATTGCTACTAAAGCTTCTTCAACAAAAGCAACAATTTCAGTGTCTACTTTACCTAAGTTTGCTGCATGCTCATAGTAAGCTGCTAAACCTTTTAAACCATATGTGATTAATTCTCTTAAAGATCTTACATCTTCATTTTCAGTTACTAAGATACCTACTGTTGAAGCTTTTTCATCAAAACTCGCTCTTTCGCCATTCCATGTTAAAGAATCATGTGTAGGGTTACAACCTTCTGTATTAAGACCATCTCTGATTGAGTTTCTTAATTGTAAACCAGCTTCAATTTTGTCTTTAATTACTTCACCATCAAAGTTTGCATTTGTGATTGTAGTAAATAAAGCATCCATTATGTAAGCTTCAGCTTCTTTACCATTTTTACCTTGTGATCTTGCGCATTGATTTACTGCCGCTACACCTTTAGTTACGTGGATTAATAAATCTTGTAGATTAGCTACATCTGCAGGCTTACCACAAACACCTTGCTTTCCTGAACATCCTTTATTACCTGCTGCTTCCTGGCATTGGAAACAAAACATTTTTGCGTCTTTTACTTCAAACATAGAACTTCCTCCCTTTGTAGTAGTTACAATTATCTTCTTAATTCCCGTGAGAATTATTTTTATCTTTCTTACACCAATAACTATACTATAACAGTCAAGTATTTTCTGTACCATATGTTACAAAAATAAATAAAATCCATTTTTTATTATGCTTTTGTTTCTTTATAACCTTTATTATTAACAATATGCCAACTTTGAATCAAACTATTAAACACGCTAGCGTAAATATTAGAATTAAATCGGTTGTGTATACTGTAGGTAGATCTGCTATGTAATGTATTGAGATTTTTTTAACAAAACTTGCACAAAATAAATCTGTATAAAACTATTTTATTACAAACAAAATCACGCAAATTATAGATTTGCTGATATAATAGCAATAGGACTTGAGGAGGTTAACTTGAGATTAAATAAAATCATGGTATTGATCTTGGTGATGCTTTTAGCAACAGTTAATACCGTATATGCAGGAAACGAAGTAGAAGTAGCTATACCAGAATTTGAAATTGAAATTGGTGAACAAGCCATTGACAATGTTCACAATGAATTTCCATTGATTCTCTACAATGATATTACATACTTCCCTATGACTTGGAACTTTTCTAGATCACTGGGTTTATCATCAGATTGGAACAGTCAAACAGGACTAAGCATTGCTCAAACAAGCGAAACCGAGAAATTAGTTCAAGATAAATCTGTAACTAATGATTTATCAAGAACATACAGGGCGACAATTGCTGACTTTGATATCAAACTAAATGGTAATGCCATTAACAACAGTACTGAAGACTACCCCATCTTACTCTTTAGAGATGTGACTTATTTCCCACTAACATGGAAATTTACAGTCGATGAATTCGGTTGGGATTCAAATTTTGACCAAGAAAAAGGTCTACGTATCTCAAACAACAGGATTCAAACCACTGTTCATATTGACAACAGCGACAACAATACCACAAGTGTATCTGGTGTAAATAATTCATCAGTTGTTGTCACAAACAATAACATCGACAACAGTGTTAATGACAGCAACAATACCTACAATGATTATTCGACCCATATCACAAATAACATCGATAATAGTGTCAATCTTGAAACAGAAGCTAAGTTAGATGAACTTTTAGAGCAAATCCAACAATTAAATGATAGCAGTTTGAATAAGGGTAATATCTTGATTTCATATTTTCTAAAAGATAGTGAAACAGGTGCACCGGTCGCTAATGCCCAAGTATATCTGAACAATATGCCAGTAGCTGTCAGTAATGACACGGGTCTTGTAGAAATCGATGTCTATCAATATGCTCAGTATATGATTCAAATCAAACATGATGATTACTACTCAGTAACATTTAATCAAGCATTTAATGATTCTAAAATTATCAATCAATCACTACAAAATAAACTGACCTCTAATATCATTAAACTCGGTGTTGATAACATCGTTTTAAGAGAAGTAGAAACTGAAATCATAGATGGCAGAAAAGTAGACAAGATTGATTACAAGTTCGAATCTGATGATAAGGTACTGGGACTTTGGGAATCAGTGGATTTTGTTGATCAACCAACAGATTTTATAGCAGGCCTAAAAAGCTTCCCTGGTGATCTATACTTAAAGAACCTTGAATTCTATAAAAATGGTTCTACCAACCATGCATGGTCTTGGACAAAAGGACTTGCCTTACATGATGATGATAATACAGCCTCTAGATATTTTATTGCAGAAGTCGATGGCGAAGTGTTCTTATTCTTTGAATGGAAGTCAGGCGATTACACCATTCGTGGTGATGAACCAAATTATTATGTCTTAAAAAGAGTGGTTTCCAATGACTAATAAGCAGCACATCGAGTGCTTCGTTACTTATGAAAACCAAATTTTCAAACCAAAAAAGATGCTACCTCTTAATGGGAGCATTCTTGTTTGTTCTATATTCTAAAATAAGAACATCATTTCCTTGTGAATGTGAGATATAAGTAACTGATTAAGCGTACTTTATTAGAGTGCGCTTAATCTATTTATATAAATCATATATTTGAATCGACAATTTCCTTTAATTGTACATTGCTATTTATATACCTATCCCGACTGACTTGTCCATTAACATGAATAGCATTTGAAGGACAGTGGTGCAAACATGCAAAACACATAAAGCACTTGTCGCTTAGTTTTATCTTTCCTTTTTCGTGGTCCACTTCAATATTATCTACCGGACATACCTTCGAACAGATACCGCACTGTGTACAAGAATCTTCAACTTGCAGATAGTTATCAATACCTTCACCATAAACATGCACCTTCAGTCTTTTTTCATTGAAAGGTCTTCCCGCTCTAGAGGCCATGTAATTAAAAGCTCCCTTTTGAAGCATATTCTCTTTTAAAAGCCACTTTTTTGAAGACTCAATGTCCAACTTAATAGCTTGCAACTGCTTACTAACTTCTTTCTTATGTTCATTGGCTATTTCCTTTTTCATATCAAAGGTAGGTACATAGTTGTCTACCATTTTTATTCTATTAATGTAATCGAAAGAATAGCCAGCATCTATACTTATATCATGTAAGTGTTTGGCAACTGCACCAGAGTATATACCATAAGTCGTAACAGCAAACAAATATCTGCAGTTGAATTTAGCTTTTTTAAGAAAGTCAACCAGATAAGATGGCACACCCCAGGCGTGTAGAGGAAAAACAATACCTATCTTATCATCTGAAAATTCATAAATCCCCTTCTTGTCCATTTGCGGGATCGAAAGCAGTTCTCCTCCCAAAGCCTTGGCTATATAAAGGCTATTACCCGTAGCCGTAAAATAAAGTATCTTCACCTTAAACTCCTCCTATATTAAACTTATAAAATCAATTGATACTACTTACAGATGCCATCTTACACCTGTTGCTTTTTCTGATAAATCCCATAATCTCTTTGATACATTTTTGTCTAAAGCATGTGCCTTGATGCCACAGTTTCCAACTGGTCCTACCCAGTTAGAACGGCCTGTTGGTCCATAAAATCCACTTTCATCTAGATTATCTTCAGTCGCACACATCAACTCTGGATAGGCGCCTTTTTCTGCAGATTGAACCATAGGTGATAATTTCATTAAACCAAATGTAATTCTCATTAATAAAGAACCACTGGTGGTAATCAAAGAAGTAGCTGAAGAGCCTGGATGACAGGCATAGGCCTTAACATTTTTCTTTCCAGCCTTTTTTAGTCTATCTTGCAATTCATAAATGGTCATAATTTGCGCAAGCTTACTTTGACTGTATGCATCATTAGCCTGATAATCTTTATCCCAGTTCATATCATCAAACTTAATGGTTTTGATGCCCATGTCATAACCCATACTCCCAACGGTTACAATACGACCATTAGATTTATCAAGCATATCAAATAAGAGTGCTTGTAATGTGAAATGACCATAATAGTTCACACCAAGTTGACTTTCAAATCCATCTACGGTCAACACTTGCTTTGGTACTTGTGCTATTGCGCCATTACACATAAGAGCATCAATGCGATCTACTTCTTCTAATACTTGATTTGCTGCCTTTTTTACAGAAGCTTGATTGCCTAAATCCATGGTGATAAATGTTACATCCACATTTTCTCCAAGCTCATCTTTAATCTTTCTTATATGTTCTTGTGACTTACTAGGATTTCGATTTAACATCACTACTTTCCCACCTTTAGAAGCAAGTATTCTCGCGGCTACAAATCCTGTACCACTAGTCGCTCCTGTAATAACATATGTTTTACCACTTAATGACTTAATCCTGTCTGGGGTCCATCCTTTACGTCCAAATCTTGTGTCTGCCATTATTCCTCCTCATTATCTTATGAAAATAAGCAAATCAATGTAACTATTTTTTCTAATATATGAAAATTTTAACATTACAAAGTTATAAATGTCCGTCAACTTTCAACAAGGCTTTACTTACCTAGTAAAAACTCTTTTACTTCATCATTAAAATCTGTGTTAAAAGCTTTTGAAAAAGTCTCCATACCATGTAGTCTTGATAATCTATTGGTTTGCATCATTGTAACTGTACTGCTGGTTAGTGTTGCCATTTTTTTACTCTGCAGTGAACTTATATAAGCATCATTACTCTCCCAAATCTGACTGACTTTTTTAGGCCAAGCACCTTTAGCTTCCCTATTATCAATTAGAAGACATACTGTTTCTTTGTCTTTCATAGCGAATATTAAGAGTTCAGCCATTGCCTTTCCTTCTTCCATATTAACTATAAAACTTGTGTTCTTAATAAAAAATATGTTTCCTTCTTTCCAATAGCTTGTCGTCTTAGGTAAACTCTTATCAAACAAATTACTCATCATATTCCTCCTCATAGGACTGTGTCATCTTTACGTTCTTTACTATACATACATCATACATGAGACTAAATGTCATTCACATGCTTTTATGTGCCAATCTAATTGCTTTATGTGCCAATCATCCAGTTACCCCATGCTTCACTCTAAACTGTTTAACCGTTAAACCAGTCCATTGTCTAAAGGCTCTCATGAAGACGTACATGTCACTATAACCTAGTAAATAAGCAACCTCATCAGTAGATAAAACACTGTTCATCAAAAAATTCTTGGCCATAAGCTCTCGTGTGTGGTTGACTTGTTTAACAAAAGTTGTGTTCTCTTCTGATAGCTTTCTTTGCAAGGTTCTTTTAGATAAAGCCATATCTTTAGCAACCACTTCTATGGTCCCATTTCCTGCAGGAATCAACTCCATTAATAAGGTTCTAACTTTAGCCGCAAATGTATCATCAGTTTCTAGTTCTTCAATTCTCTTTTTAAGTTCCGGCTCCAAGTAGTGCCACATCACATTGTTTTTGGTTATAAAAGGCTCATGTACATCTTTTAATGAAAAATGCAGTCTATTGACATCAGACAAAACAGGCTCAATGCCAAAATAGTCACTTATCCTTTTTGGACATTCATCAACAAGCTCTATTTTTGTAGGTATAATCTCCATACCAGTGCCAGCACGTATCATATTGATCATAGACATGTTTTCTGTAAGGGCAACAAGTCTCGGCAACTTTGTCTTATTTTCATCATCAAAGGTAAATTCTAGTGTCAACTCATGATCATTCACAACAACATAAACAACAAAAGGTCCAATCAATTTCTTATACTCTGCCACTCTTTTAAAACATTCCATACCATTACTGGCACATAGGCCGGCAAATATGGGAGGTGAAAAAGCGAAAACCTGGGAAATATCACTGTACCTGATCATCGATTCATCATCCATACTCTCTTCAATGGCATTCATGAGTCTAATATAATGGTCTCTATCAATATAGATGCCTTCCTTTTCCATATGAAGAGGCAATCCAGCAATCTTATAAACTCTTTCAGATGAAATACCATAAGACTCTAAATACATTTTATATTCTTTACCTATCCAGTACATTCTTTTCATATATATCTCCATTCATTTTCAATCTTCTTTATAATAACTCTACCCCTAAAGCTCAACTTTTAAAATAGCATTTAGTGCCAGACTTTAGCTTTATGTGCCAAATCAAATTATAAAAAGACAAATCATGAAAAATCACAATTTGTCTCTAGTCTTGAATCTATGTTTAACTATTTAGAAAGTTTTTAACATCATCATTAAACTCACTGTTAAAAGCTTTTGCATACTTTTCTACACCACCAAATCTAGCATGCCTGTTCATTTGCATAGTCGTTATGCTACTATTTGTCAGCGTGGCAATTTTTTTAGTGTACACCATTTTAGAAGAAGCATTATCAGAAGCACTTGCTTCTAAAACATCTTGCGGCCAAGCACCTTTTGCCTCACGGTTATTAATAACGATCCCCTTTATAGATGAATCATTCATAGCCATGCCAATCAGTTCACTTATGGCCTTATTCTCTTCCAAGGTGATTAGAAAACTTGTATGTTTGATAAAGCATAAGTTGTCTTTTACCCAGTAACTTGTTGTTTTTGGTAGTTTACCATTAAAATTAATCATATTATCCTCCTTGAATCCGATTAGACTCTACTACTTGTTTCTAATATGATTATAATTAAATCAAGCAACAAATCCTGTGATATTCTTGGACACGATATGAAGATTCTTGCTAAACAAGCTCTTTAATTACTCAGATTTATCCTTAATTCTGATCAATATATTGCCTTGTTTCTTTCTATCTTCCACGTATTCATGGGCTTTTACGATATCGTCCATACTCATGATTTTATCAATAACAACATCTATTTCCCCTTGATCAAGCATTCTGACAAGCTCTATTAAATCAGCTTCCTTTTGGGGAGATGTTGTACAAATGACTTTTCTTCTATCTGCCTTGACTCTTTTAGAAAATCTCTTATGTTTGCCAGAAGGATTCCCAACCATTAGCAAACCTGAAGCTTCTAGAGATTCAAAGGCCTTTTCAACGGGTGCTTTACCAACGATGTCAAAGATAACATCATACTTATCACTTAAGTTATAGAAGTCCGTTACATTGTAGTCAATGACTTCATCGGCTCCTATACTTTTTAACATATCAAACTTATCGCTGCTATCAACAGCAGTAACATATGCACCTTTTCTTTTAGCCATTTGGATTGCCAAAGTACCTATGCTACCTCCAGCACCATTGATTAAGACTTTATAATCTTCTTTAATACTGGTCTTATCCATAAAGTGCATGGCTTCTAGACCTCCAACTGGTAAACATACTGCTTTTTCACTAGAAAGGGAGTCAGGAATTAATGTGTGGCAACCCATGCCAGGCTTTTCTTTAATAGAAATATACTCACCATAACCACCCATACTAATACCTAAAGCTGCTACAAGTCTGTCACCTGCTTTGTACTTGCTAACCTCATTGCCTACTTCAACGACCCTTCCTACCATCTCTTGACCTAAAATTCTGTTTCGAGGTTTAAAAAAGCCCAAATACAATCTTAAAGCCCATTTAAAGAGAAATGGAAATTTTAAAGCTCTAAGTTCGCAATCGCCTGCTGTAACTGTAGAAAGTTCAACTTCAACCAAAAACTCATTTTCTCCATAAGTGGGTAGATCAGATTCTCCAATCTCAAGTACTGAGGGCGGTCCATATCTATTCCATTTAACAACTTTCATACGATTCACATTGCTAAAATATCATTATCCACTTTAACAAGCTCTCCTTTCTTATATAGATTTGAATTCAGCTGTTTCATATGCTGTCCAGCTTTCATAATCATATTATACCCAATCAGTATAAAAATACTAAAAAAACAGAAATAAATTACTTATTCCTGTTCTCTTATGCATAATATACTTGCTTAATATTAGCCATTGTCCTTGATGGCATACTGTGATTTCATATGCTTTACATATGCTTCATCACCATTTTCCTGTCTCATAGAAATCAGTTGTTTGGCATCCTCACCTGCAATGTATCTGATCTGGTCAGTACCATCTGTCGCAGCCTTAAAGATGACTTCTGCCACCACTTCAGGTTGACTGTACATATCAGGACCAGCAGCTTGCATCATAGCCATCATGTTCTCAACATATGGATTATAATCTGTTACTACATCAGATGCAGCAAACTTCATCGACCTGCCACCAAAGTCAGTGGCAATGTTACCAGGTTCGATAAGTTTAGCCTTAATGCCTAATCCTTCTAGTTCATAGGCAAGTACTTCCGTAAAGCCTTCTACTGCAAACTTAGTAGAATGGTATGTTGAAATGAGTGGGAATGTGATCTTCCCCCCCATAGATGAGATGTTCATAATAAGGCCTTCTTTTTGCTCTCTAAACTTAGGTAGGAAGGTTCTCGTCACATCCATTAAACCAAATACGTTGACATCAAACTCTTTTCTAATTTGCTCAGGTGTAGAGATTTCAAAGGGACCATATAAGGCATAGCCTGCGTTGTTTAAAAGTGCATCTATTTTTTCAAAGTCTGAACTAATAGACTCATAAGCCTTATCAATAGATGTTTGATTGGTTACATCTAACTGATAAACATTGATGTTTTCAATCTTTTGAAGTTCCGTCTCCTTGTCAGGACTTCTCATGGTTGCAGCGACTTGCCAATCATTTTCTGCAAAATATAATGCTGTCGCACGACCAATGCCTGTAGATGCACCAGTAATTACAATTGTTTTTTTCATAGTATTTTTTCCTTTCTTATCTTTAAGTTGAGTCAAGTATACTATTAATCCCATTTCACAAATATGACATACCGCGCCATAAAAATAGCAAATTCCGCCTAACATCTTTATAACAATGATATCTACTCGTTAAGAGAAGCTCTTTCTGGGTATTTTTATATAATAGGAGAGTCTTTTACAAGTTCAAATGCCCTATCATCCTAGAATTGTTTACTAACGTGTTCATACATAGTATACTAAACAAGTCTAGTAGATACCTAGATCAAGGAATACACTTGAAGACTATCAAAATCCTTTTAGATAGTTTAAACTTAAATAAAGGAGCCAATAGATGAAGAAAAAATATTTAGAAATCGTTCATAAAAGTCATCTCTTTCAGAACATGACCATGGACGAAACAGAAAATATATGCACAACACTTAACAATAAAATCAATCAGTTTAAAAAAGGTGAAACCCTCTTTGATGAAGGTGATCACTGTGAGAGTCTAGGCATCATTTTAGAAGGTAAGGTGGAGTTGTCGACTTATTTTATATCAGGTGATGTTTCCAACTTAATTACAATGGGACCGGGCGATATATTTGGTGAAGCTGTTTTGTTCTCACCAAAAGACGACTACCCGGTTTCAATAACTGGTGTTACTGCTACTCAAGTCCTTTTAATAGACAAGAAAACACTCATTGAAACCATGGAAACCCACCCTATTTTTCTAGAAAACTACTTAAACATCCTTTCTAGAAAATTATTGTTTTTAAATGATAAGTTTAAATTATTGTCTTTAAGTACCATCAGGGGAAAGATTGCTCATGTTCTAATTAAGTTATCCAAAGAACAAGACAGCCTGACAGTTAAACTGCCCTTTTCAAAAGAAAAAATGGCCCTTCATATCTGTACAAGAAGACCCTCTCTATCAAGAGAATTATCTAAAATGAAACATGATGGTCTTATAGACTATGAGAAATCTACAGTTAAAATATTGGATTTTGACGCCTTGGCAGATGAGTTATTCTAGGAGGTTACAATGTATAAGACTATTGCAAATGTGTATGATTATATCTTTCCACAAAACCAAATGCAACTTAACTTCATCAACAGCATTTCTGAAATAAAAGCTGATGATGATATTTTAGAGATCGGCTGTGCTACTGGAAACTTAACAGACCTGCTTAAAAGAAAATCCGATAAGGTTATGGGAATCGATCTAGATACCGGTCTTCTAGAAGTCGCTAAAAGAAAGTACCCTCATATGGACATTAGAGAAATGAACATGTTAGAAATAGAAAGTCTTCATAAAAATTTTGATAAGATTGTTTGTTTTGGTAACACCTTAGTTCACTTGTCTAATAGACAAATGGTGACAGACTTCTTTAAGAGTGTCTATAAAACACTTAAACCAGGCGGTAGCTTTGTGGTTCAAATCATCAACTATGATAGAATCATCGAAGGAAATATCAACCATTTAGCAACCATCGACAATGACCATATTCAATTTGTTAGAGATTATATAATACACGATAAGACTGTGGATTTTAAGACAAAACTGACCATTAAATCTGATGGCACAGTCATAGAAAATTCAATTCCTCTTCTGACACTTAGAAAAAAGGAAATTGAAGACATGCTTCAGGACATTGGTTTTAATCAAATCAGCTTTTACGGCAACCTTAAAGGTCAGCCACTTACAAGTCAGTCAGTTCCTTTATTATTTTCTTGTGGGAAGTAAATATGAAAAATAGAATTATAGCAGCACTCGCTTTTATTATTATGATTGGTAGTGTTTTATTGATAAGGCTTAATCCCGGACTCTTTGATTTTTCTGTCATTCATAATTTATTCGGACCTAACATACTATATAGAGAGCATTTTTCAAGACTGCCTCTCTATGTTGGTTTTATAGGCATAGCCATCACTCTGTTACATGGTCCTATTTTCTGTGGTTATCTTTGCCCTTTCGGAAGCTTTCAGAGATTTATGCATTTTCTCGGAAGAAAAATAGGTATCAACAAGAAAATGGCTTTAAAACTTCATCAAAAGCTGTCTTCAGTTAAATACCTAGTTTTGATAGGATTTGTTTTTACCATACTCACAGATAATGTCATGGCTTATATCAATCTAGATGCCTACCATGGTTTTATCAGACTCTTTTTTGGAGGTATCACCCTTATAGGCGGTAGTTATTTAATCTTAATAACGCTGATGAGTCTCATACTAGAAAGACCATTTTGTAATTACTTATGTCCATATGGTGCAAGTTTAAATCTGATTGCTTCCATTAGAACTTTAAGAGTCACCAGGCATGAAGACAAGTGCATCCACTGTAATATGTGTGATAAGGTATGTCCTGTTCAAATTGAAATCACAAAATCAGAGACTGTAAAAGACGTCAACTGTCTTTCTTGCAGTAAATGTATTGATGTATGTCCTAAAGAAGGAGCTATAAACAAAAAATTCTCACCAATCGGCGCCATGCTCAGCATCGGTGTTATGGGCCTTCTTATTTCCTTCTATCAGGTTCAAGAAATGCCTGTGATTGCAGATGACTTTGAACTGCCACCACCTGCTGAGGAGATAAGTCAAACAGTCATCGAAGAGGATGTTACAGAAGAAGAGATCGTCTTAAAAGAATCTTCTACAGAGGACTACTACTCTAACCCAGTAGATTTCATAGATGCGAACTTACTATCCGAAAAGAATGCGGCTGCCCTTTTAGCTCATCAAGAAGCTCTGAGGATTGAAGCCGAGAAGAAAGCTGAAGAAGCAAGAATCGCTAAAGAAGAGGCTGATCGTAAAGCACAAGAAGAAGCCGATAGGCTTGCTAAAGAAGAAGCAGACCGCAAGGCACAAGAAGAAGCCGAAAAAGCGTCTGCCGGTCTTTATAATGACGGCACTTACAAGGCTAGGGTCAATGCTTACCAACCTGGTATGGTTGTACAAATTGTTATAAAGGACGATGTTATTCAATCAGTCGAAATACTAGAACATAATGAATCCAGGTCTTATTATAACTTTGCAACTCCAAAAGTAATAAAAAGCATTCTAGATACCAACGGTACAGATGTTGATACTATCGCTGGATGTACTTACACAAGTAGAGGTGTTATAAATGGTGTTAATGCATGTTTGAATCAGGCAAAAAAATAGACTCGCAAATGCGAGTCTTTTATAGTTCTAACTTTAAATCATTTTCTTTAATCCAGCCGATTTGTCTTAAAATATAGGCAAAGGCCAGTGAAAATGCCATCGGTAATAGAAAATGTACAATCAGTATTGGCGCATAGATGCTGGCTCCTGAATAGCCGACAGCCTCCATGGCTTCAACAGTACCAAACTGTCCAACAAGACCACTGGTTCCCATACCCGATCCTATAGCTGTATTTTCTAATTTAAACACAATGGTTGCAATTGGTCCCGTTATGGCCGATGCCAATGTCGCCGGAATCCAAATACGCCAGTTTTTAACGATGTTAGGCATTTGAAGCATAGACGTGCCTAATCCTTGTGAAAAGAAACCTGACCAGCCGTTTTCCTTAAATGAAATAACCGCAAAACCGACCATCTGTGCTGCACAACCTGCTGTTGCAGCTCCTGCTGCCAAACCGCTCAAACCAAGCATAATACCAATCGCTGCACTTGAAATAGGTAAGGTTAAGGCCATACCCATGAGTACAGAAACAATAATAGACATCGGTAATGTGTGTAACTCTGTTGCAGAAACAATCATTTGACCAAAACCTGTCATAAATGCATTAATCGGTCCACCTACTAAAGAACCTATTAAGCAACCTGTAATGATGGTCACCGATGGCGTTACTAAGATGTCGATACGTGTTTCTTTTGAAACCATTTTACCAAACTCAGTACCAACTACAGCTGCAACAAATGCGCCTACAGGACCACCAAGTGCAGCTCCTACAGAACCCGTTAAAGTTGATGCGAATATAACCAGTGGCGGTGCTTCTAAACCATATGCTATTGCTACTGCAATTGCAGGACCAGTCATCGCTCTAGCAACTGGCCATATTGTCTCATACAAAAGCGGAATATCTAATTTTAAACCAATTTGATTTAAGATACTTCCTATAATAAGAGATGAAAACAAACCATAAGTCATATAAGACAAGGCCGTTATCAAATAACGTTTAGTAGAAATCTCAATATTTTTCCTTTTTAAAAATCCTTTAAATTTACTCATTTTTCTCCTCACTCACTTTATGCTACATCACTTTTATACACCAAACTGGTCAACATAGCAAGGCAAGTTAAGAGATTAACAAACTTAATCGAGATTAAAATCAGGACCATGAAGCGCTTTAAGGTAAGTCATCACCCTGTCTGTGTTCACATCTAAATACTTTTCTACATCATCAGATATAGCCAAAATGTAGTTCATATAGTTGACTCTTCTTGCAATCATCAACATCTTCATTTCTTCCTCATCTATGTCAATATCCCTAATAGACCTATAGCCTTTAAAAAATGCTTTTTTATAATCTTCATAATCGTCGTCTAATTGATAATAGAATAAGAAAATAGAAATATCGTGTATCTCATAACCCACACAGGCATCTTCGAAGTCAAGAAGCCTTAAGGAATTTCTATGAAGCCTCACATTGTATGGATTGAAATCACCATGAATCAAGAAAGGCTTTTCATTGTAGAGTTTTGCCATTCTTTCATCTAAGTAAGGAATCATGTAATCCAGAAGTTTATAGGTTTTATCACTCACCTTAGAACGATATTTGTCCATCTTATAAAAATAGTCATCTCCAGAAAAATACAGGACTTTATCTAGACGTTTTGGATTTAAAGTCTTGGGTAATTTATGAGTGCTTGTTACCTCATGTACTTTTGCCATGATCCTACCAATTTCGTAAAAATGCTCAACCTTTTCATTTTCGTCCAAATCTTTTCCTGGCAGCCACTCATAAACAGAGACACGCTTTTTTACGTCATCATAAGGTGTATCCAAATAGGTAATGAAATCACCTTGTTTATTCTTTACAGGTACAGGTACCTGAATATCTGTATTTTCTTTAATCAACTGTAGAAAATGCATTTCTACTAGAGCATCGTCCATATTGGAATTGATTTCTTGATAAACCTTTACAGCATACTTCTTACCCTTATCGTCAAGGACTTTATAGAAGATATTTGTTGCTTCTTCTAAGAAGGTCATCTTTTTTACATCAATATCGTAGTGTTCTAGTCCTAACTCAATTATTTTTTTACTACGCCTAATACGGCCCAACCTTGTTAAGTCATCAAAATTTTTCATAACAGCCTCCCCTCTTTAGCTTATCATGATTATGTGCACTTTTATTTTACAGAATTATTTCACCAAAAAAGAGCCACAAGGGCTCTGTATTATAGGTTCATCATAATGTATGGTCCAAATATCAAGGTGTGAAAAGCAATATCAGTGATATAAAAAGGTATATACTCAGTTATTGGATTATCAAAATGACGGTGCTTATTGATGACCATATAAGTGTAAATGGCCAGTATATTGGTCACTACCATAAAAGGTAAAGTATAGTTCTCTAGTATCAAAGGCAAAGTGATACGACTGACAAACTGTGCCTGTATAAATATCTTAGCCAAATTGTGTAGGATAACCATAATGATAAAAACAGCGGTGTGATGTTTTTCAAAAAAAGTAACAAATAGCATATAACATGGCATAATAACAAGCATGGTTACAGCCAATATAAATATGCCCACTACAATCATATAGGTTGGCACCTTCATCAAGACATCAATGGTTTGATAGAAGATATCCAGTAGCCTTTCTGATGTCAGAACTAAAGAGGCCTCAATATAATCTGGATCATCAGAGGCTATTCTGACTGTCATGGTCCCTCTTTTAAGTTCTCCCCAGATCAAATAATCGTATGTATCACCTTTTAGATATGTATACTCTCTTGGTCCTCTATAAGTCTTTGTTAAAGCCCTTATCTCCTCTGTTTCTAGGTTGTAGGCCATGATGTTGAAAAAGTTATGATAGGATTTTCCCAGTAACCTTGCTGGTTCTTCATGATTCATAAGGACAATCATTTCATTTTCTGAAATCAAATCAGTCCAATCTTGAAGCTTCTTATAATTTTTAGAAAAAACAAGGGATTCTTTACTTAAATCATATTTGTAAAAATTCAAGTATGTTGTACCAAACTTCATATCTTTGACATTGATTTTATAAGCTTCTAGATCATCAATGCTTGTAACTTGAAAGTCAATTGGCTTTAATCTGAGTTCATCTACTAAAAGCGGTGCTATAGAAACAGATTTTAAGAGGTGACCTTCCTTGTCATATAAATCTTTCTGAATCATCCTGATACCATCTATAATGGTCAAGTAATACAAGGTATAGTCATCATCATATGTAACAACATTCACCACATCATAAGCTTTGTTTGGCATTTGAAGTTCAATATGACCCTTAGATGATAAGACTTCTAAATTATCCTCTTTTTTTACCATAACATGGCTATTTGAAATATGATAATTAGGATGATCTATATCAAATTCATATGTCTGCTGAACCTTTAAGTCCTTGTTAAACTTAAAGCATGAAAAACTTTCTCCTGATTTAATAACCATTTCAAAATAATCATCATAAGCTGTTACATAGATTTCCTCAGCAGGTGATTTCAACTTCAAAAGTTGCCCTTGTCTGACCAAATCCAACTTATCCGTATAAACCTTGTACTTTACAGTTTCATTATCAAGATAGACAATATTTAGCTCATGGTTAAATGTCATGTAAGACAGTTGCCTTTCAAAAAAATCCTCGTAATCAGTGGATGTTTCATAGCTAAATAAGGGTTCATCTTTAGACCAGCCCTCAGATGGCAAGGCTTGATATTCATGAGTCATATAGGCATAGAGCCCTACAAGGATAACAAGCACTGCTGCAATTAAAACTGTTTTCAAAAGTCCCTTAGAATACATACTTTTTCCCCCATAGTAATATGATAGCACATAATTAAAGATCTATCATAATTACTTGCCACTATATTAAATACATACTAAAATGTAGGTGGAGGTGACTATGAAAATCAGAAATGCAGTATTAAAGGATTTAGAAACTATAACCAACATAGAATTAGAATGCTTCCCAATTGCTGAGGCAGCTAAAAAAGATGCCATAGAAGACAGAATCACAACTTTCTCTGATGGCTTTTTAGTAGGCGAAGTTGATGACAAAATCATCGGTTTCATTAATGGAGCAGCCTTTGATGGTATGACCATTAAAGACGAATATTTCTCTGATATGAAATACCATTCAGATAAAGGTAAAACACTGGCTGTTTACGGTCTAGATGTTCAACCTGACTACCAACATAAGGGTTATGCAAGAAAACTTATGAATGCATTTATTGAATATGGAAAATCGAGCCAACGAAGCTTTATCATCCTAACCTGTAAAGAACATCTTTTACAATATTATGAGAGCTTTGGCTTTGAAAATAATGGCTTATCAGAATCCAGTCATGGTGGTGCCAAATGGTATGACATGACCTTAACTTTATAAGAGGAGAAAATATGACTATACTTGTATTGGGCGGTTCTACCTTTGTCAGCAGAAGCATTGCTGAACATTTTATCAATGAAAACTATCAAGTAGACATCTTTACTAGAGGCATTAAGGAAATCCCTTACTCTGGCTATAGAAACCATATCAGAGGCGACAGGCACAAGCCCGAAGACTTAGAACAGTTAGTAGATAAATACGACTACGTCATCGACATTACCGCCTATACGGAAATGGATGTTAGACTTTTACTTGAACACTTAGATACAAGCAGACTTAAACGGTTTATCTTCTGTTCCTCAGGTGCCGTTTACTGTCCAAGTAAGAACTTAATAAAAGAAGATTTTCCACTAGGAGAAAACCACAACTGGAGAAAGTACGGCTTAGACAAACTTCAAGCAGAAAACTATCTGATGAAGGCCTATGAAAAGGACCAGTTACCTCTTGTTATCTTTAGGCCGACCTACTTATATGGTCCAGAAAATGCCTTGTATAGAGAGTCTTATTTCTTCGACCAATTAGAAGCTGGACGACCAATTAAGGTGCCTAATAGTCAAAATAGAACTCAGTTTATACATATTCATGACTTATGTTTGATCGTCTCAAGTATGTTGAAAAATGATGCCTGTATCGGCCAGGCCTACAATGTAACCCACGAACATATTTATGATTTTAATGACATGTTAGATGTATTTGAAAAAGTAACTGGTAAACATGTAGAAAGAATTCTAACCGATGAGCAGCCATCGAGAAAGTATTTTCCTTATAGGGATGTTACCTATACCTTAAGTATAGACAAACTAAAAGAACATGGTTTACATGTTCCTAAGTTCGATCTTTATGAAGGTCTTAAACAGACTTATGAATGGTACAAGAAAACCAATCCAAAACTTCATGATCCATTTATGACTGATATATAGAAAGCTTGTGCTTTCTATTTTTTAAATTCAATGTAAGTCAGTTCTGATTCTAAGAATCTTGCAATCGAGTAAATGGTATCTGATAGACGATTGACATACTTCATGACTGTATCCGATACTTCTTCAAGTGATTTTAAAGTAATCATTCTTCTTTCAGCTCTTCTACAAATGGTTCTTGCCACATGCAAATGTCCGGATGCCAAGTTGCTGCCTGGTAAAATAAAAGCATTTTCCTGGTCCATAATCGATGTGAAGTGGTCAATTTGCTTTTCTAAAAAAGTAATGTCTTCTTCTGTTACTCTTGAAACAAATTTTCTATAGTCTGATGTAGCCAGTTCCCCCGCCACGTCAAACAATGAACGTTGTAATTTTGAAACCAAATCTTTGATTTCTTTTTCTTCTATATAGTTTTTAGCAAGTCCTAAACTTGAATTTAATTCATCAATGGTCCCATAGCTTTCAACTCTAATATAATCTTTAGATACTCTAGTGCCATCATATAAACTTGTTGTACCCTTATCTCCTGTTTTAGTATATACTTTCATAGGCCATCCTTTCTCTTCATATTCATACTATACCATAATGGTATAATATTAAACATACTTTATATTTTCATAATAATTTCTTTTTCAGCTAAACCGTATTATAATAGACTTACTTAATGGAGGCATAAAATGAAACCTATATTACCAGACATAAAAAACTATTATGATGTCAACAAATTGATACAACCCGGTCCAAATGCTCACATTGGTCTGAGTGTGCCACAAGTTATCCGAGAGTACGGTAGCATCAAAGGTAAAATGAAAGATCTACCCTATGTACTACCCTATATGATCCGTTGTATTCGCGAGAGTAAGAATTCATACAAATATATCAATTACCAACCCAATCAATCTAAGCAAATATCCGATCAAGCGCTTAAAGAATTTGAACAATTATGTTCCGACATGGGCATAACTGAAATCGGTTATACAAAAGTTGATCCAGATTTTATTTTTAAAGACAAGGGCATTTTATTTGAAAATGCCATCGTCTTAATAATGGAGATGAACAAGGATAAAATCGATACGGCACCTTCTTCAATAGCAGTCAGCGAAATCTTTAGAACTTATATGACCTTAGGTGTTATTGTTAATAAGATGACTACCTTCTTAAAGACACAAGGACTCAACGCCCAAGCCGGACCGGCTATAGGGGGAGATGTCAATTATCCTATGCTTGCACAAAAAGCAGGCCTAGGTCATACAGGCAAACACGGCCTTTTGATTTCACCTAAAAGTGGTCCAAGTCTTAGGATAGCTTCCATATATACAGACATTGAAAATCTACCCTTTACAAGTGGTGATCATGAGTGGATTGAATCGTTTTGCAAAACGTGTGGTAAATGTGTCAAAGCTTGTCCAGCTGATGCTATTTACGATCAGCCTGTCATACTGGATGATGGTTCTAAAGAATGTGTGGATTTTAAGAAATGTGCCGTACCATTTTCGAACAATCACGGCTGCACACTTTGTGTAAAGAAGTGTACTTTCTTTAAAGGCAAATATGAAACCATAAAAAAAGGGGCTGTCGAAAGTAAATAATTAACAAAACAAAAATGAACTATGAATCAGATGATTTATAGTTCATTTCTTTTATTTATCAATTGGTAAAAATTACAAAAAGGAAAAGTAGATCCGATGTCGAATCTACTTAGTATACATAGTA
>NZ_VANV01000033.1 GCF_022496765.1 Acidaminobacter sp. JC074 | reverse complement strand
GTAGTAATGATGAATGAAGCTTACACTTCATCAGTGTCAGCAGTAGACTTAGAAAWGGTTGAGAAAGAAGCAGCTGATAAATCAAGACGTGTCTTTAGAGGAATCTTTATAACAACAAAAGGGATAATAAACTCMGATATCAATGGTAGTTTGAATATCCTAAGAAAATATTTAGGTGAAAAAAATATTCCCAGGTTGATTATATCGATGAGGGATAAGGGGTTTCGAGAAAATCCTTTTAGACTACGTGTAGTTTAATATGCTATTGTATCTTCGGATAGAATAGAAGCGTCAAAGACGCCTTTCTTGGTATAAGTGTTTAGAAAGTGCACTGGCTTTAGTATACTTATAGATGTATAGAAAGTTGGTTTTATGGATTATAAAGTAATCACTTCAATGGAGGCTTTTAAGCCTTATTACGATAAATTGAATAAGGCAAGTGTAATAGGTGTTGATACAGAGACCACAGGACTGAATCCTTATATGTCTAAACTAAGGCTTATTCAACTTGCTTATGATGATGAAGTTTTGGTGATTGACTATTTCGGGGTAGGTTCTGATATTAATTCTTACTTAAGTAAGATTTTATCTGGTCAAGCAGTGAAGGTTTTTCAGAATGCCAAGTTTGACATTAAGTTCTTAAAGGCAAATGGTATTCAGGTAAAGGGTCGCTTGTTTGATACCATGATTGCAGGGCAAATTTTAAGGTCTTCAGGTGGCACACCTAGAGTCAATCTTGAAGGTCTTGTAAGACATTATCTAGAGGAGTTTGTATCAAAGGAAGAGCAAAAAAGTGATTTTTCAGGTTGTCTTACAGAAAGTCAGTTATCTTATGCAGCTAAAGACGCTGAAGTACTACTGAGGCTCAGAGAAAAAATGGTACATGAACTCAAACGTCATAAGCTGGTTGAAGTAGCCAGGCTAGAGTTTCAATGTGTTTATGCTATAGCCCACATGGAGTACAGGGGTATTCATCTAGACATAAGTATGTGGAACAAGTTGACAAAAAAAGTAGAAGAAGAGCAGAGTGAGATTCTTGAAAAACTCTATCCTTATATCGGTTATCCAACTGTACAACTAGGTTTCTTTGAATCTGTAGAAAAGAGCGAAATCAACTTAAACTCCAATAAACAAGTAATAGACTTGTTAAAAAAATATGGACTAGAACTTGAAAACACGTCGAAACATACATTGTCTAGACACTTAGATCATCCAATTGTTAAGTTATTACTTATGTATAGGCATACCTCTAAAGCTTTGACTTCTTTTCTATACGGTATAAATGGCCAGATCAATCCTGTGACAGGTAGGCTTCATCCGCATTATGGACAAATTGGAGCTTACTCAGGAAGAATGTCTTGTGGTGGTCCTAATATTCAGCAAATCCCTAGAGAAGATAGGTTTAGGTCTTGTTTTCATGCACCAAAGGGAAGAAAACTGGTTATTGCAGATTATTCCCAGATAGAACTTAGAGTCATGGCTCAGATCACTGGTGATAAAAGAATGATTGAAGCTTACAGGAGTGGTGAAGACTTACATAGACTTACAGCGTCTCTTGTACTTGAAAAAAGCATTGATGATGTGACTAAGACGGAAAGACAGTCTGCAAAAGCCGTAAATTTTGGTTTGATATTTGGCATGGGCGCAGCAGGTTTGAAGGCCTATGCCGCTGAATCTTATCAGTCAGATATGACCATTGAAGAGGCAGAACTTTTTAGAAAAAGATACTTTAGAGCTTATAAAGGTGTCGCCTCTTGGCAAAGAAAAATCAAGAAGTCTTTACCGGATGAAGAAAGAACACTCGCAGGAAGAAAGTTTGTCTTTAGAAAAGACTCTGGCTTATCTGGTAGATACAATGCACCTGTTCAGGGGACTGCTGCTGATATTCTAAAAAACGCCCTAGGCTCTCTAGTGGCAAAATTACCTGAAGATACTTATATTGTGGCTGTTGTTCATGACGAAATCGTTCTGGAATGTGATGAAAAGAAAACTCTAGAAACAGCCAGTCTACTGAGACGAGTAATGGAAGAGGCGGGAGAAAGATACTTAAAAGATGTACCTGTACTTGCAGAAGCATCCATTGCAGATAGTTGGGCTGGAAAATAAGCTTTAGAGAAAATAAAGATTAATGTGATAAATCAGTGGTATAATATAATTGATAGTGATTATCAAGGAGGTCTTATGAAGAGATACGCTTTAATCGGTTTTGTCTTATTGTTTTCAATCATCCTTTTTGCATGCGGTGAAAATGATAATTCAAATAATACAATGAATGAAGTTGCTAACGCTGAGAATACAGAAAACAAAGAGAATATGTCAGAAGACAAGGAAGAAAAATCAGATGAAATGATGGTGTTTACCCTTGAAGAGCTTGCTAAGTATAATGGTGAAAATGGACAGCCAGCTTATGTTGCTGTAGATGGTGTTGTTTATGATGTGACTGATGTACCAGCTTGGGCTGGTGGTAAACACAATGGCAACATGGCAGGTATTGATGCTAGTGAAGTCATTAAGGAAAAATCACCACATGGTTTAAAGGTCTTAGAAAACTTGCCTGTAGTAGGAGAGCTTACTTCAGCAGCAATGGAAGAAAAGAACACATTTACTTTAGAAGAACTCAGCATGTATGATGGTAAAAATGGCAATCCAGCATATGTTGCTGTGGATGGTATAGTTTATGATGTTTCTGATGTGCCAGCATGGGCTGGTGGTAAACACAATGGCAATATGGCCGGTCAAGATGTAACAGAAGTAATTAAAAGTAAATCACCACATGGTTTAAATGTATTAGAAATATTACCTGTAGTAGGAGAATTAGTAGAGTGATTAAATATTTTAGAAATGATTTTATTAAGTGGCATCTTGCCTTTGTCCTGCCTTATACGCTGACTTTTATAGCTGGACTTTTTAGGAGTCAGTCAACTTTGGCTTACAATATACATCCTATCCTTGGGATTTCAACATTTGTCCTACCGATGCTTGTTTATTTGTTTTCAAAAGATAAGAAGTTGATCAGGGGGATGATATTAAACAATTTTAACTATAAAGGCAAATGGCCTATAAAAATTGCAAAGTTATCGACTCAGATGATAATAGTGTATTTTCTTTTTAGCCTTGTTACAGGTTTTGTTCTTAACAATGCCTTATATGGAACAACAGAAATATACACACTTTTATCGAATATCCATGGACTTGCTAGATTTATAGTGCCTGGAGCTATGGTTACTCATATTGGATCTAGATTGTTTATTAAGTACAAACGAAAATAAAGTCATATACCGGTCGTATATGACTTTATTTTTATTTTGTAAGTTCTTTTAAGACTTGCCATTTGGGGTGATCTAGGTCATCAAAGTGATGAATCATACCAAAATCGCCATAGATGTTTGGCTCCTCGCAAAAAACAAATAGAGTGGTGATATCCTTTGCATAGGTATGCCAGATGTCGTAATAGAGCTTGTACATATCCTTGATTCTTTCGTCAGAGTTGATTCTTTTCATCTGTTCAACAAGGATTTGGTCCTCTGGATAAAAGAGTGAGACAAAATGAGAACCGGCCTCGTAAGTTAACAGTCTCATTCCACGTTGATCCGCTTGATTCTTGTAGAGGATGATTTGATCTTTAATGGTTGTTTCAAGTTCCTCTTTCATCAGGTCAAAGACTTGGTCATCTGTATATACGATGCCGTCACCAACATCGTTTGCTAGTTCGCCGCCGAAGTAAGGCGCGACTGTAAAGGCATCTGGATAACCTGACTTGTCCATTTCATCGAGTATATAATCACCGATTTCTTTTCTGGCACCCCAGGTAGAAATTGACCATGTCACTCTTTCTTTATAGTCAGAACCGTATACATCTTTAAAAATGGCCATCATCTCAAGTGATCTTCTGACGTTGTATTTAGAAAGAGCTTCTTCGCCACTTCCTAGTCCTAAGGCCTCTCCTTTTTTCATATTGTCATTATAAACGATAAACATAGGATTCCATGGTTCGTTGGAATACTCAATATATAGTCGTAAGTTTTGATCTAGATTTTCTTTGTAAAACTCAGCAAGCTTTCTAACATAATCGTCACTTGCATCATGAGGGACATTGATCCATGGATCTGCTTTTATCATATTAGACAGGTCGGTTATGTATTCAAAGCTCATACCGCCTGTTGCCATATTGCTCTGTGTTTGAGACCTTGGAAGTGTCCGATTATGCCAGTCAAAGGAAGGTGTTTCTTCAACATAGCTTGTTTTCATAAAGCGAAGTAGTTTGAAATCCTTGACGAGGTCTATAAAGCTAGGATGAAATGGCTGTGTATCATCTGTCTTGAAGCCAGGCATCATGACTTGAATATTTCTTATTGGATCATTTTTATCAGACTCTAATATGGTTAAATGGATGCCGTTATAAGAAGGTGTGACAGGGATGAGGTGATCTGTATCAGCTTGACTAAAGACCAAGTCGGTTTCATCCATAGAAATAAAAATTCTTCCTTTGCCCTCAAACCTTAGGGTATAATCACCTTTAGGATACATTGGTCCATTTGCATCCATATGCATAAGCATAACAGTATGAACCACATGACCGTCATATGGAATTTCTAGGGGATAGCCATCTGGTCTTAGAGGTATCTCTTTGTTGACTGACCATTTAGATAGATCTTCAGGTTGGACCCACCAAACCGCCGACTGTTTCATAACATCTTTAAAAGTCCATTGGGATGACCAGTAGTGGATATGAGATAAGTTCATACCGATTACAGTTTGTGTGAGTTCGGCTGTTTTACTCTCATTGTCCCAGTGGACACCTATTTCTAAATGGCCTGCTAAATCACTCAGCGGCAAGTAGGTTCGATTGTCTTTAATAACTGGTGGCGAGTCTAATGAATATGCGACATCATCAACAGTCACCTGATTGGAATCTAAGGTATACCAAATGACTTTATCTTTTCCTTTGATTTCTACTTGTCTTGTAGATTCGTGCCAAACAACATCAAGACCCAAGGCTTCTGAAATAGCCCTAACGGGTACCATGGTCCTATTGGTATCTGATATATACGGTTTATCTTCTGAGATCAGGGTGTCGCCGTTTATGGTAACATCAACGGCAAATACACTTGAGCCAAATAAAAGAATAATCAAAACGATTATTCCTATGCTAATTCTTGCTGTTTTCATAAAGTTCAACCCATCTTCCTACAGTCATTTTGCTTAACAATTCACCTAGTAAATCATAAGGTATATCGTCCATTCTCTTAAAACGTATACATGATTTGCCCATGTCTAGTTTATACTTGGCATGAGTCTTATAGGCTTCTGTAAACCAGTTTAATAGTTTTTCATCTGCATAGATACCCATATGATAAAAAGATACATAGTTCTTTTGTGACGCTAAAGAAATAAAGGGCAGTGGTAGTTTTGGATCGCAGTGGTAGCCGGAAGGATAAAGTTTATGAGGTACAACGTAAGAAATCATGTTGTATTGGATCACTTCTTCAAAGCCTTCTGGCAAGTTGTTTAAAATAGTTTCTCTTATCTTATGTATGATCAGTTGTCTATCCTCTGGTAAGGACAAGATATATTCTTCTACATTGTTATATGTCATATGAACCTCCTACTTAATAGATGCCCAATTTATTTAAAAATAATCAAGGAATAGATAGTCGCTTAAAAGTCTGATATAATCTTTGAAGGGGGATAATTATGATAGAGAATATGACTAGTAAATATGCAAAAGAGATTGTTAAATGGGTTTACGAAAAACCCTATGATATTTATGGTATGCCTGATGGCTACGATGAAATTATGTCATCCTTTTATGCTGTGACAGAGGGTGATTTAATTGGTTTCTTTTGTCTTGATAAACATGCCCAGGTACCACCTTATGAATATGATGCGTCATTTGTTGATTTTGGTATAGGTTTAAGGCCTGATTTATGTGGTAAAGGTCATGGTGAAAGCTTTATGAGAGAAGTGATGGCCTATATAGATAAACCTCTCAGACTGACAGTTTTGGCTTGGAACACAAGAGCCATTAGCTTATACAAGAAGTTAGGTTTTAAAGAAGTAGACAGATTTTTTAGAGGTGACAGACAATTTATAGTAATGACCCAGTAGAGGTATTTAAAAAAGCATATGACTTAATGAATGAACCAATCATTGATGGCAACTGTGGCATTATGTGCGGTTATCATTGTTGTAGAAGTCATGAAGACGAGGCATCTCTAGGCATGTATCTATTGCCTTTAGAATATGAAGCCATTCAAAAGGATAGGGGCGTAGACTTTGAAGTACATTCTTCTTATGACTACGAAATACATGGTGCTAAAAAGTTGTTTTATATCTTTTGTAACAACAACTCTGGCTGCCTAAGAAACTATAGGCCGGTCCAGTGTAGGACCTATCCTTTAGAGCCACATTTTGAAGATGGTCAACTAAAGATGATCATAGAAAAGAATCAACTTCATACCTGTCCTCTTATAGAGAATAAGGATATATGGAGAAAAGAATTTATAAAGGGCATCTATGCAGGTTGGGAACTTTTATTAACTTTAGAACCTGTTTCAAGGTATATAGAGGCTCTTTCAGAGAAAAGAAAAGACTATCTTTCATATGTAAAGCCGGTTGATTAATATTTAAATACTTGGTATGATGGTCCTAGGTGATTAAGATGAATAAGACAAATGTAAATAACATCTTGAATAGAATGCCGCTTGCAATGGCGGGAATCGTACATGATTTTTCTGACGACGGGAGAGGTCTATCCTAGCGTTGGTAATTTTAGGAAATCAGACCTCTGTAGATTCTACAGGGGTTTTTTAGTGCAAAAAAGGAGAAATCATGAATACAAATTTAAAGAACAACATTTATAAAGACTACTTATTTACATTTTTAAGCAGGTTTGATTTAACCCATGGTATATGGATGTTATATCTTGCCTACAAGGGACTTAACTTATTTGAAATCGGTTTAATGGAGACCGTTTATCATTTGTCATCTTTTACAATGGAGATACCCACAGGTGCTGTGGCGGATATCTTGGGTAGAAAAACTTCTAGGGTACTTGGACGCATCATGTCATGTGTTGCCATTCTCATAATGATATTTGGTAACAATGTCTACGCCTTTGCTTTAAGCTTTTTCTTTACAGCTCTAAGTAACAACTTGGAGTCAGGTGCTGGAGAAGCACTGGTTTATGACTCTTTAAAAGAGATCAAAGAAGAACATTTATATATAAAAATAAGGGGGAGAAATGAGTTTTTCTATCAGCTTACTAAAACACTTTCTCTCCTTTTAGGTGGTTATATTGCAACCTTGTCTTATAACAAGGTCTACATCTTTTCATTGGTTGTAGCCTTTGTTTCGGTTATGCAGGCGCTTACATTTGTGGAACCGACCATTGGTAAGGTAGAGAAAAAAGAATCTGCATTTAAGACCTTTATTCATCAAATAAAATCAAGTTCTGAAGTCCTAAAGAATGAAGAACTGCTTGAAATGATTTTAGCTTTAGAAATATTTTCAACTTTTTATACAACTGAGTTCTTCTACATGCAGAACCATTTGAAAGCGCTAGGGCATTCTGAATTCCATATAGGTATCATTTTATCTATTGGGGCCTTATTTGCTGCTATTACAGCAACACAAGCCTATAAGCTAGAGAAGCGCTTTAAGCTAAAACATTTGATTTCATTTGCTATTATTACAGCCATCATTGCCTTTTGGGGCATGCCTGTCAAAGGCATTGAAAAGTATGCCTTTATTGCTTTATCAGCCGTAGAGGGTTTGATGTTTGTAGTTTTAAGCGATTATATCAACAAGCTGATACCAAGTGATAAAAGGGCAACAGTCCTGTCATTTCAATCAATGATTTTCAGTGTCTTTATGATAGCTCTCTTTCCACTTGTAGGCAAGATAGGTGATATCTATTCACTGCAAACATCATTTGTTGTCATAGCAGGCATATCAAGTCTGATACTCTTGGCTGTATTAAGAATCATATCTAAACGGAAGGCGCTTTAAGCGTCTTTTATAATATTAAAAAAGTCCTAACTATTTTACGTTTTCGTTACTGATAAAAACAATGACTTATTTTGTAAATTCTCTGTGTTATTGTAAAAAGGGGGCATTATGAAAAAGTTTGTATTAGTCTTATTGATAATGACAGTTTTGGTTTCTTGTAATCCTACAAGACCTAAGCTTGGTATCAAAGCATTTTATTCTAGTAGTGATCGGGAAATAGTCATTGAAATTCAAAACAAGGGTGAAGAAAGTGTAAAATATCATCCTGATGAGATTTATACATGTTCTGTAAGCGGCAAGGATTCAAGCTTTGAATATACCTGGCAGAGTGGTGAAGAGGAGGACTTTGAACTTTTAGTTGGTGATGTCTATAAAGTTAAACTTCAGGAGTCTTTGCCTTCGGGTTTGTATGAGATGTCTGTCATCACGGAAACCAAGAATAACTTTAAAGTGAAACATTTATCAACCATTGAGGTTAAACAGTGATTATATCGAAAGAGAGATTTTTAATGATTGTGATGATGCTGTCTCTAACACTGGGGATGTTAGGGGCTTATATAGGCATGTTGTTGGGTGGACCGTGTTTTTCATTTTTGTTTTCAATTGGAGGTGCAGTCCTTCCAATTCTACTATATATAAGGAAGTTGATGGACAATATTCATAAGCTAGAAAGTGAAAACAAGGACCTGAAAAGCCAATTAGAAGAAGGGGGTTTAGATGATCATTAAGTATATTAGAGCTGATGAGACTTATGATTTAAGACATAAGATATTAAGACCTCACAGACCCTATGAGGAAATCGTTTATGAAACAGATGCTTGTGATGACAGCTTTCATGTTGGGGCTTATATCAAAGGCAAGTTGGTTGGAATTGTTTCCTTTAACAGAGATCAACTTGAAGGCTTTGATGGTGATCATTATAGATTGAGAGCGATGGCAACCCTGCCAGATTACCGCATGCATGGCATAGGAAGAAAAATTGTACAGTACGGCATCTTTCGTCTAAATGATATGAAGATAGATCTTGTTTGGTGCAAGGGTAGAGAAAATGTAAAAGGTTATTATGAGAATATCGGTTTTAGATCTCATGGTGATGTTTTTGATTATCCTGAACTAGGACCGCATGTTATTTTGTATAAGGAGCTTATATGAAAAAACTATTGATAATCATAGTCGGTTTTATGCTGATAGGCTGTCACTCTGGTGATATGATAAAACCAAAGAACCTATCTGATGAAGATCAAGCGATTGTAGAAAAGTATAATATAGGACAAGATTCTTATTCTTATGAATATAAACTTACGAAAGAAAGAAAGGCTGAAGTTACCTTCAAAATATATAACAATGGTGAACTTGATTCAAACAATTATATACAGCTCTTCTTAGAAGAAGAAGGAGAATTGATTATATCATTCTTTGAAGAACGCATGTATGTGAATCAAATAACAGATAGTGTAAGTATGATGTCTGTGCCGATTAAAGATATTTCTACCTATAAAGAAGATGGCTATCAAACTGAGTATTCACTCATGAATTCACCATTTACAAGTGAAGAAAAAATACTTGGTGTTTACATTTTTAACAATGAACCTGGACAG
This sequence comes from Acidaminobacter sp. JC074, assembly GCF_022496765.1. Classification (GTDB taxonomy): domain Bacteria; phylum Bacillota; class Clostridia; order Peptostreptococcales; family Acidaminobacteraceae; genus JABXKX01. The sequence continues at coordinate 36,913 of NZ_VANV01000033.1, read as the reverse complement.
GAAATGTCACCAGAGTATTTTCAGACTAATGAAGATGCTGTAAAGGAATATGAAGCATGTGGCATACTTACAATAAGATTGTTTGATGAAAACTAATATAAAATGACTTGAGGGAGGAAATATGATGGCTTTTGGATTGTTATATATTTTGCTATTGCTAGTTGGGATAGGGATTGGTATCTATTGCATGGTACTATTTATTCAACTTGCTCAAAGAGGTATAAAAGCTTTAGATATTTATATTGAAAGGAATTCTAGAGGAGATATTTAATGTACAGACTTTTAATTGCACTCATATGTGGCTATCTAGGCATGTGGGTGGATGCCTTATTTACAACTCCAGGACCTTTTACAGTGATAGGTTTTATGATGCCTTTTTTAATCATGATGATACAGATGGATAAGGAAGTAAAATCATTGAAGTTGCAGCAAGAGGAAACTAATTTAAGACTGGTGAAGAATACGGATAAATTAGACGCATTAAGAAAGCAAAATATTGAGCTTATGGAGCTTGTCAAGCTAGACATAAAGAAAAGATAATTATACATAAAGTTGAGGTGTAAGATGAAAAAAGTAATTATTGCTCTCATGAGTATCTTATTAGTTTTGATTTGTTTTGGATGTAATGATGTGGATGTATCGGTAGATAAAGGTGTGTTTTCTACTCCAAATCAGATGGATACATATGCTTTATATGGTGAAAATGAAATAGACTTTGCATTTAATAAACCGATAGTAGGGAAAGATCATTTTACGTATTCAGAAAAAGATAAGAAGCTCATCAATGGACAAGTGTTTGAAGCTAATGAATTTAATGAGTTTGATGAAACTTTATATTTTAGGGGAACTTATAAGGACAAAGAAACAAACAAAGAATATGATCACTTGCAAATTCAACATTTAAATAAAGAAGGGGATTTTCTTGTTTTTTCAGCATATGAAGTTAAGAGTATGGATGAGCTTCCTGAAATAAATGATCCTTTTGATAATGAAGTTAATGTTTATGATCTACCAGATATAAGAATCACTGAGATATTATCAACCACACCTGTCAACTTGACACAGTTTATTTACAACTACAACTCTGAAACCAATGAAATTGGCATAACAGGCACTGTCGGTCATGAGTTGATTGCATTTAAAAATGGTATTCTATACGATGCCGTATACTACTGTGACATTGAAGAAGATGTTGTTAGAGACTTATTCGTGAAGTTTATAAAAAGGTGATAGGTTGTAAAATGAATTGATTGTTAAAAGTGTTTTATGTTTGAAGCAATTATGACAGTATCCTTTTCAGAAGGATTAAATCAAGTATTGGATTATTACTGGTTGAACTTTATAATGAACGTAAAAAAATGTTGGATAATCCAACATTTTTTTTAGTTTGCTCTCAGTCATGATTCCGTCTTCTTGTTTGCTTAGATTGAAAACTTATTGATGACACTATTGAGTCTTTGTGTGATCTCGTTGACATCTTCCACATTACTGAGAATATCAGCCATCAAATCTACCTGAGAATCCATAGTAGCTGAGATCTCCTCAGCAGCGGCAGCATTTTCTTCTGTAATAGCAGAAATACCTTGAATAGACTGAGTAACTGAATCTTTTGAATCGCTTACATTGTCTATGCTAGAAGTGATTTGGCTTAACTGATCCATGGTTGTAACCATTGACTCTTCAATGGCTTCAAAGGCATCTTTTACTTGAATCATTACTTCACTAGATAACTCTATGGTTTGATTTGATTCGTTCATATTTCCTTGAGTTAAGTTGATTTCATCTAGAATTTCAGTGATGATTGTATTGATTTGAGTCGTTGATTGAGAAGTTTGTTCTGCCAGTTTTCTAATTTCATCAGCAACAACAGCAAATCCTTTACCAGCTTCACCAGCTCTAGCAGCTTCGATTGCTGCATTTAGAGCAAGTAAGTTTGTTTGCTCCGCAATATTTTGAATGGTTGTTGTTATCTCACCAATTGAAGATGATTTAACAGAAAGCGTTTGGACATTCTGATCAAGGTTTTTAATGGTTTCAATGGTTTTACTAAACTGTTCATCTAAGTCTCTAATGAGTACACCGCCACGCTTACCATTTTCATCTACATGAACAGTTGCCTCTTTAAGTCTAACTGAGCTGCTGACACTTTCGTCAATTTCACTAGAAAGAGAAATCATACTTTCGGAAGCATCTTGGGCATCTTGAGCTTGTTCAGTTGCACCTCTTGCAAATTCATTTGCTGTGGCATTGACCGCTTCAATACCTTCTTTACCTATAACTGCAATTTCATTTAATGATTTTGATGAACTGCTAAGCATACCAGAATCATCTTGCAATCCGCTTATTACACCCCTAAGAATTTTTCTTAGTTCAGCAAGTGCTTTGGCAATTGCGCCTGTTTCATCTTTATATTTTAATACGAAATCATAATTAGCATTGTCTTTGATATCAAGTTCTGCTGTCAAGTTAATTAATTCAGTTACAGCTACAATCGGTTTAGAAATTTTCTTACCAACTATGATTGCAACTATATAACCAAGTACAATTGAAACCCCTATAATTATGGCTAAAAGAATGACAACAGATCTCATATTTTCTGCTGCATCATCCTTTTCTATTTGGATGAAGTTTGCGATATCATCTGTGTAGTTTCCTGTACCGATTGTCCATTCGTAGGGCTCAAAAGCAGCAATATAAGCACGTTTTGGAAGTGATTCCTGTTCGCCTGGTTTAGGGAAGTAATAATCATAGAATCCGCCGCCAGTTTTAGCAATTTTAATCATATCTTGAATGATCAATTGGCCTTCGGTATCTTTAAGACTTAGTCTATTGCTTCCTTCTACATCATCACGACCAAGTAGGACAATATTATTGCCGTCAAAATCATCTATCCAGAAATAACCACCATCGCCATACTTGGCTTCACGTACCATATTGGCAGCAATTACTTTTGCTTCTTGCTCAGATATCAAGCCTTCTTGTACTGAAGCGACCACTCCATTAAGTTGAGAGGTGATGGCTTCTACTTCTGATTTGATTAGAGTGTCATAGTCCTCATACATTTTTTCTTCCAGTTGTGAAATTCGATCATCATTGATTTGACTCATTATAAGAAGACTGGTTATGCCTAATACCAATGCTACACCTAATACACCACCAACAACTGAGAGAATGATTTTAGTTCCAATTTTTTTCATGGTATCATTTCCTCCTACATAGATTTGTCTTACTTTCTATTAAATCTATACCCACCTTGTAGGATTTATCACAAATAAACTCATTCTCCTTAAATATAGATAAATGAAGTGTAATAGAGCCTTAGATTTAAAATTTGTAGATAGATTTCTAAGGTAAACTATGGTTATATTATACCTTTTATATGTAAGAAAAGCTGGTGAGAGTATTTGTAAAACCCATGGAACATGTTTGTAGACTATAACATGTCCTATAATTGTCGTTTGGTTTATGTGGTAAGAGGGAGCTGTAGCTATAGTATGGACTGTTTTATTTAGAGTATTATATGAGCAAAATCTACAAAAACACTGTTATCAGTAGCTAACAGTGTTTTTGTTGGATGATAGTACAAATACTTGTTTAAATGATAGCAAGTATGTAATTATCTTTTTTCTTTGATATATCCTTTTCTATAGGCATCCAGTAGTAGGTGTAGGCTTTCTATAGAAGACCTTAGCTCAGAACCGACATCCGTGTCATTTACAAAGATCCTCTTCTTGTTTTCCTTTATATAGACTGTATTTGGAATAGAGTCTTTCTCTTCATAGATGGCCTTTTGAAGTGATTCAAAGGGCTCGTGTGATACAAGGATCATACCTCTAGAGTTATAAGTGAGTGTATAACCGGCTATACCTGTTGTTTCGTGATAAGCTTTTGAAAAACCACCATCGATGACAAACATTTTATCTCCTGCTTTCACTGGATGTTCACCCTTAAGAGTTTTTACGGGTACGTGTCCTGAAATAATATTGGATGACTTAGGGTCCATTTCAAAGTCTTCTAGGATTCTGTTGATTAAGTTTTCATCGTCTCTATTAGAGAAGTAAGCATTGGCCATTTCACTATGAGATGATTTATCATCAATAAAGTAACGTTCGAATGTGGTCATTTTCTTTTTAGCAAATAATGGAGAGCATTCGCCGTTCCATAAGTACCACATGAGGTCTAAGCCGAATCTTTTTTTGACAGGATCTTTTTTATGGTAGTATGCCTGTCTTGCATGAGCCTCGACGATATCAAACAGATTCTTTCCTGAATAGGTTTGATTGTTTAAAGTGAATTCTTTAAAGCTTTTGTCATCATTGATAGGCATACCTGCATGATAGAGAAGGTTGTCATTAAATCTAAGATAAATAGAACCCTTTCTAAATAGGAAGTCCGTATGCTTTTGTAGCTTGTCTGAGTTTTCAAATGATTTAACAAGTTTGTCTAAAACAATCTGTTCATCTTCTGTTAAAGCATAAGGATTTTCTGGATCTAGGGTAGGGAAGTCTGTTTCATTTAGTTCATAAACTTTACCTTCAATGGTTACAGTTTTACCTTCTAGATCAATTGTATCCAAAAAGAGTCTGTGCTCCATTTTAAAATCAGGGTTTCTCATGATGAGTTGACCTTCTACTTTAAACTGAATCATAGCAATGGCCTTATGCATCTTCTTGATAAGGTCTGTTTCTTTCTCTGTCCATTCTCTATCAGCTGATTTTCTTGGTTGAAACTTATCAGAGACTTCTGGATAGTTTTCCATAGCAAAGGTTGCAAGCGGCAGCAGATTGATACCGTATCCTTCTTCTATGGTTTCCATATTGCCGTATCTAAGTGATATTCTTAAAGCATTTGCCAGACAAGCTTCAGAACCTAGGGCTGCACCCATCCAAATGATATCATGATTGCCCCACTGAATGTCTACACTGTGGTGGTTCATAAGTTCATCTAAAATGATATGGGCACCAGGGCCTCTGTCAAAAATATCACCAACAATATGAAGTCTGTCCACAACCAGTTTTCTTATTACACCACATAGTGCATAAATAAACTCTTCTGCTTTACCGACCTTTATGATACTCTCAATGATTTGATTGTAGTATTCTTGTTTAGAAGACAGTGTTTCCTTTTCGTGTAAGAGTTCTTCTATTATATAAGCGAAGTTCTTAGGTAATGTTTTTCTAACTTTAGATCTGGTGTATTTGTAAGATGCAACTCTTGTTAAAATGATCAAACGATAGATGGATGTTTTAAACCATGAGTTCATGTCTTCACCTGTAGAAGAGATGATGTCTATCTTTTGTTCTGGATAGTAAACAAGTGTCGCAAAAGTTTTCTTTTCAGTCTCTGTCATGGTGTTGCCGAAAGCTTCATCAATTTTTCTTTTTATGACACCAGATGCGTTTCTCAGTACATGGGTAAAGGCCTCATACTCACCGTGCAAATCTGTTAGAAAATGCTCTGTACCTTTGGGTAAAGAGAGAATAGCCCTTAAGTTGATGATCTCAGTACATACAGCATCGATATTGGGATACTGCTTTGAAAGTAGCTTTAAATAGTTAATATATTTTTCAGAATTCATAACTGCTCCTTAGTTTCTTATTAAGATATGAATATCTTATAAGCAATATGGGTATCGGTCAAGTAGTAGGGTAGAATATTTGTGTAAAATGATTGTGAACTATTTTAGGAGGAATTGTTGACAATTGTTAAAAAATAAACTATCATTGTTATAGAGATAACAAATTTATAATCATTACAATTTAGGAGGAATTATGAAAGTAGTAGTTATTGGTTGTACACATGCAGGTACAGCTGCTATCGTAAATGCAGCTAATCTTTATGAAGATATAGAAATTTCAGTATATGAAAGAAATGACAACATCTCCTTCTTATCATGTGGTATTGCACTACATGTTGCAGATGTTGTAAAAGATCCTCAAGGTTTATTCTATTCATCACCAGAGGCTTTAGCTGATTTAGGTGTGAATGTAAAAATGAAGCATGACGTTTTAGACGTTAATGTAGATAATAAAACTGTTCAAGTAAAGAACTTAGAAACTGGTGAAATATTTGAAGATACATTCGATAAATTAATTGTAACAACAGGCTCATGGCCAATTCAACCACCAATTGATGGTATTGATAAAGAAAATATCGTTCTTTGTAAAAACTACGACCATGCAAAAGTAATCATTGAAAAGGCTAAAGAAGTTGAAAATGTAACAGTAGTAGGCGCTGGATACATTGGTGTGGAACTAGTTGAAGCATTTGAAATGCTTGGTAAGAATGTAACACTTATCGATGCAATGGACAGAATTTTACCAAAGTACTTAGATCCAGAGTTTACAGCACCAGCTGAAAAGTCGTTTGCTGATAAGGGGGTAACATTAGCCCTAGGTCAAACCGTTCAAAGATTTGAAGGTCAAGGTAAAGTTGAGAAAGTTGTTACTGACAAGGGAGAATACCAAGCCGATTTAGTTGTTTTATGTATTGGTTTCAGACCAAACACAGGCCTGTTAAAGGGTCAAATCGATATGCTTCCAAGTGGTGCGATCATTATTGATGAGCATATGCATACAAGTCATCCTGATGTATTTGCTGCTGGTGATTCATGTGCAGTTATTTACAACCCAACTGGTGAATCTGCTTATATTCCACTTGCAACAAATGCAGTTAGAATGGGTACTATCGTTGCTAAGAACTTAGTAAAAGATACAGCTAGATACATGGGTACACAAGGTACATCTGGTATTAAGATTTACAACCACAATATTGCTTCAACTGGTTTAACTGAGTTAACTGCAAAAGAAAAGGGTGTAGATGTAGAAACAGTACTTATCAAAGATAACTGGCGTCCAGAGTTTATGCCGACTTATTGTGAAGTGACATTAAAGGTTGTTTATGATAAATCATCAAGAGTGGTATTGGGTGCACAATTGATTTCAGATGAAGACTTAACTCAATCAATTAACACCATGTCAGTAGTTATTCAAAACAAGATGACCATTGATGAACTTGCTTATGTAGATTTCTTCTTCCAACCTCATTACAACAAGCCGTGGAACTTCTTAAACACTGCTGGTTTAAATGCAAAATAATATTAGAGATACCTTTCATACTAAATGAAAGGTATTTTTGTGTTAAAATAACTTAGATTTAATTGAAATCTTTTTTCAAGGTCATATAATTAAATAGAGGTGGTTTTATGTTTGATAATTTAATTGAAACTTATAATGATGCGCGTGGTAAAGCTAGGCGTGAATACAATAGAAGAAAAGCAAGAGGTATGTCAGGTCACTTAACGTCACTAGAAGGGATTATTAAGGACATAGACATTATCTCAACCATAGATATAGGTGAGATGGAAATTCCTCTTAAAAAGATAAAGGGTACCAACTCTTCTTTTAGAAGAATGTCCTTTTCAAAGAACTTCTTACCACTAGAGGAGTCAAGGTCAGAGTTTGCTTCTAAATGGATGGCTCTTTGTGAATCACATTTAGAAGAAGGAATTAGAGACCCTATCAAGGTTTATGAATACATGAATTACTTCTATGTCATAGAAGGTAATAAGCGTGTCAGCGTCTTGTCTTACTTTGAAGCAGACGCCATTCAGGCTAGGATTCTAAGACTGATTCCTAGATATGATGAAAACAACGAGGATGTGAAACTTTATTACAGGTTCTTGGACTTTAACAAGCTAACAGGTTTAAATCAAATTTGGCTAACAGATAGAAATGATTATGCAGAGTTAGAAGAGGCTCTAGAAAAATACACACCTGATTCAGATTTCTATGAGACCAAGTACAAGGCTTTTTACCATGAAGTCTATCTACCTTTTAGGAAGGTCTTTAAAGAAGCAGGTGGTGACAAGTTGGCTTATACAACTGGTGACGCCTTAATCTTGTACAACAGAATCTATGATTTGCCTAAATCTTTGTCAGTGGCTGAAACCAAACTAATGATGCCATCTTTAATCAGTGAGTTGATGAACTTTAACTTGGATGAATCCAGAGAGATTAAAACATCTTCAAGTGAGTTAAATGCCAATCTACTTGAGTCCATATCAACCATTATTGGACCTAAAAAGAGGAAAATTGCATTTATATATGCCAAAAACATAGAAGAGTCAGGTTGGTCTTACTCGCATGAACATGGTAGAATTGCCATTCAAGAAAAGTTTGGAAGTGCCATTGAGACCAAGTCCTTTGAAAATGTCAGAGATGATGAAGCCTTAAAGGAACTTATTGATCATTTGGTATTAGAAGGCTACCATGCCGTCTTTACAACAGCTATGATTCATAGAAAGGCAACCTTAAGTGCTGCCCTTAAGTACAACAAGGTTCACTTCTTTAACTGTTCTGGATCAAGGCCTTATGTTCACATGTCGAGTTATTATGGTAGATCTTATGAAACGAGGTTTTTAACAGGTATGATAGCTGGCGCTATGACCAAGACCAATATCTTGGGTTATACGGCTTCTGTTAAAACACCTGACACCATTTCTTGTATCAATGCCTTTGCACTAGGTGCTAAGATGGTGAATCCAAATGCCATTGTTAAGGTTTCTTTTACAGGTGTATGGAACAGTCCAGAAGACAATGAAAAGAAGATTAAACTTCTAGCAACAGAGGGTGCTGATTTAATTACAAGTAAGAATAACATTCTTTCAAGAGAAGCGACCAAATCTTATGGTATTACTTCCATGCTTTGTTCTGTTGATTCAGAAAGCAAGGCCTTGTCAGCTTATCTAGCTGCACCTATTTGGAAGTGGGAAGTCTTTTATACAAAGATTATACAAGCCCTAATGAATGGTTCATACGATAGGATTATCAAGGGCAGATCTAAGCAAGTCATCAACTTCTGGTGGGGGATTGAATCTGGTGGTATAGATATATACATGAATGACTTGGTGCCTTCTGAAACCAGAAAGCTTGTTAATATCATGAGACATATGATCATATCAGACCAGTTTAATCCATTTAGTGGACCTATTAAAGATCAGATGGGTGAAGTTCGTGTAGAAGATAGAGAAGTATTGTCAGCAGAAGCCATTATTGAAATGGATTGGTATGTCAGCAATGTAAAAATCCTAGATCTAGAGATCTAGGATATAATAGCCATAACCATTGATGATGGTAGTATCATTATAATTTAAAATACGTTCTTGTTGTTTGTAGTTCAGATGCTGGTGTCCATGTATCATATACTTTGGTTGATAGTTATCTAGTAACTTTATAAAACCTTTAAAACCTATATGTGCCTGGTCTTCACCGTCTCCAAGACCAAAAGCAGGTGAGTGCGTTAAGAGTATATCAAAGCCTTTTTTAAAGGCTTTTTTATTTTTTCTTATTTTCTTATCCATGGCTCTTTCGGTATATTGGTGTTTGCCACCTCGATATTCTCTGCAACCACCCAATCCAGCAATTCTTAAACCTTCAAAATCATAAACCATATCTTCTATGCAAATACAGCCTAGAGGTGGTAATTCGTCATAATGGGTATCGTGATTGCCGTGTATATAAAGTAAAGGTTTTTTCAAAACTGTTGTTAAGAATGTTAAATATCTAGATTTTAAATCACCTGCAGACAGGATTAAATCAATGTCTGCAAACCTCTCCACATTCATGTATTCATAGAGTGTTGGAGAAATTATATCGGATACAATTAGAATTTTCATAGTGCCTTCTTTCTGGATTTATTATACAACGGTAAGAGATATCATTCAAATCTAAGGCCTATGTTTGTTAAGGATGCTAAAAAAGCCCTATTTTTTTTAGTTAATTTAATAAGGAAACTTGCATGTTTCTTCATGAAGAAGTATGATAGATGAGAAAAATAATTTTAGGAGACAGGTATGAAAAAAAGTCATAAGATATATGCCATTGTAGCATCCTTTGTAGTGATGTTTATATTAGCGGTAACAGAAAGCATCAGGGGGATTTTAATCCCAACATTTAAGCTTGACTTTAATGTAACAGACAACCAAATAGGCACACTTTTACTGCTTGCTACACTTGCTTATGTCATTGGTACTTTCCTTGCTGGTCAGCAATCAAAAAAGATGAATCAAAAGCAGATTGTCATTATCGGTATGGCTATATGCGCTGTTGGCTTTTTCGGTACATCCTTTGCAGCTGAGTTCTACCAGTTAATTATGGGTTACATAGTTTTGACGATAGGTATAGGTTATGTGGTGCTTGGTCTAAATACCATTGTGCCTGCTATTAAGGTTGCCTATATAGCCATTATCATGAATATGCTTCATTTTAACTACGGTGTTGGTTCAGCCATTACTCAAAGAGTAGCAGGCTTTTTAATCACATATGGCGTTAACTGGCGTCATATATTCTTAGTCTTTGTAGGTATGTATATTCTTGGTATCGTTTTATATGTTTTCGTTGAACAGCCAAAGAAGGTTGTTGTTGAAAAGCACTTAGAGAAGATTCATGACTATGAGATGCCTTTGATTGTACTTTTCTGTGTTGGTCTAGGATTTTATATATCAGCAGAAGTACAAACGCTAAACTGGTTTTTAAATTATATGAAAGAATTTTACGGTTATACAGCAAATGATGCTTCTACCTATGTTTCATTATTCTTCGCTATGATTGCCATAGGCAGACTTTTAGGTGGCTATATCTTAGAGAAAATTGGTTACTTAAAGGGTGTAACCATTGCAATAGCACTGGCATTAGTTGTTTATTTAACTGGACTTATGAATGAAGGTCTTTTGATTCTGATTTCATTATCAGGTCTGTTTTGCTCAATCGTTTATCCGACGACCATGCTTATCATGCAAAGAGTCTTTGAACATAATGCCATGAGAGTTGTCTCTATTGTCAGTATGGCTGGCTCTATCATCAACATGTTTTCTGGTAAGTTAATTGGGTATTTAAATGATACGATAGGTGTTAGATTATCTTACTTTACAATTCCAGTATCTCTGGGCCTTTGTTTGGTATGTTATTTAATCATACATTTTGAAATAAATAAAGTAGAGAATAAAAGAAAAGAATTAGAGGGAGTGACTGTATGAGAATCGGTATAATCGGTGCAATGAACGAAGAAGTAGAAACACTGAAAAATGAGATGTTTTTAGAGGAAAAAGTAGAAAAAGCAAATATGACATTTTATAGAGGTGTACTTTTAGATAAGGAAACAGTAGTAGTAACTTGTGGTATTGGTAAGGTAAATGCTGCTGTATGTACTCAGATTTTAATTGATAACTTCAAGGTTGATAAAATCATCAATGTAGGTATTGCAGGTGGTCTAAACAAGGACATCTATCCAGGTGACATTGTTGTTGCAACAAATCTTGTTCAACATGATATGGATGTAAGATTCTTTGGCGACCCACTGGGGCAGATTCCAAGACTGGATACATTTGATTTTAAATGTGATGAAGACCTAGTAAAGATAGCAAAAAGAGCCATTGAAAACTTAGAGGACTCTAAGGCTTATACTGGAAGAATCGTGTCTGGTGACCAATTTGTATCTGTAGCTGAACATCAAAAGTTTTTAGGTGAACACTTTGATGCATTTGCCTGTGAAATGGAAGGCGCAAGCATTGGTCAAGTATGTTACTTAAACTCTATGCCTTTTGTGGTTATTAGATCAATTTCAGATAATGCCATCAATGGCTCACATATGGATTATGAAACTTTTGCGCCACTTGCTATTAAAAACTCGGTTGCAATTTTAAAAGATATGATCAGATCGCTTTAAGGAGGTCTTTTGGGTTTATTAGAAGAATTAGCTGCATTTAAAGAAATCATTGCTGATAGAGGCTTAAAAGGCTCAGTCAGTAAAACGACTTTTGGTTATGTTTACAACCAGCCATTCTTCACAGAGAATATGGGTGAAGACTTTGAAGAGGCTCTAGAAAAATTAAAGACTTTAGAAATACCAGAATAATCCTTCGGGATTATTTTTTTGACTTTCTAGAGGTCTATAGGTATCATAAATCATGGAGGTCTTATGAAAAAAACGATAGGTATATTTGCACACGTAGATGCAGGCAAAACGACATTTTCTGAACAGCTCTTATTTCATACAGGGATGATTCGATCTCTTGGACGAGTGGACCATAAGAATGCTGCGCTAGATAGTCATGATATTGAGAAAAAAAGAGGCATTACTGTTTTTACAGATCAGGCCTACTTTGATTATAACAAGGATACATATTACTTAATTGATACACCCGGCCATGTGGACTTTTCATCTGAAATGGAACGTGCCATTAACATATTGGACTATGCGGTTATTGTCATTTCAGGCATAGATGGCATACAAAGTCACACAGAAACCGTATACGAGCTTTTAAACAAAGCGGGTATACCGGTGATTTTCTTTATAAACAAACTGGATGCAGCTCATGCAGATAAAGAAGCTGTCTTAGAGGAGTTGGCTCATACGTTTACAAAGACACTTTCTTTTGATGACATACCTTATGAAGGTTTGGCAGATTACTATGATGATTTGATGACTCTTTTCTTTGAAGACGACTTAAATGAAGACTTCTTTTTAAGTGAAGCAAAAAAGCTTTTATCTGATAATAAGATTCATCCTGTTCTTACAGGTTCTGCTTTAAAAGACATCGGCATAAAAGAGTTCTTGATAAGGCTTGACCAGTTAACATCTACAGCGTATTCAGGCCATGATGTATCAGGCCTTGTATATAAGGTTAAGTACCATGGTGGTTTAAGGCATACTTATGTCAAGCTTACATCAGGTAGATTGGCAGTAAGAGACAGTCTTTTAGATGAAAAGGTCACAGACATAAAATAGTGTTTTGGTACAAAACTTCAAAGTGTTAATGCCATTGAAGCGGGGGACGTTGCTGCTTTAGTTGGTTTATCTTTAAAGGTTGGTGATACCTTTGGTCATGCAAAGAGTATTGACTTTCAAATGATGCCGACCCTGGTGACCAAGCTTTCTTTTGATCCTTCTTTAAATCCAAAGGATGTTTATAGGGATATGAAAATCCTAGAAGATGAAGATCCATCTTTAATGGTTGATTACTCATCTAAAAAAGAAATTACTCTTGGTATTATGGGGACCATCCAACTTGAGATTCTTGAAGAAGTGATTCCAGAGAGATTTGGTTACCAAGTAAACTTTCTAGATCCTCAGATTATCTATAAAGAAACCATTTCAAGTGAAGTCATAGGTTGCGGTCACTTTGAACCTTTAAAACACTATGCAGAAGTGATTCTAAAGATCGAGCCGGGTCAAGCTGGTCAAGGGATAAGCTTTGAATCGACTTGCTCTACGGACCACTTAACCGTTGGCAATCAAAATCTGGTCAGACACCATATCTTTGAAAAAGCCCATAGGGGGATTTTGACGGGATCTGAACTGACTGATGTAAAGGTAACCCTTATAACAGGTAGAGCTCATAATAAACACACTTCTGGTGGTGACTTCAGAGAAGCGACAATAAGGGCCTTAAGACAAGGTTTGGAGCAAGCTGAGAATATACTTCTAGAGCCAATATATGAAGCTAATATAAGAGTCCCTTTTACAGACATGGGGAAAATCCTGACGGATATTACTGCCAGTCACGGAACTGCAGAAACTTTCCAAGATGGGGATGATGTTATCATAATAGCAAGAGTACCTGTTTATACATTTAAAGATTACAACAACAGGCTCTTAAGCATTACAAGTGGTAAAGGTAGGATGAGTTTAAAGGTCATCGGTTATGAACCGTGTCATAACACGGATCAAGTGATAGAAGATATTTCATATGATAAGGTGACCGATGATGAATATCCATCTGGCTCTATTTTCTGTTCTAAAGGTAAGGGCTACACCGTACCTTGGCAAGAGGCTAAAGATCACATGCACTGCCTTTAGATGATATTTAGATAGAATTGTTTATGATTTCATTGTGGAGGTAAATATGGAATCTAAAATGATTGAAATAATCTCAGAATATCAAAAAAAGAATCAGCCTATTGCAATGGTCACCATTGTTGGTAGAGAAGGGTGTAATCCGAGAAAAGTTGGTACAGCCATGGTTGTAGATGAAAAGGGGCATGTTCTTTCTGGCTCTATTGGTGGCGGTATCATTGAAAAGATGGCACGTGACGATGTTGTTGAGGCCATGATAGACTGCGTTTCTGTAGAGAAATCCTATGATTTATCTCATGATGATGACATGCTTGGCATGAAGTGTACAGGTCATGTAAGAGTCTTTATTAAAATATATAAAAGCAAGGATAAACTGATTATAATTGGTGCAGGACATCTAGGTAAACACATTGCCTACTATGCAAAGCCACTTAATTATGAGGTTCATATTATGGACCATAGACAAGGCCTGACACATGGTAAGTATGAGGATGCATATACCTACGAGGGCGATATAGAAGACATTCTAGAGGAGATGGTCATTGATGAAAAAACATCTATTGTTGTCGTGACACATGCCCATATATATGACTATGAAGCCTTGGTTAAGACCATTGATAAGCCCTATAGATATCTAGGCATGGTAGGCTCTAAAAAGAAGATTAAAGGTTGTTATGACCGTTTGATTTCAGATGGTCATTCAGTTGACAATTGGGATAAAGTTGCAACACCAATAGGATTAGACATAGGTGGAAGGACACCGCAGGAGATTGCTTTGGCGGTTGTTGCAGAGATACAATTAAACAAGTATAAGCGTACAGGCAAACTGTACAAAGAGGTAGCTGTTGATTAACAGCTATTTTTTAGTTTCAACAAAGCTTTTACCTTGATTTTCTATAAAAATGCAACCTGTTAATAAGATTTAACATTTACCCTGAAACTTAATATATTATGAAGGAAATTATGAAGTATTTGTGATTAAAGTTCATATCAAACCTCTTAAAGCCTTGAAAACAGACAGTCTATGATTACGGGATTGTAATTATTTTTCAGATTATTGAAGGAAGAGGAGTCATTATGTTATGGACAAGAATCGTTTGTTAACAATTAAGGGAATTTTCAGACAAGTCCGTTTGACGAATGTCTAGACCGTTGATAATCTAGACACAAGTTCTTCCTACGAAGACAATCTCGGTTGTATCTTAGTAGATTCATCTTTCATAATATCTTCTGGAACAAGGGGGTGAAGATATAAAGGTGATGATCTAAGTTAACAATAATAAAATATTAATAGTTTAAAGGGAGGAAGTTAATGAAAAAAATTATTACTTTACTGTTAGCATTGGTATTGGTATTTTCATTAGTTGCTTGTGGCGGTAATACTGGATCTGAAAACTCAGGTACAGATGTTGCTACAGAGACTAATACAAATACTGATAACGATGCTGCAACTGACACAGAAACTGATGAAGTTAATGTTAGACCATTCGTGGCTGCTACATCTGACTTCAATGGCGATTTCTATTCTGGTTGGTCAAACTCAAATTATGACAATGACATCAGAAGACTTGTTTGGGGCTTTGGTTTAATGACTAATAACCCTGCAGGTGAAATTATCGATTCGCCAATGGTTGAAGAAAAAACTGTATCTGAAGATTTAACTGAGTGGACTTTTAAAATTAAAGAAGGCATCAAGTTCCATAATGGCGAAGAGATGACTGTAAGTGATATCAAATTCACTTATGAGTTCTACATGGATTCAGATGCTTTAACAGCAACAGGTGGTACATCTTCATTAGGTGATTACATTGAAACAATCACTATTGATGAAGCTGCTAGAACTGTAACATTTAAGCTTAAGAAAGTTATCTTCACAACAGATGCTACTGTATTTTATGAGCAGTGGATCTTACCAGAAGATACAATTACTGAAGGTGCAAGTGCTGCCGGTCAAACCCCACAAGAGTATGTTAAATCAACTATCTCTCATCCAATCGGTTATGGTCCTTACATCTTTACAGAGTTTAGAGAATCAGAATTTGTACGTTTAACAGTTAATCCAGATTATATTGGTAAAGTACCAGCAATCCAGGAGATTATTGTTAAGGTTACACCTTCTGAAACAGAATTAGACCAATTGTTACAAGGTCAAGTTGACTTGTTATTTGCAACAGTAGAAGCTGAGAAAATTGACGCTGCTAATGATGCTGATTTCTTAACAATGAACAACTACTACAGACATGGTGGTGGTACAATGGTACTCCACACAGACTTCGAAGCATTTGCTTTAACAGAAGTACGTCAAGCATTTGCATATGTATTTAACAGACCAAAAGTTATCGAATTATTCTTAGGTGAATATGGTATTTCATCTCAAGGTCCTTATTCTAAGAACCAATGGATGATGTATGATGATGACGAAATGTCTATGTTGGGTACAGGTGGAAACTCAAGATTTGAAGATTCATTGATCGACTATGACATCTTAGATGCTGATGGTAGATTTGATGAAGATGCAAATATAGCAAAAGCTCATGAACTTTTAGACGCTGCTGTTAATAAGACTGATGGTGAGTATGCTAACTTAACAAAGAGTGGCGACGAGTATATTTGGAAGGGTGAACCTTTAGAGATTAAGATCACTTATACTGCATTCTGGTCTGATACTTACAACTTAGTATGGAATGATGAGTACATTTCTAAGTTAGGTTTCAATGTATCATTACACGGTCTTGATTGGCCAGTTATGTATGGACACTGGACAGGTGACCAAGCAGAAGAAAGACAATATCATGCATTTGTTGGTGGTACAACTTATGCTGTAAAGTCTAACCCTAGAACAGAATATGCAACAGATAAGATTTTACCATGGGGCCAACCGTCTGATAACGGTTCGCGTTTTACTGGTGGTAATACTTACACTGCAGCAGAGTGGGATCAATTATTGTATGACATCGAGAACTGTCATCCAATCACAGGTTCAGACGAGTACAGAGAGTTATGGAGAGACTTTGTAAGAACATTTAACAAAGAGGTACCTATTATCCCTGTTTACTCTAACAACTATCATGATTTATACACTTCTGACTTAGAGAACTTTAACACAAATGCACTATGGCCATGGGCTAGAGCAATTCTAGATGCTAACTGGAAGTAAAATTTAAATAGTACAATCCCTATGATTAAGACCACTATTCCTGACCGATAGTGGTCTTACTATTTCTAATTTGAATTGTTACAGTGAATTAATATATTAAGTAAGCTTAACGTTTGAGAAGCAGATTTAATGCTAAAATGAATATAAGTAAAGTAATGATAGAGAAAGGAATCTAGGGCGTATAAAATAAAGAAAAGACGACAATTTTAAAATGACAGAATATTCGCATAAAATATTAAAATCTATGCAGGGGAACATATAATTATATGGTCATAGATTCAATCATTTTAATAAAATGATTACGGAGGGGTAGTATGGGTGTTGGTAAACGTATTAAAAGTATAAGGACCAAGAGGAGGCTGAGTCAATCAGATTTGGCTGGAGATGCTTTCAGTAGCAACTACTTGAGTCAAATAGAAAGAGAGCTGATAAAACCATCTCAAAGAGCCATTGCTCATTGCGCGAGGATCTTAAAGGTGCCGGAGTATGTGTTAACAAACACTGAATCTGAGCTGACCAGGTCTATTGATGCTGAGCTAAATGAAAAATACATATGTATGAGGCAGGCATTTACAGACCATGATTATAAAAAATGTATTCATATTTATCATGAAATAGATGAGTACGGCTTACATATGGATACTCATGAGCTTTTGGATATGACCTTGTGGGCGGCAAAATCATATTTGATTTTGCATGACAGTGAAAACTCTATGAGACTTGTAAACTCAATTATCACCAACAATTGCAAGTATAGAGAATGTGAATTAGATGTTCTTTTGGAGTTCAACTTGTGTCAAGCTGACATTTACTATGTAAAGGGCGCTTTTAACAAGGCTTTAAAATGTAGATTGGAAATAGAAAGAAAAATCAATGACTTTCATTTGGAGTTTGATATAAACTTGAGGATTGAAAACTTGTCTTGGTTGCAAGTCCTGTATGAATTTCTAGATGATAAGGACCAAGTAAAAGCTTACTTCGATAAGATACAGGTCCTTGCTAAAGATTATCAGGTTATAACCAGCGGTCTTTTGAGGTCCATGACAAGGTATTATCGTTACATAGATTCTATGTCTTTACATGAAAAGATGCTTGAGTTTGAGCTTTTAAGTAAGATGTCTAAAATGATAGATGATTGGGACCGTATAGCCATTATATGTTGTTATAAGATTGAGCTCTTATTTGAGCAAAAAGATTATATGGCTATAGAAAGACAGTTAGAGGAGTTGAGTATCATCATTCCTAAGATGAACACATTGATTTTTATCAACTGTTCTAAGGCTTATATGTACTTGTTCAGATCTAAGTTGATGACAGCCTATGATAAGTATGATGAGGCTAAGAAGTATCTAAATGTGGCTGTTGAGTTTCTAGAAGAAAATAAGGAAACACCTGCCATTACTTTGATGATTGATTGTTATCTTCAGTCTGCAACACTCTTTTACATGAAAGAAGAAGATGATTCAGCCATGCTTTATCTAATAATGGCTGAAGAGGCTTCAAGAAAGTATGATCTTTTAAACAGACTGCCTAAGATTGATAACCTTAGAAGTAAGATACTCGAGAGTAAAGCGAGCAGATTGGTTTCTGTAGCAACGTCATAATAATTTAGAGTTAATGTATTAATACATTGACTCTTATTTGATTTTGACTTAACCTTTTAAAAAGGGGGTTAGATTTATGGAATATTTAATCAGACATGTAAAAGCCTCAGATGCACAGGCTGTACTAGATTTTGTCAGTCAGGTAGGTGGTGAAAGTGATAACTTAACTTTCGGTGAAGGTGAGTTCCATATGCCTTTAGAAAAAGAAGTTGAGTTTCTTAAAATGATAGAAAATGATGACAATGCCATTATGCTCTTAGCCTTTGATGGCGACAAGGTCATCGGTAACTTATCTTATTCAGGTGGTAAAAAGATAAGAACCAGACATACCGGCGAATTTGGCGTTTCTGTTAGAAAAGCTTACTGGGGCCAAGGTATTGGAAGTGCTTTGATTACAGGCATGATCGACTGGGCCAAATCATCTGACTACTGTGAGAAAATCAACTTAAAGGTTAGAGAAGATAATTTTAATGCTATTTCACTGTATATGAAACTGGGCTTTAGGGTGGAAGGTGTTGTTAAGAAAGATATGAAGATAAATGGTGACTATATCAACGCCATTTTTATGGGATTGGATATTAAGTAAATGAAGTTTGTATACGGCACAAAAAACACAAGTAAAATAGCCCACATGAAGCATATTCTTAAGGACATGCATATTGAGATAGAGGGTTTAGATGAAAATGTAGATGAACCGGTTGAAGATGGTAAGGATACACTGTCAAATGCAAGGATCAAGGCCATGCATTATTACAAACAAGTAAAAAGACCTGTATTTTCAGCGGATTCAGGACTCTATTTTGAAGATGTAGAGGATTGTGACCAACCAGGCAAGTTCATTAGAAGAGTTGACGGTAAGAGTCTAACGGATGAGGAAATGATAGACCATTATAGCAAGCTGTCAAGAAAGTATGGTGGTAAGCTAAAGGCCTATTATCATAACTCTATATGTCTAGTTTTAGATGAGGACCATATCATAGAATACGATGGCAGTGATTTAAACTCAGAAGTGTTTTACATTGTAGAAAAGCCACACAAAACGAGGAAACCAGGTTTTCCTTTAGATGCCTTGTCGGTAGAAATCAGTTCTGGAAGCTACTATGATGACTTAACAGATTATATCTTTGATAATTCTACTTTAGATAAGGGATTTCAAGATTTCTTTAAGAGAGTATTAAGACCAGAAGTAACCATTGGCTTTAAAGACTTTGGTAAAGTAAAAGTTGAGCTGTATCCTTACTATGCACCTGACTGTGTAAGAAACTTCATAGAGCTTATTGAAAAAGACTATTATAAGGATAAGAGCATTGTGCGTGTGGTGCCAGGAAGACTTATTCAATCAGGCGACGATCATCTTCATCCTGAAAACTGGACAGATGATACACCTGGTTATATTTTAAATGGTGAGTTTAACAGACCTGGTTTTAAGAATCCTCTAGACTTCAAAAGAGGAACCTTAGGAATGGCAATGGCTGCGGATCATAAAACAGACTATTCAACAGCTGGTTCATTCTTTATTATGACTAGAGATGAGCCTAGTTTAAATGAAATTGTACCTGCTTTTGGTAGGGTAACAGACGGGATGGCTATAGTTGATAAAATGAATCAAGTTAAAACCCATACCGACTATGGCTACGATGCACCTGTTGAAACCATACAAATAGAATCTATTGTTGTTGATAAAAAAGGTGTAGTTTATGATTCACCTAAAAAAATAGGATTTGACCAATTAAGGCCAACAGATTAGCTCTGTTGGTTTATTTTGTCATATGATACAATGCTAATGAGAGGTGAATATGCATATTAAAATAATAACAGTGGGTAAAATAAAAGAAAAATTTTATACAAGTCAAATAGATAATTTTAAGAAGACTATTTCAAAGTTTGCAAGTATTGAGCTGATTGAAGTAGCAGATGAAAAGTGTCCTGAAAAGCTTTCTGAAAAAGAAATGATTCAGGTGAAGGACAAAGAGGGTGAACGTATTTTAAGTAAAATATCATCAGATGATTATGTGATAGCCCTTGCTATAGAAGGCAAAATGATTGGTTCGGATAAGTTTAAACAAATCATGAGTAAAAATCAAGTAGCCTTTGTTATAGGTGGTTCTTTGGGGCTGTCTTCTCATGTCATGAAAAGATCCAACTATCAGTTGTCATTTTCTAAAATGACTTTTCCACATCAATTGATGAAAGTTGTCTTAATGGAACAGATAGAAAGTGCGGTGAAGGCATGAACATAAAAATATATATAGATGAAAAGATCAAAGATAAATTTCAACTTCAAGCCATCAAGGAATATGATAAGCGCTTAACAAGATACTGTAAACTCAAGCAAGTGGTTTATAAGAATATTGAGGACTTAGAATCAATTCAAGAAAAAACATATAAGATACTGGTAAACGAAAAAGGTCTGTCTATTTCATCAGAAGAACTAGCAAGTAAGCTAGAAAACTTAGCTGTAACAGGTAAATCGGATATTGCATTTATACTGGCAGATTCATGTGATTCGGATGACTATATAAGTCTATCAACCATGACCTTATCAAAAGGTATGTCTCTAACAGTCTTATACGAACAAATATATAGAGCCTTTAGAATTCAGAAGAATGAACCGTACCACAAATAACTGCGGTATTTCAGCAAGTATTTTAGGAAAAGAGGTTAAAATGTTAACTCATGAATTTGGAATTGTTGGTAATGACTCTGATTTAAAGAATGGGTTTGAGTATACCCCTAAAAAATATAAGTGTATTTGCGTTGATGATAACTTGATACAAAGTATATTTAACGAACTCAAACTTATGAAAACTTACTTTCATGAGTTGAGCAGAAAAGAGTTTGGTTTAGCATACTATGGTATAACAATAATTCCGCCAGAATCACTTTCAGTCTTTGAAGAGATTCTGCTCAATGCAAAGAAAACAAAAAAATATAATGATTTAGATGAGTTGTTACGTCTTGTCAAGATAGGATTGGAGAATCAAAAACATATTATACATTTTGGAGTGTAAAAATATGATGTGAGTACAATAGCAAGTTGACCCTCGCACCATTTGAATCTTTGGTTAGGAAAAAAACTCAGTTAGGTGATGTACGTTGAACCCTACCACAAATAAATGTATTTCTGGATAATGATTGATAACAGAAGTTTAGAAAATCACTTGACTCTAACGTAACGTGATACTTCATAATGATTAGCATATAGTATGCAAGAAGGAATTGGATTTGAGGAGGTATATGATGAAATCTGTGAGTGAAGTATCAAAGTTGGCGCAAGTGTCTGTAAGAACGCTACATTATTATGATGAGAAAGGTATATTGACACCGAGTCATTTTAGTGAAGCTGGATATAGATATTATTCAAACGAAGATATAAACAAGTTAAAGTTGATTACGATATTTAAAGAACTAGGATTAACCCTTAATGAAATCCGTAAGATCATGACTGATAAAGATTATGATGAGGCAAAGGTTATTGAAACTCAAAGACAGATGCTGGTGTTAAAACGTGATAGGCTAAACCACTTGATAGAAGAGCTAACAGAAAACAATCAATATCAAACCATAAGTGTTGAGGAGAATCGTTGGGAGTTGATCTGGGATGAAATCTACGCCACACAAGGCGTTGTTCAATCAGAAGTTCTGGAACCAGTAAAGGATTTTGTAGACTAGTTAAAGAAACATGATTTAAAGAACGTTCTTGATTTAGGTTGTGGTACAGGCCGAAATACAGTTTATATGTGTAATAGAGGACTACGGGTTACAGCTACAGATATTTCTGAAAAAGGTTTAGATATGACTGCGAAAAAGGTGAAGAGACTTGGATATGATGTAAAAACGTCACGCCATGATATAAGAAAGATGCCTTTTAAAGAAAATACTTTTGATGGCATTTTATGTTCTTGGGTATCAGGACATGGTACGTATAAGGATATGGTATTACATGCGAATGAAATGCTGAGAGTTGTTAAACCTGGTGGATTGATATTTGTAGATTATCCATCTAAGAAAGATGCTTTGTATGGTGTTGGAGAAGAAATCGAGAAAGATACATTCCTTAATAATATGCCAGGTGAAGAAAAGATACCTCATCACTATTCTGATGAAAAAGAGATAAGAGATATTTATGGAGACCATATATTAAGCCTTGAGCCTTATACTTATAGATTTAATGCTGATAATAAAGCATATGAAATTGAAGCTTATGTCGTCCTGTTAAAAAAATAGAGTCTTATCAATTCAACAATGTAACATCGATGAAGGGAGTTTATGAACTATGAATAACCAAGAAATATTAGAAGTTGCAATTAAGCAAAGTGCAGCTGACTATAACATATTGGCTGAAGATTTATTAAAGGGGGATTATAAAATCTATAGTCCAAGTGAGATAAAATGTGATGCTCGCAACTATTTAAAGGAAAAACCTTATTGTAATTTCATATACTATGGTCAATCGCTTGTAGCAGTTGTAGAAGAGGAAATGCAAGTGTTTATTGAAAAGTATTTTAGCAAGTATAAAAAGAGTATTTATCGATGCTTTGATGCACCACAGATAACAGCTTTAAATAATGAGTTAGAGAAGAAAGATAAGTGTATTGCCCATATCGCTCAATCGTTCTTACCTGATATTGAATATATACCAGACTTAAATACTGAGATTGAAACAAGGTTATTCGTTGAAGACGAAATCCTTGAGTTATATGATGATAAGCGTTTTACCATGGC
Source organism: Acidaminobacter sp. JC074 (assembly GCF_022496765.1). Lineage (GTDB taxonomy): Bacteria > Bacillota > Clostridia > Peptostreptococcales > Acidaminobacteraceae > JABXKX01. The sequence continues at coordinate 13,573 of NZ_VANV01000033.1, read as the reverse complement.
CTTAGATTATAATAGGACAGGAGAACGTGTTGATGTGATTGCTATAGCTGCATATGTAGATGGGAAGATAGCTGGTGTTGCAGGTGCAACAAATGATTGCAAAACAATGTGGCAGATAGGCATTGATGTTTTAGAAGAGTTTAGATTTCAAAAAATTGCATCTACTCTAACTTATTTATTATCTCAAGAAATCCTAAAGAGGGGAATCGTACCATTCTATTGTTGTGCCTGGTCCAATTTGGCATCAAAAAATACAGCTCGAAAAGCAGGCTTTAAGGATGCATGGATTGAGTTGACTGCAAAGAGTACCCGTGAAGAATGGATAAAAAATACTAGAGATATCTAGCCACATCTTTTATTTGAGAAAGTTGATTTAGGAATGATGTTTGATTGAGATAATATAATCATAACTTTGTGGTGGTTTTTATAATATCATGGATTTGGTTTTGAATGGAGAAGAAGTATGGATGTTAAGTTAGAGTCTTTAATGATGGACTTATATTATCAGAAAAACAGGATGCAAATGCAAAACTACATATTTGATTCTTGTTATGATATAACTGCTATTGATGAAAGAATATATGAACTTCTTTCTAATGGTGACATTTCCTATCCTTTTCTTCTTAGAACATTTGTTGACTCTAGTCCAGATTGTTCTTGTTTACTTAATAGGATTGATAATTATGAAAACTATAAGAAAAATATAAGTGATGAAGTCGAGAAAGGTAGCATTAAGTACAAAGTTAAGATAGCAAGAGCTATGAAAGAGGATGTAATTGCATTAATGAAAGCGCGTGATATGGTAGCTAAGGCGCTAGATTATAAGTCATATCCTGACTTGATATTGAGTTCGGATGGTTTAACTATAGATGAGTTAAAAAAAGTTCTTAACAAGCATCTTGATAAGCACTTAGTTGATGTGAAAAGATTAATAAAACAACATCAACTAGAATGGTCAACGTGGTTCAGAGATTTAGACAATATATGTGATAAAAAAGAAAACTACTCATCTAATGAGTATGTACAGAAAGTTTTGACAAAATTTGATTTAAATTTAAGAAGCAAGATAAAGTTAGAAATCTCTAGCGAGCTTTTTGCAAGTTTTGTTATTGCTACCTCAAAGAATGACATCAATGTTTTTATCCGTGAATCCAGTACTTTAGGTGAGGTTTTAGCTTTATTTCACGAACTAGGTCATGCCATTCATTATTCTATGATTGAAGGTGATGGATTAAAGAATATTCTACCATCTTCGCTTTCAGAGATTATGGCTGTAGTCATAGAATATATTGCGACTCAAATTTTGCTTGAGGGGGATGAAAGAAGACAGTTAAATGAGATCATGTTAATAGATTACACCAGATGTGCTATCAGTTCTTTGTTTGAATTGGACCTTTATGAAAAGATAGGAGATGCAGAAAACCTTTATGTGAAACACTACACAAAGTTAGGGCTTGAAGTAAATAATCCTTCAGTTTGGTCTTATGATTCCTTTAGAAGTATTGATCCTGTTTATATTCATAATTATGTTCTTGGATATACAATTGCAAAGAATATGTATGAAAAGTTGAAAGATACATATGGTGATGACTATGGGAAATGGGGAGCTTGGCTTGTTGAGAATATTTACAAACATGGTTCTAATCTTCATGTTCAAGACATTATGAACCTTAGTTTATAAGTATCATGTTGCAGATGAATAAACTCTGGTTTGTTTAAAACAGACAAGCCTTGCTTTAGTATTTAATATTTAATTTCTAGGTATGTCAATTATTATGTTTGCTTAATCAGAGTTAGATTTGGGAGGAACTTATGAGTAACAATGAATCGTTGGACATGTTTTTTGCCAGTTTAGATGATACAACAATGGATACAATAATTGGTTTGTATGAGAGTGGTGATGAAAAAGGATTAGAAGCATTTCTTGATAAGATGCCGATAAACGTTCCAAAGAAGGACTTACAAGAAAGCTTAAAAATGTTAATTGAAATGAAAGATATGATGGGCGATTTTTAATGAATTAGAGTAAGTATATATCCACTTAGATAGGATACTTCCAGAGTAGACCGTTAGATGAACGAACTACATGGAAGTATTTTTATTTGAGTAACTGAATAACTTTTTCTAGCCGAGGATGTTGTTTAGATGAATCTCAAGGATAATCGACGTAATTGTCCAAACAAGTTGAATAGGAGATTTCTATAAGGGTAAAAGTAATACAAGCCACGCAGCATACTATATGAAGGAGTTCACTATGAAAATAAATTCTATATCATTTGGTTTTTCAACTAAGAAACTCGAAGAAACGCAGACTTTTTATGAGTCAGCTTTAGATGCTAAACTGATCTATAAAATAGAAGGATATATCATTTTAAAAGTCGGAAATTTGCCATGTCTACTTGAGTTTTCTTCACCCGAACTGACTGGTGAGAAAAAATCTGATGCCACGAGTATAGGGTTCAATATCGATGTTGATGATGTGAAAAAAGCTTATGATGAAGTGATTCAAAAGGGATTTGAAATAGACATGCCTCTTAAGCACCATGAATGGGGAGAAATAGGTTTTAGTATTAAGGATCCTAATGGTCTAACCATCTACATATGTAAGACGCTTTCTAAGGATTAAGTTACTAGTGAAAATCACTTCCCCATTACTATTGATGGTATTCAGAGAATGGATTGGTGTTATGTGCTTAAGTCAATTTTTATCATAGAACTTAACAACTGATTATGAGAGGAGAGTTTATGTTAAGTAAGGGGATGTATCAAGCTATTGGTGATGTAGACATGTATTATGAAGAAATTGGAAGTGGTCATCCTATCGTATTTATCCATGGTATAGGTTTTGACCATCATTACTTTGATGTTTTTTTTGCTGAGTTTTCACAAGATTATCGCCTTATTTTTGTCAATCTTAGGGGAAATGGTCTTACAAACCGTGGCAAGGTTGATAGACTTACATTGGCACAGCATGCTAAAGATATTTTCAGTTTATGTCAGTCTTTAGGATTGAAAAAATATACACTTTTTGGTCATTCGTATGGTGCCTTTGTTGCTCTGAAACATATAATAGATTTCCCACAAGGATTGGCAAGTGCTGTTTTGTTATCAGGCAGTCCTTCTAGTGACTTTATAGATCAAAATATTAATAATATTTTACCTAATATTCATTCAGAAGATTTAAGAAACGAAGTCATAGAAACTATAGAATCACTTAGAATGGGGGCTTTGAGTGCATTAGATTATAACAAAGTTGTACGCTATGGCGTATTCAGTCATTTATCCTTGTTCTTTAGCGATTATAAGTCTGATGCAGTCATGAGAGTAAATGCACTCTTAGAAGATACAGTTTACATTCAAGAAGCGATGGAAGAATTTCTTGATGATTTAGGTGAGTTTGATTATCGGGATAAATTAGAGAAAATAACAGTTCCTTTACTGATAATGACTGGTCAAGATGATGTTTTATGCAGTGCATCAGATGCAAAATATATGTGTGAAAGAATAAAATCGGCTCAACTGAAAATCTTAAATCGAGCTGGACACTTCGGTTTTGTAGAAGCCCCTACTCAACACAATGAAGCTTTGAAAGAATTCCTAAAGGAGATATGAATCTCAATTTAATATTATTCTAATACTTTCCTCATGACTTATATGATAGTGTTAATATATAGCTAGTGATTTGGGGGTATTTTGAATAATAAAAGACAATACATTTTAATTGGTGTCAGCTTATCAGTGATTCTGTTGGTTTATATGATCGTAAATCAGATAACCAACCTAAATGAGAAAGTTGATGCTTTAAATAGGATTAATGAAGAAAATAGTTCGAAGAATGTAGTCCAGAGCTGGAATGACTATATGTTAAGACAAGAAGTCTCGACATTAAGTAATCGTAACCATGAGTTATCTCAGCAGTTAGAAAAGCTAGAAAATGACTATAATGATTTGCTAGATTCCTTAAAGTATACAGATAATTTTATTTCGAAAGATGGTGTGATATTTAAGAATGATAAGATGCTTTATGGAGATAAGGCCTTTGATTTAATCTATAACTTGAAGGATCAAAAGGTCTACTATAAAATGGATTGCTTTGGGATGGTAGAATACTCAGATGGTGTCTACATTTTAAAAGATGAGGCTTTGGATAGTAATATTTCATCTAGGCCCTTGATTTCACCAGATAAGAAGCGATTGGTTTATTTAGGACCTTTTGAAGAAGGCTTGAATACCAATGTCTATATCTATCATATATATGAGAGAGAAAATAAAAAGATAATCCAGTCGGATTTATACTACAATAAAAGAGTTAAGGTTGTCAGATGGCTAGATGATGATAATCTGATTTTAATCGTTGGTAGTGTAAACGATACATGGTCTAGAGATGATTATTTATATCATTATAATTTAAAAGAAAATCAAATGAACTATTTGGCAGGTTATCTAGAAGATCATATAGAGGTTTCGAACTTCATTATTAGAGATCAAGGTATTGAATATGAAATCAGTACTTGGAATAAGGATTTGACCGATTATACCATTTCAATAGAACTGCTTTCTTATGATAAGATACCTGGTTATGAGAGACAAACACTTGATAATGACTTTCCGGAAAATCCAATTGACATCATGATAGAAAATCAAATGGTAGAAAAAAAGGAATTCAAAAGGCTAATAAAAGACGAAGAGGCATATAAGATAGGTGACGACTTTAGGTTAGGCCTTAGAGATAGCAAAACTCTTATTAACTTTCCTTACGCAAGCTTTAATAGAGGTGTTTATGATCTTGAAAGAGAGCAGATTGTTTTTGATATCTCCAGTATTGAGGAAGCTTTGAGTGATGTATGGGGAAAAACGGTTGCAAAAGATGGTTATCTTTGGTATTCGGACGTCTATATGAAACCAGAAAACTTAAATTTCTTAAGTGGCTTTAACTATCATGACGAAAGAAATGAAATTGTTTTTTCAATAGAGTCTTTTTTAGCTGATGCTATGGATACTTTAGTTGGATCATACAACCTAAAAAGCAAGGCGTTTAAGTTCGTTGAAAGTCCATTCTATGGTTCGGTAGGTGAAATTGTTGCCCTTGAAGGCACTCATTATGCAGCGTACTCATTTTACACTGGCGGTGATGAATCGACATGTTACGTGGATGTCATCGATTTGGACAAGATGAAAGTAATTAATCACTTGAATGTAGATAAAATATACAATGCTCAAGAAGTCTGGATAACTGATATGAAATGGACCGAAAACAACTTGGTCTTGACCGTAGAAGTTAATGGAGAAGAAACAAGTGATGAGTTCATAATATGGTCTAAATAATTTTGTATTAGTAGAGTTTATCAATGCGTTTGGGGAGGACACATGAAAAAAAGTATATCTATTTTTTGCTCTTGCTGGTAGTGTGATTCCGTTTACGATATTTATACCTTGGCTATCAGAAAATGGTTTGAATCTGAGTTTGTTTGTATCAGAGTGGTTTATAAATAGAATCAGTCAATTCTTTGCCGCTGATTTTATTGTCTCATGGTTATGTTTTCTAGTATTTTTAATCGTAGATTCAAAAAAGTATGAGGTCAAATATTGGTGGCTATCACTTATTGGCTCTTGTTGCATTGGCTTGTCATTTGGATTGCCCTTTTATCTCTTTTTAAGAGAAGGAAAAACTGAACTAAAAAAAGTTACCACATCATAAAGGTGTGGTTTTTCTTAATTATATAAGTTTCTTTATGATAAAATAATGATATTACTTATTATTTTTGAAGAAAAAGGAGAATTTATGTTGAAGTTAGGATCCACCTATTTGATTGTAAAGAATATGGAGGCATCAATAGATTTTTATAGTGCTTTACTGGAAATGAAGCCGACCACACAGAATGAAGACAGATGGGTTCAATTTGACTTTCATGGTAGCTGCATTGCTTTATGGAATCCAGACTATGATACAAAAAGAATGGGGAGTGGTGAAATTTTAGAAGATGTCTATAGTGAGACCTATATGTCTTATCATAAGAATATGAATTTAAGGTATGGTAACAATGTCGTATTGAACTTCTATATAGATGATTTGAAAGAGGAGTATGAAAGATTGAAAAATTTAGACATAGGTCATATGACGCCAATGATGTACATCAATGTGGCATGTCCCTACCACTTATTTATTATTAATGATCCAGATGGTAATCAGATTGAGATTACAGGCAATATGATCTAGGAGGTTTTAATGAAATATACAGATTTTCCCTTGAGGACTTATGACAAGCTTAGATACAGGGATACAGACAAACAAGGCCATGTTAACAATGCCAACTTCTCTACCTTCTTTGAAACTGGTAGAACAGAGCTTTTGTACCTTCATGAAGGAGGACCGATACATGATGAAGATAGCTCTTTTGTTATTGCTAGGATTGAACTGGATTATATATCAGAAATCAAATGGCCAGGTACAGTTGAAATAGGCACGCTTGTTAAGAGGATTGGTAATTCATCCATTGGACTATTTGAACCTCTCATGACTAAAAGTCACGAGATTCTTAGGTACAAAAGCCTAACGGCTTTTAATTTACTAAGCTAACCCGCCAGTTCCTGACGTTTTTATTTTTAAGCTATTGATTTATAGATGCCTTCTTTTAACCCTCTCAAGCCTTCATGCTCAATGTTTATACTTGCATTTTCATCTCTGTCATGCTTTGTTCCACAAACTTGACACGTCCATTTACGGACAGATACATCTTTCAATCTCTTATCTTGATAGTCACACTTATGACATATTTGACTACTAGGATAATATTGATCGATAACAATTAACTGCTTATGAACTGGACCCATTTTATATTGCAGGAATGTTCTGAAAGTACTATAAGCTGCATCACTAACACTCTTAGCAAACATTTTATTTTTTTTCATTTCTTCTGGTTTTAAATCTTCGATGCAAATTAAATCATAGTCATAAACAAAATCTGTCGTAAGTTTATGAAGAAAGTCTTCCCTTCGATGCTTGATTTTCTTATTTTGACGACTCACTTTCAAACGAGATTTATTATAGTTCTTACCATGTTTTTTCTTTAGGTCCATACTTCTTTGTAACTTTGCAAGTTTCTTCTCATTCTTCTGAAAGTACTTTGGATTATCGATTACATTTTTGTCACTCAAAATGGCAAATTTATGGACACCCAAATCTATACCAACACTTTTGTGTGTTTTAGGTAAGAGTTTTGTAGGTACATCTTTACAAGTAATTGAAATATAATATTTCTCATCAGATTCTCTTGTGATAGCAACATTTTTAATCTGTCCTTCATAAGGTCTTGAATAAGCTAACTTCACCATCTTTATTTTTGGAAGTTTAATCTTACAGTTTTGCTTCTTATATTTATTGGTTGAAGTGTATTCCCATTCTTTTTCAAGGACTTCAATGTTATTATTGGTTAGGTTCATTACAAATGATTGCTCATAATCATAACGTGACTTAAACTTTGGATGGCGCTGCAAGTCATAAAAAGTTAACACTTTTCCAGTTCGTTTAGCCTTTTCTAACTTCTTTTCTGAGTAGGTCATAGGACCATCGAAAAAATAGTCATAAGCCTTTACTAAGTCTTTCAATGTGTTTTGCATGACAGATTTTTCGCACTCATATAACCAATCGTTATTTTTCTTCAAGTCAGTTAACATAGAAGACATTTTATTGTACGAGAGAATACCCTCATTTTTCTCAAAACGGTCCATATTGATCTCTAGAAAATGATTCCAAACAAATCTTTTCGCCCAAAAGGATTTTTCCAAAATTTCTATTTGCCACTTCTTCGGATAAATTCTGTATCTATAAGCTCTCATAATTCCGGACATTGAAACCTCAATTCTTCTTTTGACTTTGAATATAATCTACAATTTGGCTTTCAGTATGTTCACTGACAGTTGAAACAAAGTATGATGGATTCCATAGATGTCCACCCCATAACTCTTTTTTGAGTTCAGGGTATTTTAAAAACAAAAATCTAGCACTTGTACCTTTAAACGCTTTTATAATATTGGGTAGGTAGTGTTGTGGCTTGCAATCGATTAACATATGAATATGATCTTGATCTGTTTCTATTTCCAAGATTTTAATACCATGATCATCTGCAATTTTTGAAATGAGTAATTTGACATATTCATCGACATGGCCATGAAGTATAGCTTTTCGATATTTCGTACACCAAACCAAATGATATTTTAGAGAATATACTTATCCTCTTCCTTTATTTATATTACTCATATCTACCCCCTATTTAATTGTAACATACGCAGTAGTTAAATACAATAAAAAATCGAACAATAGTTCGCTATAGTTCATACAGAATAGTTCCTTCCTTTTATAGATTATTTTACACAAAACAGCTCAAATTTTATGCTCTAACTCACAACTAAAGTAACAAGTGTGCGAGCACTTTTTATCAAAATATTTTTCAAAATGATATCCTTGTTGCTTCTTCTAATACTGTAATAGTTCATGTGGATAATATAACAAAGAGATCTAAAGCTCTTTCATCTCATACTAGAAAAATCCTTATGAAATACCATAAGGTAATTGATGAGTAAAATGGCTTAAACTCTTTTTTCTAATGTTACTTGCACAACTACAGGTTAAACTATACATAAGACACGTTTATTTTAGGAGGAAAGCGATGAATGTTATAGAACTTGGTTTTAGGAAGTTTCATAATCTGCCAGAAGAGCAAAGTGATTTAAGTTTGCTTTTAAGAGAGGGCTACAATAAAAACTCTGCCTACTTATGGTCTTATCCAAGTGGTTCAGTTATTACTTATTCAAAGGATTTAGAAGCAAATATAAATGCAAATCCTTACGAGATGTTTGATTTAGAAGGTAAGTATGACAGGGAATACATATTAAGGAGAGAAGATTTCAAACCTTATCATAATCCTAGATTTAGATATGAAGTGCTTACAAAAGAAGATGAAAATGATTTGAATGACTTTTTAAGTAAATGCTCTAATGAGGATAAAGACTATGGACAGGTTTCGATAGATGACCCTATAATTGTCGGTGTTTATGATCAAGAACGACTTGTAGCTGCAGCTTCCATATGGTTTCTAGAAAATGATTTAGCAGATATAGGACTGATTGTAGATCCTGATTACAGAAGTTTGGGATTAGGAAAAAGTGTATCTTCGTTTTTGATTGAGCAATTACCAGATGAAAAAGTGCCAGTGTATCGATCGGATATTGAAAACCATGGCTCTACAAGAATTGCTGAATCTTTAGGTTTTACTTTGTTCGGTAGGATCTATAGAGTTAGCGAGTGCAGAGTTTAGGAGGAAAATAGGTGAAATCAAGAACTGAAAAAGAGATGTTTGAGCTTATTCAAGCTTTTATTGAAAAAGACGATATGATCCGTGTGGCTATTCTAAATGGATCAAGGGCTAACCCTAATATTGATAAAGATATTTTCCAAGACTATGATGTTGCATGTTTTGTAAGAGATTTAAAGCCTTATTTATTAGAAGAAAATGTTGTACCTTATTTTGGTGATACACTCATTGATGAACAGCCTAATTATGGACCTTGGCCTCCAGATGATGCGGATGGTTCATATCACAATTACAACATGCAGCTAATGGATGGTAACCGAATTGATTTGAGTTTTTACGTGATGGATAAGTTAGAGGACCACTTAAAAGACAGTTTGAGTCAGGTCCTCATAGATAAGGATGGCTTGTGTTTGAATCTGTCGCCTTCTAATGAATCTTCTTATTATATCGAAGAACCAACTGAAGAAAAATTTCAGGGATGTTGTAGTGCCTTTTTATTTGCTCTAGGCTCTCATATACCTAAAACCCTTTGGAGAAGACAGTTGCCACTTGCTAAGTCTTATACAGAAGGTTGGTTGAGAGTGGTTTTACGTTTGATGTTATCATGGGAAATCGGTCACAAGACAGGCTTTGAAAAGTCTCTTGGTTCAGGCGGTAAATATCTTGAAAAGTATTTAGATGGTGATAAGTGGGCAAGTTATAAGTCCACATATGTAGATGCGGACTATGACAAGATATGGGATTCTGTTTTTATTTTTTATGATTTGTTTGTTGAATCAGCCCTGTATGTAGCTGATGCGTATGGCTATGAATTTTCAAAAGACAAGGCTGAAAAAGTTTTGACTCATATCAAACATGTCAGACAAGTTCCAAGTAATGCAAATGCCATTTATGAGTAGGTTTTGAGGTGGATTGTCAGGGTATCATTAAGGTAAAGTGTGAAGTTTGATTGAGCTTAAATAGAAGGTGACTTAGTCTAGAAAGGAGTGTTTATGTCTTATGGTTTTAATCTAAAAGGAATATCTTTAAAGGAGTTTAAGACTATTTTAAAAGAGTCGTATTTAATACCTAGTATGAGAGTCTTGTTAGAGGACTTAGACAAGCATTTGGATTTGCTTACAGATTACGGGATAGAAAATATGTCAGAGTTTTATCTTCAGTCAAAGACTAAGAAGAAAGCTGAAGTTCTTGCAGAAAAAACAGGTATGGATCTAGACTATATGATTGTTCTAAGAAGAATGGTATCTAGCTATATACCTAAGCCTAGAAAGTTAGAAGATTTTACAGATATGAATGATGACTTATTGAAGCGTTTGATTCACATGGGTATCAAGAACTCATTGGCCTTAGATGATTATTTAAAATCGCACTCAGAAGAGGAGGCAGCAGCTCAACTTGCAGTTGATGTTGAACTGATTAAAACATTTAAAAAATTGTTAAAAGTAAGTGAACTTAGGTATATCAGTCCTGCCTTTGCAACAGTCCTTGTGCGTGGTGGTTATGATACAATTGATAAGCTAGCACAAGCAGATTCTAAGACTTTACTAAAGACAATTGTTGATACCAATAAAAAGTTTCAGATCTACAAAGGAAACATTGGAGATAGTGATTCTAGGTTTATAATTGATGATGCTAAAATCTATCTGAAATATAGTTGAAAATGGAGATAATAATGAATGTAGTGAAAGCAACAATAGAAGATTTAGATAAGGCTGTAGACTTAGCTTATGATATGCAAAGACATGTAAATACAAGGTGCAGACCATTATTAGCTGATGTAAGCAGACATGATTTGTATGAAAGATTTAAAAGGTATATCAGAAGTGATGAACACGATATACTACTAGTAGAAAAAGGTGGCAAGCTTGAAGGCTTTTCGCCTGTTAACGTGATTGAAGAGGATTTCTACATAGCTTATACTCAGGGCCCTTATGGTTATGACTATGACGCAGTTTCAGAATGTCTTTATAATTATCTAAAAGAAAACTATCCAGGCTACAAGTTGTATGTTAACACTGCCAAAGAACACAGGCTTTCAATTGACTTTTATGAGAATAAGGGATTTAGATTAGAAGAGGAGGCTCAAATGCTTAAGCTAGAGACCTGTCCGTATTCATACTCTGATGACCATATAGAGGAGATAAATACTTGTAATCGTAACCTTATATTTGACTGGATTGAAAAGCATGTAGATGAAGATACCTATTGGAACTCTAATAGAATTTCTGATAACTTAGAACGTTTCATCATACTGGGTTATTTCAATGAGGGAATTAGAGGGCATATCATTGGGAGAGGATCTAATGACTATACTGAGGTAATTGCATTTAGCGGTAATCCCAAGGTAAAGGAAGAACTGTTAAAAGTCTTTATTTCTAAAGCTTACGAGAAAAATGTCAACTTGATAGATTTGTACTCAGAAGATGAGTTTGAAGCCTCACTAGGTATAAAATATGGTTTTGATCTTTATGATAACAACTTATGTTATATAAAATATTTTTGATAAAGGATGTGTAATGAAAGAACCGCACTGAAAATGTGCGTTTTTTTTATTTAAGCGATGAGTTCTAGATTCTTATATGAGTATAGAGAAGTGACCTGGGTAAAATACTTATAACATACAAACTATGTGCACAATGCAATTGTGTGTCACTATAAAGTAAAGTCTATATGATACATCAAAATTTCTTGATGAGTAACAAGAACCAATGGAGGTGAAGCATGGCGAAGAAATTAAAGGATTACTATGATGGCGACTGTGCCAAGTTATTAGCTGATAAAATTTTGATTTATTATCCTGAATTTGATGGAAATACATTTTTTACTTATGTAGTAGATAGATTAGATGATAAGAGTTTCATGCAAAGACAAGATATTTTTGTGGATGCTTTCGAAAAGTATTTATCAAGCAGCTATGAGGAGAATGTTAAACTATTTACCAAGCTACTTGGACCTGAACTTTTGGAGCCTGAGGGAATGTTTTCTGAAGGTTGGTGGTTATGGCCCGTAGGCAGATATGTTGAAAGACATGGTCTAAGAAACTGGGATATCACTTTAGAGTTTATATATGAGTTGACCAAACGCTACACAGGTGAGTTTGCGGTTAGGCCTTTGCTAAATGACAATCCAAAGAAACTTCTTACAGTTTTTCTTGATTGGAGCAAAGATGATAATGTACATGTACGTAGATTGGCAAGTGAAGGCATGCGTATTAGACTTCCTTGGGCAAAAAAGAGTTTGGCTGCATTAGAAGAAATAAAGCTTTTTAAACAAGTCCTCACTAACTTGAAGGACGATCATGAAAAATTTGTCATGAAGTCTATTGGCAATAATCTTAATGACTTGATGAAAGAAAACCCTGAACTTGCTCATGAAATCATTGAAGAGTGGAAAAAAGATGGTTTGACTAAATCATCTACTTGGATTATTAAACATGGTTCAAGAAGCTTAAGAAAATAGAGGGACATTTGATGAATGATAAAGCTTATGAGTATCAAGCATACAACGATAAAATAGGAGATAGAAGGGATTTATACAAGTTAGTTGCAAAGACTTTCAATATAAAAACTGCCCTTTACCCTGGTTCTTTTATTGATATTGGACCTTCTCTATTTATACCGAAGGTTATTTATGTTGATCATTTCAAAGGTGCAATAAAATATTTTAGAGACTTGCAAAAGGTTTATACTTTTATCAATGAGGAAAAAGATTATTTAGAATCTAGTGAAATCTTATTCTATGGTATGGATTATCAAGAAGAACTTCCTATCAAGGATGTCGATTTGATTATTTCTCAGTTTGCAGGATTTGTTGGTCAAGCAACTAAGAGGTATTTAAAACAAGATGGTATTCTACTCTGTAATGACAGCCATGGGGATGCAACTCTGGCGTTTTGTGACGATGAATTTGAACTTGTTGGCGTCGTCATTTCTGGCGAGATATCTACCAGTAATTTGGATGAATATTTTAAGTTTAAAAGACAAGGAAAGATCAATGTAGAAGAGGTAAGGGAGAAAATGAAGGGTCCAAAGTACAAGTTACAAGCAGCTAATTATCTATTCAAAAAAATTAGATGATAACCTTTGTATTATGTAAATCTAGCCTGGCTAGATTTTTATTGTAAAAAGAAAACCACTGGTTCGACCAGTGGTTCTAAAAAGCTTTAGCTATGAGCGGTGTTTTTACCTCCTTATGATACGATTAAGATGGTTCGCCAACCAGAATAAATGAATCATAAGGAGGATCCGAATATGGATATGAAT
>NZ_VANV01000032.1 GCF_022496765.1 Acidaminobacter sp. JC074 | reverse complement strand
GTTATAGAAGTTATGTGCACTTTCGAAACAGAATACTCATCACACAAGGAATGCTAAAACTAAAAGCGGTTTAAGACTATTAGCCCTAAACCGCAATTACATTTAAATTTGTGAATTACTCTCCACCAACACTATTTGACAAAGAGCCAATAAAAAAAGAGTCTACTAGAAGTAGACTACAGTTGTTTGACAATTAATTTGATAGCGGTTCTTTCTTCGCCGCCAATTGTTATATCCGTAAATGCTGGTATAATAGCAATTTCTATACCTGAAGGTGACAAGAATCCTCTTGCAATAGCGACTGCCTTGATCGATTGATTGATAGCACCTGCACCGACTGCTTGTATTTCAGCAACTTGTTTCTCCCTGATGACACCTGCCAATGCGCCTGCAACAGAATTAGGGCTTGACTTAGATGATACTTTTAAAACGTCCATTATAATGCCTCCTTACTATAAAGTATAGTGTTTCAATTATTTAGTATATTATCACTATTAATTTGTTACCCACATACTTTATGTGTAAACAAATAAAAAGCCAAAAATGGCTTTTTATCTATAAATGCATTATTTTGCATAGTTTACATGTCTTGTTTCACGGATCATATGAATTTTAATATGACCAGGATATTCAAGTTCTTCTTCTACTTGTTTCTTAATATCTCTTGCTAATAATACCATATCATCATCAGTAATTTTATCTGGCATAACCATGATTCTGATTTCTCTACCAGCTTGAATAGCGTATGAATAATCAACGCCTGCTTTATCATTTGCAATCTTCTCTAATGATTCTAATCTGTTAACATAGTTTTCTAATGTCTCACGACGAGCACCCGGTCTAGCTGCTGAAATAGCATCTGCTGCAGTAACAAGTACAGCTTCAATTGTTTCAGGCTCATAATCACCATGGTGTGTACTCATAGCATGGATAACATGCTTAGATTCTTTGTATTTCTTAAGTAGGTTCATACCGATTTCGATGTGTGTACCTTCGATTTCGTGGTCAACTGCCTTACCGATATCATGTAATAAACCAGCTCTCTTAGCAAGTCTTGCATCTGCACCAATTTCTGCAGCCATAATGCCAGCTAAGTAAGCAACTTCTTGTGAATGCTTTAAAACATTCTGGCCATAAGATGTTCTGAACTTCAGACGACCAATTAGTTTAACAAGCTCTGGATGTAGGTTATGGATACCAACATCAAATGTTGCGTTTTCACCCTCTTGTTTGATTTGAGCATCAATTTCCTTTTGAGCCTTGTTAACCATTTCTTCAATTCTTGCAGGATGTATTCTACCATCTACAATTAACTTCTCTAAAGCAACTCTTGCAACTTCACGTCTGATTGGATCAAACGATGAAAGAATAACCGCTTCAGGTGTGTCATCAATGATTAAATCTACACCAGTTAATGTTTCTAATGCACGAATGTTTCTACCTTCTCTACCAATGATTCGACCTTTCATCTCATCGTTAGGTAAGTTTACAACTGATACAGTTGTTTCAGCAACATGGTCTGCTGCACATTTTTGAATCGCGAATGATAGGATGTTTTTAGCATTTTTCTCTGCTTCTTCCTTAGCACGTGATTCAATGTCTTTCATCATCACGATAGAATCATGACGAATGTCTTTTTCAACTTCATTAAGTAGTTGAGTCTTTGCTTCATCTCTTGTTAAACCTGAAATTCTTTCAAGTTCAGTCATTTGAATCTGATGTAGTCTCTCAACTTCCTCTTTTTTCTCATTTGTTTCTTTGATTTTTCTTTGAATTTGATCTTCTTTTTTATCAATAGAGTTAAGTTTCTTTTCTAGATTCTCTTCTCTTTGAATTTGTCTTCTCTCAGCTCTTGAAATTTCATTACGACGTTCTTTAATTTCTTTATCTAAATCAACTCTAGCCTTATGAACTTCATCTTTTGCCTCGATGATCATTTCTTTTTTAGCAGCTTCTGCTCTAAGTCTTGCTGTTTTCACAATCTCTTGAGCCTTATCCTCAGCGCTGCCAATTTGTTTTTCTGCAACTTTTTTCCTTATAACGTAGCCAACTCCGGTTCCGATAACAATACCAGCAACAGGAAGGCCGAACATCAATATTTGATTATCGATTGCATCCACCTCCAAATCTATATTAAATTGTGGGACAAATCCCTATATCTATTCGCCTTAAATGGCTGTAAAATTTAAATAATAAATTATTGTGTAAATTCACATAAAAAGATATATACCAATTCTTTTATATTTTATCTCTTTTAATGTCCAATGTCAAGATAGTTTGAAATAATAGAAAAGTCTCAAAGCGAGTAATTTCAATACTTAAGACTAAAAGGACCTAAAAAAAAGAATCGAGCTAGGCTCGACTCTTACAATTACTCATTTTCAGACGTTTCGCCTGATATATTATAAAATGTTCGTATTTTTTCTTCAAGTTCTTCTAGTAGTATAGGATTGTCATTTAAGAACTTCTTCACATTCTCACGACCCTGTCCAAGTCTTTGCTCATTATAGCTAAACCAAGAACCAGCCTTTTTAACGATTTCAGCGTTTACAGCGGAATCTAAAACACTACCTTCTCTAGAGATACCAACACCATACATGATGTCAAACTCAGCTTGTTTAAATGGTGGTGCAACTTTGTTTTTAACAACTTTCACTTTTACACGGTTACCAACAATTTCACTGTCTTGCTTAATTGATTCAATTCTTCTAATATCTAAACGAACAGAAGCATAGAATTTAAGTGCATTACCACCTGTTGTTGTTTCAGGATTACCGAACATAACACCAATTTTCATTCTTAACTGGTTGATAAATACAACACATGTATTCGATTTTCTGATGATACCTGTCAGTTTTCTTAGGGCCTGTGACATCAGTCTCGCTTGAAGACCCATATGACTGTCACCCATTTCACCAGTAATCTCAGCTTTAGGTACAAGTGCAGCAACCGAGTCAATAACAATTAAGTCAATAGCACTTGATCTTACAAGAGCGTCAACGATTTCAAGAGCTTGCTCACCAGTATCTGGTTGAGAAACGATTAAGTTATCTACATCAACACCAATGGCCTTAGCATATACTGGATCTAATGCATGCTCGGCATCTATAAATGCAGCCACACCACCAGCTTTTTGAGCTTCAGCAATCGCATGAAGTGTTAAAGTTGTCTTACCTGAAGATTCAGGTCCATATATTTCTACAACTCTACCACGTGGTAAACCACCTGTACCAAGAGCAATGTCAAGTTCCATTGAACCCGTTGAAATAGTCTCTACATGAAGTTTGTTGTCTTCATCACCTAGTCTCATGATAGAACCTTTACCAAATTGTTTTTCTATTTGTCCTAATACATTATTTATTGCTTTCGATTTATCATTCATTTAATGTCTCCTTTTCGCGAACGTTTGTTCTAATTAAGTATAAAACATATTACAAACATCGTCAAGTATTTTATTTAATACTATTTTACATAATTTTACAATTTAATACAAGCTTTTAATGTGATTTAAAATCATAGACATGCTAGATAAAAGTGATCTTTTGCGTATGACAAAACGGTCACCTGTAAATTGATACTTCTTAACAGTTACTTGATCCTTTACTTTAATACCGATATAAACCAAACCGACAGGTTTTTCTTCAGAACCACCTGAAGGTCCTGCAATACCTGTTACGGCCAAACAAACATCCGAACCTGTTTGAGCGTACACCCCTTCAACCATTTCTCTACATGTTTCAGGGCTAACAGCGCCATAAGTCTCTAAAGTGGTCTTTGAAACACCGATCATGTCCTCTTTTGCCTGATTGCTGTAGGTGATATAAGATCTATCAAAGAAATTTGAGGCACCAGGGAAATTAACAAACTCCGAGGCAATCATACCACCCGTACAAGATTCTGCAAGAGAAAGTGATAAATCATGCGACATAAGGGCCTCTATGGTATAGTCTACAATTGATTTTTCTCCATAACCAATAATATAGTCACCTAAACGGTCTTTTATTCTTTGGACAGTTGGCTCTAGTAGTTCTTTAGCCTGTTCTTCATTTTCTGCAGAAGCAGTGACTCTTAGACTGACTTGGCCAATATTTGCATAAATCGCAATGGTTGGATTGGTTTGTTCAGAGATGATATCATCAATCTTATTTTCAGCAGTCGATTCACCAATACCGAACAAGTTGATATATTCAGATACAATAGCCATTTGGCTTTTGTCTTTTAAAAATGCTTTTAAACTCTTTTCAAACATATGACGCATTTCACGAGGCGGTCCAGGTAGTGCAGCCACATATTTACCATCATTTTCACTAATAAATCCAGGCGCTGTGCCTTTTTCGTTATACATAACAATGGCATTTTCAGGTAGATAAGACTGTATGACATTGTTTTCAGTCATTTTGACATTAAAGCTTTTAAATCTTTCAAGCATCATGTCATGGGCTTTCTGGTCAAGAACCAGTTTTTTATCCATGACAGAGGCGATGGTTTCTTTAGTCAGATCATCTTGGGTAGGACCTAGTCCTCCAGTTGTAATGACCATATCTGAAACAGAGAGTAAAAACTCAAGTGTTTGTTTTAAACGTTCAGGGTTATCACCTATGGTCAAGTGGTATCTGACACCATGACCTAGTTGGTTAATTGCCTTTGACAGTTCTGTAGCATTGGTATTTAAAGTTTTTCCCATAAGAAGTTCTGTACCAACTGCTAATATAGAAATATTCATAAAACCTCCAAAAAAACTCGGCCTAGACCGAGTGATTAGTTTTCTTTTAAAACTTCTTTATTCTTAAGGATATAATCCAAGCCAGATAAAATTGTTAATATGGCACAAAGATATAAGAAGAATTGATCGACTGGGATATTTAAGCTGTTAAATGGGAAGTTGCCAAAACACAATAAAATGATAGCAATCATTTGAGTTGTAGTTTTGTATTTTCCAAGCTTACCAGCTGCTATGACAATACCTTCAGATGCTGCAATAGCCCTAAAGATAGAAACAATGAATTCTCTAGCTAGAATAACAATTACAATCCATGATGGAACAATCTGTAGTTCTACCAAACAGATAAAAGCTGACATCACCAAGAGCTTATCAGCTAATGGATCCATAAATTTACCGAATTTAGTCACTAAGTTTCTGCTTCTTGCGATATAACCATCAAGGAAATCTGTAATAGAAGCAAGTATAAAAATGCCTCCTGCGATTGCCATGTTTGTAGGATCTCCCTTTAAGAGAAAAAATACAAAGAATGGAATCATAATTACACGTAATAATGTTAGTCTATTTGCTAGATTCATTTGCAAGCCCTCCAATTAAATCATACTCCATGAAATCATTAATTTCAACAGATACAATTTCACCAATTTCAATACTTTCTTTGGTGTTGATATATACTTGACCATCAATTTCTGGCGCATCAAATCGTGCACGGCCCATATATACATCTTCATCTTGAATCTTCTCTTCTACAAGTACTTCTATGACTTTACCCATATAGTTACCATTGTTGTTTAAAGAGATGCCTTGTTGAAGCTCTAATATACCAGCTTGTCTTTCAAGCTTAATGTCCTCATCAACTTGATCTTTCATTCTACCAGCAGGTGTACCATCTTGTTTTGAATAAGAGAAGACACCTAGGCGACCGAACTTCATTTCCTCTATGAAATTGTAAAGATCCTTGTACTCTTCATCCGTTTCACCTGGGAAGCCTACAATTAGAGTTGTACGAATCATCATGTCTGGAATGGCTTTTCTGAATTCCTCCATAACGCTTCTAATCTGTTCTTGTGATGTTCTTCTATTCATACGCTTTAAAACGCTGTTAGAAGCGTGTTGGATAGGCATATCGATGTAGTTGATCAGCTTATCTTCTTTTGCAAAAGTTTGAATAAGCTCAGTGTCGATTTCATCTGGATATGCATACATAACACGAACCCACTGTAAGTTTTCGATTTTACAAATCTCACTTAAGAGTTCAGCCAATCTGTTTTTACCGTATAGGTCCTTACCATATCTAATGGTATCTTGTGCGATAACAATCAATTCTTTAGCACCTGAAGCTACCAGCTTTTTAGCCTCTTCTACAATGTCTTCAAAGTGACGTGATCTGTATTTACCCCTTAATTGTGGAATGATACAGTAAGTACAATTGTTGTCACAGCCCTCTGATATTTTTAAGTAAGCTGTATACGAAGGTGTTGTTTTTACACGAGGTAGGTTTTCAGGTATTAAAATATCAATATCACCAATATTTACAATTGGATCATGACCTGATTCATATTCCTCTATGGCTTTAACGATTAATGGGAACTTTGTTGTTCCAATAAAGATATCTACCTCAGGCAGTTCACTCTTAAGTTCATCTGCATATCTTTCTACTAAGCAACCTGCAACAATAAAGATTTCACATTTTGCTTCTTCTTTTAAAGTCATAAAATCTGTGATTGTCATAATCGATTCCTCTTTAGCAGATTCGATAAAACCACATGTATTGATAATGATAATCTCAGCCTCTTCTGGATATTCTGCAATTCCATAGCTGTCCTTGCTTAGGAGACCTAACATCATCTCTGAGTCGATTTGATTTTTAGGACATCCTAAAGTTTCTATATATACTTTGCGCATTTAAATTCCTTTCTTATAAATATCAAGTATACTTTGTGTTGCTTCATTTATGTTTTTATACTCAATGACATGATCGTAATCATATTTATTTATAGAGTATTGATACATTGGGTCATAATAATCAACCAAGAGGTAATCAACAATCGGTGCCAATTGATTTTTAGATACATAATCAATCAACTCATCAGCCTTTTGGTTGCTGATTCTTTTTCTAAGTTTGTTAATAGCTG
The DNA here is from genome assembly GCF_022496765.1 of Acidaminobacter sp. JC074. Classification (GTDB taxonomy): domain Bacteria; phylum Bacillota; class Clostridia; order Peptostreptococcales; family Acidaminobacteraceae; genus JABXKX01. The sequence continues at coordinate 45,970 of NZ_VANV01000032.1, read as the reverse complement.
TTACCAGGTCCCCATGGTCTCTGTTCTCACCATAATCGTCTATAAGATTTTGTACCCTGTTTTCTACAGAAGTATTGATGAGTATATGTTTGCCTTTTTCAAGTTGTTGCATACAGATTTCTGGAATCAAAACGGTTCCCACACGTCTAGATTCACTTTCTATAAAAATATAGTCAGACTTAGCCGTCATAATGGCATGGAAAACAAGTTCTTCAAAGTACTTTTGAGAAGGTGGTTCTTTTGAAAATAGTATATTACCAAATACTGAGCCTGCATTTTGTGCAAGTGCTTCATAGTTGATGATATCTAAGCCTTCTTGTTTAAGAGCTTCTAGGATACGTGTTTTACCAACACCAGTGTGGCCATGAAGGGTCACAAATGATTTTTTATCAAATAAGTGCTCCAAGTGATCTAATACGTATTGTCTGTGGCCTTTCATGCCACCTTTAAGTCGATAGATTTCTACATCCAGTGCGTTCATTAAGTCACATATAGATTGACTTCTCATACCACCTCTTTGGCAGTAAATGATGACACGGTCATAAGCTTCAGATAATTCTATGAGTCTATGACCAATTTTTTCAATTCGCGTTGAAATATAAGTCATGCCAAGCTTCTTGGCTGCAGTTGTTGATTCTTGTTTATATGTTGTGCCTATATGGCTTCGTTCTTCATTTGTAAAAAGCGGGATATTGATAGCGCCGAAAATGTGATTTTCTTCATATTCCTTTGGCGACCGAACATCGACAATTACTTGATGTACATCTTCATATATTGCTTTATTGGATACAAGTCCAGTCATTTTTACCTCTACATTGTTTCATATTCTGATTTACTTATGAGTACTTCTCTTGGTTTACTACCCATTGAAGGACCGACAATCCCTCTATCCTCCATCTCATCAACGAGACGCGCCGCTCTATTATAACCTATTTTAAACTTTCTTTGAAGCATAGAAATAGAGGCTTGTTCCATTTCTACAACCAATTTAATAGCCGATGCTAAATGTTCGTCGTCTTCACTTGCGTCGTCTGAAGTTGAAATATTAGCACTCACATTTGAAAGGAATGATTCATCGTATGAAAATACTTTAAACTGATTCTTAACAGCATCCACAATGGATTCTACTTCCTCGTCACTGATAAATGCACCCTGAACACGTTGTGGCTTTGTAGAACCAACAGGGTAATAAAGCATATCCCCTTTACCTAGTAATTTTTCGGCTCCAGACATATCTATAATCGTTCTTGAGTCAATAGCCGATGATACAGCAAATGCGACTCTAGATGGAATATTAGCCTTTATAACACCTGTGATGACATCTACAGATGGTCTCTGTGTGGCTACAATTAAATGGATACCAGCAGCTCTTGCCATTTGAGCAAGTCTACAGATGGCATCTTCCACCTGATTAGGTGCTACCATCATTAAGTCAGCCAACTCATCTATAATAACAACAATTTGCGGCATAAACAAGCTTTTATCTTCACCAAAACGTTTATTAAAGCCTTTTATGTCTCTAACACCATGTTCAGCAAATGAATTGTAACGACGTGTCATCTCTTGTACTGCCCAGTTAAGGGCTACTGAAGCCTTCTTAGGATCTGTTACAACAGGTAAAATTAAGTGAGGTATACCATTGTAGGTATTTAACTCTACTACCTTAGGGTCAATCATAAGAAACTTAACTTCATCAGGCTTTGCATTTAAGAGAATAGAGGTAATGATGGTATTGACACATACCGATTTACCTGAACCCGTTGCACCAGCAATTAGCATATGAGGCATTTTTCCTAAATCCGCTATTATTGGCGTACCTGCAATATTCTTACCAAGACCAACACTTAACTTGGCATCGTTGTTTTCAAACTGATCTGTCTCTAGGACTTCTCTTAGAGTAACCAGTGATGTTTGATCATTAGGGACTTCTATACCAACGGCTGCTTTACCAGGTACTGCAGCGATACGTACTTGCTGAGTCGCCAGGTTAAGGGCAATATCATCACTTAGGTTGGTGATCTTACTCATCTTGGTACCCGGCTTTAATTGAATTTCATAACGCGTTATAGCAGGACCCTTTGAAATAGAAATTACTTTTGCATCCACATTGAAGTTTTCAAGGATCTCTTCTAGGTGTTTGGCCTTTTCATAGACAGCAGACTTGTCTTCGCTGTTTAAAGTCGTGTTTTTATTTAAGAGTTTAACAGAAGGAATCTTGTAATTTTCAAATTCCAGTAAAACACTTTCGTTCATATGTTTTTCTATAGCCGCATCTGGTATCTTACTTTCTTCATGTTGAGTTTCAGAAGCCTTTGGCTTAACACCAGTAATCTGGTCAAACATAGAGACTTGGTCTTGTTCTTCTCTAGATAGAGGTGTACCATTTTCAAATATATCATCCTCATGTGTGACGATGATACCTTCTCGACCCTCACTTGCCTTTATAAACTCTTGGTCAAAACTGCTGGTCTTTTCTTCTGTAGCCGGTACATCTAAGGTATTGAAAGCCTCTAACTCCTCTTGAGAAGGTATATCATTTTCTTCCATAGGTGCCATATCAGGCATATCAACTATGCTTGCATCTGTGAAATCTTCAAAGGACTCTTCTTCATAGGCCTTTTGGATATTTTCTTCAACTAATGTACCAAATCCTGTGATTGGAATATCTAACTCTTCTTCAGGAATACTTAGATCCTGGTGGTTGTCAAAGATATCAGGAGATGATTCGATGATCTGATTTTGCTCAAAGTTTTCATCAAAGGCATAACCAGATGTATCGAAAATATCGTAGTCTTTTTCCATAGGTGGTTTTTTAGCTGCTTCAAGAATCTCTTCTTTGGTTGGTACGGAAGTTTTCTTAAAGAGCTTATCCACTAAAGATTTAGTCGGTGACTGCATAAACATGGCATCGTATTCTTCTAATGAACGTTTATGGGCTTCTTCTTCTTGCTTAAGTTTCTTATCTACCTTTTCTAAAGCCTTGGTGAGCTTTTCAGAAGACCTGTCTTCAATCTCTGCTTCTCTTTTTAGTCTGATTTTTTCTTCTTCTTTTAATCGTTCTTCTTCTAGCTTTTCAGATTCCTTTAGATATTCCTCTTTAGCTTTCTTCTTGATTTCTCGATTTTCTTTCATGCTATTTCTACTGTCATGGTACTTGTTCTTGATCCATTCAAGTAGATTGACATTTGTAATCAAAATGAATGAGATGGTCCATAACATAGCAATGACTACTAAGAGGCCAACACGACCAATTAATGAAATAAAGAGTTTACCAATTAAGGAACCGATTAGACCTGATCCTATTAGTTCAATGCCACTTAGGTAAGTGTCTTGTAAAGATGATAGTTTTAATAAACTGATACCTGGTTCTATATACTTGGTATTTAGAACATCGTAATTAAGGATATTTACAATAAATAAAATACTTAAAAATAATAAAATAAGTCCTACTATAGTCTTTACCCTATAAGCTATTAAACGATTGTTTATCTTATAGAAAAGCGCTAAAAATATAATATATGGTAAGGCATAACCTGCATATGAAAAAAGTCCGAAATAAATGTTTTGTATAAACTCACCTAAAAAACCTATAAGCTGCGTATGTAGGCCTAAAATAGATAAGACTGTAAAGCCTATGAGGCCTATAAGCTTTATTTCATAATAGTTTACATTTTTGCCTGTAGCTTTTTTGTTAGTTTTCTTACTTGTATTCTTAGCTGGTGCTTTAGATTTTGCTGTGGTTTTCTTACTTGTTGATTTTTTTTGTGTCGCCATATTACCTCCAATATCAAACTTAATTATACCATATATAGTGATTTCTTAAAACAAAGATACAAAATAAAGGAAGTCAAAAAAAACAGCCTTAGCTGTTTTTAGATTTGATTGATAATAATTCTACTGTAAATCTTTCTACAGTCATCTTTTTATTCTCTCCTAAAAGACATAGACCATAGTAGACATCATCCTCTAAAGGAATAATCAGATTTTCAAACTTTCTTTGTCTGTTGACAAAATCAATGTACATATGGTTTTCTTGATAGAAAGCTTTTAAGGTCTGTCGTTTGATGTCATCTGCTTCATCCACTAACTTTTCTTTTAGTTCAGCCAGTGCAATTTGTCTCTTTTCAAGTAAAGACGGATAAGCTTCTACATAAGCTTCCCAAATATCTTTGGTCTCATCTAAATGCTCTCTAATGATGTTTAGAACATAATCCATACGTTCCATGTCTTTTTTTTCTGCTTCTTTTCTTAAATCTCTTTTAAGATTTTTTGATACTTTTAATTTTAATTTCATGACGCCTCTAATCTATTAATGCTGTAATTTCTAAAGAATGATCTTTTGCTAAATCTACAAAAGCATCATCCACCTTAACAAGGGGTCTATAAGGTTCGGCCTTGTTGACCATGACCACTTCCCCGATTGTACCATTATTGAGTTTAACGGTTGTGCCGACATAGAAATTACTGATGTTTGACAAGAAGACATTCACAGCTACCGGATCTAGGTAACCGAAGGAATACTCCATGATCAGTCTCGCCACTTGGAAGGGAGACATTTTTGATCTGTAAACTCTATTAGAAGTCATGGCACTGTAAACATCTGCAACCGCAATGATTCTACCAAACTGGTGGATTTCATCCTCTCTTAATCTGTTAGGATAACCATTGCCGTCAAACTTCTCATGGTGTTGATAAACACCATATAATATTTCATCTGAAAAACCCTTGCCGTTTTTTAAAAGCAAGTAACCTAAAGTAGAATGTGTCTTCATAACTTTAAATTCTTCTTCAGTCAATCTATCCGGTTTCTTTAAAATTTCATCAGGAATGTTACACTTGCCTATATCGTGTAAGAGTCCTGCGGTTGCTAAATCATTGATGGTGTCCTGTGGCAGGTTGAGCCACTTACCCAATAAGGCAGCAGACATGGATACCGTTACTGAATGGTCATAAGTGTATTCATCGCAGGCCTCTATTTGCCATAGGCTTTTTGCAAGAATTTGATTGTTTTTTACTTGTTCAAGCATAGGTGTTAAGAGATCAGATATTTCATCAGCAACCACTTGTTTACCGAATTTTACATTGTTAAAAAGATTTTTAAAGGATGTAACCGTATCCTTATAAGTCGCTTGAACGGTGTTGTCAACTTTTAAAACCTTCTTTTTACCTTCTATGCTCTTTTCATAAATGGCCACATCAAAAACATCCATTTTATCCAATAGATCCATAATGCTTTCATTTATAACACTACCACTGGCCACAACCATAACATCGAAGTTATTATAGATGTCTTCACCAATGACCATGCCTTGTTCTACTTCATGCAAAAGTAGTCTTCGCATACAGCCTCCTGCTAGTTCTCATTTGTATTTTTCTCAAAATGCTGATAATCCTTGATACTTTTCCACTCTCCACCCCAGGTCCATCCCCTTGATGTAAAGGCTTCATAACAGGCATCACCTATCTGAATCATACCTTTTTCATCCAATGACCTATCAGCATATCTTTCACCTTCTAGAGGCTGAACAGAACTTGAGCTGACATAAGGGTTTTGTAAAGGATTGATATCTATGGCCATACCAAAGGCATGGTTTGAAAGTTTTTTACTACCAGCTATGTATCTGAAATTGAAAGCCGATGAATTGTTGTCTATCATTGATAGGTTGTCATCTGCTTGATACTCATCTACTAGTTTTATTTTTTCTATTGGATATTTTGCGTCATACAAGTCTTTAAAAATGTCTATGACTTCTTGAGCTAGGGACGCATGAACGATGAGTTCGCCATAATGTCTCTTGTTATCAAATCCCCAATAGGATACTTTAAGATACCTTAAATCTTCAATTTCTATATAGTCATTCTCCTTGTAAGAGAGCGTGTTAATTCTATTATAGATGATGTCATCTATTTTGTTAACAGTAAATACCTTTTCGAATGTTTTTCCTTCAAATTCTGGGATAATTTCCTTTTCTTCTGGAATGGTTACCCGAATAACTTTTTTTTCAACAGGTGGTTCTTCATCAAGTGGTACCTGTTGTACCTGATCGTAGATGATCATGGTGATTAAGGAGGAAATCATTAGAAAAAATACAATTTGTGCTTTTTTCATTAAAACCACCTTTTTATAAATGGTATGTCTTTTAAGGCAACTACTTTAAATGCCAGCATTAAAATGCCGTATATAAAACCGCCTGAAAGAATTCCTATGAACGTACCTATTATACCAGAAATAGAGGAAACAATCACGTAAACAATTGCTGCCATGATTAGACTAGACACCATAGGTACCATAACCATGTATTTTATATCCACTTTAAAGCCGGCTTTGATACAAGAAAGTAGGTTTAAGACCACTACAATGCCATAAGCAAGACACGTTCCTAGTGCAGCACCATGAATGTTGAGTGACGGTAGGCCCAATAAGACAAAAGTGGCTACAAACTTTAAAAGAACACCAAGGTACATGTTTCTAACTGTTGTTTTTTCAAGTTTATAGGCTTGCAAAATAGCTGTAAGGCCCATATTAATCATCATAAATATTACACTGATGCTTGCAATGTTCATCAAGTAATGGTCTGTAGGCAGTGTTGAGTAAAAGAGGTGGAATAAGTCCCTTCCAACGATAAACAAACCAAGGCCACTTGGTATGGCAATTGAAACAATCATAATCATAGCAGACCGCATTCTTGTTGCCATATAAGCCTTGCCATAGTTTTTAGCAGCAACTATATTTGGTAAGGCATTTAAGCTGATGGCAATGGCTATGGCCAGTGGAATGCTTGTAATGGTATTTATAGAGGATAAGATACCGTTGTAAGTCAGTATGTCTGCAGATGTAAAGCCGATACCAGATAAACGTGACTGTACCAATAAACCATCTATAAAACCCATCATATTGGCACCCAGTGCTGATATGGTGATAGGTAAAGAAGCCCTGAAAAGCTCACTTCTAATGTCTTTTTTATTGTTCTGAGATATGGTTACATTTAAGATTTTATGTGTCCTCTTATGATGTATATAGAGGCATATAAAGCCTGTCATGGCACCTGCTGTTGTACCAAAGGTTGCTCCGGCTGCACCAAGAGGTATAGAAAATTGAATAAGTATAAGTGTCAAACCCAGTCCGAGTATCAGTCGGCCGATGCCATCAGCAAATTGCTGTATGGCTAAAGGTGTCATTTCCTGTAAGCCTTGATGATAACCCTTATAAGTAGTTGTAAGTGCTAAAAATATAGGCGCTGGTAATAAGGCCATATAAGCATAGATGACCTCTTTTGGCCAAACAGTTTGTGTTAGAATCGGTCCCATCACAATCAGAATAAGAGTGACGATAAGTCCATACTGAACCATAAAGCTTCTTGAAACTTTTAAAATTTTAGTCCTATAAACGTCAGAATCTGTTTCTGAAACCATTCTTGCTATAACAACTGATGGTGCTGCAATCATGGCTATTATAGGTGCAAAAAACTGTATTGGAAAAGTAAAGATACCATTACCGACAGCACCAATGATTTTGGTCATTGGAATCCTAAAGAATATCCCTATGAATTTGGATATGATGCTGATAAGGGTTAAAAAAATGGCACCTGATAGTATTGACTTCTTCATAAAAAGACCTCCTCTAAAAATATAACAAAATTTTGCATTGTTTACAATAAAACTAGATGTTTATGTTATAATTTAGTGAAGGGAGATATTATGTTATTATTAGTTATTTTACTAGTCTTGATGGCTGTTTTAGGACTGGTTGTCCACTATTCACGACAAGTTGTGTATCCAAAGGTCCTAACCCATGATTATGTCAAGAATTATGAGTTTGAAAATAAAACTTACGATCCTCTTATTTTTGATCAATTAACTGAAGAGGATATTAAAATTCAGACCTATTACGGCTATAAGTTAAAAGGCAAATTGTATTTACAAGATAAACCTGACAAGTTTGTTCTTATGTGTCATGGTATTACATCTAATTACGATGGTATGAAAAAATACTGTGAAATCTACATTAAAAATGGTTACTCTATCTTGTTATACGATCATAGAAATCATGGCTTTAGCGATAGAAACTATACGACCTTTGGCTATTATGAGAAAAAAGACGCTAAGTCTTGTATTGATTATTTAATGAAAAGATTTGATGAGCCTAAGGTTGGTGTCCATGGTGAATCTATGGGGGCTGCAACTGCCTTGCAACTTTCAACAATAGATTCAAGAGTCAGCTTTTGTGTTGAAGATTGTGGTTATTCTAACCTCTTTGATTTGATGAAATTCAGGTCTTCTGAAGACCATCATCCCCTATTATCTATGATTACTCCACTAGCCAATCAATACATAAAAATGTTTTACAGGTTTTCATTCCAAGATGCCAGTGTGATTCATTCCATGAACAAGATCACCTGTCCTGTTATGTTTATACATGGTGAAGAAGATATGTATGTACCCTATTACATGGTCCATGATCTGTATGAAGCATTTGATGGCAAGAAGGCCCTCTACAGCGTTGAAGGTGCAAGACATGCTGTTTCAATCAACAAGAACCGTGTAAAATACCATGAAGAAGTTCAGAAATTCTTAGATGAATATGTCAATGAGTAAAGGCCTACCAGATGGTAGACCTTTTTTTATAAATCAAATTCCTCATGTAATACTTTAACAGCTGTTTGAGCATCGTCTTTTCCTACTAGGAAAGAAATTGTTGTATTGGAATCTGTAGATTGCAGTATTTCTATATCCGATTTTGTCAGAGCAAATACCGTTCTTTTGATGATGCCAGGCACAACATGGATCTTATAGCCAACAACAGTCAACTTAGAACATTCCTCTGAGTAAGAATACTTTAATGAAAGATCTTCTAAGATCTTGGTTAAATCATCGATACGCTTTTGAGCAACGGTAAAGATTTTTCTATCTTGTGTAAAGTTGATCATGTCCATGGCAATCTGATGATCCTCAAGGGCATTTAATAAAGCTTCACTCTTTGAGCCTTCTTCTTCTATGTTTACCTGAATGACATTGTCATGGCTTGTGATGGCTGTAATGAGTTTTTTACTTTCCTTAAGCATAGCCTTTAACTGAGCTTCATCTGCAATTACCGTTCCTTCTGCAGATGAAAAAGTATTTTTGATAACAAGGGGTTTTCTTGCCCTTCTTGCAATAGCAACCGCATTGTGGTCTACTACCTTAGCACCGTATACAGCCATTTGGTAGATTTCATCATATGTAACAGACTCAAGGACATTTGCCTTTTCAACAATTCTAGGATCTGCCGTCATAATCCCGTCTACATCTGTGTAGATTTCAATCAATTCAGCATTTAAAGCCTCTCCAAGAGCAGCAGCCGTAGTATCACTACCACCACGTCCTAAAGTGGTGATATCACCTTCAGAGTCCATACCTTGGAAACCAGCTACTACAACAACTTTGTTTTTACCTAGAAAGTGAAGAATTCTTTCAGGATTGATGTTGACGATATTGGCAGAATTGAAGTTAGACGTTGTCAAAATCCCCGCCTGAAAGCCAGTAAGAGCAACAGCATCAATACCGTGGAACTTAAGTGTGTTAGCAAGGACAACCGATGAAATGGTTTCACCACATGACATAAGCATATCCATCTCTCTTGGGTTTGCCTCTATACCGATACCGTTGACCATATTGATGAGTGTATCAGTTGCATAAGGAGCACCATTTCTACCAATGGCAGAAACAACCAAGACAACTTGTTTATCTTTCTTAATCATTGATTTTACATTATTGATGATCATCTCTCTTGATGATTCAGTTCTTACAGATGTACCACCATATTTTTGAACAACTATACTCATTATTACTTACCAGTAGATCCGAATCCACCTGCTCCTCTCTTTGTATCATTTAAAGTCTCTTCTGCCTGCCATTCAACCATGCCATGTGCAGCTAAAACAAACTGTGCAACTCTTTCACCGTGTTCGATTGTAAAGGCTTCATTTGATAAGTTGATCATAGGAATCTTTACTTCTCCCCTGTAATCACTGTCAATTGTACCTACACAATTGATAAGTGATAAACCATGTTTTATAGCCATACCACTTCTTGGTCTGATTTGACCTTCATAGCCCATAGGAATCTCCATAAAAAGACCTGTTGGGATGAGTTTTCTTTCCATTGGTTGTAAGGTAATTGGTTCTTCTAGGTTGGCTCTTAAGTCCATACCTGCAGATCCAGCAGTCTCATAAGATGGTAGTGGATTCTTAGATCGATTAATTACTTTAACAAGTTGTTTCATGTTCTCCTCCTAAAATTTCTATGCATTTATTTAATATTGATTCATTTACCCTTCCAACAAGTGCTAAGGCAGGTAAGTTGGTAAATAACTTTTTAATGAGTGCATCAACTTTTTCATTTGTAACACCATTGATTTCTTCTTCAACTTGTTCAGGTGTACGTATTTTTGTATGAAACAGACAACCTTTACCTGTTAAGTTCATATAGGCTTCTGTACCTTCTAAATCTAAGATATAATTGCCCTTTAACTGTTCTTTGGCTCGGTTTAACTCTTCTATTGTAACACCATTTAAAAGAAGATCTGAAATTTCTTTTTTAACAAGATAACAGACACGCTCTAAATTAGAAACATGCATGCTTGCGTAGACTGAAAATAAACCTGATGCTTCATATTGGGTAACATAAGAGTTAATGGTATAAGTTAAGCCTTCAGCTTCACGAATGTTCTGAAATAAGCGTGAACTGACACTCGCACCTAAAATATTGTTTAAAACAGCCAAGGTAAAAACATCTGTACTTGCATAAGGCATACCTTCATAAGCAACTTCTAAATGTACCTGTTCAATATCTCTTTTAATAAAGTCAGCTCCAGCATAAAAAGCATGACTGTGTGGATTTGGGATATGTTTAGAAGATTCTAACGTAAAAGCGTCTTCTAAAAGACCTATTACTTGGTCATGATCATAAGAACCAGCAATTGAGATGATCATGTTATCTGTTGTATAGAACTTTTTCATATGTTCTAGAATCATAGCCTTATCAAAATGCTCCAAAGTTGATTGGTTGCCTAGGATAGGTCTTGATAAGGAACCGTCTTTATAGATGGTTTTGGCTATCAAATCATATGAAACATCATCTGGTGTATCCTCAGCCATCATAATTTCATCTAAAACAACTGTTTTTTCCTTCTGAATGTCTGATTCATCCAGTAGTGGATTCATAATCATGTCAGCAAGTACCTTAATTGGTATATCGATATGCTGGTCTAATACTTTAGAATGAAAACATGTACATTCTTTAGATGTAAATGCGTTTAAATCGCCGCCTACTGAGTCAAATAACTCAGCTATGTCTCTTGCGCTGTAATGCTTGGTGCCCTTAAAGAGCATGTGTTCTATAAAGTGTGAAAGACCATTTGTTTTGGAATCCTCATCTATAGAACCGGTCTTTACCCAAAGACCGATAGAAACAGATCTATATTGAGAAAGTGGCGTTAAAATTACCTTCATGCCATTTCTCAAAGTGTGTGTTGTATACATACATCACTTCCTTCTTTTAATATTCAATAACCTATTATATCAGAACACCATAAAAAAATACAACCATTAAGGTTGTATTCTCGTAATTAATATTATTAAAGTGATGACGATGAGCAGTCCGATATAAAAGTGGACAGGTTTTAACCGTTTACCCAAGTCATATCTTCTTCTTTTTTCAGCCAAACGCTTGTTTTTATCCTTACGTTTTTCAGCTTCAAGCTTTTTACGCTCAGCATCTTCCTTGGCCTTATTAAAGTCTACCACATCGCCCATTATTTCACCTATTCTTCTGATTTCTTTTCTTCAGTCTTTTTCTCTTCAGCATCCTTTAAAAGAACTTTTCTAGAAAGATTTACTCTACCTTGCTTGTCAATCTCAGTTACCTTAACAGTAATTTGATCACCAACCTTGAAGTGGTCTTCAATCTTTTCAATTCTCTTAGTATCTAATTGAGAAATATGGCACATACCATCTTTACCTGGTAATAACTCAACGAAAGCACCAAACTTCATGATACGAACGATTTTACCAGTGTATACTTCACCAACTTCGATGTCTTTAACGATCGCTTCAATACGCTTCTTAGCTTCTTCGCCACCCTTGCCATCTACTGCTGTGATTAATACTAAACCTTCATCAGTAATTTCAATCTTAACATCACATTCAGTTGTGATCTTAGTGATAACTTTACCACCTGGTCCAATAACGTCTCTGATCTTATCAGGATGGATTTGCATGCTAAATACTCTAGGAGCGTATGGAGACATTTCTTCTCTTGCTTCTGAGATTTCCTTATCCATTTCGTTAAGGATGAATAATCTACCTTTTCTAGCTTGCTCTAAAGCATTCTCTAAAAGTTCTCTAGATAAACCATCAATTTTAATATCCATTTGGATAGCAGTCATACCATCTTTAGTACCAGCAGCTTTAAAGTCCATGTCGCCCATGAAGTCTTCTACTGCTTGGATATCACTTAAGATAGCGATCTTGTCGTCTAACTGCATAAGACCCATAGCAATACCAGCAACAGGTGCTTTAGTAGGTACACCAGCATCCATTAATGACATAGATGAACCACAAATTGAAGCCATTGAAGATGAACCGTTACAAGTAACAATCTCAGATACTAAACGAATAGCATATGGGAATTCTTCTTCACTTGGAAGGACTGGTACTAATGCTCTTTCAGCTAAGGCACCGTGACCGATTGCTCTTCTGTTAGGACCTCTCATGAAACCAGTCTCACCTACTGCAAATGGTGGGAAGTTATAGTGGTGCATGTATCTCTTAGTTTCTTCAATACCTAAACCATCAATTCTTTGCGCTTCAGATAAAGCACCTACAGATGTGATTGTTAAAGCCTGAGTAACACCTCTTGAGAATAATGCAGAACCATGTGTTCTAGCTAATAATGAAGTTTCACATTCGATTGGTCTTACTTCATCATGAGCACGGCCATCAGGTCTCTTACCTTCTTGAATGATCATCTTTCTTACAGTTTCTTTTTCAATTTTCTTAAAGAAACCAGCAATTTCTCTTTCTCTTTCAGGGTAATCTTCAGCAAGGTGTGCTAACAAGTCTGACTTGATAGTATCTACTGCCTTGTTTCTTTCTTTTTTACCTTGAACTCTAATAGCTTCATTCATTTTGTCATATGCAAAATCAAAACAAGCTTTCTTTAATTCTTCGTCAACAACGATTTCTGGAACTTCCATCTTTTCTTTACCAGATTCAGCCTTGATCATATCAATGAACTTAACAAGTTCTTTAATAGCTTCATGACCGAACATGATACCTTCTAAGATTTCTTCTTCTGATAAAATATCAGCGCCAGCTTCAACCATTACGATTGCTTCTTCAGTACCAGCTACTGTTAAGTTAAGTCTAGATCTTTCCATTTGCTCAACAGTTGGGTTGATCACATATTGACCATCAACGTAACCTACTACAACACCAGCGATAGTTGCTTCAAATGGAATATCTGATACAGCAATCGCTAAAGATGCAGCTGTAATAGCAATTGATTCAGGTGCGTTGTCTTGCTCTACTGATAATACAGATACAATTAATTGTACTTCATTGAAGAAACCATCTGGGAACATAGGTCTCATTGGTCTGTCAATTAGACGAGCATTTAAGATTGCCTTTTCAGATGGACGACCTTCTCTTTTAACAAAGCCTCCTGGAATCTTACCTACTGAATACATTTTCTCTTCATAATCCACACTTAGTGGGAAGAAGTCAATACCTTCTCTCGGTTTAGCTGAAGCAGTTGCTGAAGCAAGTACTGCAGTATCGCCGTAACGTACAATTGCAGAACCGCTTGATAAGTTAGCCACACGACCTAATTCTACTACAAAAGGTCTGCCGCCAAGTGTCGTTTCATACACTTTAATATTTCTTTTCATAAATCCTCCTTGAGAGCTGTTCTCTCATCAAATACTGGATTAGAATTTATCCTACTTACTCTAAAAAACACTTATACACATAAGTCCTCTTTACAATAAGTAGGTCTCACTCCAGTGAGATTGTACAAATAAATTCTAATCACTCCAATTATTATAACATAATTAGGGCAGATAACAAACCAAATCATCCAATATTTACCCTAATTAAAACATAAACAAACAGAAAAAGAGCGCTAAGCGCTCTAGTAGTCATTATCTTCTTAATCCAAGTCTAGAGATTAACTCTCTGTATCTATTTACGTCTTTACCTTTAACGTAAGCAAGAAGGTTTCTTCTTTGACCAACCATCTTTAAAAGACCTGCTCTTGAGTGGTGATCTTTCTTGTGGATCTTTAAATGCTCGTTTAAGTCATTAATCTTGTAAGTTAATAACGCAACTTGAACCTCTGCAGAACCAGTGTCGCCTTCTTTTGTTTTGAATTCTTCAATAATTTCCAATTTCTTTTCTTTAGTAATCATGCTAAAGCACCTCCATAATAATATATGCCATAAGCCAGGAACAACGTCGGTGATTCGAGAGTCTTAGCAAATGGTCGACTTAAAGTCTATCACACTTACATTCTTTTGTAAATATTATAGACCAAAAAATTCTCTTGTTAATTGTACATCAGATTCTATCTTTTCTATCAAAGCATCAAGAGAGTCAAATCTGATTTCTTTTCTTATAAAACGTATAAATAAAACATCCAAAGTTTCGCCATACAGATCGCCATCAAAATCTAAAATATAGGTTTCAATGTTAAAGTCAGTTTGGTTAAAGGTTGGATTAAATCCAACATTGGTAACACTAGGATAAACCTTTTTATCAATAATGGTTTCTGTCATGTAAACCCCAGGTCTAAGCACACTCATTTCATAGTCCGTCTTTAGGTTTACTGTAGGAAAACCAAGTTTTCTCCCCATGTGTTTACCATGAATAACCTTGCCTCTGATGTCATATTTTCTGCCTAAAAGCTCATTTGCAGAAGCGACTTGACCACTTAAAAGATGTTGCCTGATAAGTGTTGATGAAATCAAAATACCATCTTTTCTGATAGGATCAATGATTTCAAGTTCATAGCCATATTCTGCTTGATACTGCTTAAGCATATTGACACAGCCCTTGGCATTTTTACCAAATCGGTAATCATAGCCTACTATGATATGCTTGGCATTGATGTTTTTTAGTACAATATCTACTAAAAAGACTTCTGCCTGCATATTGAGTTGAGTCTCATCAAAAGGCACCATAATCAATATGTCTACACCAAGCTTCTTAATAATAGATATTTTCTGCTCAGGTGTGATCAACCTTTTAGGTGTTTCTACATCAGAAAGCTCTTTAGGATGATTCGAAAAGGTATAAACAACACTTTGTAAGCCCTTTTCTTTTGCGGTTTTAACCACCTTTTCAATAACCTTTTTATGTGCTATATGAACACCATCGAAGGTCCCTAATGCGACAACTGATGGTTCTAATTTGAATTCACTTAGAGAACGAATGACTTTCATCTCTACCTCTTAATATCAAATAGTTTAGTTACCCTTAATGCACCATCTGTAAATTGTGACAGTGCAAGAAATCTGTCTTGATTATATACCAATACATGCTCACCATCTTCGAAGTTAAAATCTACATAGCGCATCAAGTCAATTTTAACACCATTTTGAATCAGTTCCTTTGCCTTATTAGATACATGAACAGATTTTTTGAAGCCTAAAGACAAATCAATGGGCCTCATGCACTCTTTTAAACTTAAACCGAGTGACTTTACTTCCTCGATAGTCAGACTGTCAGCCTTGTTGAACTGACCACTACCTGTTCTTTCAAGTCCTGTCATATGTGCAAGCGTGTTTAATTTCTTACCAATATCTGTACATAGTGTTCTGATATAAGTCCCTTTGGCACATACAACTGTAAAAGTTGCCTCATGACCATTAATGACAATATCGCAAATATCATAAATTGTACGTATTCTTGGCTTTCTTTCAACTATTTTACCTTGTCGAGCAAGTTCATAAAGCTTCTTGCCATTGACTTTTAAAGCTGAATACATAGGTGGTATTTGCTCAATATCTCCTATGAATGATCGAATAGCCTTTATATAATCTTCATCCGTCACAGAAACAGGCTTGGTTTCTATGACTTCTCCCCAACAATCTTCTGTGTCCGTTGCAGCACCCAGTATCATTGAAGCCCTGTAGATCTTTCTATCATTTTGAATAAAATCTACGATTTTTGTTGCTCTTCCCACACAAATGGGCAAAACGCCAGTAGCCATAGGATCCAAAGTCCCAGTATGACCCACTTTTTTTGTATTTAAAGCCTTTCTTACAATGGCTACAACATCATGGGATGTCATATTTTGTGGCTTATAAATATTTAAAACACCATCCATTTACAACCGACTCTCAATTTCCTTAATTATAGTTTGTTCAGCTTCCTGTAAGTTCATGTTAAGTGTACAACCAGCTGCTCTAATATGGCCGCCACCACCAAATAACAATGAAATTTCAGAAACATCTAAATAAGATTTAGATCGCATGCTGACTTTTATTTCCTTATCAGATATTTCTTTTAGAAGTACTGAAACTTCTATACCAGAAATATCACGTCCTGCTTCAACAATACCGTCACTATGATACATTTCACATTCAAGTTCACCTAACATAGTCTGAGTCACTTTTAACAAAGCCATTTTATTTTGACCATGTAACTCAATACCAGACAAGGCGTTAGACT
Source organism: Acidaminobacter sp. JC074 (assembly GCF_022496765.1). Lineage (GTDB taxonomy): Bacteria > Bacillota > Clostridia > Peptostreptococcales > Acidaminobacteraceae > JABXKX01. Next base: position 29,261 of record NZ_VANV01000032.1, on the reverse strand, counting down.
TTAAGATCACCTTTTTAAGTTCTTGATTAGAAAAGATCTCTTGACTGATTTTTTCAAAGTCAAAGCCTGTTTCAAATATACGAGCAGCGACTTTTAATGTTTCACTGGTCGTATTAGAATATCTAAACTCGCCAGTATCGGTCACTATAGATGTATAAAGACCAATGGCATCGTTTGTATCTATTTTATAGTCGATTTCTTCATATAAGCCAAATAAAAGCTCTCCAACAGAAGAAACCATTTTTACAATATTGGTATCACCAAAGTAAGCATTGGTCTTATGGTGGTCGATAACAAGGAGATGAGAACATCTACTCAATACCTCATCCGTTGTACCTGCACGGTCTTTGCTGGATGTATCTAAGATAATACCATAGTCATAAGTACCACTTACCTGATCACTTTTGATCATATTGTCTTTTTTTAAGAATAAATAGTTGCTTGGAATCAAATCATCCATAATAATATGGTGTTCAATGCCATGTCTATCTAAGCAGTGAGATAAAGTAAAAGAAGATCCCAAACAGTCACCATCTGGTGACTGATGTGGGATAATCAAACATTTACCTTGAGAAGATAGAATTTCTTTTAGAATATTATTCTTCATCCTCTTCCTCTAATTCAATGTCATATTCGTCCTCGTCAGGTACTTTGACCTCATTAAGGATTTTTTGAATATGCATAGCATTTTCTACTGAATCATCTTCTTTGAAGATAGGTTCAGGTGTATATCTAAGATCGATATTTTTTCCGATTTCGTTTCTGATGAAACCTTTAGCTCTGTTAAGTGCCTCTACAGTTTCTGCACGATTCGCATTTGGATCATAAACACTAATATAGATGTAAGTAAATCTTAAATCCTTAGTTGTTTTTACATCTGTTACAGAAGCAAATCTAGAAATACGCGGATCTTTTAAACCGCCTCTAATAAGAAGGTCACTTACCACTTTTCTGATTTCTTCCGAAATTCTTCTATTTCTAGTAGATCCCATTTATGCTCACCTCTTTCTAAAGGCCTTGCCTTATGATTTTCTTTTGATTTCTACCATTTCGAAGGCCTCGATGATATCGCCCTCTTTCATATCGTTATAGTTCTCGAAGCTGATACCACACTCAAAACCTTTTTGAACTTCTTTAACGTCGTCCTTGAAACGCTTAAGTGATGCAATCTTACCTTCGTGTATAACAATACCTTCTCTAACAAGTCTGAACTCAGCATTACGAGTAACTTTACCTGTTAATACATAAGCACCAGCAATTGTACCAACGTTAGGTACCTTGATTAACTGACGTACTTCAATAGAACCGATAACTTCTTCTTTGTACTCAGGATCTAACATACCGATTAAGGCATCCTTAACATCGTTGATAGCCTCGTAGATAATTCTATAAGTCTTTAACTCAACACCTTCACGTTGAGCAATACCTTCAACCATGATTGTTGGTCTAACGTTGAAACCGATGATAATCGCATCAGAAGCTGATGCTAATAATACATCTGATTCAGTGATTGTACCAACAGAAGAACGGATGACATTTACAGTTACTTCTTCGTTAGATAAGTTCTTTAATGACGTCTTAAGTGCTTCTAGTGAACCTTGAACATCTGCCTTAAGGACAATCTTGATTTCCTTCATTTGACCTGCTTGAATTCTATCAAATAGATCTTCAAGAGTAACATGTGAAGGTGTATCTTTAAGAAGCTCGTTACGCTCGTTAACAGACTTCTTCTCAGCAATCTTTCTTGCAACTCTATCATCTTCAGCAACAAAGAATCTATCACCAGCCACTGGTACTTCACTTAAACMAGTGATTTCTACTCCTGTAGATGGACCAGCTGTTTTGGTTCTCTTGCCTAAATGGTTGTACATTGCTCTAACTCTACCGAAAGTAGAACCACATACAATTGAGTTACCAACTTCTAATGTACCATTTTGTACAAGTAAAGTTGCAACAACACCACGGCCTTTATCAACTCTAGCGTCGATGATTGTACCGTTAGCATCTCTATTTGGATTTGCTTTTAATTCTAATACTTCAGCTTGAAGTAAGATCATTTCTAATAATGTATCGATGTTTAACTTCTTAAGAGCTGATACCTCTACAGAAATTACATCACCACCCCAGTCTTCAACAAGTACGCCATGCTCAGAAAGCTCAGACTTTACTTGATCAGGGTTGTTACCAACCTTATCAATCTTGTTGATGGCAACGATGATTGGTACACCAGCAGCCTTAGCATGGTCTATTGCCTCAATTGTTTGTGGCATAACACCATCATCTGCAGCAACAACAAGAACAGCAATATCTGTAACTTGAGCACCACGGGCTCTTAATGTTGTGAAGGCCTCATGACCCGGTGTATCTAAGAATACGATTCTTTGATCGTTAATAACTGCTTCAGATGCACCGATATGCTGAGTGATACCACCCGCTTCTTTATCTGTTACAGCAGATTCTCTAATCGCATCTAGTAATGAAGTTTTACCATGGTCAACGTGACCCATAACAGTTACAACTGGTGGTCTTGTTTCAGTTGCTTCTTCTTCATCATCTTCAAAGTACTTTTCAACCATTACTTCAGCTTCATCAACTGGTACTAAAAGCTTAGCAGGAATGTCATATTCCATGGCAATTAATTCAGCTGTTTCAAAAGCAATTTCTTGGTTAAGGTTAGCCATGATACCAGTAGCCATTAACTTCATAATGATGTCAGCAGAAGATTTGCCTAACATTTCAGCGAAGTCACCTACAGTAACTAGCTCAGGAATCATTAAGTTACCTTCAGCATCATAGTACTGAGAAGTATCAACTGCCTTAACTTCCTTCTTCTTCTTTTTACCCTTAACTTTTTTACTGAACTTATCTTCTAATGAAGCATTGTGATCATAACGCTTCTTATCTTTTTTCTTCTTAGACTTATTATAAGTGTTCTTCTTATCAGGATTAGTCGCAGGTGCAGCAGATGCAATCTTTTGAATATCCTTCTTAATATCGTTTGGCTTATTATAAGGCTTGTTTTGAGCTGGTCTAGATTGGTTGTTTCTAGACTGATTGTTTCTATTGTCTCTAGACTGGTTGTTTCTGTTGTCTCTAGACTGGTTGTTTCTGTTGTCTCTAGACTGGTTGTTTCTGTTGTCTCTAGACTGRTTGTTTCTGTTGTCTCTAGATTGGTTGTTTCTGTTGTCTCTAGACTGGTTGTTTCTGTTGTCTCTAGACTGGTTGTTTCTGTTGTCTCTAGACTGGTTGTTTCTGTTATCTCTAGATTGGTTGTTTCTGTTATCTCTAGATTGTGTGTTTTGAGAAGGCTTTTGTTCAGTCTTTTGAACTGGCTTCTCCTCCACCTTTGGTGCTGGCTTTGGTTGCTCTACCTTTTTAGGTGGTTTTACTGGTGCTTTTTCTGGAACAGAAGACTTAATCGCTTCAAGTTTTTCAAAGTGAGCAGGCTTTGGTGCCTTTCTTTGATTGTTCTTGTTTTGAGATCTGTTCTTTTGGAAGTCACTCTTTCTTTTAGGTCTATTTACCTTAGGTGTACCTACAGTCCAGCTTGTTTTCTTTTTCTTTGGCTGTTCTTCAGCTGTATCCTTAGTAAATATCTTTTTAATCATAGCCACTTCATTATCTTCTAATGTAGACATATGATTGTTTACTTCTATTTTCATATCTTCAAGTTTAGTAATAATATCTTTACTTGAAATGTTAAGTTCTTTTGCTACTTGATAAACTCTTATCTTTGACAATTCTACTCCTCACTTTCTTTAGTCAGGGCTGTTTGTCATCTCCTCATAGATTTTTCGAAGTTCACGAGAAAACTTTTTATTGGAAATACCGTAAACAGCTCTATTATACTTACCTATCGCGTGAGATAGACTTTCTCTGCTTCCCCATATGATATAAGGGACTTGAAAGCGTGTCGATAATTGAACAAAACGTGATTTGGTATTTTCTGAAGCATCTTCGGCAATGATAACCAGTGAAATCTTCTTCTTTGGAATATAGAGTTCCAAAGTGTTTTCTCCACTCATAAGATTGCCTGACTTTTGTGCAAAGCCCATCATTGTAAGAAACTTATTTTGCATCTTCAAGCTCCTTACGCATGCTTTCATATACCTCTTCTTCGATTTTTGTCTGTAATGCTCTTTCTAAAGCCTTTCTTTTATAAGCTTTTTCATAACATTCAAGTGATTTACAGATATAAGCACCACGTCCGTTTGCTTTCCCTGTTAAATCCATAAAAATCTCACCGTCTTTATTTTTAACAACACGAATTAATTCGCGCTTGTCCTTTTGTTCATTACATCCCAAACACTTTCTTAAAGGAACTTTTCTAGTTTTCATTAGAATATCTCCCTATTGGAAATCAAATTCAGCTTCTAAATCAAATTCGTCGCCTAAGTCGATTTCACCTGAATTAACCGCTTCTTTAAATTGAGTTTCACTCTTGATATCGATTTTCCAACCTGTAAGCTTGGCAGCTAAACGTACGTTTTGGCCTTCTTTACCAATTGCCAATGATAATTGGTAATCTGGTACAACCACTAGTGCCGCTTTTTCTTCGTCACTGTACAATACTTTTTCAACCTTTGAAGGTCTTAAAGCATTGGCAATGTACTCAACTGGGTCATCTGACCATTCAATGATATCAATTTTTTCATCGTTTAATTCATCAACGATGTTTTGTACTCTAGTACCTTTTGTACCAACACATGAACCTACTGGATCGATGTCTTCGTTTACTGAGAATACTGCAAGTTTCGTTCTTGAACCTGCTTCTCTAGAAATACCACGAATTTCAACAATACCGTCTCTGATTTCTGGTACTTCAAGTTCAAATAATCTTCTGATAAAACCAGGATGCGTTCTAGAAACTAAAACTTGTGGACCTTTTGTCGTATTCTTAACTTCAAGAATAAATGACTTAATACGGCCACCTTGGTCATATCTGTCTGTAGACATTTGCTCACTCGGTAATAAAATGGCTTCTGTTCTACCTAAGTTGATGTGAACAACACCCTTTGATACTCTTTGGACAGTACCATTTACGATTTCAGATTCTCTGTTAGAGAACTCTTCAAAAATTAGATTTCTTTCTGCTTCTCTAATTCTTTGAACAACGACTTGCTTAGCAGTTAATGCAGCAATTCTACCGAAGTTATTTGGTGTAACCTCTACGTCCATGAAATCGCCTACTTCATAGATTGGGTTTGTTTTCTTTGCTTCTTCAACAATTACCTGAATTTTATCATCTTCAAAGTCATCATCTTCTACAACGATGTATCTTGCAAATACTTGGTACTCACCTGTTTCTCTATCCATATTTACAATAACATTTTGAGCTGTTTCACTAAAGTTCTTTTTATAAGCTGTAATTAATGCAGCTTCGATTGTTTCGAATAAGATATCTTTAGAGATGCCTTTTTCTTTTTCAATCTGATCCAAAGCGTTTAATAATTCGCTTGACACTGTTTTCCCTCCTTTATAATTGAATAACTGGCTTGATTAATGAAATTTTATCCTTTGGAATTACAACAACTTCATTGCCAATATCTATACTTACATTATTATCTTCAAGTCCAAGTAAAATACCTTCAACGATTTTTCTACCATTGATTGGTGAGTATAGTTTTGCTTGCACTTCTTTGCCTTGATTTCTTTCATAATCCTTTGGCTTCTTTAAAGGTCTCTCAAGACCTGGAGATGAAATCTCTAAGAAATAGTTTTCTTTGATTGGATCAAGTTCATCTATTTTAAGATTTAAGTGATCACTTACTAATTTGCAATCATCTAAAGAAATCTTTTCTTCGCCTTTGTCAATGAATACACGTAAATATCTGTGTTGGCCTTCTTTGACAAACTCTACATCTACTAATTCCATGTCATGGTCTTTTAGAAAATCAGTTACAATTTCTTCAACCAGCTGGGTTACGCTCTTTTTCGCCATATGTCCTCCTTTATTCAGTTGTAAAATATACGTATAAAGAGTGGGCCAAAACCCACTCTTTTAAAATAATACCTTATATTCGTGTATATTATAGCATAATAATTAACATCATGCAAACTACTGATTTCGTTTTAATCTCTTTTCGGCCTTCTTTTCTTTTCTTACATAGTCTCTTACTAAGTCTATGGTCTTGGTGTTAACAAAGAACATAGTCAATACTGATGCAAGCGGTACTAAGAAACTTAGTGCCATTTGTGAAGCAGATAAGAGTATGGTCAATATGAAGTAAACATACAAACCTGGTTGCATGTTGTAGAAAATGATCTTGAACTTTCTGTCTCTAGACAGTTCAAAGTCATGTCTCTTAAGCAGTGAACGCATGACAAAGTAAACAACTAAATAGTACATAGCGAACAAGAACAAACTTGTTAAACCAGAAAACTGTAACATCATGCCTTTGTTGACATAGTTTTCATTTAAGAAATGATAGATGCTTTCTGTTGTATCAAAGTCTTTTGTATAACCAGATAAATCGTAGTTATAAATACCACCCTTAACACTTAAGATTGCAAAATCATCAGCTACGTAAACAACCATATTTTTCTGTTTGAAGCCCAAAAGTTCCTTAGTTTCAGTTGAATACTCTCTATCTTCATTTAAAGCAAGTTCATAGGTGTTGTTGCTATCGATAATGATTCTATAGTTGACATCATCTTTTGTGATAGCTTTATCAAGTACCTTTGACTGCTCTAATACAAGCTTACTGTCTAGAAACTGAATATTTACTGTATCATCAGGTGAAACAGTCCAAGGTGAAACTTCACCTTCTTCTAATTCTTCAAAGTCTATGATTTCTTCATAAGTCGTGTTAGAGATCAAATCATAGTATGGATCAAAGCTAGACTGAATAAAGTCTGGTGTTTGAATGGTCCCCATATAAGTGAGAATCGTAAATGCTATAAACATTGGTATAACAAATAGCACAGCTAATAGTTTTGGCTCTTTAAAATAGTCTCTAAAAAGATCGTATTTAAAGATGCACTGGTAGTATCTTTTTAAGTAGTTAATTAATTTCTTCATGTCATCCTCCTGTAAATAAAGATACCATAAGAGACCTTAAAAAACCAGTTATTCTTTAATTGGAGAAAGGATTAATGTGATGATTGTACCCTTATCTAGTTCTGATTTAACTTCTAGTTCACCCTTATGTTGATTAACGATCCATTTGGCAATAGACAGTCCCAGACCGTGACCGCCGCTTTCTTTAGAACGTGATTTATCCACACGGTAGAAACGGTTGAAAATATTGGCCATGTCTTCTTTGCTGATACCAATACCATTGTCTTCTATTTCAATGTATATTTTGTTCTTCATTATAAATGAGTTGATGTAGATTGTACCACCATCGGGCGTATACTTAACGGCGTTATCTACAAAAATACGAATAGCCTGCTTAAGTGATTCTCGGTCTGCAGTAATTGTCTTTACATCATTGATGCGATTAGTCACAGTATGATTAGAATCTATCATGATGGTCTCTTTGGTGATTTCATCAATCAGGTCATTTAGAGCAAATGGTTTAAATTCAAGTTCTAATATACCCTTATCAGCCTTAGCCAATAAAAGAAGTTTCTCAGTAAGACGCTTCATGTTTTTAGATTCAGACTTGATGGCTTCAATGGACTCATCTAAAATAGCTCCGTCTGCCTTGCCCCACCTGTCAAGCATGTTGATATAACCTTGGATGACTGAAATTGGTGTTCTAAGTTCATGTGATGCATCTGAAGTAAAACGGTTTTGCGTTTCATAGGAGTTTTCTATACGATCAAGCATTTCATTAAATGTTGTAGCCAGCTCCTTTAACTCATCATGAATACCTGTTACATTCAGCCTTCTGTCCATATCATTTGCGTTGATTTCCTGAACGATCTGTGTCATTTCATTGATTGGACTGACCAGTTCTCTTGATGCCTTAGTACCAAATGAAACACATATGAGTATGGCGGCCATATCGAAAATAATCAATAAGACAATTAGAACATCTCTAAAGAATTGAATGTCTTCAATTTTACCCTGTTCCTGTAGGACCAGTACATAGTCAATCCCTAAGTAAAATGCGACTGATAGAGAAACGACCGTTAAAATAATCAAGACCATAAATACAAATGACAATTTAAAGGATAAAGAAAACCTAAACAAACGTTTTATAGACTTCTTTTGCTGTCCGATGATAGAGTCTTCAAGCTCAATCTTCATTTGTTTGCCAAATTTCATTCTCTTTCGGCTTTTATAGTATTTCTTGCTCTTATGAATTTCATCCTTGGTATAAGAATGAGAAGTAGGATTTACGTCTTTTTTACTTGACTTAGGATCCTCAAGAATCTCATGGTCTTCATGCGTAAAGTTTTCTTTACTAGGATCTAAGGTAACTTCAACAGGATCTATTTCAACTTCTTCTAGAATAGGCATAACTTCAACTGAATCATTAAGATCATCTTCCTCGATGTTTTCCTGACTAGGCTTTGAATCATCTTGATCTATAGATATGGTTTCAATATCTTCAAGAAGGTCACCAGTATTAATATCTTCTATTGTAGAATCTAGCTCAGTGTGGCTTAAAGATTCATTTTCATGTGCTGACTCAAACGTTTTCTCTACAAAGTCTAACTCTATATCCTTTTCTTCTGGTGTGATAGTCTGAACTTGATCAAAAGAAGAAAGTTGGTCCATAGACTCTGAAGTATCATCAAGCTTATTTTTCTTGTCACTGTGTCTTTGATCGGCCTCTTCATACTTTTTCTGTATGTTCTTCTTTGTCTTTTCGATAATAGAGTTTTTATAGTTATTTTGATTGTTTAAATAATCATCTATATTAAAGTTCTTAACTTTGGATTCTATTTTTTCATCAAATTCTTTAGATCTTTTAGCGCGTTCTTCAGGCGTTAGGGTACGTGTCATCTTAGGCATCTTATTATCAATGACTTTATTGACACGGTCAAATAAGGCATCGTAATCATAATCAGCTACCTTTTCTACATTGTCTAAGACTTTCTTTGCTACAGAATAGGTTTTATCTGAAAACGCCTGGTCAAATGCCTTTGCACGCTTTTCATTTTCTTCATCTCTTATCTTCTTGTTCTTAGCAGACTTATTTTTTGTAAAGCCCATGAACATATAATTAATAAAATTTTTACTCATCTTTAATGGTATAACCTACCCCTCTTACAGTATGGATGAGTTTAACTTTGTACTTGTCATCTATCTTAGATCTTAAGTATCTGATATACACATCCACAACATTGGTATCTCCGTAATAGCTATAACCCCAAACTTTTTCTAGTATCTGGTCTCTATTTAAAACAAGATTTCTATTTTGAATCAAACACTTTAAAAGATCAAACTCTTTTTTCGTGAGTTGAATCAGTTCGCCATCGTATTTGGCTTCAAAAGTCAGTTCGTCTAAGCTGAGTTTACCAACATTCAAGGTATCATGTTTGTTGGCACCTAACTTGACTTTTCTCTTTAAAATAACTCTGATTCTAGCCAGTAATTCTTCTATTTCAAAAGGTTTAGTCATATAGTCTTCTGCACCCATGTCAAGACCCATAACCTTGTCCATGGTCTGGTCTCTTGCAGTTAATAAAATAACCGGGATATCAGAAACTTCTCTTAAACGTCTTAAAACCTCAATACCATTCATCTTAGGTAACATGATATCTAGAATCACCAAAGAAGCATCTGTTTCCTTGGCCATCTCTAAACCCTTACGACCATCAAATGCTACTTCTACTTCATAACCCTCGTATTTTAACTCTAATTCCACAAATCTTGAAATCTTTACTTCATCTTCTATTAGTAATATCTTTTCTTTCATCTCAGTCTCCTTTTTTCCTTATAATTATAACTTATATTGCATGTGGATAAAAGGAAAAAGAGGCCTACTTAATAGACCTATGCTTTAACCTCATCTGACATTTCATCATCTTCTTTTACTTCATTTACTTTCTCTTTAAAAGTATCAGCGACGTTTTGACCAAGATCAGCTGCCTTGTTAAGAACAGAATTGACACAGTCAGATTTGTTATCTTTTCTTACAACCTTAAAGCGATTACCAGTTAACATACCAACAACTAAAATTGCGGCTGCTACAGGGAATGCAAATACGGCTGCAATCAGTGTAATGGTCAATGAGATATCAAAGACAACTCTTTGATTGTTGTACATAACCACTCTTGTTTCATTTAATGAATCTAAAACTGACTTTGAAGTCTGTACAAATTCATCAGCATTGGCCTTGTACTTTTCCTTACGCTCTTTAGCACGTTCTTTTTCACTAGCTCTAGCCTGCTCTTTTTTAATTCTATCGTAAATGGTCTTGTCTTCACTTTCTAAAGCGATGATGGCATCAATCATATTGCCGTTTGATTTTTCTAGTGCTTCCTTTGCCTCTTGATATGAAACGTTTGCTCTTTCTCTTAAAGAATCAATTTGTTCTAATGTAATGTTCATAATTTCCTCCTTCGTATCTTACACTTTAGATAATAAAGCATGGTGATTAATGGGTATTTAGAGCAATATTAAAAGAAGATTAGAAAATACTGTTTTCACTTTAATAAAAAGAGATTATAATAGACCCTAAAGGGGGAAACTTACATGGAAATAAATAAGAAGTATATTATGGACTCTATGGTGACACTTCTAACAACACCAAGTCCAACTGGAGACACAGAAGCTGCAATTGACTTTGTAGACGAAAAATTCAAGGGTCTTGGTATTGAAACAAGACGTACAGTAAAAAATGCTTTGATAGCGACGATACCTGGTGAAGACGATTCTAAACACCGTCTTTTATCTGCACATGTAGACACATTAGGTGCGATGGTTAAAGAGATTAAAGCCAATGGTAGACTTAAGGTTACACAAATTGGTGGTTATGCTTGGAACTCTATTGAAGGTGAATATTGTACCATTTCAACTGATGAGAACGGTGAATTTACAGGTACCATTTTATTAAGCCAAGCATCTACGCATGTTCATGGTGGTAAAGTAGGCGATCAAAAACGTACGGGTGACAACATTGAAATTCGTATTGATGAAAAAGTAAAAAATAAAAAAGACGTTGAAGACCTAGGTATTCAAGTTGGGGACTTTGTTTATTTAGATACTAGAACAGATGTCACTGAAAGTGGTTTTGTTAAGTCAAGACATTTAGATGATAAGGCTTGTGTGGCTTGCCTACTTGGTATGGCTGAACACCTGGTAACCAATAAGATTAAACCTAAATACACAACTCATTTTTATATTTCAAACTATGAAGAAGTTGGACACGGTTCTTCTGCTGCTATTCCAGAAAAGACATTTGAGTTTTTAGCTGTGGATATGGCTGCACCTGGTGATGGTCAAACATCAACAGAATATGCTGTTACAATTTGTGCAAAAGATTCATCTGGTCCTTATGACTTAGAAATGAAAAGAAGACTTGCTAAATTGGCTAAGGACAATGAACTGGATTATGTGATTGATATTTATCCATTCTACGGATCGGATGCAAGTGCTGCCCTTAGAGCTGGTTGGGAAGTTAAACATGGTCTAATTGGCCCAGGTGTAGATGCTTCTCACTCTTATGAGAGACTTCATGAAGATTCTATAGAGGCAACTGTTAAATTAGGTATTTTATATATTACAAATTAAAGGTGATGATTCACCTTTTCTTTTTTTACCTTGTATTGTCAGAATATTCGGGTTAATATAGATAAAAGGAGGCTTTATGGAGCATTTATTTTCGCATATTGGCGTGAGAGTTTTTATTGTTGATCAGCAAAATCGACTCTTGCTAGTTAAACATACAGTAACGAATGAGGATACTGAGTTTTGGATATTACCAGGTGGCGGTTTAGAGGAAAATGAATATTCCTGGGACGCAGCCATACGTGAAGTAAAAGAAGAAACCAATCTGGATATCAAAGTTGTCGACCTACTCTACACTTTAGAAGAAAAGACAGAGTGTGGTTTAAGATGCACCAACTACTTTTTAGGTGAAGTAACAGGTGGTGAAATAAATTTAGGTATGGATCCTGAATTTGACGAAGACAATCAAGTGCTTTCTGATGTAAGATATTTTACTCAAGATGAAATCAAAGACCTATGTCGTGTTTATCCTGAAATCATAAAAGATGAATTCTGGGACACGCTTGAAGACTACATGCCTAAGTACAAAATATGGAGAAAACGCCCTTCTAAAGGGTTTGGAAAATAGTTATCCTTCTGGGATAGCTTTTTTTAGTTAAAAAAAAAAGCCTCACATATATGAGGCGATTCTTATTGAACTTTTACAATCCAGCCTTCTGGTGCTTCAACGTCACCTGATTGGATACCACATAATGTGTCGTAAAGTTTCTTAGTTACAGGACCTACTTCTGTTTCACTATGGAAAACAGTCATATTGCCTTTGTAGTCAATACCGCCAATTGGTGTAATGACTGCAGCAGTACCACAAGCACCTGCTTCGATAAACTCGTCAATTTTCGCAATTTCACAATCTCTTTCAATAACATTCATCTTTAAGTAATTCTCAGCGATGTGCATTAAAGAGTATTTCGTGATACTTGGAAGAATTGAAGGTGACTTTGGTGTGATGAACTCATTGTTCTTAGTAATACCAAAGAAGTTTGCTGCCCCTACTTCTTCTATTTTTGTATGTGTTGCTGGATCAAGGTAAATACAGTCTGCAAATCCTCTCTCAACAGCTTTCTCATGAGCTAGTAAACTACCTGCGTAGTTACCACCAACCTTTGCTGCACCTGTACCGTATGGAGCTGCTCTGTCAAATTCAGAAATTGTGAAGTTAACTGGCGCCATACCACCTTTGAAGTAAGGACCTACTGGTACTGCAAATACAGAGAAAATAAATTCTGGTGCAGGTTTAACACCAAGGTTGTCACCAACACCAATAATAAATGGTCTTAGGTATAATGTTGCACCAGTACCGTAAGGAGGTACAAAATGCTCATTAGCTTTTACAACCTGAACGCATGCATCAATAAATCTATCTACTGGGAACTCAGGCATCATAATTCTGTTACAAGAATCAATCATACGCTTGGCATTTTGATCTGGTCTAAATAATTGGATACCACCATCTTTAGTACGGTAAGCCTTTAAACCTTCAAAACACTGTTGTCCATAATGTAGAGATGTTGAAGCTTCGCTAATTGTTAGATTGTTGTCTTCTACAAGTTGACCGTCATCCCACTTGCCATCCTTGTAACGAGAGATATATCTAAAGTCTGTCTTTATGTAAGAAAAACCTAATGCTCCCCAATCTAAATCTACCTTTTTACTCATAATAGTCCTCCCATAACGTATTCTTGCTATGAAAAAAGTATTGCCCAAAGATATTCTACCATAATTATTCACCTTTTTGTATACAAATTAAAATATTTTCACCTGTAAATACTTTATAGTATGACCTTAAACTAAGGATTTATGAGGGTTTCTGGTGTATATAAATATGTATGAATATGCAAAAGAAGTAGTGATTATACACTACTTCACATCAAGTAAGTCTTGACTGATACCAAGAGTTTCTTTATATATCCTTTCCACAGCCAAGCCAAAATATTCAGATGAATAAGTTCTTGCCTTATCCAGGGCATTTTTAGATAAGTAGTGATTAACCAGTTCATCTTCTAAAATACCCGATAGGATTTCAGGTAACTCGTCGTCGTCATAGAAAAAACGTCCGTTGATACCATCATCAATGGTTTCATCTAAATTGGTATCGTACTTGGCAACCACTGGCTTTTTAGCAGCCATGGCTTCTATATAAGTCAGACCCTGAGTTTCTGACAAGGAAGCAGATACAAATACATCTGCCAGTTGGTAATAGAGGCCTACTTGGTCCCATGGTACCTTACCTGTGAAGAACACTTTTTCTTCTACAGCAAGTGATTTAGCTAACTCTCTTAACGCTTGTCTTTCAGGTCCGTCACCAACAATAACGATATTAGCATGAGGCGACTTTTCAAGTGTCTCTGGCAATGACTTGATCAAGACATCAATGGACTTTTCTTTGGCCAGTCTACCGACAAATAAGATGATCTTATCTTTTTTATCAAGACCGATAGAGGTCTTAAGTTTCATAACCTGGTCAGATTTAAATCTTCTGTAATCAAAAGGTTTTAAGTCCACCCCTGTTGGAATAACATTGATGTTTTTCTTAAATCCATAGGCTGAAAGCTTTTCTTCTACTTTTCCAGTAGGCACTATAACATTGTCTACTGTATTACAGATAAAACACGATAATTTACGTGTGATTTTTTTAGCTGTTTTATCAAACCTTCTAGGTGCTATATAATGTGTATAGTCTTCATACATTGTATGATAGGTATGCACTAGGGGAATATCAAGCTGTTTGGCAACGATTCTTGCAAAAGCACATAAGGTAAACTCTGTTTGTGTATGAATGATATCAAGCTTAAGTGACTTGATTTCCTTCATAATTTTATGGCTGTAAAACTGCCCTACCCTAAAGTTTGGTAAGATGGCAAATGGTATAGATTTAAGTCTGATGACATTAGGCTGATCTTCAGTAAGTTTAGGATCCGATACTGTAATGATATAGACGCGGTGGCCTAATCTCTCTAACTCATTTTTTAGTGTTTGTGTTGAAATAACAACACCATTTATTTGTGGATAATAAGCATCTGTAAAAATACCGATATTCATGATTAACTCCTTGCAAAACTTGTCTTTGAAGATAACATCCATATGCCACCGACAAACATCCATAGATAATAAGTGATGATACGCCATAATAATATGGCTGGTACAATTAGCTTTGGTAAAAAGAACATACCAAATATAATGTAAAAGCCGCCTTCAGCACCACCTGAACCGCCCGGCATAGGTATAAATGACGTTACCATAAGTACAAAGGCTGTTGCGGCGATGATGTTGATAACTGGTACCCCTGATAGGCCAAAGCCCTTATATAGGAAATATGGTACGGTGAAGTAAGATGTCAGCTGTAAAATTGTTAATAAGATGATCTTAATCATCAATCCTTTATGATTTTTCATTAAAGTTATTTGATTATGAAAGTCCTCCATATGATGGATGACCTTTGACTGGGCTTTATCTATATCCTTGATAAGTTTAAGCTTATATAATACATTGATAAGAAAAAATATGATTTTCTTGTTTGAGTTTCTGGCAAAGCTGATAAAGAGCAAACCTGAAATAACGAGTAAATTGATACCAAAACCCAGTATAACCAGTGAAAAAATATTGTTGACTTCCGATATAAAAAACTTGCCTTTGATAATTAATAAAATAGCGGCATATAAGACCAAAACACTTTGATAGATGATAAATTTACTCATTAAAATAGATGAACCGATACCAACTGACACTTTAATCTTATTTAAAAGTAGTAATTGGGCTGGCTGTCCACCAGTTGCAAATGGTGTGATACCTGAAAAAAACTGACCAATCATAGATACCCTGAGAGAGTCTTTAAAGGCCCTCTTTTCATAGAGTTGATTGATTAGAGTATGTACAATACCAGATTCTATTAACCAGTAGATACATATAAATACAAAAGCAGTTAAAAGCCAGCCCTTATTAATGCCTGATAAGGCATTTATCACATTTAGATATTGTCCCGATGTGTATAAATAAATGGTGGCTCCTATTATGAATAGAAAACTAATAATCAACCAAAACTGATTTTTTTTCATATGTCTCTTCCTTACTTAGTCTGTTATATAGTTTTTTCCAAGAGTTCAAGACATGTTGTCTTGAATAGAATATTGAACCTGCTCTAGACATGTCTACTGCTTCCTTGTAATACTTTTTATCAAATGACAGTTGATTGATGATAGCAGAGAATGAATTGATACAGTCTCCTTTTAAGTAGTAACCCTCTAAGATAACTTCATAAATATCTAAGTCTCTTAATAATATTGGCTTGCCAACACTCATAGACTCTAGTATGGCCATTGGAAATAGCTCACTGTAAGAAGGCATAAAGAGTAGATCTGACATATTATAAATATCATTCATATCTTTTCTGTCTATAATGCCTAAAAACTTTACATTTTCAGGAGGATTTTCTACCATCTCCTTTAACTCTGAATAACCGTCAGTAATAGCACCAAAGGAAAAACCACCTGCCCATATAAAAGTTTTATCTGAATTTCTCTTAGCAATATCTATAAAATCAACAACGCCCTTACGTGTTTGAACTTGTCCAACACCAAGTACAACAAAATCCTCAGGATAAATGCCATAAGCTTCTTTTAATTTAATAATCTCTTCTTTTGACTTAGCATAAAACTTTTCTTCTGATACAAAGTTAGGAATGTAGTCAACCTTATTTCTATCCACACCATGGGCTTCCAGTAAATCTATGAAATAAGGATTAACCGTTACTAGGTAATCCATCTTTTTATAGAAAGAAACGATGTATGCATCAAAGATCTTTCTTATAGGTTTTGGTAGTTTGATAGAACCACTGATTGTTTCTGGTAGGAAATGAACATAACCTAAATGAACGGGTTTCTTTGAAAATGTAGCTCTTAAGTAATGTTTTAAATCGATTGTATGGTAATGGTTGATATGGCCATCTGACTTGCTGTTTATTTCTATATTGTAATCGTGTAGTTCCTTTACTAATGCAACTTGTTCTAAGTAAGCTGAACCTACACCCTGTCCTTTAACTTTATCTGCACTTGATAACATATTGATAATTTTCATAACGAACCTCTCTTTCTAAATACATTCTATACAAGCTATATGAATGTATTCTTATATCAAGGTTAATATTAGATTAATCAATTCTTACGAAAATCTTACAAAACGAAAGAAATGTGCTGCCATAGTTAACAATATAGTTGATTTTAAATAAAAAAAGAACCTCTCATTAGAGAAGTTCTGTAATTGAATCTATTATATTTTGATAGAAGTTGAGCAATTCGTCGCCAAATAAGGCAAGAGCACCAATGACACCAATAATTACAAGTGATATTAGAAATACATATTCTACAAGTGCTACTCCCTTGTCATTCTTTAACATGGAATCACCTCTTTCTTCATCTATAGACTTGTACAATTCTATTATACCATAGATTTAGATTTTTTCCTTAGGCTCATACTTTGTATGAAGAAGTTCATGTGCTTTTTCACCATAAGGTTTACCGAGATACTCTTCATAAAGAGCAATGATCTCTTTGTTTTCATGAGATTTACGTCTCTTCATACCAGCATCTTCTTCATAAATGGCCTGACGACGTTTCTCGATGATTGACATATCACCATGATGGTAAGGTTGACCACCACCACCGATGCAACCACCTGGACAAGCCATGATTTCAATGGCATGGTACTTAGATTTACCTGAACGTATGTCTTCTAGAAGTTTTCTAGCATTACCTAAGCCATGTGCAATACCAATGTTTAGCGTTAGATCTCCTACTTGGACAGAAGCTTCTCTAAGACCTTCAATACCTCTTAAAGCATGGAAGTCAACAGATTCAAGGGTTTCACCAGTAATCCACTCATAGGCTGTACGAGTAGCAGCTTCAATTACACCACCAGTCGCACCAAAGATGACACCAGCACCTGTAGATTCACCTAAAATGGAATCAAATGTAGAAGGTTCTAATTTTGCAAAGTCGATCCCTGCTTCTCTAAGCATGCCAGCGAACTCTCTTGTAGTAATAACAATATCCACATCACTATTGTCGTCTTTAGATAATTCTGGTCTAGAAGCCTCAGCTTTTTTAGCAACACAAGGCATGATAGAAACGACTGTCATGTTTTCTGGATTAATCTTTTTCTTCTCAGCATAATAAGTTTTTGCGATAGCACCAAACATAATCTGTGGAGATTTACAAGATGATGGTATATCAAGCATATCTGGGAATTGATGTTCAAAGAACTTAACCCATGCAGGACAACAAGATGTTAACATAGGAAGTGTGCCACCATGCTGGATTCTATGTACCAGTTCTGATGCTTCTTCCATAATTGTTAAGTCTGCAGCAAAATCTGTATCAAAGATGCCGTCAAAGCCTAACTTTCTAAGTGCCGCAGCCAATTGACCGGTTGTGATAGCACCTGGCTCCATACCGAATTCTTCACCTATTGCCACACGAATAGCTGGTGCAACCTGAACAACAACATGTTTGTCTTCATCAGCTAGAGCTTCCCATACACGACGTGTATAGTTAACTTCTGTAAGAGCAGCCGTTGGACATACTGCAACACACTGACCACAGAATGTACAAGATGAGTCTACCATATCCATATTGAAGGCTGGTCCTACAAATACATCAAAACCTCTGTTTACAGCAGATAAGATGTTACAGGTTTGTACATCGTTACACATCGTTTCACAACGTCTACACATAACACATTTATTAGGGTCTTTAACGATTGAGTATGAGGACATATCTTTTTCATATGCCATCATTTCACCCTCGTAGCGAATTTCTCTAACACCAAGTTCATTAGCAAGTGCCTGTAAATCACAGTCTAAGTTCTTAGGACATACCAAACAGTCTTTCGGGTGATTAGATAAAAGAAGTTCTACAGCCATACGTCTAGCATTGATTGCCTTTATAGAATCTGTTCTTACTTCTAACCCTTCATAAACCTTTTCAGAACATGCTGTAACAAGTGTTGGTCTACCAACAGCTTCAACCATACAGACACGACATGAAGAAACTTGATTAACAATACCAAAGCCTTCTAAATTTAGATGGCACAATGTTGGAATTTTAACATTGATTTTCTTTGCTGCTTCTAAAATAGTTGTACCAGAAGGTACCTGAAGCGGCACATCATTTATTTTAATATTAACAAAATCCATCATTACCTCCTATGGTTTTACAACAGCATCAAACTTACAAGCATCGTAGCATGCACCACAAGCTATACAAGCATCCTGATCAATTACATGCATCTCTTTAACTTTACCTTCGATACAATTAACAGGACATACCCTAGCACAAGCCGTACAGCCAATACATTTTTCATTGATTGAATATTTAGCAAGGGCCTTACAAGTACCCGTTAAACATTTTTTGTCATGAATATGCGCTTCATACTCGTTCATAAAGAAATGCATAGTTGATAGTACAGGGTTTGGAGCAGTTTGACCTAAACCACATAGTGATGATCCTTTGATCATATTACCTAATTCTTTTAGTTTGGTTAAATCTTCCGGTACACCTTCACCTTCACAGATACGCTCAAGAATTTCATACATTCTCTTTGTACCTATACGACATGGTGTACACTTACCACAGGATTCGTCTTGGGTAAAGTCTAAGTAGAACTTAGCGATATTTACCATACAGTCTGTTTCATCCATAACGATCATACCACCAGAACCCATCATTGAACCAATTGCCTTTAATGATTCATAATCAATTGGTGTATCTAAGTCTTCTACAGTGATTACACCACCTGATGGACCCCCAGTTTGAACAGCCTTGAACTCATGACCATCTAATATACCACCACCGATATCATAGATGATTTCTCTAAGTGTTGTCCCCATTGGTACTTCAACCAAACCAACATTGTTGACCTTACCTGCAAGTGCAAATACCTTGGTACCCTTAGATTTTTCTGTACCAATTGAGTTAAACCACTCAGCACCCTTTAACATGATAACAGGGATATTAGCGTAAGTTTCAACGTTGTTTACACAGGTTGGCTTACCGTTTAAACCACTTGCTGCTGGATAAGGTGGCTTTTTAGTTGGCTCACCTCTTGAACCTTCAACTGAATGGATCAGTGCTGTTTCCTCACCACATACAAATGCACCAGCACCTAGTTTTAATCTGATCTTGAAGTTAAAGCCTGAACCGAAGATATCTTCACCTAACAACCCATTTTCATAAGCTTGTTCAAGTGCGATTTCTAAACGGTTAATAGCCAGTGGATACTCAGCTCTGATGTAAATAATACCTTCAGAAGCCCCAATACCATAACCAGCAATTGCCATAGCTTCTAATACACTATGAGGGTCACCTTCAAGAATTGAACGGTCCATAAATGCACCAGGGTCACCTTCATCTGCATTACAGATAATGTATTTTTGATCTGCTTCATTTTTAGCAGCCATTTCTAATTTGATACCTGTAGGGAATCCCCCACCACCTCTACCACGAAGGTTAGAGTCTTTGATCACCTGGATAACATCTTCAGGTTTCATTGTTGTTACTGCAGTAGCAAGTGCCTCATAACCTTGGAATGCTATGTATTCAAAAACATCTTCAGGGTTAATAAGACCACAATTTCTTAAAGCGATTCTGAACTGCTTCTTATAGAAGTTCATTCTTGAGTGTTCAGCTATCTTTTCATCAGAAATTGGCTCATTAAATAATAATCTGTCTACCACACGTCCTTTTACGATGTGCTCAGCAACAATTTCTTCTGCATCTTCAGGTTTAACCTGTACATAGAAAACATTGTCAGGATGAACCTTAATAATCGGTCCTTGTCCACAGAAACCGAAACAACCTGTTTTAACTACATCTATCTCTTCATCATAACCATGCTTTACAAGTTGTTCATTTAGTTTATTTATAATCTCATCTGATTGAGAGGCAATACATCCAGTACCACCACAGACCATGATGTGACTTCTAATTTTACTCATTACAAACCTCCTTAAGCCTTATCAAATGATTTAATCAGGATATGATTGTCTACCATCTTACCATTCATAACATGTTCTTCAATGATTCTCTTGGCAACGTCTTTGTCAACATTACCATAAAGTGTTGGTTCTTGATCTGGAACATTTACTTGAACAGTCGGTTCACTATGACAGAATCCTAAACAGCCAACTTGAACGAGCTTAACATTTGTAAGACCCTTCTCTTGAATGATTTCCATTAAGGCTTGAAGTGTTTCTCTAGCACCAGCAGCAATACCGCAAGTTGCCATTCCTACCATTAATTCAATCGTATCACCAGCATCTTCGCCAGTTTCTCTTAAATTAACTTTTTTAATAGAATCTTCTCTTAGTTTTATCAACTCATCTAAAGACTTTATTTTCATTGTTGATCCGCCTTTCTGTATTGTTCAATTATTCCCTCTACATCATCAACTGTAACATGACCAAATACTTTGTCTCCAATGACAACAACTGGTGCGAGACCACATGCACCTACACAACGGATATCTTTTAATGTAAAGAGACCATCAGGCGTTGTTTCACCATTATCAACTGCTAATAACTCTTTGAATTTGTCAAAGACTGGTTCGATACCTTTTACATAACATGCAGTTCCTGTACAAAGGTTGATCACATGTTTACCAACAGGATTTGTTGTAAAGTAAGAGTAAAAGCTTACAACACCAAATACTTTCGCACCTGATACATTAAGTTTTCTTCCTACATACAGTTGTACTTCTCTTGGTAAATAACCAAAAATACTTTGAGCCTTATGTAATACTGATATTAAAGCAGATTCATCACCAGCACTAGCTGCAATGAACTTATCTAAAGCTTCATATCCTTCTTGAGGCAAATCAGGTACACTAATTGTCGCTTTTTGAGCTTCCGGCTTCATTGAGTAACACCATCCTTTCTAATCTTCAAATTTCCACTTTAAACTCATACCCAAGTAGCAAACACTTCAATCGAAATTTTCTAATAATTGTGAAAAAAATATTTATATTGTAAACTCCAAAAGAAAGGTAAAAAAAATACTGCTTATGCAGTATCAGTTTTCCCATTCCCTCATAGGCGTAAACTCACCATCCCTCAATTGATACAGAAGATATCTTTTGTCATTGTCACCATATTGATCTATTGAAAAAGTCTCTTGAAGTCCTGTGTACTCCCTATTAATAATGTAAGACTTAAGCCCTTGAGGTGAAAGCTCATCAGCATGTTTCAAGCCCTCTTCTAAAATAACCATAATGTCATAGGTGATAGCAGAAATAAAAGAAGGTTCATAGTTAAAAGTATCCCTATAATTATCTACAAAATCGTTATAAAGGTCACTAGGTGTTTCTGGTACGTATATGCCAATAAAAATACCGTCTTCTACAGCACTACCACCTGTTTGAATCAAGTCTTGAGTCATAGACCATGAAACAGAAAGTAAATCTATATCATGTGTTCTTTCAATGCCCTGTGTAATAAATGCTGTATCATTGGCTTGCGAAATCATAAAAACAGTTGTTGGGTTCAAATCAACGATAGCCTTTACGACATCTTGCAAATTATCTTCTTTGGAATTAAAGGCAACAGTTTCTCTTACCTTATACGAGCCATTTTCATAAAAGGAAATAAAGTAGTCCATCAGATTTTTTGTATACTCTTCATTGGAAACATCATAAAGGATGATGATATCATCAATATCCTTAACATGACAATAATCTGACATGATCTTCCCTTGTCTGCTAGAAATGGGTGATGTTCTTATAAAGTAATCATCTAGATTGCTCATACCGTCCGTTGACATGGATGGTGATAAAAAAAGTAAAGATTCATCTTGTGATTTTAAAACAGCATCAGACATATCACTGGTTAGATGACCAATAACAAATTGAATGCCTTCATCTTTAAACTCATTGTGCATGCTTATAGCCTGGTCTTGATCAGAACCGTCATCTTTAATAATCAGTTCTAACATTCTGCCATTAATACCACCATTTTCGTTGATGTTCTTTATATATAGTTCAGCTGAATTTCTTGCATCCACACCTAGTTGTGACTGCTTTGTAGAGATATCAGCAATAAATCCTATTTTAATGGGTTCTTTCTCACATGCGACTAAAAACACAGCCAATAAAATAATAATAATTGTTTTCTTCATATCTTACCTCCCTTCCTATCATACCCATTTATTGACTATAATAACGAAAAAAACTGCCAAGGCAGTTTATATAAGTGATAATAAAATTCGCATGATATTGGCATCATCAAATTGTTTGATATCTAAATTGGTTAACTGAAGAATTTTATTCAGTCTATAGACCAAGGTGTTTCTATGAAGAAATAATGCATTAGCAGTATCTGTCACATTTAAATTATGATTGAAGAAGCCATAGATGGTTTCAATAAGCTCTTCATTAAGCTGGTGAACAGGATAGATCTTAAGATAATCCTCCATTAAAGAAACCTTGTTTTCTTCAGATAAATGATGTAAGACCTTTAGATAGAGCACATCCTTGAAGCGAATGATCCTATCGGTATTCTTAACAGATAATGATATAAGCTGCTGGGTCTTTTCATATGCAGTCTTTAAGTCCTCAATAGCATTTACTGACGGACCAACATAAACCTTGGCTGATATCATTGCCTCAGCCTCTAAATGACCAATAACATTTTCAGGTGTGATAGATTCATTTTCATTGACAATGAGTAATAGCATGTCTTGATTTAAGACTAAAACTTCTGCCACTTCCATAATTACCAATAACATTTCAATAGAATCAGATATATGGTGTCCCTTAACCAACCAAGTCTCAAAATATTGACAAGATTCAAAGGACTTTGGTAATTCATCTATGGAATAAGGTAAATCTTTTAAGACTCTGTACCAAAAGGGCTGCTTTTGCTCGTTGGTATCAATAATCAATTTAATCAGTTGAACTTGATTTTCATCTAGTGGTCTAGAAGAAGTTATTCTATAGGAATCGTTCTCATACTCATGGGCATTGTCTGAACCACATGAATAGATACATTGACTATGTTTGTAAATGTTAAGACGTGTGTCTAATATTTGCTCTAAATTGTTATATTTAAACATAATGCCTCCTACTTCTAGTATACCCAATAAAATAAGAAAAGCCTAGATTGACATCTAGGCATCTATTAGAAAATTGAATTTTCATTTTCTTTATCAAAAGCATGTACATTAGACTTGAATGAAATCTTAATCTTATCGCCACGACCTTTAGTAAAGTTCTTACCTTCTTTTGCAATATAAGTCTTACCAAATGCATTAAAGTAAATATACGTTTCAGAACCTAATAATTCTAATACATCGATAACAGCTTCGAAACCTTCTTCAGAATCGATTTCAATGTCTTCTGGTCTACAACCGATGACAACTTCTTTACCAACATAACCTGACTTTTTAGCCATTTCAGCTTTCTCATCAGCTAACTGCTTCTTGTAACCTTCGAATTCAACAAATAACTTGCCACCTTCTTCAACTACCTTACCATCCATAAAGTTCATTTGTGGTGCACCAATGAAAGATGCAACGAACATATTAGCTGGGTGGTTGTATATTTCTCTAGGTGTATCTACTTGCTGGATCAAACCATTGTTCATAACACAGATACGTGTACCCATTGTCATGGCTTCTGTTTGGTCATGTGTTACGTAGATGAAAGTAGTATCTAACTCTTGGTGTAATTTGATAAGCTCAGCTCTCATCTGTACTCTTAACTTAGCATCAAGGTTTGATAGTGGCTCATCCATTAAGAATACTTCTGGCTCTCTTACGATTGCTCTACCTAAGGCAACACGCTGTCTCTGACCACCTGATAACTGCTTAGGACGTCTCTTTAATAAGTTTTCAATACCTAAGATTTTAGCTGCTTTTTCAACTTTTTCAGTAATTGTAGCTTTAGGTACTTTTCTTAACTTTAGACCAAATGCCATATTCTCATATACAGTCATATGTGGGTAAAGTGCATAGTTCTGGAATACCATTGCGATATTTCTGTCTTTTGGTAAAACATCGTTTACCATGTTTTCACCGATATATAATTCGCCATCAGAGATTTCCTCTAAACCAGCGATCATTCTTAAACTTGTTGTTTTACCACAACCAGATGGACCAACAAATACTAGGAACTCTTTGTCTTGAATTTCTAAATCGATACCTTTAACTGCGTGGAATCCGTTTGGGTAAACCTTGTTAATTTTTTTCAGTTCTAAACCTGCCATAATTGCCTCCATTTCGTTTTCTGATACCATTATAGCTTTTATAGGTTCTAACATCTATTGACAAATCGTACAAAGTCTTTTGTAACAAAAAACAAAAGGCGATTAAATCGCCTTTTGACTATGTAACATTACTATCAAACTTTTAAGATTTGTTTAAGCCCCCTATGATTAAACAAATAAGTTTGAAAGCAACAAGTTATTTCAAATCCATAATTATCATACCACACTAGGTGAATTATTTCAATTAATTTTGTATTTTATCAAACGTTTGCATAAACATGCACTATAGGCAATATCTATAAAGAAGTTCTATGGTTGCATCGATGGCTTTCATATGTGTTCTTTCATAGTGATGTGTACCTTCAACACCTGGGCCTAAACAAGCAAAACGAACGTCTCCACCTGCCATGATATGTTGGCTGGCATCGGAACTGTAATGATTAAAGACATCGATATTATAAGGAATTTGGTGGGCCTCACATATATCAGCCAGTCTTGTAACGAACTCATAATCATAAGGTGTTCTGTTGTCTTTAGCAGCAATTGATACTGCAAACTCACTTGAAGTTTGTTCAAAGCCAACAGGTGCTATATCAATGGCAATAAGCTCTTCAGTATTTTCTGGCAAAACAGATAAACCATGACCACACTCTTCATAGTTTGAAATGATAAAATGTACTGTTTGCTTAGGAGGTGTTTCTTTAAACATCTTAGCCAGTACAAATGTCATGGCAACAGCAGCCTTATTGTCAATGTATCTAGTTTTAATAAAGTCAGTTTCAGTAAACTCTGTTCTTGTATCCATGGCTATGATATCTCCAACTTGTATACCAAGTGCTTGAACATCTGCTCGTGAAGTAGCAATTTCATCAAGTCTGACAGCCATATTTCTTTGATCACGCTGCTGATGAGCAGTCATACCATGTATATGCGTTGATGCAATCGTTGGAATGATAGAACCACGATATACCTTGCCTGAACGTGTAAAAACTTGACAGTTCTCTCCTTCTACTGCTGACCATGAACCACCACCAATACGGTGATAAGTTAACTTACCGTCATTTGTTATAGATTTTACCATAGCACCTAATGTATCCATGTGAGCAGTAATGGCAATAGCTGCATCAGAATCACCTTCAAAAGTCGCTATTAATGCACCTTTTTTAGTCATAGAAGTTTGAAGGCCTAAGTCTTCAAAGTCTTTTTTAGCCACCATAATAGCCTCTTTAGTAAAAGAACTAGGGCTTGGAATATCCAAGTATTTCATAAAGGTTTCTTTAAAATAAGTCATAATTTATCACTCCATTGTAAAAACTAAATTCCATTCATCTGACATTTCAGGTTTATACCTGTAACCAGCTTCATCAAAGCCTTTGATACCTTCTACGTCTGAAATCATATTGGTAATCATATAATCAACCATTAAACCGCGTGCTTTTTTAGCTCGAACAGTGACGATCTTATAAGTATCATCATGAAGCTCCTTAAAATGAATGTTGATCATGTCCTTTTTTATCATCTTAGAAAACTCAACAGATGCAAGATTGATAATGACTTCATCTTTAAAGTAGTCGTTGATTTCCTTGTCCCAGTAGTGGTAAAGATTCTTTTTTTCAGGTTTCATGGTCATGTCCAAACGGTATGGCTTGATACCTGTCAATGGTTCTAAGACACCATACATGGCAGACAAGATACGCAAATGTTCATTCATATACATAATCTGAAGATCATCATATAAGTTGGTGTTGATCTCTTTATAAACAATACCATTGTATAAGTTAACAGCATGTTTCGTTTCCTGTGGTTCTTGATAGATTTTATAGGTAGTATCTAAAAGTTTGTTCTTTATTTTCATCAACTTTCCCATTTGCTCCTTGGTATGATCTTTAATCAAACCATGTAGTTCATTCTTTTTCTTAGGAAAGCAGACCTTTGAATAGGGTCTTTCAAACTGAAAGCTACCATCTTGTACCTTTGCAGGTGAAATAATTATTTTCATATAAATCCTCCAACATCAATTATAAGTAAAATCATAAGAAAATAAAAGACCTTCTAGCATTTCTTAATAGTAGGCTTTATAATAGATTTCAAGGAGGCATTATGAGCTATTTAATTTTTTTTGATATCAATGGAACTATTATAGAAAGAGATGAAAGGACAGATCTACCCTTCTCACATGCTATGGTCAACCTCATAGATGTAGATGATCCTATGAAGGGGGTTGACACTTCAGCTAGATCAGATAAAGACGTCTTTATGGAAGTTCTGGACAACCATAATATGAGTTTTACTGAGGACTTGTGGGAGGAGTTTCTAAAACTCTATGAAGAACAACTAGAAGCCTTTAAGGATACTGATGTATGGCGTGACAATGTAGATGCTGTAGACTTTATTAAATGGTTGTCAACGACAGATCATCACCTTTCGTTAATTACTGGAGAGCTTTCAATAGGCGCAAAGTACAAGTTGGAAAAGATAAATGTTTGGAAACATTTTAAGACAGGTGGATTTGGTGAAGACGGATTAAGAAGATTTGATATAGCTGATTCAGCATTAGAAAAAGCAGATAAACTATTTAATTATGATAAAATCATAGTGATTGGTGATACCCTATTAGATATTCAAACAGCCCGTCATTTAAAGGCTGAAATTATCTCTATAACAACAGGTTCACATTCAAGAGAAAAACTACAAACACTAAACCCAGATTATTTAATAGATCGATTTGAAGAAGTTAAAGATGTATTTAAATAGAAATGACACTGTTAGCATTAGTTAACAGTGTCATTTTTTATTCTCTAATACAAGATTAAAAAAATCAACTAAGAACTGCCATACATCTTTCAATATGTCGGTGAGTTTCATATCAGTATTACTATACGTAATCTCAAGTAATTTGTCATTCTGGAGACGTTGCATAGATTCCATACTAACATCTGGCTTAATCCATAATTATTATTAAGTCTCCATATGTTTGACTAGGATCTGTTAATAAAACTCCATCACTCGTATATCCCAAAACTCTCATCCCAATATAAAAATCTTTAAACTTATATGCATTATAATCTATGTCTCGTATTATAGTATTATCATCTATTGAAAACCATGTGGAAGTTTGTGCATACTTTGTATACTCATTACCAATACCGCTTACTAAAATTCTTTTTTCTTTATTATCTATTTCTTCTATAACTCCATTTGTTTCTGCTTTAGATGCGATTGCCAATCTAAAAGTTGAATAAGAATAGTCTATTGATTTCATTATAGGATTTATCTTTGATAAGTATTTATAAGGATATAAACGCCTCACCTTATTCATTATTATCTCAAATTGTTTTGCCTCATTAAAAAGTTTAGAACTTGGAATGTTTTCAAATACAACTTCATTCGTTGAAATTAATCTTTGTATTATTTCGATTTTATTGTCTGTTAGATCCTTAACTCTTATTGTTTTCTTATTGGTATCAATATCAAAATAAACACTCATCACTTGTATACCATTTTCGTACAGTTCTTGAACGTTATTTGCAATAATCTTATCTACATAATCGAACTCTGTGTATGAATAATCTACTTTTATAAACTCGACATGCTCGTAGTTTAACACTTCTCTTAAAGTACTCTTCAGTTCAGAATCATCAGATGTTAAATAGATAATTAACTTATTATCGGAATCTAGACGGCATCCAGAGTAATAATCGGGAAAACTTACATCACCATCTTCTTTAATCCCAAAATAATCCATTAGTCTTTGAAATGCTTCTAGTGCTTCACTTTGATCATCTTCGGCATACGAGTTATTCATCAGATTAAAACTCAATAAAAAAGCAAAAAATAACAAAATAGTCATTAACAAAGTTTTGGTATTTATCATTTCTACCTCCAGATGGTATTTCAACTATCATTTATATCTCTGAATCAGTTTGCTAACTTATTACTAATAATCATACAATACAATTCCATATTATTACATTACTCAAGCATTAAATCCACCACATTAATCATAAATGCATTTTTATATTGATGACATCTATAAATCGAAGTCTTATTATTTACCAAATGATTGGTATGAATGCAAAAAGTACTACCGCATATATTAATAACTTATAGAAAGGATGAGGTGAGTCTCTTCTTATTCTATATATGATATAAATAATTAAGTGTGCAACCATAGAAAACGAATAAACCTGTAGAGGTCTTTGATGCATATCAATATCTAGAAACTTTAAAACAATATCTAGTGTTTCTGCCTAATAGATTTGGCATTGCCTAGCTCTTAGGCATTGTCTTTAATCATATATATTTGCTCTCTTGATTTGTCATAGTTTATATAATAGACTTACATAAAATTATATGTAAGTAGGTGAAAAGGAAAAACACCACTAT
>NZ_VANV01000031.1 GCF_022496765.1 Acidaminobacter sp. JC074 | reverse complement strand
GTTATTGTCACAGCAGATGTTGGTTGTGGTAAGTCTACTTCCATCAGAAAATTCACTGATGATTTACCAGCAGATGACTTTGAGGTTCTTTATCTATCAGATTCTAAACTGACACCACGCTGGTTTTACAAAGGACTTTTAGATCAATTAGGCATTGAATCCAAATTCTATCGTGGTGATGCTAGACATCAATTACATCAACAATTAGAACTTATACAAGGGGTCTATAAAAAGAACGTCGTGACAGTCATTGATGAAGCACACCTGCTCGCAAAGGAAACTTTAGAAGAAATTCGATTTCTTTTAAACACTCGAATGGATTCACGTACACCTATGTCCCTAATTTTAGTCGGTCAGAAAGAACTATGGGACAAACTTAAACTAAGGAATTATGCAGCAATCAAACAAAGGATTGATCTCATTTGTGAATTACAACAAATGGATCGAGCACAGACAGAAGAATATATCCAAGCACATCTAAAATACGCTGACGGTACCACTGATATATTTACTGATAAGGCAATCGATGAAATCTTTAGATTTTCAGTCGGTTCAGCAAGATCTATAAATAAGCTATGTACTCATGCTTTACTATACGCTTTTCAAAGAGCTAAACGACTAATTGATGACCATATGATTCGTACTGTCATCCAAGCTGAAATGCCTGGAGGTGGTAAACGATGATAACCTTCGAGTTTGAACACACTATAAATACTAGAACTTATAAATCTATTGTAGATGTTTATTCAGACAAAGAACCCTTTGAATTCAATGTATCAGTTAATGGTAGTAGTTTTCACATTCTACTGGGTTCGCATCTTGGAGGAAACTTCATATGTATCCCTAACTGGGAAATCGGTTGTGAGTTAGCTTCGTATTCTGATACATTTTGGAATTCAGAGAAACTAGATAAACACATCAATCCAATCAATTCAGAATGCCTGGCGTACACGATAAAAGAAATAAATAAAAAATTAGAGATGGAATAAGCCATGGTTCACCATGGTTTTCCACTCACAATAGTTTGGCAATCTAAGCAATCAACTATTGGCAAAAGTAGTGAGCAAGGTAAGGTCAGACTAAGAAAGCATTAACAGTATGTATAAAACACATAACACCGACATGGTAAAATAGCCCTTTACAATATGAGCAATATCTATATCTTGAACTGCTCCACAGTTCTTGTAAGTTCATTTGAAAGTTCTTTGCTAGAGTTAGCAGATGATGATAATTCATGAATGGCAGTCATCTGTTCTTCAGTAGTGGCTCTAACTTGCTCTACATTACTAGTGGTTTCATCGATTGATCTTGATATCTCATATATAGAAGTTACAATTTCCTCTTTGCTTTCATTGATTTTTCCAGATATTTTACTAACATCTTTAATTTTAACTCTTAACTCATCTAAGGCATTAACGGTTTCAATAAATATATTGCCTGTAGTCCTAATAGAACTATTTTGATTTTCAAATGTTAATTTAATCTCTTGCATTTTATTAACTGTTTCTCTCGATTTATCTTGTATATCTCCAATGATTTGCCTAATGTTATCTGTTGCATGTTTCGTTTCATCAGAAAGTTTTCGTATTTCATCAGCTACTACTGCAAAACCAAGACCTGACTCACCAGCTTTAGCCGCTTCTATTGATGCATTTAATGCTAGAAGATTTGTTTGACTAGAAATAGTTTCAATCATTTCAATTATTTCTTCAGCATCTGTAGCAGACGTATAAATTCCATCTGTCATATCTTGAATTTCAATGGTAGCTTCATTTGATGATTTAGTTTTTTTATTCAGATCTTCTATTATTTTAATGCCCTTGCGGCTCATTTCACTAGTTTCAATTGAGTAATTTCTCACACTTGTTATTAACTCTTCTGATGCATGAATTTCGTTTCCTAAATCATTAGTTTTAACAACTGCAACACTTGCACGATCAGCTTGTATCTGTGATACATCTGCAATTTGCGTAATTGATTCTGTGATCTCATTCATAGCCTGCAAAGATTGCGTACTTACCTCAGCTAAAACTGTTGAGGAACTTGAAACAGAAGCCGAAGCGTCTTTTACAGATGCCAAAAGATATCCCACATTTGATTTTAATTTTTCTAATGAGTTTGCTAACGAACCTACTTCGTCACGTTTCTTTATTAGTTCTTCTGGAACTTCAATTCTAAAGTCACCAACAGATATTTTATCTAATATCTCGTCAAACTGCTTCACCGGACTCAGAATATATCTACTTACTATAATAATACTGAGAATAACCATCAGTATAATCATCCAAATAAACACATTAGTCATAACTCGTCCAAAAGATTGTGAAGTTTCTATCGTTAGCATGTTTTCAATCATCGCATTGCCAACAATATCAGTAACTTCTTGTATTGCAGTTGATATTTCAACGCTATCCTCTAAGAGAGTCTGTTTTGTATCTAAAGAAATATCCTCCATTGCTGAAATTGAATCTGTCTCCAGTGCAGTAATTGTTTCAGAAAATATATTATGTTTATTCTGTAACATTTCAACCATTTTTTTAATTTCTAAAATATTAGTTCTGCTCTCACCAACTGTTCTATTTGCTAACTCACTCAATAAAGTTTGAGCATTATCATATTCATCATTTATATATGAGTTAATGTTCTCTATCGTCATTATTTCATCTACAGTTTCATCGTCCATTGACTCTTCATTATTATCTTCTATAGTCTCATTATCATTACTACTTGACTGAGCATTCAGCGAAAACATCATGGTCCTATAGGCAAATACCTCCTGATGTAATTCATAATTTTTGATATTGTTTAATGACTCAACAATTGCCAAATTAAAGTCCTTTGCATTCGTTATTTCAGTTGACACAGTTTTGGTATGATTCCATGACACTAAACTCAAAGATATCAATGCAACAACTATAACTATCATTACAGCAAAAAAACGTATACTTAAATTTATATTTTTCATGCTTAACTCCTTTATTAATAATCCACATATTTCAGAGATCCTATATGCATTCAAGTTGATTTAGGAATCAACTACTCATTCAAAAGTATCTTTCATTATAATCTTAATCAAACTTTCTATTCCAAATAAAGATTCTATCCTCCTTCGCGACTTAATATATTACACCTCTTAGTCGCTCAAAATCTAACCTATCCGTTTACTAATTACTGGATTTTTACTATATCGATTATGAATCATTCTATAATAATCTGTTTTCTTTGTAGAAGTTAAATCCAGAATGTAATCTCCTATTTTTGCTGGACTCAAATATCCCACATCTGCAGAATTACAAGTCTTGTTCGACCAAATAACAAATGGTGTCGAATGCATTCTATACTGTTCTTCACGGTTCCAATCTACCATGTATTTACTTTTTATATATCCACACTTTTTATAAACAGAAAACTGTCTCCCTAACATTGGTAAGTGATCTCCAAAGAATACAACATATGTTTCCTTTTTTTCTTTTCTGAAAAAATCAATTAATACCCCTAATGCACGATCCGCATCATATACTCCTTGTGCATAACATCTTAACTCACCAAGTTCTTTCCTGTTCAAAGGCGCCTTTACGTCTACATCGTAAGTATTATATCTTTCATAATAGTAAGGTCCATGATTTTGCATTGTAACACCATAAAGAAATAACGGTTTCCTAGTTTGCCTGTATATATCTATGATCTTTCTTGAGAAGGCTATATCACTAATATAATCTCCTTTAACTTCACCAGCGAAATCTTCTTCTGTAATAAATGATTGAAATCCTAAATGTTTATATGCCTTCTCTCTGTCCCAAAACCACTTTTTATATGAATGGACCCCAATAGTTTCATACCCATTGTTTGCAAGTAATCTTGGTAAAGCAGCAACATCTTTATTGATACAAGTATTAAATGCCATCATGCCTGTAGGTAAATAATACATACTTTGTCCTGATAAGATTTCATATTCAATGTTACTTGTCCCGCCACCAAACTCAGGAGATACCATGTTTCCAAACATAGATTCTATTTTTAATGAATCTAAAGAGGAAGTCAGTGGTTTTGAGAATTTTACGTTAGGCAAGTTTTCTGGATTCCAAAATGACTCATTCATAATCACAATGATATTTGGTCTTTCATTATCAATAGATTTTGTTGTCTGTAGATCTTCTTCATTTGCAAGCTGCAAATAACTACAATTCTTCCACTCCTTTAAGTTCAATATAAAAGCCAAAATAATCCCCTTTTTAAAATGTAGTTTATGCTGATTGATTCCCAAATTAACTTTGTGATTTTGATATGAAAGTATCAGTATCATGACTCCAAAGACAACATATAACAATTTATATGTATATAGAGATTGAGTTTCTAAAAAAAAAACTATGCCAACTAGTAACATACTATGAAAAATACTGATAAGAACTTCATAGAACTTCACGTACGACATCATATTTGATGATTCTCTCCCCAATGCAACATCCCATGGATAAAAATGATCTCCTCTTAGACTGATCTTGTATCTATTTATAAAACCCAATAAGAGAACTAAACTTGTAACACTTGCAAGACTAAACTGTAAAGGAATAAATAAACCTAATAAACATACTGTCGATATATAAATTATGAAATTTATTCCAACGTTAATTGGGTATTTTAGAATCCATTCAATGGAACTCTCTCTCACCAAACTCTCTGAATAAAATATTATAAAAATAATATACATATTAATTAAAACCATAAAATCCTCCAATAAATTGCTTAAGGCAATAATAGAGTGTAATAATAAACTGAAGATAAACAGATTGATAAATTACTATAAACTGTATCATTCAAAATCCAGCAACTACTAGGTAAATAAAAGTATATTAAAAATTCGAATAAAATGTTGTAAGCTGAAATCAAATTTTAACTCATCGCGCTTAACTTTTTCTCCAATTTAAATGAAAAAGAAAAAAACTTAATATAATAAAAAAATCTGCGTTTACCTACAATTTCTTATATAGAAACTGGTGGTTGTTTAACAGAATTCTTAATGTTTTCTGGTATCTTATAAGGGTATATTAGCAATACATACTTGTTATTCTAGAGCCAACTATATCTTTTAAAATTACATTAATTAAATGAATACCTATGAGGAATTGATCAGCTATGGTAAATTCACAACTTTAAGCACCGAAAAAACATGTGAGTTTCTTCCAGTTATTGCTACAATAGGAGTAAAGAAATGTATCTATCTATAAAGAATAAATTGTCACTATACATAATTATCATTATCGTTATTAGTAACATCGTCTCAATATTCGCGACACTGAAGCTTCAAGATCAAGTTATGATTTTAGGATTTGAAGACGAATTTGAAACGAAATTCGACGAACTGAATAATAAAGTGAAATCTGATTTTGGTGAAAATGATTATTATATTTCAATAGAAGAAATAGTAAAAACAAATGCAATAGTACTGGATAAGACAGGAACAATTAAGGCTACTAATGTTCAGTATCTTAGCAACACAAGTAATTTACCACAATACCTTAAAAATTATGTTGATGATTTGATTAAATCTGACATCAAGTCCAATTTTTATGAACATACATTTAAATTTACAAATAAAAAAGTCATCTTGTATGTAGGCATACTCTCCAATGAGGATATCATAATTATGGAACAAGATTTATATTTCTTGTCAGAGGCAAAGGATTCAGCGAACAAGTTAAATGTTGCAGTGTCAGGACTTTTAATATTGCTAGGGACAATAATATCAATCCCTTTATCAATACATTTAACAAGACCTATTTTGCAAATTAATGATCTTGTCAATGAGATTAAAGACTTAAAGTTTGATAAAAAGCTGAATATTTCAAATAAAGATGAAATCGGAGACTTGGCAAACTCGATTAACTTCATTGCCCTAAAGTTAAGAACTACTTTGGATAAACTTGACCAGAAAAACAAACAATTACTTGATGAGCAAAACTTATTGATTAATCTGAACACTCAGTTGCAACACTCATCTGAAACAGATGCTCTAACAAAACTATCTAATCGCCTAAAAATAGATAAGGATTTGGAACACTGCAGAAACAACTTTAAAAACAGTCAAAAAGACTTCTCAATCATTTTATTAGATATTGATTTTTTTAAAAAGGTTAATGATAATTATGGTCATCTAGTAGGAGATGAAGTACTCAAAGAATTCGCACATATCCTTAAAAGTAACACCCGTGAAACAGATCTTGTTGGTCGTTGGGGAGGCGAAGAATTTATAATTATCTTGCAAAACACACCAATTAGTAAAGCATATAATAAAGCTGAATCCATAAGGAAAATTATAGAACTTTATAATTTTGATACAGTAAATAGAATAACAGTTTCTATGGGAGTCGGATCATATAATTCTATCATGGATATTGATCAACTGATGTCTAAAATTGACAATGCATTATACAAAGCTAAGGAAAATGGTCGTAATCAAGTGCAGATAATCGCTTCCAAAACTATTGAATAAGGACTTAAACAATCAAAATTAGAAAACTCATTGTTGAACTCCTCAACAAGCCAAAAACTCACTTTTCATATCGAATAGTGAGTTTTATACTTTAGTATAATAAATTAATAGTGAATAGTATTTATTAACTGGCCAGCAGTATATTGAAAAGTTGTATATACAAAAAGCCAGCAGATCATATAGAAGAGAGAATTTTACAACACCACTATCATTCGGTTAGTTTCAACAATACTTCTTGATTCTTATCAAGAGTAGCCCTAATAGACTTAACACCATTTATATCTACCAACTTAAGATTTCCACTTAGCCTTCCTCCTATTGGTATATGCCATTCTTCATTAATCTTGCCTTCTACTAATCTAAGTGCAGCCAGTTCCGTTTTAGATTGATTGGGAAGTATCAACAGGACTTGTTCATTCTGCTCATCTTTTATTAAAGTAAACATGCCCATATCCCTTGAGCCTATGTCATGTGTTGAATAACCTGAAAGTGTAGCTTCCTTTTTAAGCACTCCATTGTCCTTATGCCAGCTATAAAAGTTAACAATGCCTCCAATATGAGGTGTTTGTACTTCTACTAGTAGCTTTTGACCGTCATCTCCAAATTCTGCAATATCTAACGCATGTCTCCAACGATAACCTAAACCTATAGGATCACTTTCTGCTAAGACATTACCTTCTTCATCATACAAGCTAAGCTTAGCTCCGCTTTTATCATTGCTGAGTGTTAAAAGGACTTCTCTTTGGCCATCTTCATCCCAATCATGCCATATAGGAAGAATGCTTTCACTTACCCAATCTGCAGGCACTGAAAATTTACTAATGACTTCAGGGTGATCTGACAACTCTATTATAGTTACTGACCTTGCCTCAATATCATCACCAAGTATCCCGTGTTTGTACTGAACAGTTGGATCCGTCAGAATGAGTATACGTTCCTTCTCATCCTTAATGATTTGGCTGTCTGGTAGAGCATTGATCTCTAGTACTCTTGTCTGATTCTCTATATTTATCTGTAAATCACCATTTTCAAGTATAAAATAGTCGTCCTTTGATTCATCCTTATTGCTTGTGACTGACTCACTTTCATTGTTACAGCTTACAGATAAACTCAACAGTAGAATTAGGCCAATTAATAATACTATTTTTCTCATATTATACCTCTTTCATATATATGGTTTTAATAAGTCTTATCTTTTTCTGATGCTAGAATCATCATTAAGTATTTGCTTAGATTTCATTTTTATTAAAATAGCTCTAGAAATATTATACCCTCTGAATTTAGAATTATGTCTGCATTTAGATTATAGTCTTGAATTTAGTATGGTTCTTGTTCCTTTTTGTACAACAACTAGGATTCTTAATTTGTTACAAGAATCATATAAAAGGCTTTGATTTCAGCAATGCTATGAAGTAAATCACTTCATTCCAGTGTGATCATTAGTGCCTAAAAGCTCTACTAGTTTAAACAATTGTAATATTAAGTAAATTGCTTGAATCGATTTATTATTAAGTGCTAATGTTTAAGTAGTATTAACTGAATTTTTCGAAAATTTATTTTAGGGTTAGAAAGTAGATTTATGTATTTGATATCTTGAGGGGGAGGTTTAGATGGTCAATGATAGAATAATTGAGCTGAGAAATGTGTCCAAGACTTATCAGTCTGGCAGCTCATCAGAAGAAGTCCTAAAAGATGTGTGCTTTTCTTTTAAGAAAGGTCTCAACACTTCTATTTTAGGTGCAAGTGGTTGTGGTAAAACTACCCTTTTAAGGATCATGGGTGGTGTGGATTCAGACTTTGAAGGCGACCTGCTTTATATGGGCCAGCCTATTAAAGACTTTGACAAGTATAGAAGAGAAAATGTCTCTTTTATCTTTCAGGACTTAAACCTTATACCACACTTAAACTTAGTCAAGAACATTACTCTTGCCTTAACCAATGACGTTTTAGATAAAAAAAAGCGTGCACTTGACCTGCTTGATAAGGTCGGCCTTAAAGACCATTCAGAAAAGTTTCCACATCAACTGTCAGGTGGCGAAAGGCAAAGAGTGGCTATAGCTAGGGCACTAGCAAGAGATACCGAAGTTTTATTTTGTGATGAACCGACTGGTTCGCTTGATAAGAAAACTAAAAAAGAGATTATGGACTTGATTGTTCAAGTTTTTCATGATAAAACACTCATCTTTATTACACATGATACAGAAGTGGCTGAAGGTTACTCTGATATCATTTTAAATATTGTAGATAAAGATTTAGTTGTCATGAAGACCAATCATTCTAATGGAACTTCTACTCATTCAGAAGATGCAGCGGTAAGTGGTAAGACATTTAAGAAGAGGTTTGAGTTTAACTTACTGGCAAACGAACTGACCATATTTAATGCTTCTTACCTATTTGTTATCATAGCATCCATCTTTATATTTGCAACAGGCATCATTGAAGGTGTTGAAACGGAGATAGATAATTACCTCTATGAAAAATACTCAGTTGATAAGATTTTAGTCAAAACACCTAACATGACATATGCAGGCTTCCAGGAATTTATTGCAAGCTACAACCAGGAACATAATGGTGCCATAAACGCTTTTATGGCTGCTTTACCTATTCAGATATCCAATCTATCAAATGGTGTTTATAACCTGGATTATAGGATGGTCATGGTACAAGCCAGCGATTTGGACTCATTAGAAAAAGATATATTAATAGGCCGCTTACCTGAGAAAAAAGGAGAAGTGCTCTACAGCAAAGAGTCTGCTTTGAAACTTGTGGATGAATGCATCAAGAACAAACCTAAGTTGACACTTGACTTTTTATCAGATGAAGACTTGTTAAATGAGATTCAGAAGCTTGAACTTAATTATTACAAACACAATCGACGACTTTCTAATAAGACCTACAGTCAAGAACTTAAGATTGTTGGCCTTATCAACGATTCCAAGTACTGGTTCAACCCATCGACCTTAAACAGTTCTACTGCTGAAAAATACAAGTATAGAAACAACCTCTATGTCCTAGAAGAAGAGTTTAACGAACTACTAGGGGCTACCTACTTTGGTGCTGGTTCTGCTAAATTTAGCGAATACAGCTTGTCCATCAGTGGAGAAGACTTAGACATGAGACAAACAGAGTTTAACAACTTTCTTAACCATAAGGATCTTATGTTTGGTAAAGACTACATCATGGAAGAAAGAGACATGTATTACAACGAAATCAAAGCCTATAAAATAGCCATCATCTCAGGCTGCTGGATTCTATTTGTATTTGCCATGGTGTCAGTCTACAACGGCATAAGAACCAGTATAGCTGAAAACAGAAGAAACATTGGTATCTATAAGTCTCTAGGCTACACTTCTACTAATATAAAATCCATGTTCTTAAAAGAAGGCCTTATACTCATTGTCATTTTGATGACCACAACCATGATCTTATGGTCACTCATCAATGTATTCATCAATGAAGCCATCGTTAAGTCTTTTGACCCTTATCGGATCATTGAATCCAGCAGTATTGTCAATCTCAATACAACGTCTGCTGTATTAGTCCTTCTTATGATACTAACAACCATCGTCTACTCCATCAACCGTGAGTTAAGAAACATCAATCTACTCGA
The DNA here is from genome assembly GCF_022496765.1 of Acidaminobacter sp. JC074. Taxonomy (GTDB): domain Bacteria; phylum Bacillota; class Clostridia; order Peptostreptococcales; family Acidaminobacteraceae; genus JABXKX01. The sequence continues at coordinate 47,584 of NZ_VANV01000031.1, read as the reverse complement.
ACTACTTAGGAATTCGTGAGGTGAACCATGTTAGAACTTAAAAAAATAAATAAAAGCTTTCAAATAAGAGAAGACAAGTACCAACATGTTTTAAAAGACCTTTCGGTCACCTTTCCTAGCTCTGGTTTTGTGACACTCCTAGGTGCCAGTGGTAATGGTAAAACCACGGTCCTTAACATCATTGGTGGCTTGGACACACCTGATTCAGGTGAGATCTACTTTAACAAGGAAAAGATAGAAGACTTCGAATCCTTCAGAAGAGAAAAAGTCAGTTTTATCTTTCAAGACCTTAACTTAATTCCTCATCTCAATGCTTTAGACAATGTTATTTTAGGCATATCAGATGAAACTCAAAATAAAAAAGAAAGAGCCAAGGAAATCCTTCTTAGCCTAGGCCTTGAAGAAAGTTTGTATAAACGTCCTGACCAACTATCAGGTGGTCAGCAGCAAAGAGTAGCCATTGCCAGAACAATCGCTAAAAACGTCGATATCATCATCTGTGATGAACCGACAGGTTCACTGGATAACGATACTAAAAAGATCATCACAGATATCTTAGAAGAGCTTTCTAAAGAAAAGTTGGTCATCTTTATCACCCATAACTTAGATCTTGCCAATCTCTATAGTGATATGATTTTTGAAACTGTAGATGGTAGGATTGTTAACCATAGCCACTTGATCAAACAAGGTCAGTTCGACACGTCTAATCATGAACGGATCTACGATTCCAATGTCCTTTGGCTGGCCTTTAAAAATATCATAGGAAGATACAAGCACACCATCAGGTATGCCTTATTCATCGTCTTTATCATGCTTATTGCATCCACCTCCATTGTTATTCAAGGTGAGTATGTAAAAAAATATATCCATGATATCTCACTTGATACAGGGATCAAATCCATAAGAACAGATTATGTTGGTCTTAAACATAGTAAAGAAAAACTTGATTTGTTAATGGATAAAGAAGCAGTCGAATCCATTGCACTTATGTACAATACTCAAGTCAGATTGACGACTGGTAGAATCTACGAACCACCTAAGCTCTTTTCAACAGATATGGTTCAAATGACTGATAAGGCCTACTTTGAAAAGATTTTACTTGCAGGTAAACTACCTGAAGAAGATTCTGAAGTCCTCATGACATCAGAGTCTGTCATCGCCATGCTTACCAGACTGGGGCTTGGCGGTCAAAGACTTAAAGACCAATATGCCACAGGCGAACTTGATGCAGGTGATGTTTTTGATTTAGTAGATTTATCTAACTTTACTGTTTTTGAAAAAGGTTGGCCAAAGTTTAAAATAGCAGGTATCATTGATGACTCAAAGATTTATGAAAAAAATCCTACCATTTACATCACAGAGGATTTTACTGATTTATTTGAATACACATCAAGTGATAGACCTTCCTATCTAGAATTGCCTAGAGAGCTTGAGTTAAGTAAGATTATCATTTACAAGGAGAATGTGTATAGAGAGTCTCATGACCAGCTCTTATCAGTTCTTAAAGATGAAGGCTATCGAGTGGATGGCTCTCATGAAAAAAGAATCGGTGCCACTTATAACAAAATTGATTCCTTCTTCAGCTTATCAGTGGTCTTTCTATATGTCATCATTGCCATTGCATCCATATCCTTTGTTTCCTTATTATCAGCCTCTATCTTTGAAAGAAAATATGAGATAGGTCTTTATAGGACCAAAGGCTATACAAAATATAATATTATGAAGATACTTGGACTTGAGATGTACTTTTTAGGCTTTATATCCCTAATAGTATCCATGATCATTCTCTTAGTTACAGCTTTTATTATGTATTTAAGAATCGATTACATCACAAGCATTTCACATGTCTTTAAGATCATCAATATACCACTCTTGGCTTTAGCCTTATTTGGTATTGTCACTGTCTTTGTTGTGATCATTGTTTATATATCAAACTCCATCATCTTAAGGGAATCTGTATTATCCAATATCAAAGACACTGGACACAATAAGAAGACCATTAGAAAACAAGTTGCCTTAGTCCTTTTACTCTTATGTCTTTTAGGTATTGCCCAAGTAACCAACAAAGAGTTTGAGCTTTTGGCCTACTTTGAAAGTGAAGCCACGACTACAAGATATGAGAACAGAGATGACTTTTCAAATGTCAGTCCAACAGGCATATTTGAAACCTTCTCTAAAGAGGCGCTTCAAAGTGATTTTGATTACTTAACCGGCAAGATTTATACCCATACCCATTTAAATACAGACTACAATGCATTCAAGGCGTCTCATGAGTATGCTAAGGAACATATCTTTAATGATATGACCAAACTTGAGTATCTAAGACTCATAAAGCCAATTACATCGTCTTTAAACAGTGTTCATACAGATATAAGCTTTACAGATGACTTGGACCAAGTTAAGGTCTTTGCTGATAAGATCTATGCTCTAGATGGTAAGATTTATCTAGAAGACAATGCCTTTTATAAAGACATTCCAAAAGCCAGTGAAATCATCAGCATCAACAAGAAACCAGCATCAGAGATCATTGACTCCATGTTTTATAGGATATCATCTGAAGGCGAAAACGATACCTTTAAATACTTTGTCATCAATAGTGACTTTGCCATTAATTACTTAATATCTGTTGAGTATGCTGAAAGCTTTAAAGTCAAATACATTTCACCTGATGGCACATCAGGCGAAACTCTAGTAGATGCTGTCGACTACAAGGCAACTTTAGAAACGGATGACGACTTGTATGCACAGTCATTTACCGACACCTATGGCCTACTGACAGTTAAGTCACTTATGCCACTTGAAAATGATTATAACAAGTCCTTTGAGTTTATAGATGATTTCTTTAAGACACTTAAAGAAAAAGAACTCGACTATATGATTCTAGACTTAAGGGGCAGTGATCAGGGACAAGTAAATATTGCATCACATCTCATGTCTTATTTACTATCAGAAGAAGCTATGTTTTTGGATACAGAGATAGCGCTTTCTGACAACCACTTTACAGGTAAGCTTTTCATCTTACAAGATGGTGGTTCTAGTTCTGTTACAGGACAAGTCCTTTCAGTCCTTAAAGATAAAAACAGAGCCTACCATATAGGCGTAGAAAGCTCTAACGGCTCTCTCATTTCAAGGAATGTACAAGGGTCTGATTTAGAAAATACAAACTTAAGACTTTCAATGGCAAGAGACTTGTCGAGTGCTGGGGTTTCAGAAGTAACCCTTGGTCAAGGAGTATTACCTGATTATGAGATACTAGCAAGCGTAGAAGACATGATAAATAATGAAGATATCGCTCTCAATCTAGCAGCACATATAGTGGATAGAGACTTAGCCATAGATGACTTTTCTAGTTTATCACCAGAGGGGCTCTTTGAGACCTATACAAAGAAAGAGTTAAAAGATGACCTTGATGATTTCAAGACTCAAATAGAACATCATCCTCATCTCTTTACAGATGAAGAAAAAATGGAAATCCTACTCGTTCATGCAGAAGAAGAGCTTTCTGACGGTATGACCAAGCTTGAGTTTATGAGACTATTACAGCCTATAGCGGCATCCCTAAATGCCCATAACACACTCGTCTTTTCTCAAGACGAATATGATCATGTAAAGCTACTTGCTGATAAGGTATATGCAGAAGGTGACAAGCTATACTTAAGTGACAATGCCTTTTACAGTGATATACCTCTAGGTAGTCAGATACTGAGTATCAATGGCAGACAAGCTTCTGATATCATTGATTTGATATGCTCATCTTTATCTTCAGATGGTGACAATCTGACTTATAAGTACTATTTACTCAATGAAGATTTTGGTGGCAACTATTTTAAATATGTGGAATATCTAGACTACTTTGACATCGAATACATAAGACCTGATGGTCTTAGAGGTTCCCTATCTGTAGAAGGCATTGAAGCTAAAGATATTGAAGATAGATATCAAACAGACAATCTAGAAAATCTTAGTCAAGACTTTAGAGATGATTATGCTGTCTTAAAGATAAGAGCCTTCTCACCTCTTATCAAAGATGATATAGATGACTTCTTTAAGACGCTTAAAGAAAAAGACCTTAAATATTTAGTGCTTGATTTAAGAGGCAATGCAGGTGGTGATACTGATGTTTCAGATTACTTGTTATCTTATTTAGTCCCTGATCATCCACTAAAAGCTGACGCTTCTTATCATGAAGAAGTGCTGGTTTTACAAGATGGTTCTGTGACTTCTATCGCCGGTCAGTTTCTTTCTCAGCTAAGGTCTAATCGCGTTGGTATTTCTTTCGGTGATGAAGCTGGATCGTCTTCTGTCATCACCACTTCTGTAGAATCAAAGATGCTAGAAAACTCTAATTTGGTTTTTAACTACTCAACACAAGTGTCAGACATGGGTATTGAAGCTGATCTAACTTCAGGCATCATACCTGATTATGAAGTCACACCTATTATAGAGGACATAGTCAGTAAGAAGGATAGCCAGCTGGCATATGTAGAAGAGGTACTCAAAGACAAGATACACTATGGCGAGTTTTACAACATGAATATGGAGGGACTCTTTGAAGTATTCTCTAAAGAAGATTTAACCAGTGACTTAGATGTCATTGTAGACACTTTAAAAAATCGTCATACCAATCTCTATACAGATATGGACTTATTCGAATCACTTGAAGATTCTATTAGAAATGAGCTTCATGATGATATGACTAAACTTGAGTTCTTAAGACTGGTAACACCTTTAGTTTCGTCAGCAAACTGCTGGCAAACAAGTCTATCTTACTCTGTTGTCGATCAAAGAGCAAAGTCTTTAGGTGGTGCTTATTCTCAAGATGTCTTTGATTCCAATGTCCAGGTTTTTGCAGACAAGATCCATATTTACAAAGATAAGCTCTACTTGTATGACAATACTTTTTATGAAATACCTTTGGGTAGTGAAATTTTGTCCATCAATGGTAAAAGATCTTCAGAAATCATCGATGCCCTCTTAGGCTTCATAGCTTCTGATGGTCATAATAAGACCTTAAAATATGATGTACTCAACTCAAATTTTTCTTGGTATTACTTCTTATACCTTGAAAATACAGACAAGTTTGATCTAATCTACACAAGTCCTAATGGATCAAAAGCATCAAAGTCGGTTCATGCACTAGGCTTAAATGAAATTGCAAAAGAAAGAAAAAGCATACGTCACTTTAATGAGCCAATTGTCTACAATGTTTATGATGACTACGCTTATCTAGACATCAACACTTTTGATGTTTATGAACAGCTACAGCAAAAGAACTTTAGGTATGCACTCTATGATTTCTTTATGGAAATGAAGGTAAAAGAAACTGATCATCTTATCTTAGATTTAAGAGGCAACCACGGTGGTAATCCAGTACTGGTTGCAAAACTACTAACTTATCTTCAACCAGTGCCTCACAGATACTGGAGTGATCATTCAGAGGATCATACAGAACTGTCATCACCTCTTGTGAGCTCGAACATCAATTATTCAGGCAAGATCTATGTTTTAATGGATGGTGGCACGTCATCAACCACTGGCCATTTAATAGCCCTGCTTAAGTATCACAATATAGCAACCTTCATCGGTCAAGAATCAGGATCAACATATATAAGTTCAGACACTACAAAAGTACTCAGTTTAACCAACACAAAAATAAACTTATCTTTTTCAACTGAGGTATTTGAAGTAGATGCACCAGGGCTTGATCCTGGTAAGGGTCTCAAACCTGATTATGAGATTATTCCAAGCGTTCAAGACCTCATCGACAATAGTGACCCAGTCTTAGACTTTGCAAGAAGGTTGATGAAATAATTGCAATTAGCCTTATGCAAATAAGAAATTAACTTTAGAACTATGGAAGCTGACACAAGCTTCCTTTTTCTAATACTCTTGTGCTTATTATATGTATCAACATTACTTAAAAGGGTACACACGTAAACTGGACCTATAAAATAATTCCCGAATTAGTCCTACTTCTTTTTAAGTATACAGTTTATAATGAAGTAATAATCGAAAGGAAGTCATGGTGTATATTAAACTTGATAGGAACTCAAAAGAGTCATTGACAAAACAAGTCTATAGACATATAAAACATATGATTCTAAATAATAAATTGAAGGCAGATGAAAAACTGCCTTCTTCAAGAAAGTTAGCATCAGAACTCAACATTTCACGTATTGTTGTGGTAGATGCATATGAGAATCTCTTGGCTGAAGGCTATACTTATGCCATTAAAGGATCAGGACATTACATAAATAAAAACCTAACACTTGAACGACCTCAACTACCTGCACCTCAAGTTGATTTTTCTGAATTTGAACAAGAACATATTGAAATTAGCTTTAAATCCCGTATCCCTGCTCTAGATATGTTTCCAAAGGCTAAGTGGCTGAAGTGTTATAGAGAAGCCTTATATGATTCAGAATCTACTTCTTTTGGATACTCTTATCCTTCAGGTCAAAAAAGTCTAAGGAAGACACTAGCCGATCATTTGTATAAAAAGCGTGGCATTAAATGCCATGAGGATCAAATCATTATCACTTCTGGTTCTGTTCAAGGTTTATCGCTACTTTCTCAATACTTTAAGACATGTGATGGTAAAGTGATATTAGAAGATCCTTTTAATTATACAATTCGTGATATGTTTGAAAAAAACGAGACTATTTATCAAGCCATTGACAAGTTTGGCTTAGATCCAGATAACTTTCCTAAAGATACAAAAATTAGCGGTATTATAATGACGCCTTCTCATCAATATCCGATGGGAACGGCTAGCCCTATCTCAAGAAGAATTGAGTTAATAAAATATGCTAGACAACATGATTGTCTTATTGTTGAAGATGATTATGACAGTGCCTTTCGTTATGATAACTCACCTGTAGAATCATTGCATGAACTTGATCCAGAACGTGTTATTTACCTAGATTCATTTAGTAAGGTTATGATGCCAAGTCTCCGTATTGGCTATATGGTTTTGCCAACACATATGATTGAACCTATTTATAAGTTAAAGCGTATTTCAGACATAACCAGTCCTATCTTAAATCAATTGACCATGGATAGGTTTATTCAGTATGGATACTTGGATCAACATATTCAAAAGATGAAATCAGTTTACAAGCGCAGACGACATCATCTTATTGGTCTTCTTAATCACTACTTCACAGACCAAGTTACAATCCATGGCGTGAGTGCTGGCATTCACATTGTAGCTGAATTTGAAGGTCTTGTCTTTGATAATCAGTTAATAAAGTCTATAGAAGGTGATGGTGTCTACATCATGAGGTTAAGTGACAATACTGAGTATCCAGACAAGTATAAATCTCATTTAATCCTAGGCTATGGTAACCTAACAGAAGGCCAGCTCGACAAAGGCATAAAAATTCTACACAAACATTTAAACAAACTAAATTAATCAAATCATATCATGATACCATCTCGGTATCATTTTTTATTCTAAAATTGGATATGATAAATTTGCTTGAAAGTGGCTATAACCATGACACTGAAATAAGTTTATACTAAGGTTACAAGATATGGATTGGAGGCAAAATGATGAAAAAAAGAAAAGACATATTTGTTTTAACAGCTCTAATAATTTTAACAGGGATATTCATTTTTTACTCCTCTGTTCCTGTTAACGCTACTAACACTGAAATAGAAAACACTCAGCAAATCGAGAATAATGAATACAAGATTCCAGTTATCAGAACATACCTGTGATTCTGTAAAGCTTCAATGACCCCACTGCTTTTTTGAGAAGTTTTAATTTATTCACTCCCCGTCTTAGCATGTAACTACTAAGAAAAATAATTCTTAATTTATACATCAATGTTCACATCATTGAGAAAAACATTTTAAGAATACAATAAGAAGTTACAGGCCTTAAGTCAATTGATATGCATGAGCTCTTTCTCTTTCAGCAGATACTAAAAAACGGATTGTAGAACTTGATCTACAGTCTGTTTTGATATTAAATAAGTCTTCAAATCCTGTATCACAGTACCTAGACTGAACCAGTCAATCTGTTGATGAGGCTTTTCATGAAATGGCCTTTAGAAAATATTGGCGGTCTATAGTAAAACTTGATTTATAAGATAAAGAGTCTAACCACTATTGCGGTTAGACTCTTATTTATTCTAGTTCCAGTATAATCTCTTTAATGTATTCCTCGAAATTACCATCCAAATACTTGTAGTCATCAAACTTATCAAAGAAGTACTGAGTAAGGATAAATCCTTGACTGGTCCAGTAATTAACAGCGCTCCATCCATCTGCTGTATTGGCATCTTGATCTAATTTAGCCATCATGCCCCTGATTAATGATTTTACAATAATTGCTTCTGGTGTGTTATAAAACTCGCTTTTTGCCAGTGTCCCTTCTGGTATAGCATCCATATCAACTTCTATTTTAGACAGGTCCATATCATTTAAAATAGGCTCTGTAATGTAGTGTAGGTATTCCACACCAAATGTCTGCATGCCTATTACACCATTGCCATAAATGGTTTCAGGGCCTAAAGTTAGTTTATATTCATACTCACCATCTTTTGGATACAATGTATAACCTGTACCATGAGATTCTAATAGTTCATAATCTATGTTTATCTTTTGAACATCTAAATCCAAGAAGTTTATCCACTGGGCATATTTTGTCGGTGAGAAGCTGTTGTTATAAAAAAGTGCAATTTCTTCATCATAATCATTCTTATATTTTTCATATAAATTCTCTATATCTGCTTTTTCATAAAACTCTTTTAAGGCAGCAGGTAAATCTTCAAAGCCTTCCATAAGCTGTGACTGTGCTTCAAAATTAGGTGCTGGTCCAAGTGTTCTAGACTGATAGACATATTTTAATGGCATAAAGCCTTTATCAGTAAAGTAGTTATTATTAGTAAGATTTAGGTTCATCTTATCAAGTTCATTTACGACATTGTATCTAGTCTCATGGATAAAACCTTTGTGATCTACATCATAGCCTGTAAAGTTCATAAAAGCATACAGTGTAAAAGTTTCTATGTTACTTGAAAAGATGAAATTCTCTTTTACCTCTTGAATCTTTTTATCTATATAAGGTGACTTTACTTCAATAAAATCATGATAAAAATCTTCTCTCCACTTATTCTGTGTTTTCCCTACATAAGTAACACTTTCGCCCAGTCCTACCGTGTAAAAATCAAGTGGTAAATAGACCATGTCATCTATATCTTTTATAGTATTTGAAATGAGTTTTATACTGCCATCTACAAGTATTTCATTTGATCCAACCTGAATTATAACTTTCTTGCTGTCTCGTTTTAATTCATAGTTTGATTCATCCAGTTTAACCACATTAATTAGCGATTGCTTGCCTAAGCCTTCAAGTGAAACATAGAAGTCATCTTGTATGATCTTAAGTCCCGCCCTATCCTTTGTAGATATTGAAAGCCATTCACTTACATTTAACTGAACCTGTCCAATTTCAGGATCTATAACAGCCTTATGATGTGTTAGATGATCATCAGAGCTTATCTTCAAACCTTCTTCAGGTGTCCAAGAAGATTCTAAGCCAAACTCATCAACCATAAATGACCATGTCATAGGAAAATAAGTAATGTTTCTAAAAGACAACAAAGGATATTCTTCTGAATTGTTATCAATCATCTTGCCATTAACCTTTATAGGAAAACTACATTTACTTGCAGAGTATATTTTACCCATGGCGTTATGACCTGTTTCATCAAGTTTTACATAGCCACCTTGATTTGACTGGCTCACACTCAGTCCTTCTTCAGAACTATAAGTAGTAGCTAAGCCCATGGCACTGGCTATATCCCAAGTCATGGGAAAGTAAGTCACATCTTTATAAACTAAAAATGGATACTTGGCTTTTTCATTGTCAACCCTGGTACCATTAATTCTAATCTCTCCTGATGTTAATTCGACATTCACATCTTCACCAAAAACAGGCATGCTTAAAAGTAAAATCAGGCTTAATACAAGTAATATTTTTTTCTTCATATGGACTCCTTAACTAATTCATATTATTTCTTTCTAGTGTATAATATTTTCCCTGTTAAGGTAGTGGCCTAGTACGCCACTAAAAAAAGACCATGATATTTATCATAGTCTTTAATCAGTCTATTTTCTGTACCAGGTTGTACCATCAAACTCCCATGTTTGCTTTTCAACGACATTGCCTGCCGTATCTTTGACACCGTCAACAATAACCTTGTCTCCTTTTACGAAGGCCTCTTCAGCTATGATGATTCCTATTTCTTTATATTCCAAATCATAAAACGGCGCTTCATAAAGGCTGTTTACATCACTGATAAACTGAACAGTTTCCTCATTGATGCTGTCTTCATCTATACCGCTTAGATTATCCGTTATACCAAGATAAACCTTGTAGGCTCTTGTGTATGCCTTCATATATGAAATGACTGGTGGTATCTTATCTTGTCCTCTAAACTCATATACATGCATGAGCATGCCCTCTATGGAAGCTTTTTTATAGCCTTCTAAAGAAGAATCTTTATAGTCTAGATTCGAAGTATAAGCTTTGGTTTTTTCAGCTTTTTCAAAAGCTATGGTTATAACTGAACCATCCACCAGTTTATAAGGCACTTCAAGAACTTGATTTTCTGAATGAATAAAATCAATAAGGAGCTTAGTTGTTGTATAGTCTTTTTCAAATACAGGATGTCTTGCATTATAGAGACCATGACCTTCTAAGATGACTTTGTCTTCTTGCATTACATTCTTGGTCCATAAGTCGTAACGATCCCCCTCGGTCAGATAGTGAAGGTATATGTTTTCTGCTAAGAAAACTTCATCACTGCCAGCCTTTCCAAAAACAGCTTCAGATGCATCTAAAACAAAGACACCTTGATCTCCGATCACTTCTCCTATTTTATTTTGAATATTGAAGCTGGTACCCTCATCTACACCAATTGCAAGCTGACTCTTAGAATCCCTTAAGGCAACGAGGAGTCTACCAAGTCTACCTCTTTTATCAAAATGGGTATCAAGAATAATTCCGTGGTCAACTAGACCTATACCTGGTACCGCAATGTTATTGTCCTCTAATGAGGATACCAAACCCTCCTTTTCAGGAATGGCTTCAAGAGATACTTGTTCTAGGCTGTTATGACTTAGTGCTTCAAGGCTATAGCCATAACCATAAGCCAAGTCGCCCATAGCCGCCATACCAGCAGAAGTGCCTGCCACAAAACCACCTCTATCTAAAATCTTCTCAAGGGCTAAAAGCATCTTTGAAGGTGTTCCATCGTCATTTAGAAGTGATTTGACATGTTTGTATTGGTCACCACCCTGCAGATAGGCACCATCACAAGATTCTAAAAGCCCTGACCAGTACTCATCATTTTTAATTTGGTTGGCATTGTCTGTTGCAAGAGGTATAAAAACCGGTTTAAAGCCTAAGTTTTTATAGTTGTCTTCAAATGAACCAAACTCAGGGTCTTTGTAATAAAAATGGTTATATACTGCTTGCCTGTCAAACCTCGATGACGATAGTATAGCCAGTCTTGGATGCTCGCCACCCGCTTGACGCATGGCTTCAAATATCTTTATCTTATCTGAATCAGATGAGGCAACACCGCCTCCAATTAGCATAATCGTTCCCATACCATCATTATGGATTGTATTATTAAGAGGATAATCTTTTTCTATCAAGTATGTATTTGCCATTGCAATGTCCATTAGCCCTTCTTGGCCATAAGAAGCCACAAATACACCAAACACATCATCCTCAATTTTTTCACCTTCAAGTGTTAACAAGTCATCGCTTAAGATGACTGAGTTTATCTCTTTATCTACCATAATCATCAGATGTTTATCTGAAGCCTTCTTTAAGTCTTTTAAAGGTTTATCAATTAGATTATCTTTTAAATCATAAAGAGTGGCCTTGCTGACAAAAACAGCATGCCCCATCAGCCTGTCGTCTGACTGGATGTCGTATTCAAGTGTTCTATCTCTTAGTCTAACCTCTTTTGGTAGAGGTCTTACATCAATAACTTCTTGTGCTCTTTTCAAGCCTACTACTCCTTCTTTACTGATGGTTACCACATAAAAATGATAAATGCCCAGATTAAATGAAGCGCCTTCGAGAAAGGTCTTCTGATCGGGATTTAAGGTGTTGCCTAGGCCATCTGCATAATCATACTTATCTATCCAGTAGGCCCTGTTGTCGCCGTCCATATCTGATAATTCTTTTATTTCTTGAATCGTCATGCCTGAAAGCTTAGACCAAACAGCCTCAAAGTCTTCATGATCATATAACAAAAGCCATGCCTGAAAATCCTCTTCTAATATCTTGCCAGGTAAAAAGCCCAATTGATAATCATCAATCCTCTTGCCCTCTGATACGATACTTAACTCAGTAACCACTTGACCGCTTTCTGTAAGTGGTTGTTGATTTTCGCATGCTAGCAAACATAATAAGAGAAGTACAATCAATATCTTTTTCATTTCTACACCTCTTCAAACTTAAAGTCACTGTAGTCTGGCACTTGTGCTTTAAAAGCATCATTTACTTCTTGTCTTAAGCCTGAGTCATTGATCAGCTTCACAGCCAGTTCAGCCAGTGCTTTAGCTGCGGTAAGTATCATATCGTCTGCACAAGAACTTTTCGAAGCCTCAGTAAACATCAAGGTATGAGCTTTAAGATTATCACCAATTTTTATATAAGGATGAATGGTTGGCTTATAAAGTGAAACATTGCCAATATCTGAAGATCCAAGCTTCATCTGAGGTTCCGGATATACAACTTCTTGGCCAAGCGATTCCATTATTTCTTTAAACTTATCCGCCATTACTGGATTGGGGTATCTTTCTGCATAAGGCAGTTTAAAGTCATAAGTAGCCTTAGCCCCTGTCATAACTTCTGCTGCTTGAATAACACGTTTGATTTTATCCTTGACCTGCTTTAAGTCCATCAGTCTTAAGCCACGTATGATAAACTCAGCCGACGCCTTTTCAGGAATAATATTAGATGCTTGACCACCTTCTTTAATGATGCCGTTGATATTGATGCCTAAAGGGAATTCTCCCTGCATAGCATCTATACCTGTAAAGATCTGTATCAGGGCTTTTAGGGCATTTATCCCATTTTCAGGGACTGATGAATGGGCTCTTTTTCCCTGAAAGGCAACCTGCAACTCCACCAATGCCGTACCACCTCTTTTGACCATATTAGTAGAACCGGGATGAACCATCATGACATAATCAACATCTTCAAATACACCCAGCTTAAGTAGTTCAATCTTACCACCACCTGTTTCTTCAGCTGGTGTACCGATGACCACAACTTGTCCTTTAAGTTGATTTGATTTGATAAGAGGTCCTAAACCGGCTGCAAGTCCTGCTGCTACTGCTGATATCACATTATGACCACAGCCATGACCAATACCAGGTAAGGCATCGTATTCTGCTAAAACAGCAATCTTAGGTCCTTTACTGCCTAATGATGCTTTAAAGGCTGTTTCAAACTTGCCAATACCTCTTTTGACTTCATAGCCAAGCGATTCTAGATAGTCACACATAATCTTAGAGGATTCAAATTCTTCAAAGCCGAGTTCTGGCCTTTCGTGTATGTCATGGCTCACCTTTAGGATGGCCTCTTTATTTTCTTCTATATGATTTCTGATTTCATTTATCATTATTGCCTCCAATAAGAAATGAAATGGTCCAGAGAACCATTTCATCCATCCATGAACTAACGCAGTACAAAATGCCCTTCACTTACTTCTACAAGACTTTCATTGCCAGTAAAAGTAGCTTCGTATTTAACAACTTTCTTATGTTTTTCCACATTCGGATCTGGATGTGGAATGGCATTTAATAGACTCTTTGTATAGTCATGTTGCGGGTTGTTAAAGATATGGTGAGCATAACCTAATTCTACAAGTCTCCCTTTGTACAAAATACCTACACGGTCTGCAATGAATTTAACAATAGATAGATCATGAGCAATAAACATATAAGTTGTCTTGTACTCCTCTTTCAAACGATTTAAAAGGTTGATGACACCCGCTCGAATAGAAACATCTAAAGCAGAGATTGGCTCATCTGCAATAACAAACTTAGGTTCCATAACAAGTGCTCTTGCTATACCTATTCTTTGTCTTTGTCCACCAGAGAACTCATGGGGGAATCTACTGATGACATTTCTAGGCAGCTTGACTTCATCCAATATACTGTTTAAAAGATCTCTTTTGCCTTTTAGTTCATCCTTTGTATAGTGGGCTCTTAATCCTTCAGAGATGATGTACTCTATTTTGGCTCTTTCATTTAATGAAGCCATGGGGTCCTGGAAGATCATTTGGATTTCTTTTTTTAATTCCTTTTTAAGACCTTTTTTCAAGCTCTCATCTTTAAAGATGATATCACCACTTTTGATTCTATTTTCACCAATAACCGTCCGTCCAATGGTTGTCTTGCCACTGCCGCTTTCTCCTACTAGGGCAAAGGTCTCCCCTTCATAAATATCAAAAGAAACATTGTTAACAGCCTTAATAACCCGCCGTCCTTTTCTAAACTCGACATTCAGCTTATCAAAAGTGAGTACCTTTTCTCTATTCTTATGATAAAGGTCTATGTTCTCATCAAGCGCCTTATAGTCCTCAATAAGCTCTAGAAACTTAAAGTCTTCACGTTTTGGTGCTCTTTCATCAACAGCCCATGTCTTAACGCGGTGGGTTTCTGATATATCATAAAATGGTGGGCTTTCAACAAAATCTATCTCTAAAGCCATGTCATTTCTCGGTGCAAATGGATCCCCGACTATATCTTTTGTTAAACTCGGTGGTGTGCCTTTTAAGGAAAACAGTTCATCACCCTTTCTACCAAGTTGAGGCAATGATTTTAACAAGGCCAAGGTATAGGGTGACTGAGCATTGTAAAAAATATCTTCAGCCGTTCCTGTTTCAACAAACTCACCTGCATACATCACGCTGACACGGTCTGCTATGTTGGCAACAACACCTAAGTCATGGGTGATGAAGATCATACTCATGCCGTACTGCTTCTTTAAACTTTTTAACAAGTCCAGTATTTGTGCTTGTATGGTCACATCAAGGGCTGTTGTCGGTTCATCACATATAAGCACATCCGGCTTACAGGCAATGGCATTGGCAATAACCACACGCTGACGCATACCACCAGAAAACTCAAATGGATATTGATTGTAGCGTACTTCAGCCTCATGAATACCCACATCTTTTAAGAGTTTAAGGGCTGCCGTTTTTGCATCAGTTCGGTTCATCTTATGGTGAATCTTTAAGACCTCTACCAGCTGATGACCTATTTTTTTTAGAGGATTTAATGAAGTCATTGGATCTTGGAAAACAAAAGCCAGTTTCTTACCTCTAATCTCTTGCCAGGCTTTCTTATTAAGATCAATAAGACTTTGTCCATCTAAAGAAGCCTTGCCTTCAGTTACACGACCATTGGCATCTAACATGCCTGCAATGGCCTTGGTAAAGACACTTTTACCACTACCACTTTCACCAACAATGGCGTGAACTTCATTTTTATTCAAATCAAAATCAACACCGCGAACAACCTTAAGGGTCTTGCCTCTCAGCTGAAATGCAACATGCAAATTTTTAACTTCTAGTATTTTATTCATAATTCTTTGGCTCACTTACATCTGATAGTTTATTTCCTAATAGATAAAAGGAAACAGTGATAAATGACAATATGACTGTTGGATATACCAGTTGCGACGGATAGGCTTGGAATGAAGAAATACCTGATTGTACCAAGGTTCCTAGTGAAATAGTTGACTGAGGTAGGCCTAAACCAATATAACCTAGAAAAACTTCTGAACCAATTGTATAAGGAACAGTAATCGCTGTTTCTAAAATGATGATACTGACTAAAAAAGGTAGTATGTTTTTAAACATAATCTTATTAGTCTGTGTGCCTAAAGATCTAGATGCAATATTGTACTCAGCATCTCTTATGGTAAATACCTTATTTCTGATAAATCTGGCAACCTTTATCCATCCTGTTAAGCAAAGGCCTAAAACAATTGTTGAAAAGCCAGGTGATAATAGGTAGGATAGCAGGATTAAAATAATGGTTCTTGGTATATTAGAGATGATGTTATAAAGTTCCGTCATAAAGCGGTCTGCTTTTCTAACATAACCCCAGAACAAGCCTGTAATAACACCAAAGAACATATCGATACAGCCAACTGTCAAGCTTAGTAGTAACGATGTTTTGACACCATACCAAGTTCTTGCAAAAATATCTCGTCCTAAATGGTCTGTTCCAAACCAGTGCTCAGAAGAGGCTGGTTGGTTCCAATCTAAAATCATCTTAGACTTTGCATATGGATCTGTCGATGAAAACAAGGTATAGACAATGGTAAAGATTAATAGACCTACCACGCCTATAGATAGGACCGTGGCCATCTTAGATCTAAAAAATTTCTTAAAGGTCTCATGCCAGTAGGAATAGACATTTTCAGTGTCGATATGAAATTCTTCTATCGTACGATTGGCATATTTAAACAGATTTTGATTTTCCAATCCTATTCCTCCTTAGATAGTTTGATTCGAGGGTCAATTAGCGTCATCAAGACATCACCTAACATGATACCTACTACACCCAGTACTGAGAATATAAGTACCAATACCTGCACAAGATTGTTATCCTGTCTTTGTATCGCTGTTACTAAAAGTCTGCCCATACCTGGAATACCATAAAGGTTTTCTACAACTAAGAAACCTGCTATGGTTAACAAGATCTCTACAGGAATTCTTTGAGCAATTGGTGTTACTGCATTTCTAAATATATGTCCGTAAAAGTTTCTTGTGTCACTGATGCCTTTAGACGTATTAAAACGAACATAATCTTTTGTCTTTTCATCAACCATGAATCGTCTGATCCAGATGGCATAATTGGCGCTCGATACAAGGGCTATAGAAAATACCGGCAAGAACCATGTTCTAGGATCTGTTTCAACAAACTGAGTCGGTAAATTGAGCCATTTGGTGACAAAAATCTGTATCATAAACAAGTAAATCAAGTTAGGGACACTTCGCACAAAGACAACATAAAAAGTCCCTATGTGGTCAATAATGGTGTCTTTATACTGGGCCATCAATGTACCAAGGAATACACCCATCACAAGGCTGAGGGCAACCCCTGCCAAGCCAAAGCTAATGGAATAGCCCGCCTTTTCACCGATGATCGATGACACTGGGGTACCAGGAGATACTGTAATAGAATCTCCTAGGTCACCTTTTGTAGTGTTTAATACAAATTTACCATAGTTGAGAAAGACATTGCCTTTCACACCAATCTCCTCAAGATACATTTCACGCTGAGACTCACTTAAACGTTCATAGTCATTTCTGGTGAAATAACCTGTTGTCGGCATCAGCCTCAAGAGTGCAAATATAAGAAATGATACAATGATGACTGTTACTAAAGAATGTAACATTCTTTTTGATAAATATTTAAGCATAATTAGAAGCCTGCATTTTCTTTCATTTGGAAGTATTCACCTTTAGTTAAGATATGATCTAACTTTGTCATACCCTTGTATTTGAATCTTGTAATACCAAATCCGCCATACGGTGTTTGGAATTGATCTGTTCTAGACATAGAGTAACCACCACCTGCTGATTTATAAGGAATGGTATAAACCATATCAATGTAATAAGCTTCTGCTTCAGAGAACATTTCATAACGCTTGTTTAAGTCATTTTCTTCAATGGCAGCATCCACCATATTATCAAATGTTTCATCTGAGTATCTACCATCGTTTACAGAGCCGCCTGTTGTCAGTCTACCAAGCTGTGCCGCTGGATCTGCGTACTTGAATGAGAATGAGTCATATACAATATCAAAGTAACCAGGTACAATAACATCATCATACTTTGAATTTGAGAACTGAGCGATTACCACATCCACAACATCTGTACCAAACGTCTCTTCAACAGTCAGTTCAAAAAGTTCAGCAAGCATAATATTATCTGCATCCATAGAATCTACAAATGTAATGGTAATTGGTAACATGCCATCTATTTCATAAGAAGTTATTGGACTCATATCAACTGTAGCAGGACTTACACCTTCAATTGTGCCATTTGGTGCAAGAGCTGCAATAGCCTTAGCCATATATTCCTTTGCAAGTTCAGGATTATAAGTGCCGTCATGAACTTCTTTGTATGGTTTAAGTGAATCATAGCTTGTATAGTCTTTACCGTCGTTGTCAAATACAACACCATAAGGAATGATTGTATTGGTTAAATTGTTAGCTGGATTGTAAGCATCAAATACTTGTTGTAAAACCGTTCTGTCAAGACCGTGATATAGAGCTTTTCTAAAGTCGTGATTATCAATAAAAGCATCAAACTCAGGGTTAACAGATTCAAAGTTAAGTGCAAACCAGTAGTTGACTGTTGATTTCATATCTGTGTAGATATTGTCTTCATATTCAGAACCTAATAAAGATTCAAGTTGTAAACCATTGATGCCAACACTGTCAATTTCACCTCTTTTGAACATCTCTAAAGATGTGGTCGCATCAGCAACCTTTAACATGTTGATGTTATCGATTTTTACATTTTCAGCATCCCAATAGAATGGATTTTTTACCATTTGGATCTGCTTGTCTCTTTGCCAATTGTTCAAGTAGTAAGCACCGTTGTATAACATCTTGTCAGGTGTTAAACCATAATCGTCTCCCACTGCATCTACAAATGCTTTTTCCATAGGTAAAAATAACTCTGTTACCAACATAGATAAGAAGTAAGGTGTTGGATACTCTAAAGTGTATTCCACAGTGTATGTATCTAAAGCCTTGATACCTATCACATCATCAAATGTCTTTCTAACTTCATCTTCATCACCTGTAATCACACCATCTTGGATATCAACAATTTCCCAGTAGTAATCATAAAAACCCTTGATATTATCTCTGGCGATTTTTACATTGGTTACATTGTTATCAGGATCAGCAATATAACGCATAGCCTCAACAAAGTCATCAGCTGTCACTTCAAAGTCTGTTTCATTGCCTTGATAGTCTACCCATTTGATGCCTTCTTTAAGTTTGAAAGTCCAAACAGTAAAGTCATCATTAACTTCCCAGGAATCCGCTAGAGCAGGTACATATTTCCCTGTATTTGTGTTTTCTACAAGACCGTCTAAAGTATTAGCAGTCATTTTCATTTCAGTTGTATTGGTTAAATTATAAGGATTTAAGACTGGAATCTCCTCATAGTAAACAGATGTAAAAGTATCCAGTTTTGCATCCTCTTCAACTTCTACAGTTCCTGGATCTGTATTATCTAGTGGACTTGACGTTTCTGTTTGAGTCTCACTTACATTTCCTGTGTTGGATGAATCACCACTTGAACAGGCGATCATACTAAATGTCATCGCTAAAACAAGTAATACAGCAACTAATCTTTTCATTCTAAAGCTCCTCCTCTATTGTTTTCAGTGTGTGTACATAAATATTAAATGCGTTTTCTATTAAATCAAATGAAATAAATTCATTTGCTTTATGTGTGTTTGTAATATGATAATTCATCCTTGGACCAAAAGATAAACAGTTGGTCTCGAAAGATCTGCCATAGGTGGCACTCCCAGTTTTAAAAGGTACAGACTCGTAATCACCTGTTATATCTTGATAACAAGAAAGAACCGTCTTAGAAAACTCAGAAGTCATGTTGGTTACTGATCCAAACAAGATATCTGTCTGAACAGGTTTGATCTTCAAAGCCTTCATCTCCTCTTCAAAGGCATCTACAAAATCATTTAAATCTACTTCTGGTGGCACCCTTAGATCTGCATAAATCACCCCATCTCTTACCATGCCAAAGCACATGGTGGTATCCTTTTTATAAATCTCTTCAAGACAAGTCAGTTTATGGTCACCACTCGGTTCTATCAAATTATTGACCAACTCAAATAGTGGATCAGAATCGGGATTCATATAAGCCAGCTTGACCAAGGCGTTTTCCCCTTGTGTAGGCCTAGATGCATGGGCAGACTTGCCCTTTACTTGTATCTTGTCTCTACCATGCCATACCACGCGGTCCATAACTGAATTATAGCCCTGACCGCCATGAAGTTTGATTTGACTTTCAGTATGGAGTTCGTAATTAAGCAGATGTTTTTCAGAATATGAAAATGGAAATGTCCCGTCAAATACCAAGGTATACTTGGGCGCTTTATGGATTTCCTTATACTTTTGTATGCCTCTAAAGCCTGTTTCTTCATCAGATCCAAATATGATACGAATCGGGTACTTCATGTCGACTTTTTCATCTAACAGTTGCTTAACTGCTAAAACAGCTAAAGCTGCTGGCACTTTATCATCTGCTGCACCACGCGCAATCAGCTTATCGTCTACAATTTTAGGTTCAAAGGGTGGATGTTCCCAATGATTTAAATCTCCTGCAGGTACCACATCTAAATGGGTTAAAATGGCGATGTATTCATCACTTTCACCAGTTTCAGCATAGGCGTACATCCCTTGTGGATCTAAAAAAGTCTTTAAACCAATAGCTTGGCAATAGTCCAGCATGTCCTTTTGACAGTCCACAATGGTCTTGCCAAACACTGCATCTTCCAATATACCACCATGACCATAAACAGATTCGTATTTCAACAAGCGTTGACTCAGATACAGAATCTCTTCAAAGTAATTCACTTTCTCCCCCCTTTTGATTTCTAAGGTAAATTATCTGTCTATTCTGAATATACGCAAAATGGATGCCAAGTTAAATTGAGCGTAAAAATAGCACCTATTTCAGTAAAAAACTAAAATAGATGCCTCAGTCATTCTATATAGGTGGTTTTTAGGTGGTTAACAGGTGGTTGTCTAACACCCTAATACCTTCATCAGTGACAAAACTGCCTGCCCTGCCTTTACTTGAAGATAAATACCCTTTTTGGACCAACTTCTTAATCCTAGCTCTGATTTGATTTTCAGTTAAGCCAAGCTGATCATAAGTCATAGTTTGAATGTTTTGTCTTCCACATGAAATGCCTTGTTTGTTACACTTATATACAAGCTCCAATATATGATACTCTTGATCCGTAATCAGAGAAACGGTTCTTGATTTTACTTCTACTGACTTTGGCAAGGTCTTTTCGCTTAATAGATTACCTTCAGAAATAGCCTTCATATACTCAATGCTACCCTTAAGTTCTCTTATATTTCCCTGCCATGTCTTTTGAGTTAAAATACCTTCTGCCTCTTTTGTTATTTCATATTCTCCTAATAAGAAATGCTCTATCAAAAGCGGAATGTCTTTTCTTCTTTCCCTCAGAGGTGGCAAATTGACCGTCCCCATTTTCAAACGATAGTACAAGTCTTCTCTAAACTCACCTCGTTCCACCATTTGTCTTAAATTTTTATTGGTTGCAGCGATGATTCTTACATCAACCGACTTGATGATAGTACCACCGATTCTTATAATTTCACCTTCTTGCAAGACTCTTAAGAGTTTGGTTTGCATCTTTGGTGAGATATCACCAATCTCATCTAGTAAGAGGGTCCCTCCATTTGCCAACTCAAAAAGCCCCACCTTACCACCTTTTTTGGCACCTGTAAAAGCACCGTCTTCATAACCGAAGAGTTCACTCTCTATAAGTTCATCTGTAAAGGCACTAAAGTTAATAGCCAGATAAGCCTTATCAGCCCTATTAGAAGCATTGTGAATGGCAGAGGCAAACAACTCTTTTCCAGTACCACTTTCACCTTCTATTAAAATAGTTAATTCACTTTTGGCAAGTTTATGGGCAATATACTTAGCCTCCATAATTGCAGGTGATGTACCCAATATATGTTCGAAAGTATATTTCCCTATATGGCCTTTCTTAACAAGTTCCTGATTAAAGCGATTAGACTCTAATATTCTTTCTTCAATGTTTTTGACAAAGACTATAATATCACCTGAGGATAACTTCTGGCGACTGAATAAAAGATTCACATGATTAATTGTAAACAGGTCTTCCTGGCTTTGTTTGATACCAATACAGAAATCTACAATGTCTTGATTACGAATGACTTTATCTATACCTTCACCTGAAAAGTTTCTATAAGGCATATTTAAAAGTTCCAAAAGCGGTTTGTTGATCAAAGAAATTTTATTTTTTGTGTCCACTACCAAGACGCCCTCATCAATGGATGACATGATCAGATTGAGTCTTTCATTTAAAAGCATGACCTCTGAAGCATATCTTCCACTCCTCTTGGTGATGTCTACAACTTTAGACAGATACTTTTCACTGTATGATCTGTCTAATGAATCTAAAAGACCAGCAGCCTTTAATATTTGGTGGATAGTTTCTAAACCAAATAAGCGTGGACCAATATTGATCATATTTTCAATATTTTCAGGCATGCCATCAATAGTACCTGGTGAAATGGCATACCGTATGCGTTTGTCTATCTTTGTGCCAGGAAAATAAGGAACCATTTCTATGTCTTCTAATCCAATATGCTTGAGATGAGCAATAAACTGATAGGTTGTGACCTTTGCATCATTAACCACATAAACCTTCTCACCTTTTCTGATCTTAAACAGGTCGTCAACCGTTTCAAAGTTAATCGTCCTAGATGCAATTAAGTCCTCTTTGGCATTAATAGTCCGGTTCATTTCATATATTTCATTGTAAACAATGTCACTTGAATAAATCATCAAATCACATGTAATGTCTTCAGGAAAGTAATCCTCTATACCGTATAATTCGATGTCCTTAAACGTCTCCGAATACTCCATCAACTGTTTCTTCAGTGCTATCGATGTGCTCAGTACCCCTGATATAATCCCTATATTTAAATTCATAAAACCCTCACTTTATTTCAGTTTAACAAGGAAATACAAAAATAAAAAGTAAATTATACTTGCTTTTAATTGGGCAAAAAATAAATCGCCTACTCATAGTAGACGAATCATTTATTCTATTACCACATCCAGTTCAAGAAGTGCCTCATCAACCGTGAGTATCATGGTATTTTCATATTTGCCAGTATAAGACCTAAACATGATGGTGTGTTCTCCTTTATTTAGACCTCCAATTGAGTAGGATCCATCTAGTGAAACACTTGATAAAAATCTAGTGCCTCCGTCTGAAAGCAGAAAAACACTGGCTCCATCTCTAAAACCTTGTCCCTGAGTATTTTTTACAAAGCCTTTTATCTGAGGTTTTTCAAAAACGAGTTTAAGAGCTTCATCTGATAAAGAACCATTTACCACGTCCACAAGCTTTTCAGGTGGACCTGCATAACCGTCTTCAAATTCCTTAATAATTCTTAAGTAGTAGATGCCTTCTTCAACACCTGTTAAATCCAAGTCGTATGTCCCATCTGTATAAACATCCGCCACAACTACTTCTCTACCATTTAGAGTCCTGAGTGAAATTTCAGGTATACCGGTTATCTGAGTATCTATCAGGCTAAGGTCAGGATAAAGCACTTGTCCCTTACCACCACCTTCAAGGCTATCAGTTTCAGCAAGACCTGTTTCTAAAGATTCTCCTACTATTTTTTCTGTCTCATTTAAGTTATCTGCCATATAGTTCTTATTAATAAAACTAGAGCCAGCTATTATGAAAATTAACATTAGGGCTATAAAAAGAGGTCTGTATTTATACTTAGGCCCTAATAAGCCTAAGACCTTGTCAATAGATTTAAGACGTTTTTCAGGATCAAACTGAGTACATTTTATGATGACTCTCTTTAACTGCTTGGAACAATCTAGTCTTTCAATCCATACTTGTTTATGACTGCCTTCAAGCTCAGGTTCTTGTCCACTTAAAAGATAATAAATGGTCATACCCAAATTGTATATATCAGTTGCTTCACTGGTTTGACCAAAACCATATTGCTCCGGTGCAGCATAGCCTACAGTTCCTATGTAACAGGTGTCTTTTTCAGAGCTATCCTTGTAGGTTCTAATAGATGCAATGTCTATCAATTTCAGTTTACCTTGATCATCAATTAAAATATTTGAAGGCTTTAGATCTCTAAATATGACCTTATTGGGTTGTAAACTATGAAAGTAAGCCAAAATGCTACATAAGTCCTTGGCAATCTCAACAGTTCGTTCTTCTTTAAAAGGCCCATGTTCTTCAACGTGACCTTTAAGTGTCTTACCTGATATGTAGGTCTTGATGATATAAATAAAGTCTTCAGTTTCAAAGATTTCTTTGACACTGACAATATTGGAATGTTTGATCTTTATGAGCTGGTCTTTATCTATATTTAAAACATATTCTGATTTTCGTATGGCTTTCAAAGTATAGTAAGTGTCATTGGCTTTACTCTGTATCAGATAGACCGTTGAGGTTTCTGATATGTATAAGCTTTCTACAACTATATAATCTTCATCAAAGAGATGACGGTTTTCTTCTTTTGATAAATCGTATTCTACACTTTTTAAAAAATCTATTGTCCCCATCTGATTTCCTCTCTTATGATTTACACTTATAGAGATATTTAGTATGATTATATCATACAAATTATCCCTTAAATATAGAAAGGCCAACATGTATAAAAAAGCAACATCAGAACTCACTCAAGCACTAAAAAAAGTCAACTCATACGAAGACTTTGAAGCCCTTCATAAGGATGACTTAACTCAAACAAGCTTAGATCAACTTTTAAAACACTATGCTGGTCAGGCTGGTTTGACCATATACAACATCATCAACACAGCTGAAATAGACCAATCCTATGGCTATAAGATATTTAGGGGGCAACATAAACCGTCTAGAGACATCATCATCAAGCTGTCTATCGCCATGAAGCTTAACTTACAAAATACTCAAAGACTCTTAAAAGCTGGACAAGTCAATGAACTTTATCCTAGAAATGAACGTGATGCCATTATCATATTTGCTATCAACAATAACATGAGTTTGAGACAAGTCGACGAAATTCTCTACTCAAGAAAGCAAGAAACCCTTGTTTCATAATTACTTAAACATTCATATCAGATTGAATCATCATAAAAACTATGATATCCTACCATTGGATGATATCTATTAGAGTCATACCTGCTAGAATATATTTATTTGATGATAATCTGCTTTGATCTACGGACGAAGACGGACCAAGTTTATAATTGAGTTTGATGAGTTTTACTCTTTATTTGTGTTGAGAACTTTTAATAAGGGTACATTAATAAATGATTGGTCTATCATTTGTAAGCAGTTAATTACATATTTATTTAGCAGGTGTAGTAGACCTATCAGGTCATGGCTACATTTTTTTATTAGCTAATTATTTTGAAATTGAGGGGTTTGGTATGAATTTTAAAGAAAAAAACTTACAAATCAACAAAGAGGCCAAAATAACTGTAGGACTTTACATATTCTTTTTCCTATGGTGGTTTATTTTAGCCTACGGTATCGGTTTAAAGGATGTATCTGAGTATAAGTATATACTTGGTTTTCCTTCTTGGTTCTTCTACTCATGCATCATGGGCTATGTTATGATTTGTGTGCTTTTAGCATTTGTAGTCAAGAGATACTTCAAGGACATTGATTTTGAAGACAAGGAGGCAAACTAATGGGAAATTCAATGATACTTATACCAATGATCATTTACTTGGTATTCATGTTTGCTATAGCAATCTATACCAATAAGTTTTCAGCTTCTACTGGTAACTTTATGGAAGATTACTTTATTGGTGGTAGGTCAATGGGGGGCTTTGTCCTTGCCATGACACTCATAGCAACTTATTCAAGTGCTTCTTCATTTGTTGGCGGCCCCGGTGTTGCCTACTCTCTAGGTTATGGTTGGATCCTACTTGCCATGATACAAGTACCTACAGCCTTTTTAACACTGGGTGTTCTAGGTAAGAAATTTGCACTCATTTCAAGAAAAATAGGCGCAGTAACTGTTACGGATTATTTAAAAGCAAGATACAACAACAAGTTTATCGTTATTTCAACGTCTATTGCTATGATCATATTCTTTGCTGCAGCTATGGTAGCTCAGTTTATCGGTGGTGCTAAGTTATTTGAAGCCGTTACAGGTTATTCCTATACAACAGGCCTTGTTATATTCGGTATAGCAGTTATTATTTATACAACCATTGGTGGTTTTAAAGCCGTTGCCATTACAGATGCCATTCAAGGTATTGTTATGGTGCTGGCAACTGTCTTTCTACTGGGTGCTGTCATCAAAATAGGTGGTGGTATGGAAGCCATTACAGCTAAGATGATTGAAAGCAATCCATCTGCACTGACACCAACAGCCGGTGGTAAAATCCCAATCCCATTTATACTGTCTTTCTGGGTACTGGTTGGTTTTGCAGTACTTGGTCTACCACAGACAACGGTCAGATGTATGGGCTTTAAGGATTCCAAATCGCTTCACAGAGCCATGGTAATTGGTACAGTCGTTGTAGGTTTTTTAATGTTAGGTATGCACTTGGTTGGTGCTTTAGGTGCTTACGTTGTGCCTGGTTTAGCAGGTGATGGCGCCATTCCTGGTATTACTGTTAAGGTCCTACCTCCAGTGCTTGCTGGTATATTTATAGCAGGTCCTTTAGCAGCTATTATGTCTACTGTCGACTCTATGTTGATACTTGCTTCAGCATCTATTATAAAAGACTTATATTTAAACTACGGTAAAAAAGAAATCCAAGAAAAGAGTCTTAATAGAATTTCTTTTGTAACAACAGGCTTAATTGGTATCATCGTATTTATCTTTGCCATTAAACCGCCAACTATCATTGTATGGATCAACTTATTTGCCTTTGGTGGCCTAGAAGCAGCCTTCTTATGGCCAACGGTACTCGGCCTTTATTGGAAAAAAGCCAATGCAGATGGTGCCATTTTATCCATCGTTACAGGCATTGGGTCCTTCTTTATCTTTAGCATTTACAAGATAAAGCCTTTTGGTATGCATCAGATTGTACCAACACTAACGGTTGCCCTAATAGCCTTTATATTAGGTTCTATCTTTGGTAGAAAAAATGATGAAAAGACCATCCAACTTTTCTGGGGTGAATAATCTAGATAATAAAAAATCCTCATACGACTGAGTCGTATGGGGATTTTTAAAGAGTTAGATTAACTCACTTGATGGTTTAACAGGACTGATTAGCGAACATGGTACACCACACATGCATTTTCCACATGCATCTCCTATACCAATATCATAAACAGGTATATTGTCATCGTATATCTGGTCGTTGCACTTACGTCTATTTACATTAGAATTTTCAATAGCATCAACAACACATTTGTTAATACAAGCACCACAAGAGCCGTTGTACTTGTACAAACACCTTTCATAACCTATATCCATACTTTCTTTAAGTGGCATATTGGTTATAATGGACCCCATTCTGCCACAACACCCCTTATCTGTAATCAAAAGGCCGTGGATACCAAATGTGCCTATCCCAGCGATATGACCTACATGCCTATGGGACCAATCACTCTTTAGAAGCTTTTCATCATAATTATAAGTAGCAGGCATAATCGTAGATTCATAGCCCTCTATTTTCATCAAGGCGTTGACATGGTGGTTGATATCCAATATAAGATTATTGGTTTCTATATTGGCTATATCCCATGCCTTAGAGCTTTCAATTTCACC
This sequence comes from Acidaminobacter sp. JC074, assembly GCF_022496765.1. GTDB lineage: Bacteria > Bacillota > Clostridia > Peptostreptococcales > Acidaminobacteraceae > JABXKX01. The sequence goes on along the minus strand of NZ_VANV01000031.1, from coordinate 19,995 downwards.
GATGTTTGACTTGACAATCGCTTCATCGAAAGGCAGAAAAAACACAACCACTGATTTTGCATCCGATAAAAGATCACTTGGTAGAAAATGACTAGGTCCAACAAGTATCTTTAATTCTTCAAAGCGGGGATCTTTTGCATCAGCGGTGCCTATAACAGGTGGTCGCCACTCAGAAGATGTTTCTTTTAAGGTCTTATAAGTTTTTACATAGTCTTCAATCCATATTTCTACTTGATTCATCAAAGCTCCTTACATTTATGATCCAATCTGGTTTTATGGTCCAGGTCGCGGCTCTGACAACACTCGTACTTGAAATGTCAAATACCCTGGGCCATGAACTTAAAATTTTCTTTTTTTCTAGAGGATAATGCGGTTTTAAAAAAACATCTGACCCGCAGGAAATACCTTTCTTTCTTAAGCTTTCGTCAAAGGCTTCTTCATCATCTGGATCTATGCCTATATAGTTCATCTGAAGTATTCTTTCAAAGCCATGATTATCAAATAGAATCAAATCAGACTCTGGTATTTCGAGCTCTAAGACACTAGCATCAGGACCCTGAGTTAAGTAAGCTGAATCCAATGCATGCCAGACTGGGTATTCAGCATGGTCTGGCTTATACATATGACCCATCTGTTTGATGAACCAGTCGTAAGCATGAAGCATTATATGAGAAACCTGTCCATATTTCTTTGTGATATAAGTTTTTTTTACAAAATAATCAGCTTCATTTAGGCCATCTATAACAAGTTGCCTTTGACTGCTATAAACCTTCATGACTACCTCTTATGATATTAGTAATCCATTCCTTCTTAATTTCCCATATGGTGCCTTGTCGTGTGGTTGATAATCTATAAGGTTCAAACAACCTTTCCCATGAAGACTGAATCTTACGTTTTAAAAGTGGATAATGGTTACCAAGACCAGACATGATGATGGCACTTTCATCTGCAATACTATAACGCTCTAGTTCACTATAGTGTTTCTTTAAATCTTTTTCATCTCTAGGAAGATAGAAGTAGTTGACCACATACCCCCACTTTTCTAAGTCGGTAATGACAATCTCACTTTCATCTATTTCCATTTCAAATATAACGGTATCATCAACAATCTGAAGCTGCATTTCCTCGTCAATAGAAACCCATACTGGATAAGTGATATCATCAGGTTTAGTCACCAGCTTTTCAGCACGTTTAGAATACCACTTGTAGAGAGATTTATAATAGTCTGCGTATTCTTCCATCTTCATATTAATGTGTTTAGGGTCTACCCTATAAACACCTTTTTCTTCTATAACCTTTAAGACATCCTTGTGTTGTCTTGTCCATACCCTCATTTAGAAACCTCTCTTTGATTTTCTGTATGCAGTCGGCGACTGACCATAAGTAGATTTAAACTGCCTTGTTAGTGAACCATGGTGTTGATAGCCCACTTTTAAGGCGATTTCCATAATAGAATCATCCGTTTTTATAAGCATATCTTTGGCTTTATCAAGACGAAGCTTTTGAATGTATTCTTTAGGTTTCATGCCCATCTTCTTTTTAAACCATTCACTGTAATAGGCGGTATTATAGTTTTCTAAGTCGGCAAGCATCTTGATATCTATAGGACCATCATAATGGTCGTGGATATACTTAACAGACTTATAAAGCTTATCATCACCAATAAATTGATAGATGTAATTAAATAATGACCTTAGATTACTTTCATCTACCCCTGTATATATTTCTTCTAGTAAAAGCATCCTGATGGCCATCCATCGGTTGTCCAATTCAAAACTTTGACCACCATCTAACCGTCTTAAATCTTCCTGACTGAACATCCTTAATGGGATTTTCATGACCAAGTAGTTTCTACATAAATCTGCTTTAAAACTGTAGGGGCAATTCGGTGGAATCATCCGTATTTTATCTTCATGACTATTAGCAGTATAGCCTTGAAGTGGAATAATCAGCTGACCATAGTCGAATGAGGCATTCACAAGATCTTCTTTAAATATTATTTTTTCAATTAGAAGTTTATCCATTGTCCCACCTTTATGGTCTTGTTATTTTTACAATCCACTCTTTTTTTATTTCCCATATGGCACCCTGAGTTAAGGTAGAAAGCATGTTGCTTTCATCAAAGAGTCTCTTCCATGAATCTAAAACACGACGTTTTAACAAAGGGTAAAAGTTACTGGTATAAATAGATGATTGATCTTTAATGCCTCTTTTTTCTAAGTCCGCTAAATAAGCCTTTTGATCTTCTGAATCTTTAGGGATATACCAGTAATTTAAAATATGATCCCACTTAGCAGCGTCCATGACCAGAAGGTCTTTTTTATCAACTTCCAGTTCTAAAAGTACCTGACCCTTTATTGGGTTGATTTGAATTCGAGGATCTACCGTTAGCCAAATAGGATAAGTACAACCCTCAGGTCTTTTCACTATTTTTGATGCCTCTTTTGAAAACCAGTGATAAGCATCTAGATAAACGTCAGAACAGTCTTCATAACGTTTGAGTATGTATGACTTATCTACTCTATAATGACCTTGTTTATCTAAGACTTCTAGTATTCTTTTATCCTGTCTAGTCCAAACTCTAACCTTATCCATACCTTCACCTTCTTTACATTTATATTTCTAAATCTATTGTAATAAATAATTTCATACCATGCTTAACATATTCCACAGAATAATTTAACCAAAACTAATGATTCTAATCGTGATTACTATGTTCATTATATGCTAAAACTAATTTCAAGGAAAATAAAAAATCTCGACAACCTGTAGGACGAGCGCCACTAGTAAGTTTTCTTTTCAATGTTTAAGATGACTTAATAGTTGGCATTGTCTTACATTCTAAGATTAATAGGGATAAGATAAGAAGTAGGAAATTTTTATCTGATTGCATATCAGAATTCTAATTGGGTATCTATAAATTATTCTATTTCAATGTGATAACTGGGGAAGTATTTATGATAGATCAATATATGAATGAAATTGGCGTCAGTGAGAAAAGACAACGTACACGCTTTTTATATGACAAAACCATACTCTGTTATGAACACAGAGACAATAAACACAAAAAGGTCAAAAAAAAACCTGTGGTCTTTAAGGTAAAAAACATCTCTTACAGTGGTATGAGAATAGAGACCCTCTCTAAGATAAATGAGGGAGATATCTTGGTTTTTAACCTCAAAGATGGTTATGAAATCAGGGAACTTAAACTTGAAATTGTTTGGTCAAATTTTCATTATCAAGATATGGAGGTCCAAGCTGGTGCAAAGTTTATAGAACTTAAAAGAGACGATGTCCTCTTCTTACATACAATCATTTCAAAACTAAAGTGACTCAAGCTAGCAGCTTGAGTTTTTCGGTGTAAAAGAAGTGAAATATTTATCCCCTTCTATTTGTGATATTATTTTATTGGAAGTTAATTAAGCAGAAAGAAGGTAAAATGAATATTATATATAAAGAAAATAAAGACATCTCTAAAGATGATTTAAACAAGCTATACGGCGACAATGGTTGGACACTCTACACCAATGATTTAGATAAACTAAAGCGTTCACTTGAAAAGTCACTTTACGTCAAGTCAGCTTGGAAGGAAGATGAATTAATCGGCCTTATTAGAGTGGTTGGAGACGACGAATCCATCCTCTATATTCAAGATATACTGGTACTTGAAAAATACCACCGTAAAGGGATTGGTAGTAAGCTTGTAAAGGATGTACTTGAAAAATACAGCCATGTAAGACAAAAGGCCTTGTTAACAGGTGAGTCTGAACAACAGGACAAGTTCTACAGAAGTCTAGGATTTATAAAGCCATCTGAAGATCATTGTGTTGCTTTTATCAGACACGACATCTAAAGAAAACCTCACACAATTGTGTGAGGTTATTTTAGTATTTTAGGATTTTGATGTACGAAATGGTGACACTGTACTCATCACCAACTTCTAAGCACACATCTCTTTTGCCATCTAAAAGTGTTTGCCTGCTGATCTTAAACACTAAGACATTTCTGCCTTGAACAACAGGTTGTCCTTCTCTAACAAAGGCCCATAGGCCATCTTTATCACCAGCAAATCTCATACCTACAGAATCAACATCTTCAGGTGCCATATAATCAATTCTTATATAGATATAATCGTCTAGCTTTGCTTTTTCTAAAGAATTAATTTTATAGCCTGGATCTTTAAAACTATGGTCCACTTTTAGCGTTTCAAACTCTAATTCTAGACCCACCATAGATTCTACACCAGCTTCGCTGATGGCGTAATCCACATCAAGTGGTGACAAAGGCCCCAAGTCTTTTCTCATCTTCTTTTCAACAATAGATGAATCATTGTAGGCTTCTACAAAGTCCATTTTATCAAATGACTGGTGCTCTATTTGAATAGAGTACTGGGCAAACTGGAAAACACTTATTTTTACCAAACCATCTTCACCACTTATGCCAACAGGTTGATCGTTCATATATACAACTGCATCTTGAATCGGCTCACCAGTCACCTGATCTTTAATCAAATAAGTAACTAGAATGTTACCACTTGTCCCACCTGTCGATTTTAACTTCATAATTTCTTCTAAAAGCAAGTCTATTTTTTCTTCAGTTGTTACAGATACGCTATTATCAATGTTATTGGTAATATGTGTTGAGTAATCATTGTAAACATTGTTACTGTCATTCACACTATTATCAATGTTGTTGTTATTGACAACTACTGAAGAGTTTTCTACATCCGTCACAGTCGTCGTATTATTTGAACTCTGGTCTACTGTCACATTATTAGTGATATTGTTGTTGACAATATTAAGGCCTGAAGTCGGATTAAAATCGGATTTCCAACCAAACTCTTCTACCGCAAATCGCCATGTTAAAGGAAAATAAGTCACATCCCTAAATAAAAGAATCGGATACTTCTCTGTTTTATTATCAATGGTCTTATTATTAAGTCCAATCTTAAAATCTGCGACACTTGCTGTATAGGTCTTGCTTAAATCATTCTTTACAGAAGTATCAATCTGAAGCTTTTCAAGAGGATCTGTTTTACCAATAACCAGACCTGTGTCTGCATGCCAATCGGTCTTAAGCCCAAGCGATCTTGTAAAGTTCCAAGTCATAGGAAAATAGGTGATGTCATTGTAAACGATCAAGGGATAAGCATTGTTTTCATTATCAACGGCTTGGCCATCCACCGTCACATCAAATTCTGGTATTGTTACCTCTACACTCTCTCCATATACAAGGGAAGTGGTTAGAAAAACAAACAGAAAAATCATCAAAGTAATTTTCTTCATCATAAGTCTCCTTATTTTTCATTTGGTATAATGTCAAAGAAAATATGCTCATAGAACCAATATACCATAACAGCTTTCTCGCTATCTCTAACACTGCCTAAACCATCATAATAAGCTTTAGAATGGAAGTAATCTTCAAAGTCAGTCAGCACTTCATATCTCAATTTCATATGGTCTTTCTCATACATTTCTGGAATAGCAAATGAAAACTTAGTTGCATTTGTCTCTTCATCTATGGTTACTTGGTCTCTAAATATCTCTTGATCATCTTCAAGATAAACTCTGATTTCTACATCTAGTCCACCTTGTGGTGCGACTACCCCTGTTGGTAAGTGAAGCCATCCGTTTAAAGGTTTACCTGATAATACCTCTATGTCCATATGATCAGCTGATTCTTTTACACTGAACCCTTCGCTTTGATCAATATAAGCTTCATAGCCTGATGGATTGTAAGTACCCATTTTAACATAGTCTTCGCTTACACTGGTGATTTCATATGAAATGCCATAAGTCTCCGCAGTTTCATCTGGTTTATCAAAAGCATAAGTCAAAGTGTTTTGGCCCTTATCTAATGTAAGCTCCTTAGAATCAAGTAATTGAACCTTGTTTGAAGTTAAGTCATAAAGGTTAACAACAAAAGTCATGTCCTCTTTGGCTAGACCATGATTTTCTAAGTATAGTTTGCCTGAAATAAAATCTTCAACAATCTCATCAACAGGTTCATCTATTGGTTCTTCTGTTGGTTCTTCTGTTGGTTCTTCTGTTGGTTCTTCTGTTGGTTCTTCTGCTGGTTCTTCTGCTGGTTCATCTACTGGTTCATCTACTGGTTCTTCTGTTGGTTCTTCTGTTGGTTCTTCTTCCGTCTCATCTTTAACCATATCTATGGTGACAGATTCGCTCTTAGTATAAGACTTCATAAAAGTATCGTATGAATAACCTGCTTTTGCAAGATCAAATGTATATTGTACATACTGATAAACTTCAAAGTTTGCAAGACCCTTTTCATTACTGATTGCTACTGGGTTGTTATTCAGATATACAACTACATTTTCTATAGGATCCTCAGTCTCACTATCTTGAATTATGAAAGTAATGTCTGTGTTGCCTTTTGTGATGCCATTGTCTTTAAGAGACTCTATCTGATTCATGATTTCATCTAATCGATCTTCAGTAACATCCACCTTAATACTGTTATCAATATTGGTCACAATATTGGTCGAATAATCGTTGTAGGTGTTGTTGCTGTTATTCACACTGTTATCAATGTTATTGTTTGTAATAACAACTTCACTCTTAGAAACATCTGTCACAGTGGTTGTATTATTATCACTTTTATCTACATTTATGTTTGTGGAAATATTGTTATTGACAATACTCAGTCCTGTATTTGCATCGTAGTTTGATTCCCAGCCAAACTCATCTACTGTAAATCTCCACGTAAGTGGAAAATAAGTCACATCTCTAAAGAGTAAAATTGGATACTCCTCTTGACTGTTATCGATGTTTTTATCATTCAAGCCAATATTGAAGTTGGCTATTTCAGCTTGATAAGTCTTGTTTAAATCATTTGTAACTGATGTATCTAACTTCAGTTTCTCTGTTTCTTCTGTCTTACCAATCATCAAGCCCTGTTCAGGATTCCAATCGGTTTTCAAGCCAAGTGATCTAGTAAAATTCCATGTCATAGGAAAATATGTAATGTCCTTATAAACGATTAAGGGATAAGCATTATTGACATTATCAATGCTTTCTCCACCTAGGTTTACATCAAACTCTGGAATCGTTACATCAACATTTTCTGCATATACTCCTGTTGAAAAAATCATAACAGCAAGAAGTATCATTATTATCTTTTTCATTTCAACCTCCAATATCATACATTACTTTTAACAAAGAACTTATAATATAATTGAATATCATACTTTTCTTATATCTTCATATTACCATATAAAGTAATTATTTTTCTATACAAATGGTAAATAATTCTATTATTTCACTTAATTGAAACGCCATCTGAAGTGGTCCAACCTATTTAGTTCGTTTTATCTTAAACACCATACACAATTGTATTTAAATATCCTGGGTAAAATATATGCCTTTATCAATACTCATAATGTCTAAGTTGTGTCTTTATTCAATAATTTCGTCCTAAAACAATAAGTGAAACTAAAAAGAAATGTTATTATCTTTCATGAAAACTTATATACATGAAAGGAAATAATATGAATCAACGTGAAGAAATTTTATCATCTATGCCAGTAGGAAGAGCCCTCTATAAACTTGCTATTCCATCTATTGCTGCCATGCTCATCAACATGATTTACAGTATGACTGACACCTTCTTTATCGGAAAACTTAATGATACGACCGCATTGGCTGCTATTATGGTTGTTATGCCTATTCTAATGATATTAGGTGCTATAGGCGCTATATTTGGGACTGGAGGTGCTGTTATTATATCTATGGCCCTTGGAAAAAAAGATTATGAAAATGTATCTAAGACATTTATTACAACGATAGTATCTAGTGGTCTTATAGCTATAGTTTTCAGTCTATTAACGTCTTTGTTTCCAGCCAATCTTTTAAGGACGTTTGGTGCAAGTGAACTCGTTATGACCTATGCTTTACAGTATGCCAGAATCATTTTTATCGGCAACTTCTTTACCATTATGAACAACGTTTTAAACTCATTGATACGCTCAGAAGGCGCTACAAATATTTCTACTATAGGTATGGTTATAGGTGCACTTGTTAATATTGTACTTGACCCATTATTTATCTTTTATTTTGATATGGGCATTAGCGGAGCTGCACTTGCAACAACATTAGGGGCTCTTGTTTCAGCTGCTTACTATATAAATTTTTACATGAGAGGCAAGTCTGTTCTTTCAATTGACCTAAAATCATATAAATATAAGTTAAATAAATTAAAGCATATTATAACACTTGGAGTCCCTAGCGCTATGCTCTCAATTTTAATGAGTCTTTCATTCTCACTATTTAACATACTAGGTGCAAAATATGGTGATACCTTTATTGCCTCAATGGGACTATCTACTAGAGTAGTTGCCCTTGCTATTATGATCTTGATAGGCCTTTCAAATGGTTATCAACCTTTGGCGGGCTATGCTTACGGTGCTGGAAACTTTGAGAGACTAAAAAAAGCAACACTCTATACTCTGATAACATCAGTTATCATTTCAACTGCATCCTACTTGGTATTTACCAATTGGGGCGAAAAGGTTTTATCTCTATTTTCAAATGTTCCTGAAACAATTATTGAATCGGTTATTATTTTAAAAGCCGTCTCAACATTTTTGCCACTTATGGGTGTAATCATAACAGCAATTACATTATTTACAGCTCTAGGTAAGGCGAAGGAATCTATGATAATTGCCCTAACAAGACAGGTCATTGTTCTAATACCAGCTATGTTTATCTTACCTCTTTTCTTTGATAAATATGGTTTGATATATGCACAACCACTTTCTGATTTAGTCAGTTTCATTGTTTGTTTGATCTTGATGTTCAAACAAACAAAATCACTGGGTTCAAGTAATCAAACTCATAAAATTGCCTCTTAATACATGCTATAATGTTTAAAAGAGGATAGATTATGAAAGAAAATATATTTCACAAACAGCAGAAGTTAAATCGTATTAGAGAGTTAATTATTCACGCCACCTCTCTATCTACTTCTATATATTTACCGGATGCTATAGATGTACCAGTCAACTTTAATGATGAAAAAATATACAAGATTAACAAGGACGGACAAGATTATCTCTTTAAGTCTCTTACTGAAAATCATCAAGTTATTGCTTATACGGTACTTGGACCAGTTTCAAAGACCGATTCTATTTCCTTGATTGCCACAGAAATCATGATTTTAAGTAATCTAGATAATTTACCATCACCCATTATAGAGTTTGAATCAGATGATGAACTACATATTGAGTCCAATCAACTTGACCTGGTCAATACTGTCACCCATTATGACATCATTGAAAACATTACTAGTTTGACAGAATCTATTAAAAATGGTCATACAGAAGATGCAGAAGCACTATTTGTTAATCTATTTAAACTCTTTAACGAACATGAAGAAAATCTATCACTAGATATAATGAAGTATTACATCATGTTTGCCTATTCATCATTAACTCTTGAGTTTGTTCATTCTGGTTATCATCTAGATTTAAACGTCTTGGTTATGCATAACTTCATCACAAACTTGTCTAATAAAAATAGTATGAAGGAATTGGAAAGATACAGTATCAGCTTCTTAAAAGGCTATTTGAAAGAGAGAGAAAATCGAGCAACTATCAATTATCCTTATCCAGTAAGTGATGTGATAAAATACATTAGACAGTCTTTTAATGAGGTGCTTTCTATAAAAGAAATTTCTAAAAAGCTTGGTTATTCAGAACGACATTTATCAAGACTCATTAAAAACTTAACAGGCAATACATTTACAGAACTAGTGAATCATGAACGTATTCAACATGCAAAACTAATGCTTAAACAAGATAAGTACAGTGTTCATGAAGTATCTGATCTGTGTGGCTTTAAAAGCCTTAGCCGCTTCTATACTGTCTTTAAAACTTCAGAACAATTAGCCCCTTTACAATTCAGAAAAAAATATACAAACAAAAAATAAGCCGATTTTGGCTTATTTTTATTTGTATCAGCTATAAATAGTAATCAGTCTACTATTATTCCTTAAAAACTATTCATTACTTATATCATAATCTTCATCAATTGCTCTTATAACTTCTATATTTTTCAAGATGTTTACGCCATCCCTGCCTGAGACTGAATCCGTCACAGTAATAAGACCATCATCTTCCTCAATAATGTATTCTTCAAGTTTGCCCTTGAGCTGAAATACATCATAGCCATTACCACCATCAATGGTATTGGTGCCACTGTTGCCCATTAAAACATTATCAAGATCATTCGCCAATATATTAGAATTTTCTTTACCCGTCAAAGTAATGTTTTTCAGATATTGAGACTTGAATGTATAAGGCTTACTTTCGTCTTTTGTCATATAAAAATCACCTTTAAATGTAGGATCTATACGCATCATCTGATCAATAGCAGATGGTAAAATTGACTCTATGGTCTTTAGACCATTTGGATCTTTTGATGCAATCTCATCTCTTGTCTTAGCAACATAAATTCCCCACATACCACCTTGACCTTCTGTCCACGGTTCCCATAAGCCATAATAAGAATCAATAACAGATGCAATGTACTCTTGTTCTAAAGAACCTTCTTTTGCAAGTTCATCCAACCATGATTTTGAAGATAATCCCCAAAGTCCTTCATTTCCCCACTTACTATTATCAGTTGGCAAAGCATTTTTTTCAGCATCTGCAATAAGCTTTGAAATCTCTGGTGATGCCTGTTTGTTCTTAGACGTACCAATACCATAATCATGTACCATATGGAAAATCTCTTCAAATGCGGCATCCCTGTGTTCGTAGTTGTTGTTGATATACCAAGCTGAACCAATATTGGCAATCTCCATTTGATTTAAGTTCTGTCCAAGCGCAAGTGCTGCTGCAGGTGTTTTTCCATCTTTATCCGCACCATTAGGAAGAATTAAAACCGACTTATTAATAGCCATTTGATTGGCTACATCATCTCCAACATGTTTTAAATAAAAACTCAACAAGTTATATGCATAAAGCATTTGGTCGTCTGTGACTTTATCCATGGCAACAATTCTGATAGGCTTGCCATTTAGTGCTGTATACTCAATGAATTTCGAATAGAATTTACTTTGTGCACCACCTAATGATGATGTATCCTTGTTGATGTCATACTCATCAACATAAGTCATGTAATTTTCATTGGTCACCTCACCAGTTGATTTCCACTCTGGTACTTCAAGTGGTGTTTCTGTCACTTTTTTATAACCCACGCCCATAAACTTAGCTCCAAAATAGATACCAACTATTAAAATTAATCCTAAAATGATTAGCAATATTTTCTTCATATTATTCGCTCCTTTATTAATCTAACTCCATTTTAATGGCATCATATATCCATTGTGTATCCATCAAAAAAGAAGTTCTTTCGAACTCCTTTTAATCATCTGAAATATTGATTTAACCATTGATTATATGAAAATAACGCACTGTGTTTCTCCCTGCCTGTTTGGCTTTATAAAGAGCTTGGTCACTTTCATTATACACAAGATCAAAGGTCATTTGCTTGGTTTCTCTTATAGAAACGCCAATGCTTAAAGTCTGTGTAAACTCAGAACCATTATACTTAAACTTGTAACTATCTAATGTTTCTTGGATTCTTTCAACGATTTGATTGACATACTCGACCTTAGTATTTTTAAGGAACATTCCAAACTCGTCACCCCCAAGTCGTCCAACAAGATCACCACTTCGACTCGATAGATTAATGACATCAACTACTTTTTTTATCACATCATCACCTATTTGATGTCCATAGGTGTCATTAATTTGCTTAAAATAATCAATATCAAAAATGATCATTGCACTCTCTTCATCATCGACTTCACAAGCATCTATGTAAGCTTTAATCTTCTTTTCAAAGAAGGCCCTATTAAGCACTTCTGTCATACTGTCTCTTTCTGCACGCTGCATTAACAGTTCTTGGTGTAAACGTTCCTTAGTCACATCATCTATTAAAGAAACCGACCCCAATGATTTATTGGATTTGGTTAAATCATGCACCTTAATAGCATAAGTTTTATTTTCTGTCTGAATTTCAAGTTGATGGTCTCCACCTTTAATGATACTTTCGTACCAAGTCGAATGTTCTTTAATATAACTTTCGACACCTTCATAAGTTGCAGCAAACTGCTCACGAATATAGGCGTTTACATCCACTACAGTACCATCTCTTTTACAAAATACCATACCACTTTTAATTTCATCAATTACCCAATCTCTAGCAATTGGAGAAATGGACATAAAATCATATCTATACATACCAAACATAACTATGGCTATACCCAACAGGAATGAAAAAGCTGCTGGTACTTCTATGTTTAATACAGAAAATATAGCAGATTTTGTATACGTAAAAACAACTGGTATGAAAAAGCCAATTAAAACCAAACGCACTTGCATTCGTGATGATTTAGAAGTTGTCCTCATAAATATCCATAACTTAATTAAAGCAATAACATTCATAAGTGTATTTATAGAAACACATATCTTGCCAATCAAGGTTTGATCAACCTTTAATACTGTGTAGCCAGCACTGCTTTCACCTAAATAAACTGCTGAACGCATAATACCATGAAAACCATTGGTAAAAATAAGTAATACGCAGGTTATAGCAAAGATGAAGTTAATCAACCTTAAGCTTTTAAATAGTTTGTTTTCTTCCCTGGTATAGGCCATAACAAAATTATATGAAGATGCAGGCAAAAGAAAAAAACCTATTTGGCTTATGTTTCTCCAAAAATGCATGGTCTCATATGTTGTGCTTGACCTTTCAAACAAGGCGCAAAGTGAAGCAATAAACATAAAGGTGATTACCAATCTAAAAGCTTTCACACCTTCTTTATCCCTCCGTGTAAATGTAATCCCTAATATGCCCAGTATCAATATGAGTGAAATAATTGTGACTGAAATATATGCATAGCTAAATGTCATCTTACTCTCCTTGTCTTAAATCTTTATCAACAGTCTTATGATAACAGAACGTCATAGAATTATGCAATCCATATACCTTCATTCATAGTTTTTCACGCAACGTTTTTTACTTAACATACACCAATGAATCCTAATAAAACCTAGCAGTCTTGATACTTTTTATTTCATCTTTAAGACATGTCTGCCCATATGTTTACCGGCTTTAATATTATCAAAGACTTGTGTTAACTCATCTAAGTTAACATCTTTAACAATGGCTTCGCTCATGATATGCCACTCACCTGCAAAACGCTCCCATATAGCTTGTCTTCCTTGAATTGGGTAATTTACAGAGTCAATACCGAGTAGATTAACACCTCTTAAAATGAAAGGCATAACTGTCGTCTCCATTTTAATACCACCAGCATTACCACACATGCTCATGCTGCCACCATAGTAGATTTGAGGTAATAAACCTGATGCCACTTTGCCACCTACAACATCTAAAATGTAGTGGAATCTCTGCTTTCCTAAAACCCTCGGTTTTTCAGGAATAGTCTCATCTGCTAGTAAAATATGACTTGCTCCCAATGATAAAAGTTTTGGTATTTCATCTTCTTTTCTTGCAAGTGCATGGATGTTTTTATAGCCACTTGCCTTTAAAAGCTGAACGGCTACACTACCCACGCCACCCGATGCACCAGTAACAAGAATTTCCTGGTCTTTATCTGCTGACATACCATTTGCTTCAAGTGACATAATTGAGAGTGCTGCAGTAAAACCAGCTGTGCCAATAACCATAGCTTCTCTTAATGATAAGCCTTCAGGTAATGGTAGAACCCATTCTGCTGGTACACGTACATACTCTGAATAACCGCCAGTATGTGTCATGCCTGTTTGGAAACCTGTAACCAAGACCTCTTGGCCAGGTTTAAATTCACCGTTTTCACATGATACAACTTTACCGCTTAAATCAATGCCTGGAATCATTGGATAGTCTCTAATAACCCCACCTTTAGTTTGAACTGCTAGCATATCCTTGTAGTTAACTGAAGAATAATGAACCTCCACCACTACGTTACCTTCTGAAAGCATGTCGCTTGTAATTTCTTCTATGGCATGGTTTACAATACCATCTTTTTCTCGCACTACTAATGCATTAAACTTTTCTTTCATAACTTCTCCTTCTTAATAGATATTATTTTATTTATGAATATTTCTTATTACGAACTATTTGCATCTTGAACAATATCAGAATTATGGTATACTGTCAATAGGAATATGAGGTGAAAATATGGAAATTAACAATTGTATCAACTTTCTTTTAAGTGCATCACAAAATATCGTCAACAAATACTTTGCCGGAGAACTCTCAAAATACGGTGTTACACCAGCTCAGTATGGTGTCTTAAGCTGTCTTTGGAGCCATGGGGAAATGAACCCATCTAAAATAAGAAGCATTTTGAAATTAGAAGCTTCATCAGTATCTGGTGTATTAGATAGAATGCAAAAAGAAGATTTAATAGACAGAAAAATTGATCCCAACAACAGAAGAACCATTATCGTTTCTCCTACTGAAAAAGCTATGTCTCTTAAAGAAGGTATTGAGTCTGTTGTAGAGGATATGAACCATAAGTACTTACATAGTTATAGTGAAGATGAACAAGAAGTTTTAAAAAAAGTCCTTCAATCAATCATTGATTCAAATGAAAAGAAGTAAAAAATAACAAACCCCAAGTTCTTTAAAGAATTTGGGGTTTAAATATTAGTTTTGTGGTGCTGTGTAATTCTCACTGGCATAGACATAGGCTTCCATTAACTTATCAAGTGCCTGTCTTGCTAGTTTTGACTCACTTCCTATCATACCCACAATGTCAAAGCCATGGTAAGCACCTTCATAGGAATCATAACTTGCTTCAACGCCATCGGCTTTTAGCTCATTGATATATTGAATGGTCTCATCATAAAAAGGATCTAAGCTACCTACAAATGTATAGGTTGGCGGCAAGCCTTCACAGTCCTTTTCCTCACTTGGTGATGCATACTTTGGAATATCCTCAGTCATGTACAAATCATCTAAATAAAGTTGCCATGCTGCATGGTTTTTCTTTGAATCCCATAAGAATTCCTCATTACCAATTGCAGATGGTAAGTCCATTTTAGAATTGATCATAGGATAAATTGGAATTTGAAAGGCTACATTCACTTCATTCATATCTCTAGCATATAAAGATGTTGCTGCAGTTAAACCACCACCAGCACTTTGCCCTGCTATAAATAGCTGGTCAGGATTGATTCCTAATGCGTCTGCATTTTCTTTCATCCATAAAAGTGAATCATAACAGTCATTTAGAGCTGCTGGATAAGGCGCCTGGGCAGACAATCTATAATCCGGCGCTACAACAACTGTATTGGCAGCATTCATAAACTCGCTAATCATTAGACCATCTTGATCTGGCGCACCGATGACATAACCACCACCGTGGATCCATAAAAGGCCAACTGCATCACCAGTTGCTTCTTTATTTTTAAACACCAAAACTCTGATATCATGCCCATCCTTGCCTTTAATGATTTGCTCATCAACTGTAACATCATCATCTACAGCTACTGGTCTCATGGACGCCCTACTCTTGTTGCTGTACTCAATCATGGAAGCTTGGTCATCAAAGTTCATCATCTTATCAACTAAATAGCCTTTTAACCTTAAAGACGAATCTATATGACTGTATTTAATGTTTACATAGCCTGTAAAAACAAGTACTAGAGCCAATAGTCCAGCAAAGATACCGATAATTATTTTTTTCTTATTTGATTTTCTCTTCATTTAATACTCCTCGTTTGTGAACGCGTGTTGCTTTTAAATCGTATGTTCATTATACTAATCTTATAAAGTCCATTCAATCAATAATCTGATGCTATGTGTCATATAAGTGACACTTAGCCATCATGTGTCGCATAAGGAGCCTTTTTATGAAAAGTGATCGTCGAGTTGTTTATACCAAACGCGTTATAAAGGAAAGTTTACTGGGTCTATTAGAAAACAATCCATTAGGTAAAATAACCATCAAGGATATTTGTATAGATGCTGATGTCAACAGGGGCACATTTTATAGACATTATCAAGATATCTATGACCTTTTTGAAGAGATAGAAACAGAGTTTATTGACAAAATCTTATCAGATTCAGATCAAACATTTTCAATCAACACACTTCTAAATCTTATTTACAAGAATCAAGGTTTCTACAGAGAGTTTTTCTTAAATCACTTAGAAAGTGACAGAATCAGAAAACTGCTTGAAAAAGAACTTCATACACAGCCCATACCAGCAAATATGACAGATGATGTTACTAAAGTTGCAATCAACAGATTCATGTACTATGGGACAACAGGTTTAATAAGAGAATGGGTTAACACAGGATGTAAACGCACACCTGAAGAGTTTGAAAATGTGTTTAATGATATCATCAAAACTCTTATGTAGATATAGATTTGAGACAAACTACGGATGTAGTAAGATGATATTTCGAAACAATCACCTAATACAAAAGTACTCTAAAAAATATTAATTCCGACGTAATTAAGACTTTAAAAGGACTTGTCGATGAATAACTTAAAAATAATAAAACTACATGATATTTTATTTTTCATAGGATGGACACTGATCATGTTTTTAGGTGCTGACTTCCCACCTCCTATAGGTTTTATATGGGTCATCCTTATGATTGGTATCTTAGACTTTATCCAGCACAAATACTTAATAAGCTTCTTGCCACGACTAAGACATAAGGAAAAATGGCTTTTTATTAAGAATCTTTTTTTCTTCATGTTTGGTGGCCTTGTCATATCGCTTGTAAGTCTTCTTACAGATATCAGTTTGATGATGGAAATGGGATTTATAAATATCACGATCTGGGTGATTGTTATTACATGTGTCACAAGTATCTACAGTATATTCTTTTGGTTTTTCAACAAATACTTAATCTCAAGAGAATAAAAAGCCTTCCGTATTGGAAGACTTTTTTTATTGTAAAGAATCTTGGCATCAGCCAAAAGTTTTTATTTTTCAATTGTGTAAGAGTAATCTTTTAAATTGGCAAGAAGTTTGATGCTTTCACCCTTGTTTTCCCACTTCATTTCTAGTAAATGGTTTTCACTCTGTGTAAGCGTCAACTTAGAATCAAAGCCAAAAGCCTTATGGGTATTTCTCAGTTTTAAAAGCTCTATTTGTTCATTAACCAAATCATTTTCAAGTCTAGACTCAATGTCTTCTAAACTTAGATTGGTTCTGTTAATCTCTTTATGAGAACCAGCACCGCCTCTTTTAACGGCCTCATAATCATTGGTACCTGCAAATAAGTCCAAATACCAAACCTGCGGTTTACCAGGCATAAAGATCTGAATGGCTCTGGCTAACTTCATTTTCTTTTCATCTTCACCAAGTGCAGAGAAGTAGGTTGCATTAACTTGGTAGTACATGTTCTTCTTTCCATGAAGCTCTTTAACGTAACCGCCTCTATCCACGACAATTTTAATCAGATCTTCTATTTGGTCATCAGAAAGTAAGCCCTTTAAGTCTAATAAAGGAATACCATCATGGCAACCAAGCATATTGACAACTTTTAATCCCTTAGATTGAATATCATTAATCCACTTGATTAACACTTCATTTGTACTTCTCTCTAGAGCATCAATGATCAATCCTGGTAGGAAGAAGTCATAAGTTAAGAAGCCTTTTTCACATATTTCTTCATGTAACTTCTCTTCGTATTTAGAGTGAATTTCAGGCAGTAACTCTATCTGATGTTTATCAGCCAACTGCTTAACCTTGTCTAGATCATCCCAAGTTTCAGGCAGGTTGAAGAAGTTTCTTTTGCCCACTTTTTTACTTGAATAAGCAAAGGCATCCAATCTTACTATACTTGCACCGTAGTCTGAAAGTTTCTCTAGAGTATCTTCATAGAAGTCCCAAACCAGTGGAGACTGTATATTTAAGTCCATTTGACCAAGATACTGTTTTTTTGTTTCTAATAAATCAACAATCTTTTCCTGTATAGCTTCATAGCCTGAAAAATCAATTTGATCAAGCTTGCCACCTTCTTTTAACACACCATTGATTCTATCTCTTAAAACACATGCCTGTAAGTATTGAAGGTCTAATGCAAACATCAATTCTTGTTCATTAACAGGACTAAACTTTTCTTCTTGATAGAAGGTATTCCAGTAAGGCAGCTTCTCACCATTTGGGTGATTGACCATTAAAATAGGCAAACTTGGTTTTCTAAAGAACATGTCTTTGATGTAGTTTTCATCCGGTCTTAAAACACCCTCTTCTATTTGGCCTGTTCCCTTCCAAAACTCATTCCAGTTGATAAAGAAGTCTTTATAAGCAGACTTACTACCATTTTTAATAAGATCTTGAAATTGTTTGGATAATACTGATAAGTGATTTAAAACAAAATCAAATTTTAAACTGATGCCGGCTTTTTTAAGTCTATCTATATCATCTTTAGAAGCATAGACAGTATTAAGACCATAGTCAATGATTGAAAAACCCCTGTCTAAATCTGTATTAAATACACTAGGCAGGATATAAAATGAGTCAAATACACCCTTTAACTGGTCTTTATCTAAAACAGATAATATATCATTTAAGTTCTGACCCATGCTATCTGGATAGGCATTTAACATAACACCACTTGTTACTTTACTTTTCATTTTTATCTCCCATTAATTCTAAATACGCTTCATAAGGTATATAGTCACCAGATTTAGATACTATGATTTTTGCCAGATGACTTTGTTCAAATATCTTCTTTTGCTCTAACTCAAGGACTATACTTACAAATGGACTGTCTACCTTGCCATCACGGCTTCTGCTTAAACGATGTGCAAGTGTTTCTTCAGGTGTTGAGTTAAGTAAAATTGGAATATCTACACCCTCTAAGTTCTTATTATTACCATGGGTCCATTCAACAATTAAGACATCAATATCAGAAAAATCTACTTTGTCATACCATAAAACATGGTCACTTCTACCCATACGCTTTAAATAGATGTCTTTTTTACCAGACTTGAAATCACCTATGATTGCATTGATTTCATCAAAGTCGATTTCAGAAGAAGTGCCCAGGTATTTTGATAGACCTTTTTTACCTTCTTCAATGTATATCTCTAAAAATGGATACTGGCTCACATTTTTTTCGTTCAAATCATCTTCATTTTCCATTAGATCAAAGATGATGTCTCTATTTTCTTTAGAATATTGTCCAGATTTAACGAGTCCTTTCAAGGCAAACTCTCTAAAAACTCTCAAACGTTCTTGGTCGTTTTTAGATGGAATTCTTCTAGGATAATTATCCCCGGATAAAATATATGTATTCAGGCCATTATGATTGAGTATATGACCGAGTATGGAAGCTGTCTCAGATTTACCAACACCAGACCCACCATGAACAGATATCAGTGACTTAGACTTGATACCGATTGCATCTAACTTCTCGATGATTGTCCCAGCATTTTTTATATGTTTTTCGTTTATTTCCACTTTGTCACCAGGCATATCACCAGTCTTAATAAGTGATAAATCATCGAAGTTTGGCATTAACAATTTCATAAAACCTCCTCATTCATGGACATAGATTCAATTTTTCTATACCCAGAATATCGACTAAAAACCAATTTGAATCGTTTCCAAATTTATTATACATCACTTTTGCCATACTATCCTTACAAAGTTTTTTGTGAGTTTTCACAAATTAAGTCTTATATCCAAATAAGATACCAAGGTCTTCAGTCCATCCTTAGTGATGTAATTTAGTTTCTATAAATCGAGTAGCTAGAGGTCAAGGTAATTAATCTCGACCTCATCGCTCTCACAGAACCCAACGTACGTTTTCCGTATTAGGCTCCTGAAAGTTCTCTCCAAGTGATGTTACCACTTGACAACAATCCAACCTCTTGAGCACTCATATCATACAGTTTCATTTTCCTAAAATACCCATTTGATAAAAGCTTTTGAATAATGTACACTTTCGAGTTCTTCCAAAGTGTCACATTCATTTTCTCACCATTGTG
>NZ_VANV01000004.1 GCF_022496765.1 Acidaminobacter sp. JC074 | reverse complement strand
AAGAAATGACATAATACATATAATGACATAAGATCGGCTTTAACAAGGCGTTTGGGGCATTCTTACTGAGATACGATCCCATTCTGTAGGCGAGATTCCTACACGATACAAAGGAGAGCCGTGGCCTTTGGGGTCTTAGGACTTTAACCAGAATGTAATTTTCTATGTTTTACTACATTTTTGGTAACGGTGTATAGAGCGTAATAGACCCTCATTTTGTCCGTTTATATATTCTCTATTATCACGACCTACTTCTTAACCTTTTTCCCAAAATAAAAATCAGAACCACTTCAAGCAGCTCTGACTTAAAAATTATAACTTTTCAAGCTCTTTCTTTGTTTTTACCTTTACTTTGATTTCATCTTCAATTCTAAACTTAAGTCGCTTGTCTGCTTGAATCAGAAATTCAAACTCTTCAAAGCTTACAAGACTATAATAGTTAATTTGCAAATCAGTAAAGATATCTCTAAAAGACACATAACGTCTTTTGTCTTTTAGTTCGTCGAAGGCATAATCACATATGTTGTCTCTTCTAAGTATAATAGGCTTATTGATCCACTTAAAATCATGTTCACTTTTGTTCATACCAAACAGAGCATCTAAAATAATATACTCGACGGGATTTCTCCGGCCCATTTGTAGTAATACTTAGAAATAAAGTCTATGGCTTCCTGATGCATTTTATTGAGGTTATAGGCTTCATAACTCTATAATCCTATAGACATCCTCTCGGTCATTTAAGAACTCTTTGATTTTGTAATCCAAGTATCTCTTATAATCTTTCTTTTCAAGTAGATATTGGTCTACTTCCCAATCTTCAAAACTAGGCATAAGATATCCTTTCTATAGACCAAAAACATCTGATATCTTTGATGCATCCATGGTTCTATCAGTTTTCTTACCCACATGTTCTAGCATATTATCAAGTTTCTTTTCAATAGACTTCTTAATAAGGCTTTCCGTTTCTATTTGTCTTAAGGTAAAGAAGAACAAGGGATCATTATCAAACTTTGCGCCAATGGCGTAAAGGGTTGCTGCTATATGTTTGCACATATAAGCCACATCAGGACAGGAACATCCAAAATGGATTTCATCTGGTGATGGAAAAAGTCCATATGACTTGTCTTTAAAAATCATTAAAAGTTCATCCGAAAAGTTACCAGTTAACAAATCATCTAATGTAGAGATCTTATTTTGACAGTGTTCTAATACCCGATCCCATCTTTCATCAGATAGCTTATCTATATGGATGTCACAGTCATATATCTTAGAACCAGAACCATTAATTTTTGAAAGAACTTTACCTTCTTCAATCTTAAGGTCTAAGACCGCTCCTTGCTTGACATAAGCCTTACCTCTTGAAATCCTGTTACTGTAATCAGCATAGGATTCTAGATTAGTACACCAGGCCTTACCCCACCATGACTTGGCAATGGTTCTGCCTTCTATGGTAACAGGCTCTACAGTCGGATCTTTTTTCATAAGTTTTTTTAGTTTATTCTGTGCCTTTCTTTTCTTTTCTGCAGCCGTTTCGTATCTTCCATAAAAACTCATTTATTCACCACCTAAAGAGAACAACTTCATCAGTTCTTCATCATTGTATTCAGTTAACCACTTCTCACCTGTTTCAGAAAGTATTTCTCCAGATAACTTGATTTTTTCTTCAATCATATCATTGATCTTATCTTCAATTGTCCCAGTAGTTACAAACTTATGGACCATCACTTTCTTCTTCTGACCAATTCTAAAGATTCTATCTGTTGCTTGATTTTCTACAGCAGGATTCCACCATCTATCAAAGTGAATAGCATGATTGGCACCTGTCAAATTCAGTCCAACACCACCAGCTTTTAGAGATAAGACCATAAAAGGTATGTAGTCTTCTCCATTAAAGGCTTCAACCATCTCTTGTCTCTTTTTAACTGGTGTACCACCATGTAAAACAAGACCTTCTTTTTTAAAGATAGTAGACAAATAGTCAGCAATAGGTCCTGTCATCTCCTTAAACTGGGTAAAGACAAGGACACGTTCACGCTTTTCATAGATGGTCTCACAAATGTCTTTAAGCTGCATAAACTTACCAGAGTTTTCTGGTTTATAATCTGTATTACCAAGGTATTGATCTGGGTGGTTACAGATTTGCTTAAACTTCATAATACTAGCCAATACAAGACCCCTCCTGTTAATGCCTTCAGCCTCTCCTATCTTACTTTCAATGTCTTTTAACAACTTCTTATATAAGACTTCTTGCTTCTTGGTTAGACCTGTATATGTGTTCATTTCTAACTTGTCTGGTAGGTCAGAAATGATCTTAGGATCAGTTTTCATTCTTCTTAGAAGAAATGGTTGGATCATTTTTCTAAGCCTTGAATATCCATACGGATTGTCTTTTAAAGACTTAGAGAATGTCTTAAACTCTTTTGGCGTCCCTAAGAGTCCTTGATTCATAAAATCGAATAATGACCATAAGTCGTCTAATCTGTTTTCAATTGGTGTACCTGTCATGGCAATTTTCATCTTAGCAGGAATCTCTTTAATGGCTTTAGTTTGCTTTGTACCGGGATTCTTAATGGCCTGTGCTTCATCTAGGATCAAATAATCCCAGGTCTTATCTCTTAAAAAGTCCAACTTCTTAGCCATAGTATAAGTGGTCATGACTAAGTATTCATTAGAAAGCTCTAGTTCTTCACCTTTTTTAAGCCTTGATTTATGAAGTATTTGATAGGTCATCTCAGGCGCAAACTTTTCAACTTCTTTTACCCAGTTGCCAATTAAAGAAGCTGGCAGTATTAGAAGTGCCTGGCCATCAGATACTTTTCTAGCCTTTTCTAAAAAGGCAATGACTTGAACAGTTTTTCCAAGACCCATATCATCTGCAAGACAAGCTCCAAAACCAAAGTCATTCATTTGATTTAACCAGTTATAACCATCATTTTGATAATGTCTTAGCTGGGCTTTAAATGAATCTTCTAGTGGATAGGTTTGTTTTATTTGGCCACTTAAGGCCTTATACATGTCTTTTAACCACATGCCATTATCAAAGGAAACATCTATATCTGTATCATGATCAAACTCTTCAATCTGCATTCTCAAGGCTTCTGATACCGTCATTTGACCATCTGACAGGACTTTATAATGCTCTAATGCCTCAAGGGCTTTTTCTATATTTTTCTTGTTAATTTCTATCCACTGACCCTTATAAAGCAGAAGGCCTTCTGCCATTTCAAGAAATTCTCTCAATTCTTCTTCTGTAAGGTCTAGACCATTTAAAGAAAGGGTCGGTTTAAAATCCATAAGTGCATCTAAACCTACTTTAGAAGGTTTCTTATCACCAAGTGTAACAGACATCTTAAATGGATTTTTCTTCTTCCACCAGTTAGGGATTCTACACATAATGCCATACTTCTTATAAACATGAACATCTTTTAAAAAGTCATAGGCTTCTTCAGCATTTAACTCAAGTGGTGAAAACAATTCGCCAGATTCTAAAATCTCTGAAATAAAATCACTTTCACCTGCAATCTTGGTTACTGATGCAATTAATTGAATAAGCTTCTTTTGATCATCTTTAAACGTTTCAAAAGCATGCATCAAAGGCATGTGCTTGGCACCAGATTTTGTCTTAACTGAGTATGTTGCTATAAAGGCAAAAGGTAGGTCAGACTGCTTGTTTTCAACTAAATGAAAATAGATTCGATCTGCAACATGTATGTTTTCATCTAAGCTGTTTAGAAACTTTTCAACCGTGTCTTCATAATCTAAAATAAGTCTAGAAAAAACATCATTCAAATGTTGCCACTGTAGATGTAGCCATTCACTTGTTACATGTTCTGCACCAAGTACAAGTGGTAGTTCTTCTAGTAACAATGTGAGATCTTCATCTAGTAGTGGTACCTCAACATCTTGTCTTGAAATTTCTAAATCAGACTGCTCAGACAATCTTTTTAAAAACAAGGATGACAGGTCATGTAGAAAAATAAGTCCCGGTGATAAATGTTCTTTGTCTTTAAATGTTAAATTGAATAAACCTTCATATTTATCTGAAAAAGAATCATATAAGTCTTCTAAACCTAAACATTTTTCTATATAAAACGAATCTTCAGTAAAATAGCCATATAACAGTGTTTTCTTCAAAATCAGTCTCCTTGTAACAATCTTATTACTTCACCAATAGCTTTGGCATCTTTTTTATAAGCTTTTGTTTGCCATACTTTTAAAAATTCTAATACATGTAAAATTTTATGTACTCTAATATGATGGAGTAAGGCATGAATGAGTTCTCTATCCATCTTCACATAAAGTTCAGCTAAACTTTCATAATCCTTTGATTCAAGTATTTTGATGATCTGCTCTTTAACAAATACAGGTTGATACCTGACCCAGCCTTTGTTTGAAAAGACAATTAAGGGCAGTCTTCCAGAATACTCAATACTCAGGTACCTATTTCTAACCATCCAATCTACCATAGGTTCAATATCTACCATTCTTAAATGATTGTAATAGCCATATACAGGACACTTGTCCAGTTCATGTTCTATTAGTTTCTTGTCCTTAGAACCTTTCAGTATTTTAACAAGCATACCTCTACCAGATAAATATATAATATCATCAGCTGCACGAAGAATGACTTCAATATCCTTTTCATCCAGCTTAACTTGACTGGTATCACTTAAATGCACACTGACGCGTTTTCTTCTTTTACTCATGTTTTCACCCGTTCTTTAGTATTTAAAATAAATTGGACCTGATAAAATCCATTAAGTAAATGTGTTTCACACCTTCAATATTGTCTTCATAATGCTCATCCATTGAAACAACATATTTTGGATAATGGTCTTTTACTGATAATAATGGACCAAACTCTCTTGCTATTGTCTTTTCACTCTCCATTTTGTATGTTACTTGAACATACAATTTATCACTTTTCTTTTCAGCTATAAAATCTATTTCTTTGTCTTTAATTTTTCCAATATACACTTTATAGCCACGTCTTACCAACTCGTTATAAACAATGTTTTCTAAGACACCGGAGATATTTCGATTTTTATAACCGAAAACAGCATGTTGTATACCTTGATCTGCGAGATAATATTTTTCTTGTGTTTTTAAAATCTCTTTACCATGTAAATCATATCTATTGACCTTTTCAATAATAAAGGCACTTACAAGAGCATCGATGTAATTATAAACTGTTGTAATATCTACTTTTCTATATTGACTCTTAAAATAATCGGAAATGCTTTTTGCCGAGAATGTATTACCGACATTATCCATAATGTATTTCATAATGCGGTTCAATAACTCAATGTTTCTAATATTATACCGTTGTACAACATCTCTAAGTACTATTGAGTCATAGATATCATTAATGATCATATAGGCTGTTTCTTCATCGTATTCTGCAATGTGAATAGCTGGGAATCCACCTTGGCGGATATATTTATCAACAAGTATATTCTCATCAGTTTCTCCTATTAACTGATTTTGAAAATTAGTCATCTCCACAAAAGACAATGGATACATTCTAAACTGGACATATCGTCCTGTTAATAAAGTTGAAAGCTCTGAAGATAATAAGTTGGAATTAGAACCTGTTATATAAATATCAGCGTTAAAGTCAACTAAAAATGAGTTGACTGCCTCTTCCCAACTATCTACCAACTGAATTTCATCAAAAAAAAGATAAGTTCTTCGTTCAGAAGTGACTAAACTAGAAATATAATCATAAAAGGATTTTGATGATCTAATATTATAGTTTTTCATACTTTCAAAATTGACATATATTATATCTTCATCACCTATACCACGATCCTTAAGATGTGTCTGAAGCAACTTAAGCATCGTTGACTTCCCAGATCGCCTAATACCAGTAATGACTTTAATAACTGGTTTATCTATAAATTTTTCAATAATAGCGTAATATTCATTTCTTTCAAGCATATTCATCACCTCATAATAATTATAATCCTAAAAACAGTTATTTTCAATAAAGTTTTTATGGTTATAACCATAAAAACCTCATATTATTTTTGTGCTATTGTAGATATAATCTAAATAAAGTTAAAACATTTCTCCTTAGAAAAGTTTTCTTCTATCTTTGACTTTAGTGAGTCCAGAACATCAATATCATTTTTTAGATTCTGCTGCTACATTCGGCAAATGCAAAGTCTTTTCCATCAAACGTATAAATCTCCTTACAATCTAAATTGTAACAATTTAGATTGTAAGGTCAAACTACCAAATAACTATAGCCATGTATCTTATTGTACATACTATCTAGAAAGAAAACTGCGAACAGTCGTTGTAGTTCCAGTAGGACAATAGACCGAAAAAATTAAATCTACTCTGACTAATATTTATGCTGTAAACTATTCTGTCATCATTAAAAAATGTAATGGCTAAGCATGCTTTTCTTATTCTTATAGTAGATAAATCGTGGTATAATAGTCAAAATAGAAAGAGGTAATATGAGAACATTAATGTTAATAAAACAACTACTAAAGGACTCAGACTTATCATCAGTTTCATTTAGTTTAAATGAAGATGGTAGCTTAAGTATTCAAACAAATCCTTTAGATCTAGATTTACAAGAGAAAATCCAATCCTTATTAGATAGAGAAATGGATTCATTCTTAAACAAAATTAACTAATCCGTCTGGGATTAGTTTTTCTTTGTTAGCTTAAAAAGAGAACACACCATAATGGTATGTTCTCTTTTAAGTCTTCTGGCTACCGATTTTATTAAAGCACACTATTCGTGCCATTTTTTCCAGTGTTCCTTATGTGTCTGAAGATAAGAACCCGGTTTAAAGAATTCATCGTAAAAGTCAAGATCAATGTGATGAGCTTGCAGGTAAGTTAGAATATAGAGTGAAGGTACTGTTCCCGGGAACTTACCAAAAGTATCAAAGATATATTGAGCCTGTAAAGATACACATTCTATAAATCTTTCATCATGTACCCTTGCTGCTCTACGAACTTTTTCAGAATCTTTCCAAGGACCTGGCGTTTCAGGATGATAAGGTCCGCCTTTACCAAATTTACGATTAACAACAAACTCTACTGCAGCTCGCATATTAGGATAATTGGGTGGACATGTTGCTTCCATTACTCCTTTTAATCCTGTAAAGTTTGGATATGTCCAATCCTCTTTCATAGTATAGTCAAATTTAAGACCTGGTGCCTTATCATCTTCACTAGCACCTAGTATACTAAATGGATCAACGCCATCAAACATCCAACCCCCAAGCCCTAAGGCATTAAGCATCAAAGTACCTGCATAACAACTCGTAGACATTTCAGTTGCAAGTTCTCCCATACTCAATTGTTCTACAAAGGTAAGTGGCCAAACATTGGAAGTGTCTACAATGTCCTTGAAGTCTTCAATACCAGGTATATCACATTTATTAACATCATCATATAAAACATAATTGTTTTGAAGCATATAACAAAGTCCAAATATGACATGTTGAGCCAAATCACCAATCGGAAAAACAAGGAGTGTACTAGGATGGTTTACTACCCATGTATTATGTGCTTCAATAAAAGGCGTTTCAGGTGGTAACTGTAACCGCCCATCTTGTATTTTCTTAACATCTGATTTCATAGCTTCAACTAACTTATCAAAATCAAGCTTGCCATCTGCATCTCTTTCATCAAATGCCCCAGCATCACGATTATCTATGACATAAACGCCTGTATCATCCGTAAAGAAAACCTTACTTGTATGAAATCCAGCTGCTGAAGGAAAAATCCTTCCGCTTGCAGCACCAGAATAATTAGATAGAGTTGGTGCATATGGTTTTGCTCTCATAATCATATGATGCCAACTTGTATTACCGGTCATTGCAGCTAATAAAATATACTTTTCGACTTCATGTAAGGGCTTGTGTTCATGTTTAGATTTATAGGTTAATACACCATCAGGTATTTCTGCTCCCATAAAAAATCGCCTTGACCTTCGCCCTAGCAAGGCTTCTAGGAGTGAAAAACTATTCAGTTGACTATAATCATAAGTCATTTCAAAACCTCCAAACTATGCTGTTGTTTAAGTTAATAACTATATACCATATCCTTACATCTCTAAACATACAGTCCTCGAACTCATTATGACATTTATGTTTAACAATAAAAAACATCTATAAGCAGTTCACTTTATGCTTATAGATGATAGATATAATTTCTGACATTTGAATCCTAAATGGCTTTAAAAATATAGTTTTTCCACAATGACTCAGAATTTTCAACATGCTCATAAACAAACTCAAATTGCTTCTTTGATGCAGTTAAAAGCTCATCAAGTGTATGATCATAAAACTCACGGTCAAAGTCTTCTCCGTCTACTGTTTGCAGACTCATACGTTCACTTTTTCCTATGCCATCATTTACAATAATCAATACATAAGCATCTTTTTTAAGTACTTTGTATAATTGTTTAAAAGCCATCTCTAATCTATTATTTGGTATATGAACCAAACCTGCTAATAAAATACAACCGTCAAACCTACCTAAGTGACTATAGTCTTCTAACATATTACCTACATTGAAGTCATTTTTAGGATAGTTCTTTCTAGCAATTTTTATAGACTCTTCACTAAAATCTAATCCTACAACAGAGGCTCCTAATTGATTTAAACGATCACTGTCTGAACCTACACCACAACACAAGTCTAATATTCTAGGACTTCTGGGTAGATATGTTAATAGTCTCTTAAACATAGGTATTACTGAGTCATCATCTTTTCTTCTATCAAGCCATTCAAAGCCGATTTATTATAGTAAGCTTTAGTACCTTTCAAATCTACTCCCTTCTACATATCCCATTTCAGTTGGCGTCCACCTACTAAATGATAATGCATATGATAGACTTCCTGACCACCTTCTTTATTGGTATTGGTAATTACTCTAAAACCACTTTCATCAATATGAAGTTGTTTTGCAATCTTCTGGAATGCAAAATGAATTTCAGCTATTATATGACTATCCTCGGGTTTGATATCCATGACATTAACAATATGCTTTTTGGGTACAACCAATACATGAGCTCTTGTAAAGGAATGTAGACCATAAAAGCATATGACATGGTCATTCTCAAATATAATCTCCGCCGGTTCCTCTCTGTTTATAATCTTACAAAATATACAATCTTTCATGTGTCCTCCAATATTATCTAATCTATATAGCCTATAAGCTTATAGATATCATCCTCATTATCTTTTACTGATGCTTTAAAGCTTATCATATCTTGATTCTTTAGATACCAATCATAGCAGGCTGATAAACCATCTAGAAAGTCTACTTCTTTATCATAAAAGACCCTAATTTGCGAAGTATCTAGCACATTGTCATAGTCAAAAAACGGAAAGAAATCTCTATCTTTTTTATTATGTGATTTATAATCAAACTTAATTATTTTTGCCTTTTTACCTACTACTTTTTCACAAGATGCTATCCATTCAAGGAAGTTCATAGCTTCTTTATTGCCTACATTTAGTCTCATGTTTTCTTCTGTTTCAGTAGATACTAGCTTTATAACTATCTCGGCTAAATCAATGCTATTGATAAGCTGAATTTTCGACTCACCATTGTTTGGTACTAAGATTGGTCTTTCGTTCTCGATATGGTCAAAGATGAAACTTTCTCTTTGTGCATAGTTTTCTTCACCATAAACATAAGGTGGTCTTATGGCAATAAAATGTGTCTTGGTATTTTTAAAATATTCTTCTAAATACCCTTCTGCCTCTATCTTATTTCTACCATAAAAGGTCCACACTGAGTTTTCTTTTAGGCTATCATTCTCATGATAGGGAGTTTCTAGATGATCAATATCATAGACAGCACTTGAACTCATAAAAATAAACTTTTTTAAGTTAGTCATATCAAGAGCACCACACAATACTTCCATTTGATTTCTATTAAGACCACATACATCAACAACATAATCAAATGCTTTTAATTTTAATGTCTCTTCCATTTGTGTTTTATCATTACGATCTGATATTAGGTTGACTATTTCAGGATGATCACATGGCTTAGAACCTCTATTAAGAATGGTTACATCGTAATTTCCCTTTAAAAACACATCTACAATCTTTTTTCCAATAAAATAACTGCCACCCATCACCAATACTCTTTTCATTCAAGACTCCTTTGTTTTCATCGATAAAAAATAATACCTTTTATACAAATATCCTATAATAAAAAGGCATTCTAAAGAACGCCTTTAACATTAATTACTCAAAAACTGCTTTGCAATATTTGCAAACTCTTCTGCTGATGTCATAACAGAAGGATGTGAGCCAGATTCAAAAATGTGAACACTTACGTCTTGTATAGTTAGACCGAGTTCTTTAAAGAGCTCACTAATCTCTGGACAATACTCATCTTCCTTTGATCCAGTTAAAAGAGTTGCTACCTTAAGTTCACTTATATCCTTATGAAAGAAGTCGCCAACTTCTTTATGATGTCTGATGATGACGTCTGTATCTGCATCAACAACATCCATCCAGTCATCCCCATGCATATAGGCAAAGAAATTTCTGGCGCCTTCATCTACTTTGGAAGCCTCTCTCTCTTTTTGTACTTGTCCTGCGAAATGCTCTATTGATCTTACACCTTCAAAACTATCTGCAATTAACTTTGATACCAAATCAGGATGTTCTAGTGCTACATTAATGCCAGCTAATGCACCACCGCTCGTTCCAAGAATGTTGATATCTTTATAGCCATTTTGCTCACAAAAAGCAATGACCTGCATGCCCTGATCATACCAAAAATCAATTGGAAATTCCTTTATTCTATCTGACTGTCCATGACCTAAAAAATCTATGAGAATAACTTTAAACTGATCCTCATACAAGTCTATGATCGAATCAAACATCTTTGATGAAACAGAGTTTCCATGTAGCATTAATAGCGGCTGACCAGTTCCATACTCTCTGTAAAATACCTTCTTATCTTTATACTTAAAAAATGCCATCTTATCCTCCTAGTTCATTATTTCATTCCATACTTCTTTTCAACTAGATTCTAAATAAACATTTTTACCTCCCTAACAAGCTATACTTTTATCCTCATTCATCATATCACAAAAGGCTTTTAAGATTAATCAAAAGCCTTTTACAGGATTATTACACTCTAAATATTTTTCTTAAAACAAACCAAGCGATTAACTTCCTCAAAGCCTATGGCTTTGTGAAAGTCTATACTTAAAGTATTTTCTAATTCGCAATCTGACGCCAGTTCTACACAGCCTCTATCTTTGCCCCACTTTTCAGCAAAGATCACCATATCCTGAGCGATGCCAGACCTTCTATTGCCTTCTTCTACAAAGATACCTTCTAGATAGGCAACTGGTGAGCTTTCACATCCTTCCACATAGTGATTTCTTATAGATAACTGGATAAAGCCAATATACTCATCAGCGTCCTCATAAAGAAACATATCTTCATCATCTGATACAATAGAATCTCTAAACTCTGATTTCAAATCTTCATAAACATTATCTGGCCACAGTTTTAAGCCAAGTTCTGTTAACTTATCTAAATTCTTTTCGTTTGCCTCAATCATCATCTTACATCTCTTTACATTTTGAACCTTCAACATAAGTCCATCTAATTCTTTCTTACCTTCTCACAGATGTATACTGTCGTACTTACATCCGATGAAATATATGCATCCAACCTATCAAATAAAAGATCCAACTTTATCTTTAGATCCTTTTGCCTTTTTT
Organism: Acidaminobacter sp. JC074; assembly: GCF_022496765.1. Taxonomy (GTDB): domain Bacteria; phylum Bacillota; class Clostridia; order Peptostreptococcales; family Acidaminobacteraceae; genus JABXKX01. The sequence continues at coordinate 272,030 of NZ_VANV01000004.1, read as the reverse complement.
CATCTAGAGATAAAAAAGAGGATTGAGAATAAAAACCATTGATGGTCTCTTCCCTACTTGCTAAAAGTTGCCATTTATGATCTAGATATGATTTTAGTTGAAATTCTCCACTAGCAGAGATAGCCTTTTTACGGTTTTCTTTTAACACTTCACTATCAATGTGTTTTTTATCTGGACAGAGCTCCCATAATAAGTCGTAAGCATGCTTGATAATCTCATTTTTACTTTCTGAAAACACATTCCAAATGAGTATTAGTTTGCCTTCATCTCTTAAAAGATCAGAGCATTTTTTATATTTAATTTCTGGATCTAACCAATGAAAGGCTGTGGCACAGTAAATAAAATCATATGGTCTTTCAGATGTATTCTGCCATTTTTCAAAGGAAGATACATCCACACTGACATTCATATCCTTGACCTTTTCTATAAGAACATCTGCCAGGTTTCTGCTTAACTCTACACACTTAATTGAAAAACCTCTTCTTGCAAAGGCCATGGTTGCTTGTCCTGTACCAGGTGCAATTTCTAATAATTGATGATTTGTATTCATCCCTGTAGATTTAAGAATCCAATCGTTTATTTGACTTGGATAAGGTGGTCTACCTTTATCATAGCTATCTGCTGCTTTATCATAGGATGCTTTATCAGACATTTTTTCCTCCCACCTTATACTCAAAAAGAGCCATTGCTTTTCCGTTCTCCAAAAACACTTTTTCTACAATTTCGAAGCCCATTGATATATATAGTTCTTTCATTTTGTGCTCATCCCAGCCAGTATCTAAACGTATATACTTTGCACCACGCTTTTTACACTCATCTTCTGCATACTTTAAACATGCCATGGAAAGTCCTTTTCCAGCAAACACTCTTTTTAAACATAGCTTGTGTATATAAGCAGCCTCATTTTCTATAGCATTAGGCCACCAAGTTTCATCACGCCACTGCAGTATCATACAACACGCTGGTAGACCATCAAGGTAGCCAACACAAAAGGTATCAGCACTGGCTTCATGGGTAATAAGTTCTTCACGAACAAGCCACTCATCTAGCCAAACCCTATAGCCTTGATTTCTTCCCCATTCAGCAACTTCTTTCATAATTTCTATAGCTAAATCTACTTCATTGTTTTTCATCTCAAAATTCATATTCTTATACCTTCATTAATCGTGACTACATGACTGACTATCACTAATTCATGTATGACTTTACTCGACAATAAGCTAAAATAGCCTCTCTCTTTATCATAAGCTTTTCATCACTCGTAAACTGGTCTAAACCTAAGTAAGCTTCTTCTTTGAACTCTTCTAGTTTGTTTGTTTCAGCTATTGCATCTAAGATAATTCTGACAGCCGTGTTATTTAAATCTTCCCACCACTCGTCCTTACCCATGTTTTGGGAAAGAAGGCTCCGCCCATAGCGTTGATACGCATATATTCGAGTCTTGGGCGGAGATGAATTTCTTAGCTTCTCGATGATTTTCTTTGCTGTATAAATATCTAGTTGTCCTGCTCTTGTATGTACTTCTTTATAATTTCTATTGGAGCTCCACCACTTGATATGATTAGATAGGAGTTGGTCCATAATTTATCTTTCATATAAAACTGGTCTAAATGACTTTTGTATTCTTTTCTTATTCTTCTTGAAGTACCTGATTTAAAAACATTAATGAACTCTGTAAGTCTTATTTTAGGTGGTGCTTCGAATAACAGGTGTACATGATCAGACTCTCCTCCAAACTCAATCACTTTACATTCGTGACGACTTGTTATTAGTTCAGATATCTCCCTCATTCTATTTATCATTTCCGGTGTTAAGCATTTTCTACGATATTCAGTTGCAACAACCAAATGGTAAACCAACTTATATCTTGCATGTCTACTTTTATCATACATTGTTTTCATAGGACCTCCTTTTGTTTGTTAATTCTAGTATAGAGCATTATTTGTATAATTTGCAATAGTATAATACATTATAAAATAATATAACTTTAGTATTGAAAATCTCTTTACACCCAAACGTTTGTTTGGTACACTTGAAGTGTAGATAGGAGGCCTTATGATTAAAGCTACTAGTAAAAAAAACAAACCTAATAGTACACTTAAAGATAACATGGTTTTAGAACTTGAACTTGTTACAAGCGGTTCTGACATAAAAGCATTGGATAAAAGATTTAAAATTGCTGCTAACATCTACAACACTTTGATTCGCGTATTTAAGAAAAGAGTAAACAGACTACATCATTCGAAAGAATATAAAGAAACCTGTGACTTACATAAGGATGATCCAAATAGAAAAAGAAGGTTTAAGGAACTAAGAGAAGAATATGAATTATCCAAAGGTGATATTGAAAAATATGCAACAGACTTAACCAAGAGATTTACATTCCAGAAAGTTGGTACGACTAAGTTTCAAACACCTAGAGTACATATACATTCTCAAATTGCTCAAAATCTTGCCTATAGAGCTTTACAAGCTATTGAGCAAATGATGTTTCATCGTGCTGATGAACTGACTTTTCATAATTTAGAAAGCTTAGGTACATTAGAAGGAAAATCAAATACAACTGGTATACGATTTATAGATAGAAAAGTTAAGTGGGCTGGTCTTGAAATGAAAATAAGAGTAAAGAAGAATGACACTTATGCAAGGCAAATGCTTACAAATAAAGTTAAATACTGTAGAATCGTCAGAAAAACGATTAGAGGCAAAGTCAGATTTTATGTGCAATTAGTCTTAGAAGGTACACCACCTTTAAAGCTTGATAAAGAAGGAAATTTTAAACATATGATTGGTACAGGCACAGTAGGTATTGATATCGGTGTCTCTCAAGTTGCAGTTACAAGTGAAAATGGCATGATTCATGAGGAATTAGCACCTGGTGTTTTTCAACTAGAGCAGAAAAAGAAGCGTCTTCTTAGAGCGATGGATAGGAGTAGAAAAGCGAATAATCCCGAAAACTTTAATGAAGATGGTACTGTCAAAAAAGGTAAGAAGAAATGGGTTAATTCAAAGCATTATGAAAAACTTAGATTTAGGCATAAAGATATTTGTCGTAAGCAAAAGGTTTATAGGATTCAAGCTCATAACAGGATGGCCAATCAAATCTTAGCTTTAGGTGATGACGTTAAAGTAGAAGAAATGAATTTTGCAGGCTTGAAAAAACGTTCTAAAAAGACAGAAAAATCAAAAAAGACTGGTAGAAATAAGAGGAAGAAGAGATTTGGTAAATCTATTGGTCATAGAGCACCAGCAAGCCTATTGTTGATCATTGATAGAAAGCTCGGTTATATTGATAAAGATTTAAAATGCATAAACACCAAAAAAGTCGCAGCTAGTCAGTACAATCATGTAAGTAACCAGAGAGTCAAAAAAGCCCTAAGTGTACGTGTCCATATAGTTGATGGAAAGCTGGTACAAAGAGATCTTTATTCATCATTTGTTCTTATGTTTGTGAATAATGATTTGGAAACAATTAACCAAGTAGGTATGATTCAATTTTTTGAAGAATATTTGAAAATACAAGATGACATAATGAAGAAAAACAGTGAGATAGCAACACCTAAATGCATGGGTGTCAAAGAGTTTGTTAAAAAGGTAAGTTAAATAAAGTAATAAAAAGGATTGACGATCCTTGTAGGCGTTAATCGCTTATCTGATTCGTAACAATAGTTATTGTAAATCCAGGTAAACGGTTGTCTATGAATGGGGAAAATCTTGAAGAACAATACTTCTAGATGAGTACCACTACGAAGACTACTTTTTATAGTAATATTAAGTATAGAGTCGCTACGAAGCATTATAAGTATCTCGATGCATTGTACGTGAAAACTTCAGTAGTAAAGAGCCTCCGTCCATAGCGGTTCTTGGGCGGAGAGTACGTCAGTGTTAAATGCAAAGTACTTACTGAGGGTTTTTATCTTAATATCTTTAAAGCCTTCAGATTCAAGAATTTCTATTATGCCTTTTTCAGTTGATAAAGGACTTATTTTTTTCTCTTTTGTCTCTATATTTAAATACTTATTTACTAGACCTGTTATCCAGTCTTGGTCTTCTTGTTGTGTCCATGAAGTCAATGCAAATACACCATCTGTTTTTAAAAGCTTGTGTATCAACCGATAGTTTTTATTTATATGAATAAAGCCTAAACCAAAACCACACTGTATGTAATCAAAGCTATTTTCTTCTGAATTAAAATTTTCAAGGTCACTGCAAACGAGTCTTATATTTGATAATCCAAGCTCATCTACTTCTTCTTGCGTATGTCTGATCATCATCTCTGAAGTATCTAGTCCGGTAGCTGATCCATCTAGTCCTATTTCATTAACCGCTGGAAATAGCGATGCACCTCTACCACAGCCTATATCTAGAACCTTTTGGCCTAACTTCAGGTCTGAATGTTCAACTAACTTTTTACCAAACCATGCCCAGTAATCAGGCCCATGTTTTCCAAAATCTTTAGCGACCTTATCCCAAACATTTGTATTTGTACTGATAATGCTCTCCTTTCTCACTCCTATAAGCATTCTTCTTTTTTCCTTAAATACTATATAGTTATTTTTCAATAGGGCTTCATACTTACTTTTCTTAACCAGTTCTTAAACACTACATATTAATCTTACAACATAAGTTTGAAAGATGACATTATTAAAGAATTAAATCCTACCGACTTCATAGACGAAAATATCTTAAAACCAGCACCAACTTACGGAGCCTTGTGCATACAGCACCAAATAGACTGTACTGCTTTAAACACACAGCCCAATGACAGCCCTTTTTATGATCTGTAGAATTATTGTATGGACGTTTATTTGAAAGGAGTAAATATGGCGAATAAAACATATGGTTGGATGGGAAAATTTCTTGATGTAGACTTAAGCAAAAATATGATTGCGATTAAAGATTCCGATTTTGAAACATTAGACTCATATCTTGGTGGCAATGGTATTGGCACCAAAATTGTATATGATGAAGTCACTCCAGAAATCGAGGCATTCGACCCAAGAAATGTACTTGTGTTTGCTGCTGGAAATCTTGCAGGTACAAAGGCTTTTTCTTCAGGTCTCTTAACAGCAACATCAAAATCACCTATTGGAAACAATATGATTGCCTCAAGTCAGGCGAATGGCTTCTTCGGTTCCAGACTAAAGTTTGCTGGTTTCGATTATATTGTTATCAGAGGAAAATCGAATAAACCTGTAACTATAAAAATTACAGATAATCACGCAGAGTTGGTAGATGCTAGCCACCTAGTAGGACTTGATGCACTAGAAACTGCAAAATGTTTAAGAGAGACTTTTAATGAGAAGAAGGTATCAGTTGCAGTAATTGGTGGTGCTGGTGAAAAGAAATCTTTACTTTCAGGGATTCTTGTTGATGATGGACACTTCATAGGATCTGGTGCTTTAGGTGCAGTCATGGGTGCAAAAAACTTGAAAGGAATTGCCGTATCCGGTTCACAAGAGGTACCTGTTTTCAACTCAGAAAAGCTTACTGAGATGGTGAAGGCTTGGGCAAATGATATAAGACAATCGCAATTGGTCAACTTTTTGAGGCAGTCAGGTACAGCAGGCACTGTAGGTCCTTCTTTGGATATGGGGGATCTTATCGCAAAAAATGGTTCGACGAGTATTGGTAACTATGAGGATTTATCATCTTTTTCTTATCGTTCTAGACATAAAGTTAAAGTAGAACCATGTTATAAATGTCCCTTAAATCATTGTAGAGAAATGACCTTACTACAAGGTCCAGGAAAAGGCATTGTTATGGACGAACCAGAGTTTGAAGGCATTGCATCCATTGGAAGCAATCTCGGCATTACCGATGGTGATGTCATGCTCTACCTTCATAGTATCGTGGATAGAGAAGGTCTTGATGTTAGAAAAGTCGGCTCTGTAATCGGACTTTGCATGGAGTGTTATGAGATAGGGCTCCTATCTATAGATCAACTTGATGACATAGACCTCACTTGGGGAAACTACAAAAGTGTTGTAAAACTTATCGATAAAATTGTCAAACGCGAAGGCATTGGTGATGTGTTAGCAGATGGCATTATACCAACCGCAGAATATATTGGTGGAGATGCAAAAGATAGGGCTCTTCATGGTAAAAACGGTGCTGCTTATCATACCCATGATCTAAGAGTTTACTTCGATTATGGTTTAGGTCATATCATTTCAAGTTACTGCGGTACAAAGGAAGGTGTGGGAGTCGGCATGGTTCCAGATACCGAGGTATATGCTGGTCAGCTAAACCCACATACCCCAGAAAAGAAAGCCTACGTATTAAATGAAACTGCTGATAGAGAAGGTGTATGCGATTTAATTGGTTTGTGTCATTTCGCAGCTATATATGATGTTGCACCATCAACACTTGCAGGTGTATTTAATGCAGTAACAGGTCAAGATTACACTTATAGTGATTTGATGAAAATCTACAGAAAGAACAGGGTTCTAGCAAGAGCTTACTCATGTAGACATGGTATGACAGCTAAAGATGACACACTTTCAAAGAGATTTCTTGATAAACCATTTGACGGGCCGAATGTAGATGCTGATTTGAGAAAGCACATGGAAGAGATGAAAAATGACTACTATGACCTTGTAGGATTTGATAAAATATCAGGAAAACCACTACCTGATACACTTAAGAATTTAGGTCTTGACTTTGTTATTAAAGATTTATGGTCATAATATGAAAATCACTTTACAATACTATGAACATAAATCCTTAACTAAAATAGCCGAAGTCATAACGCTCTCTTCTGGTACTACTATTGAAAGTTTTATGAACAATCAAACCTATGATAAAAGCCGCATCTACAGGCTAAATGGCACATGAGCATCAAATGATACAATTTTACAAGAAGGCGATACCTTAACCATTATCCCTTTGATAGCAGGAGGCTAAAAAGAGGCCATTCACATGACCTCTTTCTTTATAACTTACTTAAATAGTTTCTGACCTTTAACGAAAAAAACAACTTAAAACTGTTTTCACCATCAGATAAATCCATGTTTGTGATTTCTCTTATTTTTTTCAACCTATGATTAATTGTATTCCGGTGTGCATATAACAAGCTGGCTGTAAGTGTTATGTTTTTTCCTGACGACAAATAGCAGTGTAACGTATTCAAATAATCTGTTCCGTGTAAATAATCATACTTTTCTATTCTAGATAACTGTGGCAAACAAAGTTGATCTAGACTTACATCCGATACATGCCTTAATAATGAATATACAAGATAATCTTCATAAAAATACATACATCCGCCTGATTTCATAATCTTTGATAGACCTAGTGCTTCAACGGCCTGTAAATAAAAAAACCTAATATCCAGGATATCATCAAACTCATATGAAATACCTGCTTTAAGATCATGTTCTTTTAACAATCCTTCAAGTTTTGAAAATGTCTCTAGATTTTTTTTCGCTTCAGGTAACAATAGAATTAACTCATCCTCACGATCTAGAATAATCCCCTCTGAAAATAGATGATTCAAATACATTTTTAAATAGTAGGTGTTAACAGGTTTATCAGCTATAATTTTTATAGCATAAAATTTTGGAAACTTATTAATCTTTAACATTTCTAGTCTTCTGCTAGCCAGTTCCAAGGAATCCATCTTACCATCTATCAGATCAAAAAGTATCTTTTTATAAGTACCTTTCCTAAACCCTAAAACTGACTTATCTCTTTCAATTTCAATTATCAAAACAGCTGTAATTCTCTTAACTAAAGACAGGATATTCTTGTCTAATCGTTCTTTAGATTGAACAATAGCCAATATAGCAACCATCTTATTTTCTAATGATATTTTACTAAGTATCATAGGTTGGCCACCAGATAATGATTCCACAATTATTGGATTTTCACTTTTTAGTAACTTCTCAATAACCCCATTTCTACGATACAGCCTAATAGCTTCATTGGTAGAATAACCTTTCTTTAAGGTCTCATCCCAAGAAGCATCTTCAAAAGTCTCATTAGCACTGTGATTAACAACTTTATATGAAGCATTCAAAAGAAATACAGGATTCTTTAAAAGCTCAGCTGTTCTATTTATTAAGCTTTGCATGCCTTTTTTTTCTATAACATCATCAAAGAGTCTATTCAGATACGCATCATTTTTAATAGCTTTTGTTATACTGTAACTAATCTCATTTAACAATTTAATTTGGTCCGTATCATAAGAAAATGTCATTAGACAAGAGAAATTTTTGTCACAATCTCTTATAACAATCAAGTTATTATCGAAACTGACTTTACAATCAACTAGATTAGACGCTTTTGCTATATAGAGTGTTGTATTTCTAAAGGTCACAATTTCTTTGTGAAAAATCGTTACATTATCAAAATAAATAGTTTCAGCTGGTAAAAATGTCTTAATAATCTTGTAACTTGATAAGTTATCGATAATTTCATTTAAACTAATCATCATATCCTCCCCAAATATGGTCTTTATAGATCTGATTAATATATCCCTACATGTGTTGAAATCTCTATCACTATTTGACAAGAAATAATCTTCCTTCGAAATTGAGGCAGTTAAGCTACATAATCATTTGTAATGACAATAGGGATAGATGATTCTATCCCTTGTTTGATTATTGTAGTTTAAATCTATCTGTCATCATTTTTACGTATGCTTCATCGCCACTCTCTTGTCTATATCCTATCAATTGTTCAGCATCTTCACCCACAGTATATCTCATTTGACTACTATTATCAGTTGCTGCTTGATAAATAACTTCTGCCACATTTACAGGATCAATGCCAGTATTTTCTGAAGTCATGTGTGAAAAATGACTGATGTATGGCATGTATGGATTATTTTCATCTACTGATGCAAAATCCATTGATCTCCCACCAAAATCAGTATTGATGGTGCCTGGTTCGATAATTTTTATACTAGTATTAAACTCATTAACCTCATAACTTAATGATTCAGCAAATCCTTCTACGGCATACTTTGTGCTGTGGTACGTAGAAACAACAGGAAAAGTTATTTTCCCACCCATAGAAGTCACGAACATAAGTATACCTTTCTTATTTTCTCGAAAGTGTTTAACAAAGGTTTGAGTTGTTCTAAAGACACCAAATACATTTACATCAAACTGTCTTTGAAACTGTTCTTCAGTATAATACTCAAAAGGACCACTTAAAGCATATCCTGCATTGTTAAGAAGTACATCTATCCTTCCATAAGTTTTTAATATCTCTTCATAAGCCTGATCAATAGTCGTTTGTTTTGTAACATCTAATTCAAACAACTTAATATTTTCAAATTCAGTTAATTCTTTTCCTGCTTGTATGTTACGCATAGTAGCTGCTACTTGCCAGCCTTTTTCAGCAAAATACATTGCAGTAGCCTTACCAATACCTGAAGAAGCACCTGTTATCACTATTACCTTTTTGTCCATTATTCATCATCCTTTCTCTTTAAACAGTATATGCACCATCTACAACTAGCTGACTACCTGTTATATAAGTTGCCTCATCTGAAAGTAAAAAGCTTATTGCATTTGCAACTTCTTCAGGTCTACCGAGTCTTCTAAGAGGAATGGCCTGTTTCATCTGTTCTACTGCCTCAGGTTCTGTTTTTAATAGTGGTGTGTCGATGACTCCAGGCACAACTGTATTCACTCTTATATTTTCGTCAGCATAATCTAAAGCTGCAACCTTTGTCATACCATGAGCACCATGTTTGCCTGCTGAATATGCCAGGTTATACATCATGCCCTTTGTACCATATACAGAAGTGACATTGACAATAGAGCCTGAGCCACCTGCTAGCATATGAGGTATTTGAGCTCTCATCGAGTAATAAACACCATCATAGATAATACTTGTTACACGCTTGTATTCTTCTATTGGCAGATCTGCAGTTTTGTCAAAGGCTTGATTTAAACCTGCATTATTGACTGCATAATCAAGCTTGCCATACAGCTTTATTGTTTCAACGAGAGCTCTTTCAATGGATGTTGGATCAGATACATCACACTGAACAGCACTTGCTATGCCACCATTTTTTTCTATTTCATCTACGACCTTATTAAGTTTTTCTAGGGTTCTACCTACAACTACGACACTTGCCCCTTGACTGGCCAGTTTATAAGCAGTTTGCTCGCCTATACCTGAACCACCACCTGTGATAAACGCAACTTTTCCTTTATGTCTCATAAGTTTTCCTTTCTACTTCATTTGTGAAAGCATCATTCTATCAAACATTCTGTCCGATAATAGACGTCTCATCCATAACATCATTGGACCACCAGTACCTACACAGTAACGCGTTTTTGGTCTTCTTGAAGTAACAGCTTTTACAATCGTTTTTCCTATAACACTTGGTTCAGAACCTCTGCCACCAAATCTATTTAGCATATCTGCGTGTTTTCTAGTCAAATTACCATAAGCAGTATGACCTGAAACTTTCAGCATATTTTCTACTGCAATGCCACCCCACTCTGTTTTAATAGAACCTGGCTCTATGATGATGACATCAATGCCAAACTCCGCCAACTCCATCCTTAAAGAATCACTCATTCCCTCTACTGCGAACTTTGCTGCATGGTACCAAGCACCATGAGGTTCACCGATTTTACCTCCAATTGAAGAGATGTTGACGATTGATCCTGAACGCTGCTTTCTCATTAAAGGTAATGCTAGTTGTGTTAAACGGCCTAAGCCCAGTACACAAACATCCATTTGTCTTCTTGCTTCTTCCATTGGGATATCTTCAAGTGCACCGTAAGATCCATATCCTGCATTGTTAACAAGAACATCTAATCTTCCTTCTTCATCTGTAATCTTTTTTATACAGTTGATCATTGATTCATCATCCGTCACATCTAGGTAAATAGTTTTAATACCTTCCTTTTTCAAACCTTTCATTCTCTCTACACGTCTTGCTGCACCATAGACAACATACCCTTCTTTTTTCAATCTTCTTGCTGTATCCTCGCCAATGCCTGATGATGCACCTGTTACTAAAGCTACTTTTTTCATTTAAATTCTCCTTTTAAAGTTTGGATGGATTAATCAATCCAACGTGTTTATTTTTTTACTGCTTGAATCAACAAGCAGCAACATATTAATTATTAACTTTTTACTGAGTCCCAGCAAATCTGCAAAAATGCATTTTCATCTTTGTCTGTAAACTCATACTTACCTGTTCTCATACCTCTGGCAATTGCCATGACAGAACCATTGATCACTTGAATCAAAACTTCTATCTTGCAATCTTTAATCAGTTTTTCTTGCTGACCTCTTTTAATCAAGTCCACTAAGGCAGAGTAGAAACCATCATCGTCAAGTCCGACAATAACGTTGACATCTGCATAGAAGTAAGAAAACTGCTCAACAAAATTTACTTCGTCAATATTATCAATACAATACTTTAAGTATCTAGATACAAACAAATTTAGTTTACTTCTTACATCCATTTGATCATCAAAGTCTGCCAAAACAATATGACTGATTTTTTTTCTGATTTCTTGGTATAAAACTAGAATAAGTTCATCTTTAGACTTAAAGTGGTTATAGAGTGTTCCGTATCCTGCATTTGCCTCTTCTAGAATTGTGGCTAATGTCAAGCTTTGAAATCCACCTTCAATTATCAACTTCAAGGTTGCCTGAAGTATATCATCTTTTTTACTCATCTTATCTCGCCTTTCCGGATTGGATAATCCAAGTATAGATTGTTCAATCCAAAATGTCAAATCTTTTTTGAAAATTTTTTTAATAGACAAAAAAGATACTCATCAATATTTTGAGTATCTTTCCATCATTTATAAATCATTTGCTTGTATATCTTTATCCTTAAACCTTAGAATTTCAATGTTTTCAAGTATGTCCTGACCATCTCTGTTACTATTGTCATTTATACTTAAAATATTACCATCTTTGGTAATAGTATATTCTTGAGAAGAGCCAGAAAACTGTACTACATCATTACCAGCTTTACCATCAATGTGGTTATTGCCACTGTTTCCAAGAAGGATATTGTCGTTGTCATTCGCAGAAATATTAGAGTTGTTTTTTCCTGTTAGACTCAATAGATCTAAGTACTGAGATTTAAATGTATACTTGTCTTTATCATCGAGGTGCATTTTAAAGGTACCTTCAAAACTTGGATCGACTCTCATCATGACATTCATTTGCTTAGGTAAGAAGGATTCTACAATCTCTAGTCCCATTGGATCTAGAGTTTTCAATCCTTCTCTGGTCTTGCCTAGGTATTCCCCAAACAAAGCAGTTGTGTCTGATGCTTCCCATAGACCATAGTAGGTATCAATCACACATATGATGTATTCTGCTTCTAGAGAACCTGGTTCGTTAGCCCACTCCTCTAAACTTTCTTTAGCATTCACACCCCAGATGCCTTTTTTACCCCAGTCCTTCTTATCTTTAGGTAAAGCATTGTTTTTACCATCATTAATCATATTTGCAAGCTTCTTAGAACCACGCTCATTGTTAACAGTACCAACACCGGAATCATGGACAAAGTGGAAGATTTCTTCAAATGTCGAATCACGATGCTCATAATCGTTTTCTATATACCACTTAGAACCCACATTAGCAGTTTCTAATTGATATTGTGGCTGCCCTATGACTGCCTTTTGATTTGTACCATCATCCTTGCCATTTGGCATGACCAAGTAATTACCACTTCCACCAATAAGATTAGGTATCTTTTCACCATAAACCTGAGTCAGGTTCCTTAAGTATAGTTCCATCACTGCATGTGCATAAAGTAACTGCTCATCAGAAATTTTATCTTGGGCTAGAATCTTAATGCTTTTACCACTAGGTGCTAGGTATTCAATGTATTTGGTGTAATACTTTTCTGCTTTACCACCCAAGCCTTTTGTAGATTTAATATCCTTTGTAGACTTATACTCTACGTAATTAACGTTTTCTATTTTCTCTTCTACTTGAGTGGTCTCACTAGTCTGAGCCACCTCTTTAACCTGATTATTTTGACATGAGATCAGCAAGACTTGTGAAAAGATGAGAGTTAATATCAAAATACTATTTATTATTTTCTTCATTGTATGCCTCCTTAACATATATCCATCATAAAAGGCATGTGTATCCTTCATGTATCCATAAGTAACAAATGTTTATAAGCTATCAAGAAGCCACTGATTAACTTGTAGTTCAAAATCAAAATACTAGTTAGTAAAAATAGCTGCCAAATGGCAGCTATTTCATTACTTATTCATAAACAGATACATAACTACTGCTGCTTCACCTCTTGTTGCATTACCTTGTGGTTTAAATGAATTGTCTTCATAACCTGAGATAATTTCAAGTGCTCTAACAGCGTATACCGCATCCTTGTATTCTATACTTTCATCATCAATAAATGTATTCGTAGATGCTTGAGGATTTTCATTAAACTTAATTTTGTATGCTCTGTAGATCATAGCAGCCATTTCTTCTCTGGTAATAGCTTCTTCTGGTCTGAAGGCCATATCAGCTGTACCAGCTGATAATACATTTAACCCTGCTTTACCTACTACATCATAGTACCACTTGTCTTCTTCTACATCTTTAAAGTTTCTTGTCACTTCATCAGTTAGATTTAGGTGGTTTACAAGCATACTTACAAACTCAGCTCTAGTAAGGGTACCGTTTGGATCATATGATGCATCACTTTTACCAGCTACAACACCTCTTGCAGCTAATGATGTGATGAATTTCTTACCCCAGTACTTATCTACATCTGTAAACGATGGCTCATAAGTCATTAATGAGTAAATAGAGAAGTGAGGTGCAGTAAAGATTACTTGACCATTTACAATCTTATAATCAAGTTTTTCCCACTGGCCATTTTCAAATACACCAACCATCAATGAATCTAAATCAGCTTGTACATCATCAAGTGGGAATGACAGTTCAATCAAACCTTTAACATCCTTATCACCTTCAGATACATGTAAATCCATCGTCTTAAGTTCAGTAGCCTTACCTGACTTAGTCTCCTTATTTAAAGATTTCTTATCAGCTTCTTCAACTGGCTTAGATTCAATCTTTAAGCCTGTAGAAGCTGTCTTTAATAGAGCTTCAGGAATAAGGAAACTTACCCCCTTTGCAGCAACTTTAAGGTCTACTGACTCCTCACTTAATAGTGATGTTACCTCAGTATCTAAAGTCAGTACTACAGCTTCCTCTTCTTCTGTTTCAATGTTTAAGTTAACTGTTTCTTTAACAACAACATCTGCCATGTCATTCTTCTTTAATGTCTTTTCTAAATCTTCTTTTGTCTCTTTTACTTTTAAGATAGCAGAAGCCAGTTGACTCTTAGATGCCTTAAAACCTTCTTCTGTTTTTGTAGGCTTCACTTCTGAAGATTTTTCCATCACCTTTTCAATCATCATAGAAACATCTTCTTTAACTTCAGACTTATCTTCTAAACTAGACAATGTACCTTCAATGACTTCTGTTACCATTTCTTTGGCTTCTTCATAAGAAGTTTCAGGATTATCAATGGCCTTTTCCACCATGTCAGAAAGATCTTTTACAATCTCTTTAGCATCTTCACTGTCCATATCTTTAACAACTTCTTTTAATGAATCATTAATAGCCTTTACAGTTTTGTCAGCATCTTTCGCTGATTCTAGGTCTTTATCTAACTCATCTAGTTGATCTTTAAGTTCTTCTCTATAAGCTTCTTTTTCTTCATCAGTAGCATCTTTCTTAGGCTTTTCAATTTCTACTTCAACCTTATCTTCTTCTTTATCTTTATTGCCAGTGTTAGAACCGCCAGGATTTGAAGAATTACCAGAACCCGAATCAGAATCATCTTTGTCATCATCTTCATCATCATTGTCCTTTGGTGGTTCAGGTGGTTCGGGTGTTTCAGTAACTATTGAATCATATGCTGGTGTTTCATCTTCTGTTATTTTAGGTAAATCCTCTGTTGGTGGCACTGTAACATCATCTTCTGCATAAACTGCTACACTTGTAAAGAGTAGAAGACCTGTTAATAGTAAACTTATTATTCTTTTTAAACTCATGACTACTCCTATTCTAATGACACTGTACCGGCATTGACTTCACTACCTGAGTAAGTTTTTGTAAATACATATGCCTTTTCATCTACAACAACCACAAACTCATATGTACCTTCCTCTAAATCACATACAGAGAACTCACCAAATGCATTTGTCATTACTGTTGTTACAGGATTCTTATCTTTATAAATAAATACCTTCTGAAGATCTAATACTTTACCATTTAAATTGATGATACCCTTAACAGATGCTTGATTTCTTAAAAGAATTTCTACATCATTGGTACCTTTTATCACATCTAATTTTTCTGACTTGTAATAGCCTTTTGTGTTGTCAACTTGTACTTGATAAGTCACACCATCTTCTAAGTTACCAAACTTAAAAGTTCCTTCAGTACTGATTTGTGAAGTAGCAATTACAAGGCCATCTTTATAGAGCTTGACCCAACCTTTTTCAAGAACATTACCGTCTGGTAGCTTGACTGTTCCTGTTAGATCTGAAGTGCCTAAGGCTAAATCTTGTGTCAGTGGATTACCTGCATAATCAAACTCAACCATTTCGCTTGATGTATCACTTGCTGAAGCATTAGGTACAGCTTGAATATAGTACTTACCAGATAATAAACCGCCTAAACTAAAACTTGTATCCTCCGCTTTTACCACAGTCACAAACTGTTTGTTATCATCGTAGACAATCACATCGATACTCATTGCATCATCTTTTTGAATAGATCCTGTCACTTGAGCCTGTGTCAATCTTAAATCTAAAGCGTTCTCATTATTAACGCTATCATTTGTAATTGTAAATGTACTCATCGGTGAATCAAAATCGCCACCTTCTCCTAAGGCCTTCACTTTATAAGCACCATCAGCTAAAGCTGCTAATACATAGTTACCAGAGTCGTCTGTACTTGCAGAGTAGACCATGTCACCTGAAGCATCATAAACGAGTACCCACCCTTTAACAAGTGGTTGACCATTTGCTAAAGTTACATTTCCTCTAGCAATCTTTCTTATTAATGGTACATCAAAGTTTGATTGTCCTGAGTCATCTACAACAAATGCAACTCTTTCTGAAGATGCATAATCTGCAGCTAACTCTGCATAAGGTGTCACAAAGGCTTGTGCATAATATCTGCCTGTATCTAAATCTGATACACCAAATAATCCATCTTCTCTAACTCTACCATTAGTAACATATTCACCGAATTCGTTGTATATATTTACATATGTTCTTCTAAACTTGTTTTCATATTTTGCTTGATGTTCTGCTAGAACAACCATCTTACCATAAACCTTGTTCTTAGGAAGTTCAATTTCCATAAAGTCAGCATGAGGTAAGGTAATATCTACAACTGTACCTGCATATTGAAGGCTTGTTTCTGGTTCACCGATAATAAGCTTGTAGTCACCATCTTCAACCTTAATACCACCCATAACAAATACACCTGACTTGTTGACTGGTGTACCTGGTACTGTAGATGAATAAGTTGAAGCTCTAACAACTACCTCATCACCCTTCATTAGGGTTACATTTATGTGGTCTGTTGTTGCCACACCACCTAATAGAACTTGACCCTTTAAGAAGGCTTCTGTCATTTTTATGTCTAATGTGATTAAACCATTTTGGTCTACAGTATAGTTTACTGTCTCACCAAACTCATCAATACCTTGATAATCACCTGGTGTATCATGATAAATTAGCTCAACCCATGGTGCTGCGGTTAAAAATAAATCATCAAAATCACCTGGATCAGGATGAATATCTATTCTATACTTCTTACCATCAACCAAATCACTTGTCTTATAAGACCCTGTGTTAATGACATAGTTGGCAATCTCAACACGTGAGTTTTCAGTAATTTCCTCTATTTTTACATGAACATCACGGCCTTGACCATTTGGAATTGGATTGCCATCAGGCTTTAACATGTTTCCTTGTAGCTTTGTCTCACCCTCTACATATTCAACGGTCTCATCTTCCGCAGTTGAAATATCAACTGTCATGTTAATCTTTTCTGGCTTGTTATATTGGAAGTACTTCAGTTCAAACGTGTTACTAAAGTCTTCACCAAATGATGCAAAAGCAGCTACATTGCCTACAGCACTGATAGAACTCGCTTCAGCGCCTATAATGTTGGCATTTTGACCCTGATATGCACTTTCTACTCCAAATACCAGTTGATTCCAACCTGAACCATCTTCGTTAACTACAGTCGCTGTATACTCAGGTTCTTGGAAATCAGCTGAGCCCATATCAAATATCAACTCTGAGTTACCCATAATATTTGTAAAATCTTTATACTCTGCATTGGCATAAACTTTGTCATTTACTTTTTCACCTGGCCATAATAAAACAAAAGCATATTCAACATCTAAAAGACCATTCATTACAGGAATCGGTAAGATACCATTGTAAGCGTGAGCATTGGTGTTACTTCCAGATTGACCTTTATCTCCTTTGTAGCCAACAAGATAATTGACATTACCTTCATATAAACCATCAGGAGAGGATACTTGAAGTTCACCTAGCTTACCCTTGTAAACAACAATATGTAATCCCACTGGCACATGATTATCATCAAAAAATACATTACCACCAAATTGATCTGCGTAACCGCCTGAAACAGGGTATACCGTCAACTCTTTTGTATCTTTATTATAGCTCGGTTCACTGGCATGACCATCATTGAATCTGATGTCTATGACAGCATCACCAATATCTAATATATCTCCATTCTCATCTCTAAACTCAAGCTCAAGTTTCGATGTTGCATTTGATCCTTCTGGAACCGAAATGTATAAACTTCTCTTTCTATCACTAGTATAAAACTTCGAACCTGGCGTAGGTTGATCGTTAGTTGTTATGATAGGTGTAATTGATGCAACTTTTTCGTGAAGCTGTTTTTCTGTAGGTGTATTATCTCCACCATTGTTTTGGTCACCATTGTCTTGATTTCCATCGTCAGCACCGTCTAAAGTCCATAATACATCATCAGATCCAATACTTACATCCCCAGTTTTTAGATGATTCATATTACCTGAGGCAAACTGATAAATCGATATATGAACACCTGCAAAGTAGTCAGATCCAAAACTTGCTAAATGCAGTTTGTCATCTGGGTATGTAGAAATTGTTACACCTGATGCATTCAATTTTCCTACAGAAGCTCGTACTGATATATTCGAAACATTATTACCCTGGTCATCTTTTAACGTCACAGTCGTTTCAGGAGTTTGGAAAGAGATTTCACCACATCTGTATCTCACATCATTTTCAACTGTTGGTGACAAAGACGTCACTTGTGTATTGGCAAAGTCACTTCTTTCAGGATAGGCAATGATCGATAAAGTGTCATTGGTAGCAGCACCTTCAGGTAAAAATACAACCATGTTGCCACCGATGGCTTCTGAACTGTAATTGTAGAGGGTATCATCCCCATCTAATAAAGTATAGTTGACTCTACCATCATAATCTTGGCCATCTGCATCTTTTACAGCTACGTGACCTAGTTTATCTCTAAATGAATAAACAACTAGTTGACCAACTCTTGCAACTGAACTATCAGATACCTTTTGAATGTAAACATCCATTCTTTTGTCAGCATAATGACGATCATCAGCTATTGTTTCAGTTGTAAAACTACCGAAAGTCTTATACTCTTCTCCATCTTTGTAAACAGCTTGGTAACCATCCATTTCGATACCTTCAAAAGTTACAGCTAAATCAACTGTCTCTTTCTGAGGCAAATAGATACTGGTATACTTATTGCTATACTCATTTCTAGATCTCTCATTGGCACTATCATTGCCTGAGATAACTACATGAATCTTGTTTATCGATCCCACTAGTGCATTCACATCTGTTTGTTCAACTTCATTTGCATAAACAAACGTTGACATCAGCGTGGTAATCAACAAAATTAGGCTTAATATTTTCTTCAAATCTTCCTCCATTCTCAACCACAAAACCCTTGTTATATTTTTAACCATCGTATATAAAAGTATACTGTAATTGCACACAAAAAACCACAAAAACACACGATTCTAAGGCCTCTTGCATAAAAATATTCAATATTCTGACTTTATACTTACAGTGCTAGAAAAGATTGGTATTTATATTCTCATAACTAAAAAAATATTCTTAAAATTTAGAACATCTTCCTGAAAAATTTATATGATTAAAGCCGGTACAAGACCGGCTTCATTTTAATATCTATTGATGATTTTTTCTCTGTAGTCAATTCTGATGTTGTCTTTCATATGATCAATTAATGACTTGATCATGGCAGAACCTTCTGCTCTTGTTACATGGGCATTTGGTTTAATTGTATTATCTGGAAAACCAGATACCAAGTTAATCTCATCCGCCATGTAAATAAATCTCTTTGACCAATTTGGAATGTCAGCATCATCCGAATACCTTGTTTCAAATGGTAACTGTGGTGCCCTGTTTTCTAGGCCAAGGGCATTTACCATAATGGTAATAACTTCAGCTCTAGAAATCTTATCTTCTGGATTAAAGTAATTGCCATAACCATTCATAATATCATTGTTATAAACAAAGGCTACGTAATTATAAAATTCATAGTCATTTGGTATATCATTAAACATCTGAGTAGCACCAGGCCTTAATGATCTTATGATCTCTGTTTGCGACCTGTCTTCTATAGTTGCTATGGCATTTGAAATCATTTCAGCAAATTCTATTCTAGTAAGAGGCTGGTCTGGACCGTAAAACTCTGATTTATTGTTGATGACTTCTAAGCTGGCTAAGAAAAAGATGTTGTCTTCTCCCCAGTGTCCGCCAGTATCTTTGAAATGGGGTACTACCATTGAGTCACCGTCAATGATCTTATCATTTCTTAAAGTTTCTTCACCTGTATTTCTCTTGGTAGTCGGTAAGTTATTCTCAAAGACAGGCATGTCATAAGTATACTGGAAGACATTTTCTATCTCATCGATTCTTACATAGGAGCCTACAAAAGATATAGATTGCGGTGCCGTCGATTGATATTGGAACTCAGAAAACTTTTGATAAGAAGATCTTAAGTCTACCTGACCGTACCATTCTAGTTTTTCTTCTGAATCTGGGTCTGATGAATCATAATCTGGATTTGGTACTTCACCGTTAAGGGTCATCTTTGACATATACGTCTCTGCATTCCCCCATAGGTGATCATAACCTATCATAGCACCTTCATCGTGATTAGATGTTATTTCAATGGTTACCTTGATGTTATAGTTTTCAGGTGTACCACCTGTATAATATGTTCTTTTTAGATACATATTGCCTGAGAAATAATCTACAGCAGCTGTATTATCATAGATCATTGAACGATTGTATAAAAAAGAATTAAGAACATACTCTGTTCCAGCCACATTAATGGTCTCGTCTAAAGACGTCAGCTCATACTTGTAAGTCGTTTGACCATACTCTTCTTTAGAAGTTTTGGTTACCTGGAAAGTTGCTGTTCTATCTACTTCCACATTCTTATCAGAGTTTAAAAGCTCATAATTATAAGTGATGGTATATTGATCTGTATTTTCAGGTACTGTAGGTACCTGGACTGTTCCTGTCATGACGATAGGTTCACCAGTAATAAACAAAACTTCTTGATAATTAAACTGATTATTGGTTAGGGTCGGATCTCCTACAAGACCCCCCTCAAATGAAACCACCTCTGCCATGGATGGTGTTATTATCATTGCCATAATTATTAATAATATTACTATCTTCTTCATAAGCATCCCTTCTTACGTTACTCACATAAGTTTATCGGCATAATTCTAACTTCACTTTATGTAACATATTCACTGTAACCTTATCTTAATATGAATTCAAGAAGATAGGCTTAATCGTAAAGGTTTATTAATACGTTACAAATAGATGCAAATTGTAAAATCAGTTCAGATATGTTAATATACTTATAAGTATACTACTCGTAAGTATATAAAAGGGAGACTATTATGTTCTTAGCTAGAGAAAAGGAAATGATGCAACTAGAGCGCTTCTATCAATCAAATAAATTTGAAATGATAATTATGTATGGTCGTCGTCGTGTAGGAAAAACCAAATTAATCACAGAATTCATAAAAGATAAAAATGCAATATTTTATGTTGCTGAGGAAAATAATGACCTTCTTAATAAGAATAAATTTACCCGCACAGTTCTTAGTCACTACAAGATGGATCTTAATATTACTTTTGAATACTGGGAAGATATATTTAAATTTATATCAACACAAGCAGGTGAGAATAGACTCATCTTGGTCATTGATGAACTTCCGTATTTAGCAAAAGCCAATACAAGCTTTTTATCTATTCTACAAAATATAATTGATCATCAACTTAGTAATAAAAATATCATGATTATACTCTGTGGATCATCTATTAGTTTTATGGAGAATGAACTCGTTTCCCATAAAAGTCCTATCTATGGTAGAAAGACAGGACAGATGAAGATATATCCCATGAATTATATGAGCTCACAGCTTTTCTTTCCAGAATACTCTGTAGAAGATAAATTTAAAACATTTTCAATACTAGGCGGTATTCCTCATTATATGATTCAATTTGATCCTTCAAAAACCTTTGTAGACAATGTCATAGAAAAATGCTTAAACAATACGACATTGTTTTATGACGAACCAAGAAATCTTTTACATCAAGAGTTAAGAACACCTGTCGTTTACTATGCGATTATTGAAGCAATAGCAAATGGTGCTTCTAAGCTCAACGAAATTGCTACTAAAATTGGAGAAAGTTCATCAAAAACTAGCAAGTACATTCTTTCATTATTAGAGCTAGAAATCATAAAAAAAATTCAACCAATAGGTGCCAGCAACTCAAAAAAAAGCATCTATCATATCGCAGATCCACTTTATGTCTTTATGTTTAAATATGTCTACAACCATAGAAGTTTAATTGAACAGGATTTAGGCCCTGCTGTATGGGAAATGAAAATAAGTGAAAATATTGGTACACTCTACGGGCTAATGTTTGAAAAAGTTTGTACCCAGTATTTAATAAAGAAAAATCAGACTATGGACTTGCCATTTCTCGTTGAAGTATTTGGTTCTTGGTGGGGAAGTAATCCTGTCACCAAAACACAAGAGGAAATTGATATTGTAGGACTTTCTAAAGATTCAGGCATATATTGTGAATGCAAGTTTAAAAACGAAAAAGTCGGAATCAAAGTTTATGAGAAACTCATTGAGAGAAGCCTGCTTATAAATCGTGAGAATAAGTATTACTATATTTTCTCAAAATCAGGTTTCACAAAAGAGCTACTCAAGTTAGAAGAGCAAGTCACGCATTTAAAACTTGTTACCTTAGACAATTTATACGAATAAGGAGTTTCAAATGAAACACGAAAGCATATTTTCAAGTATTATTCTTGAAAGAGGTTACGATTATTATATGAATGACCGTGTGAACATTATAAACTACAACAAATCAAGCCTTGAGGCTAATGTCAGTGGTTATGATCTATATCATGTTTATGTTAAATTTGATGGACAATCCATAAAATACATGAAATGCACATGTCCTTACTATTATGACAATCATTCTTGCAAACACATTGTTGCAGCCTTATATGAATATGAGAATTTACCACAAAGAGACTATGACCTATCTCTTGTAGATAGACTCGATGAAGATGATTTAAGAAAATATTTAAAGATAATACTCGAAAACAATGCAAATTTAAGAGAATCCTTCATGGTTAAGTTTGCATCGACTTTAGATATCGGTCCAATGATTTCATACATAGAAAAAACATTTCATAAGTATGATTATATAGACGATTATACTTATGATGACTTTCTAGAAGAAATCGATCAAGTACAAACTTACATCAAGACACTCTACGATAAAGGACAACATCAAGATATGCTTGAAGTATTTAAATCTTTTGTAAACACCTTAGGTAACATAGACGACCATACAAGCATGTCAACACCCGACAACTTCTATTGTATACTCCAAGTTCTTGAAAAAGAAAGTTCGATCAGATCAGAAATACTTTCATATTGTTATACCGTCTACAAAGAGAGCTTGTTTTATTACTCTTATGAGATAAAAGATTGGTTCATTAATTTTTTAGACGAACCAGTCTACAATGAACTTTTCTTAAAAGAGCTAGAAGATGAACTACAACATGAAATTGCATCAGGGAGATATTATTCTTCTACAATATTTAACAGAGATTCTCTTTATGAGAAATTTGGTAAAAGCTATCAGGAAAGATTAGATGCATTAAGTACTTTTGAAGACAACAGTTTGGTTTACAATCGAATCATTGAAATGCGTTTAGAGGAAGAAGACTACCACGGCCTAGAAGCCTATATAATGAATGCTCCTAAAAATTATTATACTTTTAACTACCTCAAGCAGTATTATCTAGCAATAGATGACAAAGATAAACTTATCCAGCTATACCTTGATAATTTAAACGTGAAAATTAGTATTTCATATTATCAAGAGTTAAAGGCACTTTACAATGATGAACAGTGGCAAGTAGGAAAAACTATAATCATCTCAATGCTTTCTGACTGGAATCAGATTGATTATGTCTATTCTTCTGAAAATATGATTACAGAGTTACTTAATTATGTCTTGGAAAACAAGTCGTTTTCAGCTTTACATAAACATCAAGATCAACTTAAAAGTGACTTTAATGATATTTTATTAGACTTTTACAGGATAGGAGAAAAAAAAGATATTACACAACTTCGCTCTCGAGGACAGTATGCCAACTACTTGTCCAACTTCCATAAGCTTTTTGAGTTAGAAGGTGGTCAAGATTTATTCAGCGAACTATCTTCTTTCTGGAAAAGTAAATATTCAACTAGAAAGGCTTTTATAGATGAACTTAATAAGTTTGAAAGCATGCATATATAAAGATAAGACCATCGCTTCCTGTGATGGTCTTTATTTTGATAATTTAAAATGATCAAATTGTTCTTTTAGTTTCTCTGTTAAGTTGTTAAGGGCATCTGCATGTTTCTTGACTTCTCTCATAGATTAATTTTGTTCAGTCATGGCATCGATGCTTCTTGTCTGCTTGTAGTGGTCTCTTCAGATACAACTAATATATTAGAAGTAGCATCTACAATGATGTCCCTATTAAACTCTATAACAAAAGCATTCTTACCCAAGATTCTCACTAATTTTCTTTTCATGAAATACATTAGAAATATTCTTATAAAGTTTAGGTAGTAGACAAAGTGTTATGATACCACCAATGACTTCTGATATGGGTTGAGCACTTACTGCTAGGTTAAAACCAAAGTTTTTGAGGATGAGCAAAAGAGGCATAAAAAGGATTAACTGTTGAAGTGTAAAGATTATGGTTGAGGTATTCTCCATTTCAACTAATGTCATCACATATAAAAACACATTTGTTGTAAATATAAATGTTGCTGTATAGCCATAAACCAAGGCTGGTATTCTTGCACTTGCCATAACACTTGTTGAGTCTGTAAATATTGCCACAAGCCCATTTGAGTTCAGTATCATAGGTAAATTCAGTATCAAGGCTGATAAAGAAACCAAAACCAAAGACTGCTTCAAGAGGTTTTTAAATCTACTATAATCTCTAGCACCCACACAATAGGACATTAAAACGACTGCTGCTGATAATATACCACTTGCAACAGAGCCTGTTGCAGAGAAGATATAAGCTGTGATGGCCTGGACCGATAAAGCATCTGGTCCAAAGGATGATATCACTTTGGATTCAAAAGCTAATGTAATAGAAAGTAATATCATGGTCATAAAACTTGGCATACCAAGTGGTACAACTTTTTTAATAAAGGACCATTCTAAATGAACATAAGAAAAGTCTATCTTCAAAGCCACCTTGTCTGATTGAATATACTTAACCATAAAAAAGATTTGTAGAATCATTGATACAAGCGTCGCAATGGCGATACTCATCACACTTAAATTTAATATCCCAATAAAGACAAAGTTCATAATCACATTGGCAAGAAGTTGGAAAACTGCTAAGTAAAGAGAAATTTTTGAATGACCTTCTGTGTATAACATTTCATTCAGCAAAGTACTTATTAACATAATTGGCATACCTAAGCTGATGATCTCCATGTATATTTGTGAAAATTCCCTGGTAGCCTGACTTATTTCAAACATAGACAATATATGCGGTATCATAACATAGGAGAATATACCTACGATACATCCCGTTATAAATGTTAAAACCACTGTATTCATAAAAGTTTGATTGGCCTTTTTTACATCTTTTGCACCTAGGCTTTTACCAATAAGTATCATGGCACCAGCTGAAAATATGGTGCCTATTGAAATGAGTAACAACATAAAGGGGAAAATGATAGACATGGAAGCCACAGCCTGGCTTCCGAAGTATTGTCCCATAAAAACAGCATCAATAACTGAATTCAGTTCATCTATTAAAGCCCTTAATACAGATGGCATGCCTAATGTGAAAAGGGCTTTTAAAGGTGTCATCTTTAATAATTTCTCAAAAGTTTTCATCTTAAATCTTTCTATATAAATCTGCTTGTCTTATCAGTTCTTCTACCTTGTCTATTTGTTCCCAAGGTAAGCTAACATCGCTTCTACCAAAGTGACCATAAGCAGCTGTTTGCCTGTAAATCGGTCTTCTTAAATCCAGTGTTCTAATGATACCGCCTGGAGATAAATCAAAGACGCTCTTAATCAGTGAAACAATTAAATCATCCTCTAGTTTACCTGTTCCAAATGTGTTGACATAAATTGAAATAGGCGTTTTGACACCAATGGCATAAGATACTTCAATTTCTAACTTTTCTGCAAGTCCTGCAGCAACTACATTTTTAGCTATATACCTTGCCATGTAAGCACCAGATCTGTCTACTTTCGTTGGGTCCTTTCCTGAAAAAGCCCCACCGCCATGTGAGGCATAGCCTCCATAAGTATCAACAATGATCTTTCTACCAGTTAAGCCAGCATCACCAACTGGACCACCAATAACAAATCTGCCAGTTGGATTGATCAAAATCTTGGTATTTAAATCAATCAATTCATTTGGTATAACAGGTTTAATAACGGTAAATATCAAATCTTTGTCAATCATGTCATGTTCTATACCATCATCGTGTTGGGTAGAAATAACAATGGTATCGATTCTACTTGCCTTACCGTCCTCATACTCAACAGTTACCTGGGTCTTGCCATCTGGTCTTAAATATTCAAGTGTACCATCTTTTCTTACTTCTGATAATCTCTTGGCTAGCCTATGAGATAAGGCAATTGGTAAAGGCATCATTTCTTCTGTTTCCTTACAGGCATAACCAATCATCATCCCCTGGTCACCTGCACCAATATCTTTGATGTCTTCTTTTGACCTTGTTTCTAATGCTTGGTCTACCCCCATAGCTATGTCAGGTGATTGTTCGTCAAGAGCGACAAGTACGGCACATGATTTATAATCAAAACCAAAGTCAGGATCATCGTAACCGATTTCTCTAATGGTTTGTCTAACGATGGCTTTAATGTCCACATAACAATTGGTCGTGATTTCTCCCATGACCAAAACCATACCAGTTGTAACAGCGGTTTCACAAGCGACTCTCGCTTGAGGGTCTTGATTTAAAATGGCATCTAAAATGGCATCTGAAATTTGGTCACATATCTTATCTGGGTGCCCCTCAGTTACTGACTCTGATGTAAATAATCTTCTCATAAAATTCTCCTTAAGTTCTTTGTTAACATAAGATTACATCTTAGAGTGACTATAAGGTCAAGACTCAAAAAAGAAAAAAAACAGATTTTCATCTGGCATGGTTCATATATTGTAAAATGACATCGTGAAAGCCTTCAAATGAAGCTTCTTTAGTCTCATGTAGTGGGCCTGTTGTAAAAGTCTTGTTTTCCATATTCTTTTGAATTTGTTCACACACATACATGTCTTCAATCATAAAATCATATGACTTCAATGGCTCATTAAAGTCACTCACTTCAATAGGCTTTTTCTCTTTCTTTTTAAACCAAGATTTATTCTTATAAGATGGCATGACTTTAGACCTAAAAATCAAAAGTGTTTTATTAACCTCTAATGGCAGGATCTGAAGCACTGTCCAAGTAGATTCCGATTCCGTGATACCTAGATTAGGAAAAAGTAGATGAACATAAGCTCCTAGTTTTTCTTTAGGAATATGGTCTATAGCTTCATAACCGTACTTGCCAATATTGTTTTCATAATCCTTTGTAAGTGGTTCATAGAAAGCCCAGTGGTCTCCAGCATATCTCGATACTTGCTTGCTGTGGTCATACATGTAAAGGGTCTCTGAATGCAAGTAAGGCAGGTGGTAACCATCCATATAATTTTCACAGAATAACTTCCAATTGCAGTGAGCAAGATAGACGTTATTTTCATCATGGTATTCTTCTAATAATTCTGGTTTATGAGGACCCATAAAGTTTTCAAGTTCTGATACATGTTCATAAAAATCTGGTGCATCTTCTTTTGGATGGGCAAAAACAAGTGTTTTCCATCTTACTACCGAGCCTCTTACTAGGTGTATATCTTCTTTATTAAATTCGTGCAACTCTCTTGATTCAGGTGCTGCGATTAACTGACCCTTTAAATCATATGCCCACCTATGATAAGGACAAATAATCTTATTACCCTGAACCTCTTTTAAACGGTTGCCTCTATGACAGCATGCTGTATGAAGGGCCGAAAGTTTTTTATCTTCTCCTAAAACAACCATCAGATGAAGATCGCCGAAGTTTACACATTTATGGTCACCAGTTTCTTTAAAATCCTCTATAAATCCTACAAACTGCCATGTGTTTGAAAAAATCTTTTCTTGTTCGTTTTTAAACCACGATTCACTTGTGTAGGCCTCTAATGGTAACTTATACATCATTCATCCTCCTTGTCTACTAAAAACTGTTCTAAAGCATAAGGTTTATAATAGTCAGCAAACACCTCTTTCTGTGATTTGCCTATTTGAGTATTAAATAAGATCAAACTTTCTAACATAGAGATCACATCTTCATTCTCGCTATCATAGGCCTGATATAAGTCCTCTAATCATTTCACATCTGCTTCTTTGAAAGCAGAGAATGTTAACTTATATGTCTCAATGGGTAGAAAACTCTTTTTTATATCTTTGTCGAACCAAAAGTCTTTCATCCTTTCATGCATCTCTTTAATAGCATCTTGATCACCTTTTAATTTGGCTTTCATAAAGTCATCATACATATTTGTATATACCTCATCAGTCATCATAAATAACCTTGAGTTTAAAAAAGTCTCATAATCATAATCAACCTCAGTAACTGTAGGTGCTTTAATTTTCTTAATGATCTTATCTTCAAGCTCAAGAACAATCAACTGATTGTTTTTTATCTCATCTCTATAAGTGCTATAGAGATTATTGAGGCTTTCATAATATTTTTCATAAAATAAGCCAACAGATTTAAATAAGGTATTCTTGTCAATCGGTCTATCTAAGAAGATTTTTTCCTTCAGTTTCTTTAAGTTTTCAGCATCCTCGTATAATAGAAACTGATCATCGATTTCTATATCAACAAGCTTTGATAAATAATCTTCTGAATACCAGTACTTATCTAGAACTTGTTCAATTTCATCCAGTTTACCTTTTACTTGATCCTTCTTTCCTACGTTAAACAAATCTACAATTTCTTCGAAAGTGACTTCAAGAGCCTCTTTGTCTTCAATACCTAAACTGAATGGCAAGGCTTTAAGATAAGCCTCATAGTCAATAGATTTTCTAATCTCTTCGATGATTACTTGCTCTTTTTCTTGATTCTCACCACTGTTATAATCCGGTACAAAAAAAGTAATGGTTTGTATAACTATTGCAATCACAACAGCCAATAGAAATGGTTTTAATTTTTCTAACATAATGCCTCCTCTTTACTAATTAAGAGTATAGACCTTAGAGCAACTGTAATGTCAAATATAGAAAACTTGAATATTGAGACTTGAGCTTAAAGCGACTCTAACCTGTATGATAAAGAAAGAAAGGTTGTGATTATATGAACATAGGTGAAACAAAGATTTTGGCTATACTTGGGCTTTTGATGGTTATTACTGCTACTATATTTGATATGCCTATTTTATTTGGTATACTTTATTTAACATGGGCCATACAAGATTTACAGTCCGGCTATGCCTTCATACTTGAAGATGTTTCAAGAGATGCTAACCCTATACTCTACTATATAACCTGTTCCATATGGTTATTGGGTGGGCTTTATGTACTAGCTGAACCTTTAATCATCAAGTTGATGTACTTGTTCTATTATTTATAAAGGAAGAATAAAATGAGAGATTTATTAACAATCGGAGAACTGGCAAGATTTTTAGATACATCTACATTTAACATCAGATATTATGAGAAAGAGGGCCTTATCGAGCCTGCTGAAATCAATGAAAAAGGCTATCGCTTGTACGACTCTGACCAACTCATAAAATACAATATTCTGATGCTACTAAGAGACAGTAAAATCCCAATTAAAGAACTGAAGCAACTACTAGATGATTTCAATGTTAAAACATATGAGTCTGCCTTAAATCAGTCAGAAGATCTTTTAAAAGCAGAAATCGAAAAACTGATAAAAATTCAGAAGGAAATCCAAATGAGAAAGAATACTCTAAAAAGTATCACAGATAAGGATCATGTTTTCGAAATTAGAAAGATCAATACAAGACATGTTTATCATATCAGTGAAGATTCATATGAAGCGAAACTCTCTATAAAAGAGCTTTATGATCTCTTTTCAAGTAAAGGTGTGGATATGACCAATATCTATAAAAAAGAAGACTATTACATTTTTACAGACAGCAGTAAAATACATGGCTTTATTGATAAGCCAGACCGATACAAGATGCCTTATACTTCTTTTCCAAAAGCGCCATATTTATGTTATCGTTTTAAAATTTCTAAAGACGAAGAATATGACGTAAGATATGAGGAAATGATGACATATATGTATGATAATAATATTCATGGTGCAGACAAGCTTTTATTAAAGATTGACCCAACTTCTATCATTACTGATGCATCATACATTGCAGAGTATCAAATACAAATTCTCGAATAACTAGACAAAGGATCAACTTGATTCTTTGTTTTTTTAGTAATCATAACTCTGATAAGACCCCCACCTAGTCTTCCAATCGTAATCTCTTTTTATCACCTTAAGATTCACATAATCATATAAATCTATGTGTTTGCCACAGCCTAACCAATAAATCGAATCCAAAGAACGGCTATAAAGATCTAAGACGTAGTCATATAAGACTTCTATATCGGGTTTAGTAATTTGAGTATGTATCATCAAACTTATCTTTACATCATATTCATGAAGATAGGCAATCACATGATATAAGCTATCCATACTGGTTTGTAGCTCCTTGTCATCAAGATCAACAATTATATAACGTAATCCGCTATCTATAGAAGTTCTTACCATTTGCATATTATCGAAAAAAGTCATGCCTACGCGCGAAAACCAAATGATGTCTAGCTCTCTAATTCGATCAAGAATTTCAATTTTATATTGATTATCATCTGTAATCAACTCAATAAAATCAGTACCACAGGTTAGGATCTCATCGACAATATCATCAATCGGTCTATAAAAGCCATCTCTAGATAGGACTATACTCCAAGTGTAATTGTAATAAGATGCTGGAATAATATCTGAAGGATAAGGCCTAAGAGTTGAAGTTGTACATGTGTATTTTGATTTTATGCCTTCTTTATTGTAGTCTAATAAAGTTTCCTCCAAAATGTCTGCAAAGTTCCCTAAAACGATACTGTCTGAGTGATCTAAAGCAGAAGCTTCATCTAATACCTGTCCAGATAATATGGTTAATTTACCCAGTAATCTAAATTTATCAGAAATATTATATGCATGAGTAAGCGAAAATTCATCTGTTAAGATGATTACTAAATCAGCTTTTAAACTGTAATCTATCGTCATCCCAATTGTCATGTCAACAAGGATTACTTTTACCCAAGTTGGTGTCGCAGCAGCTAAAGAAAACAAATCATCTGGTATACCGTATCGGTCTTCCATTTTTATTGGCTTGTCAGATACTTTAATGATCAGTAGGTCTAAGGTTTCCTCTTTTGAAACCAATGATGGTCTATAGAAATTATTCAACAATTCTTCCTTTCTTTAAAAGCCACTATACTATTGCATAGTGGCTAGACTGTTAAGAGCGGATGAAGACAACTTCTTCGAAGAAATCACCATAGTACTCTCTTATTTGTTGACCAAATACTTTGTAATAATCATTGATTGCTTCAAAGTACTCATCATATAATTCGTCTGAGATTTCCTTTGATTCCTTCACTGCTTTAAATGCATCTTGAGCCTTCTTATATGCATCAAACATGGCCATTTGTCCCTTTCTTGAAAAATGATTGATAGCCTTGTATTGATAAGATTCATGAGGCAATAAAGCCTTAAATGTCTTATCCTTGATCCAATAAGGTGCTAGAATATCATTTAACTTCTCTACATCAATCTTAGCTTCTTTGTCTTCATTCGCCTTAAGATGGTCAATGATATCCTTGAAGATTTTTTTACCTTTTGCATAATCTGAATCGTTTAAATCGAAAGGTAAAATTTCTAAATAATCATTAAAGTTATAGTTGGATAAATCTTTAATTGTCAGTTTATCAGCACCCTTGATGTATTGAACCAATTGCAATTCATTGTTTACATCACCAATTGATTTAGCAAGTACATCATAAAAGTCATTGTATATTTCTTGAATTTGCTTAAAGTAAGCTTCAAAGTCTTTCTTATTTCTTATTTCTGCAAGCTTCTTATATGCATCTCTTAAGGATTTTTCATCTTCTGGCGTTATTAGCTGACCACCTTCTTTTAACATCTCATCAAGTGGTAAAAGTACATTCAAGGTCTTTGAATTCATCCAGTACTTAGAAATGATACCATAAAACTCATCTAAAAGTTCTCTAGCCTTTTCTAAGTCATTTCTAAAGAAAGCATAACCAATCTCATTAAATAATCCTCTTGCAGCTTCTTTATCTTTTTCCACCATTTCAAAAGGCAGAATGTTTAGGTACTTCTCATAAGTGTAATCAAAACCATACTTTTCAACCTTCTTAATCAAATCGTCATTTGTTTCAGCAAATGCTGGTACACTTGAGAGCAACATTACAAATGACAATACTAAAATCATAAATCTTTTTAACATAATAAACTCCTTTCATGAGTATATCAAAACGTGTTATTTCAATCGGTTAACCTTACTACATCTAGTATGTTACATCTTAGAGTAACTGTAAGGTCAACAAAAAAATAAAAAAAATAACAAACTGCTTAAATACTGTTTATTAGGAAGAAGCCACTAGATTAAAAAAGTTTATGATAAAATAATAATGGAGTTCATTTATCTTAAACCAAGCGAGGAAAATTATGAAGAAACAACTTTTTGCCATCTCTATCGTGCCATCCATCACAGGGCTACTATTGTTTTTAATTTACTTTATACCTATGTTAAAATTTCTTTTTCTACCAATAGCCTTTCTTTTTATTGTTCTTTGGTTCTTTTTAGGAGAATACAGTACAAAAATTTCATCAAATATTTTTGAAGCTTTGTTCTTTTGTAATGTCATATCTCTTATAATCCTTTTGGATAGATACCTTACTTTTCACAGAATTTTTCTTCCTTTTAGTGGAGCACTAAGCTTTATTAAACAATTAAACTTTTATCCTATCAATATCATCACTTCCAGCTTGAATAATATCGGCTTAAGTGACATTAACTATACTATTTATCATGATTATATCGCTTTCATCATTATGATCATTGTATTTCTACTGGGTTACCAATTGGGTACTAGACGCCGTTAATTCAATCATTGACAACATACAGCAATCTTCAGCATGACTGTTTAAACCAAAAATAATAACCAGTGACATTCACTGGTTATTATTAAGATATGAAAGGTCTAATAATAAGAACCTATCGACATGTATAAGCTGGCACCTGCTATAAGTGACCAAATGAGCATGTAAAACCAATACTTACCTGGTTCACTTGACCTATATATTTTATAATAGGACCAAACTTCCCCCTTAATTAAGTCGTACAAAACCCAAAGTACCAAAACAATTGAAATGATAAACCACATACTAACTCCTTTTCTTATGACCATCTACTATGCCATTTAAATACCCTTTTCTTGTGTTTTTTATTGAACTCTTTTTCAAATTTCATAATATCCTTGTAAAGTTTCATAACTTCAAAGTTTCTATGTCTAAATACCAACCAAGAACCATCATACTTAGACCAGTCATAAGTTGTTAAGCGACCTTTCTCTTCTAAATTAACAAATAACTCAGTACCTGGAAAAGGAATCGGTATAACACCATGAGTCACATCAATATCAATGTCTAAAACAAAGTCTAATGTCTTTTCAAAAATATCTTGATCATGATCTTCAAAACCAAATAACATGGCTGAATCGATTTCTATATCAAACGAATGTAAATAAGCTATATGTTCTTTTAATTTATCTAGATCTAGTTGACCTTTCTTATTATCTACTAGAGCTTCTCTTGATGGTGTTTCAATACCAAGTAGAATGCTTCTTAAACCAGACTTGGCTGCAGCCTCTACTAGCTCTTTATCTTCTGCAAAGCCAGGTTCTAAACATGTCATCCATATGATGTTAAGGGGTTCAATGGCTTTAAAAAGCTCCAAACAGTATTCTCTGTCAATGGTCATATTATCTGCTTTTAGCTCTATAAAATCGGTAGGGGCGTTTTTGATTTCTTCAACAATATCTTGTATAGGTCTTTTCCTGTAGGTTGGAAAAAACTTGTGTACAGTACAATAAGAACACTTATTAGGACAGCCCCTAGAAACGGTCACAGTCCAGGAGTAATCATAAACTTCTGTAGGTATAATATCAGTTGGATATGGCTTTAAATCACTCATATCTAACACAGTTTTACGAATGTATCTTTGTTTAAGACTACCAGCTAAATAATCTTCTAAAAATTCTTCCCAAATCTCTTCTGACTCTCCAATTAAAATAGCATCAGCATGACTGAGTGCTTCATCTTGCATAAAAGAGGTATGAAGACCACCAAGTACGACTGTTATGCCTTTCTTTTTAAATTTATCTGCAATTTCGTAAGCTCTCATAGCATCAGGCGTATGAAACATCACGACTACTATGTCCGCTTTTGTTTTCCAATCTACTTTTACACCTACAGTCTCATCAATCATTTGAATGGTTGCCCATTCTGGTGAACAAGCTGCAAGTGAAAATATATTTTGAGGTAACCCTAACATCTTTCTTTTATAATCTGCAAAACCAGTCTTATCAGAAGCTTTGATCATACAGACATTAACTCTCTCGTTACCAGCATAACGGATATATTTTTTCATAGTCAAACTCCTTTCCATTTGACACCATCATAGCGCTTAGAGTTACTATAATGTCAACCAAAAAAAGAAAAAAACATGCTTGAACATGTTTTTATATCTATAGTTTATCCACTAAATCATCGATGTCACTCTGACTAGCACCTTGTTTTTCCATTTCGCTAGTCAGTGGTCCCATATCATCCATAGGGAATCTTAGACCAGCCATGACTCTCTTTACAGCATCTATTTCTTCTGTTTCTACACCATTTAATGCAACAACATTACAAAGCATGGCTAAAAATCTAATATTATCATAAGTTCTGTTCTTATCCTTTGTGTACTTGTTGATGAGGCCAGTATAAGTATCTACCATATCAGGATTGTTTTTTGTATATTCAATGATTTCTCTATAACCTTTTAAATCTCTTTTAGACATGTTATACGATTTTTTTAAGTGAAGATATACACTTTCATACTCGTTTTCATCTACTCTGCCATCTGCATTTGAAACATAACCAAATATACCAACCACTGCTACTACAAGGGGGTTGTAGTCTCTTAGCTCAGAAATATGATCAAAGTCTTTATCTGTCTTTGGATACTTTCTTGTTAATATTAGAAGTGTTATTAATGCTACAAATGGTGCAAATGCCCCAATTAACATCCAGCCTAGTGTATTTCTTCCTCTGGCTTTAGCCATACCGCCTATCATTAATATAAATACGATTTCTATGATGATAAAAATAAACATCATCATGGTGTTCATTGCAAATAATGTGATACCACCTAAAATTTCTAACATAAGTCCTCTCTCCTTTTCTTTGTAACCATAATAGCAAAGTAAAATAAAAAAGGACTTAAGCAACTTTAAAGTTTTTATAAAGAATATGATGGTGATTTATAAAGAGATTTATGTCGTCATACATCTTTTTCAACCGGATAAAGTGAAGGGTCTACATATTATTCGTAGGAAAAAAGTGTGGATAATTTCTTCTTTTATGAAATTATCCACACAAGTTATACACTTATTCTATTCGTATGCTTTTCTTCATCTCAACAGTATTTGGATAATGGTTAAAGTCAATTAGAATTTTTTCATCATCTAAATTTTCCTTTTCAACTTCCAAATGGTATTCTCTACCTTCATCTAAATACATGGTGCCTATAGAAGAAAAGTGATGGTCATCATACTGACTAAAGCCAACTCTTTCATCACCAGATGACTTAAACTTGACCGTGTAGATATCAGCTGATTTAGAAACTCCGATAAACTCAAGTTTATCATCTGATCCTTTAATCATTTCATTATTCTCTAAATCTATTTCTACATAAGACAGGTCTATCGGTAAAGCATAGACATCTTCAATAACTATCTCAAAGTCTTTATAGCTGTCAAAGTAGGGTGATTTAAAGAAGTAAGTCATACCACTTTCCATATTACCTGACCGAACAAGACCATCTGATATTCTTTCATAGACATTTTCACCAGACTTGATATAAATCTTTTTAAAATCATAAAATACCATGTCATCACTTGAAACATCCATCTGAAGGTTCATCGTTGTTGGGGTGATTTCTAGACTTATAAAGTCAAAGTTCATATTTTCATGATGGACAGTTTCCGATATATCTATCATATTAGAAACATCCTTTACCTTCTTTTTTAACTTAAGAGACAAGTCTTCTAAATAGATATAGTCATCACCAAATCTTCCTCTTTTATCATCTCTAGTAAGATCAAACTTTATGGTAAGCGTGTCAGGTAATGTATGGTCTATCATATTGACTTCTATGTTGGTAAGACCTTCATCATTAAATGCATCAAAGCCAATTGAACCTCCTTTTATAAAGTCCATATTTTCATCTAGCATTTCAAAGTTAGTAATGGCATGATAATCTTCATTATCTGATTCTAAGGTAAAGTATAAGTTTAGATCTTTGTCTGAAAAATAATACGCCAATAAAGAAAGTTTGTATGATTCATCTTCATAAATCACCTCACCTTTTTCGAACATACCTTTTTCAGCTACTTCTTCGTAGCCTGAACCTATTCTTACAAGCTTAACAATCTCACCGATTACTGGTACATCTATTAATGAGTCAGCAAAAGAAGGTGATACATTGACCATGAGTGCAAGTGACATAAACATTACAGCAAAGACTGTCAATACACCTTGTGATGCTCTTTTAAAATGGTAAGCTTTTTTTCCTCTATTTATGCCGACTTGTAAAGATTCCAATACTTGCGCTTCATTATAATCATTCATCTGCGACCTCCCCTTTAAGAGATTTTAAACCTCTAGACAACCAAGTCTTTATGGTAGCCTCCGGTTTATTAAAGATTTCTGCAATCTCTTTTATCTTGTAGCCTTCTAGGTATTTCATCACAATCACATCACGGTATTTGGTTTTTATTTTCATGATCATTTCACTCACTTCAAGCTTACTGTCCAGATCATAAGTCTTGCCAATACGTTCATCTAGTTCAACCCATTCATACTGCTTCTTCTTTCTTAACATATCAAAACACGTATTGATTAAAATCCTTGTTATCCACGTAGAAGCATAGTCTTTATTCTTAAGTTTATTAGAGTTCTTAATGGCCTTATAGGCTGTCTCTTGTAAGGCATCTAATGTATCTTCATGATTATTTAAATACTTGAAGGCTATCCGATAATACATCTCCTGTTTTTCTATAATAGCTTTCTCAATAATTTTCATTTAGTTCTCCTTAAAAGTACTTTCATACTATTAGAGTAAGACAGATGCAAAAAGGTTTCAATAAAATCAAAATTATTTTTTTATAGATCATTTGTGTGTATCAGTCTAATTATTTTGTGCTACAATAGACCTGAATATAGGAGGGGCATATGATTAATGAAAAGAGATTGATAGATGAATTTATGAACTATGTAACAATTGATAGCGAAAGCCTTAATGAAGGTAACTTCGAAAAGTATATTGTGAGTCAACTATTAGACTTAGATTTTGAAATCATACCAGATGATACAGGTAGTAAGATTGGATCTAATGGCAACAACATCATCGCTAGAAGAAAAGGTACTCTAGCAGGAGACATGATTGGCTTTTGTGCCCATCTAGATACTGTATCACCGGGTATAGGAATAAAGCCTATTCTAAAAGATGGCATCATCACTTCATCAGGTGACACCATCTTAGGTGCAGACGACAAGGCAGGTATTGCTATTATCCTTGAGATTATTCGTTCAGCCATTGAAAATGAACTTGAGTTAGGTCCTATAGAAATCTTCTTTGCCATTTCAGAAGAAAAAGGCATTCAAGGATCAAAGTATGTAGATCCAAACACCATTAAAGCAAAGAATTACTATATATTAGACGGGACTGGTCATCCAGGTGAGATTATTACAAAAGGTCCTGGTGCCAATACAATTAATATCACAGTAAAAGGCACACCTGCTCATGCTGGTCTATGCCCTGAAAAAGGCATCTCTGCCATTGAAGTTATTTCAGAAGCCATTTCTAAGATGAAACTAGGAAGAATTTCAGAGATTACAACAGCCAATGTTGGTGTCATTCAAGGTGGTAGTGCCACAAACATTGTTTGTCCAGAGGTTCAAATTAAAGCAGAAGTAAGATCTCGATCTAAAGAAGAGTTACAAGCCCAAACAGACCATATCTGTGACGCAGTCAAAGCAGCTTGTGACAGAAGAAAGGCTGAGGCCCTTATAAAAGTAGATTCAGTCTATGAGTCATTTGAAATCCATGAAGACAATGCGTTTCTTAAATACACCGAAAAAGTCATTAATGATATGAATCTGCCACTCAGTGTGATTGCTACAGGCGGTGGCAGTGATGCCAACAATCTAAGTAAACATGACATAGCACCTATCATATTAGGTATCGGTATCAAAGATTGCCATACAACGGAAGAGTCCATTACAACTAAGATCCTCAAAGAATCTGCAGAAATGTGTTACAACTTTATAAAAAACTATTGGGATTAACCAAAGAAGTTTCTTCAAAATTTATATTAACAACCAAAAAAAACTCTGATGAATTTCAGAGTTTTTTTACACGACTAAATATACACAAACATATACCGATAATCAGAAGGACCAATGTAAAAGACTGAACAGGAAGTTCACTAGAATAAACCATCATGGTAGAGTTGCCTCTTCCGTAAAAGCCCTGCTCTTCATCATGATCTCTTATATCTACTTTATCTTCTGTATAGAATAAGATTTCTTTGTTGTCTTTATAAATCAAATGATCAATAAACATAATAAATGGGCCAGAGTCAATAGCCTGCATGCCGATATTGCCATAGTGGTCATGAAAATTAACCATTTTGACGATATCATCTTTATTTTCAGATGCCATTATAGTTGTTCCATCAATGTGATGACCCCTTATAAATTTCTTGATGGTATATTTAGAATCACTATACATCATATAATTCAGACGATACTTGCCATTGATACCCTTGTCTAAAATTGTTATGCCCCAGTCCAAGTCAGAAAGTGTTTTAAATAGCACCACATGATTTCTCTTATAATCTACCTCTTTTAAAATCCTTACGTCTTTGCCACTGTAGTCTTTAACCAATTCGATTAACTTGTCTTCACTAAGCTCTACTGAGTATGAGTAAAAATAAAAGCTAAGTGCAATGACTATTAAAAACAAACCTATAACCAAACTCTTTTTCTTCATAACCACCTCTAAAGTGATTATACTTTATCCAGCAAATGATTATTTCAAATGATTTACTTTGTCATGAAACTGTAAAAACTCTCCATTTCTAGAGAGCTTCATTGACTATATCTTTAAAAGATTTTAAAACATCCAGACATGTCTCATAGTAGTCAAGCCTTATACTATAAAAATCTGTCAACAGGCTGATATAAGCCTCTTCAGAATCCACTACACCTTTAACATCTATTCTATGGCTGTCAAAGCTCTTTCTTAAGCTTTTAAGAACTTGTCTAGCTTCATCAAGCTGATTATCAGTCAAGACAATATCTGTATCAAGTACCATTAGGTCTTCAATCAAATCATTGGTCTCTATCATGACTTTATCCATCTCTGTTTTAACGTTTTTAAGAGCCTCTAAATCCGCGTCTTCATCTTGGCTGTTTCGGATTTTAACAGATGGATTGAATGAGTTTTGAAGCTGATGAAAATGACCTAAATAAGTTATCATTTCATCTAAATCTGCCTCATCACTAAGTGCATAGCTTTCTGCTTTTTCCCTAATTGAAACTGTTTTAACTTCTATTGTATCTTGCTGACAAGATACCAACAGAAAACAGATCAACAACCATAATATTTTCTTCATACCCCAGCCTCCAAATCCATTTTAGCAAGGAGATTTAAAGACCTACTTAAGCAATTTTAAAAAAATTATTAATTTATGGCAGTCTGACTAAGCCAATAAATAGCGCTGCGCCTGTACCACCCTCTCTAATAATATAAATAAAGGGCTTGTTGCAAACAAAGTCAACTGGGTCACTAGGCATTGCAGATGTACATTCCATTTCAACAACCGTTACTGCAGCTGCTTCTGTACCTTCTTCATCTACGATGATTCTTGCATTTTGAAAGATATCACTGACATATACATTTCGGCCTTTTACTTCAATCATACTAGAAAAATCAGCCTGAGTTTCCGAAAAAGATTCCGCCATGCCTTTTTCAATTAACAAATCCTTTAATGGGTTTTTAGTCTTGTAATCCAACTTCGGAAAACTGATATTCAGTTCTTGATAAGATGTGTTGTCTAACATATTACTTATTTCATCATACTCTAACTTGTCTAAATATGTTCCCATATCCTCTTTTGGCAAGATGACCACCATTTCACTATTACCGTAATAAGGCATGGTCATCATCTGACACTCCTTATCTTCAAAATAAGACATCGCATCTCTTTTATGCATCATATCAACAGATTTTGTTTCTTTGCCATAAAAGTCTTCTAACAAAGTGTTGCCTTCATAAAACTCACTTTCCCATGTTCCTTTGAAATAAACTGTGTTCATTAAATAAGCGACGGCATCTTCTGATATCTTGTCTAATGTATCTTTCAAAAGATGGTTGGTCATTTCCTCTACCCATAAGTTCATCTTATCTAAGGTAGCAGGATCTTTAAAATCTTCAGAATAAACTTCTGCGTCATAATACTTGGTTAAATCATTTACATAATCATCTTTAGGTTCAAAAGCCTTTTCTATCCAAAATGAATTGGCTATTGTCATCTTTATGGAAGGCTGATCAGAATCTTCTAGACCATTTAGATAGTTTATGAATGTGTTATAAGATGTCTTCATACTCGTTGAATCATCCTTCATAACCTTGTAAATGCCTTCTTTTGTACTCCCCTCTGCTCCTTCTTGAAGCATGGCCAATGCAATGGATAAACTTGTGGGTGATAACAAAACATTGTCATCACTTAACTTGGCTATATCTTTCACCAAGTCCAATCCCATTTCATTGGATGCATCTACACTTTCCATAACTTCCGAATCCACACTTGAAACTTTTTTCTCCTCAAAGTCAACATTTGCTTCTACCATGCCTGATGAACATGATGTAAGAAACAACATCATGGCCAAACCTAAAATCATTAATCCCCTCATCTTAAACCCCTTTCTTATTTCATTTCAATCATTAGACGCACTTAAGAGCTGAAAAGTTCCCTTAAATAAAAAACTCAACACACTAGGTGTTAAGCTTCTTGATTTCCTCTATTTCTAGTGGCTTACTGAAGTAATAGCCTTGTATCACATCACAATTGACTTGTCTAAGTTTGTCATACTGTTCTTTGGTCTCTATGCCTTCTGCTACAACCTTTAAATCAATACTATGGGCCAGTTCAATGATATGACTGATAAATGCTTCATGTGTTGATAAGAACTTATCCATAAGACTCTTGTCCAGCTTAAGCTTATCCAGCGGTAGATAAGTTAAATAGTTAAGAGATGAATAGCCTGTACCAAAGTCGTCTAGGGCAATGCTATGTCCCATCGACTTGAGTTTTTTCATAAACTTGATGGTTTCTTTTTTATCTTCAAAGAAAACGGATTCTGTAATCTCAATTTCAATATTTTTAGGATCCACCTTATAGGTTCTTAAAGCTTCTTCCAAGACAGGTATAAAGTCTTTATCATGAATCTGCTTAACAGAGAAGTTCACAGCGACGGGTTTTAAGATTGGTTTTTCCCATGTGGATACCTGTCTGACAACTTCACGAATCACCCACTGACCAATAGGAATGATCATACCGGAATCTTCTGCTACCGGGATAAACTTACCTGGTGAAAGCTCACTGTCTTTCATCCTTAAGAGAGCTTCATATGAAACAACTTGACCACTTATACTGTCATACTGCGGCTGATAAAGAACCTTAAAGTCATCATTTTCAAGTGCCTTGTGTAGTTCTTTTTCAATATATGAACGTGCCTTTAAAGACTCCTTCATATGAGTGGTATAAAAGGCAAAAGAATTTCTTCCTGATTTTTTTACTGAGTACATGGCCAAATCTGCATTCATGATCAGTTCATCAACAGTATGGCCATCTTTTGGGTATTTGGTAATACCCATAGACATGGTAATGACAATGTGTTCATCATCTATGATCATCTTTTCATTCACGCTCTTAATGATCTGATGAATAGCCTGACTCAAATCACATTTGCCAGACACCTGAATAAGAAACTCATCGCCACCAAATCTTGATACATATATATCCTCACAAGCCAGTTCTTTTAAACGACCAGCGATGGTCTCTAAAACAGCATCTCCAAATACGTGTCCTAGTGTGTCATTGATTTCTTTGAAGTTGTCCAAGTCCAGAAGAATCACTGCACCAGAATCATGCCTGTCTAGAAGCTCCTTTAACTTGAGTTTAAAGTTTCTTCTGTTAGGTAAACCCGTCAAAGGATCCATGTTGGCCATTTCAGAAAGTGCAATTTCTTGCTTTTTCATTTTGGTAACATCCATGATAATACCATTTACCTTACCTTCTATGGTCGTTCTACCAAGTACTAGATACCAATAACCATCTCTCGATATTTGACAGAACAACTCATCCGTTTTGCCGTCTAAATAGTCCAGCATGGCATTTTTAATTTTGTTGAAACTACTGGTCTCTAATATTTTTTCCAAAGAATCATAAATTGGCAATTGCATGCCTTCAATGCTTCTATCATCTGTAAAATAAGCATTGTTATAGACAATGGTCTGATCTTTTATGTCATACTCCCAAACAGAAATATGTGTCAGCTCAACGGCTAAATCATATTTTTCCTTAAGCTCTTCTATACGTTTTAAATAGTCTTGAATCTCATCATACTGGGCTCTTAACTCTTCTTCAGAAGCCTTTAGCTGCTCAAAGGCACTAAGAGTCGTTTCGTTGGATTGTTTTAAGGCTTGTTCCTTCTTTGTAAGTTTTGCGTATAAAGCACTCAACTCATCAAAGTTATCCGACATGCGGATTAAAAGAATGAAAATACCTATCATAATCATCGCCACAATAAAAATAAAGATGCTCAGTCCTTTAAAGAGCTTTGTAGAATACGTCACTTCTTCTTCTAAAATAATAAAGGCAACCATCCAATCATTCTTATCTATCCTTTTATAAGATAAGTGATAGTCTTTTTCTATAGAAAACTTAAATAAACCTTGATCGCCTTCTAACTCATGTATATGGTCACCCAAATCAACCCTAGGTGCCACGACATAAGTCTTGTCCTCACTTAAGAGCATGGCATGACCAGATTGATCTGTTGAATAATCACTGATAAAGTCTACCAGTTTACTTAGGGATATATCTATACCAAGATTACCAATTAATCTGCCATTGTCATAAATGGGCGCAACAATCGAAACAACCATTTCATCCGTTGATGTATCTTCATAAGGACTGGTAAAAACAAGGGGAGACCCATCGTGAATCATTTCCTTGTACCAGGGTCTGTCTAAAATATTGTAGTCTGGTTTGGTTTTATAATCTTCAATGTCTGATATGACATCATTTTCTTTTATCAGCCCAACCCATACCAAGCTGGTTTGATCAGCTGAATGTCTTATGTTTTGAACAGTTTTTAAAAAATCATTGTACAAATCATTTTTAACGCCCTGACTTTCAGTTAACTTCACATAATCAATAAGAATCTGATTGTTTCTCATCTGGTCAACTATTGCTGCATGTTCTGCAAAAAACAAGTTGACTTCTTGTGAAATAACATTGACTTCATTGTACATACGACTGTCCACAGTCTCTTGAAGACGCCTGTTTACAAAAGTAGAATAGATGACTGCAAAAAACAAAAAAGCTGCAATAACAATAATCGCTAAGATATTAAGTTGTTTTATCACTCTTCTTTTTTGCATATTTTTCCTCCACTCTTATATTATATCTATTAATTAAGTTTCTGCC
Source organism: Acidaminobacter sp. JC074 (assembly GCF_022496765.1). Taxonomy (GTDB): domain Bacteria; phylum Bacillota; class Clostridia; order Peptostreptococcales; family Acidaminobacteraceae; genus JABXKX01. Next base: position 228,175 of record NZ_VANV01000004.1, on the reverse strand, counting down.
TATAGGTCTGACGATTATTCTACAAAAAATAAGTTTATGCAACACATCACATTTTTCAAAAAAAATACAATGTAGTTTTCCATCCTAGATAAAACACTCAAATATTGGAAACAAACCTTGTAAGCCTTAATAACACTAGTATTCAGAAGAATTATCTGATATATTACAAGTAAGCGGGGAAAAGATATGATAAAGACAATAAAGAAAAATACACTCCTAAGAATTGGTCTGACTTGTTTGATCATTATGGCTACATTCTTGGTTTTGACATATTTAAATAATGATAAACATCTTCTAGAAAGTGGTTCTGTAAAAACCATGGACGACTGGACTTATATGGGCCAGCACATTGAAGTAGGTGAACATTTGCATATTACAGGTGGACAAGCCTATACCCTTACAAGTAAGGTTCCTGAAGATTACAAGAACCATTATAACTTGCTATTAAGATCTTCACTTTCTCATGTTCATGTAGCAGTTGATGATTATCAGGTTTACGATTCAGAACTAAACTATCCTCAAAGCCCTATGGCAAGTATATGGCATATAGTTGAACTACCTGAAAACAGTGTTGGAAAAACCATTCGAGTCACCTACCAGTCACCTTATGAAGCCATGAATGGTGTAGTTAATCCAGTCACCTACGGATCATCTGGTAACTTAAAACAAAGTATCGTTACAAGCTATGGACAAAGCCTAGCTATGGCCATGTTTATTTTGTTCATAGGTATTGTTTTGATTTTTACATCTTTTGTCAACCCGACTAGCAATGCTTGGCATGTAGGACTTTTTGCTGTATTCATATCATTTTGGCTTATTTCAGAATCCAGAATGCTGCAGTTTGTAACAGGCAATCAAGTTATACTGGCGAGTTCAGCCTTTATATCTCTTGCTCTTATCCCAATGCCCTTTCTGAGTTACATAAAGGGGATTTTAACTAAGAACACCCACAAAACACTCGATATTTGTGGCTTACTTGCTCTAGTCAACCTATTTCTTATAATAGGACTCCAAATCTTCCATGTGGCTGACTTTTTTGAAACAGTCGTCATTACACATGGACTAATGATTGGATTTATTGCAACTGTTATGGTTCTTTTATATAGAGAAATAAAGTATCAAAAAAACGAAAAAGCCAAACAGTTTTTTATATCACTCAGTATTTTATTTGGCTTTATTGCTCTGGAAATGGCAAGATTTTATATACTTCAAGCAGCTGAGGTTACAAGCCTTGTTACACTTGGCCTTCTCATCTTTATACTCAACTTAGGTTATGTGACAGGTAAAGACATGCTAACACTCTATAAAAAAAGCTACAAGGCTGAGTTTTATGAGAGACTGGCATATTTAGACCAGTTAACCCAGGGACCTAATAGGACTGCCTATGAACGTGACTTAGAAGATGTCTTTTTTAATCCGCATGTTAACAAACAGCTGAGACTTGTTATTCTAGATGTGAATCAGCTTAAGACCATCAATGATCAATACGGTCATATAAAGGGTGATGAAGCCATAAGAACATCCTTTGAACTGATTCAGAAGAACTACCAGCATTTAGGTTCAACTTATCGTATTGGTGGTGATGAATTTGCAGTCATCATCACTAAAGGATGCGAAAGACACTATGATAGTGCAACTCAAAGACTTCTTAGTGATATCAATGCTTATAATGATAAGACAGACTATCCGTTTTCCATTTCACTTGGTAGTGTTGCTTATAAGGATGACGTTTCTGTCAACCAGTTTATGCACCGTGCTGACACTAAAATGTATGTCTATAAAAGAAAAGCTCATGAGTTCTCCTCATGAGCTTATATTTTGTCTAAAGCCTGTTTCAAATCTTCTATCAGATCTTCTGGATCTTCTAAACCAGCAAATAACCTTATCAGACCAGGATGGATACCAGCTGCTTTTAGCTTATCAGGTGGCAGTTCCTTTGATAAAGAGATGATTGGCGCGTAAGCCAGTGATTCAAAACCACCCCAGCTGAAACCAATTGAAAAGTAGTTTAAACAATCTATGAAATCTCTGGCACCTTGACCATCTGTATCTAGCACAACAGAAAATAGACCTGAAAATCCCTTCATTTGTTTTAAGGCGATAGGATCTTTATCAGGATAAAGTATCTCTAACACTTTAGGATGAGAACCTAAATAATCTAAGACTTTTCTTGTAGATGATTGGTGTCTTTCCATCCTAATTGGCAGTGTTCTTAATCCTCTAAGTATCAGCCAAGCTTCAAATGGCGAAATCTTTGAGCCAAGAAATTGATGCTCTCCCATAAACATTTCTTTAATAATTTTTCTAGATGACACTGCACAGCCTGCAACCACATCAGAATGTCCGCATAAGTATTTACTAGCAGAATGTACAACAATATCGATACCCAGTTTTAAAGGATTCTGAAAGATTGGTGATGCCCATGTATTATCAACAACTGTCCCTATCCCCTTGTCTCTTGCATAGTCTGCAATCGCCTTTAAGTCCTGACAGGCATAAATGCCACTTGAAGGACTCTCTAGATAAATAAGTGACGTATTATGTCTGGTCTTTTCAATAATTTCATCTAGACCACCTTTAATGAAGTCTATTTCAATCTTAAACTTCTTGCCTAAATACTCAGATAAGAAATTGGATGTTGGTCCATAAACACTGTCAATACAGATGACATGGTCACCGGCATTTACAAAATGAAGAATGGCTGATGAAATGGCTGACATACCTGACGAGAAAAACTTGCATGCTTCACCATGTTCTAAGGCAGCTACCTTTTCTTCTAAAATGGTTACAGTAGGATTGTTGCCTCTGGTATAGATATAGGCATCCTCTACATTAGAAAATGCGTGATCGATGGCATCTGCATTTTCAAATGTAAACAGTGAATTTTGAAATATAGGTGGTACTACTGCACCATGATAATCTTTTCTATCTTCACCATGATGGGCAATTATTGTAGATGGTCTCATAATTTCCTCCAAATATTTATATAATTATATTTTCACTGTCATTATATCCGATACTTCCTTAAAGACCAATGCCTGAATACCTAAAATGCAGGCAAGTATGCTTGTAAAATTTATACAAGTACGTAAGACTCAATCAACACTTTAATATTTTAATTGATAAAATGCCTTGACTTTTATCGATTACACTTGTAATATTTAATTAAGATTACAGATGTAATCGTTCTACGTAGAAAAGAGGTCACATGAAAAAGTATCAGATATCAGATTCCGAATGGATTATTATGAAAGTTATATGGAAACATCAATCCATCTCCGCTAATGAAATCATTAAGGCTCTTGAAAGCCAGGTCGATTGGGCACCAAAGACAATTAAAACCATGCTTAACAGATTGGTTTCAAAAGAGATTCTCGGTTATGAAAAAAAGGGTAGAGCCTATCTTTACCATCCACTTATATCTTCGTCTGAAACCATCAAAGAAGAAAACAAATCTTTTATTAAGAAAGTTTATAATGGTGATTTTTCAAGCTTGCTCGCATCTTTTGTTGAACAAAATGAGTTTAGCCAAGAAGAAATAGATGAGTTCAAAAAAATTCTCGAAAGTAAGAGGAAATAAAGATGATTGGTGCAGTATTTTCAAGAGTACTCTCATTATCAATTACAGGATCTATCATAGTTGTTTTAACCATGCTCTTAAAGATGCTTTTTAAGAAGAAGTTCTCAGCTAGATGGCATTATCTTATATGGTTTGTTTTAATCATTAAGCTTATGATGCCCATAGACATTGAGAGTCCGGTATCTGTCATGCCAAACATTGATCTCGAATCCACGCCTTTATCGGTGACGACCGATGAAGGTGTGACTGAAACGCCTGAGCCTGTGATGGAGACCAAGGCTAGACCAGTAAAGTCTTTAACATACATACACTATATTTGGTTTACCATCGTAGTCTTAATAGTAACTATAAAAACCATACTCGAAGGCATTTTCTTAAGAAAACAAAAGATAAGAAAACTAGAACTACCAATGATGGACAAGCTGTTAAGTGAGTTAAAAGAGGAACTTAAGATAAAAGGAAAAGTAAGTCTCTGGCTTGATAAAGAAGATTCAGTTGCAAGAGTTTACGGTGTATTAAGACCTAGAATCATCTTAACAGAGAAGATACTCTATTCTTCTGATGAAAGTAGGTTAAGGTACATTCTTCTACATGAACTGGCTCATGTAAAAAATCATGACATCTTAATTAACATGGTCAGACATCTCTTGATGAGCCTCTACTTTTTTAATCCTATTATTTTATTAGGACTCAAACAGATGGCTAAAGACTGTGAGTTGGCCTGTGATGAAGCCGTACTATCTAGACTTACCCCAAATGAACAAATCGGCTATGGTCATACGCTTATCAGTCTAATCAATAAAAAAAGGCCCCCTAACTCCTTGGCTATGTCATTGGTCAAAAAGAAAGACATTGTAAGGAGACTCAAAATGATTCAGTCATACAAGAAGGCTTCTAAGCTTTCAAAAGTATTATCCATAGTTTTAGCAAGTGGCTTTATTACAACTTGTCTACTAGTACCCCAGGTCAGTGCAGAATACCAAGCACCTCATAAGGAGTTTGTGTTTTCTTTACCTGAAGAAAGTGTAACCGTTGAAACACCAGTAGAAGTTTTAGAGGAAAGTTTAGAGTTTATTTTTCCAACAGAAACTGCTAGAATTACAGCACCATACGGTGAAAGACTCCATCCAATTACAAAAGAGAAATTCTTTCATAAAGGTATCGATATTGCTGCCATAACTGGCACAGATATTTATGCGTCTGAAAAGGGTGAGGTTGTTTATGCAGATTGGATGAGTGAATATGGAAAGATCATCATCATAGAACACAAAGATGGTTACAAAACACTTTATGCACATTGTAGTAAGTTACTTGTATACGAAGGTGATACTGTTGATAAAAATCAAGTTATCGCCACAGTTGGAAACACAGGTCAGACAACGGGTCCACATCTTCACTTTGAAATTAGAAACGACGATGAACCTGTAGACCCAATGACAATATTAAAATAGGCTGTAGACAAAGGCGATTTTCAATCGCTTTTGTCTTACAGTCTTTTTTGATTCCCCACTATGGGACTAAAAAAGGTACTAATATAGGTTTTTGACCATCAATTAACACCTTTTTTTATAAAGTGTATCCCACTTTTTATCTTCACGCTCAAAGTATCATTTTAAAAAGTAGAATGTCTACGCTCTGAGGCTGTATCCTTTGGATACAGCCCTTTTTTTAGTTTTCTTCTACAAAGATGACAAGTGCATCTTCATCATCTCTTAAGACATAAATATAATCGCCTTCTTTTAAATCTTCTCTTTCTATACGTTTATCATTCTTGATGATAATAGCATCTCTGTACTCTACAGCAGAATTGGCTTTGTTGGCATTCCAACGGCCATAATCTTCTGCCCAGTCATGCGAGTCTGTAATGATGATTCTTTGATAAGTATCATTAAACTCTACAATCGAACCTCTTGTCAGCACAAGACCTGCTAAACGCTTGTCTAATTCCTTCTTAATTTCCGATTCTTTGGTCTCAACTGTATCCAGCTTTTGACCATCCAGTAAAGCCTTATGTCGGATGTTCATACCGATAACCTTACGGTCATCATCTGTTACAAAGAATGTATAATACCTATAGTAGTCTAAACCAGGACCTGTCTTGTTTTCATTTTCAAGTCTTGAATAACCACCGTGGTAGAAGTTATAAGATGGTAATGTCTTAAAGTCTGTTTTATCAGTAATATCAATGATGTCTAAGTTGTTAAAGTAATAGAACATACCTGATTTTGATTCTGATACATCACCCCATTCATTACCTGAAATGGTTGCATGGTTTTTAAGGTTAAATGTATAACCATAAACATTTTCAATAGCACCAATATAAATGTTATCAAAGATTCTTTCAGCATCTGAAGTGATTCTTACGATATTGGCATTGTCTTGACCCTTATAGTAGTCAGAAACAACAATAACATCGTCTTTTTCATCAATGTTAGATGGGTCTACAAGTCTTGAATTCTTAAGGAAGATTGTTCCTTCATTGTAAGCCACATTTCTGTTGTTGTCTTCAAGTTCGAAGTTTGCAATAACCTTATCGATAGATTCAATTCTATCAATGGCAAAGTGCTCGCCACCTACAGCTACAGAAACCTGCATCACTTTTTCTATGGAATAGTCATCTCTAATTGCTAGATAGACCGGTTTTTGCCTATAAAGTTTTGATAAATCTGTAATGGTAATCTGCTCACCACGTACATACATTGGAATTTCATCATCTAACTCAAATGTCTTTGAGTAAGGTTGATCTTCAGTCATCCACTGAGCATTGTTTAAAATAGCTGGTTCTACAATTGTGATCTCACCTCTATAGACGTTGACATCCTGGATGTAACCCCTATAAACCGTTTGAATCAACTGTTCTTTACCTTCTACTTCAATGAGTGATGCTTGCTTTGAATAGATATCGTTAAAGTAAATCTTTACATTATCACCCGGCATTATGGCTCTTACATTGATGACATTACCACCCTTAATGACAGTGGCAGTATTTTCTGTTTTAACAGTTTCATAAACACCATCGTCGTACTTAACTTTCATGTTGCCATAATCATCTACATAAGACACGATACCAATACGCATTTTTGAGTAATCTGGAATAAAACCTGGATTAATAAATGTTTCACCTGAGATTTTAGTTACATAACCGTTGGTAATCGAAAGTACAACATCTTGGCCATATTTTAGATCTGAAATATTGGCTATTTCATGATTGATAACAATTTCAGCATAATTGGTTACTTCATACTTCTTGATTTGATCACTATAGTCAAAGATGGTTACCATAGAAGTACCTGTTTCTTGATCTGTCGTTACAAATCTTACCGTACCACTCACTTGGCCTTGAGATGGTTCTGTAACTCTTACATAGATGATATTTTCTTCATTTTGAACAAGCATTTCAACAACATCTTGTTCTTCTAATAAATCAACACCGCCGATGTTACCATCTTTATAAACAATGATATCATTTCTAATACCTGTATTGAGGTTGTTATCAACAACAATATCAAATACCAAACCGTTATAAATAGTTGTTCTTAATCTATCTACTTCAAATGCATTACCATTCTCAGTTTTTTCTTCTTTAATTTTTTTACTGATGTAACCATAATAAATGTTGGTATCAGTGGCATAATCTGACTGCCTTTTGATCTGCTCTTGGATAGAACCATCATCATAAACTTCAGCAAAGATAACTTCACCATCTCTGATTAAGTATTCAATCTGATCGCCAGTCTTTAATGCTTTAGATAAGTTAACAATGCCATTTTTAAATAAAACAAAATCATTTCTTGCATTGTTTGACTTGTTATCCTTTGTGACAATGGTTGTTAAGGTACCATCCATGTTTCTAACAACAAAACGCTTTTCATCTATGATATTGCCAGTTTCCTGAACATTGGATGTTTTTTCTCCAATAACCAAACCAACATTTGATGTAACACCTAATGCACCATACATACGGTCAATGGTAGAGTTTAAAATATATGCAACCTCTCCCCTTGTAATTTCTCTTTTAGGATTGAAGTTACCGTCATTATCTACAGCCATGATCTGTTCTGTAATCATGGTCTCAACAAGTCCTCTATTGGACGGTGTAATGGCTGGCCAGTCACCAAAGCTATAGATATTGTCTGTATTTTGAAGTGTTGCCTGTAAGCCTAACATTCTAGCTATCCAAACAGCTGTCGTTTCTTTATCAACAGGTTGATTCAGACCAAAAGCTTCTTCAGCAGTAATAAGACCTTGACCTATTGCATCATCAACATATGCTTGTTTGGTTAAGTTCTCTACTGCAGCATCTCCCATGCCACCAGCCTGATTTATAACCCCTTGCATAACTTGGCCTTCTCTGCCACTCATACGTACAAGATACTCAACCAAGTCTTGTTTGGTAATCGAATTACCTGCATTGAAGTTCATATCGCCTTTTTTATGAACAATACCAAGCGCACCCATACGACCGATGTCTCTTGAATAAGTGGTTTGCTGAGAATCTATAAAATAAGCATTTACATATGCCGCATAACCTTTTTTATAGGCATCTATCTCTGTTGAGTTTGTATCGTCTACACCCATACCTGTCAGTTCAGGTACCGGTATTTCTGGTGGAATTTCTGCAAATGCACTTAATACCGACAATAACATGATCATCGCCATAAAAAGTGCGAACTTTCTTCTAAACATGAATAGCCTCCTCCATGAGTTTTCAGTCTCCGTCTTATAGTTTATCGACACATTGTCCTTAATAATTCACCTTTTCTCTTTACGATTATATTACAAAAACATGAGTTTTCTCAGACATTGTACGACTTTGTCTTTAATATTTAAATTTGGACATCAAAAGGATACAAAAAATTGCTATATTATCTCTGAGGTGACTATCATGATCAATAATTTAATCATTACATTTATGACAGCTTCTTTACTCATAACATCTATCCCAGTTACAGATCAGTTAACGTATGAACTTAAAGAATCTGCCATAGAAATCAAGAAAACAGAAACATTTAAAAAGACATATGCAAATGTCAACATCATAAACCCGTATGCGACAAATGGTTTTCTTCTATTTAGTTTTTTAGAAAACAAACAGCTCAAATATGGCTTTATAAACCTCAATGATGGACACATCATTGAACCAGTCTATGACAATGTATCACAGTATGGTTTATATTATTACAATCTTTTTATGGACGACTTTCAAGCTGTCGAAAAAGATGGCAAATGGGGCTACATTAATGGACAAGGTCAAGTTGTCATAGATTTTACTTATGATGATGCTTATGAGTTTTCAGATGGTTTTGCTATCGTAAAGAAAAAGAGCAAATACGGCATCATCGACAAAAAGAATCAAATCGTTTTACCTATTGACTATGAGACGATTGCTCCATTACAGGAAGGCTTTTATAACATACAGTCAGGTGATGACACAGGTGTTTATCATACAGAAAACGGACTTATCATTGAGCCAAAGCATCACTTGGTCATGTCCTATGACAATCTGATTGTTGCAGAAGACAAGAACAAAACAATCTTATACAACGCAAAAGGAAAAGTATTGAAGACCTATAAACAGTCGTCTTTTAACAACTCTTATAACATGGTAACTGTATTGCCAATCAACGAAGAATCACATGAACCACCATATGTAATCATTTATAATCAAGAAGACAAAAATGGCGCAGATATTTTTGATAATGGCCAGATAAAAGAATGGGCAAAACCTATATACGACTCTCTGTATTATGACAAAAGACGTCTTCATTTTTCCGATTATAAAAAAATGATTGATGGCACAATAAACTTAGAAGGGGACGTTAAAAAGTCTTCTTATGACTATGAAAAATTGCCACTTATCAATGGCATGAGAATGATTTATAAAGACAGTGGTGTAGGCTTTGAAGACGATTCTGGTAAGACAGTCATAGCCCCTATTTACCAACATGGTAGCGATTATGATGCAAATGGCTATACAATTATGACTAAAGATAATGGGCAAAATGTTGTCTTTGATAAAAAAGGACAAGTTGTACTCAATCTTGAAGAAGCTTATATTGAGCCAATATATGACTACTCACTATCAGAACCTATCATTAATAAACGCTTCTATAGGGTTCTAAATGAAGAAGGGATGACAATCTTTGATATCATAAAAAAAGATTACATCACCAAGTCTTATGAGGATATTGAGCTGTATGAAGACCATTTCATCGTTTATCATCAAAATCAATCGGGCCTTCTTACCTTGGACGGAATAATTCTAGTAGATTTAAAGGACAACTTCATTTATGAAGAATACGAAGACGGTTATTTTGTAGAATCTAAAAACAATCAGTATTACTTAACCGATTTAAAAGGCAATAGACTTCACAAGAACAACTACGATAGAATCAGTGGTATCAACGAATATGATAAAAGACAGGTTTATATTGGTAATAAAGTAACAGTCACTGACAGAGATGGACTGATTATTTTAGAAGGGCTTTATGATCAAATCTTCTTTATTGGTAACAACTACGTCATGACAGTATCAAAGCAAAATAGTATGACCACATTTGAAATTAAATCTCTAAATTAAAATGAAAATCCAGGCTAAAAAGCCTGGAATTTTTTATACTTTGAAGAACTTAATAGCTTCATTGAGTTCATTTGATAACTCTGACAATCTAGTAGATGCTTCAACAACATGCTCCATAGCACTGTTTTGTTCTACAACTGCTGCTGATGCTTCTTCAGTTGATGCCGCATTTTCTTCTGCAATTGCAGACAATGACTGAATTGCATCAAGGATTTCTACCTTCTTATCTGACATCTGTACACCAGATTCGTTAAGCTGGTCGACTGATTCTACTGCAATGGTTACCGCTTCATTGATCTCTGTGTACTTAGTTGATGTTTCTTCAACGCTCTTAACTTGTTCTTCTAGAATAACACCAACCTTCTTAATGGTCTCCATGGCCATAGAAGATACACTTACAAGTTCTTGAATAACTTCATCGATCTGTTGAGTCGATGCAGTAGACTGTTCAGCTAACTTTCTGATTTCATCTGCAACAACAGCAAAACCTCTACCATGTTCACCAGCTCTTGCTGCCTCAATGGATGCATTTAAGGCCAAGAGATTTGTTTGCTCTGCAATCGATGCAATCACACTTGATGCGTCACCGATTTTAACAGTAGACTCATCCGTCTTTCTAATCACATCAAATACTTCCTTAGTCGCCTCATCAGTATCCTTGGTCTTAGCAGATAGCTCTTCAATAATGGTTAAACCCTCTGTAACTAGACTGTTCATATGGTTTGAAGCTGAAGTCAAGGTTTCTAAATATGCCTTATTCTCTTCTACCAAATCACCAATCTCTGATGTTTTAATAGCACCATCTTCTGTTCTTTCAGCTTGTTCAGTCGCACCTTTTGCAATTTCTTCAATCGTAGCTGATACCTCAGAAGATGAACGAGCCACTCTGTCTGATGTGTTCTCTAACTTTTCACTTGCTTCTGATACATCAGAAGACGATCGAACAATCTCTCCAATTAAATTAGAAATATGAGACTGCATCTTATTAAATGCTCTGGCTAGTTCACCGATTTCATCTCTTCTCTTTGTTCTAACTTCAGGAACCTTATTAGAGAAGTCACCTTCTGAAAGTACAAGCGCAAAAGACGTCGCTTCTTGAATAAGCTGTACAATTCTTCTGATTGAAAAGAAGACGATACCTGAAAGTAGTAAACCACCTATAATAAAGATTGTAATAACAATGAAACTGAATCTGTTAAGTGATTCATAAGTTTCTTCTTCATTTACAAGTTGGACCACATGCCATCCTGTAATGTCCATCTCTTTAGTTTTTAAGATATATTCTTCATCCTGATACATGATCTCCTCTGTAACAGATTCGCCACCCATCATATTACCAGCATGTTGACCAACACCTTCTAACTCACTGATTTGAGTCCCAACTAAGTTTTCATCAGCTGCATAAATAATTGAACCATCAGCCCCTACTAACATAGCAAGACCTTTTTCACCGATTACTGCTGATTCCATAATCTCTGGAATAGTCTCTAAAGACACGTCTGCTGATATGTAACCAAAAGTTTTACCAGCATCATCTCTTACTGCATAGATTGCAGATACCAGTAAAGTACCTGTAGAGCTTTCTACATATGTAGATGTGAAACCAACATCAGTTGTTGCATTGGCAATGGCATGCCAAGGTCTAGAAGTTGTTTCATAATCGGTATCCGATATAAAACCTGTATTGTCTAGAAAGAAATTGGCTCTGTCATTGGCTATCCATACAAAGATAAGCTTGTCATAAGCATCATTGTATTCAGTAATTGACTTTTGTACTTGAGGATAAAACCTATGTGTTGTAATTTGGCTGTGTCTGTCCACTTCCTGTAAGTAAGTTCTTATGTTTTGGTCGTGAGCAGCTTGTAAAACAACTTGTTTGGATATAGCGAATATTTCAGAAATATCCTTAACGGCAATATCCGTTTTTAATTGTAACTCTGATTGGGTATTCTTTCTTAGATCATTACTTGTCGTTGTAAAAATATAGCCACCTAAGATGGCAAATATTAATATAATTGACGACAGAGTAATGAGGGTCATATTCACGAGTAGTGACCTTTTTTTCTGATTCATACGAGACTCCTTTTGACATAAAATTAACAATATTTAATACAATTATAACCTCCTGACGACTGGTCGTCAATGAAATGCACCTAAGTTCTAAGCCAGTATTTCCAATTGATTACCAATTTATGCTTCATTGTGTGAAATAAAAGTTATAAAAAATATTACTATATTTTTATACCCTTTTACATCAAATAAAATCAAAAAAGAACCAATTATTCAATTGGTCCAATTTCAATTTCCGGCATGCCCATATAGCCTGCTGCTATTTCATATTCATCAAAGACAATCACTAAATTGCCGTCTTTAATATAAAAGTTTTGATCTGATTCGACACCCTTAAAATCTTCTATAAAAAATGACTCGCCTTGTTGGTTTCTAAGTGTCATGTCCTCTATTATAAGCGCATTTAATGCATCTATATCTGGATAGATATCATCTAATGTCAGCTGCTTATTATCGTCTAAATCGATGTTATAAATAATAGATGTCGCATAGCCACTGGCGCCAACTGTAAAGGTTATCACTTGAAAAGATATATAAGATTCTGTCTGCTCTATTAATCTAAAACTTTGCTGAACATTAACAGGAATCTTAGAAACAAAACCATGTTGACTACTTTCTATATCTTCAACTGCCTTATCATAGACTGTCATGGCCCTATCCATCAGTAATTGATTGATGGCTTCTTGCAACGCCTTATCCTCTAAACCTTCTAATTTTGGAATAGAAATGTCTACATCCGCATTGTCACTGATAACAAGTCTGTTAAAGGTAAGCACTTGAACAAGGTTTCCTATAAGAGGGATGTCTGATAGTCTTTCAGCATAAGATAAGTTCAGATTCAAGATGCCTGAAACTAGAACAATCAAACTTGCCGCCACCACGCCAGTTCTTTTCATGTATATTCTACGACGCTTTCTATGGAAGTTCTTTTTTATACGGTTTAAACTGAAATCATCTACTTGAATATCCATTATCTCTATCTTTTGATCAATAGTCATCTAATACTCCTTTCATTTTCTCTCTCAGTTGCTTCTTGCTTTGAAAAATGTAATTACTGACCGCTTTTACAGGTAGTGATAATTTTAAAGCAATCTCATTTGGTTTCAACTGATAGAAAAATCGTAAAATAAATATCTCTTTACTGGGTTCTTTAAAAAGCGCCACATGCTTATAGACCTCTGCCATGACATACTTCTGATGAAGCTTTTCTTCAAAACCATCATCGACATAGTCATCTTCTAAAGGCAAGTTAGAAATTTTCTTTATTTTTCTTAAACGATCAATAGCACGGCTTCTTGCCTGTAAACACAAATAAGTCTTTAAGCTACCTCTTTCTGGATTAAACTTATGAGGATGCATCCATAGTTGAATAAAAACATCGGATGTGATTTCTTCAATATCCTCTCTCGATCCAACACCATTTATAACACCATATACGACCTTGTAGACCAACTTACCATACATATTCATTATTTCATCATAAGCTTTTGTATCTCTGTTCTTAATTTTCTTATGTAATTCTGTATCTTTCATTTGACCTCCTTTCACATATAGTACGCATTAAATGGTAAAATGACTTAATTTTTTTGAGTTACTTGTAAATTTTTACTTTTTTATTTATTATGAAATCAGGAGGTTGTCATGGATTACAGCAAAATTGTAAGAGATATCATTAATTATATTGAAGATGATTTATATAGAGACTTTAGTCAAGAAACCATTTTAAAAGACATGCCCTTATCAAATTATCATTTGCATCACCTTTTCCAGTCCATTACTGGCTATACCCTGATGGAGTATGTGGATAGAAGGCGTATATCTGATCAAATGTATCGGTGGGCTGCTATGAATAAAAAGTTCTCTATAGCTGAGGCTGCATTAAAGTGTGATTATAAAAAGCCAAGGGCTTTTTTAAGACAACTTAAATCTTATTTTGATGTTTCTCCCAATCAATATTACAAATCTTTTACTGGCTATGAACTGTTCCCAAATTTCAACTTGTATAAATACTTAAATAATCCCGCACGGTCTAGTGTAGACATTGAAACTGAAATTGTAGAGTTAGATGAGTTCACGCTCTATGGTAGGTCAATCAACCTTAAACATGAAGATTATGCTGTTAACGCTGAAAAACAAAAATACAGCGTGGTGTCCAACTCTAGGTTTACAGATGCTCTGGAATATACCTATTTTACAGGCTCTAAAGATTCGATTCAAGGTGGTGAGAGATTATCAATCCCTAAAAGCAAGTATATCTGTTTTGAAGGTATATCAGATACCTGGTTTTATGAACAAGCGACCAGGTACCTATACAGCACTTACTTGATCAATGAATCCATAGATATCTCTACAGATCAAATTGATATCATTCAAGAGAATGACTTTAATGATACATATAATAAATACCATAAGGTTAAGATATACATACCACTAAAAAAACGACTGTAAAAGTCGTTTTTTTATGAAGTACTCTCAGAATAGATGCGGTCAAACATAGTGTCTGAAAGTACTTGATTGATAAATACTTCAACTATGGTTGGATCAAACTGTGAGCCAGAGTGCTTTCTTAATTCTCTAATAGCTTGATCCTTTGTAAGAGCAGCCTTATATGGCCTTTCACTCACCATAGCATCGTATGAATCTGCAATTGTAATAATCCTTGAATAAAGAGGTATTGAACCGGCCGTTAGACCTGCTGGATACCCTCCACCGTCGAAACGTTCATGGTGATGTCTAATGATAAGGGCAATCTCTTTCATATGATCAATGGAATCTAATATTCTATAACCTTTTTCTGCGTGTAGTTTCATCTGAACATACTCTTCATCTGAAAGTTTTCCAATCTTGTTAACCACCTTATCTTGAATGGCTACTTTTCCGATATCATGAAGTAGACCAGCAAGTTTCATTTCTTCAGCTTCCTTGTCACTTAAGTTAAGAGCCTTTGCCAGCTTAAAAGAATATTCAGAAACTCTTTTAGAATGGGCTTCTTCTCTAGGATTACTTTCATGAAGGGTACGCATCATGGTATTAATAATTTTAGATCGATAAGAAGGACCTGAAAACATCTTTCTTTTATGAAGCATATTTTCTGCAGCCTTAAGGCTTTCATCAATGGTCTTATCATTCTGAATCGCCCATCCAAGACTGATGGATATGCTGATTTGATCTAATCGTAAATGTTTTGATAAAGTTCTTATCTCATGAACTCTTTCTTTTATTTCTTTTTCCTCAGCTTCTTTGAATACCATAATAAACTCGTCACCTGAGCATCTGGCAAGAAAACTTTTTTCATCAGTAAACTCAGACAAAAATGAGGACACTTTTAAGAGTAAAGCATCACCTTTTTTAAGTCCAAGCGAATCATTGATGATTTTCAGGCCATCTACATCTATCAGAATAAAACCTAAGTTATCTGTATTGGCTTGAAAATAATCTCTTAAATAATGTCTGTTCCTAAGACCTGTCAGATGGTCGTGGTGCATGTAATAATCAATGGACCTATCTCTTAAGACATCATCCGTGATATCTCTAGCCAGTCCCAATACTTCTTCATGACATGACTTAGACAACCTCATTTCATAAAAGCGTATCTTATTATGTTTTAAAGAAAATCTAAAGGTAGATACTCTGTTGAACTCAATAGTTTCATCCAAGTACTTATAAGCAAGCCTCTTATTTTCTTTAACCAAGTCACCAAGCGTCTTACCAATCATATTCATGCCAGGTGCTTTAGACTTTAAAATGTGACCATCAAAAGAAAATGTAAAAATCAAATCAGGTATGGCCTTAAATAAGGCATTGTTTCTTTTCTTATTTTCAACCATATCACTGTTCATTTTAAGAATTCTTACTGCATGTTTTTTAAGTCGTCTCTGCTGAAAAATCATACCTGCAAGGATTAAAATAAATAGGACCATAAAAAGTATATGTATCGTTTTAAACTGGGCAACTACTTTTGAATAAAGCGTCTCGGTATAGCTAGTAAACCATTTGTCATATAAGGTCTGATAACGACCATCACGCTTTAGAATTTGAAGTTCCGCATTCATTCTATCAACTAAATCATGGTCTTCTGAAATCATGCCATAAGCCACTGAGTTAAAAGTGATGTCATTAGATCTTACGTTTAAATAGTGTCTGTCAGAAATCAAATAATGACCAACATCTTTGGGTAGAAGTGCATAATCATAAGTGCCATCTTCAACTAAGTCCAGTGCTTGACTGGGACCATCTGCATAATCCAGTTCTATTATGAGTCCTCTAAGCTTTTTGGGCAAATGACTGCCCCTTACCATTAAAAGCCTCTTCCCATTTAATGCTTCTATGCCATCTAAATGGTTGTCTAGACTTGAAAAGACTTCTTTTCTCGAATGGCCTAAACCACTGGAGAGATAATAGTCTCCATAAGGATATGAAGGCCCTACAAGTAAATCAATCTCATCATGATTTAACATGTCTTTTATTTTGTACCAATGGTCTACAACGAAGGTAACATTGTAACCTGAATTAGTAACCACTTCTGTCATTAAATCTACATAAAGTCCTTTAAGTTCTGATTTTTCTACATAAGAAAAAGGTGCTAAATCCACATCCAAACCAACTACAATGGTTTCCAAATCTGGATCAATCTTATGTTGCACCTCTAGCTGATGTGTCATTTCATCCGTCCCCAACAAAGTCTTGACACCAGAAAAAACTAGAACAACAATTACCAGCACCATGAAAATCATGGCACCATTTACCCTAAATCTCATTTTTCCCCCTTCACACATGGCTTATTTTACCATTGTAAAATATTGGAGTCAACATATTTTGTCGAATTTACGACATAATTCGATTGATACAGTTATAAGCTAATATTTTTATATATAATCTACCGAAAATAAAGAAGAGGCACTAAGCCTCCTCAAGATTATGAATTTCAATAATAAATTGTGTCTTTTCGTTACTTGTACATGAAATTTTTCCAAGTAGTATCTTTTCAACCATTTCTTTTACAATAGCTAGTCCAAGTCCACTGGTTTCTTTACTTACATCAATCTCAGAAAATGGCTTGAACAAGTCTTTAATCACCTCAGAATCAATCTCCATACCATCATCTTCAAATATAAGTTTATTGTCTTCATAGTAAATGCTTAAATGAGTTTCTTCACCACATCTTGTGAAAATACCATGAATCAAGAGTTCTATGATGACTTGAGAAAGTGTTCCAGGATATGTTTTTATCAGTATGTTCTCATCTACTCTAGTATCTACATGAAGGTTGTACTTTCTAATGTCATACTTAAGACCAGAAATAACGTGTTTGATATATAGATTTAGGTTGATTACATCAATTCTTTGATGGCCTTGATCACTTGCAATCTTCTTAAAGGATTTAATCAAGTTTGCAGCTTCCTCAATGTTTTTATGAACCAGACTGGTGCCCTCTTGAAGCTTATCAAGCGGCACCTTTTCATCAAGTTTTTCAATGACATAGTCAAGATACTCCGCTGCAGTTAAGGCCACATGAAGAGGCGTTGAGATTTCATGTGAAATGCTCGAAACCAATTTATTGGTCAAGTGATTCTTTTCATGTTCAATCAATAGGTCATGAGTCTTCTGAAGTTCATCAAGGCTGTCCTGAAGTTTTTCATGACTGTCTAAAAGAGTCAGGTCTTTTTCAATATTGTTCTTTAAAGCAACAAAGAGTTCAATCTGCTCTTTTGTATAGTCATTGACTTCACTGTCTAACATACACATGGTTCCAAAGGATTCACCGCCTGGCCATTTAAGTGGTAAGCCCAAATAGTTGATCATATTGGCTTTTACATCAGGGCTGTCTTCCCAGAAAGGATCTTCATTAGCATCTTTAACAAAGAGCATGTCGTCATTTCCCAGGACTGTTTCACAATAATGACCCACACCAATACTGGTGTGCTTGTTCTTAACAAAAAAGTTTTCTTCGTTAGATGATTTTGCATAAATCTCCAAATCATCCTCATGAAGTTTCATAATCAAGGCTGCTGGTATACCATACATCTGTACCGCCAAATCCAAGATTTCTTGCCATTTATCAGCAATTTCCTTTTCTAATGCATTTGCAAGCGGCTCATTTAACTTAACTTCTACACGTTCTTCTTTACCTCTAACTTTTAACTTTGGATTCATATGCGCTCCTATGCAAGTGCTTTCACAATGTCATGTAATTTATCCATTGTACAATCGGTTTTACTGATATAGCCATCTATGTTTTCTATTAATGAAAGATATTCTTCAGGGACATTGCCTGGCTGTCCTGAACGAATAAAAATTGATATCATGTCATCTGTATGGTTCTTATTGATATAGTCAATCACCTTGTATCCTGCATTGACAGTCTCCATAATCACATCTAAAAAAATCAACTTATACTTATTCTGCCCAATCATTTCAATGGCTGCTTTAGCTGAATCGGAATAAGAGACATTGACATCTATGCCCTCATACTCAAGTAATTGTAATGCTAATTTCGTTGATAAATATACGTCTTCCTCATCATCTACAACTAGTACTTCAATGTGTTTCATATGTCACCTCCACAGGCAAATACATTGTAAAGATTGTGCCTTCTTCCCCTGAACCACAATCAATTGTTCCCTTTAACACTCTTTCTACCAAATCTTTTACTATGGTCAAACCTAGACCCGAACCTTCAGTTTCCATATCGTATCTAACAAATGGTTCGAAGGCCTTGTCACAAGTTTCCTCTGTCATACCAACACCATTATCAGAAAAAGATAAGATAATTCCATCTTTTTCTGTTTTGGCTCTGATAACAATCTTCTTTTCTCTATCTTCTTTAAAAGCATGTAATGTCGCGTTTACAGTCAAGTTTAAAAGAACCTGAATCAAGGCATAGGTATATATTTTCACTTGCAACTTATCATCTATATCAAACTCAACAGATACCTTATGCTCCTGTAAATCGTATTTCATTGACATAATCACACTTTTAATAAAGGTTTCTAGATGAACCAAACTCTCCTTTTCTACATCCTTATCATCCGTTATCTGTTTAAAGGTCTTTAACATCTTAGATGCCTGATCTAAGTTCTTTTGAACTAGGCTTGCACCTTCTTTAAGCTTGTCATAGGATCCAGGACTTTTTTTAAGCACATAGTCCATGTAAGATGCTGTTGTAAGGGCTACACCTATTGGCGTCGATATTTCATGTGATATAGACGATACCAACTGATTGGTTAACTTATTTTTTTCAAAGTCAAGAATCATCCCCTGAGACCGTTTGATCTCCTCCATATTCTTTTCTAGCTGAATCTGCTTATGTAAAAGCTCCAGATCTTTTTCAATGGTGTCTCTAAAAGCACCTAAAAGTTTCTTCTGCCTGTCATCGTAGTATCTAGTTTTACTATCTAAAATGCAAATAGTACCAAAAACAGAGCCGTCTGGCCAGGAAATAGGTAAACCATAATATGATATCATCTGAAGCTTTACATCAGGGTTGTCTATCCATACCTTATCATCTAAAGCATTGGCTACATGTAAGGGTCTATTATGTCCAATAACCGTCTCGCAGTAAAGGCCTAAACCCAGTTCACACATCTCGCCCGATTCATATGGATTTCCCCTACTATTACTTTTAACCAGCACCTCTATGTCTTTTGGATGCAAACGCATAATTAAAGCCGATGGTACCTTATACATCTTACTGGCAATATCCAGTACCCCTTGCCATTTATCTATTAAATCCTCGTCAATTCGCCTATAAAATGGTGATATTTCAACTGACTTAAACTCATTACTTTCTCGCAATTTTACCATAACCTTCACAAATACCTCCCCATCAGTTGATATATACCCAGTATTCCCCAATAAATGCATGATAAAATGACAAAATAAGAACTCAGCACATCGAGTGCTTCCTTACTTATGAAAACCCAGTTTTCAAACCAATAAAAAAGCTTAGTTCTCGATCAACTAAGCTTTTTCAATACTATTTCAAAATAGGTAATTTAACATGAGAAGGGTATTTTTTACCATGATAAATCTTTTGGGTCGCTAATATAGGAGTCGGATCGTCATATGGATTGATACCTGTATTGGTATTAGGGAAGAACTCCATATAATTAGATGATGTGACATCAAATCTAATCTTATGGCCCTTCTTAAATACATAAGCATTAAAATACATTTCCATCTCAAACTTTTCTACTTTACCAGGCTCAAGTTTTTCAGGTTTATCAAAGCCATTTCTAAACTCAGCTCTAATAACATTGTCAGAAATCTTTCTTGCAATGCCTTTTTCATCAACATCAGATACCCTTACAATAAAGTCTGTATCCACTGCACTTGATGATGCATAGAATTCTGCATATACACTTCCTGCCATGGTCAAATCATCTTCTAAAACATCAGTATCATAACATAAGCAGTCTTGTCTAAGCTGAATATCATTACAGATATACGGCTCTACATGACCATCAGTACCAATTGGATTATGAGGATCATAAACATACTCATCATAGCCAGTTTTATCCTTAGCTTCTAAATCGGCCTTGCCATCTCCATTTAGCGAGTTCGCCTTGCCACCACTTGAGAAGTAGAAGTTCACTAACTCACTTTCAGCTGGATTCCAAGTATCTGATGTACGCCACTTATTTTCACCAACCACATAATACATGGCACGCGGCTGTTTGTTTTCACCATTTTCAATGCCTTTCAAGTAGTGGTCAAACCATCTAACGATTCTTGTATCAAAATCATAATCAATGGCATTGTCACCAAACTCAAGATCTCTACAATCTCTAAATGCATTCAGACCATGTGGCCATGCACCTAGTACAATTCTTCTGCCTGGTACATCATGTTCTTCTAAGAAACGCCATGTTTCTTGTACACCAAGAGCATCACCATCATACCAACCAGACATGATAAGCATTGGAATATTGATATTCTTTGCATGTAAAGTGTTATCAGAAAACTTCCAAAAGTCATCATAATAATAATGTTCTGCCCATCTAGACCAAGGTTTTGATTCTATACCCAAGGCTTGCCTTGGAATGTCTTTAAGAGGTCTCATTTTGCATACTTCTTCTGGCTTTGCGACAAGTCCTGCAAAAATGTCAAAGCTCACTCTATTTGCTACAGATTGAGCCAAAGTCCATGATAATAGCGGCCATGAACAAATAGTACCACCACGTCTAGCTGTATCATAAAATGGTGATCCCACATTAACTTCAGAAATAGCAGTCTTTAAGTTAGGATGACCACCCGTTGCAGCTGTAGTTGTTGTATAACCTAAATAAGATGCACCCCACATACCGATATTACCATCAGACCATTCCTGATCTTTAATCCAATCAAACAAATCATAAGCATCATCTCTTTCATGTGAGAAAACAATTAAATCACCTTCAGAGTTAGTTCTACCTCTTACATCCTGAACAACAACAGCATAGCCTCTGTTGATCCAGTGACTTGTTCTTTCATGACTTCTATCTTTACCATAACAAGTTCTGATAACAATAGCCGGTACTTTTTCATTAGATTTTCTCGGAAAAGGTAAAAAGACATCCGTTGCTAATTTAAAACCATCTCTTGTAGTTACAAACTGGTTACCCAGATAGTCAATACCATAATTTGCTGGTGATAGGTTGTCGTACTTAGAAAGTGGTGTCACTTTTTCATAACCTTCTTTTACTAAGATCTCCATTGTGCCTCTACCAGTCATAATAAATCCAATTACTTTATCATCACAAGTTAGAACATCAATATTCTGTCCAGAACGCATGCCTACTTCTAGTTTTCTTCTTGCCCAAAGCGTTGCTTTTAAGCCATCACTTTCTAGTACTTTATATTTATTATAATTTGCACCATTAGATAACTTGACTTTCTCCTCATGCCAACTTTCATTAGCATATGCATCTAAATTCTCAAAAATATTTTCTAAATTTGTTAGACATTTAAAATCTGTTGCTTCTTTGAGAGGAATTTCCTTTAACTGAACACGACTCTTTCTATCCATTGGTAAAACATCAACTTGCCTATCTGCAAAGACAATTTGACCATAGTAAACACCACCATGATACAGATTAAACTTCTGATTCTTTAAATAATTCTCCATTCTGTTACTCCTTTATCTACATAATAAATACAGTCCATCCCTAGCAACCATACCTTTTGTTATCCCCATTGATTTCCCTTTATCTGTTACAAAGCTTATCTCACAATCTAAAGCTTCCTCTAATGTAAATGCAGGCATGACAAATGCAGCTGCACCACTTTTGTTGACGCGTTCCTCATTCATAATTGCACACATGGCATAACCTAAATCACCTTTAATAAGATACATTTCACCCTTATCCTCATTGCCAGGTAAAATGGTCTTAAAAGCCAATAGTTTCTTATTATGAATTCTTATCTCTTCAATCTCCATTATATCTCACCAATCCTCAGACATCTTACAGTGTGTCCATCATCTATCTTAGTTATTTCAGGAAGTTCATTAAAACATTTATCTGTCGCATAAATACATCTAGGTGCAAATCTGCACGCCTGCGGCGGATTAATAGGCGAAGTGATTTCCCCCTTTAGAACGACTCTCTCCCTTTTATTTCTTATAGATGGTACTGGTATCGCAGATAATAGCGCCTTTGTATAAGGATGTTTAGGATTTAAAAACAACTGCTTAACAGAAGCCTTTTCTACCATCTCCCCTAAGTACATGACCATGATTTCATCTGAGAAATGCTTAACAACGCTTAAATCATGTGTGATAAAGACATAAGTGAGTCCCAGTCTCTCTTTCAAGTCGTTTAAAAGATTTAGAATTTGAGCTTGTATAGACACATCAAGCGCTGAAACAGGTTCGTCACACACAATAAAATCTGGATTTAGCGCTAGTGCTCTAGCAATACCAATTCTTTGCCTTCTACCACCATCTAACTCATGAGGATAAGCATTAATCAATCTCTCTGATAGGCCTACCATATTCATGAGTTCAAGTACTTTTTCACGTCTCTTAGCTTTATTCTTAATCACCTTATGAATAATCAAAGGTTCTTCAATCGTATCACTAACAGTCCTTCTAGGATTTAATGAAGCAAATGGGTCTTGGAAAATAATCTGTACACGTTCTCGCATATTCTTAAGCTCTTTGCCCTTTAATGTTGATATTTCGCGACCATCGAAATAGATTTCACCATCAGTTGCTTCGTGAAGTCTAGTTAACAGGCGTCCTGTTGTAGACTTACCGCAGCCAGATTCACCAACAATACCAAGTGTTTTTCCCTTTTCTATCGAAAAATCTAGATTATCCACAGCATGCAACATGCCCATAGGAGTAGGAAAATATTTTTTTAAGTTTTTTACTTCTACAAACTTAGACATACTTGACTACCTCCCTTGTTTGCAATAAGGATTCATAGATTAGACATTTTACTTGATGAGTGTCATTGATGGATGTCACCATAGGTCTTTTATTCTTGCATACCGGTTCTGCATATTTACATCTTGGGTGAAAATGACAACCCGTCGGTAAATGAGTTGGATCAGCTACATCACCTGTAATAGGCGATAACTTTTTCACATCTTTATCCAGACTTGGAATGGAGCCGAACAAGCCATTTGTATAAGGGTGACAGGGGTTATCGAATATATCTTCTAACGAGCCGCTCTCAATGATTTCACCTGCATACATGATGGCCACATGATCACAAGAATCTGCAACAACACCAAGATCGTGGGTAATCAACAACATGGCTGTATTAATTTGCTTTTGTAAATCCTTCATCATCTCGATAACTTGGGCTTGAATGGTCACATCTAGAGCAGTAGTAGGTTCATCCGCTATAAGAAGTGATGGCTTGCAGGCTAAGGCAATTGCAATAACGACCCTCTGTTTCATGCCACCTGAGAATTGATGAGGATATTCATCGTATCTTTCTTTTGGAATACCAACTCTTTCAAGCATTTCTTCACCTTCTATCCTGGCTTCTGCCCCCCCGCAATTCATATGTATCTGAATCACTTCTGCAATTTGATCGCCAATTGTTAATACTGGATTGAGACTTGTCATTGGGTCTTGAAATATCATGGATATTTTACCGCCACGAACAAGTCGCATTTGATCTTCACTTAAGGTAAGTATGTGATCTTTATCAAAGACAATATCTCCATCTACAATTTCTCCTGGAGGTGACTGTAACAGTCTTAATAAACTGAGTGCTGTTGTTGTTTTACCAGCACCAGTTTCACCTACAAGGCCCAGTGTCTCACCTCGGTTAATCTCAAAAGATATATCGTTAACTGCATGGACTGTACCTTCATCTGTAAAATACTTTACAGTCAAATTCTTTACATCTATTATATTCTCCAAATTGCCCCCTAACGTTTCATTTTTGGATCGAGTGCATCTCTTAGGCCATCACCAAGAAGAGTTAGAAGCACAACAACAATAACGATTGCAATACCTGGGAAGGCTGTTACATGCCATACATCCCTGATGAAGGCTTTTCCTGATGAAAGCATGGCTCCCCATTCTGGATTTGGTGGTTGAACACCAAGACCAAGAAAACTCATGGCTGAAATGCCCATAATACCACCCGCTACAGCCATAGCATATGAAGAGATCAAAGGACTGATTGCATTTGGAAGAATATGGACCAAAATTATTCGTAGGTCAGACGCTCCTAATACTTTAACAGCCTCAATAAACTCTTGATTTTTAACTTTCATGACCTGAACCCTTATCATTCTAGATGAAGATGGTATGCTAGATATACTCATAGCAATTATTAGGTTCATAAAGTTAGGTTCTAGTGCAGTAACAATCGTAATCATTAACAGCATGCCTGGTATAGCCAGTAATATATCCATCATTCGCATAAGTATTGTATCGAACAAGCCACCGTAGTAGCCAGCAACTGCGCCAATTGTAATTCCAATAAATGATGAAAATACAACCGTTAATATACCAGCAGATAATGAAAATCTCGAACCGTATAAAATTCTTGAAAATATGTCTCTTCCAAGCTCATCAGTGCCTAAAGCATGACCTTCTGCAGGAAACTGAAGTCTGGTTCTCATATCTGGTTCTACTACATCCGTATCGTAATCGATAAGAACAGGCGCAAGTATGGCTGTTAAAAATATCATGCCTAACAAAACCATAGCGATTACAGAAGATTTGTTTCTCTTCATTCGATGCCATGCATCTGCCCACAAGCTTTTTTTCTTAATTCTTTTTTCTTGATTTTTTGCAGCTATTTCCATCAGGCACCTACCTTTACAGCTTTTCTTTTCTTAACAAACTGTGATTTAATTCTAGGATCAATTACACCATAAGTTAAATCTGTTAATAAGTTCATCACTGCAATGATTATTGCTGTAATGAGAACACTTGCCATTATGGTAGGAACATCCTTTTGTCTTATTTGATTGACAATCAACTTGCCCAGACCATTAATGCCGAATACGGTTTCAATTAAAACCGATCCACCGAAAGAGCCAGCAATAGCCATACCGATACTTGTCACCATAGGTAAAAGTGCATTCTTTAGAGCATGCTTTCTTAGGATGGTCTTCTCTGATACCCCTTTTGCTCTGGCTGTGCGAATGTAATCTTGCCTAATAACGTCTAACATAGATGCTCTTGTTAATCTTGAATTTACTGCAATACCAGCAGCCGACATACATATAACAGGCATAATGATAGCGAGTGGTGTCTCCATACCATTAGCTGGTAACCATCCCAACTTAACAGAGAACAAGATTATTAGCATGAGCCCTAGCCAGAAGGATGGCATAGCTGCAATAACCAGTGAAAGAATCCTCATAACATCATCAAACATGGTATTTTGTTTAACTGCTAAGAGAATACCAAGTGGAATTGCACACAGCAGGGTAACAAAGAGTGATGTAAACGATAACAAGAGAGTTACAGGTAATCTTTGCAAGATCATATCAGATACTTGCTCCTTGGTAGAGTATGAAGTGCCTAGATCGCCTTGTAATACTCTACCTACGTACTTAACATATCTAATAACAATCGGGTCGTTTAGTCCCAACTGTTCTCTCATCAATTCAATTTCTTCTTTTTCAGCTTGTTGACCAAGTATCATTTGCGCCGGATCTCCCGGCGACAATGATAAAATAACAAATACAACAAATGTAACACCTAAAATTACCGGTATCATTTGAAATAGTCTTCCGACTATATATCTACTCATGAATCCTCCTAGTCTACTCTAAATAAGCTTTAGAAAAATCAAGTATACCTGAAGGTATAAATCCAACACCATGTAGATTTTTCTTCATGCCATAACAAGTCAAACCAGATGTTGTAGGTACCATAGAACATGCCTGACCTGCAAGTTCTTGTATATCTTTCAGAGCCTCAATCTTTTCATCATGATCCAGCGTTTCAACAGCAAGCTTGTGTAAACGATCCATTTCAGGGTCTAAGTAAAAGGCAATATTACTTTCTCCCCACGAAGATTCTGTATAGCAGTCAAGCATAGAAGCTACATCACCATTTGTATTACCCCATGAGCCGAATAAAAGTTCATAGTCTTGGTTAATGACTTTATCAAGAAAGACGCCAAATTCTAGGATTTCGATATTCATCTCAATGCCAACCTTCTTCAAATCAGCCTGTAACAACTCAATTCTTGCTGTATCTGAAGAATAGGCTGAACAAGTGATTGAGAGATTCTCATAACCGGCTTCCTTAAGAAGTGCTTTTGCCTTTTCTACATCATAAACAGGTACTGTATCTGCAGAATGATAACCTTCTACAAAATGAGGAACCATAGAATCTATCACTACAGCGTCGCCAGATAAGAGGGCCATTGACTCTTTATCAGTAGCAAATGCTACAGCTCTTCTAATAAGTTCATTATCAAATGGTGCCTTAGATGCATTCATGGCTATAAAGCCAGTATTTACGGTTTCTACCTTCTGAATCTTAATATCTTCATGCTCTTCAGCTCTTGGCTGATCCAAGTACTGAACCTTGTTGATAAAATCCGTCTCACCTGTTTCAAGAGCAATATACAAACTAGTTGCATCTTCTATATTTTTAAAAGTAATTGAATCTAGTTTTGCCTTCTCAAATGGATAGTCATCCCACTTTTTAATGACTACTTCCTGACCTGGAACAAAAGATACGAATTCAAATGGGCCTGAGCCGACAGGATGTTCCCAATACTTGTCTCCTTGTTCTTCCACCAATTTCTTAGGCACAACAACGATATTAGCCATGCCTCTCATAGTGTTATTTTCTGGATTTATCGTTACCATTTTTAAAGTTTTATCATCTACAATTGTGATATCTTTAATATTCTCTACAGAAGAAGCTGTCTGTGGAATATCGGCTAGTCTCAAAATGGAATATTGAACATCTTCTACCGTTACAGGCTCACCATTATGAAACATATAATCAGGATTTATAACGAGCTCATATGTATTTTCATCTAGTTGATCCCAAGAAGTCAAAACTTCTGGTTTCATTGAAAAAGTTTCGTCAAAATAAATTAGATTACTTAAAACCTGATACATAATTGTAGATGTATTTGTATAGTTTGCTATATTAACGTCCATTGTGTTTGTAATACCATTTAGTGTTACCCTTAAATCTTGTGCGACCTCAACTTTGTCTTCAGCATTTTGGCTAGTCGTACTCGTATTTTCTCCACCACCGCACGAAACTAAGATTAAACTCATAATCATCATTAATGCTAGTATTTTTTTCATTTTTCCCCCCGTATTAATTACCAAACTTCTTTAAAAACTCTCATCCAGTTACCACCAATGATTTTCTTTATCGCCTCCTCACTATAGCCTCTTGAAACAAGACCTCTTGTTATGTTTATAAAAGAACCATAGGTCTCTAATCCTTCAATGACTTCCGTTGAAGGACCATCACCCTTTTTAAAGCCCATGGTATGAGCAATTTTTTCTTTGAAGATTTTTAATGTTGGTAAGATATCAGTCATTGGCCAGTCAGTCCCTATACCAACATGATCTTCACCAACGAGATTCACCACATAGTCCACATGATCCAAGAAATGTTCTAATGTCGAATTCTTCGGATCCTCATGAATAAACCAAGGCATGTTAAAGATACCAATCACACCACCAGTTTCTGCTATGGCTTTAATTTCTTCATCACTCTTACATCTCATATGATGATAGACATTTTCCACACCAGTATGTGAAGCAATCACTGGTGTTTTTGAATATTTACAGGCATCTAAAGTTGTTTGCTTGTTACAGTGCCCTGTATCTACAACAATACCTAGCTCATTGAGTCTTTCTATAAACTTCTGACCGTATACCGATACACCTGATCCGTCAGGTTCACCACAGCCAGAAGCCACATAATTTTGATTATTATAAGTTAGTTGAACAACCCTTAAGCCATAGTTATATAGTGCATCCAATAACTTTAAGTCTTTGCCTAGACCAAGGGTTTCCTGACAAGAAACAATGCCTGCTTTTAAACCCTTTTTCTTTGCCTCTTCAATATGCTCAGCCTTAGTCGCTTTTACAAGCCAATCGAAGTGGTCAAATTGTCTTTCAATAGATCCTATAGAACCAATTATTTGACTCATATCCCCAAGGCCAAGTTGTCTATTACCTGCTGTTAAACCAGAGTCGTACCATTCCTGTTTAAACTCTGGTAAATCACCCTTTATTGCTAAGTCGATCAGTCTGCTACCGGAATATGAAACAAGGCCCATGTCATCACCAAACTTTTCTTCAGCTTCTTTTACTATTTGTTCTTCTATGTGCTTAGGTACTGCATAAGGTGACATTGGACCTTGAAAGAGCATGTCAATGACTATAGAATCGTCATGAATACGCTTTGCAAATACCTCTTCTTCTTCTGTTAGTTTAAAATCAAATAACTTCACTTTTATCCCCCTTCACTGTTTCATATACATAATTAGCTGCAACGATATCCTCAGATGCTAAACCTAAAGATTCAAACAAGGTAATTTCTTCAGATGAACTTCTTCCTGGATGTTTGCCTCCTATAACTTCACCAATTTCAGCAAGAATATGATTCTTATCTATCAAGTCCTCTTTGATCGGCATGATAATATCACCGGATTCATTAAGGGCAGATTCTCTAGAATCTGCAAAGACCTTAGCTTCTTTAATGGTTAAAGCATCAATCTCTCTAGCATCTGGTGTACAAGCACCTACTGCATTGATATGAACACCATCTGATAACCAGGCTCTTTTTATAATTGGTTCTCTAAGAACAGTTACAGTACAAACGATATCCGCTTTGAACACTGCCTCTTTGGCGTATTCAAAGGCTACAGTTTCAATATTTAAACTCATTGATAAGTCTCTAGCAACTTTCTTTGCAAACTCATAATGGCTATCCCATATCTGAATTCTTTTAATGTTTCTAATCTTGCAAATGGCCTTTGCATGTTGCCTACCTTGCAAACCAGCCCCTAATATAGACAGTATCGATGAATCTTTTCTTGCCAAAAGATCCGTTGCAACAGCAGATACTGCTGCAGTTCTTACTGCTGTAATAGCATCTGCATCTACTATTGAAAGCATCTCGCCTGTAGATCCATCAAATAATACAATGGATCCTTGATGCGACTTTAATCCCTTCTTTCCGTTTTCCGGAAAAACTGAAATTAATTTAGCTCCAAAAATATTTTTAGCCCCTATATGGCAAGGCATCAAACCAAAAACATTGTTAGCATTCAAATGAAGAGCTGTCCTAAGTGTCTGCTTTATTTCCCCTAGAGATACCAGTTCAAGCGTTTCCTCCATCAGCTTTCTAGTATTATCTTCATGAAGAATATCACTGACTTGTTTCTCATTTATGATTAACATTTATCCTCCTACCTAAAATTTTATCATGCGCACTAAAAAATTTTTATGTTTTGTTCATTATAATTTTATTGTTTATAATTTGTCAATAATATTCTGACAATTTATCAAATTATTTTTTATTACCAATAACTTTTTTTTAGTTTCTTCACAAGAGCTAATTAAATATGTTATGATAAATGTGATTACCGTTCACACAAAGGAGTATTAGGAATATGAAGTCAATTAAAGATGAAATTAAAACATTTGAGAATATAGTGAAAGCAATCGCTGCTCAATTTGGAAGCAGTTGTGAAGTAGTCATGCATGATTTTTCAGATGGTTATGAAAACAGTATAAAGCTTGTAGAAAACGGCCATGTAACAGGCAGAAAAGTCGGTTCTTCCATCACCAATATGGGTCTTGAAAAACTGAATGAAGATTCTAAAGAATTACAAGTCAATGGTGGTATTCATAACTACACAACCATGACAAAAGACGGTAAGACACTTCGATCTTCTTCTGCTATGATCCAAGATGATGAAGGCAATATCATCGGTTCTTTATGTATTAACTTTGATATGACTGATTTTATACATGCTGCAAATACACTCAATAATTTCTCGCAAGCTGCATCGCCTAAAGTTGAAAACGAAGTTTTTGTAAACGATGTCAACGAACTTCTTGATACATCACTTAAAGAATGTGTGGAATATGTAGGTAAACCAGTACCTCTAATGAATAAGGAAGACAAGGTAAAGGCTATTTCTTATTTAGATAAAAAAGGTGTCTTCTTAATCACTAAATCAGGCAACAAGGTTTGTGACTTGTTTGGCATCTCAAAGTACACACTTTACAGCTACCTAGATGAAGTTAGAAAATAAAGCTTCAGGAGACTCAGTCTCTTGGAGCTTTTCTTATGGCATACAATTTTCCTAAATTCTGTTTCACTAATTTGTCCAACCTTTCTTCATAAAATAATTTTAGCTATGGTAAACATTTATCTGAATAATTTTAGCTAATTTGACTAAATAGCCATTTTGTTTTACACTTTAGCTAAGGAGGTGGATAAATGAAAATTACAGCCACAGATGTCAAAAACTCATTTGGTAAGTACCTGCAATACGCACTAGACGGCCATGAAGTTATCATCACAAAGAATGGTAGGTCTGTTGCTCAAATAGCTAAACTGTCAGACGATTATATCAGAGAGGAAGAAGCTCTTTATGTCGCCAACAAAAAAATGTCTTATGAAGAATTTATTCTTTTTACCGAAGAAAGCGACTTTAGGTATGAACTCATTGATGGGGAAGTCTTTATGCTTGCTTCACCAAGCTTTGAACACCAAGATATTTCCATTAAGCTATCAGCTAAGTTTCTTGAGTTCCTAAAAGATCACAAGTGTGGTATATACAATGCACCATTAGATATTCGTCTTAAAAGAGATGAAAATGACCAAAACACCAGCGTCGTACAACCAGACATTATGGTCATATGTGATAAAGAAAATAGAGTAGACGGTAAGTACATGGGTATACCAGAACTGGTCATTGAGATTCTTTCACCTTCTACTAGGTCTAAAGATATGCTTAAAAAACTAGACTTATATACTTTTACTGGTATTAAAGAATACTGGGTAGTTGATCCTGATCAAAACTTAATCTTCATTTACTACTTTGAAGATTCTAAAATACTTAAAACAAACTCCTTTAAGAAACCTGAAATACTTGAGTCTTTTCTATATCCAGATTTCAAAATTGATTTAAGCCAGGTCTTCTAAGAATAAGTCTAAAGTGCTATACTTACTTTTGGAGGGCGTTATGGAAAAAAGACAGTTAGGGAAAACAGGTTTAGAAGTAACAAGTGTTGGTTTTGGTGGTATTCCAATTCAAAGAGTTGACCAAGACCAAGTTATCAAAATTGTAGCTGAAATGGAACGTGTCGGTATTAACTTCATTGACACTGCAAGAGGTTATACCGTTTCAGAAGGTTTTTTAGGGAATGCCTTAAAAGGTAAAAGAGACAAGTTCATCTTAGCAACCAAATCAATGGCCAAAGATTATGAGGCTATGAAAGAAGAAGTTGAAACTTCTTTAAAGAATTTACAAACCGATTACATTGAACTTTATCAATTACATCTTGTAAAAGATATGGACGACTACAACCACGTTATGGGACCAAATGGTGCTTATCGAGCTCTTGTTGAAGCTAAAGAAGCTGGTAAAATTGGTCATATCGGTATCACAGCTCACAGTGTAGATTTAATGATGGCTCTTGTAGACGACATGCCTTTTGAAACAATCCAGTTTCCATACAATCTTGTAGAAAGACAAGCTGAAGAACTATTTGAAAAAGCAGGCAAAAGAGGCATTGGTATCATTTGCATGAAGCCAATTGCTGGTGGTGCTATAACAAATGGTACCTTAAGTATCAAGTACATCTTACAAAATAAAAATGTTTCAGCAGTTATTCCAGGTATGGAAAAAGTAGATGAAGTCTATCAAAATGCTCAGGTAGCCAACGGCAACTATGTCTTTACTGAAAAAGAAAAAACTGAAGCTGATAAAATCGTTGAAGAGCTTCATGGTAACTTCTGTAGAAGATGTGGTTACTGTTTGCCGTGTACGCAAGGCATTAATATTCCATCAATGTTTATAGCAGAAGGCTATTTAACAAGATACAAAATGACAGAATATGCAACCAAGTATTATGCTAAACAAGCTGTTAAAGCAGGTGCATGCATTGAGTGTGGTGAATGTATGAGCAAGTGTCCATATCATCTACCTATCATAGAAAAAATGAAGCAAGTTAAAGAAGTATTTGGTGAATAAATATTACTCTTAAACTTATAACAGAGTGTGATTAAATCGCACTCTTATTTTTTTGACTACAAATGCTCCTTTTGGGGTATAATACATATGTTATGAATATCTATAGGGAGTTATAAATGATAAAGAAGATATTAACAATTATTTTAGTCTTGATGCTTTCAGTACCAGTTGTTTATGCTGAAGATCAAGATGATTACACCATTGGCATATTGTCTTTTAATTCTAAAGAGGCGACACTTGATAAATGGCAGCCACTTGCAGATTATTTGTCTGAAAGAGTCAGTGGACAGACCTTCTGTGTGGAAGCCCTCTTCTATACAGAGTTTGAAGAGGCAATTAACTCAAAGTCAATTGATTACATCCTAACCAATCCAGCCCACTATATTGCTATTGGTCAGGAATTTGAACTATCAGGTGCTATTGCCACACTGACAGAACTTTATGAAGGCAAGCCAATGTCTGGTTTTGGCGGGGTCATCTTTACAAAGAATACCCAGCATGCACCAAAGACTTTAGAAGAACTTGAAAATAAGAAAATCAGTGCAGTTTCTCAATCTTCACTAGGTGGCTACCAAGCTTCTGCTTATGAACTGTTAAAAATAGGTATTGACCTTGATAAAGTTGACTTTGTCTTAACAGGTATGCCTCATTCTAATGCCGTTCAAATGGTTCTTAATGATCAAGCTGATGCAGGTTTTGCCAGATCTGGTGTCATAGAAAGTCTTATAAAATCCGGTGAAATAAATGAAGATGATTTGTTAGTGTTAAACAGCCAAACTTATGAAGATTTTAATCAGCTTATATCAACACCCCTATATCCTGAATGGCCCTTTATAGCTCTGTCTCATATTGAAAAGCACAAAGCCCAGCGTGTTGCTGCAGCGCTCTACTTAATGGATGAAAACCAGGAATATATAGATAAAGTAGGCATTTCTGGATTTACGATTCCAGCCAATTATCTAGATGTGGAACTTATGATGAGGGCATTAAAGCAACCGCCATTTGATCAAGAAGAAGACATCACAATGGAAGGTATTTGGAAGCAATACAATGCAGAGATAATAATAGCCTTATTTATCATCTTGATCATATCATCCTATGCTTTTTATAAGGCCATCATAGGTAAGGTTTTAAGAGAAAAAAATGAAACGCTTAATAATCTGACAGATCAGCTTCAGCAGTCAAATGATTGTTTAAAAGAAATATCTATTAAAGACGCGCTGACAGGGCTTTATAATAGACGATATTTTGAAGAGTATATAGAAGAAAAATTACAGTTAATCTATAGACATGATAATGCCTTAGCTGTTTGTGTGATAGATATTGATAACTTTAAGTATTACAACGATACTTTTGGTCATGCAATAGGTGATTTGGTCTTAAAAGAAGTCGCTAATACACTGAATGAGCAAGTTTTAAGATCATTAGACATGGTAGCAAGGTATGCAGGTGATGAGTTTGTCATTGTTTTGTATGATGTGGATAATGATAATTTAGAACCTGTTGCAGAAAGAATTGTCAATTCTATCAATAACCTTAGAATTGGAATTCCTGATTATGATAAAAAACTCACGGTCTCAATTTCAATGGGCATTACAACCGCTAAAGGAAAATGTAAACATACCAGCACCGAGATTTTCCAAAAAGCAGATCAAGCCCTTTTCAGGGCCAAAGATGAAGGTAAAAACTGTTATCAAATAGATTATTGCCACTGTACTGATCCGAACTAAGTTCGGATCTTTTTTACTGGAATTTGAACATCTGTGACATAGTCATTCTCAGAGCTTACTGACCAAGTTGTAATGATTGGGATCTCAATAGCATCACCTGCAAGTTCGTAACCCGCTTCTTCTATATAGTCTAAGAGATCATCATAAGTTGTATCTAAACCTGAAAATGAACCATAGTGCTGCTTACATATATACAAACACTCGTCTAAAACAACTTCATTTTCACCACCAGCAGGTGTATCTATGAAGATAAAGACCGAATCTAGATTACTCATGCTTCTGGCTTCAAGGTCTTTTTTACTAATCACAACACCTTCTATGTAATGACTATATGGATCATATATGGGATGATTATGAATAAAATCCCTAAATACTTTAAGTGTCGCCAGGAAGTTATCTTTTTCATTTTCATCTCTAATGATTTCATACTTTAAAATCACACGTTCAGGCTTTTTTATCTCCCTGATATCTTTACTTAAGTCAATTGTTTTTATATGTTTGATTTCCGATATTTTATTATTTATCCTTGACTGTACCTGTAAAAGCTTCTCGATGGTTTTATCAAGTTTTTTGCTTTGATTTTCTAGAAGAACCATACTTTCATCTAATGAAGGCTGGACCATATACGCCTTGATTTCCTTAAGTGATAGGCCAGCTTCTTTCAAACATATAATTAAATCCAACTTATCAATGTCTTCAAAGGTATAATAGCGATAACTATTACCCTCAACAATAGACGGTTTTAGAAGACCGATGCGGTCATAATGAATCAATGTTTGCTTAGAAATATTGTGATATTTGGCCACATCTCCTATTAAAATTTTCATTTCCATAAAATTCTCCTTGACCATATAGTAACTATATCCCTTATTATAACACTTAGAACTAAGGAGGTCACATATGTTTAGTCAAAAGTGGACATATAAGGAATTTATTAAATACGTTATGCCAGCAGTTTTAACCATGGTTTTCATTTCTCTCTATACCATCGTAGACGGTTTATTTGTCGCAAGATTTGTTGGTACTGAGGCCTTAGCATCAATGAACTTGGTTTATCCAATATATAATTTAGGTTTTGCCATCACTGTGATGCTGGCTGTAGGGGGTTCAGCCCTTATCTCCATCGCACTGGGAGAAAAAGATAAAGAAAAGGCCATTAACAGGTTTTCACTCATATCTCTTGTCATTTTAGTCACAAATATTCTAGTCAGTATACTAGGTATCATTTTTATAGAACAGATTTTAAATCTTCTCGGTGTGACTCAAGGACTCTATGCAGATGCAAAGACCTATGGTCTTATACTTTTTATAGCCCTACCTGTCCTAAGCATTAAAGTTGGCTATGAATATTTCTTAAGAGTCGATGATTGTTCAGGACTCTCACTTGCCGTTGCTGTAGTAGGTGGTCTAGTCAATATTGTCCTAGATTATCTCTTTGTTGCTAAGTTTTCATGGGGCATTGCAGGTGCGGGATTCGCTACGCTTCTCGGTATCATTACGTCAGCTATTATTGGTGCTGTTCATTTTATTAGAAAACCAAAGTTGATATACTATAAAAAGCCTAAGCTCGAATGGACATTTCTTAAAGAAGCAACCATCAACGGCTCTTCAGAAATGGTCACAGAACTTTCTGGTGCTGTAACAGCAGTACTTTTTAATATCACACTTTTAAAGTACGCAGGCACACCCGGTGTTGCTGCCAACTCTGTTATGATGTATATACTCTTTTTATTCATTGCCATCAGCCTAGGACTTTCAATGGGTATTCAGCCTGTTATCAGCTACTCATATGGTGCTAAAAACACAGAAATGATTAAAGATGTTATGAAAAAATCAACACTTACAATTGCCATTCTTTCACTTGTTAGCTTCTTATTTTTACAAGGCTTCGGTAAGCACCTTATTGAGCTATTTGTAAAAGACGATTTAAGAACGACTGAGCTTGCTGTACATGGCATGCATATCTTCTCCATTGCATTCTTATTTAACGGCATCAACATTTTAATGAGTGGTTATTTTACAGCCATCAACAATGGTAAAATATCTGCCATCATCTCATTTTCAAGATCATTTATCTTCTTGATTCCGAGTATTTTGATATTGCCACAGTTTCTGAAAATCAATGGTATCTGGTTAACCATCCCTCTAGCAGAACTGATTACACTCGGTATGGTACTCATCTTCTCAAGAAGAGATAAAATAATCTCCAATAAACAACTTAAACGAGTAGCATAGACAAACTCTAGGTTTCAGACCGATTAAAAGTGGACGCAGGATGTGCGTCCATTGTATCTTTATAAGCCTCTTTTGCAAGCATTCTCTATTCTAAAAAAGTTTATTCAAACCTATAACCATGCTTTCGACCACAAAAAAATTGGACGAAGAAGACTTCGTCCAATTTACTCTATAATCGAATCCCCTTCATGACCGATTATCTTATAATCTTCAATTCTAATATTGTCTGTTCTTCTAATGACCATACCCTGTTTACACATTTGATCTTGGCCACATAACATGGCAGCCTGCCCTTTTTCTGCATGATCCTTCATAACCACATAATAATCCTTTATGGTCACATTTTTTATAGGACTTTCTGCCAAACCATCTATAAAACCAGCTGCAACAGAAACCTCCTTAGCACTTATATGACTCAAATGAATGTTTCTGATAACAGGTGTGCCATCACTAAGTTCACAAGCTTTCTTTTCTGAGACAATAGGCTTTTTGCCATCTTCACCACAGTGATAATACATGTTCATCACAATGGGACATAATACGTCATTCATAATAATGTTGGTGACTCTTATATCTTCAACAATACCGCCTCTGCCTCTTCTAGTTTTAATACGTATACCTCTATCCGTACCATCAAAAATGCAATTTGAGATGACCACATTTTTTACGCCACCAGACATCTCACTACCTATTACAACACCACCATGACCATGAACAAGGGTGCAATTGGTTACAGCTATATTCACACACGGCACCCTATGTTTAGAAGCTTCTACACCCGATTTTATGGTAATGCAGTCATCACCAACGTCAACATGACAGTTTGATATTCTGACGTTTTTACAAGAATCAGGATTGATACCATCTGTATTGGGTGAATCCTTAGGATTAAAAATGGTCACCTTATCTACAACAACATTTTTACACCTAATAGGATTTATTGTCCATGCCGGTGAATCTTTAATAGTTATGCCTTCAATCAAGATATTTTCACTGTCTTCAAAACAAATAAATCTTGGTCTCGGAAAGTCTAAATAGTCTTTTAACGGCCACCAGTAACCACCATTTCCGATTAGGTGTCCCCTGCCTACAATAGCCACATCAACCAAGTCTTTACCATAAATAAGTGGCGCATAAACCTCTTGTTCTAGTCCTTCCCACTGAGAAAATACTCTTTCATGAGTTGATTTATCAGACCTAAAGTCTAACACAGCACCAGCTTCTAAGTGAAGTGTCGTATAAGACTTCATTTCTAAAGGACCTGTTCTGTAGTGGCCTTTTTCTATATACACAGTGCCGCCCTTATTTAAGGCATCTTGTATCACATGGGTGTAGTCTTCTAGTTTTTTATCATTTATTGTTATCATATCTTCCTCCAAAACAATCATAAAGAAAATGTAAGTTAAAACTCTACTTGCATTTTGTCGTAATAAAAGGAAATCTTTCATATCTTGTGATGATAATCATGTATACCTGGTTCAAGCTCGATACTCTCTTTTCCTAAGATCAAAAGACCTTGGGTATTTGACGGTATTTGAACTGTTAACTTGACCACACCATTCATTTTAGTCCACTTAACTGCAATTTTTCCATAAATAGACTCATAAGAAGCATCTACAAACTCTAAGGCGGATTTTAAATATGGTTTAATCAGAATCTCTTTAAAGCCAGCTTTTAATGGTCTAATGCCTGCTAAGTATCCATAAAACCATTCACCAATAGACCCGTAGGCATAGTGGTTAAAAGAGTTCATGTTTACATTGCCAAAGCCCTTATCATGGGTATAAGAATCCCACCTTTCCCAAATGGTTGTCGCCCCATTATTAACGCTGTATAACCATGATGGATAAGATTCCTTAAGTAAAACTTTTTCTGCAAGATCATCTAAGCCAAGCTCACTTAAAACTGGACATAGATAACCTACGCCAACAAAACCAGTAGTTAAGTGATTATTTGAATCTTTCAGTTTCCTAATAAGATGCTTTCTAATGATGTCTTCATCTAATAAGTCAGCCTTATAAGCCAGCAGATAAGCCGTTTGACTGTCACCAAGTATTTTATCCTGATCTGTTAAATAGTCTTTAAAGTCACCTTTTATGGATGCATGTAGGTCTTCTAACATACTTTGGTCTTTATGATCAATCACTCCAGCCAATTTACAAAGTAACTTAACAGAGTAAGCGTAGTAGGCTGTGGCAACAACCTCTTTGGGAGTTTCTTCTGGACCTAACCAATCCCCATAACGACAGGATGCAATGATATGGCTACCTTCAATTAATTTTTCTCTATAATCCCTGTAATACTTAACCCATCTAATCATCATGTTATAGTAGTCATAGATGACACTTTTATCGCCATACATATGATAGAGATTATAAGGAATAATCACACAAGCGTCAGCCCAGGCGGCATTACCCCATTTTTCGAAATGATGACCTGATTTAGGTGCAATATCATAAATTGCCCCGTCTGATCTTTGAGCAAGCTTCATTTCATTAAGGTAACGTTTGTAAAAACCATAGGTGAAGGAATTGTAAATAGCCGTTCTTGAAAACACTTGTGCATCACCAGTCCATCCCAAGCGTTCATCTCTTTGAGGACAATCGGTTGGTATAGAAAAGAAGTTACCCTTCTGGCCCCAAAGAATATTGGAGTAGAGCTGATTCAACTTTTCGTTAGAGCATATGAAATGGCCATTTGTCTCTAAGCTTGAACCAAGAACAAGGCCCTTCACTTCTATAACTTCCATATCCGTCTCAAGTTCTGCATACCTAAAGCCATGAAAAGTAAATCTTGGCTCATAAGTCTGTAGGCCATCTTTTGCAATGTAGATGTCTTTGGCCTCAGCTGATCTTAGATTTTCAGTGTAGAGCTTGTCTTTATCCATCATCTCACCATGAGAAATAATAAGTTTGTCACCTGATTTTCCTCTAAGTTTTATGCGTAAAAGGCCTACCATGTTTTGGCCAAAGTCGTAAATAGATTTGTTTTTATTCTTGGAGATCAGCTTACAGCTTCTTATGTCTAAAATCTCAACCGGTGAGTAGTTATCACCTATAAGCTTAGGATTTTTAACAAGCGTCTCCATCTGATCTAGACCAGTCTTTACAGGCTCGAAGTCATTTTTATACCAATCAAGCTCTATTCTGCCATCATAGTGTTCACCATTTTGAAGGTCTGCTTGGATAAAAGGTGTATTTAAAGATGACTCCCATGATTCATCACTTCCGATGATTTCTGTATCCCCATCCTGATAGCTTAGAACGAGCTGACACCAAGCCGCTTTCTCCTGACCATAAAGCTTGACGTTTTTTGAAACATGTCCTTGGTACCAACCATCTGCCACCAGTAGTCCAAGTACATTCATACTTTCAAGCATATGTGTAACATCATAAGTTTGATAAGTCATATATTCTTGATATTCTGTCCAACCTGGTGCAAGTTTATGGTCTCCAACTTTTTTTGAGTTGATGTAAACCTCATAGACCCCTAACCCACTCGTATAAAGCCTTGCTCTTTTTATTGGCTTATTAATTTTTATCTGTTTTCTGAACATGATACAAGCTATATCTGTTTGTCCATAAGAGATAAATTTGGCTTCAGACTTGCCCATAATCCCAGTTTCAAAAAATGCAAGTTTTGACAGAAATGACTGTTTACCAGACCAGACTTGGACTTGAAAGTAATATCTAGAAAGTGGCTTAAAGACGTAATCTAAACCAATGTGAACACTCTCTTTTGACAAAAGCTTACCGGTCTGATAAATAAGTGTTTCATCTTCATCATATAAACTTAATTGATAATGCGTTTGTATAAAATCTTTCAGTTTCCATGATAACTTAGGTTTTTCATCTATCCCAATTGGATTTTTTTGAAATAGACATCTTAAATCTGTAATCATTTATATCTCCATTAAGTCTACTTGAAAAGCCTCAGCCACTTGGTTGAAGTTATCATTTGTAATGGTATTTTTTATATTTATGCCTGTCGACATAACCTTTATTAGTATTTCCGCTGACTTCTCAATTGTATGCATTAGGCCAAAGGTTTCATCGAAATCCCTGCCTGAACAAAAGAGACCATGATGTGCCCATACACACGCATTGTAGTCCTTCATCTTTTGACTGGTCTTTTCAGCAATCGCTCTACCACCAGGTACCATCCACTCGACCACACCAAGACCTTCAGGAAAGACAACTGGACATTCAGTAGCCATTTGCCATAACTTTTTTGTAAAGACCTTGTCCTCTAAAGGCAAGACAAATGTCAAAGCAATCACATTGGTCGTATGAGCATGATAAATCACTCGGTGTCCAAGCGCTTTTTTAACACTGTGATTCATCAAATGAGTCGGTAGTTCACTTGTCGGCTTTGAGCCTTCAAGCCCCCATCTTATTCGGTAAGCATCTCCCGAATCATTCAGTTCGATGATGCCTATAGCATCCTGTGAATTCATGACATTAGAAAAATACTTACCTGACCCTGTCACAATAAAGAACTCATTAGAAAGATTATCTAGTGTCACGTCAAGGTCTATCCACTGGGACTGAATAAAATCTTTTTTCATAGAATCAATGTCTTCATATGTCATTCTATAGCTTAAATTACCGCCGTTTCTTTCATGCCATCCCATTAAATGACCCTCATAAGCCATTTTGCAAAATCTATTTATGATATCCATCTTAGCCTCTCTTCTTTAAAATATTTCTTTCGTAATCTTTGATTTCAGCCATTAACTTAGCATCTCTTAAAGTTTCATGACGGTCACAATAAGAGCCCCACAGTTCTGCTACTGGCATAAGTTTGCCATGCTCTCTAGTCACCATAAGTTCTGTAAACTTATCCTCATCTTGCAAGACTTTCATTTCGTCATGAGGCATGGTCATGGCCATCAAAAGTGCCTTTTGCATGTTTCTTACACCAATCACCCAGGCAGTAATCCTGTTGATGCTGGCATCAAAAAAGTCCATACCAATATAAACCGTCTTATCTGTCTTAACAATTTCTTCAGCAATGGCCTTGGTCTCATCATCTAATAAAACAACATGGTCACTATCCCACCTTACAGATCTGGTCACATGTAAGGCCAGTTCATCGTTAAAAGCAAGCATAGATGATATCTTATCTTGAACTTGTTCTGTTGGATGATAGTGTCCATTGTCTAATAGACACATGATCCCCTTCTCATTGGCATAGTTCATATAAAACTCATGTGAACCAACCGTATAACTTTCTATACCAATACCAAAGACCTTGGATTCCACAGCTACCTTGACAAGAGATTTATCATAATCCTCACTTAGGATTTCATCAAGTGAGCCCTTTAACCTTAGTCTAGGCCCTAGTCTATCGGCTGGTATATCTTTAAAACCATCTGGTATCCATATATTCATCAAGCAATGCGTATCCAAAGATTTGGCGAAGTAGTCAGATATTTTCAAACAAGCCTTACCATGATCAATCCAAAACCTTCTTATTTCTTCATCCACATGAGAAAGCGTTAGGGTTTGTGCTTTTTCATGGGCAAAGAAAGTTGGGTTAAAATCAATGCCCAGTCCTCTTTCTTTGGCAAATCGAACCCATGGTTCAAAGTGTTCTGGCTTTAACTTATCTCTATCAACAAAGCCATCACTCACACCATAAATTGCATGCAAGTTGATACGGTGTATACCAGGAATCAATGATAAAACCTTATCTAAATCAAGCATCAAGTCATCAGGTGTTCTTGCCTTGCCGGGATAAGACCCCGTTGACTGTATACCACCAGATAAACCAGTTTGATTTTCAAAACCAGCCACATCATCACCTTGCCAACAATGAATACTAATTGAATAGTCATCCATTTTATTTAAGATACAGTCTTTTTCTTCTTTGCTCAGTCTATACTTCATATTTATACTCCTTTATTTCAAATGATTCTCTTATCAATGAATGGATATTATCTTTATCTATATGTCCAACAGCCATCATCTGCGTCAAAATGTTTCCGGTAGCAGTTGCTTCTATGGGTCCAGCTAATACTGTTTTCTTTGAAAACTCTGCTGTCAGTCTGTTTAAATAATCCGCTTTAGCGCCACCACCAATAATGTGGATACAGTCAAATGAACTATTAAAGTGATTTTCTAAATCTGAAATGGCATCTGCATAAGCCTTTGCCAGACTCCTATAAACAACCCTAGCTATTTGATAAATGTTTTCAGGCACTGCTTGTCCCGATTCTTTGCAAGATGCTTTTACTTCTGAAATCATAGAATCTGGGCTGATAAAGCGCTCATGATTCACATCTATAAGCGTCTCTATGATTTCTTTTTCTGCACCTATACATAGGTCTTCAAATGAGATGAACTTATGATGTTCTTTTTGAATGCACTGAATCATCCATAAGCCCATGATGTTTTTTAGATACCGTATGCCCTCATAGCCAACTTCATTGGTAAAGTTGTGGTCTTTTGAGAAATCGCTGACGTCATAAGACTGTCTTTCTAAACCAAGTAAAGACCATGTTCCCGAACTTAGAATGATAGAATTTGCTTGATTAGGGGCAGCTAAAAATGCAGATGCTGTATCATGAGTAGCTGTCATAATGACTTTGTATTCATAGCCCACATCATACTTATTACTTGCCTTTCCAAGTACAGTACCAGCATTTTTTACTTGAGGAAAAATAGACGACGAGACACCTATGTCTTCTAAAAGCTCAAGGTCTAAATCCCCATTCAAACCAAGTAATTGACTTGTCGACAAGTTGGTTTTTTCTAAATACTTATAACCCGTTAAAAGAAAGCTGAGATAATCCGGTATCATCAAAAAAGTTTCAGCTTCACTTAAATCTCTATCCATCAACTGATAGTAAGTGTTAAAGGGTTGATATTGAATGGCCGTCTTTTCATACAAACACTTATCCGCCTCTGTACTTGTGTATTGTCTGTATGAAATATCAGGTCCTAGTCTATTGTCGTCTTTATCTAATAAAACAAAATCAACTCCCCAGGTATCAATGCCTACATAATGAACAGGTCCGCCCATTTTTAATCCAGTAAGTACATGGTCAAACAAGTTATCTAAGTCCCAGCATAACTTACCTTCTACAGGCTTTACGCCATTTTCAAATCGGTAAAGCTCTTCCAAAACAAGTTTGCCTTTTACAATTTCTCCAGCCATATGCCTACCACTGGATGCACCAATGTCTATTGCCATAAATCTCATGTATATGCCCTCCTACTTAAAGCCTATAAAAAAGATTCCAACTAAAAAAGGACCTGAATTTCTAGATTCATGTCCTTTTTTGAATTCTGTAATTTTTAGGTGTTAATCCATAGGTCTTTTTAAACATCTTATAGCAGTAAGACTTATTAGAGTAGCCAACTAGGTCTACAATTGCATCAAAAGTCAGTGGACTATGCTCAAGTAAATAACATACTTCTTGAAGCCGTCTTTGAATCAAGAGCTCATTAAACCCCTTACCTGTAAACGACTTGATCATTTTACTAATTGTCGAGACATCGTAATTAAACTCTTCTGAAAGCTTACTCAGTGAAATTGTCTTGTAGTCATGATCTATAGAC
Organism: Acidaminobacter sp. JC074; assembly: GCF_022496765.1. Classification (GTDB taxonomy): domain Bacteria; phylum Bacillota; class Clostridia; order Peptostreptococcales; family Acidaminobacteraceae; genus JABXKX01. The sequence continues at coordinate 183,758 of NZ_VANV01000004.1, read as the reverse complement.
TTTAGAATTTTTAAAATCATGGATTCATTCTTATTCATTAGAAACTCAGGCCTTCTTGCAAGCTCCATAAACATAAGACCCATGGTATACTTTAGAACATCTATATCATAGGATTCCAAAAATAGTTGGTGAATCATATTTTCTATCAAATGCCTCACAGGCATATAATCCTTGGCATCATAATACAGATAAGAGGTGTTTTCTGTATCGTCTCCTGTTAAACAGGCTATTAGAAAAGACTTGATACTATTTTGTTCTGCATGCATCATCTTTAAAGTTGTATCAAAAAAGAGGGGCCTTATGATGAAGTTGATGGCCAAATCATCTAGTCCCGACTTTTGAACCTCATGCAAGACATGTTCATTCATAATCAAAAGGCCACCTTTATTTAATTCAACCGCTTCACCATTAACGTAATGATGAGTCGTCCCTCTTAAGCCATAAACCATTTCTACATAATTGTGTTTATGTTTTGGAAAATGAACAAACCTTGTATGGGGTCTTATCTCAATCATTTGTTTACCAGACGTAAGCTTCTCATGGTCGACGATATTTGACTTAGAGGCATAGACAGAAAAATCCAGTGACCTACTTTTGATAATCTGACTTTCTTCTCTGGTTTCATAAGATAACTTGTCAATGATGGCATCAATGTTCATAAGATTTCTCCTTGTAAAGATAGGTGTTACCTTGAATTAAGTAGCGGCTAGGCGCAACTTTGTAATGTTTTTTAAAGGCCACTGAAAAATTATAGGGATCTGAGTAACCTAAATCATAGGCAATTTCTTTTATGGTTAAAGATCTGCTTCTTAATAGCTCCACAGCTTGTCTCATTCTTATCTGTATCAAATACCTCAGTGGGGTGATACCAAGGGTTTCTTTAAAGTAGGTAATAAAATACTTTTCTGACATGCCACATAAAAGGGCATAATCGACCATAGACTTATGCTGTCTATAATCCACATGCATCTGGTCTATGGCTGGCATAAGCTTTAGAAGCTTATGATAAGCTAGGTTCACACTAGAATCCTCCCCTATTTTTTCTCTAAAAAACAGAACCATCATGACATTAAAATACTGAGACTTCTTATAGTCTGACATGAAGGTATCTCCAAAAAAACACTTCACAAACAAGTCCCTTACACAAGCTATTTCATGATCCTCTTCAATTTTTAAATAGCCATCAAAAGAAAACATCTCTAAAAGATCAGAGCTTCTGTTTAGTTGTAAATCGTATTTACTATAGATAAAAGTTGTCTCTTCTACAAAGTCTGCTTGATAGATTTTACCAGGGTACATCAAAAATAAGTCACCGGTTTTTAGATCGTATACCCCATCTTCATAAGTGAACTTTACATGACCTTTTACAAGGGTCCACAAGTCATACTTTATTTTATAACCTCTCTCCTTGTAGCCCTTCTTATGGGTCACAATTTCATTTTTACTGTCTATTGTAATCTCATCTTGTAAGACATCTAATATATGTTTCATAAAACCTCAAATCGTACTATTTCATATCTTATTCAGATAATAGCACATGTTACTTTAAGAAGTGAGTCTTTATAATGAACCTAACAAGAAACGCTAGGTAAATAAGTAAGGAGAACAAAAAATGAATCAAACAATTTCAAATCCTAAGGTAACACTTATAGGTGCAGGCAGTCTTTTCTTTGGTAGAGAAGCTATTTGGCAGATGGTCCATTCGGATATTTTAAACTCAGGTACACTTGCATTAGTGGATACAGATGAAAAGGTCTTAGAAAAAATGACCACACTTGCCAAGATGGTTGTTAAGGAGGAAGGTGTTGATCTAAAAATCGAATCCTCTACTCAGGCAAATGATGTGTTAGAAGGTTCAGATTTCGTTGTTTTAAGTTTTGCAAAGGAATCTGTTAGATACCGTGAAATCGATTGTAGAATTTCAGAAAAATACGGAATCAGAATGTGTTCAGGTGATACCATAGGTCCAGGTGGTGTCTTCAGAGCCATGAGAGAACTACCGGTTATCATGTCTTATGCGAAAGACATTGAAAGACTTTGTCCTGATGCATGGGTCATCAACTACATCAACCCAACGTCAGTACATGGTATGGCACTAAAAAGATATGCACCAAACTTAAAGTCATTTGCACTTTGCGATGGTCTTCATATGCCTCATATAAAAAATAGATATGCAGAACGTGCAGGCATTGATATGAATAAATACAATGAATCTGACTTTGACTTCAGAATCGCTGGTGTTAACCACTTTACCTTCCTTGTAAAGGGTGCATACAAAGATGCTGATGTCACTGAAAATATTGCCAAATCACTAAAAGTTGCAGCAGCATCAGAAACAGATGGCGGTGATATCGGTGCAAAGGCTAAGTTTAACAATACCATTTCTTATGAGTTATACGATGGGCTTGGCTATGTACCAACATGTACAGGACATACAAAAGAATATGTCAGATTCTATCAGGGACATAATACAGCTAAGGAAAACTTACCTGCTCTTGATTTATGGGATCATGAAACAAGAATTGAAAGACATAAGGCTATGTGGGTTCAAGTAGATGATTTTATTTCAGGCAAAACACCAATTTCTGATTACATGAAAACATTTAAACCAGATCATGCCACGGATATCATTGAGTCTATGGCAGGCAACTTAAATAAGAAGTTCTTTATCAATACTTACAACAATGGTGCTGTCACAAATATGAATGATGACGCCTTCTTAGAACTCTTATGTGAAGTTGGCGCAGATGGTCCTAAACCCCTTCATGTAGGTGACATGCCAAGAGGTCTTAAAGGTATGCAAGAAACAGTTCTAGATACTCATGAATTAACAGCAGAAGCAGTTGTGAAAGCTGATAAAGCACTCTTAAGAAGAGCCCTTCTAGTAGATCCATTAACAAATGGGTATGCAGATACTGATGCCATCATTGAAGAACTATTAGAACTAGAAAAAGACATCATTCCAGATGTTTGGTATAAATAATAGAAAGTCGCCTATCAAAATGATGGCGACTTTTTTACTCAGCCAACTCAACCCATCCTAAACATCAAGGTATAATAAGATTTGTAGACCAAAATATTTTTCGGAATCCTCAATCACACTTTATACAACGAATATATTTTCATAATTACATTTTATACAACGAATCCAACAAATATATTCACACTTTTTACAAGGAAAATCAATCTTGATCTCTATAATCTAAAAACTCTAGGCATATATTTGCCTAGAATTTTCTTATTAAAGGAAACTCTCCAATCCTTAATTTAGTACACCCATACGGTACCAGTTCAATTGTCTCTTGATCGGTTTCAACCTCATAATGATAGTATGGGTCCTCTGCACTGTTATTCTTTAAACCCCATTCAGGTAAAAAGTGTCCTTTTACTAAGATAGAAACAGGTTTATCTGAAAAAGCTTGTTTGTTAATCTTACCATGCATTACCTCAAAAGATGTTTGATCTTTTAGTCCATACTGCCACTTAGACATAGGATAAATCTCATAGTCATGAAATCTATCTCTTTTAACAACTTGTCTCCAATCTTCTTTGATAGGAAGAACGTAGACTAAAGGTCCCATCTGAACGGTTGTTGAAGAACCTCTATTAACCTGTTTTGGACTCATCTTTAAGCTGACCTCAAATGTTTGAGAGGATTTAACTTTAATAAGAGCATAACCGTTTTCTTCTAAATAACTTACCTTCTTACCCTCAGACTCAAGACCAAATGCATGACACCAAGTTGGTATTCTTAAGCGCAACTCTATTTGATCTCCAGTAACGATCTTAATAATTGCCTTGTCTCTAAAAGGATAATCGGAATCACACCTTAGTTCAAAGTCTTTATCCTTAAACTTTACAGGTACATAAGAATTGACAACATAGCCTTTATCAGATTTCATAAGTGTATGTGAGACAAACTTAGGCCATCCCTGATGCATATTGGCAGTACAACACCCAAAGTTAGGTTCAAGACCAAACATGTTTGAATCATCCCTATTGGACCAAGGTCTTTCAGCTCTATTACAAATCACTTGATTGACTTGCTGATCATATTGGTGGGAAGTAAAGTCATAAGATATGGTGCCCGGCAGCGCGTTAAAAGCAGCTTTTTCAAGTATATCTACATACTTGCCATGACCATATATACGGGTCAACTCCTCCATAGCGTACATATATTCAACAACCGCACACAACTCAAGGCCTTGGCTTGGACTGGTGCCAGACAGCCATTCATCTCCAGAAAACATGCCGTGAGCTTGACCATGATAGGTCATTAGTGATTCTATGCCCTTATCAACAATGGCTTGGTTTTGACTGCCTCTCGTTTCGTCAACGACACCAGGAAACTTAATCCCCATGGCCACATTAACTACATGCGAGTTCCAGTGAAATCTATCTACCTTTCTCCAAAATGGAAAATCTGAAAATAATCCTATCCAGTCTGTTGTCTGGTTGATAATGATATTAGATAGACTTTCTAAATAAGGCTTGTTGAGTCTTTTTCTTAACCATGATATAGATAATAAAAGTTCCGCCCCTCTTGCTTGGGCCCAACCATATAGGGCTTGCTTTTCAATGTTAGCATACATATACTCAAAGAACTTATCCATAAATGGCAGCACTCTTTCGTCACCGGTAGCCTCATGGTACTGGGTTAAAACCTTTAGAACAATCATAAAATGCCACCAGTCTTGATTTTTATCAAGATCACTGTTAACCGTTATGATACTTTTAGGTCCAAACAAACCTGTATGATCTTGTGATTTTAAAATCCATTCAATCCATACTTGAGCCTTTTGAATTAGATTTTCATCCTTTAAGGTATAAGCCAAAGGCACAAGACCATCTAAATAATATGGACCTCTTTCCCAACTTTCACCTCGTCCGCCCTTCCATCCATTATCTTTTAGTTCAGACCACTGATCTTCTATATGACCTGTTAAACCTGCAGCTTGAATCTCTAGCTGATTTCTTAACCAGCCACCCGCTTCAATTGTTCCAAGTGGTAACTTTTCAAATTGATTATTCATAAGTCCCTCCATAAGTGTGTATTTGAATCTTGTCTAGTAAGGATCCAATAATGCCCTTATAGAAAACTTGCCTTCTGTAATCCATAAAGTCTTTCTTTCGAATCCTAATTTGAAGTTTCTTCTTCTTTCTTGTTTGCTCTATAGGTATTGGATAAATAACGTCATAAATCAACCCTGGTGATTCTTTCATCAAATGCTGGGTTGCAACGGTATAAATAAGCTTCCCATTCTCAATAATCTCAAAATCAAATAGCCTTATATAATCGACTCCCATATCTTTAAAGTCGGTCTCATCACCTGAATACCACATCTTGATGTAGTTAAGCTTGTCTGAATCTATATTTACTTCAAAGGTAATCTCTTTTCCAGTCAGTCCTAGTTCGGTCATTTCAAGCGCCTTACCCTTAAGATGATGGATATCTATACTACCTACAATGACTTCCTTTCTAGGCTCAGATATTCTGGTGTAACCATTGTAGATTTCATCCACGATTTCACTAATCGGCTTATAAGTAATTGTCTTCGTCCCCTTAAATACTGCCAGCTCATCATCCTCTATTGGACCTAGCTGGACTCTAAAATGATTGTCTTTTCCAAAAGGCTTAAAGGATGCCAGCAAGTCTTTTTCACCACCAGTAAAGCCAATGGATTCATGGCCGCATGCTACCAAGACATGAGGACCATAGGAAATACTGATATATTCAGGTCTATCCGGCATAGGTTCTGAAGACAGGGTGTATTCAAAGTTAAACTCAATCGTAGAATCCTTACACTTCAGTATGGCAAACTCTCCTGGCGTCATTTTCATAGTCTTATCATCTAGTTTAATATAAGACTTTTTACCTGCCCACTTAGGCACTCTTAGGTGAATAAGAATTTCATGTTCAGAATCAACTTGAATACAGCCTGATCCGCTAGTTGGAAAGTTTGTTTTCATTTTTATATGAGCATTCATTTCATCAAATGATAGGTCACTGTCTAAATAGTTTGTAATATAGAGATGGTTATTCTCATAATAATAAGCACCTTCTGCAAGTGAAGAAAAGGCTTCAATCCCAGTACAATAGCAACACCAGAAGGCATCTTCTTCACTCCCCCATTCCTTAAAAGATCCAAACTTCAAGTCCTGGTTATAGATGAACATACCTGTATCAGGATGCTGCTGAGACAAAACTGCGTTTACATATCTTTTTTCAAACTGATGCATGTAGTCAATGTTTTTATCCCACTTAAAGATTTTCTGGTTGATGATGTTCATATTGTGACTACAACAAGACTCACCACTGTGATTGGACTTGTGACCAGGTGAAGTTGTAATATGGTCATAAAATAAATTGGGATAAGTAAAAAGCTCTGCACCGTAGTCTTTGTAGGCACTAGCACCACTTAGTCCTCCGGTAGGAAAAACATGTCCATTTTCCATCCATTTCATAAAGTTTTCTACACCAGTTTTATAGTAAGGGTCTCCAAACATCTTGTAATGTTTGATCATAGATTTTATAACAGGTATCTCACTGTTTACATGCTCCTTGTTGACTGCCAGTAAATCCTCGTCCCTATAAAGCATGTCATTAAACCACTTACGATCAAACTTTTTTCCAAGAGCCATATGTCTTTTCTCACCCGTGATTTCATACAAATCTAGAAGGGCTTCATACATGCCGCCAAACTCCTTAAAGAAGCCAGTAGGATACCTTCTTGTATTAAACATGATGTCTAACTCCGATTGAGAAAACTTCTCAAGTCTCTTTTCATAGTAGTCTGCCATCTTTATGGCAATCTCTAGCGCTTTAGAAAAACCAAATGATTTATAGGCTTCTAGCACCGCCACAAACATTTTATGACTTACATAGTAAGGGACACCACCACGAACAGGGTCTTTCATCTCTTCTAAAAAATCAAACTGACTTTCAGGTATGGCATTGAGATAACCATTGCCATAGCTTTCTTGACATTCATAAAGTGCTTCAATGATGTACTCAACCCTTGATAAAAAGTCTACCGACCTATCAGTATCTTTATAGTAGTTGAACATATTGATGCAGGCCTTAACATAGTGACCTATAAACTGTCCCCTGACGCCACCCTCAGGGTTTTCCCAACCACCATATGGTTTGACCCTAGATTCAACACCACACTGTAACCTGGTTGTATGGAGAATTCTATCTAAATCTAGAGATAGAATATACTTTTCATTTAAGATCATTTTTCTAAAGATTTCTGAATCTTGTCTTAACTTTATCCTGCTTAAATCAAATTCTTTTAACATATACACCTCGCAAATTCCGATTTTACTATCACTAGTATATCTGCTAAAATAGATAATAACTATTGCATACTCCGCTGAGAAGTTTGCATATTCCGACGAGGTAAACCATGAAATTTGATAAATACGCTTTGCCCCATTATAACTATTCAAACTATAGACAATTTTACAAAGGTGAAAAACATGTGACAAGAACCATTGACCACTACGTCCTTGTCATGGTCTTAAAAGGCACACTTACTTTTAGAGAAGACTCTAAAAATATAGAAGTTTCTGCAGGTCAGTGGTATATACAAAAGCCCGGTCTTTTGCAAGAAGGACTTACCAGTGACTATGAACCAAGGTATTACTATATTCATTTCTATGGAAGTGAAGTTGACCACTTAGAACATACCATCACTTTAGACAAAAGAGGACAATTTAATCAAGATATGTTTATACCTCTATTTGATAAACTCTCGAAAGTAAATACTTTTGATGACTTAGAGAGTCAAATCACTTTCTTGAGGATTCTAAAAAAACTCAGTGAAGAAAAGCATATCTTAAACTCAAACCATATAGCAGACCAAATGATGATGTATTTATCAAGCAACTACAATCAAGACATCTCCATCCAGTCCATGAGCAAGCTCTTTAATTTTTCACCTGATCATCTGACACGACAGTTTAAAAAGAAGCACCATCTGACACCCTCTCAGTATCTGATTCAACTAAGGCTCGAAAAAGCCAAGCAGCTACTTTTAGATACTGATATGACCGTTCAGTCTATAGCACTTACAATCGGTTATCATGATATATCTGTCTTTTATAAGATGTTTAAAAAACACTTAAAGACAACCCCAGTTAAATGGCGCCAAAACTTTAGAGGTCTTTAATATGTAGAAATTAATTATAATCATTGTATCGATATGAAAAGTCCTTACCAGGTGGCATAATTAACTTACCGGTACAGTTAAGGAGCAATCCTAAACTCCACTGATTTTCTGCAGGAAATCAGAATACATGTTGAAAGGAGTTGATTGAATGAAAAACACAGAGGTGTTTAAAGCGTAAAAAGGAAGCAGCGAGAAATCGCTGCTCTTTTATTTTATTACATATGCCTTGCATAACAAACGTTAACACACATTATTCTATACTTTGTAAATATGTTATAATTATTACTGAAAGAATGAAAAATGCGAGCATAAAATTATAGCTGTTATAAAAAACAACTATATCGAGATTTTTTAGTCTTTTATTTTGTACAAAAGCGTCTGCTATGGGATTTCAATGATAAAACTATTTCTTGTTTAATTTAACTCATCGATTCTGTGAGGCTTGAGTTTAATTCTTACTGCATGTTATGTAAAAAATGACACTCGAAGCTACAACATCAGGAATGTTGTAATGATTTGGTTATTAAGTTTAGAAAGAACTATTCAAGTTGAATTCGTTTTTTTCTTCTTATCAGTTTAGTGTGTAGTTGATCACTATTACATTTTGGACATCTTGTAATGTCTTTATTAAAGAGTTTTAGAATAATCTCAGCTGAAGTTAAATCTAGGAGTTCAGGAACATATAACTCAGTTTCGGTCTCATTCCAAATTATTGATAGAGCTTCAGCCTTTTTAGTATTACTGAATAAACCATAATATCGTATTTTGACAAATCCTTTTGGGAGTATGTGCAATAAGAAACGCCTAGAAAATTCATCTAGCGATAAAGTCATTATTTTGCCTTTGTTCTTGTCTTTTCTATCTTTGTATTTAAAAGTTACTTTTTCATTATCAAATTTAATGATTCTTGAGTTTGAAATAGCAACCCTATGTGTATAACGGCCCAAGTATTCTATGACATACTTTGCGCTATCAAAAGTTTTTTTAGAGTAAATAGTCCATTTCTTTTTATGAAGTTTTGATTTTAATTTAGAGTACTCTGTATCAGAAATAGGTTTGTAATCTAGTTTGTTTTTTCTCCAGGCTTTATCGATGTGATCAATTAATTTACCTTTAAAGAGTCTTGAGATTACTGGAAATGGGAATAAGAATTCATTTGCATATTTAACAAAGGTATTATTTCTTAAGCCACCTGCTAGAAAAATTACATGAATATGTGGATGAAAAGATAGGTTTTGTCCCCAAGTATGCAGAATAGAAATAAAGCCTACTTCTGCTTCAACTTTATGCTTAGGATCTTTGGAAAGAGCTTTTAATGTTTCTGCTACACATTTATAAAACAAGTCATACATGATTTTGTCATTGCACATAAAAAATTGATTGAGTTCATGTGGCACTGTGAAGACTATGTGATGATAAGGAGCATCAATTAGTGAAGATTTTGTCTTGTCGATCCATTGTTCTTTAACAATAGCACCACAACAAGGACAATGCCTGTCTCTACAAGAATTATAGTGGATAGTTTCATTGTGACAATCATCACAAATAGATATGTGACCCCCCATATAAGGTGTTTTACACTTTAAAATATGATCTAATACTTCTGCTTTACGTTCGTTAAGAACAGGAAATTGAAAATCTTCTTTTCCATTGGCGATAGTAAGAATTTCTTGGATTGAATAAGTCATAATTACCTCCAATCCATTGGGCTTGTAGCACCAAGTTTATTTAAACTAGCTAATTGCACATATATGGTTGTTGACCGGATTGATTTGTGTCCAAGCAACTTTTGAATCGTCAACAAATCAGTTCCGTTCTCATATAAATGTGTTCCAAAAGCGTGTCTAAAAGAATGAGGCGAAAGCTTTTCGGACCAGCCTAATTGTTTAAGATGTCGCTTAATGTGATAATCAACGGTTTGTGTACAAATGGCTTTTTCACCTGTCGCATTAGGAAAAAGAAGTGCCATTGGTTTTCCGTATACTTTCCAATACTCTGAAAGAATATCAAGTGTTGTTTTTGAAAGAATAGCATAGCGATCCTGTCTTGATTTAGATGGTCGAATGTAGATTTGCATATTTTTTCGACTGATATCATGATATTCAAGTCGGCGAACTTCGCTCACTCTAAGACCAGATCCGTACATCAGAGAGCAAATTGCTTTGATTTTCAGATGAGGTAGAGTGTTGATAAAATGAATCATATCTTTCTGAGCTAAAATAATAGGCAAATTAATGTCGATTTTAAGAAATGGTACCTGATAATAGTTCCAATCTTTCTCAAGAACATAGAGTTGAAAGAATCTGATTTTAGAAATATAGATATTAACACTACGATTGGTCCAATTTCTTTCGAGTTTATAATGCAGTAGAAAAGTGCGGATATCATCATATGTAGCATTTTCTGGCAAAATATTGTTGGATAAAAGCCAATTAAGATAAAGCCTGATAGCACAAAGATAGTTCTCTAAGGTTTTAGGGGTGAGGTTTCTAAAAGTTGCAAACTCAACAACTTTCTTTAGATAATCGTTAGGTTCAAACATAAAAAATCTCCTTTCGTAGTGAGTAATAGTTGCCCCCTACAAAGAAGATGATTTAGTTTGATTAAAGTTATGAAAAAGTGGTAAGATATAACTAGGAAATGTGGTGTGAATGGGTAGGGGTACTTTATTCATACATCGATCTTAGTTGATTGAAACATATTTCCTATTTTTATATAAAAATTGTGGAGATCGTTATACGCATTTACTATCGCGCAGCGATTTTGTACAATAAGAGTGAATAAGTTGTCATATAACAGGGAGGTCAAAATGTTAACTTTAGAAAACATAACCGAAGCAATTATCGCCTTAGTTGATAAATACGCATTAAAAAGCGTTGACCTATTTGGCTCATATGCTGACGGTACGGCAACAGATGAGAGTGACATCGACTTATTAGTTGAATTCAATACACCTTATGTATCTCTATTTAGAATCTCTGAGATGAAAATTGAAATTTCGGAAAAACTGGATAAAGAAATAGACATCATTCATTCACCAATTCCTTCAAACTCATTACTTGATATCAAAAAGGTCATTAAAATTTATGAACAATAGAGATTATCGTATACTAGAAAAAATAAGAGAAGAAATCAAAATAGTTGAATTGTTATTAGGCGGAATCCCAATCGATGAAAAGTGAAACAACCAATTAAGACAATAACTATTGAAACCGTAAACTATAATTAATGTTTACGGTTTTTATTGGTATAAAACCTGTTTTCATAAGCAACTAAGCACTCGATGAACAGAGTTCTTATTACAAAAGAAGTTGTTCTCACACTTTTCACATACTTTTTATATTTTTTTCATACAGTCTATCTGTAGTATGTAGTTACAAACAAAACACATACGAAAGTGGAGGTAAATATGAAAAAGATAATGATGATGGGTTTAGTATTGATGCTACTTATGGTTCCAAGTGCAGTATTCGCTGAGGAAGTAGAAACAGAAGAATGGAAAGATTTCAGACTTGAACAAGTTGAAGAGTACACACCAGAAAATTACGATGAATGGTCTAGATTGTTTGAATCAAAGGATACACTTTCTGCTGAAAGAGAAACTTTAAAAGCTGACTTAGCAGATCTTGTAGAAAATGTATGGAAGCCATACATCGAAGGTTTAAGAGGTGATGCAAAAGAACTGATGACAGCTTATAAAGAAGCACTTAAAGCTCAAGTTGAAGCTGGAGAGATTACAATTGAAGAATCTAAAGAATTATTTGAAACTTACAAAACAGAGGTTTACGCTGACCTAATTCTTATGAAAGAAGAAAATGAAGCTGAAAAGGCTGAAAGACAAGAAGATAAAATCTACTTTGATAACTTAAGAGCAGAAAGAAAAGCACTTAATGAAAACATTAAATCAGCTATTGAAGCAGAAGACTTTGACTCAGTGCCAGGCTATTTAAATTCTATTCTTTCAATTAATCAAGAGCTTGAAATTCACCATATAGATGTAAATGATAATATCCAAAACACAATTAACGAACTCAATGACCTATAAAAAATAGCCACGCATTGCGTGGCTATTTGTAATTAATCTTCATAACAATATTTTGCTTGTAATCACCAAACTCATGACCAAATAAGTTGATACCACCAATATTACTGGCATTATCTTTAATCCCTATCTTAAAATCAATCACCTGAGAATAGATATCTTCTAATCTTATATTAGAAACATGCTTTTGATTTAAGAAACATCCCTTATCTGAAATCTTCAGATTCATCAATTGACCATACTGAGTCAGGCTATCATGCCACCATGCCGGTGTTAAATCTCCCCTTCTATCCCCATAATCACCAAAGGTTTCAAAGGTAGTGAGTTCTCTATCATTGAGCCAAAGGGTGATATCAGATAGCCAATCATTTCTATGACCTGGTGCTTCAGAACAACATTCAAATATAAACTCCAAACTTTGTACAGAAACATCTTTTAACGGATTGTAAAACTTATAAGTTACGTGGCCTGATGTGAACCATATCAGTTCAGCTTCATGCCTGTTTGGCATATAGAAACTGCCTGGATCATCCACAATACCCACATGATTCTTTGAAGATGCCATACCACACGGTGGATAAACGTCACATTCAAAGTAATTACCCACAGGCATGTCCACATAATGTGTTTTAATGTGCGTATGTTTTTTCATATCTAGAAGAATGTTTATTTCAAGTGTCGACATGACGATTCTTGCAAGCTTTTGAGAGCCTCTTACACCTGGCTCGAATCTTGTCTCTATGATTCTTGCTTCTTCTAGTACCTTTAAATGGTTGGCAATTGTAGAGACAGGGGCATTTAAAAGGTCTGACAACTCACTTACATTTCTATCTTTTTCATTTAAGAGTAGTATGATATCTAATCGCATTTCTACTGAAAGCGCTTTTGCGACTTTTGTTACAAATATTTTGTCATTAATTGAGTGCTTTGATTCCATAGGACCACCTTTCTAGGTTAGAATAGCATATTTTATGTAAAATTCATAGCTACTTGATGTTATATTACAAATATATTGTAATTAACACTTGATTTATCCCTGATATTCCTATATATTATTAGACAAAAGATGATTTATTACAAAATAATTAGAACAAAGGAGAAATTATGCTTCCAAGAAGTGAATATCCAAGACCACAGTTTCAAAGAAACCATTTTACTTGCCTAAATGGCGACTGGGATTTTAAATTTGACGACAACAATATGGGTCTTAAAGAGAAGTGGTATCTTGATACCGAATACGACATGAACATTGTAGTTCCTTTTGCTTATCAATCTAAACTTTCAGGTATTCATGACACATCCGTTCATGATGTAGTTTGGTACAAAAGAAGCTTTAAGTTAAAGGATTTAAAAAGAACCATCCTACATTTTGGTGCAGTTGACTACAGAGCAGATGTCTGGATCAATGGCCAACATGTATGTATGCATGAAGGCGGTCATATCGGCTTTGAAGTTGATATCACCGATTATATAAAAGAAGAAAACATACTTGTTGTAAGGGCCGGGGATGATGCAAGAGCACTTGATTTACCAAGAGGCAAGCAGTATTGGAAAGATCAGTCTGAAAGTATCTTCTATACAAGAACGACTGGCATATGGCAACCGGTCTGGTTAGAACAAGTACCTGATACTTACTTAAAATCAGTTTACATGACACCTGATTTAGACAATAAGTCTATTGAAGTTGAATTCCTTACAAATGGGGATATGGATATAGAAGTTGAAATCTCATTTGAGGGTACAGTCTATGTTAAAGACAGGGTTTCTGTTCATAACAAGTCTAAGAGAACCTTCCATCTTTCAGACACAAAACTGGCTGAATGGCGTCAACCGATATTTTTAGAATGGACACCTGAAAATCCAAAACTGATTGATATTACATTCTCTTACAAGGATGATTATATAAAGTCATACTTTGCCCTTAGAAAGGTATCTGCTGAAAATGGCAAGGTACTTCTAAACAACTTGGACTATTATCAAAAGCTACTGTTAGACCAAGGTTACTGGCCAGATGGGATCTTAACAGCTCCAACAGATGAAGACTTTATAAAAGACATTATGTTATGTAAGGAAATGGGCTTTAATGGTGTTAGGAAACACCAAAAGGTAGAAGATCCTAGATTTCTATACCATGCAGATAGACTGGGATTCTTGGTATGGTCAGAAGCGGCCAATGCTATGACATTTACAAGAGACGGCGCTGAAAAGTTTACTAAAGAATGGATGGAAATCATTAAAAGAGACTACAACCATCCTTGTATCATTTCATGGGTACCATTTAACGAATCATGGGGTGTAGATTTCATTAAAACCAACAAGGACCAGCAAGCTTTTGCAACTTCACTATACTACTTAACAAAAACATTTGATCAGACTAGGTTTGTTATTTCAAATGATGGTTGGGACCATACCATCTCTGACTTATTCACTATCCATGATTATCAAGGCAATAAAGACATCCTTAAAAAATCTTATGACAATATAGATGATGTACTTAATTTTAAACCTGCCAAACGTTCTCTTTATGCACCGAGCTGGAGTTACAATGGTCAACCCATGATTATTTCGGAGTTTGGTGGTATTGCCTATCAAAAGGATGATACTGAAGGCTGGGGTTATACAAATGCTGTTGATGATGATGACTTTATAAAAAGAGTTGAAGCAGTCATCACAGGTCTACAAGAAGCGAATCATGTAAACGGCTACTGTTATACCCAAATAACAGACGTAGAACAAGAAATCAACGGACTTCTAACATATGATAGAAAACCTAAGGTGGCTCTCAATCTAATTAAAGCCATTAATGACCGCAAAAAATAATTGAACGCTATCGAATGATAGCGTTTTTTACTGCAGCTTTTGCATGTATAAAGGTTGTATCTAATACGTCAATGGAAACATCACCTTCTTGTATCAAAAGAGGAATCTCTGTACAACCCAGAATGACTCCACTTGCACCTTTTAAAGCCATCTTTTCAATGATGTCCACATAAGCTTTTTTACTTCCAGTTTTGATATCTCCTAAAATCAGCTCGTGGTAAATGATATCGTGAACCCTTTGTCTATCCTCTTCATCCGGAATCATTACTTCAATACCCATGGCTTCTAAAATATCTCTATAAAAAGCCCCTTCCATGGTGAACTTAGTCCCAAGAAGTAATACCTTCTTAAGGCCTCTTTTTATAATTTCTTGACCTGTCGCTTCTGCAATATGTAAAACCTTTAAACCGGTTTCTTTTTCAATGGCAGGTGCCATTAAATGCATGGTATTGGTTGCGATTACGATGAAGTCTGCTCCCGCAGCTTTTAAGTTTTTAGCCTCGTCTACCATTAAATCAGTCAACTCATCCCATTTGTTTTCATGTTGCAAAACTTCTACTTGATGAAAATCAAAAGAATACATCAAGAAATTTGCAGAATGTGTTTTCCCAAGCTGGTCTTTAACTTCTTCATTCATAATCCGGTAGTATTCCAAAGAAGATTCCCAGCTCATACCACCCAATACTCCAATTTTCTTCATAATTACCTACTTTCTCAACTCATTATAACAATCACTTATGATTTTTATGCCACTTATTATCTCTTCCTCGCTTGGATAAGAGAAATTGAGTCTTATATATGGCCCATTACTTTGACTAAAATGATAACCAGGTGTCATCATGACCCCCTTCTTCTTGCAAAGGTCAAATAGTTTCCTGATAGAAACATCACTGCTCAACCTAAGCCAAATGTAATAACCGCCTTTAGGGCACTCATATTCTATATCCTCAAAATGCTTCTTAAGCATTTGAATCATTAAGTTCCTTTTTCTCCTATAGAACTCAGTCACCATGATTACGTGAGCTCTATAGCTACCTGACTCAATAAAGCTAGCTAAGGCATATTGGTTGAGGGTGTTTACGTGTAAATCAGAAATCTGCTTATTTCTAACTAAAAGTTTAATGACTTCCTCTGAAGCAGTTACCCACCCAATTCTAAGACCAAGTGATAAGGTTTTTGAAAAGGTGCTTACATAAATCACATGATTAGACTTTGAAAGTGATTTCAAACTAGGATAAGATTCTTCATAAACCAGTCCACTGTAAGGATCGTCTTCTATAATAGCAACATTATAATGACTAGCAATCTTAAGCAGGTCTTTTCTTCTTTCTAAGCTCATCGATATACCTGTAGGGTTATGATAAGTCGGAATGGTATAAATAAACTTAGGATGATGACGTTCTATTAAATAAGCCAATACCCCTGTGTCCATGCCTTGATTGTCCATAGGAACAGTCACTGTCTTAACACCATAATGCTTTAACAGCTGTAAGGCACCAAAAAATGTTGGTTCTTCTACAATCACTGCATCACCTGGTATTAGAAAAGTTTTAAAGATTAAATCCAAAGCCTGTTGGGCACCTGATGTCACCAGTATTTCTTTTAGTGAAGGAGATGATTCAATCATTAGATTTTTGATCATTTGCTTGAGTGTTTTTACACCAGATACATCACTTGATGATAAAACATTTAAGGTCTTATCATTTAAAAGATCTCTATAGATATCATGAAACGCTTCATTGGGTATGAGGTTTTCAGCTGGAAGTCCTCCCGCAAAGAAGATGTTACTTCGCCTAATACCATCATCCATAATCATCTTAATCACATCATCATGTTTACCATTATGATGTTTTAAATACATGCCTTCAAAGTCATAGTCATAATAGTTGTTATGGTCTCCAGCTTGAATGGTCTTATAAATTACAAAAGTACCTTTGCCAGAAAAAGAATCAATCAAACCATCAGCTTTAAGAAGATCATAAGCACTTAAGATCGTGGTCCTATTTACATTTAATACTTGAGACAGCTTTCTCTCCGATAAAAGACGATCACCTTCATGTAAATCTCCATCTATGATTCGATTTTTTATTTGATGATAAATTTGCATATAGATGCTGATGTGTGATTCATGATTAATTTTAATAGTCATAACAAACTCCTAAACTTATCTTATCTAATTATACTACATCTTTCATCCTCCAATCCTAAATTAATAATACCCATCCAATTAAATAACCCACCAAATAGTGGGTTAAACTTCACGGTTGTATAAAAATTTGACAGCCTTCTGATTTCTAACAATAAATACTAAGACGCCAATACTGACAAGAAGACCATAAAATATGCCTATATGTTCATAAGAAAAACTTGCACCTAGCCAACCTGTAAAAAGCTTGCCTAAAACCATGGCCATACCAACCATGGTCTGGAAGACAGCATTTAATCTCCCCCTCTTATCGTCGTCAATATAGGCATTAATGGATGTTACACGTATATTGGCTGAGTTCATACCAATAATACCAAGCATGAACTTCATAAGAACCATAATGAAAAATGGCATAAAGAAAAATACTGCATCAAATAAGGCAAAAGTTAAATACACTACTAGTGAAAGCAAATATCTTAAATGAGTAGGTACCTTTATCTTATAGTGAAGAAGACCTCCAAACATATAGCCTGCTGACTGAAGAGACAGTAGTAGCGAATACTGGATCAGGCTTAAGTCTGGGTGCTGTTCAAAAAAAGGATAAATCAAAAGCTTAAATGAATCTGCAAACATCATGACCACAAAAAAGAGATACACATTCCAAATGCCTTTTTCCTTGAATAGGTAAGAAAAACCTTCTTTGATATCATTGATATGTGACTTGACCTCAAAAGCCACCTTATGGGTAACTTCCTCTATGTCAATCATTCTTTCAAAACTAGCAGCAGCAAGTAAGAAAATGCCTTCTATCTCAAACAATATCGATACACCAAAATGCTTAAATACAAAAGTTGCAACAGGTAAAATTAAAACATTGGTTAAGGGATAAATTAGATTACCAATTGCATATCCCTTTTGCATCATACCTTTGGGAATCAAGTTTGGAAATAGACTGGCATAGGCCAGCTGATAGACCACACTGTTTAAAGTGATGATTAGACCTATAATCATGTAGAAATAGTAGTTAAAAGTCACTTTAGAAGTTATAAAGGCAAATACAATAAAGAGACTACCCATCATATAGTCTAATCTGACAATGATGTTTTTCCTTGAATATCTATCTATAATCGGGCTGACCAGTATTGGTAAGATAATAGTTGGTACCATAGTTACGGCCCCATATATACCTGTTAACCAAGTTGATTCTGTATGGTCATATATTGTTACAGATAAGGCTAAATTAAGACCAACACCACCTACCGCTGAAATCAAGGTGCCAATCATAATAAGTGTGAAGTTTTTTGTCCAAAGTTTTTTATTCATAATTGCCTCCTATAAATAGGTTAGCATAGACGTAAGATGAATATAACAGGGTAGTTTTGAGAAAATTACACTAAAAAAACGCATTAAAAAACCTTTAACGCGTCAATTTGAGAAAATTATAATTTTTCTTCTATTTCTAATGCTTCTTTATACTTCCTTCCTGCTTTTAAGGCTTCTATGTAATACTTGCCAAAGAAAAGTGTATAACCATGATGTTTACCTTTACTAGATGCTTCATAAGTGGCTTTGATAGCTTGAAGATAATCAGGATCATTATAAGGTGAATCACTATTTTTAAAAAACATCAGCCATTCAAATGATTTTATAAGGATTTCATCTTCAAAGTTAACAGTTTCAAATGTTTTGTCTACCTTATCTAATAAAGCTCTGGCCTCATCAAAATCACAGAGACCTATATAAGTTAAAATCAACTTTTGATAAGTGACAAAGATATGCCACTGGTTTAACTCATTTAGAAAAGGAAGCACTTTTTTAAGATGAATAAGAGCATTATCATAGTCTTTAATGGCTAGGTAAGTAGCACCAATATTGTAATAAGCACCATATAAGATATCATCCCTTTTTAAGTATAAACCCATTTGTAAAAGACGATTATACAAATCCATAGCTGTCTCAACTTGCTTGGCATTGGAATAAGCAGCTGCAAGTAACTGCAGAGAATCAATCATATAATAAAGGTTGCCCTCTTGCATTAATAGCTGGTTTGCTTCTTGACCTAAACGTATGGCATTAACATAATCTCCTAGTAGAAAATCCATCATCTGCATACGAAAAACACTTCGACCTTTTCTTAAGTAATTTGCTGATTTACTAAAGAAGTCATAAGCTTCTTTTAAGTGGCCATTAATATATGATCTCATACCTAAGAAATAGTAATAGTAATAAAAATCATCAGCTTCAAAATAGGGACTATAAGAAGATAATAAGTCTAAAGATTCATCTAACAAACTTAAGTTTCTTTCCTCTGATGCAACTTCTGAGACAAGAAAATACCATTTGACTGCCAATGAAGAGTTGGCCAGATCATAAGAGAATGCTTTCAGTTCCTTGTAAATATGATGCATTTCATCAAACCTGCCATAATAGGCTTCTGTAAACAAGTCATCTATCTTAGATTCAAGTTTATCTGAGACCTTACTCATTTCAAGTCCTAATCGGTTGAGTAGTAAATCAATAATCTCCTTATTGGCATTTACATGACCCGTTTCAATCTTACTCAAGTAAGAAACTGCACAGATACCTTCACACAAAGAAGCCTGGCTAAGATTTTGATCTAATCGGTGTTTCTTAATTATTGCCCCTATCATTTTAAATCCTTTCTCTAAATCTCCTCTATTATAACATTAAGTGAAAAAAAATAGACACATAGTGTCTAAAGTTTTAACAGGTCACCTTTCAGATAACCAGAAATATTACCTTTTGCCTCCGGGCTATTAGGATGGGCATAGAGCCATTTGTTTTTAGCATACGCACTGTCAGATCCTGTATTTGTGCCTTCTGGTAAAATGATGGCTGCCTTAAACTGTCCATCTAAGTTTACCGGACAATAATGAAGTGTCGGACCATAGATTTCTACAACTTCTCCTTCTTTCATTAGAAAGGATTCTGCTAATGATATATCATAACCTTCTTTGATATCTTGTCTTTTACCAAGTACTAAAATAAGGTCTGTACCAGCAACAATGATTTCACTAGACTTATGATACTCAAGTGCATCTACTTGCCTGTTAAGGCCATTGCAATAACCAATCTGTATGGACTGCTCACCAAAATACTTATATGAAATCGACGACTTCATTTTACTAAATCTTTCAAAGTCAGCTACATATTCGACTTGGTCGGTGGTTGGTGTTTCATATTTCAATGTCTTATACACATCACTAAAATCACTGGCTTGATGTGGACATCCATAAGCATTAAATGCTTGATCTGTTATTCTTTTCATATTTACCTCCACATTTAAGTATATAAGTAAATGGAAGTTACATAAATGTGCATAATCCGATATTTAATGTCCTTTTCAGATGTTTACAAATGAATGATTTCAGAAACTTGATGTTAGATCACACACACCATGTTGCACTTATATCGATTGCTTAATCAATAGTTGGATTACTATGATACTTCCTAATCTATAACACCAATTCCCTAATTTGGCGCGTTTTCATTCCCTGATTTGGCGAATTATTAGTCCCAAGTTTGGCAATATTTTTTAGCTTATTGTCCATCGATTAACAGTTGAATGATTTCTAGGAATGCCTCTTCATTTAATCCATCTGATTGAACACTTACAAAAATATCATCTATCATAAACTCTGCAAGATAAGTCATACCATTTGATTTTCCTAATAGGACCTCCTGACCGTTTATTATGCTGACTTCATGGTCAAAGTATGTAAAAGTTGATCTTTTATCTAATTTGGATGTTGTAATTACTAGACGGTCTCTATTAGGATTTAAATAGTCAAAGATAAACTTATCATAGATAACCTTTTGATTATCATCTAGATACAGATTTCTTATTTGACTGATAAGCTCAAGACTTCCTAATTGATCAGGAACTTCAAAGTTATTTAAATAAGCCACATCATCGCCTTTTGTTAATCCACTGGTATCTAGAGGAATTTCTTTTGTACTCATGATTTGAATGTCGTTTATGACAATTATAGGTCGACTCGTACTCATAAAGTTAAATGCTAGGAATAGAACGATTGAGGCTGCGAGTGTAGAAATTAAGTATATTCTATGTTTAGAATGCTTCTTTTCTTCTGATGCTTCTAAAATATACACATCATCTATATGACCAATTGCCTGATAAAGTGTTTCACTGTTCATCTAAAACTCCCTCCTTAATCAAGTAGGACTCCAGCTTCTTTCTTACTCTAAATAAAATGGATTTGACGTTACTTTCACTAGTTTGTCTTATTTTCGCAATGTCCTTAATCGAATCTGAGTACCAATACCTTCTGACAAAAATGATCCGGTGTTCCTTTTTTATAGACTTCAAAAATGTATTGATGGCTTTTGAAAGCTCCATGGCATCAAGAGACGATTCTACAGTCTCAGTCGCCATCAGGCAATCTTCTAACTCTGATAAGACCATATCAAACTGACTGTTGCGTTTCTTTGCCTTATAGTAGTTATATTTATTTAAAGATAAGGCTCTTGTTATTCTACCTAGGTAAGGCAAAAACCTCTCAGGTTTATCTGGAGGTATTTGCTTCCAAGCACTTAAATATGTATCATTGACACACTCTTCTACATCTTCATGATTATGAAGAATGTTCCATGAAATCTTATTTAAATACTTACCATATTTTTCAGCTGTCATTGTTATAGCCTGTTCAGAACGCTTTATAAATAGTTCTATAATCGAACTGTCATTCATACACTTCTCCTAAAAATCTAATGTTCCATTAGAATAGATTTGATAAGCTGTTACAGTATCACTTGAATCATCTAAAGTAAAGCCTACTATATAATTGCCTACTTTGAGTTCTGAATTAACAGCCTCAACACCGTTATCCGGATCGTCTTCAAAGATAGTCTCTTCAGTGATAACAACCCACATACCATTATCAAGTTTTACCTTGTTACCGTCAATTTCTACAATTTTACCGGAAATATTAACAGCAACCTTAGCAGATGGTTTAGGCGCAGGTTCATTGATGTAAATCCTTGATGCAATAACTGGATCACTTGATTCATCTGCTGTGTAGCCTTGAATAAAGTTTCCAACTTGAATCTCAGAATTAACTGCCTCAACACCATTATCAGGATCATCTGCAAATACCGTATCTTCATTAATGATGATGAAAGTTCCATCTTCTAATGTCACCTTTTCACCATCAACTTCTGCAATCACACCAGAAATATTAACAAGTACTTTAGCTCTTACCTGACTTTCTTGAGTTGGAACTTCTTCCACTGATGTTTCATTATTACCCGCACATCCTATAAATACACTCATTGCCATAAGTGCCACCATTAATAATACTATAATCTTTTTCATTTTTTCCTCTTTTCTTAGTTTTTTATGTCCTTCACTAATAAAGTAAAGAAAAAACCTAAATGGTTTCAAAAAAAAGAATCTTAAATCAGATTCTTTAAATAGTCATAGCTTATTCTTAAACTCTCTAGTGGATCATCACTGGTATCCTGCTCGACAATATAATGCTTTATATGTTTTTTCTTACATGCACTTATGATTTCATAAAAATCAAGATTGCCCTTTCCTACTTCGGCAAACATGACTTGATCATTTTTTATTTTATAATCCTTCAAATGAATCACATCTATTCTAACTTTTTCTATCCATTTACTTGGGTTCACACCACCAGCTTGCAACCAATAGGTATCTAATTCGAATTCTGTGTAATTAAAGTGATCTTGTAAAATAGCCATCCAGGTCTTTTGACCTGATTTTTCAAACTCAAACTTATGGTTGTGATATATCAATTGTAGATTATGATTCTTGAGTGCCTTTGCTAGAATCTCCATCCTAACAATAAACTCATGAATCCCTTTTTCATTTCTTAAATGATCAGGCATGGCACCAACACCTGTATACCTGCACGACCACAAATGATGCCATTTAACAAGATCATCTAAATTTTCTTCTATAAAATCTAAAGAAAAATGGGTAGCAACAATTTCTAAACTGAGCTTTTGACAGATCTTATGATAGGTATCAGCAAGTTGATCAGTCATCCTACCTATGCCTGATAGTTGAACACCTTTATAACCAATATCTGCAATTTCTTTTAAGACGCTTTCAATATCGTCTTCAGATTTATCCATTAACAAATCCCTTACTGTATACAACTGTGCACTGATCATGATAACTCCTTATAAATATCTAATATGACTTCATTGGTCTTCTTGGCATCATCAAAGCTTATCACAAGGTTTTCATCCCTTTCTATGTGATCATAAAAGTTTTTAATGCAGTCTCTATGACCACAACCATAGTAATCCTTATGAGGCGTTGATTCATCCTCCATGATGATTAGGCTATCTCTATAAAGCTTGCCATCCATGTACCTAAAAGTGGATTTCTCAAAAACAAGTTCAATTTCTACACTTGAATTCTTTTTATGGTTTAAAGTACCCATAAAAATGCCCCTACCACCATGATTATAATCAAACTCTATCATCGCGGTATCTTCTACATCGTTATCAGGATGTGATAGATTTGAAAGCATACCTCTGAACTTAGAATAATCACCTATCAAGTATCTCAATAAATCGAAAGTATGAATGGCTTGATTGATAAGAAGTCCACCACCTTCTGTAGATAGCCTCCCCTTCCAATCCGTTTGATAGTATGATTCGTCTCGATTCCATGCCAGGATGGACTTTGACCCTTTGAAACATCCAAGATTTTCTGTAGAAATAATACGCTTAAGCTCTTTAACACAAGGGTTAAAACGATTTTGAAAGATGACGCCTACTTTGACATTACTAGATTTGATAGCCTCATCTAACTGCTTAAGTGCTTCCTTTTCTATGCCGATTGGCTTTTCAAGAAGCACATGTTTACCGGCTTCAATACAGTCTATTGCCATCTGAACATGTAAATGATGTGGTGTTAAAATATGAATCACATCTATATCTTTATCAAAGAGTGATTTGTAGTCTCTGACATAAGCCAATGAAAACCTGCTGGCCTTTTCTTGGTCTAAATCACAGACGTATTTTAAGTCATGACCCAGTGCTTCTATGCTTCTAACATGAACCTCCGAAATGCTACCACAGCCTATAATTGCCACCTTCATTAGTGGCTCCCTCTTACATCCATAAAGGTGGATTCAACGTCTTTCATTTTAGATTTTTCTACTCTTTCCTGTAACAGTCTTTCAAACAGGTCCTCATCTATAGGTAGTGTCACTTGACTATCTGTCCAAGAAGATAGATGCATGGCATTAGATAAAGTTAAGCCATGGATGCCTTCTTCACCAGGTGATAACTGGTCACTACCTGAAATTGCATTCACAAAGTCTTTCATAATGCCTACATGTCCAGTCTCTTCACCTTCAACTTGTATCTCACATACCCATAGGTCTGGTTTTTTGAATCCTTCTTTTGAAGTATTGAGATGATCTATCATATCTACTTCATTCTTGTAAAAGACAATCTTACCATTTTCAACAAGAAGTCTACCTAAGCTGCCAGAAATCTCTAATCGATTCACACCAGGCGCTTCTCCTGTAGAGGTAACAAATAAACCTGATGCACCATTTTCATACTCCATGTAAGTCGTAACATCATCTTCGACTTCTATATCATGGTACTTACCATATGACATAAACGATCTGACACTTTTAGGCATACCGCAAATCCACTGAAGAAGATCCAGTTGATGCGGACATTGGTTCAAAAGCACACCACCGCCTTCACCTTTCCAAGTGGCTCTCCATCCACCTGAATCATAATAAGACTGAGTTCTAAACCAATCTGTGCAAATCCAGTGAACCCTTATTAGAACACCAATTTTTCCACTTTGAACAAGTTCTCTAACCTTCTTATAAAGAGGATTTGTTCTTTGGTTGTACATAATAGTAAAGATCTTATCAGATTTTTTAGAGGCTTCATTTAAATCCTTCACCGCTTTTGTATATACACCTATGGGCTTTTCAACAAGTACATGTAAGTTGCTTTCTAGCGCTGATATGCCCATAGCCGGGTGATCATAATGAGGCGTTGCAACAATAACTGCATCAATATCACCCTTTAACATATCCTCATAGGCATCATAGATCTTTACAAATTTAAAAGCTTCCTTTGCATAATCTCTTCTAGCTTTACTGATATCACATATAGCTGAAAGTTTTGCACCAGGAACCTTGTTTTCATAAAGATTTCTGGCATGAGAAGTGCCCATATTACCAATACCAACGACCCCTATCTTAATCATGACAAACCTCCTCAATGATCGTCCTTAAAGCATTCACAGCCAGTTTAAACTTATAAACATCAGAAGCTTCTTTATCTACACTTGATGTTTCTAGCTTATCAAAACCCTGGAAGTTTCCTAAATGAGGTTCTACGGATAAGAAACCATCATAACCCTTTTCTTTTAAAGACTCAATCAAATACTTTAGATTACCAACTCCCATACCTGCTGGCACTTCTTTGCCGTCTTTCGTTGCATCTTTAATATGGAAATAAGATACATACTTGTTTAATAGATCATAGGCCTCTTTCACATTGACACCACACTGAATAAAATTAGCCGGATCAAAAATAAGTTTAAATTGATCGTCACCTAAAGTTTTGTATAAGTCTAAACACCTCTCTGGTGTGTCACCATATATTTCTTTTTCATTTTCATGAAGCAGGACAATTTTCTTATCTTTGATATAATCTTTAAAAGAACTCAGTCTTTCTATCACTTGATCTCTATACTTACTTGTTTCATCTTGGTTCATGTAGAAAGAAAACATTCTGATGAATGGGGTTTCTAATGTTTCAGCAATCCATACAATGTGCTTAAACATTTCAAAGTGTGCTTCAAAGTCATCTGTCATCTTAATTTTACCAATTGGCGAGCCTATGGCTGATACCTTGATACCAAAGTCTTTTAATTGTCTTTTAACTTTAATGACTTCACTTTTAGTCAATTCTGAGATGTTCTTTCCATTAACACCTCTTACCTCAATATATGCAATGTTCATTTTTTTCATTTCTGATAGCTGAACTGTAAAATCTGAACTAATCTCATCAGAAAACCCGCTTAATACAAAGTTATTCATGTATTTCCTCCTTATTCTACTTTAATTATAGAAAATGAAATAGCTATAAGGAATTGCATATCTTGTTAAATACATTGCAGATATTGCGTTTTTCTTATAAACTAATCTTGAGGTGACATATGAATACTATTTACAGTTCAGACAAGTACAAGTTCCATAAGGAATCATCTAAAAAGTGTGATGTATCTATCCATTTACACGATGTTTATGAAATCTATCAGGCAGAATCCGACAACATCCGTTACTTCATTGAAGGTAACTATTACGACTTAAACAAGGGTGATATCATCATCACCAACATGAAGGAACTCCATAGACCCATAACAATAGATGACAAAGATTATAAGAGACGCTTCATACAGTTTAAGCCAGAAGCCTTTGAAAGCTTTTTTGAAGACTTAAATCCTTTAACTATATTTGATCGCAGACCTCTTGGCCTCTATAACTGTTTTAAATATACTGATAAACTAAATAGGCTATTTGATACTATAGAAGCATGTTCAGACAATCCCATCGGTAAGCTAGAAATGAAAAATCTTTTGGTACAGATTTTTGTTGAACTCTATAAAGTTTATGAGGAAAAAGAAAAGCCAAAAGACTTGGATTCAAGGATTTTAAAAGTAAAGGAAGACTTAGATCAGCATTTTACTCATGATTTTAACTTAGAAGATTTCAGCAAAAAACATTTCATGGACAAGTATTACTTAAGCCATTTATTCAAAGAACAGACAGGCTTTACCCTCTTAGAATATATCCAGTCTAAAAGAATTCAACTGGCAAAAACAATGATAAAAAATGACCACCTCATGACTGAAGTGGCTGAAACATGCGGTTTTAAGGATTACTCTAACTTCTATAGAGTCTTTAAAAAAATCACTAAGTCTTCACCAAGAGACTACTCAAATTCACATTAGATAATTTTTATATGTGAATAAAGCTGACTTGAATCCTAACTAACCAAAACTGTATTAAGTACATGTTATCTCATATGTTTCTTTGTCGACCTACTTTCCACTCAGGTTTAAACTACAGACGGTGGCCCCATACCAAAGCTTTACCACTTTTGTGGATTCCATTCAACAAAATAAATTGTTTTTGTTGAATACATTCATTAAAATAAGCCCTTTCACATTGAAAGGACTTATTAATTGCTCGTTTATTCTTCGTACTTTTTTTCAAGTATTACTGGACCAATTAAACCAGATGGTAGTATTGTACCATAGTGATTGGCCATGGTATTTTTAACAATGACTTTCAAATGATTAGTACCTTCTAATAGATGTTCACTTAAATCAAAGTAATGTGGTGCAAACATAGATGTACCTATTAATTGATTATTTAAATAAACACTTGCCATTTCTTTTACACTACCAAGATTTAACCTTACAGAAGAAGCGTCACTTGTAAAAGTCGTTTCATAGACCATTGGTCCAGAATAATCGACTTCTTCAAATTTTAAATCAACTTTCTTACCATCTAAGGTCCAGTCTTCTAAATGACAAAGATCTTCATATTCATGTCTTAAAAAGCCTTTATTACCTGATGTCACAATTAAAAGCTGTCGTCTTTCTAAAGGGATAACCATGTCATCATTGATAATCTCAACACCAGATATTTCACCAGTCCACGGATTCCAGATTTCTGGATTCGAAAGAGCTCTTGTCTTAAAATTGATTTTTTCTTCACCTTCATTACAGTATAAATGATATGAGATGCCTTCTTTAACGATATGACTGTACCTAATATGTTTAAAGGCTGACTGGTGTGTTGGCGCAGTTACCTTTTCTAATCCTTCTAGTAATGCCTTATGATGATCACTGGCATGATGAATATAGACTTTGTCATAAACTTGATTTTCTATATAAATCTTATCATTTTCTATTATAGCCTTGTCTAGGAGTTCTTCTTCTAGATAGTTAAACTCTATCTGATGTTCAAAGAAAGCTTTAACTTCTTCATATGGCAGGTCTTTATGACCTGTAATCACAGCTATCTTAGCCTGATTAGAAGCGTCGGTTAAAAGCCATGACATACGTTTGATATAGTCACTCATTTGATTCATATGGTCCCACCAGATATTATTAGGACCAACATCAGGTGGCCTTTCTCCAAACTGGACTTCACTTCTCACTGAATAATAGAAGGCATGTAAATAAATCATATTAACGCCTCTAATAAACAGGTAGTCCATGTACCATTTAAAGTCGTCCATCGTCAGTGCCCATTGAATACCGTCTGGTCCACAGCAACCTAAAACTTCATTGGCATTTCTCGATCTGCCTCTGTGTCTCATGGAATCGGCTGAACACTTGGCCATGGTTGAATGGATACCTTCAACGCCTGTCAGTTCTGGCGCAATCCATCTCCATACCACGTCCTGGCCAGGTATATGAAAGTACTTTAAAAGACCAATATCATCACTGCCTTCAGGATGGCCTGTAAGTCCTATTTCATGGTCTTCACACCAATCGTAAAGCGGCTTGTAAAATCGTTCTGACATCAGTTCATATAGAGTCTTTTCATAAAGGTCATTCTTATCAAATAAGGTCTCCATATCATTCATCTTAAAACCTCTAGAAATAAGCTCATTTAACAAGTCATCCGTCCATGGGATGATGTCTTTTCTTGAACATCTCCCCAGTATTTTAGGCTCATCTGTAAACATGGCAATAATAGTAGAACCAAAATACTTAGACAGCCTTTTATAATATTTTTCATGTGTTGACTCAATAAAACTTAATGTCGCAGCCTTATTCAAGAGATCTGCCGACTTAGGCGCAAGGCTTTCATGATCATCTTCATCCTCATGAATCCCTCTGATGGTACCACCAGAAAAACATTGAATAAATGCCATGTGTTTGTCGTCTCTTGATTGCATCAACAAGAGTCTCTCATCTTCATCAACTTGATAATTCTCTAAAGATGCTCTTGTATCAAAGTATTCAATCCTTAAACCTTTGGATGCATGGTCTGGATTCTTTCTAACAACTTCACCATGAGCCGATCCAGAAGGATACTGTGCTTCGTCATATAAGATAACCTGCATATCTAGGTGACAAGCTTCTTTTACCGCTATCTCAACAAAATCTAAATAGACTTCTGACATATACTCAATCGATCTAGGCAATCCCTTTCTCGGATGAATGATAAAGCCATGTATCCCCTTGTCATTAAAATCATGAATTTGTCTAATAATCTCTTTTTCATCTAATTTATCGTTCCAAAACCAAAAAGGGAGCGCTGTATACGCTCTATCAGGGTTTTCGAACATTTTTTTATGATTCATCTGCCCACTCCCAGTTTTCTAAATCATGACTCCATGCAAGTCCTATGGAGGCATTTTTATCAAAATCTATGCTTTCATCTTCTGGACCAGAACCATGAAAAAACATCAGATATCTTGGATATTTCTCATTCTCTACTTGAAGTACAAAGCCAGCTGTTAAACGGCCTTTTGCCCAAGTCCAGTATTCTTGCCCTAAATACAAGGTACCTAAATCCTTAAAGGATCTCAAATCTTCCGATTCTAAAATACCAATACCATTATGAGGCGAATGATAGAGTCTATACTTATGATTATAATCTAAAACACATAGATTTTCCCCGCATTCTACGCTGCCTTCAAAGGTCCAGTGCTTTAAATCATATGAAGAAGAAAATGAGGCGCCATTTTGCTTAAAGAAACACCAGTACTTTTCTTCTTGTCTATCTTTAATGATATAAGGATCAATCATTCGACCCAAGTCTTCTAATGGCGTTTGTCCCTTAACCATAATCGGTTCTGGTTCAGACCACTTTAGAAGGTCCTTACTGGTGATGAAGTAGACTCTAGAATTTATATTACCATACTTTTCACCGTTTTCACGAGGATAAGTCTGAATACACAAGTAATAAAGACCTTGATGTTTTATAATGTTGCCTGGACTCGAATAGTTTTTAGATTTGTCCTTTTCAGTTAAAAAGGTCACTTCAGTCCACTCGACTAAATCTCTCGATGTGGTCATAGCAAGTCTCAAGTAAGGGCCATTTTCACAGTTATCTACATAAGTAAAGTACATATAAAAGGTATCATTCTCAAAATAGACTGCTGGATCCCTATAAGCTTTTTTTTCATCACCTTTTAAAAGTATTGTTTTCATTTATACCTCAATGTCAAAGTAGTTGACAGCATTGTTATAACATATGTCTTCTACAATCTTACCAAGAAGCTTCATATCATGAGGGTACTCACCTTTCATGACCATGTCTCCAATAAACTGACACAAGATTCTTCTGAAGTACTCATGTCTTGTATAAGATAGTAAGGATCTAGAATCCGTTAACATGCCTACAAAGGTTGATAGAAGGCCTAGATTAGAAAGTGCTTTTAACTGTTCTATCATGCCGTCTTTTTGGTCGTTAAACCACCAGCCTGAACCAAACTGAATCTTACCTTTAATACCACCACCTTGGAAGTTACCAATCATAGTCCCAATAACATAGTTGTAAGATGGATCTAAGGTATAAAGAATTGTTTTAGGCAGTTCCGCTTTTATGTCTAAATCAGACATAAGCTCAGCCAGTTTGATAGAGAAATTTTGATCGCATATAGAATCAAAACCTGTATCTGGTCCCATTGTTTCAAAGAGTCTCTTGTTGTTGTTTCTTTGAGCGCCAATATGAAGCTGCATGACCCAGTTTCTCTTGTGATAATGACTGGCAAGGGCTCTCATGATTTTGCCCTTATAAGCAGCTCGCATCTTATCACTTAAGTTTTCTCCATTCATGATAACCTTAAATGCTTGTTCTGCTAAATCATCATCATTTAAGTACTCAACCGTATCAAGTGCATGATCAGATACCCTACAACCTTTATCATGGAAGAAGTCCATACGAATGGTCAAGGCCTTAATAACATCATCTACACCTTTGATGGGATGACCACTGACTGCTTCTAAAAGTTTGATGTATTCAAGATAAGCTTCATTTTCAATCTTTATAGCCTTGTCTGGTCTATAGGTAGGCAGTACCTTTGCCTTTAATGAAGACTCTTTAATTCTGTCATGATCTTCTAAGGTATCTACCGGATCATCTGTTGTACAGATGACCTTTACCTGACTCATTTCAATCAACTTATGAGGAGTTAAGTGGTCTAATTGATTATTACATGTATCCCAAAGCTCTTTGGTATCTAAGTCATTGACTGGCTTATCGATATCAAAGTACTTTTTCAATTCTAAATGGCTCCAATGATACATTGGATTACCAATGGTATAGGGCAACATATCAACAAAGCCCTTAAACTTCTCATAATCACTTACATGGCCTGTAATCGCATTTTCTTCTATGCCAAATGATCTCATGGCACGCCACTTGTAATGATCGCCCTTTAACCATACTTGAGTCATATTTGAAAAAGCCTGGTTATCTGCAATCTCTTTAGGTGATAAATGACAATGGTAATCATAAATCGGCATGATTTTGGCATGCTTGTGGTACAATTCTTTTGATATTTCATTTTCTAATAAAAAATCTTCACACATAAATGTTTTCATAGTCACCTCTATAATATGACACCGGTTTTAAACATACCGATGGCTCTAAAATCATTTTTTTCATTATTTACCCATTTACCAGAGGCAACCTCTAAAATATAGTCAATTAAATCATTTAAAACCTCTTCACTTGAAACACCTTCAACCAAAGAACCTGCATTGAAATCAATCCAAGTCTTTTTTCTCTTGTAAAGAGCGCTTGTTGTAGAAATCTTAAGTGTTGGAATAAAACCACCAAATGGTGTACCCCTACCAGTTGTAAATAATACCATCTGACAACCAGATGTGCCTAGAGCTGTTGTTGCAACAATATCATTGCCTGGGGCATTTAAAAGGTTTAAGCCCTTTTGGCTGATCCTGTCATGGAACTTCAAAACATCTACAACAGGACTTCTACCAGATTTTTCAGTACAGCCTAGAGATTTATCTTCTAAGGTCGTAATGCCACCATCCTTGTTGCCTGGAGATGGATTTTCATAAATAACTTGTCCATGGCTCTTATAATAATTTTTAAACTCATTGATCATTTCAACGGTCTTTAAAAAGACATCTTTACTGATACATCTTTCCATTAACCTTGTTTCAGCCCCAAACATTTCAGGCACCTCCGTTAAAACGGTTGATCCCCCACGAGAAATGATGTAGTCAGACACCAAGCCCACTAAAGGATTGGCTGTAA
The DNA here is from genome assembly GCF_022496765.1 of Acidaminobacter sp. JC074. Classification (GTDB taxonomy): domain Bacteria; phylum Bacillota; class Clostridia; order Peptostreptococcales; family Acidaminobacteraceae; genus JABXKX01. The sequence continues at coordinate 151,265 of NZ_VANV01000004.1, read as the reverse complement.
TACCAGAAAAGCCATCTGAACCACCGCATTCTAATCCAATATTTAAGTCTGATATTGGACAGGGACTACGAAAGTCCTTTTGCATCAGTTGGTAGAGGTCTTCTAGGTATTTATCTCCTACTTCAAGTTCATCTTCTACTTCACTCGTGTTAAAATATCTGAGTCTGTCTTTTGGTATACCAAGTGTGTTTACAAATGTATCTAGTTGGTTATTTTCACAACCCAAACCAACAACCAAGACACCACCTGCGTTTGGATGTCTAGCAATATTTTGTAGGGTCATTTTTGTCGACAAATGGTCCTTACCCATTTGAGAACAACCATAGGCATGGGTAAATGTGTGTACACCATCAAAGTTGTCACTTAGGTCATGCTTCTTGTTAAAAAGCTTAACCATTTGTTCAGTTATACCGTTGACGCAACCTACTGTAGGAATGATCCACAGTTCATTTCTAATACCAACATTGCCACCTACTCTTTTATAACCCATAAAAGTCTTGTCTGAATCTATCATTTTTAGCGGCTCATAAGACGGCTTGTACTCATAATCAATGGTATCAGATAAATTGGTCTTGATATTATGTGTATGAATGTGCTCACCCTTTACAATAAACCTATTCGCTCTGCCAATTGGCATGCCGTATTTTATAATGGTTTCACCTTCTTTAATAGAAGAAGTCGCCACCTTATGACCCACATATGCCTTGTACTTGTCACTTGAAATGATGACCGATACATTGTCTTTTTCATTTAGTTTTGTTGTGATTATTTTATTATCTTCAAATAATAATCGTTTACTAATCATATTTATTTACTAGCTCCAATACATTATGGTTTCTGATGATATTTATATACATAAGAATTTCGTCTGCATACTCAGATAAATCACTTTCCCAAAATGATTCGTTTGAAAGTACCTTTCTAACCTTGTCTTCAAGTGACCCCTTTAAAGCAGAAAAGAAGTCCATAACATCGCTATTGTCATTTCTATTGTCTAAATCACTTAAGTAAAGCTCAATTAAAGCAGCCAAAGACATTTTTAAGCCCTTTGAAGTGTCTTTTACTGATGGCAAGACTCTTGTTTTGTATTTAGAAATAGAATTTAGTGAAATGCTTTGTAAATAGTGGTCAAAGCTAGGATTTCTAAATCTATCTAATACTGCCTCTCCGAAGTCTTCTAACATTTTTTTATCAGCCTGGATAGAAGGTATGATCTCACCTTCTAAAACCTTAAGCGCAAGTTTGCCGAAGCTTTCATGGTCTATAAAGTCTCTTACCGTATTGACACCTGATAAAATACCAAGAGGCACCATAAAAGTATGAAGACCATTTAAAATCCTCACTTTTCTTGTTCTAAAAGGTCTGATGTCATCCACAAACTCAACTCTTTTGTCTACCTTATCGAGCGGCAGTCTCTCCTGTAATCTTTCATTTTTTTCAATAACGAAAGACATAAATGTCTCACTTTCTACCATAAAGTTATCTCTATAACCCAATGCCTTTTCATAAGCATCTTTTTTATCTCTTGGATAACCTGGCACAATTCTATCAACCAGTGTGCTAACAAAATCACACCCCTTGTTGACCCAATCGACAAATCCGCTTTCTAATTGCCACAAGTCAGCATACTTTAATATGCAATCTTTAAGCTTGTCTCCATTTTGCTCGATAAGTTCGCAAGGCACGATTGAATAACCTTCGTTTATATCGCCTCCTACAAGCTGGAAACGTCTGTATAAAAGCTGGGTCAGTTTGGCAGGAAATGTTTTAGGACAAGCCTTGTTGTCTTCTGCTTCGTAAACAATGCCTGCTTCAGTTGTGTTTGAAATAATGACTTTTGCATTTAAATCAGCTAAGTCTAAATAGGCCTCATAGTCTTCATAAGGCAAGATGCCTTTTACAATAACGTCGTTGACGACCTTATTTTCTTTATAGGCGCCATTTTCCACACCCTTTTCAAAGTGCGTGTATAAATAGCCTTGCTTTTCCAAGTCTTTTACCAGGCCATTTTCTATGGGTTGTACAACAACAACCCCCATATTTAGATCTAAGAGAAGTCTATCAACGAAGGCCCTTAAAAAATTACCTTCACCAAACTGAATGACCCCAATGTCTTTTACTTCATCTTTTATCATATCTCTGTTAAGATATTTCATTTTTGCCTCTCTTTTTATAGTACTTTGCACCATTTTTCTTTTGGAAGTTGATGTATCCTACATGCTCAAATCTCTTTAAAACGACATTAACAAATAAAATAGCGACTGTTGCTATGATCGAAATTTCATAGTAACCAAGACCAATGGCAAGTCCGACACAAGCCACTACCCAAACGGTACTGGCTGTTGTTAGACCTTTTATAGAACCCTTGTCCACCATAATTGTTCCTGCTCCTAAAAAACCGACTCCAGTAACCACTTGGGCAACAATCCGACCTAAGTCAGCTTTTAAAGCTTGACCCAGCTCAGGATTTTTCAGGATCATTTGTGTCGTTTCATGAACCGTTTCAACTTGAATCAAGGCTATAATGGTTGCACCTAAACAAACCAATATATGTGTCCTGAAACCAGCAGCACGGTTCATTTTACCTCTTTCAGCACCTATACAACCCCCACAAACAACGGCTAAGCCAATACGTATCGCAAGTGTTGTTAAGTCCATCTTATACCTCTACATTCTTGAAGTAGTCTGGTAAGTACTTTTCCGTATTTTTAACCATCTTATTAAAGAGTTGTCTTGCTTCATGTAAGTCTAGCTTCATATTCGGATCATTTATAAAGGCTCTAAAGGCTTTTTTAAGATCTCTTTCTGTTACAGCTTCAATCACCAGTTCTTGGTTGGTCACATGTGGCATAGTAAGACCTAATAAACTCATTGGCATATCACCCATGGTAATTGGCATCACTCGGTCTCTTCTGAATAAGGCATTTGTTTCTACGACCACATCTTTAGGTAAGTTAGAAAACTGACCTTTATTAGGAAGGTTGGTATTGGTAACAAAATCTCTTAGTCCCAAAATACCTCTCATTTGCTGAACTGCCTCTTCGCCAGTTTCCTTGATTTCAAATTGCTCTTCTAAATTTCTTAATCTTAAACCTTTTTCTCTAAGATTCTTTTGCTTTTCTTTTCTATAATCTACTTTTGTTAAACCAAAAGTATAGTCTTTTACTCTATCAGGCGACTTTAAGAACCAAGATCCCTTACATGCTTCAGCCAAGTGACGATCTCCGGCAGCCGCAATATAACCATATTGCTTAAATAGCTCAAACTTAACACGTTGTCCTGATGCAAAGGCATTGTTCATCCAATTATCATCACCTTCTTTTACAAAACCAGTCTCGTAATACTTATCTACAAACTGCTCGTAAATTGGGAATAAATCCATACCCTTGTAAGTTGCTTTTGTAACCCATGTAAAGTGGTTGATACCAACAACATCTACTTTGATTTCTTCTCTTTTTACATCATCGATATCACAGATGTCTTTAAGTGCTGATATCAGTAACTTCTGAGTACCAAACACTTCATGACAATTACCAAAGGCCTTAATTTCTGGGAAAGTCTTATAGAGCATTCTTGTACAAAGTGTCATTGGGTTTGTAAAGTTAATCACCCAGGCATCTTTAGAATATTCTTTGATTGCTAGGGCTATTTCTTCATACATAGGCAGCGTTCTTAAAGCTCTGATGATACCACCTGGACCAACTGTATCACCAACAGATTGGTAAATACCATAGTCTTCTGGTGTATGAACATCTGAATCCATTTCATCAAATGTACCAGGTAAAATGGAGATCACCACAAAATCTGCTCCTGTTAAAGCATCTTTTAGTGAATCCGATTTTACATAATGCCACTGACTTTTCACATCATCTCTTTTGTTTAGTTCATTACCGATAATAGCATTGTTTTCAGCTGCCTTATGATCGATATCATAGAGTCTAACTCTACCATTTAAAGATGGTTCTAAGGCTAAATCACTCATCAAGCCCCAAGCCCAGCCTTGAGAACCACCACCAATATAGGCTATATTTAAGTCATATACTTTATCTTTTTTAAAGTTCATTTTATACTCCTTGTTACCTTCATCTTATAAAAGACATAGGCAAAATACTACTCGTTTTCTATCGTATTTTTCTACTAGTTTGCATTTCTTGTCATCAACAGATAAAAAAATATAAACTCAGTCCAAAAGGACTGAGTTATTATACACCCTTTAAGTTTAATTCATTGGCATAATGACATGCTGATTCATGACCATTATCACCGATTTTTACAAGAGCCGGCACCTCTTTTTTGCATTTATCTGTTGCATATGAACATCTAGGATGGAAATGACACCCTGACGGTATATTCATAGGATTAGGCACTTCACCTTCTAAAATAATTCTTTCCATTTTCTCAGTAGGGTCTGCCTTAGGCACTGCTGATAGAAGTGCTTCTGAATAAGGATGTTTTGGTGTAAAGAACAAATCATCCGTTTTAGCAATTTCTATGATTCTACCTAGATACATGACTGCCACTCTATCAGAAATATGTTCTACAACTGATAAATCATGGGCAATAAATACATAGGTAATCCCTAAGTCTTCTTGTAAGTCCTTTAGCAAGTTGATGATCTGTGCCTGAATAGATACATCCAGTGCAGAAACCGCTTCATCACATACCACGATATCTGGTTGAGTGACTAGGGCTCTTGCAATACCAATTCTCTGACGCTGACCACCTGAAAATGCATGAGGATATCTTCTTAGGTAGTTGATATTTAGACCATTTGCAGCTGCAATATCAGATACCTTCTTTTCAATTTCTTCTTTGGTCAGTTTAAAGTTTGCCTTTAATGGCTCTGAAATGATATCAAATACGGTCATTCTAGGATCTAGCGATGAAAAAGGATCCTGAAAAATCATTTGAATGTCTTTTCTATGCTTCTTAAAAGTTTTCTTATCACCGTTTAAGAAATCTATTTTTTCACCATCTCTATTATGGTAATATACTTCACCTTCATTAGAATCAATGGCCTTAACTATACATCTAGCGAGGGTTGTTTTACCGCAACCTGACTCGCCAACAATTGATAGGGTTTCACCCTTATAAACCGTTAGATTCACATCTGTTACTGCCTTTACTGGAGGAATTGGATCCTGGAACATTTTCTTTTTTTGATAAAATCTCTTGTTTAGACCAATGACTTCTAAAACTTTTTCTGCCATTTAATCCTCCTTCTCATATAAGAAACATCTTACTTGATGAGACTCACTTAATTTTGTTATTGAAACTGGCTTTACATCACACTTACCTTTAATGGCATGTTCACATCTGTCATAAAAACCACATCTGTCTGGTAAGTTAATTGGAATGGGTACTGTACCTTCAATGGATTCAAGTCTTGATTTAGATCTGTCTCCTAATACAGGAATGGATCTTAATAAACCTTTTGTATATGGATGTTTTGGGTCCTTGAATATATCCTTTGCACTTCCTCTTTCTACAGCTTTACCAAGATACATAACCACTATTTCATCACACATTTCTGCAACAACACCTAAGTCGTGAGTGATAAACAAGATACCCATGTCCATATCTCTTTGAAGGTTCTTCATCAACTGAAGCACTTGGGCTTGAATGGTTACATCAAGTGCAGTAGTCGGTTCATCTGCTATAAGAAGCTCTGGTTCACATGACATGGCCATGGCAATCATAGCACGCTGTCTCATACCACCTGAGAATTCCATCGGGTACTGGTCATAACGCTTTTCAGCATTGGCAATACCTACTTTTTTCATCATCTCAATGGCAATTTTTTTAGCTTCTACCTTGTCCTTTGTTCTGTGTAAAAGAACATTTTCAACAATTTGATTACCGATTGTATACAGAGGTGAAAATGCTGTCATCGGCTCCTGGAAGATCATTGAAATCTTTCCACCACGTACAGCTCTAATTTCTGGCCCATTCTTCTTTAAGGCAACTAGGTTTGTTGACGTTTTTTCTTTAGAATCATGATAAATGATCTCACCAGTCGCCTTACTTGTCTTCGGTTCAATACCGATGATTGTTTTTGAGGTCAAACTCTTACCACAGCCAGATTCACCAACTAGGCCAAGTGTTTTTCCCTTTTTTACTTCAAAACTGATACCGTCTACTGCTTTAATCACGCCGTCTTCAGTATCGAAATAAACTTTTAAGTCTTTTACTTCTAAGACATTTTTATTTTCCATCTTTACCTACCAATCTATTTATACGGATCTGCAGCATCTCTTAGGCCATCACCAAAGAAGTTAAATGCAAGTACTGTGATTATTACATAGAATAATGGTACAAGCTTCCATGGATACAAGGCTATGTTTTGAATTTGCTGTGCTTCTTGTAAAAGTACACCCCAGCTTGTAGCTGGTGGTCTAATACCTAAACCTAGAAAAGACATCGATGTTTCACCAATAATCATTCCAGGAATAGAAAGAGTCATGTTTACTACCAAGTAAGAAATAAAACCTGGAATCATATGTGTTAAAATGATCTTGAAATCACTCACACCTGCAACCTTTGCAGCCATGATATAATCTTCCGTCTTTAGTGACATAAACTTACTTCTTACAGTTCTTGCAAGACCCGTCCATGATATAAAGGATAGGATAATCGTTATAAACAAGAACATCTGAATAACAGGGATTCTTGCTGGTATAGCAGCCGATAAAGCCATCCATAAAGGCAGTGTCGGGAAAGATCTGATAACTTCAATAATTCTTTGAATAATGGTATCTGTAAGGCCACCAAAGTAACCCGATATAGAACCGATTGTAATACCTAAGATAAAGGAAATAAACACACCTGCAAGTGGAATCGTCAGTGAAATCTGACTACCAAGTGCAATCCTTGAAAAGATGTCTCTACCCAATTTATCTGTACCAAACAAGAATATCCTTGCAGGTTGATCAACAATAAATAAATGACGATCGGTTTCAAATAAACCTAAAAACTTATAAGATTCCCCTTTTCCAAATAGTTTGATTGGGTATCTTTTAGAAGTATCTTCTGCATAGTACTTTCTAAAGGTAACCGGGTCTCTTTTTTGCTCATAAGCATAAACAAAAGGCAGATGTATCCCATCTTCATCAAACATATGTATCTTAGTAGGTGGTGCATTAACTACCTTACTATCAAAACTCTCTAAACCATAAGGTGATACAAACTGTGCAAATATCATCTGCGTATACAAGAGGATAAGAATCACGATACTGATTTGCGCCAATTTATGTTTTTTCAATTTCTTAAACATCAAAGTCCACTGTGATGCAAAGAAATACTTTTCTTCATCTTCAATTTTTCTCTTTTTAAATAAACTTATCATTCTACATCCTCGAATCCATTAGTCTAATACGTGGGTCTAACCAAGCCAATACAATATCTGAAATTAATGTACCTACCATTGTTAATACACTCATAAACAGAAGCCATGTACCTGCAAGGTACATATCCTGATTTCTAAGGGCACTTAACATAACTGGTCCCTGTGTTGGTAAGTTCAGTACGATGGCTGTAATTGTTGAGCCAGAAAAGATCTTTGTTAAGTTCCAACCAACTGAAGAAGCAATTGGATTTAAAGCTGCTCTTACAATGTACTTTCTTCTGATCTTCTTTTCCTCAAGACCCTTAGAACGACCTGTAAGTACATATTGTTTATCCAGCTCATCTAACATCTGGCCTCTCATAACACGAATAAGACCACATGTACCACCTGTACCGATTACGATTACTGGGATGATTAAGTGTTTTAAGATATCAACAAACTTGGCTAAACTCATGGGCGCATCTATAAACTCAACGCTCATAAGTCCCATCATCGGATCGCCAAACCATTTAAATGAGGCAAACATAAGTAGGATGGCAAGTAAAAAGTTAGGTGTCGCCATACCTAAAAAACCGATGATTGTTGCTATATAATCACCAATTGAGTATTGGTGTAAGGCCGAATAGATACCGATTGGTATAGCTACGGCATAAGTAAATATCAATGTTATACCTGAAATCATGAGTGTAGTTGCCATTCTTTCGCCTATAACATCATTAACAGGCTTGTTATAAGAAAAAGAATAACCAAAATCGCCTTTTGTTATGATATTCTTCATCCATTTGAAATATTGAACAGGTAGTGGTTGATCTAAACCATATTCTTCTCGTAAATCTTCAATCAACTTTTGATCAACTGTTTCACCTTCATTTTGTAAGGTTGCAATATAAGTTGTTACATAGTCCCCTGGCGGTAATTGAATAACCGCAAACACGACCATTGAAGTAATGAGTACAAGTGGTATCATAATGATCAATCTTCTAAGTATAAATTTAAACATTGTATCACCTTTCTAGCCTTTATAAGACCAGTAGACCCTGAGGGTCTACTGGCTAATAATTAATTTTCTTCTGTGAAATAATATTGTTGTAATTTTGAATGACCATAACCTCTAAATTCATCACAGAAAATTAGTTTGTCTGGCACATTCTTTAAGTTGTTTTTAATCATTACAACTAATGGGTCTGGAGCTGTATAACCAATTAACCATTGGTTCTTTTCATGTAAATCAATAATCTTTTGAGAATATTCATTTACAGTCTCTTTATCAGTAGCTGCTTGAATCATGTTATAGTAGTCTTGTAATAAAGCCATATCGCCTTCTGGCTTTTCACCTTGCTCACCATGTGATGAGTAGTATAAGCCATAAGTACCATACCATGATCTGTAGTTTCTAATTGGCACAATATTGTCTGGTCTAAGTGCTACATTGAATAATGAAGGTGTGTATGTTTCAGCTTCAACACCGTTTGACTGAACAAGTTCTTCACCATAAGTTCTATCTACAACTTTAACATTTGTTTTAATACCAACTGCTTCGTAGTACTTCTTGATTAATGCTTCAAAGTCACCCACTTCTGATGTTGCATCTGACTCGATTTGGATAAGTGTTAATTCAAAGTTTGAACCGTCGCTATAAGTTCTGAAGCCATCAGCGCCTTTTGTCATACCCATTTCATCTAAAAGAGCATTGGCTCTATCTACATCATAAGCTGTCCACTTTTGATCCCAATCTTCTTTGTAGTTTACAAGACCTTCTGGAACTGATGCTTGTTGACCTGAACCTAAGTCATCTGTAATTAGTGCTGCAACTTCAACTCTATCAACTGCTACAGATAATGCTTCACGGAATCTAATATCAGTAAATACTTCTCTTAATTTTGGATCTTCAACACCTTGATTTAATGAAATACCTCTACCAGCCCAAGCTGTGTTAGACCATTGAGTCACTCTATAGTCACCCGCTTCTCTGTTTTCCATCATCAATACAAAGTCTTCTAATCTGAATGTTCTGATAGATACCTTACCAGCAATAGCTTCAAGCATAATAGTATCGCTAGATTCTACCTTTTGACAAACAATTGCATCGATGTATGGTAACTGCTTACCTTCAGCATCTGTCTTGAAGTAGTAAGGGTTTCTTTCCCATCTTGCTACTGGCGCTTCTGTATCTGTCTTTAATAACCAAGGTCTTAAAGTTGGTCTGTCCTGAACGATCCAGTAGTAGTAACCAGTGTATTTACCTAAAGTTTTAAGATCAGAGAATCCTAACTCTTCAGCTTTTTTCATCGCTTCTTCATCACCAACGATATGTGGTAATAAAGTTTCCATATAATGCTTAGGTGCGTACATCCACTTGTTGTCAATAGCAAGTCTCTCTAAGAATAGAACAGATGGATTAGCAAATTTAACCTTAAATGCATAGTCATCTACTTTTGTTACTTCAGCAATTGTCTTTTCACCTGTTTCAGGATCTACTGAGTAGTAACAGTTGTATGGTGACTTACCAAAAGTCTCGTTTAAGACCATTTCATTAAAGTAGAAAACAACATCGTCAGCTGTAAAGTCTATACCATCAGACCATTTCATACCTTCTCTTAAGTAAATGATATACTCAGTTGCATCTTCGTTTACATCGTAACCCTTTGCAACGTTTGGCTCAACACCTGAACCGTCTAGCTTGAATCTGAATAATGCTTCTTCAGTCATTTTTTCAAGCGTCCACTTGTCCTTTTGGCCTCTCCACGGGAACATCAATTCACCACCATATTGACCAATAGAATCAAATACAGGTTCAATCATAATGTCATCCACAAGTGGCATTCTATCTTCAACTGCTGGTAGGTTACCTGCAGCAACCATTTCAGCCCACATTGGTGCTTCTGATAACTCAAATGTCTCAGTATCCACTTCAACTTCTTGAGTTTCTTGTACTTCTACTTCAGTCTGCTCTGTTGATACAACTGCTTCATTAGAACCCGCAGCTTCTGCTGGCTCATTGCTTGAACAACCTGCAAACATTGAAATCATCAGTGCCAAGATTAATAAAAGTGATAAACTTTTCTTCATTTGTCCTCCTAATTCGATAATTCTGCTTCAAGCTTCTCAACGAGTTCAATTAAATCTTCTGGCATATCAATTGAATATGTTGGAATCTGCTCCTCGCATTCTGGTGCTTGTAAGTATCTAGGTGACCATGTTAAGTGAACACTCTTGATCCCCATATTATTTGCACCAACTATATCTCTCTTTAAATTGTTACCTACCATAACAATCCTTGGAATATCCTCTTTTTCTAAGCCTACAGCACCCATAGCAGCTCTATACATGCTTGGATGTGGTTTTAAATTTCTCATATTTTCTGAATAAATGAAAGCTGAGAAATCATCGTAAACACCATTGTAAGTTAGGATGTTTTTAAACGATTGTGCCTTGCCATCTGCAACAATCACTAGCATATAACCTAGGTCGCGAAGCTTCTTAATTGTTTCAATAGCACCTGGAATAGGTTCTGCTTTTAAGACAATTTCATCTTCACCAAATACTTGAGTAGCCTCATCTACTATTGTGTCACCACAGTCCATAAAAATGACTACTTTTTTTGTTACCTTCATGTTTCCCTCCTAAATAGTTTATGCGCAAAACTATGTACTGAAAGCGTTTTCTTTGAGTACACTATAATGTTAACGTATTGTTACAAACAATTTCCACTCGGTAATTGCGTGTAAATTCTAAATTGTGTGCATTTTTTGTCTCTCAATATAGATGGGATTTGTAAAAAATGCGTGTGTATTATTTCTACCCCATAATTCCAGTCGATAAAACTTATGACCTACTGGTATTAAAAGGTTTTTAGAAAGCTCATGACCATCTAAGTTATAAGATGCAACAAGGCCTTCATTGGTATATAATTTTAACTCAGATGGTTCATCCATTAAAAGATCAATATCGAGTTTCAACTGTTTTTCGTTCTTTAAATAATAAGTCTCACCAACTCTGGTATCACCTATTTTTAGGTCCACAAAACCACTTTTTTCACAAGTAGCTACAGAAATATTGCCCCTGTGCAAACCTTCAAGCAGGTGTTTTCTAGACAGAGAATCTGCAAGCACCAAAGTCCTGCCTCTGCCGAAACATCGACCCGACAAATCATGGACATGTACGTCTGATCCGCCTGTTGCAAGAACTTTGCAGCCTCTTGAAAGCTCTTCTTGCCACCAGTCAAGGGCACCTTGATTTCTACTTAAAGGGGTACCATTCCATAACTCAATGGCATGAAACTTCATATCAAAGCCCCACTTCCAGACATCGCCGACAAAAGGATGATTGACAGATATAAAGCATCCGGCATCCATACCTTGATCAAACATCTTATAAAGTGATTCTTTTGTTCTGTAATCAAATGACTCGAACGGTCGCTTGATACCAACAAAATTAGAATGTCCTTTTGGAGTTGTCAGTTCAAGTCCCGGCAATATCACAAAGTCTTCAGCTACTTCTTCATTCTGAGCATATGAATTGTGATCTGTCAGTGCAAAAAAATCTAGACCATATGCCTTGGCAATTGTAACCATGTCTGAAACCAGGTGTTTGCCATCACTATGAACAGAATGTGTATGAAAATCACCGGCATACCATCTTTTATGTGCATTTTTTGTCTCAAGTCCTATCTCAAGTGTCATTTCATGCGGTACATCCAGGATTTCTACTTTAATTTTCCATAAACCTGGGATAAGCCCAGATAAAAAGCCTTTAGATGCAAAGTCTTCTTTGATGATTATTTTATCTTTATCTTTGTCTAACATGCCTCTATAAGCATCCGGCCCATACAACATAAGATGAACTTTTCCAGGGCATTTTACCCTGAGTTCGAGTTCTACTGTACCTTGTGGTACAGTAAACTCTAAATCAAACCATTCATGTAAGTCTTCTTTTCTAACATTCTTATATAATTTTTGCACCAGACACCTTCGCTTCATTTAAAAAGAGTAAGGCCAGAGCTTGTCCATATGGCATCGGCTCAATTGGAATATTTCTATAAAAGTCCAAGCCATCTCTTCCCATGGCAGTACCATAAGATACTTGATCAACAACACCTTGGTCGTTGACATTGTCCATCATAGGCTTAATCGCTTTTTCAGCTGCCTTCATATAGGCCTTATCAATTAAACCCATACGTGTTGCCTTTAAAATGCCATAGCCAAAACCAGAAGTGGCACTTGATTCAACGTAAGAATTAGAATCATTGATCAGTGTATGCCACATACCGTTTTCATTTTGATATTTAACAAGTGATTTCACTTGAGCTTCTAAGGCTTCAACTAAGAATCTTTTGACACATGGCTCTAATTCAATCATTTCTACAAACTCAGGAATGGCAATGGTTACCCAGCAATTGCCTCTGCCCCATAATGCTTCAGCAAAATTGTGGTGGCCATCAAAAGTCCAACCATGATACCAAAGGCCAGTTTTTGAATCTGTTAGATACTTAATATGAATCATAAACTGATACTTGGCTTCCTCAATAAAGTCCTTGTTTTCTGTCATTTTGCCTACTTTGGCTAAGAAGAGTACCGTCATAAAAAGTGTATCATCCCATAACTCACCAAAGTTTACTGTATCAGAAGTAATGTGCTGAAAGCCACCTTGTTCTGTCTTTGGCAAATCATTCATAATCCAGTGTGCCCATTCATAACACTCTTTTAGATAAACTTCATTTTGAGTATATTCTGCTAGATAAGCTAATGTTAACATAGGAGCCATTGTATTGATGTTCTTTGAAGGTAGTCCTTCTTCAAATCTAGCTTCATAATACTGCTCTAAGGTCTCTAAATACCTTCTGTCTTTTGTATGCTCAAATATTTTCCAAAAGCCATATAAGCCAACACCTTGTGTCCACTCCCAGTAACGGTATTTTGAAATATCATCACCTGCTAGGTTGTTGTTTTGCATACCTTCTAAAAATCTTACATCGTCCTCATAAAGTACTGTTTTAAATGCCTTACTTAAAAGGACTATTTTTTCATCTATTCTATTCACTACAAACTCCTAATTACATCTTTATTTATTTTAATGTCATAATTAATGCCTTGAATCACAGATTGACCTTGGCAAGTAAACTTATCTTTACCGTCAATCTCTAATATGCCCACATCAGGGTCATGTACAGTCAGTTTATGATTCAAATCAAAACACATAACCGTACCTTTTAAAATTGCCTTAAACTGCTCATAAGACTCATAAATATCCATAGAACCTACCTTGATATAAATACCGTGGTTTAGTCCTCTTAAGATAACTTCCTTAAAAGCTGTTGGCCCGTATTCTACATATTCTAAGTTCTTAGATGATTTTACATATAGATAAGTGTCTTTACATCTGATGAACATTTCATTGCCATCAATTTCTATAACGTCGTACTTTTCTGGTGTTAAAAATCCATGTACATAATGCATCAAGTGCTTGTCATCAATATCATAAATCATCATCATGCTGTTCTTATATTGTCTGATTAGAGGGAAAGAACCATTACCAGCTATATAAGACGGTCTACCATGACCACTCGGTGGTTTCTCACCTGGATGATTGATAAAGAACAAGGCATTTCTATCAGACATGGCTATGTTCATCATATGCTGCTGATGACCGTCTTCGAAGGCATGGAAGCCCTGAGTAGAAGACATAGAAAAATCATCTGTTGCATAAGTATAAATCTTAGCCTCTCTCACACCTTGGGTATGAATAATTTCATTGGCCTGGCCACTTGAAAGTTTTAACCTGTCGTAATAATTAGGTGGTATATAAGAACTCATGGCATAGGCAATGGTAGAGTGACTATGGAAGTTCACAAATCCCTTACCTGATGTTACCCACTCAAGTACCGTAGGTCCAGAAGTATGTCTACCTTTTAAGTTACCTTCATAAATTCTTCCATAAGAAGCATTCATAACACCATGGAAGTTATAAGTTGCCATTAATTCAAATGAAAAATCAAGTGCACGTCCTGCATACTCAACAATCTCTTGGTCTGGCGCCATATCAAATAAGGCAAAGAAACCGATCAAATCAATTGGCAGGTATGTGGCTGAATTCCACTCACCTAAACCATACTTTAAGAAATGTTCAAACCATTCAATCAAACGCTCTTTACCGATTTCATATTGTTCTAATCCTGTTTTGCCACTCACTGTAAAGATTTCATCTTGATACATATGACCAAATAGGTACTGGCCAATATGGAAGTTAAGGGCATGATTTTCCGAGAAGAACCACATAACATCATCACCTGGCTCATCTAACCAATATCTGAAGTTCAAGACATCTCTTTTCACTTCTTCTGCTTTTTCTTTTGGCAAGTAGTCTTTATAATCTCTCATCAACTGAGCCAAACCGCCTATGTGGAAGTCTGCACAATCATGTTTTTCTTTAATTTTCTTTAAGACCATATTTAAGTTTTCATCTGCTTTTTCATTGTATTCACCGTATACAATCAATTGAGCCAAGGCAACCTGGATATTACCATTAGACTCTCTCGCTAAAAATTCTATGATCTGTTTTTTTCTTGCTTCTATGCTCTCTTCAGCTACTAAAAAGTCATCTTTGTAATAAGATACTACAAATTTCTTTTTAAGCCTTAAGTCATGCAAATCAATGATTAAATCTGTACCAAATGTACCAACCTTTAAGACTTCAGTCGGTATTAGAACACAATCCTTGTCTTTTGTAATTTCAAACTCAAAATCCAACTTTTCTTCATAAGATGCCAAACCTTGAATTTTTAGTTGAACTGGCTGGTCAATTGTAGAGGGATCATACTTAAGTTTGATGTTGCCTTCTGTATAATTGTCCGCTTCATAGTAAAATGAATTCATCAAGTTTTCTATATCGTAAACTGTTTCACAGTCATCACTTATTTCAAGCTGACCTTCAAATGTTTCATCACTTACATTTCTCAGTTCAAAGAAGAAGTTTACATCTCTTTCTGCCAAGTCTTCTGAATAAACCAAGATCTCATTTACACCTGCTTTTAATGGTAATGTAACAGATGTATTTGAAGGTTTATTTCTTGTATAAGGTGCATAAGAAATTACTAATTCTCCGTTAAGCCATAACTTAACACCACCACATGTAAACAATCTAAAATCTGCATCAATATCTTTTTCAGATACAATCGATGTTTTACCGCTAAAGAAAACATGGTGGGGTGTATGAATAAAGTCAGAAAACTCTACTCGACTGTTTTCAAAAGGAAAATAAAAATGGTTATAAGGTCCTAACTGGTCCTTTGTTACCTTTTCAATTTTCTTTTCTTCCAAGAAATTTCTTCTTACTGGATATACAATTTGCACATACTGTTCACCTGTGTTAATGGGATGTTCAAATGTTTCACAAGGTGACTTATACGGCTCTCTTCTTGTATCTGATAACCACCATCTGTTAACCGCTTCATTTTTCTTGATTGGATAAGTATAATTCATTATGCCCTTCCTCTTGTTATTAACTGTTTGACCTTATTTATATTATGAACATCACCATTTTCAATGATAATGTCTAAGTCATGATTTTTTATGAGTTTTGACAAGTAATCAAAGTCATAATCACCCGTACCATGGGCTACTTCTATGATTTTATCTTGAACCTTAAAATCCTTAATATGAAGCACCGCTATATGGTCACCATACATTTGAAAAGCTTCATCTATGACATCCGCTTGCTTCTTGTAGTTGTCAAGATTCAGCATATTGACATGATCAAAGATAAATTTTAAGTGCTTTGACTGCATATCCTTGTACAACCTGTGCATTTTTTGATTTGAATGTATGATGTGATCAGACACCCCTTCAATAGCAACAAATACATCTTTGTCTTCAGCTTCAATTAAAAGTTCTTCTAATTTTCTACAGAACATGTAATAAGCTTTTTCTGTGTGGTTATCTTTATGATACCCATATTCATTCATGACAGAACCAGTTTCTGTACCGATTGTCTTTGCATCAATGGCTTTTGCATAGGCAATCTGTCGTTTAAATGTCAGCATATTTCTTTTGGCCAACATAAGATCAGGACCTGTGAAGTTCAGATAACAGCCTAAAACCGATACATGTAAATCTGAAAAAGTATCTCTAATCTTTACAAGTTCACTGATATCAAGCTTATCATGAACATCATCCATTGTATCAAATGCCTTGTGTAGCGCCAGATGCATGGCATTTAAGCCATTGTCTAAATAAGCTTTTTTCATGTCATTGTAATTTAGTTTTCCAAAATCATGGGATCTTATTCCTAAAGGATTCATCTTATCTCACTTTCTAAAAAAATGCTTGTGGAATAGAGCTGGGGGACAGTCGTCATCCACAAGGATATGATTTCATTGTGTCGAGGGAGACACTGAAAACCTTTTCCGAAGGTTTGAAATCAAAGTCACACATTGATATGAGGAGTTCTTATGTGTGACTTACTTAATATATTAGTCATTTCTAATGACAATAACAACTCGTTATAAGCTTAGTAAGGATAAAAACATTGCATTTTTTGTTCTCATTGTGTAAAATGAGAATTACAACGATAAAAGGAGAGTGAAAATGAAGCATAATGTTTTATATGATGAGGCTTATGAATACGATGTCAACAATGATAAAAATCCACTTTTTATCCACTTTGATTATGGTACAAGGTACTATCAGATAAACATGCCCTTCCAACACTTTCACCATTATTTTGAGGTTTACCTTTTACTAGAAGGTCATGCTGAACATATCCTTGAAGGTAAGGTCTACAACATGAAAGAATATGATTTTGCATTTTTGACACCTTTTAGACTTCATAAGACAAAATATCATGAAGGTACACCTTGTAAAAGACTTGTTTTAAGTTTTTCAATAGACTTTTTAAAAGTTCATTTCCCATATGTTATCGATGAATTTAAAACACTCTTCGATACGGAAAAGCCCATTTATAGATTTGACAAAGACAAGATGACAGAAATCATCTCCATCATCAATGAGATGTATAAGATTTCAAAATCTTCAAATGTCACTAAAGATCTGGCTTTAACAACCTATCTTATCAGGTTTTTAGAACTTGTTTACCGTTTAAGAAATGACAATAGATATTTTGCAGATCCAACCTATACATCATCTATCGAAAGTAAGATTTATGAAATCACATCATACATTCATACGAATTTTCAAGATGATTTGTCACTAGATTTCTTAGCCAATAAATTCTATATCAGCCCTCATTATCTATCGAGACAGTTTAAATCTATTACTAAGTTTACACTGGTCAACTATATACAAGAGACGCGAGTAAAAAAAGCTCAAGAACTTCTTTTAGATACCAATTTAAAGGTCATTGAGATTGTTGAAATATGTGGTTTTGGTTCTCTGTCTCAATTTAATCGGGTCTTTAATAAAATAGCCCACTGTTCACCTAGAGATTATAGAAAATTCAATAAGATATGAAAAGGAGCTGCAATTTGCAGCTCCTTTAATATTAGTATTTAAACTTCTCAATCATTTCAGATAAGTTCTTGCTTGATTTTCTAAGACTCACAGCATTTTCGGTTATATCATGAACACTAGCCTGGAACTCATCTGCAAATGCAGCAACCTCCTCAGTAGAAGCAGCAGTTTCCTCAGATACAGACGCGATGTTTTGGATGGATTCAAGAATGTTGTTTTTCTTTTCATCCACTGTTGTAATTCTCATACTCACATCATCTATTCTGTCAATCATTTGATCTAAAGAACCAGATACATTGTCAAAATCATCTTTAGACTGGTTAACTGCTTCAGATTGATTTTCTGAAATCTTTAAGACTTTTTCCATAAGAGATTTTGTTGCATCTACTTGTGCTTGAATTTCTGTTACAATATTAGAAATCTCGACTGTAGAATTATTGGATTCTTCGGCAAGTTTGCTAACTTCATTGGCAACCACTGCAAATCCTCTACCATGTTCTCCAGCCCTAGCCGCTTCTATGGCCGCATTTAAGGCCAATAAATTGGTTTGACTTGAGATGCCATTAATGACTTCTGTTATCTCAGAAATTTGCATAATCTTATTATAAAGTACATTAACTGCCGCATTAATTTCATTTGAAGCTTCAATGTTTTCATTATTGCTATCACTCAAACTAATCATAGAATTTTTACTGATTTTATTAATATCTTTAATTTCAATAGAAGAATTTTTCATAACGCTTGAAATATCATTGATGTTGTCTATCTCTTCACCAAGTTCAGATAAGTTTTCTGCAGTGGTCATAACGACAGAAGCCTGGTCGGTTGCACCATCTGCTATTTCCGATGTAATGGTTGAAAGTTTATCCGATGATATAGCGACTTCACTGGTAATGGTTTCTAGTGAATCACATACAACTTCTAAGTTTTCACTTGATGCAGATATCTCAGCAACCATATCTCTAATGGTGCTTATAAAGAGATTGAAATTGTTAGATAGCTCACCAATTTCATCCTTGCTGGTAACTTCTAAGACATGTCTAAGATCACCTTCTCCATTTGCTATTTCTTCTAATTTAGAGTTGACCTTCTTAATGGGCTTAACAATGATTCTGTTGCCGTTTATGTAGCCAAAGATTAACATAACAACACCAAAAATAGATAAGATAATCAATTCAGTTTCAAAGACCTTAATTTTTTGATCGTAATTGCTTTGATACATAACAACAACATTGTTCATGCCATTTTTTAAGACCATGGCATTTTCTGATATGTAAGCAAGATCTTCACTTGTCGCACTTCCATCGAGTACTTTCTTTGCTGATGCAGTATATTGACCAAGCTTGTCTTCAAGATCGTGAATCATATTAACAATTTCATCATCGCTGTTAGCATCAAGGTTTAAGGATTCATCTCCATCTACAAGCGCTTTGGTTATTTTATCATATTGGGCTAATTCTGATTCCAGAAGTTCTTTAGCATACGATAAATCTGTTATTTCTTCGTCACTCTTGTACAATTGAACAGCATAGTTACTGATTAACATGGTTCTCATTCTTTGACTACCGGATAGGTTAATTGCAACCCCATCATCACTCATACTGTTGAAGGTTGCAAATGCAGTAACAACTACAACAACAAATGGAATAAATATGAGTATGAAAACTAGTAATAATTTTGATTTGATACTTTTCATTTTGCCTCCTAATTCTAAATATAAATATTTATAATTGTAGCATCAAACCACTGATAATTCATAAAGTAATCCCACTCTTAATACTTTTTTAGTATTTAGACTAAAATCGTACACTATGCCCCCAAAGCTTTGTATTTACTGCAAAAAAATGTAATCCCTCGAAGACCTAGATAATAAAATAAAGTCAACTCACTTGGAATTGACTTCATCAACTATCTCGCTAACCACCCACCATCTACGGCTAATGTATAACCATTCACATAGCTTGCTGCATCTGATGCTAAAAATACTACAGGTCCTGACAAGTCTTCTGGATCACCCCATCTTGCTGCAGGTATTCTACCTAATATCTCAGCATTTCTCTTTTCATCTGCTCTAAGTGCAGTGGTATTATCTGTTGCCATATAACCTGGTGCAATGGCATTGACATTGATATTATCTTTCGCCCATTCATTGGCCATAAGTCTTGTAATGCCCATTACACCCGACTTACTTGCAGTATAAGATGGTACTCTAATACCACCTTGGAAAGAAAGCATAGATGCGATGTTGACAATATTACCTCCTGTACCCTGCTTCATAAACTGCTTTGCAACAGCTTGTGAAAAGAAGAAAACTGTTTTGACGTTGATGTCCATAACATCATCCCAGTCTTTTTCCGTAAAATTGATAGCATCTTCTCTTCTGATGATACCAGCATTGTTAACTAAGATATCAATATGGCCAAATGTCTTTACTGATTCTTCAACGATAAAATCCAGCTTGTCAATAGACATAAGGTCTGCTTGAATATGAAGATACTTTCTCCCTAATCCTTCAATGATTTCTTTTGTTTCATCCGATTGATTTGTATAATCGACACCAACAATATGAGCACCTGCCTCTGCAAGTCCTTTAGCCATTCCTTGACCAAGACCTCTGCTCGAGCCAGTTACAATGGCAACTTTACCCTCTAAAGAAAATTTATTTAACATAATTACCTCAAATCTTTCATATCGATATGATCCATATCATTAAACGTCTTGTTCTCGCCTACCATACCCCAAATAAAATTATAAGCTTTATTGCCGCAACCAGAATGGATAGACCATGATGGCGAAATAACCGCTTCTTCATTTCTCATAATAATGTGTCTGGTTTCATTTGGTTGACCCATCATATGAAAAACGAGATCATTTTCAGAAAGGTTGTAATAAAAATAAACTTCCATTCTTCTTTCATGGGTATGACATGGCATTGTATTCCATACATTACCTTCATTCATCTTAGTCAGTCCCATGCTCAACTGGCATGTTTCTAGTACTTCTGGATGTAAAAATTGATAAATCGTTCTTTGATTGGCAAGACTAGGATCGCCTAAAGGTACCTGCTTTGCCTTTGTAATATCTATGTGTTTGTCATCATAATGACAATGTGCAGGTGCACTTAATGTATAAAACTTGGCCGGGTCATTTTGATCAGCACTCTCAAAGTAGACTTCTTTAGCGCCTTGTCCCACGTACAAACCATCTTCTGGATTCATGGTATATGTCTTACCGTCAACGGTAATCATGCCTTTTCCACCAACATTGATAACACCTAACTCACGTCTTTCAAGGAAGTAATCAGTGCCTAAATTTGCCATGATATCAAGTTCTTCACCTAACTCCTGTTTTTCAAGCGGACAATAACCCATGGTAATAATTCTGTCAATGTGACTGTAAACACGCTTAATCTTTCCAGGTATAAACAGGTCTTGAATCAGAAATTCATCTCGGAGTCTCTCTGTTGTATAATGCTTTGCGTCTTTCGAATTTGATGGTTCTCTAATAATCATTTGTACTCTCCTATTCTTTTTTACTACTTTCATAATAAAACGTTTGATGAACAAATTCTTACCGGATTTTGTGAGTTTAGATAAATAAGTGTGCATATCTTGTAACGATTGTTTGCACAATGCTATTATCATTTGCATAATCCGACTATTTAAAACTAGTTTCTAGACAAAGTTATCCTAATTGATTATGCTTTTTTCGGAGGTACTATGTATTTATTTTCATATTTTAAAACAGAAAAAGAAGCATTATTTTATGCTATTAGTGAAGACGGTTACAAGTTCAAACCCTATAGTGAAGAAGCCATTTTAGAATGTCATGTCGGCAATAAAAGTGTAAGAGATCCCTTTATTTTTCAAGACCAAGGAGGACTTTATCATTTATTGTTTACAGACAGCTGGGCATCTACAAAAATCGTTCATGCCACCTCTTGGGACTTGATTCATTGGTCTGATCAGGAACTTATAGATGTTATGGGAAGTGTTGAAAACACACGAAATGCGTGGGCTCCAGAATGTATCTATGACCATAAGACTAAAGTCTATGTCATCTTTTGGTCATCTACTGTCGGTAAAAAGGAAAATGGCCACAGAATATGGGCAGTCAAAACACCTGACTTCAAAAGTTTCTCTGATCCTTTTATTCTATTTGATCCAGGATACAATGTGATCGATGCCAATATAATCTATCACAATGATGAGTACTTGATGACATTTAAAGACGAAAGAGGCGAAAATAAAAAAGGCACTGATTATAAGAGACTCAGAACTGCTAAATCACATTCTGCTTTAGGTCCCTTTAATAGTATTAGTGATATGTTTCTTTCTGAACTGGTAGAAGGTCCAACGGTTTATCAAGTAGAAGACAAGCTTCTTATGCTTTATGACTACTTTTCTGAACCTTTTTATGGTGGAGCAGAACTCAATAATTCATGGGAGGAATTTACAAAGTTTGACATACCAAAGGATGCAAGACATGGATCCGTCATCAAAATAAAGGATATATTAAAACAGGTCTAAGTGACCTGTTTTCTGTATGCTCTAGGTGGCACACCTACATAAGCAGTAAATGTTTTTGTAAAGTAACCAATAGATTTAAAGCCACAATCAAAGGCAACACTTGTAATACTTTCATGGCTGTCTCTTAAAAGCTTCATGGCTTCTTTCATGCGAATGTCCAAAAGATAATTCATGGGGGTTTGATCTGTTACCTTCTTGAATAAGCGAGAGAAATGCGAAGAGGACATGTTGACTGCTTGGCTTAAGTTCTCCACTGTAATTTTCTCCTGATAATGAAGCATCATGTAATTGATTGCAGGTTCTATTAAAAGCAGTTCCTCACCTGATAAACGATCAACAGACAGACTCTTGTGATGATATAAAAATATTTCTCTCATAACCTTAAAGAGCTGCTCTTTTAAGGCCAGTTCATAAAGTAAGTCTTTCTCCATGTAGATTTTATACATATTTTCAACAGACTGATTAACCTTATGCCAAAGTTCATGGTTCATATCATAAACATGATCTACCTGTTTATTATCTAGTAAATAATCAACTTGCCTTTTAGTTTCATAAGCTTCTAAAAGACTGGATATGTATTTTCTTTCAACCACTATACCTAGTATAGCTGCATCATCATCTAAGCTTTCAATGCCATGTAATTTCTTACATGGTACAAAAATAATATCATTTTTATGACCAATAAAATTATGACCGTCTAGTCGAACAAGTACCTTACCAGAAAGTACTTTTATAAACTCGAAATTCTTGTGCCAGTGATAGACAACCAATATTTTATGATGACTTTGAACAGTCATTCTAATGGGTAAATTGTATTCAAATTTTTCTTTCATGACAGCTCCTAAGCAGAATAATATAAATTTATAGCAGAATACTACCTGTTTTAAGATATTTTACAGCAGTATAATACAAATATCAAATAATAAAGGAGAGAAAAATGAATCTACCTAAGAAATGGAGTCCAGGTTGCATCTTTGCATATTCTGGCCTAAATGATGTAAACACTTACTCAAAAAGCATAGTTGGTATGCTTGCTGCTGATGCCATTGGCATTGATTTTAACACTGAGGATAGGATCAAGTTAAGATTTTCTATGAAGAAAGTAAGAAATGTTTCATACAAACTTGTTTCATCAGATATGATACTGGCAAACATCCTACAGGAAAAAGAGTCCTTACTTGAGATTATGATGGTAAATGAAAACACCTTATTAGGTCGCGCCCATAAAGATAATGTCCCTTACATCTTTTCTGAAGCTGGGATATTTCCAAGTCAAACGCATGATATGCAAACAATCAATACACATGATGATCATATTTGTCTAAAAAAAGTCTTCCACAAGAACTATGTCACATTTGCACTATGCATCAGCAAGAGACATCTACAAGATGCACATGATCAAGTCGAAAAAGCACTTACATTTGATTTTCAAGCTCTTATTTCTGACAAATATGCTTACTTTAAAAGTCTTCCTGACTTTTCTAAGTTTGATTCAAAGGAAAAAGAGGTCCTCAATAAGTGCTTCTCAGTTATGAAATCTCAAATCTATTCACCAGAGGGTCAGTTCACGGTTAGGTCTACAACACCGGATAGGGTACCTCATAAAAACATATGGTTATGGGACTCAGTTTTTCATTCACTTGGCAACAAGTATATTTCTGAGGACTTGGCATGGGATTCCATTCAAGCCATGCTTGATACTCAAGACAAAAATGGCTTTATACCACATATGGCGACACCATTTAAAAATTCAGATATTACTCAGCCACCTGTCTTTGCCTTTGGTATTGCTTCATTATATAAACATACCAAAAATATAGATAAGGTCAGAGACTTTTATCCAAAGGTTAAAGCTTATTTGGAATGGGTTATGAAAAATAGAGATCATAATGGTGACTTCTTATTCGAATGGCAAATATCTAGAAATGTACTTTGTAAATGCGATGAATGTGGTATGGATAATTCACCAAGATTTGATGATGTGGAAATCCTAGAGAGTATTGATTTTTCTTGCTTTATGGCCAAGGAAGCTCACTTGATGTCAGAACTTGCCTATGAACTTGGTTTAAAGGATGATGTTTATTACTGGAGAGACATCCATCATAAAATCAAATCGGCGATTAACGACCTTTTATGGGATGAAGAAGATGGTTTTTACTACGACTTTGAACGCACAAGAAATGAACTTCAAAAGATAAAGGCTATATCGTCATTCTTACCCCTTTATGCAGGTGTATGTAATGAAGAGCAGGCAAAAAGACTTGTAGACCATTTATTAGATGAAAACTCATTTAACACAAACTATCCTATACCAAGTATTTCTAAAGACGATGCTACTTTTGGATCTGATATGTGGCGTGGTCCTGTCTGGGTTAATTACACCTACTTGATTATTTTAGGTTTAAAAGACTATGGTTATACCGATCTAGCAGAAGAAATCACTAAGAAAACCACCGATATGATTGAAGAATGGTATGAAAAAGATGGGACACTTTATGAATTCTATGATTCATCTAATCAAAAGTCACCAAGTAAACTCAATAGAAAAGGGATTGTCCATGAACCTTACGATTTTAGAGTCAGATATCAGTCTATCAGAGACTACGGTTGGACTAACTCACTCTATCCTGTACTTAAACTGGAATTTTAAAAGCATTGATTTCTCAATGCTTTTTTAAATGCCCTAATAAATGTACTGCATACAGTGGCACTGATTTTATTCCATTACTAAATCCAAAGTTTTTTGCTGATATTTTAATTGCATAATTAGGATTATACTTTTCAATGTATACCTTCAAAGCCTTAGATTTTGTGTTCGTTGATGCTTTGACTTCTACTGGAATTATATGACCTCCTACATTGATTAAAAAGTCAATTTCAGCAGTGTTTCCAGAGCGCCAGTAATACAGACTAAAATTCTTTGCTAGCATTTGAGCAACATAATTTTCCGTTATCATACCTGAGTATAGCTTTGAACCTGATGCATTTATATCTAATGGTGTCATATCGGCTAGCTCCATCAACAGACCAACATCATTCATATAAACTTTGAACATATTTTCTTTATGATAGGCCTTTAAGGGTATTTTAGGTGTTTCAATTAAAGTAACTTTGTGAACAAGTTTGCTTTGTATCAACCACTCAATAGCAGTACCAAAATAAGCTTTCTTGCCTTTATCAGATACCAGCTTATAGTTAAACCTATGATTATCACTGCCTAGCTGAATAGGAATCGATTGATAAACTTGATTCACCTTAATAGATTCCGCATTTGTTGTGTATTTACTCATATCAGCTATGTAATCCTCAATGATGGTTTTCTTTATCTTGCTGTTATAGTGATTCAAGTCACCTTTAGCTTCTTTATATGATAATACTGACTCTGGCATGCCACCAACATACAAAAAATCTTTGTATAACTTTAAGAGTTTTTCGTGTATCACATTAAATATCTTCTGATCCAAAGTAAAATGTTTTTTAATTTCATCAGACAGCATTTTCTCATCAATTGCCCATAGAAACTCTTCGAAATCCATAGGATACATATACAAACGCTCTACTTTACCAACTGGATAAGAACTCTTAAACCTATTTAAAGCCACACCTAATAGAGATCCAGCTACAATTATTTTATAATCCAACTTATGTTCAGCAAAATATTTTAAAGATGTTATGGCTCTTTCTGAAACTTGAACTTCATCAATAAATATTATCGTATTGCTTGCATCTATAGCTTTTCCTCTATATAACCCCAAATTCCTTATTATTTCATCAGGATCAATAGACTCTTCAAATATTTGTACTATATCCTTGTCTTTATCGAGATTTAAATATATATACTCCTGGTATTGTTCTGTGCAAAACTCATTAATGCTGTATGTCTTGCCAACTTGCCTTGCGCCAATAACCATCAAAGGTTTTCTAGCGCTTTCTTGCTTCCACTTCAGTAAATCAGCAGTTAATCTTCTTTTCATTGTACCACTCCTCACCAACATTTTATCATTACACAGAGCAAACTTCAACTTTATTCATAGGAATAATATATGTATATTTGACTTTTTACATATGAATAAAGTAAATTATTTTAACTTTTATCATACGAATAATATATTACTTTTATTATATAGAGAATACTATTCTTTTATCATAAATCTACCACCTATTAAAGCTTGGACCAAGTCTTTTTCATTAGCAATTGGATCTAAAAAGATATTGAAATATGAGCCTATTGCACCATTATGATGACCATCAGAGTTGCTCATTATATGACATGATAATTTATTTGCCAAACTTATGCGCTTATCAATATCTTCGTCCTTTAAGTTACTTGAAGATACTTCAATGGCATGAGGTTTGAAATTTTCAACGTCTACTGCAATGTAATCTTGAAACCTATAAGGATGTGCAAGACCTATAAAGCCACCTGACTCTGTCACAAACTCATGGAGGTCTTCATAAATCCACTCTGAACTTTCAAGTCTTTTATCATGAAGGCCGATAACTAAAATATCTTCAGAACCTCTCGGTGTGGATACAGTGATTTCTATACCATTAAAAACTTTAAAAGGAGCATAAGATTCATTAAGGGCCTCAATAAGTTCTTTATCTAAAAACTTATGGTGATTGGTAAATACCAAGCCATCTAGCCCCTTATCAATGCCAGCTTGAACCTGTTCATATATACTTTGACTGGAACAAGCTGAATATTCTTTACTGTGTACGTGCAAATCGATTTTCACATTATCCTCCTTAATACAAAAGAAAGCCAATACGATGATTGGCTTTTAACTATCTTTGTACTCTACCAGAAGCATCGCCACCAGCTAGGGCTTCTACTTCTTCAACAGAAACCATGTTATAGTCTCCTGGAATTGTATGCTTTAGAGCAGAAGCAGCAACTGCAAACTCTAATGCATCTTTGAAATTATCTTTCTCTAGTATACCATAAATCAAACCACCTGCAAATGAATCACCGCCACCTACTCGATCGACAATTCTTACATCGTAGTGCTTAGAATGGTAATACTCATTACCGTCATAAATAAGTGCTGACCAACCATTGTCAGAAGCTGAATGGGATTCTCTAAGGGTCGAAACAACATATTTAAAGTCAAAGGCTTCTTTCATTTGCTTGAAGATAGACTTGTAACCATCTAGTTCTAATTCGCCTGTCGTAACATCTGTTTGGCCTGGTTTGAAGCCTAGAACTTTTTCAGCATCTTCTTCATTACCAATACATACATCCACATATTGCATAAGCTTAGTCATACATGCCTTTGCTTCAGCTTCTGTCCATAATTTTTTTCTGTAGTTTAAATCTACACTAACTGTAACACCGTGCTTTTTAGCAGCAATTAAAGCTTTTTCTGTTAAGTCTGCCGCTTCTTTAGAAAGTGCTGGTGTGATACCTGAAAAATGGAACCACTCAGCGCCTTCGAAGATAGTATCAAAGTCAAAGTCTTCAGCCGTCGCTTCAGCAATTGCTGAACCTGCTCTATCATAAACCACCTTAGAAGGTCTCATTGACGCACCTGTTTCTAAGAAGTAAATACCAACTCTATCGCCACCTCTTGTGATATAATCTGTATTTACACCAAATCTTCTTAAGCTGTTTACAGCTGCATCACCAATTGGATTCTTTGGAAGCTTTGAAACAAAGTAAGGTTCAAAACCATAATTGGCTAATGATACTGCAACATTGGCTTCACCACCACCATAAACCACATCAAACGAATCAGTTTGAGTAAATCTAGAATAACCTGGCGTTGAAAGTCTCAACATAATTTCGCCCATTGTTACAACCTTTTTCATGATCTTGCCTCCTTGATCTTCTTAACAAATGCTTTTGCAACTTCAGTAATTTCTTCTGGTGTACCTTTTGTCAAACCGCCACCAACACCAACTGCTACACAGCCGTTTTTAATCCATTCTCCTACATTATCAATATTTACACCACCTGTCGGCATCAAAACAGCCTGCGGAAGTGGTCCCTTAATCGCTTTAATGAAACTTGGTCCAAATGCAGAACCAGGGAATACTTTGATAATATCTGCGCCAGCTTCCATAGCTGTAATCATTTCTGTTAGTGTCATGCAACCTGGCATATAAGGCACCTGGTATCTGTTGCATAATTTTGCAGTATCAGCATCAAATGCTGGTGATACGATGTACTTAGCGCCTGCTAAAATTGCGATTCTTGCAGTTTCACTATCCAAAACCGTACCCGCACCAATGATTAACTCTTGACCAAATGTTTCCGTTAGGGTCTTGATAACTTCTGTTGCACCTGGCACTGTATAAGTTACCTCAATAGCAGGAATACCTCCTGCAATACAAGCTTTTGATATTTCAATAGCTCTCTCTTCATTTTCTGCACGAACAACAGCAACTACACCAACTTGCTCTATGGCAGACAATACTTCAAACTTTCTCATATTACCTCCTGTTTCATATTATGAAACTCAGTTTCGTTATTTATAGTTTCATTATAGTAAACTCTGTTTCAAAAAGCAAGAAAAAGAATCCGAAGATTCTTTTATAGATAACCTAATACTTGTGAAATTTTATTTGTCGCCTGGACAACAGCTTGTCCATAAGCTTTTAATTTGTCATCATCTAACCTGAATTTAGGTGTTGACACACTAATGGCATATAAGATTTGACCTCTGTGATCATAGATAGGTGCAGCCACACATATAACACCGAGTTCATTTTCCTCCATATCAATAGCATAACCTCTTTTAGAGATATCACCTAACTCACTTACCAAACCTTCCTTGCTTAGTGTAAAATCTGTAAATGGCTCGATGTGATCTATCGTCTCTAGGTATCTTTGTCTAGAGTCGTGGTCAGAAAATGCCAAATAGGCCTTACCAACTGCCGATGAATACAGGGGGATACGCTTTCCAATATAAGAATACATACGGATGTTTGACTTGGCTTCCATCTTATCAATATAAACCGCTTCATCCCTTTCAAACATGACCAAGTGAACAACTTCTTCACTTAAATCATTGAGTTCTCTCAAATAAGGTTTTGAAATTTCAATGATGTCTAAATCCTTTACAACCTTCTGACTTAAGTTGAGAAGCATGGATGAAAGATGGTATTTAGAATCATCCTTTTGAACCACATAACCTTTATATATCAATGTATGTAACAATCGATGCACTGTAGATTTATTAAGCCCGAGATATTTTGATATCTCCAATAGGTTGTTTTTACCTTCACCTATGGCTTCTAGAATCGACAAAGCTCTGTCGACTGATTGAACCACTTCTTGTTTCATAATCTAAAACCTCATTTCGTTTTTTTCTATTATAGGTGAAGATGATAAAATAAGCAAATCCGCCTCAATTGAGGCGGATATCTTAAAATCTTTTAACCAATAATACATAAGCACCCGGTAATTTGGTTCGTGTAGATACCAAATTATTTGAAGTATCTAGATAATCACTCAGCTTTGTCCATGTGTTGGTTGATTTGTTGAAATGATACATCTCAACAGATGTTTCAGGATAACCTGATAAAATTAACGGATCATATTCCATTACAATATCAATGGTGCCTGTCAGTTCATCAACCACACTTATTTCATCATTGTTTCTAGCATCAAAGCCAATAGTCACAACTTTAGAAACTGCCTTATAACCTCTAGGCACTTGATTCAGCATGTAACCTGAGTAAGCATCTTCTATGTCAGTCGATTCAATTCGGCCATATGCATTTTGAGTCAGATAAAGTGCTTGGAACTCCTTGGTATTCAGTGCTACAGGTGTAAACTGAACATCTAAACCATCATAATCTACTCTTACAAGCGAGTTACTTGTTTTGATCATCTTACCCGGTACATTGATGATACGTTTTTTCATGCCATCATAGTTTGGTGTCGATAAATCAATGTAGATATAAGATAAGTCTGAATTCTCATTCAAGGTCGTTACCACATCAGCACCAACAACTTCTGAAATAAAGTCCTTATCTGCCGGCACACCCAAGTCTCCATCTAAATCAGGATCACCCAATTCTTCAACTTCATCTAAGTCCTTATAACTCAAGAACTCTAGGTTTGACCAGTCTGAAGTACCAAAGTAGTTAACTGCCTTCAAACCGATGATCAATCGTTCATCAGAATCCATGGTTTCAATACCTTGAATAGATGGCAAACGGTAAGGTTCTAAATCTGTAGATCCTAGGTATGACATATCCAAATAATCATTCGACTTAATTTGTGATGTCGACTTACTGCCTAAATAGTAGTAAATCTCATAGTAGTTATGACCACTAGCAGTATAGTCTGAAATTCTAATGTATCTATTGTCAATCAACTCTAGCTTAAGTCCTACAGGATCACTTGGTACAGGCACACTGTAAAGAATTTCTGACTCACCATCAGATATACCGCCATCGCTGTTGATGACAGTCACTGTATAAGGATCTTCAAGTGGAATCTCTGGTGTTGTTACCCAAAGTTCCGTATCTGAGATAACTTCTACATCTGTTCCTAAATAGCCATCTGCCAAATCATAGTATTTATCGTCTCTGAAAAGACCTTTTTCACCAGTCGATTCATCTGTGTGTAAGCTTCTAGTACCCCCAAAGACAACCTTGGCGCCATCATAGAATTCTGTACCAGTCACCTTAATTCTTTGACCACCCTCTACAGAAACCCATTTAACAGTCGTTTCATCTTCAAACTCAAAGAAATCTTCAACTGTTGGATAAGATACAATTGTAATCTTTGTGTTCAAATCAGAAGCACCATAGTCGATGTTTTGTACCTGAATGGTCTTTTCACCAGGAATTAATGTTCCTTGAGGTGTTACAAATGTTAACTTTGAGCCTCTTTCCGATACGGTTGTATTGGCAATCGGCACACCACCTTTTGAACCAATGGTTACTGTCGCACCCTCTCTGAAGTCCGTACCCGTTAAGGTGATGATATGACCACCATATTGAGAGGTTTCTTCTGGTGAAATCGATTCAATCACTGGACCTGATAAAGGCTGTTGATATACAAAGAACATTGGTTTTTTATCATTACCGTATATATCAATTGGATTGGACGAGTTGGCCACACCATAATCTGTATTGGTAACTATCACAGGCAGTTCTAAACCAACCTGATTTAGTTGCCCTGCTGGTACATCGACAATCAAGATATCTAGGGTAGTATCCTCACCATCTACTGATTTTACAACCACTGATTTTTCTGCTATATTGGCCTCGTTTTCACCAATAAATGCTTTTATGTTTTCTCTAAAATCTATACCTAAAACTTCTATTTGAGTACCACCCAGTACAGTACGCTTGGTATAATACGACGTACCATCAGGTGAATTATCTCTCGGACCAACATAGTAAATTTTTGGTTCAGAAGCCGGATAAGTGTATTGGAATGTTGAAGTTGCTGTACCAAAGTCTGGATTTGTTAAAAGGACTGGTACTGAACCAATGGTATAATACGACGGTGTTGTTACAATCAAATGATTGGAAGAGTCGTATTCTGTTTTCGGTGCATAACCCCTATCAACAAATACACGTTTATCATCTATCTCTACCTTGATGTATTCAAATACCATGTCTTCATAAGTTGAACCATCGTGAACCTCTGCCTTAGTCTCTATCGGATGATAGAAATCACCTGTCGGTTGATTGGCACCATCTAGCTGTCTTAACATCTCCATTGGCAGATAAACAACAGTATCTTCATAACCATTGAATACCCTTCTGTAGATCTTACCATCTTCTGTTACCGATACGGTTAAAGTATCGTCACCACCGTGGTATTCAAGACGTAAATCGCCATCAAGTTCAACGGTTGTTCTCTCTGCATTGATCAGACCTGAATTGACTTCACCTCTAGGAATGTCTCTGTTGGTGATTTCTCCAAATCGAATACTAGCATCAAAATTATCAAGTTCTTGTGGACCTGTATCATCATTATCACGATAACCAGAATAAACGCCTTGGTAGAATCCTGAACCATAGAAATCTCTAAGTTCTTGACCAAGTTTTTTACCATGGTTCGGGTTGATGTTGTCTATTACAGGTGTCGATGATTCAAAGGTATATGTGAGCTTATTTGAAACACCAGAATCATTATTAACAACATAGACATCCACAGCACCTGGTTCATGTTCTGGTGAGATTACCTTTATATAACCTGAGGCAAACTCAACAATCTTACCTGGTACATCACCAAAGTATACAGTCGGTAAAATTGGTGAAGTCAAATATTCTTCATAATATGGATGTTCTGGATTAAATGGATGATTGGTAAGTGCACCTGCTGGCGGATTATCTAATAAATCATTCCATTCACCATCTTTAAATAAGTCTATTAGTTTGTCACCTACATTAAACTCTGGACCACCCACTAAGTTGTCATAAGGTTCAAAGAATCTGAACTCATAACCTACCAGCTCCACAATCGTACCACCATTGGTTGTGCCTTTAACTGGCAACATGGTATTAATCTGTGGTGATGACTTAGGGATAATA
The DNA here is from genome assembly GCF_022496765.1 of Acidaminobacter sp. JC074. GTDB lineage: Bacteria > Bacillota > Clostridia > Peptostreptococcales > Acidaminobacteraceae > JABXKX01. The sequence goes on along the minus strand of NZ_VANV01000004.1, from coordinate 118,425 downwards.
TACTTAAAGCCTTTTGGTCTAGAATCTGTACCACCATCGTTGTTCAAAACAACAACTGGTACATCTAAGAAGGAAACGTCAAAATCACCAGCCAAGTCCTTGGTACACTTAGGCATAACGATTGTCACTGAGTTACCATCTAAGGCTACATCAATATCCGTCGGTGGCACTGGGACACCATCAATGTAAACACTCATAGTATCTTCAAAGTCTTTACCAAAAATCTTAACTGCATAGCCACCATCTACTGAACCCTCAGCCGGTGTGATAGAAGTAATCTTTGGTCTAGAAGAAGGTTGTTCAATGTAGTAGAAACCTTCTTCATCTACTTTTTCATCATATTTTGTATCAGGGTTGATAACCTTCAAATCTTTATAACCCTTACCAGAGTTCAATTGTGGTACTCTAAAGGCTATCTGATTACTGTTTAGCACCTTAGCCCTATGACCAACAATTTGATTGTCATCGTCTTCTTTATAAGGTGTTTGCATTGTAAAAGTAATCAAAGGATTTGGATCTGTTTTTTCTTTTCTAAGTGAAAAACCAGTGTCCACAATATCTGTAATATAATATTTTTCACTTACATTGAGTCTCATGACCATGTCACTCTCTTCAATGTTGAAGGTATAGTTGTTGTCCTTACCATTGATAAACTTAATTGTGTTATCAAAGTCAACAAACATACGGTAATACTCTTCTGGATTTGTATCTGCAACAAAGACAACAGATTCAGCATATTCAGCTGCTCTAGGTACCTCAGCATCACCGGACTCAAAACCCTTGAAGACCACATTGTTGTTCATGGTAATGGTAATGACCTTGCCATCAATGGTAAGTGTCGATGTACCTTCTTTGTCACCATCTACAAAATTGTCTGTGTAATTGGCTGCAAGCGTACCGATAGCTGCATCAGTGCCTTCTTTATAAATATTGACCACATTCGTCTCATACTTAAAGGTATATAAAACACCTAGATTATCTGTAATAACTGGGTCTCCATCACCATCGTTTGTTAAATAGTAATAGACATTGGAATCGTCTTTGATATAGATGTTATCTTTAAACGGGGTTACATCTACTTCCTTTTGTGTATCGTCTTTACTTAAAAATGGTAGTAGTTTTGGCACTTCATAATCTTCGAAAGTGATATTGTTTTCAATATCAAGATTGTACTCGTTAACATCCTGTCCATCTAAGTAAACTCTTGTACCGATGATTCTTAATGAATCCAGACCTGTAAGGGTCTCAGCTGTCGGGTCTTCTTTTAAAAAGTTTTGACCGTTGATGACCACATAAGTATCTGCAGTACCTTTTTCTGGTACAAAACTATCAATAATTGGATCCTGATTAAAACTTGTTACATAGTAGAAATCTGCTGTTGCAACACCGCCCGATGGGTTCTGGACAACAATTTGAGTTTGTCCAGCAGGACCAGATGGTGCTGTGAACTTCAAGATGATCTTATCACCCGATTGAGAAATTTCTCTTGAATAACCAGTGATTTCTCGACCGTCTAACCATATTTTTGCACCCTCTTGAAAGTTGTTACCTGTAATAACAATTTCTTCATTACCTTCAACAGTCACAACATTTGGTACAACCGATTCAATGATTGGAATATCATTTGTATCCACAAACTCAATGGCTTCGATTTGCATCTTCTTTTTACCAGGGTCTTGTGAATTTCTAGTTGGATTAACAACTAAGACATTTTTATAGTCAGCAACGTCGATGTTTAAGTTACGTGGCAATCTTGCGATGATCCTTGTGCCGACATCGTTGTTGGCTGTACCAGCAACTAAATTGCCCTCACTATCAACTACCTTTAAGTCTAAAATATAAGGTAGGTTGTCATCATTTTTTACATAGTTATCACCACTGGTTGGATCAGGTGTGCCTATGTCGTCACTCATATCAAAGATAAGCCCCTTGTAAGTATCTGCACCTATCGTCTTCTCAGCATTAGGGTCAATTCTAATATCATAATTTGATAATGATTGATCGTTTACAGTCTTAATTAAGATGATAGGCTTGTTAACAAAGGTGTTACCTAAATCGTCTGTATACCTATTAACTAGGAAGTTACTACCATCGATGATAAGCATCATATCTTCACCGGTGTAATAAGCACCTGGATTACCTGTCACATGCATGGTATCTGGTACAACCGATGTAATATCCGGTGTTAATGAACTCGGTATAAACTTAAAGCCATCCTGTGCAATAACGTTTTGTCTAAAGACATATTTAAATGCATTTACATTGGCAGGTTTATTAGGACCATATGTTTCTATGGTGATAACCATTTCAATATTGACGTCTTTAAAAGGATCTGTTTCTGCATCATCAGCCGATGGTGCTCGAACAAATAAGGAGTCAACCGTTCCTTGATCATAACGGATGTTGCCACTTTCATCTTCAAGATAAGTTACCTTACCACCGATCTTGATTACAATGTCCTTTTGAACGGTTACATCCACCAGTACATTGTCACCATCTGTGTTGGTTGTTTTATATTGAGCATAGTGCGGTGGTGTGTTATCTGTATTGTCCTCGTTGTCATAAGTAATATGAAGACCATCAATGTCTTGTGTGATTGTCTTTAAGTCCTCATCTACATACAAGTCCGGTACATTGATGGATGCTAGGTTTCTACCATCAATCTGAACATCAGCACCCTCTTGAGGACCTTGTGTCGGATAGATTTCCTCAATAGTCGGTAGATAAGATGCATCAACTACCGAGAAGGTATCTGGTAAAACCTGCTCAGCAATAATAGAACCATTTTGCGTATCTGTTAAAACCAACTGATACTCAAGCTCTTCAAAATCAGGATGATCTGGCACTCTGAATGTCAGCCTGTCTGTATCGCCTTCAAAGTCGATAACTAAAGACACAAATTCAGACTCATTTATTTCAGTAAAAGCCTGTCCGACTTCTGTAACAAAATAAACTTGGTAGTTTCTTGTATCACTTAAGTTATCTGCGGTAATATAAAATTCATCACCTTTGGCACCTGTGTTAGGGAAGAGTTCTGGATCTGTAACACCTAAATCCTGAACGATTCTAAACACATCATGATAAACGTAAATAATTTCTTTTTTAAATGTACCATCTCCTGCGTCAGGTACAACTTGCTCAATACTTAATGACTGGTCACCAAAACCACCCTTTGGTACTGGTGGTATATCAGCTGTAATCTGATTTGGTGTGTTGGTACCGAAATCACCATAATCAAAGTATTCTCTTTCTAGAGTCCCGTAAGATGCCTTGATGTTTACACCATCAATCAAGTCAAAGCTTGAACCTGATAGGACAATATCATCTCCAGCATCCACGTTGTATCTGGTCTTGTCAGCATCCGTGAAATTTGGAAATGTATCTAAGGCTAAATCAAACTGTACGCCATCAACGGCTAATCTAGAACCGAAACTGATGGTTTCATCTTTATCAAAGTAGTATTTCTTAAAACCTGGTGTATCTGTCTGGAGTTCACCCATGTTGTCGGTAAAACCATTGATGGAATCCTCAAACAAGATGGTTGCCTTATCTAACTCCACACCCCAAATTTCAACAAATGATCCAGAAATCTCATAACCATTATGGACCTTACGGAAGATAATCTCGTTAACAACAACATCACCTATGGTGACAGTCGCTTGAGCGGGTATGACCCCTGATGTCATAAAGACAACCAGAGCTAAAAATAATGATAATATTCTTCTTTTCATGCTTGCCTCCTACTTGACATACTCAATAGTAATATTGCCGTCCACAGTATATTTAAAATATGATCCACTTGGTACAGTAGATGATTTAAAACCATTTGAAAGATTTATATAAACAGTATTGGATGAATTGAATTTTTTTGCAGTTGGATCGTAACCTGATTGAATGAGTTCAACCATAGTTTTTAAAGTATCATACTTGACCACATCGGACTGATAGAATATATTGATTAAATCCTCTTGTTGAGACAAGATATCTGGTCTGTAACTTGATACCATATTTGAAATAACATATTTTAAACCAGTATCAGTCTTAAAAACAATCAGCTCTGACGCATCATTATTTGGCACTCTTAAGCCATAGATTTCACTTGAGTTGGCATTAGAAAAATGGTCGTCAACGTACTTGTTTTCAACCCAACCATACTTTGATGCAATCTTATGAATCAAGACTAGGGCTTGTTCTCTAGTAGCATTAGCAGTTGGTGCAACCTGGTTGTTACCAACGCCTGATAAGATACCATTTTCAGAAGCGAAATTAACCGCATCATAAGCCCAAGCAGCTACAGCCTGCTCGTCAGAATATGCCATTTCACCCTTAGACGTTGTATTAACACCTAAAAGCTTTAGTTCTTTTACTAGCATAACAGCAATCTCTTGGCGGGTTACTAAGTTGCTTGGAGAAAAGAGTCTCTGGTCCTCATCGTTAAAACCCGTTCCTGAAACAATGCCTAAATTAAAGGCCTTTGCAACCATCTTATTATTAGAGTCTGCAAATGGGTTCCATTCTACTAAGTCTTCTATTTTTTGTCCTTTAGATTTTGCATATAAACGAACCGTTAATTCTGCAAATTCCTCTCTTGTAATGGGATGTTGCATCTTTGTTGTATCCAGGAGTTCCTCACTGGCAAGCCCTTCTAACAACATAGCCTTTACAAAAGGTTCTGCCCAATCAGAAGGTGATGCAAAAACACTTGTAAGCATCCCAAAAAGAATGACCACTATTAAAGTCATTGATAAGATGCGCTTAAAATTATTCATATTATTCATCCTTTCAGTATTTCTCTACTTATATTATATCGGATGAAAGTATCAATTTCATTAGGCTTTCATTACACTTGTGTTACTTTCATAAAGAAAAAAAGCAACCTCAAAAGGTTGCTACGGTAATAGAATTTCACCCGCCAGTACAGTAACGGCTTTGCCGCCTACCAATACGCGCTTATCTGAGACTTTAACATAAATCTGACTTGGACTTTCCATCCAATAACCTTGATAGGCATAAAAGCTCAGTTCATCATTTTCTTTTAAACCCTTGTTATATAGGCAGGCCCCTAGAGCACCGTTAGATGTACCCGTTGCAGCTTCTTCATTAATACCACATCCCGGCGCAAAATTTCTGCACCATACATCTTTTTCATCTAGTGTAAATGCATGAACACCTATAACATCTAATTCATGACTTAAACTTGCCAATTTCCCCATATTGGGAGAAATATCCTTTAAAGCCTCTTTTGATTTTACCGGCAACATAATATCCTTTAGGCCTGTTGACCATACTTCAGGTCCTTTCATAAGGTCAATACCTATTAGATCTTTATCAATCCCCATGATGAATGCAAAATGATCTAGATCGATATTTACATCCACGCATACCGGGTCTGCTTGTGTCATGACCACCTTATCATCAATAAACTCGATGTCTAATAAGCCAGCCTTGGTCTTTTGAACCAGCTTGTCTTTTTTTATCATACCAAGTTCTTTTAGAAGACTAAAGGTTGCAATGGTAGCATGACCACATAAGTCCACTTCTTCAGTTGGCGTAAAAAATCTTACTTCAAAGTCATAATCACTTGATCCAGGAAATACAAATGCTGTTTCTGACAGTTGCATCTCTCTTGCTATTATTAACATTTGATTTTCTGTTAATCCTTCAGCATTTACCATAACACCTGCTGCATTGCCGCCAAATGCTTGATCTGTAAATGCATCTACTTGATAAATTTTACGTTTCATCTTTTTCCCCCATTAGCTTAAGAAATCAAAATCCTTACCTAACTTTAAACTCTTAGCCTTATTATACAACAAAGTCGCAAGACATGTATCTTGTATGCCCATACCAGTGGTATCAAACAGAGTGATTTCTTCTCTTGTCGTCCTGCCATATTTATCTTCAAGCACCAAGTCTGATAGTTCCTTTAAGTCTGAAACATTTAGTGTACCTGCTTCTATGGCATTTCTTGTTTCGCCTAAAGCTGTCACTTGAGAGATTGAATCACAGAAAGCCCTCGCTTTTAGATATAGGTCAGGATCCAGTTCTTGTTTACCTTCTGCATCCGCACCTACAGCAACTATATGAGTACCTGGCTTAACCCAGTCACTTTTTACAATAGGCTCTTTGCTAGGTGTTGTCGTTACGAGAATATCCACATCACATGCTTCTTTTGCCGTTTCACAAATTGTGACCTCGACCCCCAGTATTTCCATTTCCTTTTTAAATAAAATCATGCTATCAAGTGATAAAGCCCATATTTTAACTTGTTCTATATCTAGAACTTCCTTGATTGCCATCAATTGCATTCTTGCCTGATTGCCTGCTCCTATGATACCGACAAGCTTGGAATCTTTTCTGGCCAAATACTTGCAAGATAAACCTCCAGCGGCCCCTGTCCTATAGCCTGTGATTAAAGAACCATCCATCATACACAGGGGGGAACCTGTCTTTGAATCTAGGAGGGTCACCGTCGCCAAAAGACTTGGCAGTCCCAGGTCTTTGTTACGCCAGAAGCCACTGGCAGACTTGATGCTGATCAAATCCGTTTCTTTTGAATAGCATGATTTGATATCTAATTCACCTATTTCCGCATCAATAGACACGATAGGTGGTTGAACCAATGCTCTTTTTCCATATATCTTATAAGCTTCTTCTACAGATTCTAAAGCATCTTTCATGGTTAATAGATGCTCAACATCAGATTTTCCAAGCATCAAACTCATCTTACACCAACTTCTTATCGATGAGATAATTCTCAAAGTGCTTGAGACTCTCCTCAAAGTTATCACGACCAAAGCCCATTCTGAAATACTGGCCTTCAAAGCCGTAAATCGATGATGGTAATAATAAAACACCTGCCTCTTCTACAAGTTTGTCGCAAAAATCTGCAATAGGCATATCAATCTTCATTTCAATAAAGGCAATTGGACCTGCCATTGGTCTCGTATAATTGAACAGCTTAGGATATCTATCAAAGAATGCTTCTGCTATGACTAAGTTATCTTCAATAATCTTTGTGTTTCTTGCCAGCAGCTTATCAGAATGCTTTAGAGCAACACCTGCTAAGAACTCAGAAGGTCCACTTGAACAGATACTGGTATAATGTTTCATCTTAATAAGTTTACCTAGCAAATCTTCATCTTTTGTTGCAAGCCAGCCAATCCTTAAACCTGCTAAACCATAAGCCTTACTCATAACCCCTAAAGAAATACCCTTTTCATATAAATCAGCTAGCCATGGACGTTTGATACCATCTAGCTCTACACCCTTATAAACTTCATCACAAAAAACATAGATATCATGTTTTCTTGCAAGCTCTACAATTCTCTTAAGCTCTTTAGCAGTAAATGTATAACCCGTTGGGTTATTTGGACTGTTTAATACAATCAACTTGGTAGTATCTTTTATCATTGATTCCAACTTATCTATGTCCATAAACCAACCATTTTCAGTCATCTCTAGTGACCATTTTGAAACATCACACCCAATGGCATGGGCCACTTCAAACAAGGATTGATAAATCGGAAACTGAGTAATCACATGATCACCCTTATCTAAAAGCACATTCATACAGTTAAAAATTGGCTCCTGCGCCCCTGCATGAACGATGATATTTTCTGTTTCCATTGTCGTGTAAAGACCTGCAATAATCTTTCTAAGCTCTGGATTTCCAGGGACTTCAGTGTAACCCAGCCATTCGGTCATAAATTTTTCTTTAGAACCAGGCTCCATAGCAAGCACCTGATCTATAGACATAGACGCACAATCCGACTGTGTTAATAAATAAGGTGCTGTAAATTCATGTTTTCCAAAAAATACTTCTAATTTAAAATCATTAATCTTCATAACAAACCTTCCCTTCTTGTGTATAATAAAAGTATAAGAGATATTTTTTCAAAAATATCCAACCAATGCAGATTTATTAACCAACCAATTTAGGAGCTTGATATGTCTAAAAAAATACAAGTGAACTGGCAACCCGACAGAAAGTCAAAAGTATCTCTTTCGGATCAGATTGTGTCTTATATAAAAAGCAAGATTTACAAGGGTGATTGGTTAGTTGGTGACCTTTTACCGTCACAAAGGGCCTTGTCTCAAACGCTTGGTGTTAATCGTTCAACCATTGTAGATGCTTTTTCTGAGTTAAATGCTCTTGGGATCATAGAATCCAAAACAGGCAAAGGCACCCTTATCGCTAACTCCTCTTGGTCCATGCTTTTATCCAAAACACCGGACTGGCAAAATTACATTAGCGGGAGCATTCATAAATCCAACTTGCCAACCATTCAGTCCATCAACAAGTATGAGTTTGAAGAGGATATCATCCGATTATCTACAGGAGAAATAGCTTCTGACTTGATGCCCCATGATGCCATTTCAAGTGTTCTTATGAAATTGGCAGAACTAAAGGAGCCTTATAACTATCTAGAACCTCTTGGCCTAGAAGAACTTAGGATCCAACTTTCAAATTATTTAAAAAGGTATCATCTAAATTTTAAACCTTCTGAAATACTGATTGTTTCTGGATCTTTGCAAGCTCTCCAGCTTATATCAGTTAGTCTTCTTGGAGAAAACTCAACTGTACTTGTTGAAGAAAACTCCTATGTGAAGTCACTCAAAGTTTTTGAATATGAAAAAATGAATATGAAATCTGTTCCAACAGATTCAAATGGACCTATTCCGTGGCTGATTGATGAGAAAGAGTTAAAATCAAATGCTTTACTATATACCATACCGACATTTCATAATCCCACCGGTCGCCTTATGTCAACTTCTAGACGACTTGAACTATTAGACTGGTGCAAACATCACCATTTACCCATTATAGAAGACGATGCTTATAGGGAACTTTATTTTGATAGTATGCCACCTGTACCCATTAAGTCTTATGATGACAGTGGCAATGTGCTCTATCTGGGTTCTATATCAAAATCCCTTGCACCAGGTCTTAGAATTGGTTGGATTGTTGGACCAGAATCGATCATTGAACGACTAGGTGATATAAAAATGCAGTCAGATTACGGCGCATCTTCTATTTCACAATGGATGTTAACCTATTTAATAAAAGATGGTCACTACGAAAAACATTTGGAAGTTCTAAGAAAAGAACTTAAAGACAGGTGTCATCATTTAAATGATCTATTAATTAAGCATTTTTCTAATATAGCAAGTTGGGAAGTACCAGAGGGCGGCTTCTATATATGGCTAAAACTCAATGATCATATCTCAACTGACATACTCTTCGATCTTGCACTAAAAGAAAAACTTCTAATCAATCCCGGTCACATATATGCCTTTAAAAAACATACCTATATCAGATTGTCATATTGTTATGCCAGTAAAGATCAATTGAGTGATGGCATAAAAAAATTGGCTGATATCATAAAAAAACTTTAAGGAATCTCTCCTTAAAGTTTTTTAATACAGCCATTTGTTATCTTCGAACTCGATGGAAATGCTTTTATTTGAAGCCGTTTCACCTGTCATAATCAGTGAAAAGTCATCTACTTGTCTTGGATCATTGGTTGGATGGCCAAGATAATTATGAGAAAAGAAACCACTTCCAATTTTGCATGCACATGACTCTCCTTGTATGCGGATATTGCCTTCTTTAAGAATCATATAATTACCTGATGATGCTTCTAGAGTAAACTGGTCATTCTCAAGCATAGCATACTTGGGAATGCCTATCTCCAATCTAAATGGAATATGCTCATAACCACCAGCATCCAAATGAATAGTTAAAGTCTTTTCTTCATGTTCAATCTTTACCTTCATGCTAAATGTATTATTTATCAGTAACTCACGTTTTTCATGGTCCATTTTCCACCAGTCACTGCTTTCTTGCTTTTGCTCAAAAGGCCTATAATACCAGCCTTCAGCATCAAAAAATAATTCATAACCATTTTCCTTAGGAACTATTTCTTGTATTTCAAAGTACCTCACATGACATAAACTAACACCAATATGTACCTGTAATCTCATGTCCTTATACTTAAGTATAAGAAAGTGTTTCTTATCTTTAACTAAAGAGTAGGTCAGATTATTCTTTCTGTAACGTACTACTCCAGATTCTTTAAAATACTTATTGTAATCTAATATAAACTCAGGTGACGATAACTTGTGATCTAGCAAATGTTTACGCAATAATATATCCACTAGGAAGTTGGGGAACTCATCTCTCTTTATGCCACCTTCTATCAGTTTGCATGCTGCCCTACTAAACAGCTCATCTTCATTTGAGACATAAAGGTATTGGAAAAAGTATTTTAGGCCAAACTCTTTGGTGCCCATGTCTTGTCTAGTTGAGTTGTCAGTAAAAATAGTATCATCTGGATCAAAGTAATACAGCATCATTTTTAGATTGCGTTTTATATATTCCAAATACTCTTTTTTGCCAGTGATTTCATAAAGTGAAATTAAGGCTCTATTTACAACTGCATTATAGTTTCCTGAAGAACGCTCTGCATATTCTCCATCCTCATTACAATCTATGCCTTCATTCAAATACTTGTCAGCTGCTTCTGTAAACACTTTTACCATTTTGCTATCTAAGTTAATTTGGCTTGACTGTAACAAGGCTGATGAGATAGCCCACCTATGATTTGGCGTATGAAAACCACCTTTGCAAATACCAATTGTCATTTTCTCAATTAGGATATAAAGTTCATGAGCAACTGACTTCAATGACGGCTCATGGTCAATAAGCTTGAAAGATGGTACCAATTTTTCTATACAAAATGCAGTATCTGGCGCTGAAGAAAAATTACACATGACAAAATCAATAGTTTGAGTCTCTCTTAACTCTCTGTTAAAAAAATCTAGTGACAAAGACATTGCATCTTTTAACGCTGGGCTTTTAAAGTATTTACTGTCTGGACATACATAAGCAGCTGCCATATAAGAGAATGAATACACGGTCTTTTTAATATCTACAAACTTATCTCTAAAACCTCCGTAATCTCTCCTACTTGGGTCTAAGACTCTTGAACATAAGTAGTCATCTACAGCTTCATCATTCTTAAAAACAATATAATCATAGTATTTTTTCATCTTTCCCCCTCATATACTCAATAAAAGCCAACATGGTAAGCGCCTGTCCATATGGTTTGGCTTCTAAAGGAATTTTTCTATAGTAGTCTAAATCATGTCCCATAGCAGTACCTGCTGACACACCATGTACAAGACCTTTTTCATCAACACATGCCAGTAAGGAGCTAATGCCTTTTTCTAACAGCGAATGATCAAGACAGTCGATTAAACCATCATTATAGCCTTTAAGTAATCCATAAATGATACCAGCACTACCGCTTGCCTCAATATATGTTTGGTTGTCATTTAATAATGTATGATAGAGTCCATTCTCTGAAGAAAGTGAAATTAAAGATTTAATCTGAGTTTTATAAGTTCTAAGTAGTTGCCTTTTTAAGTTTGTTTCACCTATAATATCTAGTAGTTCAGGTACAAATATTGTAATCCATGCGTTCCCTCTGGCCCAAAATGCTTTAGAGAAGTTATGACATCCTTCAAAAGTCCATCCATGATACCATAAACCGCTTACTCGATCGCTTAGATAATATTCATGTAAGGAATACTGGTATAAGGCTTCATCAATATACGCTTGTTTGTCAAAAACAACGCCTGCTTTGGCTAGAAATAAGACAGACATAAAAAGCGTATCATCCCAGAGTTCCTGACGGTTCTCTGCTTCACAAGTTAAATGTGATAAGCCACCTTGCAGCGTTCTTGGATGTTCATTGTATAGCCATGAAGCCCATTCTTTACATATTTCCCCATACTTCGCATAATTGTCTTCATCTAGAATTGAAACCATCGTCAACATCGGAGCCATAGAGTTGATGTTTTTACTAGGTAGACCATCTTTGATCCTATCATCGAAATATTCCATAATTATCTGTAAATACTTTTGATCTTTGGTGTGCTTATACATCTTATAATAGCCATAAAGACCCACACCTTGGAACCAATCAAACAGCTCAATTCGTCTTATGTCATCCTCTAAGAAGCCCTTGCTCTTCAAGCTTTTAACGACATGCGGATTAGATGCATATAAAAATTGCTTAAAGTTTTTGGCTATTAAATCTAATTTCGTCTCTATATTCATAAATACCTACTTTCAAGTTTATCTTATGATGAACAGAATATCTTTTCTCCTCTATTTTTGTCATAGGTGCTCATAAAACCGCATATTTTGTCAAAAAAAAGCCCCTTGAGATTATCTCAAAGCGACTCTTTATGGATGTGGACAAATCCCGATTAGAAGAGTTTATCCACATTTTTATTGACTTATCCTCTTATAAAGCACTCGAATAAAAAGTGTGATTTGAATCAATAAGATACCTATGATCATGACCCACTTTACAGCGCTGAAGATTGAAGCGAGGCTTGCAACAAATTGATTTTCTACTACTTTAAAATAGAGTGAACATGTGATGTTCTCAAGTAAATCGAAGTTAACTGCTATAAGAGGCAAGTACCTTATAAACTTTGTTTTTTCATCAAGCATCAAAGCCAAAGTGGCTACCATAAAAAACAGATAAATCAGTGGCCATACAAGATCATATGAGAATCTTGTCCATACATATGCATTTATGCCTTCTTGACTATAGGTCATCTTAATTTCATGTAACCTTCCTGCATTATAAAAGAAATCACTGTCAGGCGTTATATTATGACCGTTTAAAGACTCTAGTACGCCAGACATCTGAGGTAGCAAAATTAAAATGGCAGCTACAAACATAAATATTGATATAGATGCTTTTATTTTACTTGGTTTATACAATCTTTCTAACATTATTCCTCCTTGACACATTTGTATCATTTGCATATTTAATGTAAGCTAGATATAGAGTCAAATCAATTAAAAGTAAAAAAATAACACAAAACATACACCTTTGTGTCATGGAGATTATATGGAACTAAACATCAATAAAGACAATGAAAATTTTAAAAGCCTTACTAAAACAAAGTTGATGATCATCAAGGCTTTAGTAGATCTCATGCACGAAAGAGACTTTTCTTCTATTACAATAACAAACCTGTGTGAACATGCTCAGGTCGGTAGAAAAACCTACTACCGTCACTTTGAGTCAAAGTTTGAGGTTCTTATAACTTATCTCAAATTTCTTATGGAAGATGCTATTTTAGATCTTGAAAAAAAAGACCCTCAAACACTTGAAGATCTTCTTACTCATTACTTTTACTTTTGGCAATCTCATAAATCACTCATTCTTCTACTTAGACAGCACCAACTGTGTTATTTGATGATTTCTGTATGTGAAAACTACTTTGAAAACAGACCAGGACTTAAAAATGACTTTATTCACAAGATGCCTCATTCAGTTTCTATCTTCTTATTTTCCGGAGCCACTAGAGTGGTTCAAAAATGGATCTATGATTCTATGCCAAAGTCAGCCAGTCAAATGGCAAAAGAATTACATGATGCCATGGAAAATCTTATCTAGTTATTTTCTTTTAACAGTGATGATATCACCGTACTTGTTAAAAGACACCAAGACATCATGGGTACCACTGATGATGTAGATATGGTCCAGTTTAGAAGCCCTGATAACTTCCGATTTTTGTATACCTTTTCTTAGAATTTCAAAGTCATCTTGTCTTCTAAAGGCAATCCTGTTGTTAAATATAATGACATTCCTAGTCTTTAAAGTCACATCATACTCGTTGTACTTTAGGGCCTTTTTTTCGATGCATTCAAGAATTCTCTTGTGTATATCAAAGTCATTGTAATTGGTCTTTTGTCTTGTATGTGTGTTCTTTAAAGATCTTTCAATGTGTTTGATATAGGTTTTAAACTCTTTGGTGTTATGATCCATACCTGTAAGAAGATAAACTGCTTCATTAAACTTAGCATTATGCATATCTGTCGCTTCAGTCACTTCATAACCATGTTCAAAGTCATTGTGAATAATGAAATCCGGAGATTCACAATCTGTAAACCTGATATGGCTGTAATCATCAAAATAAAGATCTAGAAAATCGAAGAAAGCACGTCCTTCTTTTTTAAACTTCCACTTGAGATATTCTTCTTTTATAATCCTAGACTTTATCTTAGACCTGAGACTAACAGGCATTTTAGACTTAGCGACAAAGTCCAGTGTTAAGAGGTTAAATCTTACCTGGTACTCATGACCTCTATAACGGAAGGCATAATCACAAAAGCAGTCGCCTGCCAGCATTTCTTCATGTGCTTTTTTCATCCATGTTTCATGATCTCTTTTGATATGCTTTAACAGTTCATTTAAAGTCATTTTGCCCTCCTTTTTAATCTTATACCCAAGAAATAAGGCATTATTTAAGAACAAAAAAATAACCATAAAAATGGTTATTAAAATCTCAGAAGTTTTTTAGTTTGAGAAATTAGAAGATGCATCTCATCTTTTCTAATCTTATCCTGGGGAATGACCATGACTTGTCTACCAGAGAACAACTTGGATGTCTTATACCTTAAGTCTTCAGACATCAACAAGTAATACAAGTCATCACAAGTATGGTGGTCAGCACTTTTAAAGAGTTTTTTGATAAAGCCCTTCTCCTCTGCAGGCTTTAACATCATGTTGACAGTCACATGATCCCCTTTCAGTTTGCTCGACATATTAACAGCATACATCAAAAGCATGCGCATGGCGTTTGAATAAGATTTGCCTTCAGAAAACAATAGGCTTGCATCTTGAATATCACCCTTTAAAGCTGTTTCTGATATGAGATAGACAATTCTTGCATGTTCTTCTGTTTTTAAAGAAACTGACAGACCCTCCGTTAACATGAAAGGAGCCAGATAATGCATGGCAATCAAAGGATCAAACCCCTCTGATGTAAGTGTTCTTTCACCACTCTCACATTGTTCTTGAAAAAGCAGTGCATCTAGATATGCATATCGTTTGTTAAAGTCTTTTAGAAAAGACGACACACTTTTTAAGTCGGTCAAATCCAAATACATATGACTGACACGAGAAGCTTGTTGACTCTTACAAGCGACAATAACTTCATGTCCCTCTTCTTTAAATTTTTCAATTAATTCTTTGGTCGTGGAGACGACCTCACCTATTATGAGTATTCTTTTTTTCATCATCACCTACATATTTTTTCGCATTTTATGGCAACAGAAAGTTGCTCATAGAACTCACCATCAGATGTAATCTTCATAAGTTCTTTCATTTTTTGTATTCTGTAGCGTATGGTATTTTTGTGCTGAAACATATGATCTGCAGTCAAAACCATGTCTCCTAAATTTTTAATATAAACTCTGGCAGTCTCAATCAACTTGCCATCATCATAAGATTTTATAGGGTCTAGTACACCTTCTACATAACTTTTCATCCAAGTATCTTTATGAGGCAGTAGCATCTTATAAAGACCAATATCATGGTAATCAACTATAATATCCTGGTTCATTTCACAAACCATATTGGCATAAACGGCTTCTTTTATACCCTTGTCCAGTAGTTGAAGAGATTCAGAAATATGACCATGACCAATATAAAAGTCACTCACCTTATAATCGCCAATGGTCATTAGGTAGTCCAGATCTACCCTCGGATGACTGGGTCTCTTTTCATATGTCAAAACCACAAGTAGACCATCCCTATACTTAAATATACCATGTTCAGACGGTCTTTTTCTAGAACGTTTGTAGCGTTCAGATATTTCAATGATGCCCTCATCATTTATATACCTTTTTTCTTTAAGGAAAAACACTTGATGATAATTTAAGAAATCACCATTTAGTTCAAAGGCCATTTCTTCTACAAGAGAAGCTTTTAAGTCATTTGAAAACATGGTTTCAATTTTAGATTCAATGATTTCCATATAAGACCTCGAGTGCATGCCTTTTATTAAGCCCTCAATGACATCTTCAAAATAGGCATTCGATTCAAATAAAAAAATGGGAATATCCTTTTTATTAGCTAAACTGAGAACACTTTCAGACACTTCTTTCACATAGATATTTTTTATAGCAAGGGCTGCAATATTGCAGTCTATCAAATCATAAATAGCCTGATCAATTAAATCAGGATAATTTCTAATTGGTGTAAAAGTCGTTAAGACAAAGTCACCACTTCTAAAATTGCCTTTGATGCCTTCAATAAGCTCATGATCTAGGATCCCTATTTTATCAATTCTTTTAATTAACTTGACCTCTTTGTTTAAAAGCTTTAATGGTTTTAACTCGTTTAACATCAAGGCATCAGCAATAGAAATAGACATAAAGCCTCCTTTTGTATTTTATACAACAATTCTACATGATTTTCTTTTCTAGTACAAATACAATCGTCAGAATTTTCTATATAATAGAGAAAAAGATAAACAAATCAAGGAGGTTTTATGTTTAAGGTAAAGGTATTAAATCAAGCGGTATTAGAAGAGGTATTAGAAATGCCAATGGTAATTGAAGCCATTGAGCAGGTATATACATTAAAAGAACAAAATCAAACAGCACTATTCCCAATGGTTTTCCATGAGTTCAACCCAGGTGTTGCAGATATGGACATTAAGTCAGGCCACTTAAAGGGTGCTGATATATTCGGTCTAAAACTGGTTTCATGGTTTGGTGAAAATAAAGATAAAAATCTACCACTCTTAATCGGAACAACTATGATTTTCGATTCTAAAACTGGTGCACCACAAGCCATCTTAAATGCAGACCACATCACTGGTATGAGAACAGGTGCCGCAGGTGCAATCGGTGCTAAATACTTGGCTAAAAAAGACTCTAAAACAATGTTAATGGTTGGTACAGGCCACATTGCACAATTTGAAATTGCTGCAACTCTTATTGCAGTACCTAGTATTGAAAAAGTTTTGATTCACGATCCTATGTCAGTAGAAAGATCAAAAGATTACGCTGGCTCTATCAAGGAAAAACTCCTTAAGAACTTCAATGTAGATAAAGAAGTGACATTTGAAGCAGTAGAAAACTTTGAACAAGCAGTTGGTGTTTCTGATGTTATCATCACAGCAACACCTTCAAGACAGGCAATGATTCAAAAAGACTGGGTGAAGCCAGGTACACACCTCTCTTGCGTGGGTGCTGATATGGAAGGCAAACAAGAAATTGATGAAAAGCTATTTGCAGATGCCATTGTCGTTGTAGATGATATTGGCCAAGCCGTTAATGTTGGTGAAACTGAAACAGCTTTTAAAGCAGGTATCATTTCGGAAGATAAAATCTACTCTGAAATCGGTGCTGTTATATTAGGTGACAAAAAGGGTAGAACATCTGATGAAGATATTACAATCTTTGACTCTACAGGTATCGCACTTCAAGACTTAATGACTTCAAAGATTGCTTTAGAATTAGCAGATAAAAAAGGATTAGGTACAGTTATCGATTTATAGGGGGCAAAATGAAAATTAAAGATTTTGGTGTAGAGATTTGGATGAATCTCTATGAAAACAATTGTAAGTACAACCTAGCAGAAACATGTGTAGAATCTATGACAGTAAAAGAACTTTTAACACTCGCTGGTAACCAGGATGAGGTCATGAACAATATCCTAAACATGCAGATGAGCTATGGCGATATTGAAGGTTCAGATAAACTTGTAACAGGAGTTAGATCACTTTATAAAACTGTAAAACCTGAGCAAGTAACCATTACTCATGGTGCTATTGGTGCAAATGCACTGACTATGTTCAGCTTAATTGAACCAGGTGATAGAGTTGTATCTGTTCTACCGACTTACCAGCAGCACTATTCTATTCCAGAAGCCTATGGTGCTGATGTTCAAATCTTAAAACTAAAGCCAGAAAATAAATTCTTACCTGACTTAGAAGAGCTTGCATCACTTGTGAATGACAATACAAAACTTATTTGCATCAACAATCCTAACAACCCTACAGGTGCATTAATGGATGAAGCATTCTTAAAGGAGATTGTTGAAATCGCAAAGTCAGTGGATGCTTATGTAATTTGTGATGAAGTATACAGAGGACTTGACCATGAAGGTTCAGGCTTCACAACTTCTATTGTAGATTTATATGATAAAGGTATCTCTTCAGGCAGTATATCGAAAACTTTCTCATTAGCTGGTTTGAGAATCGGTTGGTTAGCAGGTCCAGAAGACTTTATTGAAAAAGTGAACAGAAGAAGAGACTATACAACCATTTCATGTGGACGTATAGATGATTACCTAGCATCAATAGCCCTAGAGAATAAAGACAAGATCATCGAAAGAAACCATAAGATTGTACGTGATAACATCAAAATCTTAGACGAATGGGTTCAAAAAGAGCCTAAGATTTCTTACGTAAAACCTAAGGCTGGAACAACAGCATTTCTTAAGTATGATTTTGATATGCCATCTGAAGAATTCTGTATTAAGTTGCTTGAGTCTAAGGGTGTTATGTTGGTGCCAGGTTCAGCACTTCATACAGAAGGCTTCTTAAGAATCGGCTATGCATTTAGTCCTTCTGCATTAAAAGAAGGCCTTGATAAATTCTCAGAATTCTTAGAGGAACTCTCATGTTAGATTTAAGATTAATCATAGAGACAAAGAAACTCATTGATTCATATGTATTGGAAACGCCACTGAGCCTTTCCAATACTTTAAGTTCTAAAAATAGAAAAGTCTACTTTAAAAACGAAGGATTACAACCAACAAGAAGTTTTAAAATGCGTGGCGCCTTTAGTAAAATGCTTCGTCTTAGTGATGAGGAAAAATCAAATGGTGTTGTAGCAGTCTCTTCTGGTAATCATGGAGTAGCAGTATCTTATGCAGCCAAGATGCTGGGTATTGAAAAAGCACTTATCTTTGTTCCAGAAAACACACCTGACTCAAAGATAGATACCATCAGACATTACGGCGCAGAGCTTATCGTCAAAGGTAAATCATACGATGAAGCTCATGCCATTGGTATGGCCTATGTAAAAGACCATCAAATGACCTATATTGATGCTTATGACAAGGATCCACTTATCTATGCGGGACAAGGGACTGCAGGACTTGAAATTCTTAGACAGAATCCTAATATTGATACCATCTTGGCGCCAATTGGTGGCGGTGGCTTGATTTCTGGTATCTCAACTGCTGCTAAGACCATCAATCTCAAGATCAAAGTCATCGGTGTCCAAACTGAAGCTTGTCCAGCAATGAAAGCTTCTATGGATGAGAAACACTTTTATCCAGAATATCCATCAGATGAATCTGTTTGTGAAGCACTCATCGGCGGTGTTGGCGAGCTTGCTTACAATCTAGCTGATGAGTTGATTGATGACATCATCATCGTAAAAGAAGAGAGCATTATAAAAGCCCTTAAACATATGATACTAGAAGAACGTACCATCATCGAAGCATCCTCTTGTGTTGTTGTGGCAGCACTTATGGAACATGCAGACTATGATTTTGGTAAAGAAGTGGCACTTTTATTATCAGGCAATAATATAGACGTTGAATTAATGAAAAAAGTGATAAATGATTAGGACATCCAAAATGGATGTCCTAATTTTGTGGTTGAAGATAGAGATGTTCGATGGTATTGCCACTGATCTCAATGTCATCGACAAGATAAACCAAACGGTTAGTGCCCTTTCTTAAAACAATCTTTATCCAGTAGGGAGACTTAAGACGATTGTTTTCAAGGTCTTTTGTGGAGTCTGTAAGGGGTAAAACATAATGAGTAGTCCAGTTAGATTTATCACTTGTTGACATTAAGATTGGGAATAGAACTTTACTACCAACCATTTCTTCATAATTGTATGTGTTGTTGTTTTTATCGACATAGGTCATGGCCATTAACTCATCACTCATGGTCACCTGGATGTCATCAGGTTCGCCTATAGTTTCTACATATATATCAATTCTTTCAAGGGACATAAAGCGGTGTGGCTCGTCTGTTAGCGTCTCTCCAAATATGTTTTCTCCACCATCCCAGTATGTCCAAGCACCTACAATTGAAATATTTAAAGCCCTTAATGAAACTTTTTCAGTTTGATCAATTTTGGACTCATCTTGATAAGGACTGGAATGGATAATAGCCCTATAATGAACATCATAGAAACCATCTTCAAGATCAGAAGCTTCATAGTCATAAAACCACTTATCATCCACTTTGGTCATTTTATAAGTTTCAGCATATGGAGACCCGTAATAAATGGTTAACTGAACTTCATCAACGTATTTTGAAGTTTCACACTCAAAGGTATTGGAGCCAGGTAAAATCATGTCAGGCGTAAAAGTTATCAAGTCGATTGGTGTATCAATAACAATATCAAAGGCTCTAGCATCTGAATTAGAACTATTATCTGAATCTCTTACACATAGCTCAACTTCGTAATCGCCATTAACATACGCCTTAGGAACAAGAAAGGTCATTTCATCATAATGCCTGTCACCTTCATGGAGGCTGTAATCACCTATATAGTCCATGTAAGAAGAAACTGGTCTACCATTTTCTAACCATCTATAAACCAGGTCATGGTCATAAGGATACCTAGTCTTTACATGAAAAAACCTCAAATATTCTGTTCCTGGAATACCATTTAGGCTAAAACGATTATCCTCTACTTTTACTTTTGCATCTAAGAGTTGTGGTGGCGGTGTATCCGACAGAGTAAAGGTCACCTGCTTTGGATCACTCCAAGCCCCTTCCATATCTTTTACTGAGTATCTAAACTCATAGGTACCTGCTGACAGTTTGTCCGGCACAGCATAAATCCATACTGATGATAAGGTGTTTCTATACATAGCCTTTACATCACGTATGCCCTTACGGTCATCTGAATATTCATGGTCTAAATCATAAGACTGATCTACAAAAATAGTCTGATACATTGAAGATGATGCATCATATGTCCAGTCAAGGACATAATCTGCAATAGGTTTTCTGTGGACCAATATAGAAACTTCTGAAACATTGGATTCTTTATCAAAAGAAACCTGACCTGTATTGTCTTTTAAGAGTGCGTATATCTTAAACAAACCAACCTTAGAAAATGATGCGGCAACGTGGTTTGAAAAATTGGTCTTAGCCTGTTTATAAATCACACTAGCAAAAGACTCTAAACCCATAGGATTATCAAAAACCTGGTCTTGTACATATTGATAACCATAGTTGGTTAAAGGATCACCTTCCGTATCGAACATTATTTGACTCAAAGTAAAGGTGTCACCTACTTCAACTAGATATTTTGATGAAAATGGATACTTGCTTCCAATATAATCAATGGCCTGCTTCATAAGATTATCCATCCCTGAACCATCATTTTCAATAAACATGACTTCATTTGAAACGGCATTCTTTAAGGCTATATCTCCAATCAGAATAACATCATAGTGAGCTCTCGATTTCATGATGTTAAAATCATCTAAGTTAAAGGTATCATCTGCAATGTAAACGAGATACTTATCCGATGTTTCTCTAAAAGGATTTGCATAGGCTTGTTTTACCGATTTATAAACCGTACCAGAATAGTAACCCGTGTACCTGTTGACAGTATAATAATGCCTTTTTGTCGTAGTTTTGGTTTTACACTCCTCTTTCTGCCTATAATCTTTATCACAGCAGCCAGAATTGCAGCCAGACTGGTTTCCTATCCCATTACATGCCCTAAGACAAGCAGAGTCACAATTGACATAGCCATTAAAAACATTCACTGTTTTACAGGATTCGTAAGATTCCTCGGTTGTATAATAGTCTTCATAAGAGTTATTAATCACATTGTATCTTGAAAGAACACCTATGAATCCAGAAGATGAATAAGTCAAGGTGGCTGAAGGATAGGTATCGCCACTATAATCAGAAGTATCAATTTGCTGAGATTGTACATAAGTCTTCAAGTCTCTATAGTCCGCCTTAACGTCTAAGCCATAAAGACGAAGGTCATTGTTATAATCCACACGACTTTCTCTAAGCTCTGAAATATCTCCATCACCTAAGTTCTCATCAGACATGATATACATATCAACCTTTTGAAAACTTTCGGGTATATCAAGGTCAATTTCTACAAGAGGTCTTAGATTATCAACATAAAAAACTCTTTCAACCTTCTTTGTCCTTTTATCTTCTTCTGTAAGAAAGGCTTCAATGGTTGCCTCTCCATAGGATTCACTGACATTATTAACAATTTTGTAAAATCCTAACATTGTCGGTGTAAAAAAATTTAACTGCCCTTCAGATTCATGAATCAACTTTTCTGCAATGCCATCGTTATCCTCATCAAAGTAAACTTGAAAATGATTGAATGAAATCCTATCACCATCAAGACTATCTGCAGAATACGTGATGTTTAAGGTTTCATTTCTAGTTAAGACATTGTTCCAAATGTTGAAATATACATTGGGTTCATAGTCAGGTACAATGCCGATATGATAATCCGTTGATGTAGACTCAGAACGTGCATCATTACTTGCAACTATAGTCGCCTTATAAAAACCCGGACTCTTAAAGATCATATCAATTTCATTTTCTGACACAGGTTTCATTTTCCAATCATTCATTAATCCATCTACTGAAGTATAAGAAATTGTATAAGAGTTGGGATACTTTGCAGCAACAAAGGGATCTTCAACATCAGATGACTTGTTATAAAGAGTTACCAGACGATTTTCCTTTAAAGTGCCTTCTGCTACCAGTTTAGACCTTGGTAAAGAAGAATGCACATTAAAAGCTTCTTTAAAGGTGCTCTCTACATCTTGATCATTTACAACTTTAATGACAATATCAGCTATATAATTATTATGAGTCTCTCCAAATGAAAACTTGCCATCAAAGAAATCATCCCAATCAACCTCATCACCGTCAATAATTATAGACTTTGATTTTACTATCTGACCACCATAATTGGTATTATCACTTGCCTCTACGGGATCAATGTCTATAACATGGTGGGGTATGTCAAAGTCAAGTTCAATGGCCTGCTTGACTTCTTTTCTAAAGGAAAAGGCGTCATAGTAGCGATCTGAAGACCTGCTGTTTTTAACAGTCTGGTAAACTATATACGACTCATAATGATCGTCTACAGTAATGAAGTCATACAAATCATCTACAAACCCAATAGGCTGACCAATATAAGTATAGGTTGCTTGTCTTGAAAGATCACCTGTCTTAACTAATATCTCATATGTTTCAATATCGCCAGTAGAATAATCCTTATAATCTAGCATGTCCACAGTAAATGGCAAAGTCTTAGAAGGATCACTCGGGTCAGGCAGCAACTGAACATCTTTTACATCAAATAGTGATTTCAAGCCATCACCTACAGTGTCCACGTCTAAGGCTGAAACCTCATCGTTGACAACCTCTGATTTATTAGCACCATAAAATGAAGTATACGATTTACCTGTAGCTGTAACCAAACCATCTTGAATATCGTCTTTATCAATCTCAAGTTCAAAAATATGTTCTAATGCGGTATTGCCATTTACTACAGTATTCGGTCTTCCTGAATAAACGACACTCTTATTACCTATTGCCAAACTAAGATGAATTCTTTTTAACTCCTCTTGATTATAAAAAAGCACCTTATCGGAATCAGAAATAATATCAGAATCTAGATATTGACCGATAACTTTAACAGAAACCGCAACACGACCAGTAGCATCAATCTTATAAGTACCCTTATCTAGAATCTCTACAACAACAGCCTGATTCTTCTTATCTTTAGCCTTAGCAACCTCAGTCGAAAACATCTGATACCACAATCGTCCAGCATTCCGCTGATACATCTTACCTTCTCCGTTATAAAGGGTAGAGTTGATTGTATAGATGTTCATATGATCTGCAACAGCTTTTCCTTGACCACTGTAGTCACTATACTTTGGATTATTTTTATCTAATCCTTCATATGTAGAATACAATAGAACATCATCCACCATATCATCTATCTGTTTTCTTAATGGTGTATATTTTGGATTTTTTTCATTTGTAGCATCTAGTGTTATTTTTGACGCATCTTGTCCTGAAACTTCATCCCAATGATGATAAATCCACTTTTTTTCTGAAACAGATCTACCTGAATCTGAATCTCTAGGAAAATCATCGTTAGAATAAAGAATGCCATTTAAAGCATAACCATGATGCCTGTACTCTCCTCGAATATCGTTTTTTTCATAGTAACCTATACCACTAGAATTTCTAGTTTCAGTTTTAAAATCATTTTTTCCTTCAAACAAGAATACAGAACCATAGTAACCATAAACCTGTATAGCTTTTTCTTTGTGCAGCTCCACATTGAAATATAATTTCTTATCGTTAATGTTGATATAGTGTGGAATCGAGTTATGTTCAAAATCACCATTATCATCATTCCCATCAATATAATAATTGATATAGTATTTTGCCTTGTATTCATCACTCTGTTTATACTCACTTTCAATGTAGCTCTCATTATATAGGACACTATCATTAACTTCTTCTGCATAAGGCACATGAATAGGTATATTCAAAAGCAACAAGGAAAATAAAAGCGTCCATGCAATTATTTTTTTCATAAAGTCTCCTATTTATATAAAAGTGCGTTAACTAGCAAAATGTCTGTTTTTCTTGTCGAATAAAGAGTAATTGAACCATCATTGGTATCGATACGAACATCACGCCCATTATGAACACCAATATACTCAACATCACCTGAACTTCCTTGAAGAGATAACTCAACAAACTTGTTCCAAACCAGTTCTGAATCATCTTCAAACATGTATGCAAACAAAGCTTTTAAGACCTTTTCGTGTTCCCATTGATTTGGATCATCCCAACCATGAACTTCAATCCAATCTGTATAAGTTGCATGTGGAGGGGCTTTTCTAAAAATTAATCCCCATCTTTTATATAAATGTGTTTGAGTAAATGGTGCATAGTCAAAATCGAACATATTGTCATATAGATTCACACCGTGGAAGGATTCAAAGTTTTCTTCCATAATTAATGCATAACCATTTTCCACATCTTCATTTTCAATGGCATCAATGAGTGTAAGCATATTGTAGATATCTTGGTGCTCGGGTAGATAATATACTTTAAAGCTTTCAGCTGTTACGCTTGTTGTTTTATATTCAAATACACCCATTTCTAGAGTGATTTGCTTTCTTTTTTCTGGCAGTGCTAGTCTAGAAATAAAGACTGCTGCTTCAGCTCTAGTAAGGTTGTTAGTAGGTTTAAATGAACCATCGTCATAGCCTTCAACTATGCCTGATGCTATAACACCTACAACACCTTGAAGGTGCTCATCGTTTACATGGCCAATGTCAGAGACTATGTCTAAAATTTGTTGTTTTTGGTCTGAATTATATAGGGCCTCTTCTTTTAAATAGGCATTATAGATAACACTTGCAGTTTCTTGTCTCGTGATATAGCCATCAGGTTCTGATACCATTAAACTTTCACTATCAATGATATTTTCTTCAACTGCTTTATCAATAATATTTTGTCCCCAGTATCCATCAGCTATTTGAATGTCATGCCCCAGTGATTTCATGGTAAATGAAAGAAGTTCTATTCTTTTTAGCTGATTATCAGGTCTAAATGTACCATCAGGATAGCCCGAAGTAATCTTCAGTTCATCTATCGTTTCTATCCACTTAGAGTACCACATGCCAGCGTCTACATCTTTAAACTTTGTTCCAGCAAAAACAGGTTTTACTAATATCAATAAGACCATCATAATTAGCAGTAGTTTCTTCATTGTGTACTCCCTTCATTTTTCAGATAAAGATCATAGCCGTCTTTCATATTGTAAACACTAAAGCCCTTTTCAACTAAGATATTGGCTGCTCTTATAGACCGGTAACCTAAGCTGCAATATACCAGGACTGCTTTGTCTACACTAAGTTCTAAATACCTATCTTTTAACTCATCAACGGGTATGTTAATAGCCTGACTCAAGTGATTTTCTTTAAACTCCTCTTTAGATCTAACATCTAGAATCACAAGATCTTTACTTACTTCAATCAACTTGTCTATATCATTACAACAAACATCCATGTAAGTAGCACCACTACTTCCTACTTGTTCACCTCAGAGAGTGGAATCCTTATCTCTAGCATCCGTTTTCTGCAACAATGCCTTATCGCCGTTTGATAAGGTGGATGTATAATTGATGATTAATCTATTACCATCTTCAGATAACATCAGTGGAAGTGCATCTTCTTTTCTTGAAACCAAAAGTCTTACTTTAGCTTCATCTGCTATAATATTTACTTGTCTACCAAATGATTCACAAGTATATGTATGACTTATATCTTTTTCTCTTGGTAAGTCTGATTGTTCTACAAACTTATCCCATAGTCTACTGGTGTCTTCAGCAAATAGATAGTTGAATACAGCATCAATGGTTTCTTTATGTTCTAACTGATTGTCATGTCTATAGGATATTAACTCAATCCAGTCTTGGCCTTTCTTTGGCTCTTGTCTCAAAAGATTCAAAGACCATCTTTTATAAGTATCCCTTTGAGATGTTTTTGTATATTCAAAATCACTTAGGCTTGAGTAAAGATCAAGGAAAAAATCATCCTTCATTTCTATTTCAGCATAACCCTTATCTGCATCCATATTTTCTAAGTGATCTACAAGAATAAGAAGGTTGATGATATCCTGGTCTTCTGGATTATACATGACTTGAAAATCACCTGTAACCTGACTTTGAGACTTATAATTGTATACACCCACTTCATCTATCAGATGTCTTTTCTCAGGCTTTGAAAGTCTCGATATAAAAACACATGCTTCCGCTCTTGTTAGCGTATTTTGTGGTTTAAAGGTCTTATCTTCATAGCCAACCACAATACCCGAGGCAATCAAGCCAATAACACCATCTTTGTAGATAGCGTCCACTTGATCAAAGTCACTTACCTTAATTTGTGTTCTTAACTCAGATTCAAAGTCTAGTGTCTTGTTGTTCTTTAGATAGGCATTATAAATGACTCTAGCCGTTTCCTGTCTTGTGATAAAACCATCCGGCTCACTATACATCAAATCAAAGGGTTGATCACTTATGATATTTAACTCAAGGGCCTTGTCAATGATATTCTGACCCCAGTAATTTTTTGATATGGGTATCTGATAGCCTAGTGATTTTAAAGTCATAGATAGAACTTCAATTCTTTTTATCTTGTCCATTGGTCTAAAGCTTCCATCAGTATAACCTGCTACAAAACCTAACTCTTCAGTATCTTTTACCCACTCTGCATACCATGCAGAATCATTCACATCACTAAAATTTATTCCATAGGCTGTCTGAATCAAGAATGTCAAGCTAATCAATACAAGTGCTACCTTTTTCATTTTGGCTCCTTATTAACTTCTCAATACATAAATAGTTTTTCTATATTTTGCCAGTTTGTGTTATTATATCCTGTATTCCTTTTTTTGTAAATAGCACAACTTCTCATTTCTGAATTTCTAAGGTATAATATAAAAGATAAAAGGAGAATATCATGAGAATATTAATTGCAGTAATGGTCATCATTCTAGGACTTGTCGGTTTTTTATTTTATAACTTTGTTTCTGATGAAGTCATTGAGTTTGAAACATCAGGTATCAACACCATCGTTACAGAGGAATCCAATCCTATCACTGTGGATAACCTAGATGATTTTAACAACTATTCACACAGGGTATCCACTTATGAACAAACTTCAGAAAACTTAGTTAAGGCAACAGCACATTTAATCAAAGATCTAGATATGAACTATCTTCATATTTTCTATAAAGATGATGTTTTAACACATGAGGAGTTTTCTGGTGATACCATCGATTTGGGGAAAATCCACAAGGAATGTTTGATTGTTCTTGATCACCAAGTCACACTAGAATCCAATCTAGAATCTGATGATTTTACATTTTATGAGGTAGATGACTATGTCTTAATTCATATAGTACCAAAGCAAACTGGCATCTTTAAAATAGCCTTTGATGATGTTTTAATCACATTTGAAAACATAGAACGTAAATAACTTCGGGAAACCGAAGTTTTTTTATTTCAATTTTGGGTAGTTTATTAATAGGAGTTCTTATGAAAAAACTGTTTGTAATCGTATGTGTGCTTATGCTATTAATCTCTTGTAATAACAGTACACAGGAAACATTTGAATTAACTGAAGAAGAAAAAGCCTGGTTGCAAGATAACCCGGTTATTTATCATGTGCCGGACCCTGCTTTTGCACCTTACGAATATATCGATGATTATGACTTAATGAAAGGTGTGGTTAAAGATTATCTTGATTTAATCGAAGAAACACTAAGTATAAGATTTGAAGTTGTCAACACCCAGACTTGGACTCAAGCACTAGAAACTGCAAAATTAAATGAAAACCATATGCTTTTTATGACCAAAACCGAGCAACGTGAAAAAGATTTTGTTTTTACAGAGCCCTTTGTTTATGCACCCAATGTTATGGTTATCAACAATCAAAATCATACGGAGATTGATAAAGAAAATATATCCAATTACATGTTTGGCTTAATAACAAATTATGCGGCCAGTGAATACTTTAAAATAGTTTATCCCGATGCAAACTACCTTGAGTTTGAAACCATTAATGAAGCTTTGTTTGCTTTAAAATCTGGACAAATTGATGTATTTGTCGGTGACTTAGCTCAAACCAGTTACTACATCAGTTTGAATAAACTGGACCACTTAATTGTTTATGAATCGATAGAATTTGATTACAAGTTTAGGTTTGCAGTAAATAAAGACTCTATTATGTTTGTTCAAATACTTGATAAGGCCATCTCTAACATTACCTTAGAAGAACATGCCAACATTAAAGAAAAATGGTTCCAGGCAGAGTACAAAGACTGGCTTAATAGAGACAGAATTCAAATCATCTACATCGCAAGCATTGCCATCTTCTCAATTGCAGGATTTATGGTTATCATCATTATCTTGCTAAGAAGAATTGTAAAAGCCAGAACTGAAGAACTTAAAAAGGTCAATGAAGAACTTGAGCAGAGAGTTCAGGACAGAACAAAAGCCTTAGAAAAATCTCTAAAGGACCTTGTTGATACACAAGACAAACTGGTTCAGTCAGAAATGTATGCCTCACTGGGTAAACTGGTATCTGGTGTCGCCCATCAGTTAGGCTCGCCCCTAGGTACCAGTATTACCAATATTGGTTTTAGTAAAAAGAAAGTTGAAAACTTAATCTATAAATATGAAAATAGACAACTCAGTAAATCTCTTTTGGAAGAAACAAGCTCTGATTTGATGACGCTTTTGAATCAGTCTGAAGATAATCTAAGACTGATAGGCTCTAAACTATCTCAGTTTAAAAAATTAGAATCTACTCTTATGACCAATGAGACAGATGACATACAACTACTTGCAGCCGTCAACAAGTCTGTCAAACAAATGGAAGTACAAAACCTTATTCCAGATGCCTACAAGATAGAAGTTGCCATAGATGCATCTATCTATCTCAACTGTGCTGGACTTTGGATTGATACAGTTATCAATAGTTTAATATTAAATGCCATAGAACATGGTCATATTCAAACCGATACTATTAAGGTTATTGGTTTTGAAAGCGATTCTATACATTTGATCATTGAAGATCACGGCAGAGGTATTGAAGTGAAACACCAGGCAAGGATATTCGAGCCATTCTTCAAACACGATTCAATGAGTGAACATACAGGACTGGGACTGAGCATTGTAAGAAATATTGCAATTAACAAGTTAAAAGGGACCATACAATTAAAAAGTGAGTCCTATAAAAAGACTCAGTTTATCATTAAAATACCACGAGATTAAACCACTTAACAGCGTTAAGTGGTTTTATGTTACCTGATTGGGTCATCCCAGTTCCAGTTTGTATAAATCGCGTAAGCAAGTATCCTACTTGCATTTTCATCTTCTGTAAATCCAGCTATCATATTACCGACCCTAAATGTTGGTTCTAAATATTGATCTTCAATAGCTGCTGATGTCGGTAGAGTTGTACCATACTCTGTATCATCATCGATGTCTACCCATTTACCAGAATCTAATTTAAAGCTTAAACCATCATCCGATACTTCAACTATGGTGCCTTCTAAATTTACCGCAACACAAGCAGATGGGGCATTTGGATCAATTGTAATTCTTTCTGTTAAATCTATTTCTGGCATAACCTGCGCTTTTGTCGCTGGGTTAAAACCTATAGCCCCTACCGCTAAAACTGCACATGCAGCAATACCTATAACGATTTTTTTCATGTTATTCATATCATACCTTCTTTCTTTACCTAACTCCTCTAATAAGTCATCTTTAAATGTCTGACTTGCTTTTATCTTATTCATTGTTTGAATATACTTATTCATATGACACCTTCCTTGTCAAAAGAAGCATTTAGCTTTGATCTTCCACTCTCCAGTATAGTGATGACTTGGGCCCCTCTCTTAAAAAGCATGGCTTTTACTTGTTCGATGGTAAAGCCCTCATAATCATGTAAAAAAAGAATTATTCTTTCATCTTCCTCTAGTCTAAAAAGTTTATTTAGAAGGTCATCTTCATACAGCTTTAGACACCTAAGTTCATTCTTATTCTTGCTTCTCATATAAAGCTTACTGCCTTTTATAGCTTGTCTTATCAACCATACTTTCATGTCGTTTGAATGAGTAAAAGCTTTTCTATATTTCATAAGTTTTTTATACACTTCTTTTACAATATACTCAGCATCAGTTGTACTTCCTGTATACTGAAAGGCTATCCTTATTAATAAATCAGAATAGGTTTCTACAACAGAGTGGATTGTTTTACCGGCAAATTTATTATCCAAACTTATTACCTCCTTCATACATAATACGAATGAAACAATAGAAATCGTGCATAAAAAAAGAAAAGTCTTTCAACTTTTCTAAATAACTTTTTTAGTTTGCCAATCGCCTTTTATGTAGTAATACATAATAACTCCAAGTTCCATAATATCACCGACAATATAGGATATCCATAACCAGATGATGTCTAAATCCAATAGGAATATAGCTACAAAGGCAAATGGTATAGCCGCTAACCATCTTCCTGCAACAGAAGACACCAAGAACGGGAAGTTGTATCCGGATCCCGAAAATACTGTCGAGTAACCAAAGAGTATGGCTAAAAGGAACATGCCTACAACAAATACCTTAAGCATAGGTACACCAATGGATATGACTTCTTCTACATTTGTAAACATCCTCATAATCTGTTCATCGAAGATAAAGGTAAGTACTGAGACCAAAGCGATGACTGCGACACCCAGTTGAGCGGCAGATTTTGCAGTTTCTTTGGCCCTATCCACTTGATTAATACCAAGATTTTGACCAACAATAGCGCCACCACCCATCATAAGTCCAATCAGCGGCATAAAGAGTATACCCATAAAGCGCATACCAATACCTGATGCAGCAATAGCAACAGACCCGTAGTGGCCTATAAACTTCATTACTACAAAGTTACTAAGGTTTCTGTTAAGTGATTCCACACCATTTGGTAGACCAATGGTAATCAACTTATAGTCAATGTCCTTATCCAGTCTAAACAAACCTTTGAAGCTGATCTTTATATAAGACTTTCCTGATATCAGGAAGTAGAATCCAATGACAAAGGCTATCGTAATGGATATAACAGTAGCAAGCGCTGCTCCAAATACACCAAGACCAAATCCCTTTATGGTAAAGTCAATAAAACCAAATTTGATTGGTAAGGTATCAAAGATAAATATTGGATCTAGGACAATGTTTAGTACTGAAGAAATTAACATCAAATAAAATGGTTTCTTAGAATCACCAATACACCTTAAAGCAGTATTAACCGTATAAGATGAAAACATAATTGGTATAAAGAATATCCTAATGTAACCATATGACATCACCGACTGAACAACTCTTGGGTTTGAATCAAAGAAAATAGCCAGTGGTTTGATGATGACCATCAAGATAATACCTGCTAAAACTGCTACTAGGGCCTTAAAGGTGATGGTCTGTTCTATGATTCGACTGGTCTTTTCTTTGTCACCTTCGCCATAGGATTGAGATATCATTGATATGGATGAAGAGCCAATAATCTCATTAAGTACACCAACAAGCCAAAATATGGTGGCAAATATGGTTACACCCGCTAAGGCTTCTAATGAAATTCTCCCTATCCACATCATATCTACAACATCGTATAATGTTTGAGCGAAAAATCCTGCCATGGTTGGTAGTGACATATATAATAAATTCTTTTTTACACTTCCTTGTGTTAAGTCTCTTGTTTTCATAAATCCTCTCCTACCTTAACAGTTTACCCAAACAAGTGAGTCTTTAATAGGTAGGTTACTTTTTAGATTGTTTTAACCTAAAAGTGCTTTCCATTTTCAAAGTACTGGTTCTTCTTTAGGTTGGTGAAATAGACGGCAACATCTTCATAGTCAAATCTTTTAATAATTGATGTGATTGTCTTTGCCACCTCGTCCATAAGATGGTCTCTGTCAAACCATAAGACATCTACAAAAGGATATCTATTAGCATCAGTCTGACCATCATATACAAAAGTAGAATGCACATGTTCTAACGTAAAATGATCTCTAGGTACCTCTATGATTCTAACCATTTCATCCAGTAAGTCTTTTGAAATCTCAACTAGTTCCTCTTCTTTCATTCCTCTCACTCGTAAATGCGGCATAAGTGCTCCTTTCTTAAACTAAAATTCCTAAGATAATTAACAGCCAAAAGACTATGATTAATACAGCCATTAGCCAATTCTTTTTCAACTTGATAGGTTGATATTGAGCCTTAACTCTGGCTTTATCCATAAGATCTTTCGGTATCAGTCTTATGGATAAGTAGATAAGCACTGGTAGAATAATCAGATCATCCAAATAGCCCAAGACAGGTATAAAGTCTGGTATCAGGTCAATTGGACTTAATGCATAGGCCAGAGTAATACCTATTAATATTTTTACACCTAAACTAGGACCTTCCTTCGATACATAAAAGAGTGCTGTTATTTCATTTTTAAGTGCTTTTGCCCATTGTTTCAATCTATCTAACATGCATTATTCTCCTATCATTTCTAGGATAGCATATCGTCATAGATTAGGATACATTCTCTTCATGAACAGACAATAGTTTTCTGTATTTGCTAGATGCCATCAAGTCTTCATGGCTACCAATGTCATGAATGCTGCCATCATCCATTAAATAAACAAGATCTGCATCTTTTATGGCAGAAAGTCTATGAGCAATTGTAATTGTGGTTTTACCTTTTCTCAGCTTTTCAATATTTCTTAATACTTGATACTCCGTTTCTGTATCCAAAGCAGATGTCGATTCGTCTAGAATCAAGACGTCTGTATCTTTTAGAAGGGCCCTAGTCAGAGCAAGTCTTTGCTTTTGCCCGCCGGATAAAGTCGTACCCTTATCTCCTATGATAGTCTCATAACCCTTATCAAGCGCCATAATAAAGTTATGACACAAGGTCATCTTAGATATTTGAGTAATGTAATCCAGACTATAATCTTGTCCTAAGGTCAGATTATCTAGTAGGCTTACAGGTATAAAATGAGGCTCCTGCGTTACAATGGTAATAGCATCAGTATAAGAATTGTCGTAGTCGTTAATATCAATGCCGTTTATAGTCACTCGACCTTGATCAGGACAATAAGACTTGCATATAAGCTTTCCAATCGTTGATTTACCACAACCGGACTGGCCCACAATGGCTATGTTTTTCCCAACTTCTATGGCCATCGTTAACTTA
This sequence comes from Acidaminobacter sp. JC074, assembly GCF_022496765.1. Taxonomy (GTDB): domain Bacteria; phylum Bacillota; class Clostridia; order Peptostreptococcales; family Acidaminobacteraceae; genus JABXKX01. The sequence goes on along the minus strand of NZ_VANV01000004.1, from coordinate 84,746 downwards.
TTTAAAACATTATCACCTTGATCTGAATAGGCAAATGATACTTGTTCAAACTGGAGGCTTTTTACATGATATAAGACCATTTTACCATTAGGTAAAGATGCCCTATCCATAGGCGCCTTGAAACTCTTTACAGCAGCGACTAATCTTTTACCTGTTAGGGCTTGATTGAACAATAGGCCCAGTTCAGTAATGATCTGGTCAACTAAAGAAAAACTGATGACAAAGTCCCCTACAGAAATCATACTTCTCATAACCAAGCCACCTCCTAAGGCGATGGCACTTAACTTTGTTATAAATAAGAGAGGTTCACTCAATAGAATAACCTTGTTCTTATAAAATCTTTCTTTCAAAACTGCTTTATAATAATTTTTAAAGATAGACTCATAAGAAGATACTTGCCAATCATATCTGTTATTAGATGCAACTTCTCTGATTCCAGTAATCGTCTCTTCAATACGAGTTGATAAACCGGCTTTTTCTTTTCTGACCCTAGAAGACAAGTCTTTTGTTTTCTTGCCAAATACCTGAACAAGAAGATAATACGAAAGGCTCACACCAAGTACCAGAAGGGTCATTACGATGTTAATGGAAGCCAAAAGCCCCGAAAGTAGTAGTATTGTTAATAAGTTCTTTAAACCTTCTGACAGGAGTTGATTCATAGACAGATCACACGCGTCAGAAATATCTGACCTGATATGATTGACCAGTTTACCAACCTGCTCATTATGAAGTTCTTTTCCCTTTAAGCCATAAATCTTATTTAAAAAGTTTGATACAAGGTTCTCTTGTAGGTCATAGGAAACCTGTGAAAATAAGACACGTCTAATGGTAAACCATAACTTTGATCCAAAGAAAAAAAGTAAGTAGACTAACAAAAGAGGTAAAAACTTAGAATATACCTTACCAATAAATACTTGATCAATCAAGTTCCTTTGAAAGATCATAGTAAACATGGGTATAAGACTCTCAATAATCAAGGCTAAATAAGCTAATATAAGCAGCTTCTTAGATTTAAGCTGTTTGAGTAAATACTTAAGTTCTAACATACCTCACCTCTCTTGACTAAACTGTAAAAAAGTCCTTTCTGATTCATCAGTGAGACGTAGTCACCATCTTCTGCTATAGAGCCTTTATCTAGAACAATAATTCTTTCAAAATCCTTAATGGTAGACAAACGATGGGCGACGGCAATAATGGTCTTATCTTCTGAAATGTTTTCAATCGTCTCTTTAACCATAAGCTCTGTTTCATTATCTAAAGATGAAGTCGCTTCGTCTAAAATGATGATTTCAGGATCCTTTAAAATCATTCTAGCCAGGGCTATTCTCTGCTTTTGTCCACCAGATAAGCCTAAGCCATTTTGACCGAGTACAGTTTCATAACCAGACCCAGTATTTACAATAAAGTCATGGGCATGGGCCTTCTTACATGCTAGTATGACCTCATCATCTGTAGCATCAGGTTTTGAAAACCTTACATTATCCTTAATGGACATATTAAATAAAAATGTCTCTTGGAATACATAGGCCATTGAATCTCTAATAGATCTTTCTGATAGATCTTCAATATCTATACCACCAATAGAAAGACCTTGAGTTTTGTAAAATCTCCCTATAAGTTTTATTAAAGTCGTTTTGCCACATCCTGTTTCACCTACAATAGCCATCTTCTGACCTGCAGGAATCATCAAATTCAAATCTCCTATAACAAGATTTTCACCATAACCAAAAGATACATTTTTAAACTCAATATCATGATCAATAAGTTCTAACACACCTATAGTGTTTTGACCATTAAGTTTCATAAAGTCTCGTAAGTCTTTTGCATAAGTAAGTGCATGGTACTGGGAAGGTATGACATAGAAGAAGATTGAGAAACCTCTTGAAATCACGCCAATTAAAAAGGTATAGCCAATAAAAGAACCTAATGACAAGTCACCGCTTTTCATTAAGTTTAGGCCGACATAATACACCAAGAACATTGAAATAGTCAGTGTTAAGCCTACTATAGTAAACCTAATATGTCGCCATAAAATAGATTTCATACGAGGATTTTTATAAGATTCAAAATCTCTTTTTACGGTATCATGAAGCCATTTGTCTGCACCTAAGGCCTTCATTTCTTTAGCAGCTGCCAGGCTATCGTAAACTGACTTATGATATTGATGGGCTGCTTTCGATTCTAAGTCCAAATACTTTCTAATACGCTTATTTGTACCATGATTAAAAAAAACATAAAGAATATTGCCAACCATAGTTACTAGAAAAAATAAGGGTTCATTCATTAACAAAATAACTGATGGCACTATAAATTGTGCAAGGCTATAGATAAAATGAGGAAATAGAAAATTGTAGGTTTTTTGAGTTTCTCTCACAGAGTTTTCAAATAATGAAATGATTTTACCGGTAGGATGTTTGTCATAATAAGAGAAGCCTAATGATTGATACTTCCCTATTAAATCTTTCTGCATATCCCTCATAATCTTGGTTGCAATGATTTGTTCAAGCATATTAGATATTATTTTAGCCAATATAATTAGGCCTACAATCATAGACAAGGATATAATCTGATGGCCAATTATACTCAGACTTCCATCTGCTATCTTATCGATGATATAACCCATACGTCTTGGTATGGTTACTTGTCCTAAAATAATCATACCACCTGATAAAATTAAAAGACTTGTATGTATGATATAAGGTCTAAAATAACCCATGGTCCACATATAAGTCTTTAACATGTCTTTTTTGTTCAATAGAACCCCCTTAATCCAACATCATTATCATATCACATTTACAATTCAAAATTGGATGAAAGCGTTTGCTACTTTAGAGATGTTTATTGTATCGTAATCATAATGATTACAATCTATTTGAACGTGTGCCAACTAAATGTTATAATTAACTAGGAGGTCATCATGTTTATTGGAAGAAAAAATGAGTTAAAAACTTTAGAAAAATTCTATTCAAGAGAGTCTTTCCAACTCGTTACCCTATATGGTCGTAGAAGAGTTGGAAAAACAGAATTGATACAGCAATTCATTAAGAATAAAGAAGCTTTGTTTTTTTCAGCTGAGGAAACTACAAGCCTAGAAAACTTAAGAAAGCTTAGTAAAGAGTATGAAAAGTTTATAGAAAAACCCATCGGAACGTTTGGTAATTGGGACGATTTCTTTAATGCACTTGATTACGAATCTAAAAAATATATTTTTGTTATTGATGAGTTACCATATATATGCGAAAGTGATACTTCTTTTTTATCAAAATTTCAACATGCCATTGATCACTCTTTAAAAAGCAAAAATATAATGATTATATTATGTGGTAGCTCTATTTCATTTATGGAAGGACTTCTAAGTGAGAAAAGTCCAATATTCGGTAGAGAAACTGGTAATATCTTATTAAGGGCTTTACCATACTATGATGCAATAAAAATGCTTCCTAAAATGAAAAACATCGATCGATTAGAAGCATTTTTCCTTTTAGGTGGCATTCCAGAATACCTAAAACAGTTTAGTAGTTACAGTGACTACAATCATGCTATTGTGGAGAGAATATTAGATCGAAGCGAACTCCTTTTTCAAGTACCAAACAATTTCTTAAAAATGGAACTTAGAAATCCTGCTATATATAATGCTATTATAGGTGCAATAGCAGAAGGCGCATCAAAGCAAAATGAAATCATGACAAAAGTTGGCCTTATGCCTGCTACAGGTCAAAGATATCTGGATACGCTTATTAAACTTGATATACTTGAACGCTTGCATCCAATAAACAACATTACTAAAAGAAAATCTATCTATAGAATCAAAGATCCCCTTTTCGAATTTATTTATAGATTTGCATATCATTATAGAACAAATATCGAAAGAGGAGATGGCCAACTAACATTTGATAATTTCATCAAGCCAAATCTTAACACTTATTTTGGTCATCAGTTTGAAAAAATTGTATTTGAATATATACATGTACAAAATTCCTCACTCTTGTTGCCTGATTATTATCATACCATTGGAAAATGGTGGGGTGGTAATCCAATTAGCAAAACAGAAGAAGAAATTGATATTGTTGCCTTTAGCAATCATTCTTCTTTATTTGTAGAATGTAAGTACAAAAATTCACCTGTCGATACACATACTTTAGAAGCACTCATTCAAAAAAGTCATCTTCTTTCAAGAACTAACTGTCATTATATGATTGCTTCAAAAGGTGGTTTTACAAACTCATTAAAACAAAGAGCATCCCAAGATCCTACTATTCATTTAGTTGATTTGGACGAAATATTGTCACTCTAAGCGTTGACAGGAAAAGAGTTCTAAACCAAAACTCAGCACTTCATGTGCTGAGTTTTTACTTAGGCCATTATATGAATTAAGATTATTTGGAAGACAATCATCATAAAAGCTATTGGAATTTGTCTTTTAATAACACCATACTTATCTTTCATATCCAAGAGTGCAACTGGCACAATATTAAAGTTAGCTGCCATAGGTGTCATTAATGTGCCACAATAGCCGCTTGTTAAAGCTAATATACCGACAACACTAGGATTAACGCCTGTGGATATAACAAATGGAATACCAATACCCACAGTTATGACTGAGAAGGCTGCGAAAGCATTACCCATGATCATAGTAAAAATAACCATACCTAGAGAATAGGCAATAATACCTACTGTTAGATTACCTGCTGGAATGAAACTTCCCACACCGTTTGAAATGACTTCTCCAACACCTGCTGCTGTAAAGATAGCACCTAAAGCTGTTAGTAGCTGTGGTAACATCGAAATAGGACCAACTGCCTCTAAAAGTCTGCCTCCTTCAGTACCAAGTTCTTTAGGAGAATCTTTGGCCATAACTAAGATAATAACTGCAGCTAAAATCGCACCAACACCTAGACCAACTAAAGCACCTAAACTTGGTATAAACTTGGCAAAAATAAGTGCAACAACACCAATTGTCATAGCTGGAATAAAAAGCTTTAAACCGAACTTTTTAGCCATTTGCATCTTGTATTCTTCTGATGCATATTTACCACTAGATGGTTTTACTTTGTTAAGCATTGCCGGTACAGCCATAATAACTACTAATATACCTGAAACCATACTTGGCAACCATTTACCTAAACTCAGTACAATACCTAAAGCCAACCAAAAGATTACAGAAGCATAATTCTTTTTTTCTCTATGAAAAGCATTCTTTAAGCCAATATAAATTGCAATCAAACCGCATATAATATAGAAAAGTTCTAATAAATTCGCCTTCATAAGTCCCCCTAGCTCACCTTGTTTTCTGAAGATGATTTCTTTTGAGTATATTTTTTCATCATCTTTCTATCTTTTAGCATAAATAAGATTGTTGTAACAACTAATGCAAATATAACAACAGGCACCTCTGCTTTTACACATGTCATTGGATCAATTTCATAACCTTGAGGCTCTAATGTACCTTTAACAAGTAATATACCAGCACCTGCTACAAAGAGTACTTGTCCAAAGAACCAGGCAACATTTTCAATTGCACCGCACATTGCCTTGATTTCCTCTTCATCCTCTTCTTCAATTTCATGGCCAGTTTCCTCAATTGTTCCTACTGCCATGGGATAAACTACCGGCCTTACAAAACCTGCAACACCACCAAAGCTTACATTAAATGCAGCAAAAATCGTCCTAAAAATACCATAGGCAGATACAACCTTACCTGGTGAAGCATTTTTAATTTTACCAATAGCCATAGCTGCCGTTTGCTTCATTCCATTTCTTTCTAATACACCAATTACAGGAATGATCATTATAAACATTGCCATGTAGCGCGTGTTTACAAAAGTTTCTCCTAATAATGAAAGAAATTCCGGTATCGACATACCACTTACCATTGCAGTTACAAAACCTGCAGACATAACTATAGCGATTGCATTAAATCTTAATGCAAAACCTACAATTACTATTAACACACCAATAAGTTTTAACATAGTTCCCCCTTCTCTATCCCTTACGACCTAAAGGTCGTTTCCTAAGCGTTTTTAAGATAATACCATTTTTATCACTAGACAGATTTTCTTTTTCAACTTTTAAAGTCATTAGATAATCCATAGTAGCCAAATTAGACATCATGTGTGACTTGGAGCATAATTCTAAATACTTGCCCTGTGCTGTTTCATCTGAAACTTCTGTTGTCCATTCTAAACTGGTTATCTGTGGATACCTGCTAAAAGCGTGCCATGCATCTTTAGAAGCTTCATACTCCATCCAGTAATAAATTAACTTTTTATAGTAATTGGCTGGAAACATCTTCGGTAGCCATTTATGAGCATATTTTTCGAATCTGTCTTGCCAGTCATCATTCCACTTAGACATATATTGATCCTTTGCAAAAGTTTCAGATATGACGTCTTGTAAGCCCTCATAAAGTTTAAAATGTTCCGGATAGTTTATTTTGCTCAAATGCCAGAAATAGCCATAATAAAGAGCTCTAGGTAACCAGAAACCTTTAAACCAAGGAGATGTATAACCAGAAAATTGCTGGTCCCATTCATGTGATGGTACACCATGATTATCAACTACAACATCAGGTAACCACCTTCTCCATGTTCTTGTATAAGCCAGTGCTTCTGTATACTTTGTTTCATCATTGAAATAATCATAGGCAAATTCTTTTCCTACTGAGTTAAATCTGGCAACATGAAGTTTCCATTCAGGATTATCTTTCTGGAGTTCATAATGAATGGCACCCCCATCTACATTTTCAAAAGGTATAAAAACAATATTTAAAGCATCTAAATACTTGGCATTTTCTTCTTTTAAGAGTTCATGTATGGTCATAAAAGCAGCATTTGTACTTGAAACCTCATTAGCATGATGTCGGTTATTTATCAGATAAACTGGTTTCTCGTTAATAAGCTTATGTCTCGATACTAAGTCTGCTTGACTATAATCCAACATTTCAACGACATGTATCTCTCTGTTCTGATAGGATTTAGAGCCTAGATAGGTATTTACATAATCCTTCTTTTCAAGGTTTTTGATTAAACCCAAATAGTCTTCATAACCTATAACTTCATCAGCCTTTAACTCAACTTCTTCAATAAAGCATTCCTTAACTTGTCCTTCTATATCAAGAACATCTCCCCCCACAAGTCTTAAATTAAGTGGACTATTCAATCTAAGATAGCCTTTGTTTATAGCACCTTTTAGAGTTTCAAACTTCTTTAATTGATCTTGATTTATCTTAAACTCACCAAACCATTTTCCCTTGTCATATGTAAGTGCCACGATTTCTTGTTGTTCAGCTGTTTCAAAATACTCTATTTGATCTTTTCTGACCTTATAAGGTGTTTTAGACAGTTCCTTCACAAGTGTTACTTTAACTTTTGGTGGACCATCAGATTTTTTTATTACGGGTAAAATCAAACCTGGTTCATTAATAACTTCATTGAACTCTCTTTCACCCAAAATTTTAAAATAATCTAATCCTACGAAATAAATATCTTCATGAAAAGCATCTATCGATGAAATCAAGTCTTTTCTTGTTGGTAGGCTATAATCAGGTTCACTTACATGAATTTCAAGTCTGAGTGTCTTAAATATTGGCTGTGTTTCATGAGTGAGTGTTCGACCTTCTTCTAAAGCAATGTTTGTTACTTTGTCTAATACTTCCTTTTGATAATAAGACCAAATGTTTTCTAAGTCAGTATTTATTCTCTCCAAACAAATAACTTTACTATTTATCTTAATCTCTATGAAACCCGTCGATGGATGTACTTTACCAACCTTAGGATACCTATCTAAGTAATTTCTTTCTGAATAATGGACATCATAAACATCTTCATATACGACTTGTTCGTCTTTAAATGCTAACACTTGATAGGTATACTCCAGATTTGAGTCATCCTCAAAGATAACTCGATTCCGACTAATTTCTAAGTCTGATGCAATAAGATCATCTATCGGATAAAGTTCTTGTAACCATCTTATGGGTAGATCAAACCAAGCATCGTCATCTGCTCTTTCAACATTATACTTAGGTTTAGCACTATCCTCATCAAACCATTCCGTTTGACCTTCTTGTAAAAAGGGCTTAAACTTTATCACCACTTTATCAGCATCTATCTCTTTTAATCTTGGTAATAAAGATTTGAGCCAATGAAACCCTTGTTTATAAGAAGAAAGTAATGTGCATGAATCGAGTTTTACTTCTCTCATATTACATTCATCACCAATATACGAAGCTAATTCATCCAGTATCTGAGGAGATTCACTTAAACATCCTCGTATTTCAACTGAATCATCTGGCTGACACTTACTCAGATTCTCTAATAAGATCTTTTTAAATACATCAACTTCCCATTCAAATATTCTTTCATCAGACCAAACAATTTGATCCTCGCGATATTCTCCAATTTTTAATTCTGGTAAGTCATCTGAAAGACGCTCTACATTGGCATCTGACAGGTTTTCAACACGTAATTCTGTCACTCGATCTTTACCTAAAACATCAATTAATTGTCCATGCGTATTTTCTGATCTTAGAAACTCATTCACGAAGTTTTCGAGATTTTTCACATCGTTTATTGGTCTCCTCTTATACCATGGATACTTCAATACCAAATTCTTTGTAAAATCTTCTATATCTTTGCTTTCAATAATTAAATCACCATTTTCAAAATAGATTTTATTATCTTGAGCTTTGTCATTAAACTGGATACTTGGACCACTATGGATATCCACTACCAAAGGCATTGAAAGCGACAGACAGTCCAAAGCAAATCTAGAGACAAAAGAAGACATTGCTCTAATAAGAGCTTCATTCACCTGTTCAGGTACTAATACCTTGTAAGCAGAAGAAGTTGGGAAAAAACTATCCTCACTTTCATACAAGCCGCCGACTGAAAATAGATCCGTCAAATCTCTCTTTTTATCAACTTCACTTGAAGCAAAAGTCTCTTCTTGTGATGCTTGAATCTTATTTGGATTTTGAAAAAACTGATTATTAGTCTCTATAGATGCAAGCATTGAAAATCTCTTCCAATCAATATCTAACGCATCGTTTACATAAGCTTTCATTATACCTTGATAATCAGAATCAAGAACAATATGGTTTGTAGCCAGCTGGTCTAATTTAGGTGCAAAATCATCTATAGACCATATATATGGCAACCTACCACATATGTAGTTAATAGATTTTTCGAGTGCTTGGTCAGAACCGTATTTAACTTCAAAGTAAACATTGTTACTTATAAGATGTACTTCTGTAGAAGCTAATCGATCTGATTTAACACACCTAATATGCATCTTGTCTTTGTTATAATCACCAATCACTAAATTATCTAGGTCAAACCCAACTGATTCATAAGCACACCTTGCTATAAAATTTAAAGCAAAGAGTGCTGTGCTTTTATTCAGTTCCTCTATAACGACCGGACCGCTCATACCGCTTATGAGCTTATCTTCTTTTAATATTCCTTCAGATGTAAACAACTTATCTAATGTCATTTTTTCTTCCTCTTATACGATTTCTTTTACTTTCTCTTTTGAATTTGATTTATTTGGCACTAAGTAACTAAATACAACCAGTGCTAAAATAGATAATGGTGCTGATATTAAAATTGCGTTCCATCCCATTGGTTTATGTAGGACAATTTCCCAGATTAGAGTCATACCACCACCTACTAATATAGAAGCTAGACCTGCAAACTTTGATGCTCTCTTCCAAAGTAAAGCACCTAAAAATGCTGGTGTTATTGCCGCACCGTACATGGTGTATGAGTACATTTGCATTGCCAAAATCGATGGAAAATACTGACCTATAACATAGGCTAATATACCTAAAACAACAATAAAAATTCTTGTATACTTAAGTTTTTCTTCTTCACTTGCATCTGGTTTTACATATCTTAACCACAAGTCATAGGTAACATTTGTTGCAGCTGATAATAAGAACGAATCACCTGTCGTTACCATAAATGCTACAGCAGCAGCCAATATAAAACCACCAACTACAACCGGTACACCACCCATCGCAACCTGTAAAATTGCTGTATCTGCCTTAATTTCTGGAAACAGCAATATGGCAGCAGATGCAAAAGTAATGGTTAAAAACATGATTACGAGTTCACCTAACAAGAAGCCAATGTTCGATTTTCTAGCAGTGGCAGCATCTTTTGCTGAACCAAATCTCTGAAACATGTTTTGATCGCCTAACAGTAGGAATATGAGTGGCAATATATAGCCAAGAAGCTGCATGCCAGAAAGACCGCCTGACCAAGTTGTTTTCTCTTTGGGCAATGCATCAAATAATGATGACCAACCACCTACATTTGATAATACAAATGGAAGGCCGATACCCATAGCCGTTACAATAAGAAGAGCACTGATAAAATCAGAATAAGCTATCGTTACCATACCACCTGTAACTGCCAATAAAATAATAACAACAGCTGAAACTAGGACACCTGTTTCTAGCTCCATTCCGGTAGTTAGATTTAAAACATAGCCGCCACCCTTAAACTGGTAAGATATAATCCCTACATAGGCAAGTATGATACATATAGACGAAATGGTTCTTGCGAGTGAACCATACTTAGTTTCAAGAATTTGAGGAATTGTATATTTTGCTAAATCTCTAACCTTATTAGCAATGAAATACAAAATCACTATCCCAAGGGGAGCACCAATAAAATATAAAATTCCTGCTAGTGGTCCTCTGGTATAAATAAAGTTTGCCGCTCCTGTAATGGTTCCAGAACCAATCCAAGTAGCAAGAAGTGTACCTATCAAAACAAACAAAGGCAACTTTCTTCCAGCAACAACAAAATCATCGCTTGTTTTAACCTCTCTTTTTGCAAGTATTAACCCAACAACAACCAATAAAAGCAGGTAACCAATTACAAAATACAAATGCACAGATCCAAACAAAACTTCCCCTCCTTTTTCAAATTCATATGCTGTGATATAATTATTATAGTAAATATCACATTCGTTGACTATAGTCATTGACTACAGTCATTTTATCATTTAGAATTTTTTGTGTCAACATATTATCTGAAAACGAGGTACAATTATGAATAATCAGAATTTAACCAAGCGTCAAATAAAGGCATTGGAAACAAAGAATAAACTTTATCATAGCGCTCGTACTCTATTTGCTGAAAAAGGATTTTATAATGTCTCAGTAGATGAAATTGTAAAGCTTGCAGGCACTTCCAAAGGCTCTTTTTATACCTACTATAAATCAAAGGAACATGTTATTATCGAACACTATAAGCAATTTGATGATTTCTATCTGAAGTTTTATGAGGAAATGGATCAAACTAAAGCATCTGCTGAAAATATTATGGATTTTGCTGTAAGTTTATTCACTTACGTCAAAGAAGAAATTGGATTTGAAATGACTTATGTCGTTTACGATACACAACTACGTCATAAAAATGAGATGACATTTATTAAAGATTCGGAAAGACCTCTTTATCAAGTGCTAGATAAGATCATAAAAAAAGGCATGGAAAATGGTGAACTCAGAACAGATATTCCTTGTGAAGATTTAGTACTTCTAACATGCAGAACATTTAGAGGGGTTTTTTATGACTGGTGCTTATACAAACAGACATTAGACCTAGTAGAAATGGGTACTTTAAACTTTAAAGTATTTATTGATGGAATTAGAAAATGAAAAATGCAATGATATCATTCATTGCATTTTTTTCTATCTAAAAGACCACTTAGGTTTTCACTTGTCATATTATAAACAGCATATAAAGGAACAGATTTAATATTATTCTCAAAGCCAAAGTTCTTTTGGCTTATTCTAATAGAAAAAGCAGGATTGTATCTCTTTATATATTCACTTAAGCTTCTAGAGCGTGTATTAGTAGATGCTTTTACCTCTACAGGTATTGGCATCCCCTTTACTGATATGATAAAATCAACTTCTGCAGTGCCCTTAGAAGTCCAGTAATAGAGTGGATAACCCAAGCTCGTAAGTTCACAGGCAACATAATTTTCTGTGATACCCCCAAGCGCTTCTTTATCCTTTATTCTGTTCATACTATAGTCTGTCAAACCAGACTGTTGAGATAAAATGCCAATATCACTGTTATACAATTTAAATGAAGATAAGTCTTCATATACAGCTATGGGTATCTTTCCTTCACTAATACGACCACACTTCAAGACAAGTCCAGAATGAATTAACCAATCAATTGCGTCTCCATATAAAGAAGCACGTCCACCAGTTTTGATAAGCTTATATTGAAACTTTGTATTTTCCTTAGCAAGCTGAGCTGGTATCGATTGATAAGCACTTTTGGCTTTGACAGCATCAGATGCAGATTGATACTTAGACATATCCGAGGTATATGATTCAATAATCAAGTTTCTCAACACTTCGTCTTCAATAACCTTATCCTCAACTAAAGCGTTTTTCACAACTGCTGGCATGCCTCCTGTAATAATATAGGATTGATAATATTTTAGTGCTTTTTCATGCAATACTTTTTCTAAAGGCTGATTGCTATTAAAGGCATTTGTTATTCTGTTAAGTAGGAGTTCCTCAGAACATGCCATAAGATACTCCTTAAAACTCATTGGAAACATATGCTTAATAAACACTTTACCAACAGGAAAATTGTATTTTTCTCTATTTACTGCTACTCCCAAAAGACTACCAGCAGCAACAATATGGTATTCTGATGCTTCTTCAGCAAAGTACTTCAAAGAAGCAAGTGCTCTTTCCGATGCCTGTATTTCATCAAAAATGATCAAAGTCCTTTTAGGCTTGATTTCTAGACCATAATATTTTTCAATAACATCGATCAAATTCTTAGGTGAAATATTTTCATTAAAATAAGACTGAATGATTAGATCAGAATCAAAATTTATATAAACATAAGTGTCATATTCCTCTTTTGCAAATTTTAGCAAGGAAAATGTCTTTCCAACTTGTCTAGCACCATAAATCAATAGCGGTAATCTATCATTGTTCATGCTTTTCCACGCTTTTAAATAAGACTCTATTGCTCTTTTCATGACTTACCTCCCTACTAAAATACTAACATCTGTAATATTTTAAATCAAGATTAATGTCATAGTTCGCATTTTTATGTACATATAAATGTAAGGATATACATTTTATCTAATCCATTTTCAAAATTTATTATGATCTTCATTTTAAAATTCAGCGCAAACGTTTCCGTTCAATTTTCTTTTGCAACGAAAAAAAACCTTTCGACTCTAAAAAGATAACGAGTGATTTTTACTCGTTATTTCTCAGATTAGTGCCCTAGTTGTATTAAACTAATCTTATCCTCCACATGCTCATAAAATGATTTCATAGCATCAGCATTCTCAAAGGCAGACGCTGGAATAATACATGCGGAAACTGAACTATCATATATAAAGATATGTTCTTCAGTTAAGCATACCTTGTTGAATACAGACCATTTTAATATGTATGTCCTGTGATCATTTGATAATGTTAGACCATGGTCATCCATCTTCAAAAGATCTTTCCCTAAATATGCTCTGTTCTCATCTTCTGAAAGCATATTTCGAGCTTGTTTGGCATAATTTTTTTCAATATATTTGGGATATTTAAGAACCCATGTGATACTTAATCCAAAATAGAAAAACCAATATATAATTGGAACGTGGTATCTTCTGTACATAACATAGGCAATCAATACAGTCAAAGCAAATCCTATATACCTTAATGACTCGCTGCTTTTTTTCATCGATTTTGAGTGTTTCATGTGATATATCTGAAAAGCTAGCCAGTCGTCTTCATCAGTCAAATAATTTAGTGTCATACCATCCCCTCCTTAATTCGTTCTATCTAAGACATAAGTATTTCTCTTTAGTTTTAGATGATAACTACTGTATCAGCTTATCACATAGACCAAACGGATAATAGAGACTCAGGTACCTTTAACAAGTACCACAGTACCTGTTTTTAAATATATTAACATAAAAAAAAAGAGCCATTAACTGGCTCTAAGTTTTCTATACTAAGTTTCTATCAACTAATTGATTCACTACAAATGATGCTACATGTTCTGCGTATGTCTTAGGACCAAAACCTGCATCGTAACCTAATTCTTTTGCAAGTTCATGACTGATTCTAGGACCACCACAAATAACTACCATTTTCTCTCTAAGGCCTTCAGCTTCAAGTAGTTCAACCATGTTTGTTAAGTTCATGATATGAACGTCCTTTTGAGTTACTACCTGAGAGATAACGATGGCATCAGCATTTAATTCTACTGCTTTTGCAATCAACTCTTCATTAGGTACCTGAGATCCTAAGTTTACTGCTTCAACACCTTTGTATCTTTCAAGACCATAGTGACCATCGAAGCCCTTCATATTCATGATAGCATCAATACCTACTGTATGAGCATCTGTACCTGTACATGCACCAACAATAACCACATCACGCTTGATGTGCTCTTTGATAAAGTCTTCCACACCATACTTGTCCATGATATCTACATCTACTTTAGGCACTTCTATTGAAGAGTAATCTACAGTGTGTTGACACTTACCGTATGCTGTAAAGTAAGTATAACCAACACCTAAATCTTCTGAATAAACAACAGCTGCTTCTTCAATACCCATCTTTGTAAGAAGTTGTCTAGCCGCTTCATCTGCTTCATCTCCAGCTGGAATCGGTAGTGTAAAAGAAAACTGCATTCTACCGTCATTTAGGGTATCACCATAAGGTTTTACTTTCGTTAAATCTACTTGAGTACTCATTACTTACCTCCTAACATTAATTCAATAAATGGATTAAAGTACTGATCGTCCTTTTTAACAACGCCATCTAGGCCTTTACCTGAAGTCATTGTACGTTTAACATCAGCAAACTTACCCTGAGCAATACAGTTTGTTAAACCTTCTTGTTCGATTTCTTTTAACATATCAACAGATTCAGCAAGCACCTTTTGAGCTCTCTTTTGGATGATACCGTCTTTCTTGAACTCAATTTCGCTACCTAAGTCTTTCATATTGTTGAATACGTACTGAGCATTCTCAATAGATAAGTATCTATCTTGTAAGAATGGCGTATGAATGGCTTCTGTTAACATACCAAGTAACTGAATACCTTGATTAGTCATAATTGATACAGCATTGAATAAAGTATTTTGAACATGACCTTTAAAGATATTTCCTGTCATATACTTCGTTGGAGGCATATACTTAAGCGGTGCATCTGGGAAGATATCTCTTGCCATTTGTGCCTGTGATAACTCCAGAAGGAAACCATTTTCAATATTAGGATTCATTTCGAAACAGTGACCAAGACCCATTTGCTCTTCTGGTAAACCAGCTTTTAATGCAAACTGCTCATTGATAAACTGAGACGTTAGTACAGTATGTGCTTCTTCTACTGCATCAGCAGTAGTTAAGTAGTTGTCTTCACCCGTATTGATGATAACACCTGCAAAACCATTGATGATTCTTGAGAAGTATTGGTCAATTAAAGTTCTTTGCATATTGATGTCTCTGAAAAGGATACCATAAAGGGCATCGTTTAACATAACATCTAATCTTTCAAAAGCACCCATTGCAGCGATTTCAGGCATACATAAACCTGAACAGTAGTTACAAAGTCTGATGTATCTTCCGACTTCCTCACCAACTTCATCTAGTGCTTTTCTCATGATCTTGAAGTTTTCCTGAGTCGCATAAGTACCACCGAAACCTTCAGTTGTAGGACCGTAAGGTACGTAATCTAAAAGTGATTGACCCGTTGTTCTGATAACAGCAATGACATCAGCACCTTGTCTTGCAGCCGCTTGTGCTTGAAGAACATCTTCATAAATATTACCTGTCGCAACAATCAGGTATAAGTAAGGTCTTGGACCTTCACCAAGTGTATTTAAATAGTTTTCTCTATCTTTTCTATTATTAGCAATTAAATCTACCGATTCTTTTGCACGCTTAGTTACAACTTCTTTGATTTCCTTGTAATCGCTTTGTGGAATTTCCATCAAATCTAAATCACCAGCTGCAACTGCTTCGGCAATCTCTTGTGTTGTTTTGCCTGTATGGATCATAGCATTACCCATCCAGTATGCTAAACCAAGTGGTAAACCACCCTTATCTTTTACAGCATCAACAACAACATTCGGTAGAGGTCTTTCGATATCATCTACACCATCAACCCCTAATAATCTTAAAACTGTTCTTTCAACAGCAACTGTCGTATGCAGATCAATCATGCCCTGAATATCTTCAGCGATAACTTTTGCTGATTGTCTTGCTTCAGCTACTAAATCAAAATCTAAGTTTAATTTATTCATCTTTCCTCCCCATCCAAGATACGTCTTGCATCTTCTAATATTTCATCATCGACACCCATCAGTTTCGATATCCTTATAGCATCTTTTGGTACAGCTTCAGGTCCTTTAATGACTTCCAACCTATAATCCATCAAGGAATGAATGGTTTCTAAGTCACCTTTGATGTTAATTTTCAGATCTTCAAAATCAACATCCTTTAAACCTCTAACTTGTAAGTGAAGAACGTCTTCTTCATCAGCCAAACCATCAAAGTGTGTTGTAATAACAGATACTGACGCTTTATCTTTTAAGTAATTGATGATGGCCTTACTAATGGCATACCCTTCCTTAGGATTGGTACCTCTAGCCAACTCATCAATAAGAATCAGTCCCTTTTCATCTGCCTTTTCCAAAACCTTTGATACATTAACCATCTCAGCACCAAATGTACTTAAGCCTTTATCAATTGATTGAGCGTCTTGAGATGATAGAAATACGAAATTTCTTGGTTCAAATTCAAATCTTTTACACGGTACAAATAAGCCCAGTTGAGCCATAGTCTGCATCTGACCCATTAAACGTAGACAAATGGTCTTACCACCCATGTTGGCACCCGTTATACAGGACATGCCTTCTTCTACATCAATGGTAATAGGCATGAACTTAAGGCCTTCACTGTGCAAATGATCTTGAACTTTTAAATGTATACCTTCATCAATCTTTAACCCCTTGCCAAGTAGAGGTCTGGTCATATGAAAGGCTATGGCAAAATACGATTTAGCCATTAATATATCCATTTGACCTATGATATCAATATTGTTTCTAAATGCATCTAAGTGATCGTATAGCTTCTTGGTCAACATGGTTCTGACCATAAAAGACTCTTCTTCCTCTTCAAGTCTTAAACGATCAATCTCCTGCATCTTTTCTAAAACATGATCGGTTACTTTTACTTTAAAGTTTCTATGCATCATGGTATCAGAGACATAAACAATATCATCCCTCTTTTCTATTTCAGCCATAAGAAGTTCCTCATGCTTCTTAATGGTAAACTCGTCATTAGGTCTGATCTTAATATTCAAGGCTTTTGAAATATGATCTCTAGCCTGTTTTTTAGCACTCTGAATCTCACCCTCAAGAGTTTTCATTCGTGCCCTGATCAAACGGAGTTTGTCTGAATAACCATCATAAATATAGAAACTGTTGATCCCAATGTCTTCAGGGTCCAAAAGTGTAATAACATCCCTTAAAGGTATCAGTTTCAAATCGTTAAAGCAGAGTTCGTCTTGAAGCATAACCAACTTATCCACTAAAAGAACGAACTGCTTTATTTCAAATAACTCTGTGACACTTAAGGTTTCCAAACTGTATATTCTTTCAAGCGTTAACTCAATAGATTTGAAATGAGCAAGTATCCCTCTTACCTTTTTATAGGTCACTGGATGTTTTTCCATATGACGCTTTAAGGCTTCTAATTGGTCTAAATGCGCTGATAAAGCAGATGAATCATCTGCTTTATACACCTTAAGCTCTTTTTTTCTTTTTAGCCCAAAAGGCGTCTGTACCTTAATCTTATTCAAGATATAATCCACATCTAACTGATGTCTTGATTCCTGTAAAAAAAAGATAAAAACACCTCCTATGTCATCACATTGATGACTGGCAAATCTTTTAGATAAAACTGAAGCTGTTTCTGATAAGTTTCCGGATCGAAATAATACCCTTCAGGCGATGTCGGATTAATCGTCACAGCTATCAGCTTAATTTTATCTAGTACGCAAATACTTACGCCGACCTTATTAAAATATATCCAGTCTAAATAATCAATAAATATCCTCGTTGCATCTTTGACAATAAAAGTCGTATGTTTGAAGTGTGGACTTGTTTTGATAATGTCCATCACGGTTTTGGTTACCAGTGAACCTGGTAATACAACATATGACGTATCCTTTTTCATTGCCTTTGCAATCTCTGTGCCAGCATTTAATGCTGTCTTTAAATTCAGAGTTACAACTTCATCACCAATGATTGCAATAGACTTCTCTCTTATAGCCTCATCGGCTATAGCCCTTATAGAAAGATCATCTAAGGCTTCTAACTGAAAAAGCGTTGCTTGATAAACAGTTTTCTCAATGGCCTTATCCATATCTCGACTCAAAACAGCACCAGTCGAGAGAATAGTTGCCTCTGTAATAGATGGTGAAGCCGTAGTTTTCCGATCAATGGCCCCATCCACTATTATCAGGTCAGCACCATAAGCCTTCATCTTTTCACCCGAAAGCATAATTTCATGGTTAGAACATGGTCCAGCTATCTGAATATAACCTGCCATTTTTACTCTACCAATGATTATCTTACCCATGGATGTGTAGAAATCAGTGACTTCTAACACTTCCATTTTGGCTTCAGATTTCTCAAACATAGATTCTGGAGTTGCTATGATGCTGCCTTCATATACGTAGATCAGTGGCTTTTCTGTACAAGTAACAATGTCCTGTTTTTCACCATCTCGACCAATTGAGGTTAAACCTATTGTTTTCCCGTTCTCATAGGCCTCATCGAGTATCGCGTTCAGCGTCACTGTTTTTCCTGCATTCTTAGCCATTCCTACAATAGAGATGGACTCATACTCACTAAAATATTCAAACATGTCCATCTCCTAGTTTTACTCGTGATGTGATCTCTTAGCTCTTTCAAGCTCTTTTAACTCAATGCTTACACGGTTACCTTGGTGTAAACCAGCTACACCAAATAACTTATGAGGCTTTTCAGAAGTACATTCTTCACACTTGCACTCATTCTTATATGGCTCTGGCTCAGCATAAGTAGTGATAACGCCTTCGTAATTTCTAAGTACAACCTTATCAGCTGATTGAGAAATTAAGTATTGTGGCATTACTGGAATCTTACCACCACCACCTGGTGCATCTACAACAAATGTTGGCACAGCATAACCAGAAGTGTGGCCTCTTAAACCTTCAATGATTTCGATACCTTTTGCAACTGGTGTTCTAAAGTGCTCGATACCTACTGAAAGGTCACATTGATAGATGTAGTATGGTCTAACTCTCATTTTAACCATATTGTGAACTAATTTTCTCATAACATGTACACAGTCGTTAACGCCTCTTAGAAGTACTGATTGGTTACCTAGTGGTACACCAGCATCAGCAAGAAGTCTACAAGCTTCTTTTGTTTCTGGTGTTACTTCTTTAGAGTGGTTGAAGTGTGTATTTAACCAAACTGGGTGATATTTCTTTAACATATCACATAGTTCAGGTGTGATTCTTTGTGGTAATACAACTGGAGTTCTTGAACCCAATCTAATGATTTCTACATGCTCGATTTCTCTAAGCTTAGAAATGATATACTCAAGTCTATCATCTGAAACCAGTAAACAGTCACCACCAGATAATAATACGTCTCTTACACCTGGTGTATTTCTGATGTATTCAATTGCCTTATCGATTCTATCTAGTGGCATTACATCATCTTGTGCACCAGCAAAACGTCTTCTAGTACAGTGTCTACAGTACATAGAACACATATCTGTAATAAGAAGTAAAACTCTGTCTGGATATCTATGTGTTAAACCAGGTACTGGAGAGTCACCATCTTCATGTAATGGATCGTCCATGTCATTATCAGTCTTATGAGTTTCAGCGATAGTTGGAATAGCTTGCATTCTTACAGGGCAATGTGGATCATTTTCATCCATTAACATTGCATAGTAAGGTGTAATACCCATTCTTAAAATCTCAAGAGATTTAATTACGCCTTCTTCTTCGTCTTTTGTTAGATTAACCACTTCTTTAAGCTGCTCTAAAGTTGTGATTCTGTTTTGTACTTGCCATTTCCAGTCTGCCCATTGCTCAGGTGTTACGTCTTTCCATAGCGAAATGTCATTATAATGACGCATAACTTTGTCCCCCTTTAATTAAGCGTATAAGTCTGTATAGACTTTTCTAATGATTTCAGATTCTCTAATAATCTCTAATGAAATATTTGCATGGTCTCTAGCATAACCATTACCAATAATCATTGTTGTGTCCATACCTACGCCCTCAGCACCTAATGCTGCTGCTGTAAAGCTAGTTGCCATACTGAAGAAGTAAATTACACCGTCAGCTTTTGTAGCTAAAATACATGACATTTCAGTATCTGGAATGTTAACACAGTTAATTGTTACATCAACCATTTCCCCGTTAGTCACTTCCATTACTTTTTCATATACATCTACTGAGTTAGTTGCATCAGCTAAAATAAATGAGTTAGCAAAGCCCATGTCTTTAGCACGCTTCATAGAAGCTTCATTATGTGCTAAACAAATGATGTTAGCATCTGGACCAGCTTGCTTTCTTGCTTCATATAAACAAAGCATACCTGATTTACCAGCACCACCAACTACTAATACAGTATCACCCTTTTTAACAAGTTTTCTTGTTTGTGCAGGTGCACCAGCAACGTCTAATACAGAAAGTGCTAAGTTTTCTGGAATGTCTGATGGTAACTTGGCATAGATACCTGATTCAAATAAGATTGCTTGACCTTTGATATCAACTTGATCAATGTCTTTTCTTACTTCAATAATTTCATCAATTTTAAGTGGTGTTAATGAAAGAGAAACCAATGTTGCAATTTTATCACCAACTTTTAAGTCAGTTTTACCTTCCATAGCAGGACCAATTTCTTTGATTGTACCGATTAGCATACCACCTGAACCAGTAACTGGGTTGTGGTGCTTACCTCTTTTAGCAACGATACCTAACATGATTTCTTTGATCTTCTCTACATCATTGTTAGCTTGACCTTTAATTTGTGTAAAACTCGCTGAATCAATATTCAATGTTTGAACATCGATTAAGATTTCGTTGTCATAAATCTCCATTGTGTTGTCAATTCTTTCAGCAGGTTGAGGCAACAACCCCTTAGGCTCAATAACACGATGCGTTCCAAATTTGTTTCCTTTTTTCATTTGAACTCCTCCATTAATCAATAATTTTGTTCATAACAATTCAATAACCGTCCACATATAATGCAAGTATGATGCCAATGCTAAAAATGGGTTCAAACTACATAAAAAAACAGAAAAAATACTATATCTTGTGTTTGTGAAGGAAAATGTTTTCCCTTTGTAAAAAAACATGTTTCCACACCGCCCATTTTTCGGCAATGAGTAGTTTTTACCTGTTCTCTTGTCTAGACCTTCGTATTTGCAATAGGTGTAAAAAAATTTATACCAATGTCTATAAAATTAGTGATTGTTCAAGTTAAAATTGCACGCGCCGAAATTTGGGCAACTGCCTATTTTTCGGCATATAAAAAACGGTAGATATTCTACCGTAATTCTTTAAGAGGTATTTTCTTTTTTATAGACCTTTCTCGATTCATCAAATACCTTTCCAAATGAGAAAGAATGCTTTCTTCTACTGCCTGTCTTGAGCCACTAGAAGTATAACCGATTACCCTAAGGGCAGGTGATATTTTATAGGCCATGGTGAAATCTTGATGTCTCGAACCTTTTGGCTCATAGACTTTGTCTGTTAAAACTCTCAAGTTTGAGTCATTACCATAGTCTGCCCATTGACTTGACCTCATAAAAATACTTTCCGTCTCAAGTGGTCTGACCTTTTCTAAAGGCTCTAGCCAGGCATCCATGCCTATTAGAAGTGAAACAGGATTCTCCATAACATACGAAACCTGTGCGCCACCACCTGTAGAATGTCCTATAAGAGCTAATTTATCTAAATCCAAATGATGATATAGTATCTTATGATGGTCATTTAAATAATCCAGACGTTCTATAATAAACTCTAAATCCTTTTCGTACATATCAATGACATCCAGGCCATCAGAAAGTAGATAATCATCTCTTATCAGTTCTCTGTTGCATAGGACAACTTGACCGGTATGCAACATGGAAACCGTCGCAATTTCAGTATGATCAGGTGCTACAACAATATAACCATAAGAGGCTAAAAGTTCTAGAAGATTAACATGAAGTGCTGAAAATGACCCCCATCCATGTGAAACAATAACTACAGGTAATTCACCTTCAATGACTTCTATATCCTTATAGGAGTTGGTCGTCACATCATTGAGTTGAGATAGGATAAAGTCAGGCATCTCGTAAAAGTCTGCAAACCCCTCAACCATACTTTCAGATCTAAACCACTTTTCAGGTGATTTACCCTGGCTATTTTCAGAAGGGTAATATATATGGACCGGCAGTTCTCTGTCTCTTATTTCGTCTATCAGATACATGGTTGTTGTGCCAACTACATACCTGCCAGATGGCGCTTCAATAGTAGGTGTGGAAAAAACAACCACAATTAAGCTTGTCATCACAAATAGGGTCACCATGAGAAGAGCCATCAGCTTTTTAAAGTTTGTCTTGTTGTGCAAGAACCAAATCAGCGGTAAGCCATACAATAAAGCAATCCGCCAAGTGATGCCATCAAATCTTATTTGAAGGATGGTTGTAATCAACTGAAAGATAAACCAGCCAATCATTTCCTTGCCTGGTCTCTTTAAAACAACAATCCTGAATATATTTACACATGATAATATCCATAAAAGGAATACAAATAGGCTCATAGTCTCCCCTAGCTAAAGAGCGCTTTAATTTCCTCCTCACTTAAACCAGTAATAAAGGTTTCTCCAGGCTGTATGACCTGATTGATTAAAGCTTTCTTCTTATCTTGCAACTCATAGATTTTTTCCTCTATGGTGCCTTTAGTAACAATTTTGATGACGTGAACCGTTTTCTTTTGACCTATTCTATGGGCTCTGTCAGTGGCCTGGTCTTCGACAGCAGGATTCCACCATGGATCACAATGAATGACAGTGTCAGCACCTGTAAGGTTTAGGCCGGTTCCTCCTGCTTTTAAGGAAATTAAGAAAACATCGTTTTCGCCCTCATTATATTTATCGACAAGAACAGAACGTTCTAAAGCCTTAGTCTTGCCATCAATGTAAAAATAGCCGACCTTTTTTTCATTCAGAAGTTCTTGTACATTTGAAAGCATGCTTGTAAACTGAGAAAAAATAAGCACACGATGACCACCGGCAAGTAATTCATCTAAAAGTTCACTTAGTAAATCTAATTTAGAACTGCCTCCATCGTAGTTATCTAAAAACAAGGATGGATCCAAACAGATCTGTCTTAATCTTGTCAGCGCAGCCAGTGTTTTCATATGACTCTTTTGATAACCATCTCTTTTATAGATGGCCTGAAGTTCCTCTTTGTATCTATTTAAATGGGCTACATAAACCTTCTTTTGTTCATCATTTAAATCTACAATCATTTTATTTTCTATTTTGTCTGGTAGTTCTTTTAATACATCTCCTTTTAATCGTCTCATGATAAAAGGTTGAACCATTGATTTTAATGATGTTGGTTCTTGATTTTTAATAGGCAATTCATACTTTGACTTAAACTTAGTAATACCACCTAAATACTGAGGCATGATAAAATCGAATATCGACCATAACTCTATCAAACCATTTTCTATTGGTGTACCCGTTAAAGCAAACTTTCTTTTTACATCTAATGATTTTAAAGCTTTTGCTGTTTTTGAATTTGGATTTTTAATGTGCTGTGCTTCATCTATAATACATATATCTAATGGCATTTCCTTGTAGATTTCTAAGTCATTTCTGACTAGAGCATAAGAAGTAATCAAGAGATCGTATTGGTCTAAAAGGCCTAACTTGTCTTCCCTTTGTTTCTTGTTACCGTCAATGATTAACCCCTTCATGTCAGGTACAAACTTTCTTATCTCATTCATCCAGTTATAAACCAAAGAAGTTGGTGCCACAATGAGTACTTTACTGGCAAGTCCCTCTTTGATTTCAGATTGAATATAAGTCAAGGTTTGAATGGTCTTTCCAAGACCCATATCATCTGCTAAGATACCGCCAAATCCGTATTTTGAAAGGGTTTTTAACCAGTTGAAGCCAGATGTTTGGTAAGGTCTTAATGTAGCATTTACACCTTCAGGCAAGTTGTAATTTTCTACAGCAGGCGCCTCTATCAAAGACTTCAGTTTATCATCCATAATGGCCGTCTGACCAAGGGCTTCATTAAAATAAAAAGCAAGATAAGTTGGTAGACGTTTCTCACCAAGTTCTAAGTCTTTACCTTTAAGGTCTAGATCTATGAGCATATCTGATATCTTTTCAAAATAAACATCATCCAGTGATAAGAAAGAACCATCTTTTAAACGATAATATTTTTTCTTTAAAATAATGTCGTCTATAAGAGAAGCTATTTCTCTTTGATCTAAACCATCTACTGAAAACTTAAAAGAGAAGAAATCTCCCGAAGTTTCCAGACCAGAAAAGACTTGAACAGCTTCCTTATCTTTTACCTCTAAATGTTTAAAGGCATCTGAATAATAGACATCCATGGACTGCTGCAAGGCCGGCAATCGATCGGATAAAAATGAATAGATGTCGTCAACATCACTCATATAATAACCTTTTTTAGATACCTTAAAGGCTGATGACTCCATGATATGCATAATCCTGTTTTCATGTTTTAAATCTCTTAGTAAAAATTGATCCTCTAAGGACTCAAAATCCTCCAAAGCATCAATGGTATAATCACCATAAACATGCTTGATTTCTGCATAAATAACAAAGTCTTTTTGATCTAAATACAAACGCGACTGACAAGGATACCTTAAAAGTTTTTCTTCCAGATTGCCATCAATGATGACATCAGATGATCTTTCTATAACTGGAAACATATAAGACATAAAATGGTCAATCTCATCTTTTTTGACATCTAGAAAATCATATTGGTGGTTGATCATCTGAAAAAGTGGAAAAAGCTCTTTTCTTTGATTGTCAGAAATCATGTGCATCTTATCATCTTTTCTTAGAACACCATAATCTTCTGTCAAGGAGTGATAGGCTTTTAGGTCCATCAGATTTAGCTGAAAGATATTTTCCTTTTCTTCTAAAACAAGCTCCGGCTTTATATCCTCATAAACGACATGAACCTGACTGGATGCATCTCTCATCTTTAAATGAATTGGCTTATTAATAAGCTTTAAAAATTTTTTAAGATGGTAAGCACTTAAATATATATCCTTTGTATCTATATTTTTATATTGTTGTTTTCTTTCATTAAAACTGTTGTAACTGATAAGCACGCTTTTTAAAAACTCAAATAAGTCTAAATCCTCTTGAGAAAAACGATGAACAAAAGGGTCGTATTCAAACTTCTTGCCAAATATATAGTTATGGTCTAGATTATCAAAGAAATGAAGTGGTTCTTTGATGATGTAATCCATATCCTGGCCTACCTTAACATTGACAGTTGCCTGATAGTTACTGATGGTTAAGGTATAATCTACGTTTAATTCCAAATGTCCCTGAGCTTTCTCAAAATCAGTATCCATGTAGTAGTCAAGGACTTGACATAAAGCCAATGTTTCAGGCGCTATGTTTTGATTGAATTTTGCATGTAATAAGGTTGCTACAATGTGTTTACAAAAGCCTGGGTATTCATGAAAGGCTCTGCAATCACAAAATGCATCATCAATAAGTCCATCATCTAGTCTAACGTCCACATGATAAGGGACACTGCCTTCAACTTTTGCATAAATACGTTCTAAGTCGGGTGCATAAGTCAGTCTAGTTACCCTATTACCCTTGTAATACTCATTCCCTCTTTTAAATACAGCCAGTGATGTAGATGCTCTTATAATGTCTTGTATTTCATAATTTAACATATCATTTTATCCCCAAACGACTCAGTTTGTATTGTAAGGTTTGTCTTGGAAGTCCTAACATTTTTGCAGCCTGAGTCACATTGTCGTCACTGGCTTCCATGGCTTTTTCTATCATTTGCTTTTCTAGCTGTAAAATGGCATGTTTTAAGTTAAGATCATCACTCTTTAAAACAAACTCATCAGAATAAGATTCTTTTGCAATATACGATGGAATATCCATCATACGTATGTTCTTGCCATCTAATATATGCATGGCACCCTTAATCACATGTTCTAGTTCACGAATATTACCAGGCCATGAATAAGATAAAAATAAACTTTCTACCTTTTTTGTTAGGCCTCTTACCTGCAAATAGAGTTGATCATTAAATTTCTCTATAAAATGCATGGTCAGTGGCAGTATATCTTGTTTTCGGTCTCTTAAAGGTGGTATTTCAAGAGATATGGAGTTCAGTCTGTAATAAAGGTCTCTTCTTAACTTACCATCTTCAACGGCCTTTAAAGGATCCATATTGGATGCAGCTATGACCCTGACATCAACCTTTCTAGACTGAACATCACCAACACGTCTTATTTTGCCTTCTTGCAAAACCCTCAGAAGTTTGGCCTGAAGCTCCATTGGCATGGAATTGATTTCATCAAGAAAAAGTGTGCCACCACCTGCAATTTCAAATAAACCTGGACGGTCTACCGAACCAGTAAAAGAACCTTTTTTTGTACCGAAAAGAATAGATTCTAATAAGGTTGATGGTAAGGCTGCACAGTTTTGTGCAATAAAGGGTGCACCAAGTCTTTTACCGGCATTATGGATAGACTGAACCAAAAGCTCTTTACCAGTACCCGTTTCTCCCGATACCAAGAGGTGCATGTCGCTCCTAGCAGCACGTGTTGCTCGTGATTTTAACCTTTGCATTTTAGGTTCTACAGATAAAATATCTGCAAAAGTATAAACAGCATCGTCATCAACGATATCAGACGGCTTATTAATGGTTTTTTCTCTCAGTATATGAACCGTTTCAGATAACTTCTTAACATCGGTAATATCTTTAGAAATCTCTACAGCACCAATAACCTCACCTTCTCTAATGATGGGTAAAGTCGTGTTCAGTGCATGTATGGTCTTGCCTTTATATGTTGAATAGTCCTGCTCAAAGTCGTAAATTGCCTGCCCTGAGTTTAAAACCCTTAACAAGGTCGATGTTTTAGCTGTTAAGGAAGGATACACTTCTAAGAGGTGTTTGCCTAAGGAATCCTTGATATTGATATCGTCCAGCATAGCAACAATTCGATTTGAAAATATGAGTTGTCCATCCCTGTTAATGGCCTGGACACCACTCGATATATTATCTAATACAATATCTATTATGGCTGGTTCGTAAATTGATTTCATTTTTCTCTCCCAAGTGCAATAAGCATTTGACCTAGTAGCTCTGATATGCCGCCTAATTCTTTTTCATCATTTTCCCTATATATATAAGCATGGTCCAGTAATTTAAACACTTCTACTACAGCCTGGTCTAAATCAAAGGCATCACCTAAAGTATCTAATGAATGATTCAGTTCATTGACCTTCTTAACAAGGGGCAACCAATAATCATTTAGTATACCCGATTGATAACCTTCATGGACCAGACGATTGTAGATCACAAGAGCCCTATAAGGTTGATCACATACTTTTCCTGAATAAATCTTCAGTTCATTTGTTAAATAGATGTTTACATGGCCAGTCACTAACTTGACCTCAGAAATCAAAGGATGTGCCATTAAGTGCTCTATCAGATTCTCTGGATTCATTTTTTTCTTTAACAGAATATTGGTCGTGTAGTCACCAAAGTTCTTCTTAGGAACAGAGACCTCAACTTTATCAGAAATGTAATCTTCTAAGTAAGATTTTAGCCACATCATTTGATATTGATCTCCAAGTGATTTTTACTGCTTGATACCTGCTCTAGAACCATTTGATACTTAATATCAATGTGTCCTTTAAGCTTGTCTACATCAACTGAGTGCTCAAGAGATTCGGTCTCCACGTGCATATCAAAAGCACCATAAGGTGTGTGATAAACAGATTCCATAGGATGACCCACTTCAAATACAATCTTAGATTTAGTTCCCCCAAATCTTGTCATGGTAATCACATCATGATCTATCTTTAACATGGTTCTTGACCCTTCCATACCAGATACTTCCGATTCATGATACATCAAATAAATGGATCCATTTTTCTCAAACAACTCACCTTCAGTAAGCATTTCAATAACTTGCTCTTCACCATCAATCTGCTCAATGGTTGATTTTATATCTATCATTATTTTACTCATACAAACTCCTTTTTCACTTACTCTTAATCATAACCCATATTGCCTAACTATTCAATTTTGCTCATTATTATTTCTTTATCTTTATAAGTAGATTAAATAACTTTTCATATGCAATTTATTTTATTATGGTGTACAATCGACTTAGGAGGTAATAAGCATATGCCAGAAGAATTTAAAGTAGGCTGTGTAAGACCTACAAGTGAAGACCAAGTAGAAGTTGAAAAAGTAGTTATGAAAGAAGAAGAGGTGAAAAGATCTATGTTGCAAGTTGGTAAAAAAGCACCTGATTTCACTTTATCAGGTTATCAGAATGGCGGGTTCTACAATTTTAAATTATCAGATTATCTAGGTAAATGGGTAGTTCTATGTTTCTATCCAGGTGACTTTACTTTTGTCTGAGCGACCGAAGTATCAGCAGTTGCTGATTCTTATCCTGCATTTAGAGAACTAGGTGCAGAAGTTTTGTCTGTCAGCGTCGACTCAGTATTTGTACATAAAATGTGGAATGACAAGGAGCTGTCTAAAATGGTTGAGGGCGGTGTACCATTTCCTATGTTATCGGATGGTGGTGGAAAAGTCGGTTCACTCTACGGCGTTTATGATGAAATCGGCGGTGTAGAAAATCGTGGTCGATTCTTAATTGATCCAGACGGTAATATCCAGGGCTTTGAGGTATTAACACCTCCAGTTGGAAGAAATGTATCAGAAACACTTCGACAAATTCAAGCTTTCCAACATGTAAGAAACTCTGGTGGTACAGAGGCAACGCCTTCTGGTTGGAGACCAGGCAAGAAAACATTAAAACCAGGTCCAGACCTAGTAGGAAAAGTATATGAAGAGTGGTCAGTAGAAGATGCTAAAGAATAATATTTAAAAAAGTGCACGTCATGTGCACTTTTTATTATGTTTATTCATATCTTAAAGCATCAATTGTGTTGAGTTTAGCTGCCTTATTGGCTGGATACATACCAAAGAATACCCCGATAAGCGCTGAGAAACCAACTGCTATTAAAACGACTTTAGGATCTACTGCCAGTGGTACCTTCATAAGCTTGGTGCCTACATAAGCAAGACCAATACCGCATATGATACCAATAATACCGCCAATGCCAGATACAATAATCGACTCAATCATAAACTGCGACAGTATGTCTTTCTTTTTAGCACCAATTGCCTTTCTGATACCGATTTCACGAGTTCTCTCAGTAACAGAAACCAACATGATGTTCATGATACCAATACCGCCTACTAAAAGGGAGATACCTGCTATGGCTGATACAAAGAGAGTAATGGTACCTGTAAACTTGTTCATCATTTTCATCTGGCTTTCCATACTGTACATTTGGTACATGTTCTTACCTACTGCATCATGTTTTCTAGCCAGTATCTGTACAATCTTGTTCATGGTTGTTTTAACATCATGACCTTTTTTAACATTGGCTTCTAAACTTTCATAGCCATCCATTTCATTGATCCTCGTGCCTACAGAAAGTGGTGTATAAAGGGTAAAACTATTGCCACTTGATCTTTCCATAGAAGAAGCTTGTTTTGTATAGATACCGATGATCCTAAAAACTTCAGTCTGACCGTTTACATCCACTTGAATCATTTGTCCTATTGGTGATTGACCCTTATAGTAATCATCAACCATTTTCTGGTCAACTACTGCCACTTGTCTCTCACCTTCAACGTCATCCTTAGAAAAGAATCTACCACCTGTTATGGTCATGTTTTCAATTTTATTATAAGACTCAGCAACACTCTTAAATGATAATGTATATGTTTTTCTCCCCTGTACAAGAGAGCCTGCAAAGTTGGCAGAAGGAGAAATACCTTCTAACTTATCACCATAAATCCTGTTAATCATATCCAAATCCTGATTGGTAATCATATAAGGATCCATGTCCATGTTTTCCATTTCTTCAGAATAGTTACCTACATAAATAGTTGCTCTATTGGCACCCACTTGAGAAAACTCCTTGGTCATCATAGACTTTTGGCCATTACCCAAAGTAACAAGAGCTATAACTGAAGAAATACCAATAATAATCCCCAGCATGGTCAATAAAGATCTCATCTTATTTGATTTTATCGATGATACTGCCATTTTAATTGATTCTGAGATATTCATTAACTCACCTGCCTTTTATCACTTACAATCAGGCCATCCTTTACAGTAATCACACGGCTTGTTTGATCAGCAATTTCTGGCTCATGCGTGACGACTACAATGGTATTGCCCATCTCATTTAAGTCTTTAAGTATTTTCATAACTTCATCTGTTGTCTTAGAATCTAAGTTGCCCGTCGGCTCATCTGCCAGTATAATCGATGGTTCTGCAACCAAGGCTCTTGCTATGGCAACACGCTGACGTTGACCTCCCGACATCTCATTGGGTCTGTTGTTAAAACGATCTCCAAGTCCAACGAGGGTCAATGCTTTTTCTGCTTTTTTTCTTCTTTCACTCTTAGAATCTTTACCATAAATAAGAGGCAATTCTACATTTTCAACTGCAGATAGCTTGGGCAGTAGATTAAAAGACTGAAAAATAAAGCCAATTTTTTCATTTCTCAGCTCAGATAACTGGTCATCATTCATCTCCTTGGTCAATGAACCATCAAGGATATATTCTCCATCTGATGCATTGTCTAAGCAGCCTAATATATTCATTAATGTAGATTTACCAGAACCTGACGGTCCTATAATTGATACAAATTCACCCTTTTCAATGGCCAAATCTACGCCCTTTAAAGCTTCAAAGACAATTTCACCTGTCCGATAAACTTTTCTCATGTCTTTTACTTGAATCATGATGCCTCCTAGAATATACCCATATCTTCTTCAACGACTCCAAAGCTATTGTTTAGAATTATCACATCACCAACATTGATTTCATCACTGATGACTTCTACATATAAATCATTTGATAAGCCTGTCAAAATCATCACTTGTTTTGTAGTACCATCTGGATTTTGAACACTTAAGTATTCTTCCCCACCAGGACCTGTTTGAATGGCTTCAAATTTTACAGACTTCACCTGACTACGTGAATCTACAAGTAACTGCATGTTTACTGAGAAGTTCGGTCTTAACTCAGGTGCTTTTTCATCCAACATAACCTTAATTTCTACATATGCTTGTTTCTTGCCATCAATCTTTTTAGATCCTGGTGCTATAAATGAAACCTTGCCAGTGTAAGTTTTACCTTTAGAAGAATTTGCTGTTACTGTTACAGCCTGTCCTATTTCAATTTTATTGATGTCTGCTTCAGATACATTGGCTACGATCACGTTTTTATCAAAGTTTTCTATAATCATTAAGTTGTTTGAAACAGCCTCACCAACAATAGAGTTGATGCTTGTTACTGTACCATCAATAGGTGCTTTTATAAGGTTCTTTTCTATACTTTTCTTTAAGTTTTCAATCTCTAGCTCCAAAGATTCTATGGTCTTTTCTTGTGAAAACAAATCAAAGTCTCTACTTGAATTCTGTAAGTTAAAAGTTGCATTTTCATAAGCTATCTTTGCAGATTCATATGCTGATATGGATTGATCATAAGTTTGCTTTGTAATAACGCCTGCATCCAATAAAGCTTTATCATTGTTCATTTTTGTTTGCGCTTCATTTAGAGACTGCTTAGACGACTTCAAACCGTTTACCAAAGACACATCACCGTTCTTTTGCATTCTTTGCAGTTTAACATTTTCAATTTCTAATTGGTTTTCCTTTGATTTTAAGTTCTTGATCAAAGTATCAGAATCCATTTCTGCAATAACTGTACCTTTTTTGATAACATCACCAACATTTACAAAGATCGATTCAATTCTTTCTTGAGAAGCTGGCTTTACATTTCTTACTTCTTCAGTTTTGATAGAACCATTTAGGTATATTTTACTTTCTATATCCGTTGTCTCAATTTGTGTTGTTGGCATAACCATAGCTGTTTCTGCATTAGAACCACCCTTTAAAAAGAAATATCCTCCAACCAACAAAATTGGTATTAAAATCAGTGCTAATTTTTTCATTTTCTCCTCCAGTCTTTTGATACTCTTAGTCTAATGAACTTTTGTATCGAAAATGTATCCATCGTGTACAAGTCATGTAAATCGTTCTTATTGGTCATGTTTTTACTTGAAATACTGGTATAATAAAAATAGGAGGTAGATATGAATCAAATACTTATAGTAGAAGACGAAAGCCATATCAGAGAATTTATTGGCTTATATTATAAAGCAGAAGGCTATCAGATTACTGAAGCAGAAGATGGTGAAGAGGCTTTAGACCTTTTTAAGAAAGGTAACTTTGATTTGATTGTTTTAGATATCATGATGCCCAAATTAGATGGTTATGCCGTTTGTAAAGAAATAAGAAGTCAATCCGATGTACCCATCATCATTCTTACTGCCATCACTACAGAGGAAAGCGAACTCAAATGTTATGAACTTGGAGCAGATGACTATGTCACAAAACCACTTAAAGGCAAAACTCTAATTGCAAAATCTAAGAGAATGCTCGATCGATACAAAGCATCAGACATTTTCACCTACGAGTCTTTATCCTTAGACTTTAAGAGTAGATTACTAAAACTAGACGGCAACAACATCGATTTAACACCAAAGGAGTATGAGCTTTTACATCATTTAATTGAAAATAAAAACATCGCCCTTTCAAGAGAGAGTCTTTTAGATGCCGTTTGGGGTTACTCTTTCTATGGTCAAACCAGGGTTGTTGATAATCATGTGAAAAAGCTTAGAAAGAAACTTGGAGATTATGCACATTTGATACAAACCGTCTCAAAAGTCGGTTATAGATTTCAGTTGTAGGTGACTATGCTTAAGAAAATACAAGAAATGGTACATTCGAAAATAGCCAACAAAATATTTGTCACATCTATACTTTTGGTTTCAATCATACTCTTGATACAGGCTTTCCTTTATCTTTTTGTCATTGATGATGCCCAAATCATCAGTTCACAAGTTAAATTAAGTACCACCTTTGAATCCTTTATGAAAGAGCTAAAAGAAAGCAATTATGACAGAGAATATGCCAATATATTAACAGAGGATTTTTTTATCGATTCAGGACATGCCATCGCTATTATCGATGAAGATTACACAATTTATAACGAAGCTTATATTAAATCCACTTCTCATATGCTCACTTTAGAGAAAGATAATGTCGTCTACGATGTGGCAATCAACAACTCCCAATTCGATGCCTTGCAAAATGATAAGGTATCATTACTGGCTACAAAAGTATCTGAAAATATATATGTGACTCATATGATTGGAGACGATCTAAAAGATGTCATGGATGACGACGTTTTATCTTATTATGATACTCCTGAAGGCCTTATTCTAATTGATGCAGAAATTAGAGATATCACAATTAGTCAATGGGATAGCAATGATTCATTGTATAACCTTTACACCGCAGATGACTTCATAAAAAAATATGATTTTAACAGTCAAAAGAACAATCAAGCATTTGTTTATGACCACGAAAACCTCGATGCCAATACCTTTTATATCATCAGCCACTTTAAACTAGAAGGCAAACTTTACTATGTTATTGGCTACAAAACCATTATAGGTCTTAGAGATCAGCTAGATTTTATTACCCAGTTTAATGTTTTTGTTTTCGTCATCGGCATGATAGCTGCTATCATCATATCAAGGATATTTTCTAAATCTCTTTCAAAGCCTATGGTGGAATTAGAATCGATCGCCAATCAAATGGCCGATTTGGATTTTACTAAAAAAGCCATTGTTGAAAGTCCCGATGAACTGGGTTCACTGGCCAGATCTTTAAACAAGATGTCATCTGAACTCGATCAAAACATCAAAGATCTTCAAGAGAATTACGAACTAAAGGCAAAGGAAGAACAGAGAGCCAAAGATTTGATACTCCACTTGTCTCATGAACTTAATACGCCACTTGGTATTGTATCAGGCTTTACAGAAATCCTGTCGGATGGCATCAATGACAAGCCGCCTGAATATTATTATGAAACCATGACCTACGAGCTTGAACG
Organism: Acidaminobacter sp. JC074; assembly: GCF_022496765.1. Taxonomy (GTDB): domain Bacteria; phylum Bacillota; class Clostridia; order Peptostreptococcales; family Acidaminobacteraceae; genus JABXKX01. The sequence continues at coordinate 50,374 of NZ_VANV01000004.1, read as the reverse complement.
TATGAAGACTTTGGTATCAGATATGTTGGAACTTTCGGTCCTTGAAAGTGGATCCTATGAAATGAAGCTTGAACCAGCTAGACTCAGTGACTTGATTAATAAGAGCATCAGAGACCATGCAGAAACATTTGAATCAAAAAACATTCGTATCACCAACCATGTCTCAGATGATTTGGTAGATGCCAACAATTCAAAAATAGCCCAGGTTATAGACAACTTCGTTTCTAATGCCTGTAAGTACACCCAGGAAAATGGTCACTTTAGAGTCAGCTCTATCAGACAGATAGACCATATTATTTATAGGTTTGAAAACTCGTGTGACCTAGAAGAAGATAACTTAAATCTTTTATGGGAAAAGTTCTACAGGACTAAAAAGTCTAATACAAGAAAAGAAAAAGGCAGTGGTATCGGTTTATCTATCGCCAAGGAAATACTAGAACTTCATGGAAGTCCTTACGACATAAAAAGGACACCTGATGGTATCGCCTTTGAATTTAGTCTAAAAACAAGCAGCTGATGATTCAGCTGCTTTTAAAATGTGCTTATTGATTTTGGCTTGTCAAAATAAAAATGTTTATCTAATGACCTTAAATCATCATAAGATGTATCTAGTCTTCCAAGCTCGTCAAGTTCAGATAGTGTGATGGCCCCTGTTACCCATGAAGAGAAGTCATTGATTGTAAGACCAATATCAAGCTTCTTTCCTTTACCAATCTTAGCAAGCTCAGTTTCTTTCTTTAAATGACTGATATGAAAGACAATGCATTTATCTGGTGCTTCTAGTCTATCTAATAAGTTTTGCGGATTGAGCGCAAGTGGCATGAGTCCAATAGACTTATCAGCTACCTTTAAAGATATGAAATCTTGAGTCTCTGCTTTTCTTGCAAAATAAGTATCAGCAAGTATATGGTGAAGTCTGTCGTCGTGACTTGGAAGTTGTATATATGAAACTTGATCCTTTTGTGCATAAAAGAAGGACGCAAAAGCTTTTAATGCCTTCTGGTTATAAAGCATTTCATGAACATGAATCTTCTGTGCTTGATGATTGTCTACATCAATACCATTGATGGTAAAAACCATGTAACCGATGATGGTATCATTGTCTCTTGCAATGAGCAGCTTGCCCTTTTTCTTTTTGTTGATTCGTCTTTTACAACCTGATGTTAACAAGCTCATACCATTATGTTTACTGGCAAAGTCATTGTAATAGTTAAATATCAATTCATAATCTTCCTCATAACCATAAGCTAACAAACTGCGATCACCTTGATCCATGAAGTCTTCAGGTCTTATGCAGTAGGTATAAACTGGTGAACCATAACCAAAGCCAAACTTTCTATAAAACCTGGTGTTAAAAGGATACAGATAAAACAAGTCAGCCCCTTCTGATTTTGCCTTTTCTAGAGATGCAGTAATCAGCTCATAAGCTACATGTTTTTTCTTGTGCAATAGATCAACTGCTAAAGAGCCAATCCCCCCTGTATGAATCATATTTCCATGAAAGTTTGTTTGAAAGTTATAATAAAGTAAACATCCCAACAAGTCCTTTTCATAAGCGCCATAGGCTATAATGTCACCTTCAGCTACCAATTCCTTATAGATTTCTTTTACCTTGTCGATTTCTTCTTTAGAACCATCAAAACTACTGGCATAAGCCATTTGCTGAATTCTTGTCATTTCTTTAAAATCTTCTATTTTTCTAATCTCCATATGAGTCCCCCCAAACCATTGTACAAGAAAATAAGAGTCATCGCAAAATGGCTCTTACTAAAGATGCTTCCACATCATCAATTTTTAGTGGCAGTCCTACAAACTCGTAAACTCCTTCTTCCACTTGACTTAAATCCAAACCTTCATATATCAAAATATCTTTAGAGAGCAAAAGTTTATGAGTCGGATGACCTGCTTGCTCTCTTTCAATACCTAAACCATCAATGCCAACACCTTTTATATCGGACTTAGACAAGTAGTCAGCAGCTTCTTCAGATAAGTAGACAAACTCAGGATTGAATGCTTCACTGAAAGAGTTTTTTGTCTTAAAAATTATAAAATCATAAGTGGATAAATTAATAGATGTGATGTCTTTCTTTAAAATACGACGGTTTAAAAATGTGACATCAACCACATAAGCCTTACCAACAAAATGATCAATACCATAGTCTTTTGATGTTTTACCATCAGGTATCATATGTTTTGGAAAATCAATATGAGTCCCTGTGTGTAAGTTTATAGAAAGGTCTGTTTCATAAACAGGTTTATCAGAGACTACTGTAAACTTAGGTTTCTTTTCTGCTTTGTTCTTATATACTTTCATGGACTCTTTGACGGTCATTGTAATATCAATCATATTTGTACCATCCTTTCTTAATGAGTAGATTTTCATGCCAATCACTATGTTTTTCGTAGATAAGAGGCTGAGGTTTAATTTTTTCTATTTTATCAATGGCGTGCCATGACGATTCTATTTCATCCCATGATGCAAACAAGGACTTATCACCTAAAATGACATCCAAAAGGAGTCTGCCGTAAGCCGAAGGTTCATCTCCATATTTTAAACATGAATGACAGTAGTCCATGGTCACATTGTCAATTTCATTAGACACACCTGGCTTTTTTGAGTTAATTTTCAACTTGATGCCTTCGTCAGGCTGAATTTGAATGATCAAGAGGTTTTCTGATACAGAAGACATCTTCTTAAAATGAACAACAACTTGGGCATACTTGTCTTTTAACGCCTTGCCTGTTTTCAAGTAAAAAGGGGTATCTTTCCACCGTCTGTTGTCTACATGTACTTCCATGGCCACAAAAGTTTCAGTTTCAGAGTCTGCCTTAACACCTTTTTCATCAAGATAACCCTGGTACTGGCCTACAACCAGATTGTGCATGACTTTAATCTGCTTAAGAATCTTAGACTTTTCTTCCTGGATAACCTCAGGTATCAAACTTTCTGGCAAGTCCATACTCAAAAGGGCAACAATCTGGAACATATGGTTTTGTACCATATCCTTTAAAGCACCTGACCCGTCATAATAACCTGCACGATTATGAACACCTGATTCTTCCGAAATAACAATTTCAAAATAATCGATGGCATCCTTATGCCATAACATCTCAATAAATGAATTGTAGGCTCTTGTTAACAAAATATTCTGAATCATTTCTTTGCCCAAATAGTGGTCTATTCTAAAAATCTGTGATTCATCTAATATCTTACTTATATGTTTGTTGATTTTCTTTGCATCTGAAAAATTAATACCAAATGGTTTTTCAAAAACAATTCTCCTAAAGCCAGCAGATTCATCAAGATAGCCATAATGGTCTAAGTGACTGGAAATCACCTCAAAGAACCTTGGAGCTGTCGCCAAGTAAAATACCCAGTTTTCCTTTGAAAGATAGTGATTTAAGGCTTCATAATCTTCCTGCTTAGAAAAATCCATCTGATGATAAGTCAAGTGGTCTTTAAAATTGTGAAAGGCTAATTGCTTGGTTACTTCCACATCAAGATCTTTTAAGTAATCTTCTAAAGTTAAAGACCTGCGGCCTATTAGAATCAACTTAAACTTATCGCACAACTCTCCTTCTTTATAGAGAGAGAATATAGCCGGTAAAAGTTTCTTATAAGTTAAATCGCCAGTCGCACCAAAAATCATGAACTGACATTTTTTAACCATTTGAACCTTCTTTCTTATAAAGGGCATGTCCGCCAAACTCATTTCTCATGGCAGCTACCATCTTTTCAGAATATTTCAAGTCATCTTTTGACTTAAAACGCATGCCAAGAGCCGTTGAAATGACTGGTGCGTATACCTTAAGATCCAAGGCTTCTCTTACAGTCCACTCGCCTTCACCAGAAGCATCTACAATGCCTTGAATATCTTTTAAATCTGGTGATTTCTCAAGTGCATTTAAGACCATGTTCATCAGAAGCCCCTCAATAATAGAGCCATTTGCCCAAACTTTTGCCACTTCCTTTTGGTTGATCATAAGTCTTGAATGTTCTAATATTTCAAAGCCCTCACCGATGGCCTGCATCATGCCATATTCAATGCCGTTGTGAATCATTTTTACATAGTGACCTGTTCCTGGTGCACCAACATGTGCAAAGCCATTTTCTACAGAAGTATCTTCTAAGATTTTTTCAACTCGCTTCATGTAAGTTTCTTCTCCACCAGCCATAAAGCATGCACCATAACGCGCACCCTTTACACCGCCACTTGTACCTACATCGATATAACCAATACCTTCTTCCTTTAACATTTCAAATCTTCTTAATGTATCCTTATAAAAGGAATTGCCACCATCCACGATTAAATCGTCATGTTCTAAATATCTTAGAAGTTCTTGAATCAAATGGTCTACAGTCTCACCACTAGGTACCATCAACCAAATGGTCCTGGGCTTTTCAAGTGATTCAACAAGAGCCTTTAAAGAATCCACGGTCTTAACGCCTTCTCTTTCAATAAGACGTCTTTTTTCAGGGCTTCTGTTATAGGCAATCACATCATGTCCGTGATCTTTCATATTTAATGCAAGTGGATAACCCATTTTTCCTAATCCAACTAAACCTAGTTTCATGTTAACCTCCTTTTAAATTCTAAATAAGGTTTGCGAAAACGCAAACCCAATCTAATTATTTCATTGATTCGACCACTCTCTCTACTTGTTCCCTAGTAACATTCAGGAAATCAAATACAGACTGGTCCAGTAAATTGTGAGTCCCATCAGGTGATAAGACTTTTGTTGCATAGTAATCTGCCAGATGAACAACTGACACCAACTCCTTGTTGATCACACGTTCATCCATAGGACGGTGATGGAACATTGCCGCTTCTACATAAGCATAAGGCAGTCCCCAGGAGTTCAGCAAGTAAGCACCAATGTCTTGGTGTGTGGTATGAAAATTCTCAAGTTCCAAGTTAACCAAGGTATATTCAGTCGATTCAGCTTCTTTAATCAAGTCATTGTAGTCATCATTATGGAACATGTAAAGAATCACACGACCCACATCATGTAAAAGTCCTGCCGATCCAAATAAAGATGGCATCCTCTTATTCAAACACTTTTCATAAAGCGCCAAACAAAGCCTGTTGGTGTCCATTGTATGTTGCCAAAGTTTGTCCATAGAATCTGACGACGTGGTAAAAAATGAATTGGTTAAAACTATATTTTTTACATTGTTCAGTCCTAGTGTCATCATGGCCTGAATGATGTTGCCCGTTTTTCGACCATAAAATGCTGAGTTCACCATCTTTAGTATTTTAGATGTAATGGCCTGGTCTCTTGAAATCAATTCAGCCACATCATCCATGTCAGCATCTTTATCTAGAAGGTCTGTTAACTCCATATACAAGCTTGGAAGTGATGGCAATTCCTCAAGGTTGTTTATTTTACCCAGATTTTCTTCATCCATCAAATAGACATTCATCTCTAATATATTTTTTATACTTAACTTCATTTCATAGTTGTTCCAAGGCTTGAACAAGTATTGTGTCGCTAGACCTCTTTCTATCAGCCTTGTAATTCTCTTGTTTTCATTTAAGTGGCTAAGAGCTACTCGAATAACTTTTGGATGGTCTGCCTTGACTGTTGCAAGCAGGGTTTCACCATCCATCTCAGGCATGGCGACATCAGAAATAATCATGTCCACATTCTGATTAGCCATATACTCTAGAGCGTCATGTCCTTTATTAAAACATGTGACTTTATAAGGTTCCTTCTTAAGTAATTTTTCGAAGTTTCTGAGGACGGTTCTTTCATCGTCAACTATTATTATTTGCTTTGTCATGTATCCTCCATTTAAACTCATCACATAACATTTTCTCTACATGATCTTTTTCCAGCTTTAAGAATGTGTATACTTTTAAATCTGCACTGTACTCTTCTTCTCTTCTATAACAGTTGGCATAATAATTTGCCAAATGAACTACTGCAACCAATTCCTTGTTAATGATCCTATGATCCATGGGTTTGTCATGGTGCATAGATGATTCAACGTAGGCAAAGGGTAAACCCCATAAGTTCAGTAAATATGCACCTAGATCCTGGTGGGTCACACCAAATAAAACTTTTTCGTATTCATTAATGGAAATACCTGTTTCACTTGCAAGGTCTATAATATTTCTATAGTCTTCATAATTATGGTAAAGCACAACTTTACCAATGTCATGTAAAAGACCTGCTGAAGCAAATATGCCTGGTATTGGTTTTTTCAAGCATTCAGAGTAAATAGCTGTCACCAGTTTGTTGACAAGAGTTGAATGCTGCCACATATCCATTAACATACCCATATCATCTGTCAACTCTTCAAATACAGAGTTAGCGATGATAATAGACTTTAAATTGTTGAGTCCAATATTCATAACCGCTTGATGTATGCTACCCGTTTTTCTACCATAATACGCAGAATTTGCAACTCTTAAAATAACTGATGCCGTCGACTGATCTTCTTCTATAAGTGCGGCAATGTCATCTACAGGTGCATCCATCGAAACCATTTCAACCAATGTTTCATAAATATCAGGTAGTGTCGGCAAAGAGTCTAAGGCCTGCAACATCTTCATCATCTCTTCTGTGTGAAGAGCCGTTTGCATCTTCATTATCTTTATGATGTTTGCCTTTAAATCTGTGTCGTTCCAAGGTTTAAATACATGAAGTTGTGCCAGATTTTCTAGCGATAACTTTCTTACTAAGTTCGGATGGCCGATATCTGTTAAAGCTATTCTCATGATCTTTGGATAATGCTTTTTTACATAATCCAATAGTTGAAAGCCATCCATGTCAGGCATGATAATATCTGTACAAAGCAAATCCACAGGATGTGCTTTTATATATTCGAGTGCATCGACGCCACTATTCTTAAAAACATACTCATACATATTGTCATCAAATATGTTTTTTAGGTTTCTAATTATTAAGTTTTCATCATCAACAAATAGTATTACCTTCATAGCGCCTCCTACCCCATTATCATACCCTTTTATTGGATATATTAAAACTGTAAAAGAAAAAAATCACGGCAAAAACCATGATTTTTTAACGTATATATTGATTTAATTCCATAGATTTTTCCAAATTTACTTCATCAGCCCTTAAATGATGGTGAATCAAAGCTTCAATGGTCATTGTATCATCACCATTTAAGTAATTTAAAAGTGATTTATGTTCTTCTAAGAGATCCTCTAGTTTTTTATAATCTCGCATATGAAGCGATCGGTATCTTAGATAATGTACATTGAACTGCTGAATCACATCCCATAAAAACAAACGGCCTGCAAACTCAAAGCATGTTCGGTGAAACTCATCATCGTAATCCAAAAAGCCTTTTAAAGATTTTTCTTGTATACAAGAAGCCTGTTCATTCAAAATCTTCATCAAATCATGTTTTTGAGAGATGGTAATCCGTTTTCTTAAGTCTCTGAAAATCTCCTTTTCAAGAGAATTTCTAAGATAAACAATCTGTTCCACAGATTCTAAATCAATGTAAGAAACCAAAGAACCTCTCTGTGGATATATTTTTACATAACCTTCTGAAGCCAACTGTTTTAGAATATCTCTTATAGGTGTTCTAGATAAGCCAAAGCGTTCCGTCAAAGTAGCTTCACTCAGCATGTCACCTGGCTTTAAGGTAAGTTCAAGTATTTCCTTTTTCAACTGACTGATTATATCTTTCTTGCTTAATTTCATAATGCCTCCAAATGTAAGATTAGTATACAACAGAATTATAGTGTTGACAAGGCTTTTATAGGCGTGTATTATTAAGAAAAACACAACTTGTATACAAGTTAAGAAAGGATAGACTATGAAAATGACATGGAGATGGTATGGCGAGAACAATGATTCCATTACACTGGATCATATCCGTCAAATACCTGGAGTAGAAGGCATCGTTTGGTCATTGCATGATAAAGTGGCTGGCGAAGTTTGGGAAGAGGATCGTATCAAGTCAGAGGTTGAATTAATTAGAAGCAGGGGTTTTAATGCAGATGTAGTTGAAAGTGTTAATGTCCATGATGATATTAAAATTGGACTTGATTCAAGAGACCATTATATTGATATCTACATTGATACCATTAGAAAACTTGCCAAATATGGCGTAAAGGTCATCTGTTATAACTTTATGCCGGTATTTGACTGGACAAGAACAGACTTGTATAGAGAGCTGCCTGATGGCTCGAATGCTTTATTTTATGAAAAAGATGCCATTGTAACAGATCCAAAGGAAATGGCAGCTAAAATATTAAAAGGTGCTGGCAACTTTACAATGCCTGGTTGGGAACCTGAACGTATGGCCAAATTAGATGAGCTTTTTGATAGCTATAAAAACGTTGACGATCAAGTGCTTACTGATAATCTAAAGTACTTCTTAGAAAGAATCATACCGGTTTGTGAGGAAGTAGACATAAAAATGGCTATTCATCCGGATGATCCACCATGGCCAATCTTTGGTCTACCAAGAATCATACGTTCTAAAGAACACATCGAAAGATTCTTAAAACTTGTAGACAGCCCATACAATGGTTTAACACTTTGTACAGGTTCACTGGGTCCCAACTTAAAAAATGATATCCCTGATATGATTCATTCATTTGCAGACAGAATTCACTTTGCCCACATTAGAAATGTTAAAGTTTATGACAATGGTGATTTCTCTGAAGTATCTCATCGTGGCAAAGATGGCCATGTAGATGTTTATGAAGTTTTAAAGGCCTATCATCAAAATGACTTTAAGGGGTATATCAGGCCCGATCATGGCCGTCACCTATGGGGTGAAGAAAAAGAATGCAGACCAGGTTATGGTCTTTATGACCGCGCACTGGGCGCTATGTACATGACAGGAATCATTGACAGTCTTGATAAAAGAAAGGCGGAACAATCATGAAACTGAATTACAATAGTCTAGAAGATAAAAGCTTTTTCGATAAAGCTGGCATTACCCTACCTGCTTACGATGTGGCAAAAGTAAAAGCAGAAAAGCCTAAATGGATTCATTTTGGCGCAGGTAATATTTTTAGAGCCTTTATTGGAAACGCAGTACAAAAGCTTCTTAATGAAGGTTTGATGACCTCAGGTATTCTTGCCGTTGACTCATTTGACTATGATGTCATCAACAAAATCTATAAGCCCTATGACAACTTAAGTCTTTTGGTGCTTATGAACTCCAATGGCAACTTTGATACTTCTGTTGTAGCCAGTATTACAGACAGTATTGCAACCAACACGGACTATGACAAATTAGAAGCTTTATTTACAAATGACGACTTACAAATGGTCTCGTTCACAATCACTGAAAAAGGCTATGGCTTGAGATTACCATCAGGTGATTATTTACCTGTAATCAAAAGTGATTTTAAAAAAGGGCCAAAAGACTGCATCCATACAATGAGTATGGTGACAGCACTTTTATACACGCGTTTTCAAAATGGACAGGCACCATTAACACTTGTCTCAATGGACAACTGTTCTCACAATGGAGACAAACTTAAGGCAAGTATTTTAGAGATCTCAGAATCATGGGTAAAAGCAGGTTTTGTTGATGAGGACTTCATAAGCTATTTAACTAATAAAATCTCTTATCCTTTAAGCATGATTGATAAAATCACACCAAGACCTTCTGATCATGTAAAGTCTTACTTACAAGGACTCGACTTAGAAGACATGGATATTGTTATCACAGATAAGAATTCCTATGTTGCACCTTTTGTAAATGCTGAGGTTTCAGAGTATCTTGTCATTGAAGACACCTTTATACATGGACGACCTCCTCTTGAAAAGGCAGGCATTATTTTTACAGATAGAGAGACTGTTAATCAAGTAGAGACCATGAAGGTAACAACTTGCTTAAATCCACTTCATACTGCACTTGCGGTATCAGGTTGCCTTCTGGATTATCAATTAATCGCAGATCAAATGAAAGATCCTGAACTTAATAAACTGGTTCATACAATTGGATATGAAGAAGGTTTAAAAGTTGTGGTTGATCCCAAGATCATTGACCCGAAGGCATTTATTGATGAAGTCATCAATGAAAGATTTTCGAATCCATTTATTCCGGATACACCTCAAAGAATTGCCACAGACACATCTCAAAAGGTGGCCATCAGATTTGGAGAAACCATTAAATCATATGACCGTCATCCAGATTTAAATCCAAGGGATTTAACAGGTATTCCACTTGCCATAGCCCTATGGTTAAGATATCTAACAGGTACAAACGACAAGGGCCTCCACATGCCTTTAAGTCCAGATCCTCTCATGGCAGCACTAAAAGAGACATTAGGTGATATCAAACTAGGTGACCAGTCTGTTGAAAGTATAAGAAAAATCATTTCTAATGAAAATATTTTTGGCTTAGACCTCTATGAGGTTGGATTAGGTGAAAAGATTGAAGACATGTTTGTTTCGTCTAATCAAGGTGTTGGTGCTGTCAGAGAGACACTCAAATCATACTTAGGAGTTTAAATGAGAAAATTTTTAGATAAGGACTTTTTACTGACTAATGAAACAGGAAAGTTTCTATACCATGACCATGCTCAGACACCAATCTATGATTACCACTGTCATTTATCTCCAAAGGAGATATTTGAAAACAAGCACTACAAAAATATGACTGAATTATGGCTTTCAGGCGACCATTACAAGTGGCGTCTTATGAGAAGTCACGGCATACAAGAAACCTTTATCACAGGTGATGGTGATGACTATATGAAGTTTTACCATTTTGCTTCTGTACTTGAAACAGCCATAGGCAATCCCATGTATCACTGGTGTCATCTGGAGCTGCAGAGATACTTTGGCATCTACGATACTATAAGTAGAAAAACAGCACCAGCTATCTGGAAGGCCTGTAATGAAAAGCTTAAGGAAGATGACTTCAGACCAAGAGGTTTAATCGTAAAGTCAAATGTTAAGGTCATCTGTACAACAGATGACCCTCTAGATGATCTTATTTACCATAGAAAACTAAAAGATGTCTTTGATGTAAAGGTTCTACCTACATTCAGACCAGATAAAGGCAACTATATTGAAAGGGATACTTTTCTACCATGGATTGATGATTTATCTAAATCACTTGGTTCTCCAGTAGAATCCTTTGATCAACTTCTTGACGCTTTAAAAGTGAGGATTGAATACTTCCATAAGCTTGGTTGTCGTCTAGCTGATCATGGATTAGACACAGTATCCTATAGGTCTGATTACACCCTTGATCAAGCTGATATCATCTTTAGGAAAAAATTAAATGGTCAAAATCTGACAGATGAAGATATTACAATCTATAAGTCTGCATTCTTTCATGAGCTGGGTAAAATGTACCACAAATTGGACTGGACCTTGCAGATTCACATCGGAGCTCTTAGGAATAACAACAAGAGAATGCTGAAGCTTATTGGACCAGATACTGGCTTTGATTCTATTTCAGATGAGACTTTTGCAGGACAGCTTTCAAACATGTTGTCTGATTTAGACGAACACAATCTTTTGCCAAGGGTCATCCTTTACGTTTTGAATCCTAGAGATAATTATGTTATTGGAACGATGATTGGCAACTTCCAGGGTCAGGATATCAGGGGTAAAATCCAGTTCGGTTCAGGCTGGTGGTTCAATGACCAAAAGGATGGCATGACCATGCAGTTATCGGCCCTAGCCAATTTAGGACTTCTAGGTAACTTTGTAGGCATGTTGACGGATTCAAGATCTTTCTTATCTTATACACGTCATGAATACTTTAGGCGCATCCTTTGCAACTTAATTGGTTGCTGGGTTGAAAATGGTGAGTTTCCTAATGATAGAAAATTATTAGGTTCAATTGTTGAAAACATCTGTTATAACAATGCAAATGATTATTTCAAGTTATAACCTTCAGAATAATATCCAAAATGAAAGGACTGCTTTTGCAGTCCTTTTAACGTATTCTAAATCCTTCTGGCAGTGGATCTTGTGGATCAAGTAATAACTTATTGATTCCCATAATATGAGCCGTTCCAGAAACTTCAGTAATAACACCTTTATAACCTGCTACTTCTGTTTCTTCTAGAACCTTACCACACATCAAGGTATCAATGATACTTAGGTTTTTAAGTGTGTCGCCTTTTTTCATTTCACCCTTATGGTAATGAAGTGCCACTCGACCACCAGTACCTGTACCAGTAGGTGACCTATCCACTTGGCCTTCTGCAAATATACAGACATTCTTGGTATCTAAAATCTGACCGTCTCTTACAACATCTTCATAGAAGATGGTACCGTAGATGCCAGTAATACCAGTATCAACAGGATGCATGATCTCCATTCTTGCTTCTACATCGTATTTCATTTTCATGCCTATTTCAGTTAAGATTTTACCATACTCAGGTAAAACAGATAAGTTAACTTTGTTGACATTCACATAGATGTAAAAAGCACCACAATAAACGATGTCACAAACAATATCACCGTATCCTTCTAAATGGATGCTGATATCTTCTTTATACATAAAACATGGTACATTTCTAAAACGTACTTGTTTAACTTCACCCTTTTCTACATCGGCAAAAGCTGTAATCCTACCTGCTGGTGAATCTATTCTTACGACATTTTCACCTTCTACAGATGGTATTCTTCCTAGTTCAATCATGGTTTTTGTCACCGCTATAATACCATGTCCACACATAGTTGATAGACCCTCATTATGGGTAAATAGCACGCCAAAATCACCATCGTCTGTCACTGGATCAACCATGATACAACCATACATATCATCATGACCTCTTGGCTCTAACATCATAAGTTTTCTCAAATGATCCAAATTTTCCTTAACGTAAGACCTTTTCTTTAAAATCGTATCACCTGGAATAGGTGGTAAGCCTGAAGTAATAATTCTAAGTGGTTCTCCACCAGTATGAGCATCAATACAATCAATCATCCATTTTGTGTTAAACATCTAAGCCTCCAATTCAATCCCTTTCTTTAACTCTACTGCCTTTAAATACAATTTTTCTGCTACAACATTATCAAACAATGCCATGCCCACCGATTTAAAAAATACAGTACCCTCTAGAAATTTAGGACTAAATAATTGAATGTCAGATTCTGAAATGATGCCGTCTTCTAAAGGCAACTTTAAATCTCCTGTCTCATCTTTAGCAAATGGCGTATCTACTAAAATATGATCCATATGTTTTAAGAAAGCATCTGAATACTCTCTCATATTTGGTTTAAACGAACCGATTCCTACAAATGTTTTACCTTTTACCTTGTCAGTATCAAAGATTGGATCATGCGACGTTGTTGCTGTTATGATAACATCCGCTTTTTCAACAAGTTCATTGGGTGAACCTGCTATAGATAGATTATCAAATGTTTCCTTAAAAAGCGGGTTGTAGCCATATGCATCATAGACTATTACTTCATCAAAATCTCTTACTTGACTGGCAAAAAGTGCTTGATAATAGCCTTGTACACCACATCCAATGACCCCTAATACTTTTACATCTTCTTTTGCCAAATGTTTAACAGCAGTCCCACCTACTGCACCTGTTCTAATGGCTGTCAGTACCTGACCATCGATCATGGCATTGACGACACCCGTGTGTTTGTCATTTAAAACAACAATACCATCTACAACTGGTAGATTCTTATCCTTGTTGCCTGGAAACACACTAACAAGTTTTGTTGCATAAGAACTTTCTATCACACAAGGCATATACAAAAGCGTATTATCATCATAATGTATATGCATTCTGTCAGGCATAATAAAGTTGCCTTTGTCTTGGATATCATATGCACGCTCTATGGCTGATATAATATCATTGCAGTCTAAAAGATCTAGCAAGTCCTTTTTACTTAAATATAACATACATCCTCCTAAGTTTAGTAATAGTACAATTATTCTTTGTATTACACTAAACACCACCCAATATTATTGTATTACTTAAACAATGTAATGTAAAGCGATTCCGATTAAATATGTGCTATACTTGTTGTAGGAGGTGGCAAATGATTCGTGGAAAATTAGTAGAACTAAGATTAATGAAAAAAGAAGATATTGAGCTATTTGTACAATTAACCAATGATACATCACATACAGGCCAGCACTTTCCTTACATAGTCAGAACATTATCTGACACCATCAAACACTACAATGAAGATGGCTTTTTTTCTCCAAGTGGTGGTAGATTGCTGATATTTGATTTAGAAGACAACCTAGTCGGTGCAATTTCTTACTTTAAAAATGCCCATTATGTAGAAGGTTATGAGCTAGGCTATCAGATCTTTAGACAGGAAAACCGAGGCAAAGGTTATGTTTCAGAAGCCTTGAAGTTATTCTCAGCATTTTTATTTGAACACTATCCAATCAACAGACTGCAAATATGCATGGAAAAAGATAATCTAGCAAGTGAGGCGGTTGCAAAGAAGTGTGGATTTGTGTATGAAGGCACGATGAGAGATGCTTGGACAGTCGGTGGTAGAAAAATATCCAATCTAACTTACAGTATGATACGTGATGAAGCACCTAAACTAAAGGATTTACTATAAAAATAGCACTTTCCATAATCGGAAAGTGCTATATATTTTCTATGATAACTTCAATTTGATCGAACATCTTGTTGTAAGCCTTCAACAAGGTTTTTTCATCCTTATTTTCTAAAGCGTCAACAATTTCGCTATGATAATCCAAGCCTTCTCTAAATGCTTTTCCAGCATCTAATGGATTGGACCACATTTCATTAAACCAACCTTCTAAATAACTTGTTGCATCTATAAGTACCTGATTGTGCGACGCTTCAAAAATACCGTAATGAAAAGCTTTATCTTCCTTTGCATGGGGCTCACCACTAATTTCTTTTTCTTTCATCAATTTGATAGCATGGCGTAGTCCCTCTATATCCTCATTCGTTGCTTCCCGAACAGCATTCTGTGCTGCTAAGATCTCAAGAGAGCGCCTAACACTTAGGATATCTTTCAAATGCTTTTTTCTGTCACTCACTACAGATTCATCGAAGTGGAAGTTGTTGTTGTGAACATACATCCCCTTTCCATTAATAATCTCTACAATTTTTAAAGCCTGTAAGGTCCTAAATGCCTCTCGCATGGAATTCTTACTTAAACCATACATCTTAACAAACTCTTGTTGAGAAGGTAACTTGTCTCCAATCTTTAATTGATTCTCTATTATGTATCTTTTTACTTCTTTAACGATTTTATCATGTACAACGATTCTTTCAAACATTTGCCACCTCTAGTTCATATCATTCTAAGAACATTATACATGAATCTTTCATCAAATGTAATTAACTTGCTTTTTTTAGACCTTTATCTTCTTTGGCAGACACACCAATACCTAAATATGCAATTACCATAGCCACAATGATTGTACCGTAGTTCATAACTGCCCACGGTGCAAATTTTGAAATAGGTACACCAAGCGTTGATGCAAAGAATATACCCGCAGGTGTCCATCCGTATAAAGGATTTAACATGGTGCCTGCATCTTCAATAGATCTTGATAATACTTTTCTAGGAATATTGTTTTCATCGTACTTCTTCTTGAATATATCAGCAGTTACAAATGTACATGCTATACCATTTGAAGCGACACCTAAGATTATTGCAGCAGTCCATAGCGTTGACGTGATAATCATAAACCTTGATTTAGCAAAGCTAAAGAGTCTAGTTACAACCTCTGTTATGGCATCTACAGTACCTATGGCTGAAACAAACATCAAAGTGGTAATAATCTTTGGAACCAATCTACCTAAAGACCAGAAACCACCTCTTTCAATGAACTTAACAACAGACATAGCCTGTTCATCGACAACATACCAGTCGATCATATTCACTTTAAAACCTGTTCCTAAAGACTCAAAAAGTGCATTTAAGGAAAATGGTTGAAAAATTATAGCCAGTAAATAGCCTGAAAGAGCTGCACCCATCATTGTTGTAACAGCTGATTTTTTCCTATATGACCCATAGACAACTACTGCGATAGGCAGTAATAAAAGTGGGTTAAATGAAAACATACTCTTTAAACTAGTCAGCGTCGAAGTAATTGCAGGACTATCTATACTTGTAATAGCAGGAGGATACATAAAGCCTGCTACTATATAAACAGTTAAGGCAATAACTGCAGTCGGAACAGTTGTCCATAACATGGACTTAACGTGGTCATACAAATCAACTTCTGCAGCAAGTGCAGCAAGATTTGTTGTATCTGAAATCGGTGATAATTTATCACCAAAGTATGAACCTGATACAACAGCACCCGCTGTGATAGCCAAGTTGGCATCTATAGTTGTTGCAATACTCATTAAGACCACACCTATTGTTGCGGCAGATCCCCATGAGGTACCTGTGCACAAAGAAAATACAATCGGTAGTATAAAGGCAATCGCATAAATAAATGATGGATTGATCATTTTAACACCATAATATATGAGCATTGGTAATGTGCCAGCCATGATCAAGGCTGCAATTAAAATACCTATTGCAAGAAGTATGGCAAGTGTTGGCACTGCTGAACCGATTCTCTGCTTCATGGCTTCTTCAATATCTTCCCATTTAACTTTTGCAAATATCATTAAGTACATAGATGTGAAGGTCGTCAATATCACCATCATAACCTCAATAGATATACCCGGCTGATCAAATACAACTGGTCTTACACCAAAGCCATAAATAATCATAACCATAAAGAATATAACTGGTATCAGTTTATGTATGTATTTTACATCTGTATATTTCCTCTCCATTTTTCCCCCTCTTTTAATTGTTTATTCTATCATCTTCAACTGAAGAAAACCAATCATCTAGCTTTTCTTCTAACATTTTATCTCTAAGTTTGTTCCTGCCGTATAAGTTGACTTTTTCGTGTGGGTCGTCTTTCAAATTAAATACATGTGTATCTGGACATGGTGTTTGTAATTTAGGTGTTTCTAAATCAAGTATGTCTGTGTATTTTTCAGGAAATGCTTTAACATCATCATCTAAATCAGAATCTAACTTAAGACACTTGATATGAAGTGCTTCTATGGCTGGATTTAAAAGTTTATAGCCATCACTTCTGACAGCAGCATTACCTTCTACAATTGGATGATATCTTGACCACTGCCAAAACATATCTACATCTTTTAGAAGATCTCCTTTCATACATGAAGAAATGTTTCTACCATCAATGTCTTTTTTGAAATCAAATTCAATCTCTGCCATAGACATGAAAGTTGGCAACCAGTCCATATGGTTCACTAAAGAATGATTTGTATGACCTTGAAGCGTCTTACCTTTCCAGTAAACAAGAGCCGGTACCTTAATGCCACCTTCCCAAACAAGATTTTTATAACCTCTTAAATCAGCATTGTATCTGTTTGTGTTTGACTCTCCTTCACCCCATAATTCGGGGCCATTATCACTGGCAAATACAACAATGGTATCTTCTAGTTTCCCAGATTCTCTAAGTGCATCTACTACCTTTCCAATACCCTTGTCCATCACTTCAATCATGGCATAAATGGTGCTAACTGCCCTTGTATACTTACCTGTCGAATGATATTTCTCAATCAAGTCTTCTGGTGCTTGAAAAGGAAAATGTGGCGCATTGTATGCCAAATGAAGCAAGAAAGGTTTATCTCTTTTAGCTTTAACATATTCTATAGCCTCTTGTGTAAAGAGGTCTGTCATATAGTCACCTCTACATGGTAAAGTCTCACCGTTTCTCTGAAGTGTCTTATAATCATAAAAGTCGCTCCATCCGCCTGTAAAGCCATAGAAGTAATCAAAACCTCTTTTGTTTGGATGGTAAGACTTATCAAAACATCCTAAATGCCACTTTCCAATTAATGCTGTATCATAGCCATTTGCCTTAAATACATCACCCATCGTCACTTCATTAAGTTTTAACCTGTCTGTACCTCTATATTCTAATGTATCGATAACACCAGTTCTTTGAGGATATCTTCCTGTCATAATGCTTGCTCTTGCAGGCGCACACACTGGAGAAGACGAGTAACAATTTGAAAATGTCACGCCTTCTTTAACCAACTCGTCTAAGCAAGGAGTACAAGTCATTTGATCATTAAAGGTGCCAAAATCTCCATAACCCATGTCATCGGCGAGTATAAAAAGTATATTTGGTTTCTTCATATTACCTACTTTCTTACTTGTGATATGTCGACCTATCACCTATCACCTATCCTATAGGTAGAATATCATTCAAAAAATATTCTGTCAATTCAATAAAAAACGATTTCCCGTAAATGTCGGTTTTTCATAAAAAAAGGTTCAAAAAAATAAAATCCTTTGTTTTCAAGGAAAAAAAATAACTGCCTGAGCAGTTATCTTAAAACATTATTTATCATTTTATCAATTAATGTACCGTAGTCTATGCCTGTTTGTTCAAACAAACATGGGTACATAGAAAACTGTGTCATACCAGGTAAGGTGTTTATTTCATTTAATATAACATTACCTGATTTCTTTTCCACAAAGAAATCGATTCTAGCAAGGCCATTACAACCATGTTCTAAAAATGCCTTATGAGCATAAGCTCTAATGGTCTCTACTGTTTCATCTGAAATATTTTTAGCTGGTACAGCCATCTTTTCCTGGCCATCGTCAACGTATTTGGCATCATAATCATAGAAATCATCACCAGCGATGACCTCACCAACACCAGAAACCAAAATACCATCTGATTCTAAAACAGCGCATTCAATCTCTCTTGCATCTACACCAACTTCTATTAGAACACGTCTATCATATTTAAGTGCAAGCTTTAAGCCGTCAAGGAGTTCATCTTCATTATGTACCTTTGAAATCCCAACACTAGACCCCATATTGGAAGGCTTTACAAACAAAGGATAACCTTTTATCCATGACTTAAGTGCTTTCATATTATCATCTGTGACCGCTTCATATAGTTCAAAGAAATCAACGGTTGGAATACCAGCCCTATTTAAAATCTTTTTAGAAATGATCTTATCCATGCAAACAGCAGAACCTAAAACCTTTGAACCCACATATGGTATTTCAAGGGTTTCGAATAAACCTTGAATAGAACCATCTTCCCCATGAGGTCCGTGAAGAATTGGAAAAACGACATCCTGTTTATACAAGGCATCTAAAACATGAGCTGAAATAGCCTGTTTAGACAAACTCTTATTTATTTCATCTGGACCTTCGACGATTTCCCAAATACCTTCTTTAGAGATAAAAAACAATGTAATATTGTACTTATCATGGTGAAGCTTATCAAGTGCCGATTTAGTCGACATAACAGATACTTCATGTTCTGCAGACTGGCCACCAAATATAATACCTAAATTAATTTTCATGAAAAAACCTACTTATTCTTATTTAAAGTTACAACAGCTTTTTCTATTAATTCTACATGTCTTTTGGCAACTTCTCCAGCTTTTTTTGCATCTTTCTTTTCAATAGCATCGTAAATCTTCTTATGCCATTCTCTTAACTCATCAAAGTTGTTGACTTCTGTGAAATAAGACAATCTATATCTTTGCACTTGTTCTGTCAGTGCAGTTGCAATCTCAATCAGTTTAGAATTGTCTGAAGCCTGTAAGATCATATCATGGAATTCATTGTCCAAACTCACCATTGACTCTGTATCCCCATCATCTAAAGCTTTTAAAAACGCCTTATGTGTTCTTAAGAGTGAAACCAAAGCTTCATCTGTCATACGTTCAGCAGCAAGTTCAGTTGCAAAACCTTCTAACAACTTTCTTACTTCTAATACATCTAACATGTCCTTTAGAGATGTAGATGAAACATAGGCACCTTTTCTTGGTACCATTTCAATAAACTTCTCTTTTTCAAGTTTTCTGATTGCCTCTCTTACAGGTGTTCTAGATACACCTAACTGCTCTGCAATGGCGATTTCCATTAAACGCTCACCAGGCTTTAATTCGCCTGAAATAATTGCATTTTTTAAGTAGTCAAAAACAATCTCCCCTAATGGTTTATAATTCCTAATGTCAATCTTATTCATGCCTTCCCCCATCATACGCTTGTACTAGAAACACATCTTTATATTTCCGCCTCAAGTGTTTACTAGCCGTTTCTGCTTTTTTATAATTTTTAAAAATGCCGAAGACAGTTGGACCACTCCCACTCATCATGGTGCCAAGAGCTCCATATTCACGCATTTTACTTTCAATTTGCCCTATAATTGAATGTCTTTTAGATGTTACTTCTTCTAAAACATTGTACATATTTTTTGCAATAAACCTATAGTCGTTTTTGTGCATGGCTTCTATAAGCTTTTCATTATCTGGATGCTTTTCAACTTTATCTAAATCAAAGTTCTTATAAACTGATTGAGTTGAAACACCAATTGGTGGTTTAACCAGTACCATCCAAGTATTTTTCAAACTTGGAATCACTTCAAGTTCTTCACCAATGCCTCTGGCAACGGCAGCACCACCCTCAATACAAAATGGTATATCTGCACCATGTTTAACTGCAATCTCTTTCATCTCCTCTAAAGACATGTTTAAGTCAAACAAGATGTTTAAACCCATGATAACACCTGCTGCATCGGCACTACCGCCTGCAAGGCCAGCTGCTACTGGGATGACCTTCTTAATCTCAATATGAATACCCGATTCAATATGCTTCATCTCCAAAACATCCTTTGCAATCTTATAGGCTATGTTTCTAGAATCACTTGGAACATAATAACAGTCGGTATGAATGGTTATGTCCTGATCGGTCTTTCTAATTTCTATGTCATCATATAATGTAATTTGCTGCATAATCATTTCAACATCATGATAGCCATTGGGCCTTTTACCAAGTATATCTAGAGATAGATTTACCTTGGCATATGCCTTCATTTTTATTGTGTCCATTCTCACCTCATGTTTTTAGTATACATAATACATTGTGCAATTTAATTATAATCAAAAACGGCAAAAAAAGCCACAAAAAAGCACCTAATACTCCATAAATATAACAATCTATCGTATTTAAAAGGTCAAAAAAGAGTACTTGCTAAGAAGTACTCTTTACAACCACTTTTTTTAGATGTTTTTGAGGAACTTTTTCATCAACTTTTTTGCTGGTCAGTTTAAGTAAAAGAGGTGTCAAAACGGATGATACAATCACTAAAAGAATGATTCCTGTGAAGATACCTTCTCCAATAAAACCTGATTTTAAGCCTATATTGGCAATGATTAAGGCAACTTCTGCACGAGGCACCATACTGATGCCTATCTGTAAGGCATCTCTTTTATCAAAGTCAGACAAACGACCGCCTATATATGATCCAATGACTTTACTAACTATACCTATAGTGGTTACAAATAAAGCCATCCATATATGTTCTCCTATAATCTTTAAGTTGACGCTCATACCGATATTTACAAAGAATATTGGAATAAAAAAGCCAGTACCGAACTTTTCGATTTCACCAAAAACTTTGTGTTTAATTGGCGTTGTAGAAATAATCAAACCTACAAAGTAAGCACCAATTATTGCAGCCATACCAAACTCACTGGCTGTAATGGCAAATAACAAAGTCAGAAGAAATGATCCTGCTAATAAGTGGCTAGAAGATATTTTGTTAAACCACTTCTTGTTCTTAAAGATAAACTTTGAAATTAAGCCACCTACAAGGGATATCAAAACAAAGAACAAGATGATTTTACCTACTAAAAGCGCAATGCTAGATTGTGATTTTCCAAATATACCAAGGGCTATGGCAAGTATCAAAACACCCGCCACATCATCTATAATAGCAGCACCTAAAATGCTCATGCCAAATCTGGACTTTAGCCTGCCCATTTCAGATAAGGTTTGAATGGCAATCCCCATACTGGTTGCTGTTAGAATTACACCTAAGAAGACACCCTCTTGCACCACAAAAGTATCGCTAACAAGATAAAGACCTAAAAAGCCCATACCAAATGGGACGATAATGCCGCCTAGAGCGATTTTGGATGAATTCTCGAAGGATGACTTCAGTTCTTCTAAATCTGTCTCTAGACCCGCTAAAAACATGAGGAGAATGACCCCTAACTCTGCTAGGTGACTGATAAAGTCACTTTGTTCTACAAAACCTAAAAGTGACGGTCCTATCAATACACCTGCCAGTATCTGACCCAATATTCTGGGTTGACCTAAATGTTTGCTTATCATACCTCCTGCTATGGCAGCAAATAATATGATGAGTAACTGAATCATAAAGCCTGTATCCGCGTGCATAATGCCTCCTTTTTTATTTAGTTAGAATAAAACTAAATAATATAATAAAAAATTTATTTAAGTGCTTTTTCTAACAAAGCTATTAAAGTCTCTTGTTCCTTTTTATCTAAGTTATCCAACAGTTCTTCTGTGGCTCTATAAAATGCATCTCTTTCAATTGAAATCACATCATTACCAAGTCTTGTTAATCTAACATGGAAAATACGCTTATCATGGTTATCCTGAACCTTTTCAACAAGTCCTTCTTTTATAAATTTATTGACCATCACTGTTACAGAAGGATTGGATAACTTCATTTCTTCTGCTAGTTGAGACAGTGTCGGCTCGTCCATTTCAGATATACGATGCAAATATTCATAGTGGTTGAATGTTAAATGACTCAGTGACGTATGAGATAATCTAGATTTTAAATACTCTATACAATATGCATCATAACGCTTGTATAACTTCTCAAATGCTTTCATGGGGCTCCTTAATTAGTTTTAAACTAACTAATATTTTATAGACCAAAGGCCTTTTCGTCAAGTTCTTTTATAGATTGATAAGAAAAGGCAGCCTAAGCTGCCCGTAACTACATCTTAATTAATGTACCTGTCTTACCTGCAATACCATCTGCAGCTTTTTCTAATGAAGTGATTAATGCTCTTCTACCTGGCTTTGACTCAGCAAATGCCATACAAGCCTTAACTTTAGGAAGCATTGATCCTGGTGCAAAGTGACCTTCTTCAATGTACTGGTTACACTCTTCCATATTAAGCTCTGCTAGCCATTTTTCATTTTCTTTACCGAAGTTGATTGCTACTTGCTCAACAGCAGTTAAAATGATTAAGTAATCTGCATCAACGATTTCAGCTAATTTTGAAGAAGCGAAATCTTTATCGATTACTGCTGGTACACCTACAAGCTTGTTGCCTTCTTGTACAACTGGAATACCACCACCACCAACAGAGATAACCACGTGGTTCTTCTCTACTAATGCCATTACTGTATCTTTTTCTGCTACATCAACTGGCTTTGGTGAAGGTACAACTCTTCTCCAACCTCTACCTGCATCTTCAACCATGTCATAACCTTTAGTCTCGATTAAAACATCAGCTTCTTCTTTTGAATAGAAAGCACCAATTGGCTTTGTAGGGTTTTCAAATGCTGGATCGTCTTTATCAACGATTACTTGTGTGATTACTGTTGCTACAGGGATTTGCATGTCTCTGTTTAATAATTCTTCTCTGATAGCATTTTGTAGATGGTAACCGATGTAACCCTGGCTCATTGCACCACACTCTGGGAATGGCATATCTGGTGTACCCGAATCTGAACCTGCTGATGTTGCCATCGCTAAGTTGATCATACCAACTTGTGGACCGTTACCATGTGCTAAAACAACTTCATGACCTTCAGCGATAAGATCAACGATTGGCTTAGCTGTCCTTTTAACTAACTCTAACTGCTCTACTGGCGTTTTACCTAAAGCGTTACCACCAAGAGCAACAACGATTTTATCTTTCATATTTTCCTCCATACAAAAACAACAAAAACAACCCTAATAAAACTTAATAGAATTGATCATGATGCTCTCGTCAAAATGTCAATTTTATAAATATGACAGCCCATAAGGGCTGTCATAATGTTTAAAGGTTGTTTCTTATAAGTTACCCATAGTTGCACACATAACAGCCTTGATTGTATGCATTCTGTTTTCAGCTTCATCAAATACCACTGAGTTAGGCATTCTGAATACTTCATCAGTAACTTCCATTTCCTTAATACCAAATTTCTCTTCGATTTCAGCACCAACACCTGTTAAGTTGTCATGGAATGCTGGTAAACAGTGCATGAAGATTACATCTGGGTTTTCAGTTTTCTTAACCATATCCATGTTTACTTGGTATGGAGATAATTGCTTGATTCTTTCTTCAAACATATGCTCTTCACCCATAGATACCCAAACGTCAGTGTAAAGTACGTCAGCACCTTTAACATCATCAACGTTTTCAGTTAAAGTGATTGTACCACCTGTAGTTTTACAAACTTCTAACATTTCTTCAACTAATGCTTCTTCTGGGAATAATTCTTTTGGCGCTAAAGCAACAAAGTCCATACCTAATTTAGCAGCACCAATCATTAATGAGTTACCCATGTTGTTTCTTGCATCACCAGCGTATACAAACTTAACTTTGTTAAGTGGCTTAGCTACGTGCTCTGTAACAGTTAAGAAGTCAGCTAAAATTTGAGTTGGGTGGTAAAGGTCAGTTAAACCATTCCATACTGGAACACCTGCATGCTCAGCTAATTCTTCTACAGTTTTTTGAGCAAAACCTCTGAACTCGATACCATCATAGAATCTACCTAATACTTTAGCAGTATCTTCGATAGTCTCTTTTTTACCCATTTGGCTACCTGTTAAGAAAGTTACATTTGCACCTTCATCAAAACAAGCTACTTCAAATGCACATCTAGTTCTTGTTGAGTTCTTTTCAAAGATTAAAACAACGTTTTTACCTGATAAAAGGTCACCTTTGATTCCAGCTCTCTTCTTTGCTTTAAGATCAGCTGATAAGTTTAACATGTACTTGATTTCCTCTGTTGTGAAATCTTTTAAAGTTACAAAATTTCTTCCTCTTAAATTTACTGGCATTTTGGATCCTCCTTAAATTTATAAAACTCATTTAATTTATTTTTATAATCCTTAGATTATTTGTTAATAGGTTCTCTTTCTAGTGGCATTGACATACATCTAGGGCCACCTCTACCTCTTGATAACTCAGAAGAAGGCATGATGTGTAATTTAACGCCCTTCTCTTCAAGAAGTTTATTCGTTACGTGGTTTCTTGAATAAACGATTACTTCACCCGGTGCAATAGCAAGTGTGTTTGAACCATCGTTCCACTGCTCACGACCTGCATCAATACCAGGACCGCCACCACATCTGATTAAGTCTACTTTTTCTAGACCTAAATGTTTAGCAAGTACATCTTCAAGAATCATTGTTTCTTTTTCTATTGTATATTCACCATTATCTCCAGCCTTTTTAATCGCAAATACAGTTAAAGGACCTTCGATTGCTGGATGAATTGTGAATTTGTCGTAGTCTACCATTGTGAAAACAGTATCTAAGTGCATAAATGCTCTTGTTTTAGGAATATCAAACGCTAATATTGTATCAAATGATTGACCATCTGAGAATAGTCTCTTAGCAATTGTATCAATAGCAGCCGCTTGAGTTCTTTGAGATACACCAATAGCAATGACTTTGTCAGATAAGACTAATTCGTCCCCACCTTCGATTGAGTACTCATAATCTCTTTCATACCACTTCTTCACTTCTTCATTTTCAAAGTTTGGGTGGTAAGAGAAAATATACTTAGCGAAAATAGTTTCTCTGTTTCTAGTAACAGTTGCCATATGGTTTAATGAGATACCCGTACCAATTGTTGCAAATGGGTCTCTTGTGAAATATAAGTTTGGCATTGGGTCAATGATAAATGGATAATCACTTTCACACATATCTGCTAAAGTGTTATGCGCTGTAAAAGTTACTTCTTCTTTTCTAACACCAGCCATCATCTTGTCTACCATATCTCTCAGATTATCAAATCCTAAGAAATATTCTTTCATCGCAGCTTTTTTAGCATCACTTTCAATGCTAGTTTCTGATAAAAATTCATCGATGAACTGATGCTTAATTGTTTCATTTTCCAAAGTTTCTGCAATGAGATCTTCTAAATAAAATACTTCTACACCATTGTCTCTGAAAATCTTAGCAAAAGCATCATGCTCTTGTCTTGCGATTTCTAGATATGGAATATCATCAAATAACAATCTTTCCATTAAATCTGGTGTTAAGTTTTCAATCTCATAACCTGGTCTATGAAGTAATACTTTCTTCAACCGACCAATTTCAGAGTTTACCTGTAGCTTGATCTTGCTCATTTTACACCTACCTTTTATCCCTCTATTAACACCATGCATAAATTGACATAAAATGTTAATATATTCACTTTCCGTGTCTTCCATTCAAGTATACAAAATGATTAAAATCTTTGCAAGCCTTTATTTTGCAATATTTACACAGTTTTTATCAAACTTATGCAAAGTACGGATATTCATGCAATGCATACGTTGACATATTATACCAGTTATTCTGAAATCCGTGTATAGCAAAGGGAAAACATTTTCCTCTAAGGGTATAGATGTATTTTTATTCAGCCATGCTAATAAATATTACACAACTTTCTGAAAATTTAATATATTATAACCATAAATGATTCAAACAACCTCACCAATACTCATAAATTCTCAAGTAAAGGCTAATAACTTATGCATTTAATTATTTTGTGCTATATTAATACAGAAGCGAGGTGATTATAATGATACTATTCTATATACTTACACATTTACCTTTACAAATGAACAACATCCATCAAAATATATACCTTATATTAGGTGAAGTTTCTACATTACTTCTTTTAATATACATGATTTTTCAATCAAAAAAAATCATCCATAGAGATGATGGCTACAAACTTATCAGCTGTCTCTTTATTATATACGGTATCATGACCTTTCTAGGCAATATAGATCATATACTAAGACCAACACATATACTAGGCTTAGTTGTTAGTAAATATACCCTTATCAATCAGCAACCTTTGATTGTCATCATACTTATTCTCAATCTGACTGCCAAAGACAGTCGAAGGGCATCTAATTGGATTCCTCTTGCAACATGTTCTTTATATCTATTAATGATTCTTTTCATGCAAAATCCTTTTGTAAATATTAGTCTAAAGTATTTTCAAGAAAGTAGATTCATTCTTTCCATATACAATCTTTCTATTGGTATAACCTCTTATCAAACGTTAAAAAGCAGAGCCTGAGCTCTGCTTATTTAAACCATTTAATTGCTTGCGTCATAACCAAGCTCATTTCTTCTTCTTGATCGTAGAAATTGAATTGGTGCATTGGAGCTGGTAAAAGTTCTGTATCTAACCAGATAAGCTTCTTATCTTCTGTTTGAATCTCATCAAAGTAAATCTTAGTATAATCAGGTAATACACAACCATCTGAGTGAATCATAAGTGTTGGTGCTGTTAATGATTTAGCTGATTTTCTTGGGTTAAATGTTAACCAATCTTCCCAAGTCATTACTGCAAACTTATCGTTTGACCACTCTTTGATACCACCTCTTTCAGGATTTAAGTAGTAGTCGTATGGACCATACATAGCAGCACCTTCATTTGTTGTAGAAATTGTTTCAATGTAGTCAATCTTTCCAGTTTCAGAGTATTTTTCTTTAGCCTTTCTAGCTTTAGAGATTTTATCCTGAACACCTTCCTCACCACCGTAGAAAAGTCTTACGGCTTCTTCATCGTGAATCCAAGATGCTGCAGTTGCAACCTTCTTGATTCTATCGTCCTGTGATGCAGCAACTAATGTATAACCTGCACCTGCACAAACACCAAATGCTACAACTTCATTTACTTCTGAAAGTGACGATATAAAAGTTACAGCACTTTTTACGTCTTCAATCTTCATATCAGGACTTTCAAAGTACATGATGTCTCCTTCACTTTCACCATAACCTCTTGGGTCATAAGCCAAAGCGATAAAACCATTATCAGCAAATCTCTTTGCATAACCGCCTGCCATTTGCTCTTTTACGGTAGTCCATGAACCGGTCACTACAACACCTGTGTATGTTCTTGATGCATCATAGTCTTCTGGTAAATATAAGTTACCTACTAAATTTTTTCCCTTTGAATCAAACGATACTTTTTTAATCATATTATGCCTCCTTTAAAGCTTCCATCGCCGCTTGCGGTAAATTTGTATTGCCATCTTGATACTTGAAGTTAAACTTCATTTTAGAAATTCTCCAAGTACCTTTTTCTTCTACTAAATCTAAATCATATGTGCCAACAACAGTCCAGATGTTGCCTGCTTCATTTTCTAAGTAGTGTGTCGCTGTTCCATAACAAAATACTGACGCCAAACCGTCTTTTTCAACAGATAAGATGTTACCAATCTGGTGATGTGTATGTGTAAATCCTGGTAATAAACCCTTCCATGAGTCAATGATATCACTTGCCTTTAACTCTGCAGCAGGCTGACCACTCAGGGATGAATAATCAAGTTCTACTTTGTCACAAAATACCTCTTTAACAGTTTCCCAATCGCAAGAATCTGTTGCAATAAATAACCTCTTTACCTGACTCTCAAACTTCATAATGTCTCCTTTCATTTATCTATCTTATGCCTTAATTCTACTCTTATTTATATGTAATAAATTGAAGATTCTTGTCCTGGTGTTGTAGATTCTTGTTAAGAATGTCTCGCTTTATTGTTAAAAGCCTACTAGATGGATATAATACTTATAAGAACGGAGGTCATATGAAAACATCAATCCCCTTTTATCACAAGGTCACAGGTATAAAGTCAGACTGTGGTAATCCTTTAGACATTTCCTTATCCAGTAAAGATTTGAACTGGGAAGGCATCCTATTAGAAAGAGGCACATCACCTCACTTTTATCCAAAGGATGTTGTTACACCAAACTTTTATTTTGCCATTGAAATGGAAAACACCTATTCTTGGCGAGCTCTTAAAGATGGCGAACAAATCAACATTTCAACTGAACCAGGTGATATTTGGATCAATCCTCCTAATACACCTTTTACCCATAACATCGACGTGCCGTGTAACTTCTTGATACTTAATATCTCTGAAAAAGTCATGCTTGATAACTTCGATGGACATTTACCGGAAAAGCTTGAGTTTCTTAACAACTACAGTATCCAGGATAAAACACTTGAAAACTTAATCCATCTCTTATTTATAGAAATGGAGTCGAGAGGTCAAAATGGCAAATGGTTTATAGACCATGCCATCAAGCTTTTCTCTAATTACTTTATTAGGCATTACTCCAATTATTACGATCTAATAGACAAGGTTTCTAGATCTTCTATTATTGGACCTAGTGAAATGGATCAAATTGATGAGTATATTGAAGAAAACATCTCACTGCCTATAGCCATAGAAGACCTTGCTAATGTCTTGAATGTCAGTAAGTTTCATTTCTTAAATGAGTTCAAAAAATACAAGGGCATAACACCTTATCAGTACATCTTAAATAGAAGAATTGATAGAGCTAAAGACATGTTAAGAAATCCTGAAAATAAAATAACCACCATCGCATTTGAATTGGGGTTCAGCGACAGCAGTCATTTTTCTAGAACCTTTAAAAAGGTTGTCGGACTTTCTCCAAAGTCATTTAGAGAAGACTATTGATTATTCAAAAGAGGTATTACCGTCCATTATCTTAAGGTTGAAAGAGAAAGCATCAACTTTCCACATATCATCAGCCTTAATTAAGCCTACTTGGTAGGTTCCGATAAATGTACGTGTATTATTGCCCGACTCTGTTGTTTGGTATTGAGTGGCTGTACCATATTGGAATACAGTCGCTCTATCACCATCTACTTCAATTTGCAAATTACCTGATTGGTGATGAACAGATTCTATACTAGAGAAACCTTGTTCCCAACCTTCTACAATTGATTGTGACGTCACATCACCTGCTGAACCGCCAACTGATGTCATGTCAAAGTAAACAGTTTCAGTAAAAACATCATTTACTAGTGCATCCCAATCCATATTATCTGTTTGAATAAATAAGTTATTCACTACTTTTTCTACAGCATTTGTATCTTCAAGAAGCGTAATTCTTTGAGATAAAGCTTCATTCTGACTTAATACAGCATTTAAATCTGACTTTTCAACAAAATCTTCATTTGATCCACATCCCACAAACATAAGCATACTTACAACCACTAATCCTAAAATAAACTTTTTCATCTTTTTCTCCTAAACTAATTCTGTTTTATAATCCTCTATAATAAAGGTCTCGTCATCTCTGACTAACCATCTTTCATGAATCAAATCATCAATTTTCTGACCATTTTTTGTTGATGCTATAAAACGCACATCAAAATCTACTTGATACAGTTCACCTAATTTTTTCACATCAAAATTGGTCACATGATGTTGTATGCCTTCCTTAAGAAGCTGTTTATTCACACCTTGATACCAAGTTTTAAATCCTTCTATACCTTCAAACACTTGGCCTGCAAAATCAAATTTTGACGAATCGCTTACATGCTTTAAGTAAGTATCTATATCAGCCAATACATCAAAACCTTTGAAAATCTCTAAGACAAATGATTTAAGATGCTCATATTTAAGGCCATCTCTCCAGCCACTACCTACTTGGTCTCCAATTCTAAAATACTTGTTTTCATACATTGAAAAGACCAGTGGGTTGATTTTTTCAATATCAGGAAACTTGCCAGTCATCACGGTTTCTTTGGCGTGGACTTCTTTTATCTCAGAAATGATTATATTGTCTACACCACCAAGATCTAAGACTTTGATTATTTCAAGTTCTAAGTTGATAGGTGCCTCTTCAATTAACTCTGCACCATAATCTCCAGTAAATGTTTTAAAAACATCACTTTTGTCAACTTTATGACCGGATCTTAAACCGACATAATCTGCCTTTATTAGCATGCTTTCGTCTGCTAGTGATAAGCCGATCACATTGCCTTCCTCTAGACCATTTGTTGTAAAGTGTGTCTTTGAAATACCAAGTGACACCATACCGGGATTGGCATTGACTATGCCTGAAAAACCAACCTGCATAAAGTTCTTTTTACCTTCAATGACTGTTGTCACTATCGTCACTGGATAAGGATACAACATAGATTGATTACCTAATTTAACTCTTTTCATAGCCACCTACTTAATCTGATCAATTAATCCGAAGCCTCTAGCAGCCACAATTGGATTAAATATTTCTACATACTCGATAATTTCGTGATTGTCGTCAAACTTAAATGTTGAATAGTAATCATTTGAATAAACACCGCCATCTTTTAAGTTGATGTTTCCTGTAAACTTTACAAAGACAATTTTCTCATCTTCCATTGCATAAATTTCATCAATTGGAAATGTCATGCCATCAAAGTTTTCTATTGGACCTTCCCAATACTTCTTGATAGCATCTCTGCCTTTTACACCTTCTGGAAATAAACCAGATGCATAGGGATTGATATGAAGGCCATCTTCTGCAAACAGATTAGCAACACCTTCAGCACTGCCTTCTTCTAAGTTCATAAAAAACTCTCTTACCAACCTTTTATTAATATCTTTAATACTCATGTTTTCCTCCTCGTCTTTTGTTACATTCATCATATCAATCTTTTAGAAACGAGACATGAACATTCTTGGCTAGTAAATGTAGATAATTGAAAAAACTTCACCGAAGTGAAGTTTCTCTTATCTTATTACTATTTCAAATATTTTTGCAACATCAGAACCGTATGTTTCACGCGGCCTAAAAACAACTTTATCAGCATCAATACTTAACTCATGTTTGTTCATTCTATAATGGTTATTATTTATCTTAATTGATTTTATAAGTTCACCTTTACAGTAAAAATCCAAGTCATAAGATTTGATAATTTCATGTGACAAACCTTCTAATTGATCTTCACTACCATTTCTAAAATGGGTAATCATTATCTGCCTAGATAAGTTGGTATCCATGTATAAATAGATTTCTTTCATAAACTTAGGCCCATCCCATTTGGCTTCAATAAAGGCATCAGAAAGCTTGTCTTGCCATCCATGATTTTCATCAAAGGCATCCCTTAAAACACCATCTCTGATATTTTCTAGATTTTCCATCTTAGAAGCATTTAACTGAGCTGATCGTATCAAATTATCTCTTAAATCTAATTTCATTTTTGGAAGAAAGGCATCATCTAACATCAATGTCTCTTGTAAATCACGAACATCCAAATCTCTAATTGAAATATTTTTCATTTTACTCATACCTGCTGCAGTACCTGCTGCTTGTCCAACTACAGCACATGTTGCCATAAGTCTTGTTGAGCCAAAAGCCATTCTGCTGACACTAATGGCACGTCCACCTATTAAAAGATTCTTGTGCACTTTCGAGATCAAAGATCTATAAGGTATACCATAAATTTCTGGTACATCAATAAACTCAGTCGGTTCATGTTTAGAAAATATACCGCCAACAGCATGCATGTCCATAGGCCAGCCACCATAGGCAACAAGATCTTCAAAGTGGGTCGTTTCCTTTAGATCATTTTCTGTAAGAATATAATCACCAACAACTCTTCTAGATTCACGCTTACCTGGCAAAAAACCCACCCAGTCCAAGGCATAATTTTCTGCACCATGGTCACCCTTATTTTTTATATGGTCCCATACGCCATATACACACTTAAGGAGTTCATCTCGAATGGTCTCACCGTCAAAGATTGTATGAAGTTTATCACCACCCAGTTCAATCCACCAGTAGTTACTACCATAGGCACTGTGGCCGCGCCCTTTCAATTCCTCTTCTGTAAACTCATAAGCCCAATCCGGCTTTTCAAAGGGTGCTGGTTTACCAAGATCTTTTGTTGTAAACATCAGTGTCAATCCCATGGTTATATCATCTGCTAAATCTGGTGCATGTTCTTCATTGAAGCTTGCCTTATCATCACGACCATACATGATTTCAGCCCCAGCTAAAGAGGCTACAGTCGCATCACCTGTGGTATCAATAAAAATATCACCTTCGAAAGTCATGATTTTTTCTGTCGTGTTTTGGATACCTATAACTTGCTTTACTGAACCATTCTCTGTCAGTACTTCATGTATATTTGTATTTAAGTGAAGTTCCAAATTATCTTGGAATCTTGTTTTTTCCCATAAGACTCTGTCAAATTCCGAATAAGATTTTTGTGGATTCACTTTTTTATTATCCAGTAGTATTTCCTCTATAATACCTGTTTCTCTCGAATTGGTCCTAGACGAATGAAAATCTGCCCCACCAATATGCATTCTAACTTCAGAACTGGCATTACCACCGAGTACTGAACGATTTTGTATAAGTGCTGTCTTTGCACCCTGTCTAGCAGCAGAGATAGCAGCACATACACCAGACATACCACCGCCAACAACAACAACATCATACTTATAACTTTGAGTTTTCATAAGCCCTCCTTGTTTTCTTACATCAAGTATACGGACTCATAAATGTAAATAAAATGGCTTTAGAATACCTCTTTACCGTCAAAATGTGACACGAGTATATTCTACATCACATTTTCACATCAAAAAAAATCTCTGACAAAACGTCAGAGATTACTCTATAATTCGTTACCAGTTTCTTGCATCTCCTTTAGAATTCTTTTCAACTCTACTTGAGGATCAAGTTCAGGATCTGTGATGTGCTTTACATAATCCTCAGCAGATTTTTCTAAATCCTCATCAGATATAACAACTGCTGAATGAATTTTAAATGCTGGTAAAAAGTTCATACCTGCTAGGTTTGCTGTTTGCTGCATAGGTTTTAAAAACTCACTTACTGTAAAAGTATTGTAACCACCTGCCTGGTAAGACACTTCCGGTCCACCGATAGAAGTTGCTACTACATAATCTTTACCGGAAAGCTTGGTACCACCTGGACCAAAGGCAAAACCATATTCTAATACAGTGTCTTGCCACTTTCTTAGTAGAGGTGGCATGTTGTACCAATACCAAGGGTATTGAAATACAATTCTGTCATGTGAAAGAAGAAGTTCCTGTTCTGCTTCTTTATCAATAACTTCATCTGGATACTTGACGTTTAAGTTATTAACTGTAATGCTTCCCTCTTTTTCTAGTTCTTCAATCCATCTTCTGTTCACTCTTGATTCAGCGTAGTTTGGATGCGCTGTTACAACCATAATCTTCATAATCAAATTCCTTTCTTATCTTTTAGCTGTCTATAGCTTAACAATTATAGAAGAAAAAAAAATGAAGATAGTTGCTTATAACATGTATAAAATTGAAAGTTATTCTCTAGTCCACATATTCTTAAATCCCTCACCAAACATCATATTGAAGACGTCTCTTAAGAGTTTTTTTGTTTCATCATCCAAACCGGAATAAGCCTTGGTCATGGCAAATAAACTCTTGAAGTGACCACCTTGAATATCTAATAAATTTTTCTGATTGTTTGTAGAAAGCACATCAAAGAAGGCGTTTGTAAACTGTTCTCTTTGTTCAATGGTCATAGAGTTTAAGACACCTTTGATGGTTTTACTCATAAGCTTGCTTTCACCATCTACATCAGGCATATGAATAAAAGAAGTGCCAACGACATGCCAGGTAAAACCATCATGCTGTAACAGTCCAGAACGTTTATATCTACACTCTACCACTTCATAGGATTCCTCATGTTCTAAAAGCATGCCGACAACAGATGATTTTGGAACCAGGGTATGAAATCTGTCAGCCACCATATGATACTTTTCAGATTGAGTCATCGACTCTTTAAAGCCCGGACCATCATTGTTAAAAATGCCAAGAATTTGATCCTTATAGTCTGTATGAACGGAAGCATAAACAGCCAGATTACCGCCCTTAGAATGACCACCCACATAAAACTTGCTTGATGGGTTGTTCTTTATGACCATATCTATATACTTCAAACTTTCTATCTGGGCAGGCACAGTTTCTAAAAAGCTCATCATAAAGTCTTCTTTCCATCCAACAAGTGTATCGTCTGTCCCCCTAAAAGCGATATAGCTGATATGATCACTTATTTTAAATGTCATGGCGGCAAACTGTATGGTTGTTTCTTCACAGGTATACTCAACAAGACGGCTTACACTTACGTTTTTAAAACGATTGCTCTGTCCTGCTATCATCAAAAGCTTTACGAAATTCTCATTTAATAAGGCACCTAGTTTTTTTATGCCTTTGCTTTCGTGATATAAATCAGCAATTTGGCCTATGGTCATTTCCCCTTCAGCTACGATATCATCTATGTCTAAATAAACCAGTTTTGAAAAAATCAAATTGTCTACTTCATTCAAAGGTGAAAGGTCAAATGATAAATCACCACGCCACTTTATATAATCAATAATATTGGTCATAATACCTCCGTCATCTTTTATAGTAGCATTATATCACTCACTCCAAAAAAAATAAAAGATGTTTTCAATTAAGAAAACACCTTATAATTTTAATTACCGTCTAACATATCACCAAGGGCGCCTAGTAAAGAACCTTCACCCTGTCTAGAACCACCTGTAGCCGGTGCATTCTTGTAAATTCTATCAGCTAGTCTAGAGAAAGGTAATGATTGTAACCATACTTTACCTGGACCAGTTAATACAGCAAAGAATAAACCTTCACCACCAAAGAATGCAGACTTTATGCCTTTAACCATTTCGATATCATAATCTACCGTTTGCTCTAAAGCAACTAAACAACCTGTATCTACTTTAAGTTTTTCTCCTGCCATCAATTCTCTCTCAATGATTGTACCACTGGCATGAACAAATGCCTTGCCATCACCTTCTAGCTTTTGCATGATAAAGCCTTCACCACCGAAGAAACCAACGCCAACTCTTTTTTGGAATTCAATGCCGATGCTGATACCTTTGGCACAACATAAGAAAGCATCTTTTTGACAAATAATCTTTTCACCGTGTTCTGCTAAATCAAGTGGCACAATTTTACCTGGGAATGGTGCTGCAAAAGATACGTTTCTTTTACCATTACCACCATTGGTAAATGCCGTCATAAATAATGATTCACCAGTCATCATTCTTTTACCAGCTCCCATAAGTTTACCCATTAAACCAGAACCTTGATTGCCTGAACCGTCACCAAAGATAGATTCCATTTGAATTGGATAATCCATGTACATCATAGCACCTGCTTCTGCGATAACCGTTTCACCTGGATCCAACTCAATTTCTACAAACTGCATATCATCGCCGTACAGTGTGTAATCAATTTCATGTGATTTCATTAATAAATCTCCTCTCATATGTAATAGTCAATGTCTTCATACCCAATCTAAGTAGTTTCTATCATACCAAACAAATCTTAACAGAACCTTAAATAAAAAGAAAAAGAGCAGAATTAAATCTACTCTTTAAACCTTATATATGTTTCTGTAACATCACCTTGCACAAATGTAAGGGTGTCTCCTTTAATCTTATACTTAAAAGATTTTCTACCTTCCATATCATTGATGTATATGGTATCGCCTTCTATTTCATAGGGAATTGGAATATCCATAATGATAATTGCCTCTTCAGTGATGACCATATCAGGCACATCAGATTCAAGGTTCTCTAAAGACCATTTACCTATGATACTTTCCTGGCTGCACGAAACAAGTATAATGACCAATAATATAAGTACACTCACTTTTTTCATTGACTCAACCTTTCTAAAACTAGATCGGAATCCTCTAAAAACAATATCAGCTTGTCATCTTCTAACTTATACTTAAACTTAACGACTTCTGTACCTAGCGTCATTTCAATCTTGGAAGCTCCAGCTTTATAAGTACCTTCTACACCAAAGAAGACAACTTTTTCATCTTCAAAGGTCATCTCCACAAGACCGTTCTTATCTATCCAAGTACCAGTAATATCATTTGTGCATCCTACCAGCATAAGAAGCAGTAGGAGGAGTATCATTTTTTTAATCATTTTGCTTATTAAAATAGAGTACTTCATTTAATTCAGGAATGCTGATTACTAGAATATCCTCATCGAATTGATAATAGTATACTTGTTCTATCCCATCTACTGTCATAATTATCTTATCATCCTCAATCCTATATGGATGAGTTTGACCAACAAATGAACACTCATCACCTTCAAAAATCATTTCAATACCTGCGGTGTCTTCCTTCCAAGACCCCTCTAATGGATTTTCCGAACAACCTACTAAAAGTATAACCACCATCATGATCAATAAAACTTTCTTCATATGCCCTCCTTAAGTTCAGTTAATCCATTATATCATATAAATTATTAGATTACTTATTTAGTAGTGAATAAGCTTTGGCAATTTGTCCCCCCACTCTTGCATTGTTATAAACAAGGGCGATATTGGTCTCTAAAGATCGACCCTCAGTCACTTCTTTGATTCTTCCAAGTAAAAACGGTGTGATGTCTTTTCCCTTGATGCCTTTTTCATCACATTCCTTTAAAGAAGCTTCAATGGCCTCATTAATAGAAGCATCCATCGCTTCAGCTTCAGGCACTGGATTGGCAATTACAAGACCACCCTTTAAATCCATATCCCACTTAACCTTTAAAGTTTTAGCCGCTACCTCAGCATCGTCTAAACTGTATAAAACTTGGTAACCACTTTCACGTGTGTAAAAAGCGGGGAAATCTTTAGTTTGATAACCCAAAACAGGTACACCCTGAGTTTCTAAGTATTCAAGTGTTAAACCTATGTCGAGTATAGACTTTACACCAGCGCAAACAACAGCAACATCTGTCTTAGCAAGTTCCTGTAAGTCTGCAGAAATATCAAAGGTTTCACTCGCACCTCTATGAACACCACCGATGCCACCAGTTACAAAAACTTTGATGCCTGCCATTTGAGCAATGATCATGGTTGTCGCTACAGTTGTTGCCCCATGTAGGCCACCTGCCACAATAAAAGGTAAGTCTCTTCTGCTTGCTTTTAAAATATCGCTTGATTGGCCAAAAAATTCTAATTCCTCATCTGTTAAACCAACCTTTAACTTACCTCCAATAACAGCAATCGTTGCAGGTACTGCCCCTTGCTCTCTTACAATCTCTTCTACACGTCTTGCTGTTTGAACATTTTGCGGATAAGGCATGCCGTGACTGATTATAGTCGATTCTAAAGCCACAACCGCTTGATTATTTTTAAGTGCTTCTTTTACTTCTTCATTAATCTCTAAATATTGATTCATGATGCCTCCAATGTATTCTCATTTAATGTTTGACTCACCGTTGTTAAACTTTCAACAGTAAGTTTTGATAGTTTTAGTCCGTCATTAACAGAATCAGCAAATGATTTATTCTTTACAAAACCATATACCAAGCCTGCTACAAAAGCATCACCTGCACCTGTAACATTTATTAGGGATGCTTTTAAGGCTGGCGTTTGATGAAGTCTCTTATCATAGAAAACAACACCCTTTTCACCTAAGGTAACCACAACATGGGCAGCACCTTTTTGAACCACATTCGTTAGCTTTTCTTCTAAGTTTTCACCAGAACCTATAACATCTAGTTCATAGGCATTCGGTGTGATGCAGTATGCTTGATTTAAAGCTTCATTGATCTTATCTGCTTTAGTTATAGATACAGGATCAATAAATAATTTGTCACTATAGTTATCAGATAAATATCGAATAATAGGTCCGCTAACATTG
Organism: Acidaminobacter sp. JC074; assembly: GCF_022496765.1. Classification (GTDB taxonomy): domain Bacteria; phylum Bacillota; class Clostridia; order Peptostreptococcales; family Acidaminobacteraceae; genus JABXKX01. The sequence continues at coordinate 11,904 of NZ_VANV01000004.1, read as the reverse complement.
CAGTCGACAACGATGGCCTTGGCTGCACTCAAATAATGGTGATAATCCATAATGGTTTCCTGTGTCAACTTGTCTAAGACAGCCATATCTGAAACTGCCACATCCAACTCACCAATTTCATTTAAAACCTGCATGTATATCGATGTGCGTTCACCACTGTATTTTTTAGCGAGCGACATATCAATACCCACGTTTTCACAGTATTTTATCATACGGTCACCATGGTAATCGTCACCAAGGGCTGTGATCAACTTAACTCTTAAACCAAGTCTTGCTAAATTTTCTGCTATATTTCTACCAACACCGCCATAGGTGGTGTTGATTTTACCAGGATTGGAGTCGTATCTTTTAACATCGTTCGATACATGACCAGACATATCGACATTTGCCCCACCAATCACAACAATATCATCTACACCCTCTGTTAGAACATAGCCCTTGCCCTTGATAAAACCCTTCCTTATCAAGTTGGAAATATGGACTGCAACAGATGAACGGGTAATGTTCAGTTCTTTGGCTAAATCATTTTGTGAAATAAGGGGATTTCTTCTGATGAGATTCAGTATTTCTTTTTCTCTATCCGTCATATAAGTCTCCTCTTAACAATTGTTTATTCCTTTAACATGTGTTTATGGTATCATAATCGCAAAAAAAAAGAAAGGTTACCACCTTTCTCATAGAAACTATTTGTCAAGTTCTACTAATACACACGCATGGAAGACAACTTCTAGCCCGTTTGATTCTGCATAGTCAATCACTTCTTCATCAAAAGCGCCTGGTTGGAACCATATATACTTAACACCCATTTCAATGGCTTCTATTACAACAACCATAGCACGTTTAGGTGATACAACTACATTGACACAATCAAAAGGCTCTGTCACTTCCTTTAATGATGGTACAGTTTTAACGCCTTCAACCTCTTCATAAACAGGATTTACTGGAATCACATGATGACCATGTTTTAGTAATTTATTGTATATCTTGTTGCCAAACTTTTCTGGGTTAGGATGCGCACCTACAACAACCCAATTCTTTTTATCTAACATTGTTTTAATTAATTTTTCCATATTTCCTCCTACCCCCTCTGCTTGGGGTATTTTCATTGTAGCCAATCTCTTCAATTTATACAATACCCAATACATGAATCTTTATGCTTCCTTAATGCAAAATAGGTTGATTCGTGGTAAAATAATGTGATAAGAACTTAGGAGGTTTCCCTTGAAAAACAAAGCAGTTATACTCGGTGCAAACTATTATATCGGTTTAAGTGTTATTCGTTGTTTAGGAAGAAATGGCATCACAACAGTAGCCATTGAATACCAAGAACAAGGCACTTATGGCTTTAAGTCTAAATACCTTAGTGAAAAACATATTGCACCTCATTATAGAAAAGATACACAAGGCTTTATCAAGTATTTAATAGATTATGCAAAAAAACAAACAGAAAAACCTGTACTATTTCCATGTGCAGATCCCTATGTAGAGATCATTGACGAGCATTTAGATGAACTGAGAAACTACTATCTGATCAACCAGACTCAACAAGGTTTGTTTACAAAACTGATGGACAAGAACTCACTTTATGATATTGCTTTAGAGCATGGGGTTAAGGTACCTGAAACCATCAAAACAAGCGATCCTGAATTTGAGAGTAAAATCTCTGACTTTCAATACCCATGTATTGTAAAGCCTTCTGATTCACCTGCCTTTGTAGATGTTTTCAGAAAAAAAATGTTCAAGGTAAACAATAAAACTGAGCTTTTAGAAGCTGTTAGGAAGGCAAATGATAAAAACTTAGAAGTATTTGTACAGAGAATCATTCCAGGATTTGATAATCATATGTATACTTACGACTGCTATTTAGATCAAAATTCTAAGGTCACACATTATACAACTGCTAATAAAAACAGACAATATCCAATCAACTTTGGTGCTTCTGTTTATACATGGCAAATTCATGTACCATCACTTCATGAAATAGGCAAGCCATTCTTAGAAGCTGTTGGTTTTAAAGGCTTCGCTGAAATTGAGTTTAAAAAAGATGCAGTTACTGGTGATTTTTATCTGATAGAAATCAATGTCAGAACCACCAACTTCAATGTCCTTCTTGAAAAGGTAGGCCTTAACTTCCCTTGGATAGCCTATAAGGAACTAACAGGACAAGAAATTGGCAGTCAGGCATTGGTAGATTCAACTAAAAGAACCTTTGTATATGCCTTTGAAGATATACTGGCTATAAAGGGTTACTTGCAGACAAGACAATTGACTTTAGGTCAGGTCTTTAAGTCTTTCTTTAGAAAAAAGGCTTATGCTATTTGGGCTTTTGATGACCCAAAACCTTATTTCAATGTGATTGGTATACTCATTGGTAAGGTATTTAAGAAATTAACAGGAAAATAAATATAAAGGAAGTGGTCTTATGAACATACATACATTGTTACAAGCTATAGATGTCATTGACTCAAGAAATGAAGCATCTATCGACATAAAAAACATTCAGTATCATTCTAAGAAAGTTACAGAAGGCAGTCTCTTTGTGTGTGTAAAAGGCTACAAAGTTGACGGTCATGATTATCTGAAGTCTGCTAAAGACTCAGGTGCTCTCGCAGCCATCGTTGAAGACTATATGGATATAGATATCATGCAGTTTAGAGTCAAGGATTCTAGACTTGCCCTTGCCCTTCTTGCAGATAAGTTTTACAATCATCCATCTTCTGAAATGAAGTTGATTGGTATTACAGCAAGTAATGGTAAAACATCTACATCTTTCATGCTTAACTCAATACTTGAGGCCCATCAGTTAAAAACAGGCCTTATTGGTACTGTTATTGTAAAAATAGATGATGAACAAATACCATCTGTTTTAACGACACCTGAATCATTGGATTTGCATCATTACTTTAGAATGATGAGAGACAAGGGTGTTAGCCATGCAACCATGGAGGTTTCTTCTTCTGCACTAGAACTTAAACGATCTGCTGGTGCTGATTTTGATATTGTTACTCTTAACAATATCACTAGAGAACATATAGATAATCATGGTTCATTTGAAGCTTATTATAACTTCAAGGCTGGCCTCATTCGAGATGCTAAAGCAGATGCTGTGGCTATTTTAAATCTTGATGATCCAATGAGCATTCAATTAAAAGACCAAACCCAGGCACAAGTTATTACCTATGGTGTTAATGACAAGTCTGGCCATGTTTGGATTGAAAATCTTGATTTATCTACAGGACGTGCAAGGTTTACACTGCATAATAAGCTAGGCTATCAGCCTTTTGATATTCATGTATCTATACCAGGTTTCCACTGCGTCTATAACTCTTTGGTAGCTATTTCAGCTGCTATGATATTAAAGATTCCAACAGAAGACATTCAAAAGGGCATTTCAAGTCTTGAAGGTGTTGAAAGAAGATTTGAATACATCTTTGAAGATAACTTTAAAATTATTGATGACCACTTTGCAAATGCAGGTAATATTGATGTTACCTTAGAAACACTGGATTATATGACCTACAAGGATTTGCATTTTGTTTATGCCATAAGAGGCTCAAGGGGGGTCACTGTTAACAAGGAAAATGCAGAGGCCATTGTTAAATGGTCTAAAAAGCTCGGTGTTAATGAAATTATTGCGACCAAATCCATTGGCCATGTCATTTGGAAAGACGAAGTCACAGATGAAGAAGAAAAAGTCTTTTTAGATGTCATGAAAGAAGCAAATATCAAAGTACATCTTTATGATAAACTAGAAGATGCCATCTCAAAAGCACTCAATGAAGTGAATGATGATGATTTGATACTTTTAGCTGGTTGTCAAGGTATGGACTACGGCTGTAACATCGCGCTGAATCAAATAGAAAAAATGAGACCTGACATACCAAGAGATGTTTTAAGGAGACCTTTAAAACACCGTGTAGCTGGTCTATTGGAAGGTGAAATAAATGAATGATAGAATATTGGGGATCATCGGTGGTATGGGCCCGGAGGCAACGGTAAGTTTTTATAGACGTATCATTGCACTAACTGAGGTCACATGTGATCAAGACCATTATAGAGTAATTATAGACAGCAATCCGAAAATCCCTGATCGAACGTCTTCTATATTAAAAGGTACACAGTCACCGCTTCCAGCACTCATAGATACAGCAAAAAATCTTGAAAAACTTGGTGTTGTCACAGCTGGTATTCCTTGCATCACTGCACACTATTATATAGATGAACTCAGAAAGCACACATCTATTGATATCGTATCAGCCATAGAAGCAGTAGACTATAAACTGAGAACAAAACACAAGGGAAAAACCGTTGGTATTCTAGCCACAACGGGTACAGTCAAAACTGGACTCTTTAGCAAACAACTAGAAAATCCAATCATCTATCCTACAGATGACAGTCAGGAAAAGAAAGTAATGGAGGCCATTTACGGCAAAGAAGGTATCAAAAATGTTGGCATCACCAAAAGGAGTCTAAATCTTTTAATTGCTGCCGGCAATGAACTTATTGAAAGAGGTGCAGAAGTGATCATCGCAGGCTGTACTGAAATAGGTGTCATTTTAAATCAAGATCATGTCAATTGTGCTTTTATAGATCCTATGGATGTATTGGCAGAAGAAATGTTAAAAGACGAGTAGAAATACTCGTCTTTATTTATCACTATTCATAACAGCACCTATATATAGAAGCATAGGTGATAAAAGTATCATAAGTGTCATGCCAAGCAAGTCTGGAATATTCATTGTCAAAAGCGCATAGAAACCGTAATTAAAATAAATACCAGCTGATAATATCCATGAGCCAAGGGCCTCGCTTATATTATGTATGAAAAATCCAGAGCCCAACAAGAGGATATTCATCCCTAATATGACGCGCGATGAAAACATGAGCCTGTCACGGTTGATGCCTCTCATCAGCCTGAATAAAATGACATAGGAAACAATGGTCACCACCAGTACTGTCGGCAGCCATGTTAAAGAATGACCTATTGCCAACCAAAACAAGGTGCCTATTATATGTGAAACAATATGAATGGTATAACCGCTAATAAGATATTTCCTCATAGTCCCCCTAGATATAATACATATACTCAGAATTCGTTTTTAATTTATAAGCCTCTATTAACTTAGATAGTTTAATTGAAGACAAGTGTTCTTTGATGCTTTCATCTAATGGTTTAAAGACCAACTCATCAAGAACTGTTTCTAAAGCTTCAGAAAAACTATGGTCACCATCTATGGCTACTACAACATCATAAACACTTATTTGATCTGTAGAGCCTATAATGGCATAACCGCCACTTGCCCCCTTGACACTATCCACCATGCCGTGCTTCTTTAAGCTTGCTATGATCTGTTCAAGGTATCTTACTGACAAGTCGTCTTTCTCTGCTATTTCACGTACAGACAGTCTCTTATCTTCTGCACCTAATATGATGAGACATTTAATGGCTACTTTTGATTTGCTTGTAATCTTCACTAAGTCCTCACTTTATATTTTGTTTGGCATCCTTTACACGTTAATAATATGGTGCCCTTGTCTTTAGGTACACGCATTTTCGTCTGACATTTTTCACATGTAAAAATTTTAAAGTCAATATGCTTTAAGAGAGCCTGTTTATCAAAGCCTACAATGACTTCACCATCTATATAAAAAGATGGGACGCCTCTCATATTGTATTTCATCATCTCTTGTTGATTAGATGGATCATTGGCATCTTTAATTTTGTACTTAAAACCATGACTGTTAAGGAACTCCTTAGCCGTATGACAATGTGGTCATGTTGTACTTGAATACATAATAATTTCTTTCATAATTTACCTCTTATAGTGAATCACTTGATCTATTCGTTTAAAGCCTAAGCTTTCATATAATTTTCCTGCACCCTTATCATCATACTGAAGATAAACTGAGTCTTCTGTCTCAAACATGGTTTTCATGAGTGCCATCATACAAGCTCTAGCATAGCCCATACGCTGACAAGCTGGATCTGTTGCCACACCAACTATCAAACGTTTGAAATCACTTTGAGCAACGGAGCAAATTTTTTCTTTTACGATTTTATAGCCTGTGCCTCTATTTGATATCAACTTGTCTTTCATATAAGAAACCTTTGGATAACCAGAAAAAACTTTCTTATACAAGCCTTCAATATCTTCCAAGTCATCTAGACCTATAATGGATGCTGACGTGTCTTCATAAACAAAGTCATCTTTTTTTAGTTCTGATATATAAGCACCCTCATGATCAATGTCCAAACCAAGTACATGACACATGGTTTTCGAACCAATGAGATATTTAAAATCTAGAGTCTTGATCAAATCCTTAAAACCACCATCATCTTCCCTATAGTTGGCAAACTGTAAATTACCTGATGCTCTATGAAATAAGATGGCTTCATCACCCATATAGATATCTTTAAAGGTAGAGTAACCCTTTTCTAGACCTAAGGCAATAAAATAGTTTCTTGCATAGTCTCTTGATACAAATGACTTTATATAAGATAGATCATCAATTGTTGCTTTTCTAATCATAATTTATCTCCTCAGATAAATTATATCATATGCTGAGCTTCTTTAGTTTTGCCCCTTCTAAAAATTTTGAAATTGCCACATGATCTTTGTTGATGATATGGTCTTCAAGTTCAGAAAGTACCTTTTTAAACTCATTAATTTCATTTAAAACAGGTTGGCGATTGTCCATAATCAACTCTGTCCATAGACCTGCGTTGATATCAGACACTCTTGTTATATCTCTAAAGGAACCAGCTACACAGTGTTTTGTTTTTTCAAAACGGTCGCATGTCATATAAGCAGTAGAAAGTATATGAGGCATATGACTTGTATAGGCTATAATATCATCATGACTTTTGGCATCTAACACTTCAATATGGCCACAACCCAAGTCTGATATGATGGCTTTTAAAAGATGAACTTCCTCACATGCTTTATCAATGACCAATAAATAATTGGCGCCATAAAAAATGCTCTCTGTAGACTGTGAAAAACCACTACCTTCTCTACCCGCCATTGGATGTCCACCTATAAAACAGACATCCTCTCTGATAAAGTCTTGAATGGAAGTCATCATAAATTCCTTTAATCCCACAACATCTGTTATAATGGCACCTTTTTTAAAAAGGTGCATATGGTCTTTTAAGTAGTCAATTGTCTTCTCTGGGTACAAACATACAAATACAACATCCATCTGATCTAAGGAAACTGGCCCCTGATTGATTATAATATTTTCTTTATAACATAGTTCAACAACATCCTTATTTATATCATGTCCATAAATCTTATGGCCCTTATTTTTTAAACCCTTTACAATTGATCCACCAATTAATCCTAAACCCACAACCAAAATGTTCATAATGCCTCCAAAATATAAAAAAAGGACCTAAAGGTCCTTTTTAAGATTCTTAACCTATTAGATAAAATGTGTACATGAAATTAGCCAGCGTTATAATAACCCCAGTAATAATACGTATACACATTTTTTGTCCAATTTGATTTCATAATATTCACCTATTTGTATTTTTATACATTAAACCATAATTCGATTGCTTTGTCAATCTTCTATTCGATATAATCTACCAACTCTATCTCTATAAGCCAAATCCAAACTGATATCATCATCTAAGCTCAGACCGCCCTCTTCTAAAATGGACTTAACCGTTTCAAAGGCAAGCTCAGGTGTGTTGTTATCCTTACTTAAATGGCCCAGTATAACATGGCCTAGACGGTCACTATAAGACCTAACTCTTAAGATGGTTTCTGCACAAACTTCATTGGAAATATGACCTTTAGTTGATAGTATCCTCTGTTTTAATACATATGGATATGGACCTGATTTTAGCATTTCCACATCATGGTTTGACTCTAACATAATTAAATTTGAATCGATCAAATTTGAAAGCAAATCAAGTGGTACATGACCTAAGTCTGTTACAACACTTACTTTCAAAGCATCCTTTTTAAAAGCATAGGCAACCGGATCTGTTGCATCATGAGAAATTGAAAATGGTCTAACCACAATATCACCAACAGCAATATCTTTTTCCTTTTCTATAAAAACAACCTTGTCCATAGAATATTTGCCCAGCTTACTTTCTATCTTTTCAAATGTCTTCTTTGTTATATAAAGGGTTAATCCGAATTTACGCATCAATATGCCGGCACTTTTTACATGATCACTGTGTTCATGGGTAATAAAAAGTGCTTTTAAATTTTCCAAATTTGCATCTATGTGCATCAAGCTATTTTGTATGTATTTGCCGCTTAAACCAGCGTCTAATAAAATACCAGTGGTATCACTAGCTATATATTGACAATTACCGCTACTACCACTGGCTAAAGAACAAAAATAAATCATTGAACCTCTTTCTATTTTGCTATGGCATTAACCAGATAGGTCTCACCATCAGATGTTGTTATTTCATAGAATATATTGGCTTCACCTTCAACAACTGCTGCACCATCATCATCAGAATTTAATTGATATACCAATTGAAAATCAATGATCTCTAGTGCTCTTTCACGATTTGGATTTCTATTATAAAGAATCCTAACAAAATCATAAAGAGCATACTCAGGCGAATTAAACGTTTCTTCAACTTTGCCAGTACCTTCTACATCGTACCACACCCTGCTAAAACTAAGCAAGTTTTCATTGTTGTAGATAAGGATCATATGAGAGTCTCTGATAACCCTGTCTTGAAATTTTTGTCCAAACTCCAAAATAGTCTTTTTACCGGTGTAACCTACATCTTTAAGATAGACATCATCTCTTGAAATCTTTAAATCATCCATAAGTCCATAAGCCTGACTTATTATTTTATCATCCGATAAAACAGTGGCTTCTAGAATGCCATCTTCTAATGCCTCATATAAAAGTTCGCCTTGTCTAGGAAACTCTAGTGGCTGAAAGGCAAGTCTATCATCTGGATAGTCACTATGAGAGGTAAAAACACTTGTCATAAACTCTTCGTCATAACTTTGCATGTTGAGCTTAATGTTGTCAATATCCTGATTAATAGAAATAATATCAGGATCAAGGCTAACAGATTTATCTTCAAGCAAATCAAGAATTAAGTTACGATCGATGCTTGCAGTTTCTATTATTTTATTTTCACTATACAAGGTCCATGCCAGTAGGCCGTTGATAAAAATTAGGGCTACTATTAGAATCAACTTTATTCTTTTCCAATCCATTAATTTTCGACCTCTCCATCGATTGTCATTATTTTTCTATTTAAGAGGTTGATTACATAATCAGTCTCTGCAATTCGTATATGCCAAGTTGGAATCAAAAGTTGATCAACAACTGTATAACGCGTTTCTAATACCGTCATTTCCTGTAAACACATTAAGAAATAATCAGCCTTCTGAATTTCAGTATCAGGTCGATCTTCTTCATACTTTCTTACAAACATGGTTTCATTAACAGTAAGAATCTGTCCAAAACTCTGCTCTTGCGGATAGTCTAGTTCTTCATAAGTAATTAACGGCGTCATTCTAACTCTAACCAACTCATCGTTGGTAAACTTAACCTCTATCAAAGAGCCATCGCGCGTTGAATCAATATAATAAGGTATACCATCTTTTGTGTAGTTAAAGGAATAAACGGTCTCAACTTCATTGGGTGATTCTATTTGAGAATACCCCGATAAGTACAAGGATGTACCTAAATCGTGCATCTTGTTGATTTGGTTCAAACTTTCTCTTAAGCCATCATTAAAATCTAATTTCAGCTTTTGAGGATTCTCGCTGACTTTTGCAGTGTACTCAAGACTACCGTCATCATTTTTACGTAGAACCTTATCACCGTAGCCATACATGTAAATGATTTCATTATCCGAATAGACCGATTTCTTAACAAAACTCAAGTCATAATCAAAAACCTTCTCAGCTGATTTTTCAATATCCACACTAGAAACAATTCTAAAGGCTGGATAGTTGATTTCATTAGTAAAAGGTGTTAAAAGCATATTTTCATCTAATAGATCATATTTTTTTAAACCCGTCTTTAAAAGTGCATAACGTTCTTCAATTGGCTTGTAATAGTCTTTGGTCGATTTTCTCTCATCCACCTCATTGTAGACTTCATCTATCCACACATCTGGTGAAACACCATACAGCTTAAAATAAGCCTCGTTCTTTGCATCATAAAAATAGATAACATCTTTGGTGTTAACCAACATAATAATAGATGATATCCTATAATCTGATTCAGATACGACATCATCATAGTCATTATACATTTTTAAAAGTGAATCAAAGGGAATATCAACAGGATAGTCTGCTTTGATATAACGTCTTGTTTTTAGGTCTCTCCATAAACTTTCACTAATTGGTTCAACTTGAAGCTTATAAACATCATCAGTTGGTGTCATAGAAAGTTCAATAAACTTTCTTAAAACCTCCTCATACTGTTGTCTTATTTGAACACTGTTATAAGATCCCTCAGGTGTGTACTCATCGTCATAAATCTTGATAAACAAATCCCCAAAACTAAAAACATAATTTTGGGGTCTTATCATCTTCAATATATCGATTTTTTCGAGTTCTTGAGGTAGCTCAGTTGGTGATTCAGCTTCTGGTTCAGTCATAAAGACAGCGCCAGTAAGTATAATCGCTGAAACAGTTAATGAAATTAAGAGAAAACTCTTAAATAGTTCTTTCATTAGTCCTCTATTCAAAAATATCTTCACTATTGAAAACATCATTGTCTATAATGTTTTCGAATACATTTGTATTTTCAATAATCTTGTCTGCAATGACTTGCTCTGAAACAACTTCAAAATCTAACTGCTCAACAATCTCATTTAAATCATTGGTAACAATTAGCTTGTATGAACCTGGCTCAACGTCTGAAACAGTATGCTCGAAATATGGTAATGATGAATCTACAACCATTTCTAGTTTTTCGAAAACATCTTCTTCGAATAATTTATCATACTCTTTTTTCCACTTTTCATAATTAGCAAGTGCTTCATTGTATCTAACAGTTACATCATCTAAATAATTAGCTGCTTCGATGTCTTCTTCAGTCAACTGATATGACGGATCATATTCAGGTGAAGTCTCATCTACAAAAGTTTCAATGTTAGCAGCAGCTTTTGCATTTGCCAGCTCTTCTTCAACAATTTTAAAGTCGTCCTCGGCAATTGTGTAAGATGCTACAACTTCATCTTTTGTTAATGGTTCTTCTTCGATAATTTCAACTTCAGCTAAAGAAATCTTTTCCTCTTCTACCTCTACCTCTTCAACAGGTAGTGCAGGTACAAGTGGTATCATTTCTACATACTCTTTTTCTTCCGCCTCTTCGTCAAAATTAAAAGATGGTACGACCTTCTTTAAATTAAGATACATTGTGTCGTCAGTTTGAACATATATAGAAATAAACAAAGCCTCGTTTAATATCATTTTTCCTGATTCGCCCACTTCTGGACTGATAATGTGTACATACTCTTCTGATGTTTCATCATTCGCAAATACCATTATATTTGCAGATAATGCCATTATAAGAATCAAAAGAAGTATCATGAACTTCCTCATCATAGTCGCTCCTCCCGCGATTTTAGTAATTTCATTATACACAAGATTTATTACAGTCGTATTACAGCACATTTAAAAGTCTATAACATCAAGTGGAATACTGATAGTTACTGTGGTTCCTTTTCCGAACTCGCGAGTTTGACGGCTATTTCTAATAACTAACAGCATTCTATTCGTTGGAACAGCATCATCACAGCTTATTTTTTTGTCAAATTTTAATTCTTTTTCTTGTACTTCTATGTAATTCTATGGTATAATATTAATAGACAGAAATGAGGTTTTTCAATGTTTTTAAAGAAAGATAAACGAGCTAACGGTAGGATTTTCCTATCTATTTTTAAAAGCTATC